>CAVXEK010000003.1:0-482077 GCA_963760845.1 uncultured Gammaproteobacteria bacterium | reverse complement strand
GTCAATCGCTGCATTTTGGCAATCCCGGCATAAAAATTAATAAGAGAATAGCCCTAACAGCAAGTAATTATTTAATTTATAATATCGGCCAATAGGAGGCTCAACGAGATTAAAATATATAAACCCACGGCGTCAACTCTACGAAAACTGAAGGGCGTGGGGTACTGACAACATTTACGAGACTTTGCTCCTCAACCCGGTTTTCCGTTTCGAACCGAAAACTATTCTCCTTTGCTAACAGGCTACGAACTCTGTCACATGGAACTTCGAGTTTTAACGTAAATTTGTAGTCAGGTTCGGACATTGTCCGGACTACAGTGATCTACAAAGTATCACACTGATCAAAAATGCGGGGTACTAACTGATCTTTAAACCAATTCTAGCAAATTAAGCAATTCTTTTGGGTTTTCCGGTACCATATTTTCTACTCAATAAAATAAAATTCATAACACTTTTATCATATATTGTTTAGCAAAATCTCAATGTTTCGGTTAGTGATAAAAATCTAATTCGTTGTACGCTGAGAAGTTTAAGATTCTTGAAGAATAAATTTATTATGCTATTTCGAATTGTTGTTTTTCTCTGCGCGAATTTCTGTTGTATTCTCCGCTCGATAGCTTTTTGAGAAAAATAGATTTTCGCCATTTTTAAACGTACTGTTGTTCGAGCTCATAAATTGAGCGTACCACCAACATATCCCTTATACCATCTCCAGCAGCAGTATTACAAAAAAGGCTGATATTTTTGTTTAATTTCTTGATAAGCTGTTTCTGTTACTTTTATAAGAAGCATTGATGAATTTATTAGGCTGCCATGTATTTTGTGTGCACACCAACTGTATCCACAAAATGCAAGACTGTAAATACCACCTGAATGAATGGTTATCAAGCTTAATAACCATCAGTTAGTTAGTATTAGCAGGATTTGTTTTAACCATGTAACCATTTTTATATTTTATTATTAGATTACTGACAGTCGTCAATCGCCCATTTTTTATTTTTTTCACATTTTGCATACAAGTCATTTTTAGTTACAGCTGGTGGAGTTGTATAAATGCAAGTTGTTTTCTTTATCATAATACAGTAGCATAATTGTATTATATTGAATAATCGGTTGGTGTGTGACATTTTTTGTTGTAATACAAATAAAATGTTTTGAATACTATTCAGTCCTTGGACTTTGCTTTGCTATAAGGGTTACCTCATTTTAATAGCTTTTGATTTCAAAGCACAATGATATCATAATGAGGTTAATAATGAACATTGTACTGAGCTTTCAATAGGGATCTCCTTTAGCAAAACACGGCTATTGTTAGAACTTCGAGAATTGTTGTTCTTTATATTCGTACATAGCTTTTCATGTTTGAATTATCCACAGTCCAACGAATAGTCATCTGGATACTTCCAGTGCTCTTTGCGATTACGCTTCATGAGGCTGCCCATGCCTGGGTAGCTTCCGCTTTGGGGATACAACCGCTAAAATGCTAGGGCGTTTGAGCTTTAATCCTTTAAAACACATTGATCTTATCGGTACAATAATCGTACCCATCCTTGTTCTCATTTTAAGTCAATTTAATTTTGTCTTTGGGTGGGCAAAACCTGTTCCGATTAATAGCGCAGCTTTTTCGCAATCCACGGCAAGATTGGCTCTTGCCACAGCAGCTGGTCCACTCGCCAATCTGGTAATGGCTTTTTTATGGGCAATTTGCCTTAAAATAGGGATCATGCTGAATCCCCTATATCCAATACCGCCTTATTTATGGTTCCTTACAGGCCAGCAGGAATTATTATTAATCTGCTCTTAGCCTATCTAAATCTAATTCCCATTCCGCCTTTGGATGGCGGACGAATTGTGGCCAGTCTTTTACCCATCAGACAAGCATTGCAATATCAGAAAATAGAACCTTATGGTATTTTTATTCTCTTAGCACTTATGTTTAGCGGAGCCTTGGGTTGGTTGATTCGCCCCCCTATCAAGTGATCTTTAGCAGGACTCATTCATTATTTACTATATGAAAATTCTGGCTGATGCTTCACTGCCCGGACTAATCAAGCTTTTCCTAAGCCTTTTGAGATTACCTTGTATCATCATGCAGAAAATTCCTGCAGCTGCTTAAAGACCAGCAGATTTTGCTTTGCCGATCTACTCTTAAAGTGAATGCAGGCTTATTGAAGGGCCACTCGCTACGTTATGTTGCCACTGCAAGTAGGGAACTGATCATATTGATTCTCTGTATCTACATGACAATGCAATTGAGCTCATCGATGCCAAAGGAAGTAATGCCATTGCGGTTGCCGATTATGTTATCGCTAGCCTTGCTTTTTTGCAAAAATACAAAGGTTTTTCGGCGCTAAAGCAGGGGTGATTGGTGTTGGAGAAGTAGGTACTGAAGTTGTTAAACGCCTGAGCGCTATGGGGATGGAAGTGCATTGTTATGATCCGCTTAAAGCTGAGTCTGATTCCGGTTTTTGTAGCAGCTCTCTTGCAGCGATCACTCAATGTGATCTAATTTCTATTCATGCCAATTTGCATGACTGCTCCACCCTATCCAAGTCGCAATCTTCTCAATGAAACATTGCTTAATCAACTTAAACCGGAACAGTTATTATCAATGCATCGCGCGGTGGGGATAATTAATGAAGAGGCGCTTCTTCAACACAAAAAAATCACTGATTTATTGCACTGACGTTTACATAATGAACCGGCTATTAACCATGAAATTGTTGACTTTGCTACCTCTATGCACGCCTCATATTGCAGGGCACAGTATAGAAGCAAAATATACAGCAATTACTATGGTCAGTCAGAAATTACATGCTAGCTTCATCTTAGCCACCAAATTCAATACTCCTAATGGTGAGAATTACGCACTTTCCCTGCGATCCGAGTTGGCAGAGTCTTGCACTATCTCTCTATAACCCAATTCATGAAACCAATAAAAGCCTACCGACAACCTTGACTTAACCTTCCAGAATGCGTAAAGCCCACCAAAATCGCCACGATTTTTGCAATTATGACGCTGCAAAACTTGATGAACAAACGCTTGGAGAAAATTTGAGGCATGTTATACAACTTTCGGATCACCGCCTGATCAGAAAAAGCATGACGAACATTACCAATTTGCTGATAATCTTCATGGCCTTTGCCGGCAACCAAAATAATATCCTCTTTATTGCAAGGCTTATGGCCTTAGCAATGGCTTGTTCCCGATCAGCAATTTTATAAAGATTCGCTTTGAACTAATACCTGCTTCAATCGCGGCGATGATAGCGAGAGGATCTTCAGTTCGCGGATTATCGCTGGTTATGATAGCGATATCCGCATATTGACTAGCGATTTTACCCATCATTGGGCGTTTCGTTTTATCCCGATCACCCCCACAACCAAATACCACCAAAATACGCCCTTTTTTAACTTGCTTGCAACGTTGCTAATACATTTTCTAAAGCATCCGGTGAATGCGCATAATCCACAATGGCATAGGGTTCTTGCGCTACAATTTCCATGCGTCCAGGAGCTGCCTGCAATTTAGCCATTACCGGCACCACCTTTTCAACCGGATAGCCATAGGCCAATAAGCTTGAAAACACAGCCAGTGCATTGTAGATATTAAAAAACCCTAAAGCATTGATCACTAGCTCATGCTGTCCCCACGGTGAATTTAACGCAAGATGAGTACCTGCAAGGCTTACATCCCAACGCAAACACACACATCTGCTCCTTCTTTCACGCCATAGCTTAATAATTTGATCGGCCTTACTCTGGCTACGTATAATCTGGCTGTAATAATCATCTTGATTAATAATGGCCCATCGAAGGCTTGGCTTAGCAAACAACATTGCTTTTGCAGCCGCATAAGCTTCCATAGTTTGGTGATAATCCAAATGCTCATGGCTTAAATTAGTAAAAATAGCCTGCTGAAAATCGATTTTATCTACACGTTGCTGACATAATGCATGCGAAGACACCTCCATGCAAACTTGTTTTATTGCATTTTGCTCATAGTGATGCATGAGCTGTTGCAAACAAAGCGCATCAGGGGTGGTATTTACCATGGGCTGCAAGGCCATGACCTCCCCCTGCCCTATTGTCCCAATATAGGCAGAGCGCTCGCCCAATAAATTATGGGCCTGAGCAAGTTGATAAGCTATTGTTGTTTTACCATTAGTCCCGGTAACTCCTGTGACGGTTAATCTTTTTGTTGGCTCACCATAGAAACGACTAGCGATTCCTGCAAGTTTCGTTGCCAAGCCCAGGAAGAGCAATAGAAGGTAATTCGCTTGGTAACTGATAAGCACAAGGCCAATTCTCTGGCTCATAAACTAGCGCAATTGCGCCAGCACGAATTGCTTGGGCAATAAAAAGCCGCCCATCGGTGGCATGACCTGGATAAGCAATAAACAAAAAGCCCTGCTTTATTTGGCGACTATCATTATGTAAACCTAAAATTTCACACTCAGGGATCTCATTAGCAATCCAAGGTTGAAAAAGCTCTGCCAATTTCATTACGTACCTCTCAAAAAACTGTCGCCTCACTTTTACCCCTCTCACCCAGGCATGGGGATGAGGGTGCCCGTATTAGGGCAGAGAGTTCGCTGGTGCAAAGTTCTTCGCTGATATTTAGTACCACAGGACTAGGTTATCACGCTCGATCAGGGTGGATATCAAGAATACGTAAGGCCCCAGACATAACTTGGGCGAAAAGTGGTGCGGCAACCGATGCAGCATAATAACCATTTTTAGTTGGCTCGTGAATCACAACGGCTACAATTAAACGAGGATTTGACACAGGAGCAATACCTACGAAACTGGCAATATGGCGATTTTTTTCATAGCCATTTTTGCCAGCAATTTGGGCCGTACCTGTTTTCCCTGCGACGCGATATCCTGGCACTCTCGCTGATCGACCTGTTCCTTCATTACCAAGCACCGCCTCTAGCATAGCCAGAACCTGGCCTGCTGTTTTCTTATCCAAGATCTGCTCACCAACTGGCTTAGCTTCTGTGTGTAATAAAGTTACCGGTATTAACCGCCCTTGGTTAGCAAAAATGAGATAAGCCTTAGCCAATTGCAAGGCTGTTACCGACATCCCGTAACCAAAGCTTAGGGTACTTAATACAAACGGATTGGCATCTTTAGCATTGACAATACCACCATCACTTTCACCTGGGTAGCCACTTTCCGTCCGCTGCCCAAAGCCAGCATGCTGCAACAGACCAATTAACTGTTCTGCTGGGCTTGCAATCACCATCTTCGCTACACCAACGTTACTTGAATGCTGCAACACGCCAGTCACATCCAAGACCCCGTAATTGTGGATATCACGAACCGTATGACCATGTATGATCATCCAACTAGGCCGAGTATCGATTACCGTATCCGGTTTAAACAGCCCACTGCCCAAAGCGCTTGCTATACTAAACGGTTTAATCACCGAGCCTGGCTCAAAGGTATCAGTTAATGCCTTATTGCGGTAGCTATCAAGTGTATAATGATGACGCGCATTGGGATTGAACGACGGTGAATTCGCTGCAGCTAAAATCTCTCCAGTTTGAGTATCGACAACCACCACCGATCCGGACTTTGCCGCAAACCTCGCCATCGTTGATTGTAATTCGTGATAGGCCAAATACTGTATATGTCTATCGACGCTTAGAACAAGATCATGTCCTGGTCGTGGTTCTTTCAGCAAACCAAGCTCTTCAATAATCTGCCCCAGGCGATCTTTTACCACTTTTTTCTTACCATTAATTCCCATCAGCCAATCTTGGTAAGCAAGCTCCAAACCTTCAATACCGATATCATCGATATTGGTAAAACCAAGTAATTGGGCGGTACTGTCCCCCTCTGGGTAGTATCGCTTGAATTCTTGCTGAAAATTAATTCCTGGAATGTTGAGCTGTTCAATTTTCCTTGCCAAAACCGGTGGTAACTGTCGATGTAAATAAAAGAACTCTCGCGCCTTTGCTTGCTTGACATTGGTCTGTAAATTCTTCACTGCAATACCAAGTATGCGGCACAATTCAGTCAATTGCTTAGGGGTGGGAGAAAACGTTTTCGGATTTACCCACACAGACTGCACCGGAGTGCTCACCGCAAGTGGCGTCCCTTGTCGATCCGTAATCATGCCACGGTGTGCTGGTATATCAACTATACGCAAACTACGCGCATCGCCTTGTCCTTGTAAAAATTGACGATGCAAGACAGTCAAATCCAACATCCTCCATAGGAGAGCTCCCAACATTAAGAAGAAAAAAAAGGACACAACGAACAATCGCGCCCGATGCGCATTACTTTTCATTCTCAGAGATCACCTCCGTATCTGGAACAACCGTTTGAGGGACCTGAACTCTTACTTCATCCTGTCCGCAACATAAAAGTTTCTTTACTGGAGGGTAGTCTCATTTGCAATTTTTCTGTTGCCAACTGCTCTACTCGAGCTGGCCCTGCCAGACTCGCCTGTTCAAGAATTAATTGCCCCCATTGCAATTGTAACTGATTAGCTTTTTGCTCTAAGCGCTGCAACTGGCTGAAACAGATACGATGCTCGTTGGTAGTATACACGATAGCTAAAGCAGTGACTAAAACTGTTAGCACTAGGGTCATAAGAAAACAAAGCTGTTTTGAAAGCCGCATTTCTAATAATTGTCCACTAAAAAAATTACTCTGATTAATTGCTCTAGCTGCAGCATTCATGCTGTTTTTTCTCCTATCCTTAATACTGCGCTACGGGCTCTGATGTTTTGCTTAACTTCACTATCAGTCGCTTTTATAGCCTTACCTATTCTCTTAAACCCCGTTTGCATCCAGCTCTCGCGAATCGGCACTCCTGGCGGAGGACGCTGACCGTATTCTTTAGAACGCATAAATTGTTTAACAATGCGATCTTCTAAGGAGTGGAAGCTGATTACGACCAAGCGGCCACCGACTATCAGCGCATCGATCGCGGTGTTAAGGCAAGCAGTTAAATCGCTTAGCTCTTGATTTACGTAGATGCGTATGGCTTGAAATACTCGGGTTGCCGGATGCTTATGCTTCTCCCATTTTGGATTAGCTTGCTTAATAATTGCAGCGAGTGTTTGCGTCGTTGTTATGGGCGCCTCCGTGCGAGCGGTAACAATCGCACGTGCTATGCGGCCAGCAAAACGCTCTTCACCATACTCTCTAAAAACAGCTGCCAGTTCATCTGCCTTGGCATTATTTACAAAATAAGCCGCATCCAATTTTTGCTCCAAATTCATCCGCATATCTAAAGGACCCTGCTGCATAAAACTAAACCCTCGCTTGGGATCATCGAGCTGCGGTGATGAAACGCCAAGATCCAATAAAATGCCATTGATATGCCCATAAATCTTCATGCCTTTGCAGAGCTCAGCAAGGTCAGCGAAAGAACCATGGTAGATTTGAAAACGTGGATCATGAGCAAAACGTTCTTTGGCATAATTTATCGCTTCCGGATCCTTATCGATGGCAATAAGTCGTCCTGATGCAGACAATTGCTGCAAAATAGCTTGGCTATGGCCACCACGCCCAAAAGTTCCATCAACATAGATACCATCGGCTTTAATCGCTAGACCCTCTATTGCTTCTTGCAGCAATACTGCTTGGTGCATCGTCATAATTACTACCACTACAAAGAAAAAGTTTTCATTTCCTCAGGCAATCCATCTTCTTTGGATGCCTCTGCTTGCAACCATTGCTCACGCTTGCTTTGCCACAAGTTTTCATCCCATACTTCAAATTTATTACCCTGACCAATCATCACCACTTTTTTATCGAGATGGGCATAATCCCGTAAAAGCGGTGGCAACAACACTCGTCCGCTACTATCCAATTCCACGTCTGTCGCATGACCAATCAGCAAACGCTGGATTCGCCGTGCAGCAACATTAAAGCTAGGCAAACTCTGTAGTTTATTTTCAATGAGTTGCCATTCTGTTGTTGGATAAAGTAATAAACAGGTCTCTTCAGGATCGATAGTCACCACCAAAGAAGCTTTATCTTGTGTAGCCAACTCGTCTCGATAACGAGTCGGCACAGCAAGACGCCCCTTTCCGTCAATTGTGATGGCATTAATTCCGCGAAACATGACAGTAATTTAAGCAGTTGGGTTGAGCTATGCTAACCTTCCCACAATTCTCCACTTTTTTATACTTTAAACCACTTTCATACACTATAGAAACACAAATTCCCAGTCGTCAACCCCTTATGAAAGATTTTTTTTTAAAAATGCAGGCATGATGGCATTATTAATGCCATCATGGTTTTATGGATTTCATTTTGATTATTTTATTTTCATATTGGGACTAAGGTAACTACTCACCTCATCCCGAGCGCAGCGAGGGATCTCCAGCAAACGGTAGGGATTAAATTGATGTAATTGGGGAGTTACGGGCTAAGTAATCCCCACAAAATTTAAACAAATTTGAGAGGTTATTTAGGCCGAGTACGATCTGAACTATTGTTGCAGAAGCCGTTGAAGGGGCACGTAGCCAGTAATGCGTGTCGTGTTAGATAGCAGTGTGTTTACGTTAAAGCATTTTTTTCTCTGGCCCCCTGCCTGAGGCGATGAAGAGTTGTTCTTCTGCTGGTACACCAAAAAGTTTCTCTGCTTGCTCTCGCATAGACAAACTTGAAGTAGGTTGGGCCTTGGCCCAACATGCCACATTCTTGTTGGGCCAAGGCCCAACCTACGTGATTTCATTTATCTATATGTGAGTTGCACCCTTTTTAATGTATTAAGAAGTCAGTTGTATCTGCTTTTAAAAAATGGCTAAAGTCGAGCATCAGTATTAGCTATTTAACTCTGCTGCCAAACGCACTCCTTGCAATACCAAGTCAGGAACAAGGTGATCGTAAATTCCTTGTTTATCAAATAAAGCTGCAAAGCCTCCAGTTGCTAAAACAAGAATCTCTTGTTGGGCAAAAACCTCATCTTTAATGCGATGTATTAATTCTCGACAGGCACCCAGAGCACCATAAAATACTCCCGATTGGATGCTTTCTATGGTTGAACGCCCAACGACTTGCTCCGTTTTTACTATTTCAACGGATGGTAATTTGGCTGTTCTTGATGCGAGTGCATCCACGGACAGACGAATACCTGGTAAGATAGCTCCCCCTAAATAGCACTTTTGAGCGTTGATCACACAAAGAGTGGTTGCTGTACCAAAATCAATGACCACAATATTTTTTCCCGGGAAAAGGACCGTTGCAGCAATTGCGTTGGCAATACGATCAGCACCCACTTCAACAGGGTTGCGATATTTGATGTTTAAACCCGTTTTTACCCCAGTTTGCAGTAAAAAAGGTTCTACTGAAAAATACTTTAAGCATGCAGCGCGCAAGGAGTAGTCTAATTGAGGTACTACAGAACAAATCGCGATGTGCTTAATTGCATCAGGGGAACACTGATTTTCACGCAATACCGACTTAAGAAAAATACCCAATTCATCGGAAGTGCTCACTTTTGAAGTATGGCGAAAGCGAAGACGGATCTCTTCCCCGGCAAATACACCACCATAAATATGGGAATTACCAACATCGATACATAGCATCATGATCAAGACTCATTGCGTTAGCGCCCATTTCCCTTAAACGCAGAGAGTTTACCATGAAAACAGGAAATTTATCGAGGGTTAAGTACTAGGGTCCCTAATTAGGTTTTCCTGAGCTAACAAGACTCGGCTGCCAATTTGCAAGCTTAGCCCCTGCTTGATAGGTTGATTGTAAAAATAGGAGTAAATCTTCTTCTGGTGTTTTAGATCCTTGTATATCGTCATAATCAAGAATAAATAACCCCATGGAATTATCCCATCTTGCTGAAGCAGGTTTAATTTGACTTTGCTCAATCAATTCTGGTTGCGGATAGGTAAATGAATAATAGGCTGGCCGAGGATAATTTGCATTGCCACTCCACCACCCCGCTTCAATTTGGGTTTCATTCATTGCATTGCGGCGAATGTACTCTGCATTGGGTCCTGTGGTAGGAACAGCTATGCCCTGGAAGCGTACATCTCTCAAATCAAACGTACCCCACATCAACCCAATAGGTGGTGTTTTACCCGTAAATTGTGCGTGATATCGTTGCATGACCTGATACGAACTCACTAGGATTCTCCACCATGCATTAGCAAGATCCCTATTATAGGTTTGTTGTTTTGTATCTTCAGTGAAAGGAATGGGATCAGGAATTTCCTGCGGGTTGGGATTTATTTCTATAGTTATACCAGCCTGAGAAAGAAGCTTAAATACTGATTGAGTGAACTCAGCTACCGACATGGAGCTTAAGTTGCACTCTCCCACAAATTGCCAGCTGGTTGAACAAATGACTTTATGAGCAATAAGATCAAGATCCACAGTAAAAATTCCCCCATGATAAGGAATAGGACCTGTGGTTAAACCACGACTGTTTATCCAAAAAGGAACATTAGCCCATTGTGGCTCAAATGGAGTCGTCAATTTCAATTTTCCAACCACTTGCATACCCATATGGAGTAAATGGCCGGTTGACGCAAAATCTTTATAGGGCAGCTTGGGCCAAGCTTCATAGCTAAATTGCTGTAACCTATCCATATCCAATTCCTTGTGGATTTCATTTATCTTAATAATAGACGTAGGATAGGAGAAAATAGAAATATAAAATAAAGTCGGTCGATAAGCCGGGTTCTGTCGCGGACAATCATTCATCTGGGACATATGTCACCGCATACCTCAAGCAACCTACCCGAATCCCGTATGGGCCATACGTCCTTACCACAAGTAAGTGGGATTCCTATTTGGTCTTGCTCCAGGTGGGGTTTTCCCTGCCACGACTGTTACCAATCGTGCGGTGCGCTCTTACCGCACCATTTCACCCTTACCTACTTTGTCAGCAAGCTGAAAGACTCTAGGCGGTATATTTTCTGTGGCACTTTCCGTAGGCTCTCGCCTCCCAGGCATTACCTGGCACCCTGCCCTATGGAGCCCGGACTTTCCTCCCTTTGTATTGACAAAGAGCGATTGTCTGACCGACTCTGTTTATATACTAGCAAAGCACTTAGTGACTTGCCAACATATAGGGTCTATTTACAATCGAATTGTAAACAGACCCTAGCTACTGACAAGTCACTTGGGGGAATTATTACCCGCGCGTACCGATAAACTCATCGTCAAAGTAACGCTTCAACTTAGTACGTAAGGTACCACGGCTTACACCCAAAACACGAGCTGCTTTGGATTGGTTATACCGAGTTAACTCCATGACTGTACGAAATAGAGGAGCTTCGACTTCTTCAATGATCAGTTGATAAAGATTTAAATTTGTTTCTTTATTACCAACAGCATTCAAATAGCCCTTAACGGCTCCAACAATTTGCTGGGTCAATGCTTCATTATATTGTTCAACACGCTGCATTATTGCACTCATTATCCCTCCAAACACTATAAAAATGATTATTATCCAATTAAATCAAGACATAAATGAACATCATGTTCGCTATGATACCAAAAATCACAAAGTATGTAAACATTGTTTTAATGATATTCATTTATTAAGGGAAGCTTAAGGAAAAATGATCCGTTTTGCAAGCATTTTTGATCGAACTGAGGTAATTTGATGCATTATTGCATAAAATAATATCAATTTGTAGATATTAAATACAATTATTCCGAATTATGGATTATACCTGGATCGTGTTTAGCCGTCATTCTGAGCGCAGCGAAGGATCTCCAGAATGTGGCATAGTGCTCAATCAAAGAGATCCTTCGCTACGCTCAGGATGACTTGGGTTTTCGGCCAAAATAGGAGAATTGTCACCGGACTCTACTCTACTGTAAAACTTTCGCCACATCCACATTGGCCTGTTTGATTGGGATTGGTAAAAACGAATTTATAATTTAGCCCCTGTTTGACATAATCGACACGCATGCCTTTGAGGTAAGGATAACTGGCTTTGTCGATAAAAAGTTGATAATTGGCAGATAATGCTTGCACGATATCATTTGCTTGGGGAGACAATACATAATCAACGACATAAGATAACCCCGAACATCCCGTTTTCTTTACCGACAAACGAACACCTTTGCTACCCTGTTGTTTGTCAAGATGGACTATAACATGACGAATAGCCGCCTCACTTAAACTAATGCCAAATCCGGTATCACTAGTATGTTGCATCACGTCACTCATTGCTTCTCCTCTTCTAAAAAACCTCCCTCATTTTTCCCCTCGCCCCGGAAACGGGGAGAGGGTGCCCATAGGGCGGGAGAGGGTTATATACTTCCCTCATTTTTCCCCTCTCCCCAGAAATGGAGAGAGGGTGCCCGAAGGGCGGGAGAGGGTTCGCTGGTGCAGAGTTCTTTTCTCATGTTTACCCCGAGGGGTTAACTTCATTTGCATCCTCAGCACTAATTCTCGATACCCATCTTCAAGTTGTAGGGCAACCGCATAGCGATTTTTTGGTAGTGCTAATTCTTGCACTAGCAAAGAATAATTTAAGCGTGGATGTTCATCAATTAGACTTCCCTCTAATTGCTGGCAAAGCCACTCTGCTGCAGCAATTAAATAAGGATTACCATACGCTTTAAAGCGTGCTTTCAGAATAAAGCCCTGCTCATTACAAAGCAGATAAAAATCACAAACATCCCCTCGACCCGCCTCGCCTTTGCGATAATAGACACTTAAAGCTTGGCTTAGATCGACTGTGCCTACATGATTTGGGGCAAAAAAACACGTTTCTACAAGTTCATTATACATTATAGTGGTGATATTTTGTGCAATCGGTTAATTTGGTCACAGATTATCGCAATAACCTGTTCAACTTGTGCCGCGGTAGTAAAACGACCAAGCGATAAGCGGATCGAACTATACGCCAACTCATCAGTTAAACCTAGAGCACGCAACACATAAGAGGGTTGCCTACTCGCTGCCGAGCATGCGGAGGTCGTTGAAACTGCTAATTCACGCAGTGCAAACAACAATGAGTCGCCATCAATGCCAGCAAAAGTGAGGTTTAAATTACCAGCAAGACGATTATGCTCATGACCATTTAAACGTATACCTGGTAAATGCTTAATCCCATTCCACAACCGCTGGCGCAACTGTAAGAGAGTTCCCTGCTCCTCAATACGCACTTCTTCTGCAATGGCAAAAGCTTCCCCCATACCAACGATCTGATGCGTTGCTAAAGTACCTGAACGCAGCCCCCCCTCATGCCCACCACCAAACGAGAGGGGTTGTAGACGAACTCTTGGATTATGCCGGACATATAATGCGCCAATCCCTTTAGGCCCATAAATTTTATGACCAGAAAATGACATCAAATCAACTGAAAGCTTACTTAAATCAATGGCAATTTTTCCTGCACTTTGTGCTGCATCAACATGAAAAATGATACCTTTATCACGCAATAATTCCCCTATTGCCGCTATATCCTGCACCACCCCAATTTCATTGTTAGCATGCATAATAGAAACTAAAATTGTATCCTCTCTGAGAGCTTGGGCTAGTACCTGCAAATCAAGTAACCCATCAGGCTGTGGATTTAAATAACTTACCACAAATCCTTCATCCTCTAGTTGCTGAAAACTATCGAGAACAGCCTTATGTTCAGTGCGCATTGTTATCACATGGCGACCTTTGCGCTGATAAAAACGTGCAGCACCTAAGATCGCTAAGTTATCTGCTTCAGTAGCCCCCGAGGTGAATACTATCTCTCTTGGTGCGGCATGAATGACTTCGGCAATCTGGGCACGGGCCTGCTCTACCGCTTCGGCAGCTATTTTGCCGTAGACATGAGTCACCGAGGCTGGATTACCAAAATCACCATCGGGACCTAAGTATTGCATCATTTTCACTATTACCCGTGGATCTACAGGAGTCGTCGCCATGTAATCTAAATAAATTGGCAATTTATTCATACCTAACTCCGCACAATATTATCCGAGCCGCGACCGTTAGGGAGCGGGCCCGCTCTTACTCGCACATGCCAATGCGTATTGAATTTGGCTTAAAATGCCGCGCAAAATACTTACCTCCATATGCTCCAACCCGACTCGATTAAATATACGGCGAATTCGTTGTTGTAGTCGTTTAGTCGGGTTAGTCGGCTTGAGAAAATCAATAACAACCATCACTTCGTTTAAATGTGCATAAAATTGCTCTATCTCATCAGCAGTCGCAGGTCTGTCTTGTTGGTGTTCTACCTCGGCAACGGGTGATAATAGTTGCATACGCAACTCATATGCAATAATTTGCACAGACTGTGCGAGATTTAAAGAGCTATACTCCGGATTAGCTGGAATATTAACGTGATAGTTACTGCGTAATAACTCCTCATTAGTCAGTCCTGCATGCTCACGACCAAAGACAATGGCAATCGCTGTATTATCTGGTTTCTGACACACTAGTTGTGCGCACTCGGCAGGTGTCAAACCTGGTAAAGAGATCCCACGTACTCTCGCACTGGTCGCGAAAATTAATTGACAGCCTATCAATGCCTCATCAAGGGAATCAGTCACTATCACTTGCTTTAATATATCATCTGCCCCTGCTGCCATTTCATTGGCTTTTTGATCAGGAAACGATTTTGGAGACACTAAATAAAGATTGTGCAAGCCCATAGTCTTCATCGCCCTGGCGGTGGAACCGATGTTCCCAGGATGCGAAGTAGCTACTAATACAATTCTGATCGAAGCAAAATTCATAAAATAACCGTAAGTTATAGAACACTCCTACATGATAACAACTATAGCAGCAATGACTTCTCTCTGTACAAAAAAAAATAGGCTAGATATTATAGGCCGTAAATATTGAGAAAGAGCCCATAATGCAACCACTATTAAACATTGCAATTACCGCTGCCCGCCAGGCAGGCGATATCATTATACGTCATATAGAACAATTAGATCGGATCAAGGTAACCCAAAAAAGTAGTGATGAATTCTTCAGTGAAGTGGATATAAAAGCAGAGCAGGCAATTATCAACACCATTCGTAAAGCCTACCCTGAACATGGCATTATTGCTGAGGAAAGTGGTATCCAAAATGCCAATGCCGAATCAACATGGATCATTGATCCATTGGATGGCACCACGAACTATTTGCACGGCTTCCCAGTGTTTTCAGTTTCGATAGCGCATAGAGTTAAAAACCGAGTGGAACATGCGGTTGTTTATGACCCACTGCGCCACGAATGCTTTTACGCCAGCAGAGGCTGCGGCGCCCAACTCAATGACCGACGTATTCGTGTTTCCAAGCAAACCCAATTAAATGGGGCTTTATTGGGCACAGGTTTTCCTTTTCGCAATACCGCAATAGCAGAACGTTATATGCCAACTTTTGCCACCTTAATCGGCAAATGTGCAGGAGTAAGAAGAACAGGATCAGCTGCCCTCGATCTCGCCTATGTGGCGAGTGGAAGGCTCGATGGGCTCTGGGAGTTTGGGTTACGTCCCTGGGATATTTCCGCCGGTAGCTTGCTGATAAAAGAAGCCGGTGGGCTAATAAGTGACATGCAAGGGAGTGAAGATTACCTAAAATCTGGGGATATTATTGCTGGCACCCCGAAGATTTTTAAAGCCCTGTTGCAGACTTTGATGCCGGTGATAAAGATGGGGGGATAGTTTGTTGGGCCAAGGCCCAACCTACGCTTACATAGTCACGAAATTGTGGATAATCTGTTGGGCCAAGGCCCAACCTACGCTTACATAGTCACGAAATTGTGGATAATCTGTTGGGCCAAGGCCCAACCTACGTTTACATAGTCACGAAATTGTAGGTTGGGCCTTGGCCCAACAATGGGTGCTGCGAATAATCCCGCGCCCAAACAGAAATTAGGCTTTTTTCAGCATTTCTCGCTGCATTTTGTTTGCAAACAATCGTGCACCAAATAAATTAACAAATAAACCGCTAATAACTAACAAACCAGCAGCTAACTTCCAGAGATAAAACGGTTCCCCTAACATTAAGACTGAACTTACTATCCCCACCACAGGGATCAATAAAGTAAAGGGTACAATTAGTCCGACCGGATGACGGCTAACTAGCCAATTCCACACCCCATAGCCAACCCATGTTGAAGCATAAACAATATAAAATATCGATGATGTACCCCGCCAAGTAATGTGTTGTAAGTCATCAATAATAGAGCGTGGTCCTTCGAATATCAGGGTAGCTATTAACAAGGGTATCCAGGCAACGAAACTTGCCCAAACAACTAGTGCGATCATATTAATATGTTTATTCTTTTTGGTGATAAGATTGCCTAATCCCCACATTATCGCAGCAGAAAGCATACAGATAAAACCTAATAACGATATATTGCTATCAAAATGGATCGCTACTAAGCCGATACCAGCGAATGAAATTAATGCACCACAAACCTGCCAAATAGTTGCTCGCTCTCCTAGCAAAACCGCCGCAAAAAACATGCTGAAAAATGCCTGGACTTGCACGATTACTGACCCCATTCCCGGGGTCATTCCTACATACATGCCAACAAATAAAAACGTGAATTGTAAAGCAAACATGACCAGTCCATATAATACCACTACCCTAAAAGGTGCGGCTGGTGGTTTGATGAAAAAAATAGCAGGAATGCTCGCCAATATGAAGCGCATAACGCAAAGAAGTAAGGGGGAAATTTCTTCAAGAGCCAATTTAACAAATAGAAAATTAAGACCCCAAATAATAGCAACTAACAAGGCTAAAAAAAGGTGAAAAACAGGCATTTTTATTTCATCTATTTGTTAGTAAGACGGTTATTTTATCATGAAAGTGAAACTTAATGTATGTAGACGCACGGGAGGAAAAACCACTGAACTCTACGTCATAGCCGTCAAGCTAAAGAAATCACCTAATATTGCATAGCGTCATTGCGAGTACCCTAGTCCCGTGGGACAAACATCACCAAAGAACTTTGCACCAGCATCCCCTCTCCCACCCTGCGGGCACCCTCTCCCCGTTCCCGGGGGGAGGGGGAAAATGAAGGAAGTTCTTTGGGAGCGTTAGCAAAGCAACCCAGGGATTCAGGGTTGGAAGCTACTAGAGAATAACAGGCTTGATTAAAGAGTGTGCCCAGCAGCTATTGTTGGGCCAAGGCCCAACCTACTAACCTGATGGGCCTCTAGCTCTCGTTGATGACGTTTCCAAAAATGTGTCTAATTCGTCTTTGGCTTCTTTATTTTCCTTCCTGTCCTTCTCGAAGAGGGTATAAATGCTATTCTTATGAATTTGATCAGCTTTCTGCTTTGTTCCATCTAATTCGCTGGTAAGTTGTTGCTTGATTTGATCTAAATCAACATCAGGATTTTCATTGGTTTCAGCGATTAATCCATCTAATTGGTTTTTCAAATTTTCTGCTTCAAAAGTCAATAACACTCTATCATGTATGACCCGGCGTAAAGGCGACTCACTTAACCATTTTACAAAGGGTTTAATCAAAAATGCCTGAGTTACCTCAACAATTCCGGTAGTTTGTTTTTGGTGATACTGCTCTAAACATTTTTGAATATCGACCATGTGCCTAACAATCGCAACCTTTTCTGCCACAGTGTTAATCTGGTCGGAAGACATTTTTGCGAAATCTTTCGCGCTGATCTGCTCACTGTCCTTATAATTCAACTGCTTCACCAAGGTAGAAATCTTTTCCTCCGCCTTTGCCACCAATGCTTGCTTTTTGCTATCGTCATTTGAAGTAGGTCTAAAGCTATTTGTAACTCCACTCACTGAGTTCACAACAGTTGTCGCTGCCGTATTGATAAACTGGGGGGTGACATATCCTATTGTGTACCTTACAAAGGGATTAACTAGTAGTGAAAAAGATGTCTCCACAGCAGCAATGGCAGTACGCGCAGCATTGACTATTCCTTTTGTAGCCGAACTTCGTTCAGTATCAGCAGAGTCTAATTCCATCAATTGCTTATAGTGATTGGGAAATTTTTTCTGCATGACAGTTTCATCCTTTATATCAGCTAGAGTCAAGCTGCCACTAGCAAGCTCATCCCTGTATTTTTTAAAGCTAGCAATTTCTCTGAGTGCATTTTCCTTCCGTTGCAGAGAACTGTCTAATTGGTTAAAGAGATTTATTATAGCCTTATCATCCTTTTCGCCATGGGTTTGCAAAAGATCGTTAGCTTCAGCTTCAAATTGACCGATAAGCTTTTCATCGAGAGGTAATTCAGCAAGCATACTTGCCACTTTATCAGGTAAGGTCTGTCCATTTTGATTAGCAAGATCGGGGAATGCATCTATGATTGCCTTGTCAATTCCTGGTTGGCTGCAATAAGCATCAATTCGCTTCTTCAGCTCATCGACATTGTCTTGCACAACGGGACGCTCTTTAATTACACCCGCTAAAATGAGATCAGTGGGTGAGCCGCTTCGTGCCGTGTCAATCGTTTTATAACGGTCAAGATGTTGGTAATAAACTACAGCAAATAATAATTCGTCCGGGCTAGAAACTTTGGGTAAGTATTGTTTCTCTTTTGACTTAGGAGTAGTAAATTCAGGGCCTAATTTCTCTATAGCTTTATCAATTTCATTTTTATGTCCCATGGCTGTGAGTAAGCCATCCTCAATCTGTGCTCCTTCTTTAGCCATAGTTTCAGCAGCAAGCCAAGGTGCTGACTCACCATTTTTAACTAAGGGCTTTAACCGCTTTAGATCATCAGATAGAACTTGCCACCATTGGGTAAGGGTCATTGGCATAATAATCACCTCGATCCGCTAGGATCATTTATATGATTATCAATTGTACATAAAGATAATTAAGGTAACATTAAGAGTTTATTATGGAATAGAGAGTACCTTTCTCCCTTCAGATGCATCTTTAAAGCATCATTGCGAGGAGCCTAGCGACGAAGCAATCCAGTGACCTTTCCTAGCATCTCATAAGGCCACTGGATTGCTTCGCTAACGCTCGCAATGACGGTGTATAAAGTTAGCACATACGTAAATAGAGCTCAGGCTTTTATCCCCTGTTGTAACCCAAGCGAAACGGGTAGCTGATCCATGATTGCGGTACCAATACTTTTGGCTACACGCTCGAAGACATTTTGTTTATGAGTATAATCAATCACTCGGTTAACCTTAACAATATCACGAGCAACTTGGCCACTACTGGCAAAACCGTCAATTAAACCGCGCTCTATAGCCTGTTGCCCTGTCCAAAAAAGCCCTGAGAACGTTGAATCATCAATTTTAAGACGACTCCCCCGCCCCTCTTTGACTCGCTCAATAAATCGATTATGAACGGTATCCAACATGGCTTGTAAAAGCTTAGTTTGCTTCATGTTGATCGGAGAAAACGGATCAAGAAATCCCTTATTGCTTCCAGCGGTTTGCAAACGTCGAGATACACCTAATTTTTGCATAGTATCGACAAAACCGAAGCCATTGTATAAGACCCCAATCGAACCAACCATGCTAGCAGGATTGGCATAAATTTCATCCGCTGCAACAGCAAGATAATAAGCCGCTGAGGCACACATATCAGCACACACTGCATAAATTTTGATATTAGGGTATTGTTTACGATAATACTCAATAGCGCTATACATGTAATCTGCCTGTACTGGGCTACCACCCGGACTATTAATGCGTATAATGACTGCTTTCATTGCACTATTTCTATAAGCATCGTCTAAACCATTAGCAAAATTCTCTGCGCTCGCGTCCTGACTATCAAAGATACTTCCTCTGACATCAATTAATCCGACGTGGGGTTTAGCATATGAAAGGTTCTGTTCATCCCTAAAGCTAAAAATGCTGTAGGCGATTAATAGAATTAGTAAAAAAAATACGGCACGGGTAACCCAGCGCCAACGCCGTTTACGTTTCTGATCACGCAAATATTCAACAACAACTTGATTTAACAACGTTTGGGCATCAGGGTTTTCGTTTGGAAAGTTATTTTTCATTATTACTACTACTTGATTTCATTAAATGAGCCCATATTTTACAGCATAGTGCTTAATTTAAACAATATTAAACGAGAGAGTCTTTTATGCGTACTGATAAGCTTACCTCCAAATTTCAAATGGCCCTGGCTGACTCGCAATCATTAGCTCTGGGTCGCGATAATGGGTTTATAGAGCCTGAACATCTTATGAAAGCCCTACTTGATCAACAAGGGGGTAGCAGCAGGCCCTTACTGACTAAGGCTGGGGTTAATTTATCCCAGTTACGCACTTTAATTGATCAAGCCTTGGACAAGCTACCTAAGGTTGAAGGCACTGGCGGTGACATTCATATCTCTAATGGGCTTAATCGACTCTTAAACCTGACTGACAAATTATCACAACAACGTAAAGATAGTTATATATCCAGTGAGATTTTTATTCTCGCTGCCATTAGTGAAGAAGGCACTCTTGCTAAATTGCTTAAACAAGCAGGCGCTACCAAGCAATCTATCGAAAAAGCGATTGATGAAATTCGTGGTGGAGAAACATGTCAATGATCCTAATGCAGAAGAGCAAAGACAAGCCTTGGAAAAATATACTCTTGACTTAACTGAACGCGCTGAGCAAGGAAAACTTGATCCTGTTATTGGCCGAGATGATGAAATCCGACGCACTATCCAAGTCCTACAGCGACGTACAAAAAATAATCCGGTACTTATCGGTGAGCCTGGTGTGGGTAAAACAGCTATTGTAGAAGGATTAGCGCAGCGAATTGTGAATGGAGAAGTTCCGGAAGGCTTAAAAGACAAACGCTTGCTTTCTTTGGATTTAGGAGCTCTCATCGCTGGCGCTAAATTTCGTGGTGAATTTGAAGAGCGCTTAAAAGCAGTTCTTAAGGATTTATCAAAACAAGAAGGGCAAATTATTTTATTTATCGATGAGCTCCATACCATGGTTGGCGCCGGCAAAGCAGAAGGCGCAATGGACGCTGGCAACATGCTAAAACCAGCCCTTGCCCGCGGCGAATTGCATTGTATTGGGGCGACAACTTTAGATGAATACCGTCAATACATCGAGAAAGATGCGGCCTTAGAGCGTCGCTTCCAAAAAATACTCGTTAATGAGCCCAATGTGGAAGATACCATTGCGATTTTACGGGGTTTGCAAGAGCGGTATGAGCTTCACCATGGCGTGGAAATTACCGATCCGGCGCTTGTCGCTGCCGCAACACTCTCTCACCGCTATATTACTGATAGGCAATTACCGGATAAAGCGATTGATTTAATTGATGAAGCGGGCAGTAAAATCCGCATGGAAATTGATTCGAAACCCGAAAGCATGGACAAGCTTGAACGACGCTTGATTCAACTAAAAATTGAACGTGAAGCATTAAAAAAAGAGCATGATGAAGCCTCGAAGAAACGCTTAAGTGATCTGGAACAGAGTATTGCTGAACTGGAAAAAAATTATGCTGATCTTGAAGAAATATGGACAGCGGAAAAAGCAACATTGCAAGGGGCAAATCAAATCAAAGAAGCACTGGAGCAAGCAAAAATTGAACTCGAAACAGCACGACGTGCCGGCGATTTAACCCGGATGTCAGAGCTACAATATGGTCGTATTCCAGAGCTTGAAAAACAATTAGCACAGGTTGTTGCTGCTGAACATAATGAAAACAAATTAGTACGGAATAAAGTTACTGAAGAAGAAATCGCGGAGGTTGTCTCTAAATGGACAGGAATACCTGTCTCTAAAATGCTAGAAGGTGAGAAAGAGAAACTCTTGCATATGGAGGAATCGTTGCATCAACGACTTATTGGCCAAAATGAAGCTGTAGAGGCAGTGGCCAATGCTATCCGTCGCTCACGTGCAGGATTATCTGACCCAAATCGCCCAATTGGCTCCTTTCTCTTTCTCGGGCCAACTGGTGTCGGTAAAACAGAACTTTGTAAAGCCCTTGCCGCCTTTCTATTCGACACTGAGGAGGCGATGGTGCGCATTGACATGTCCGAATTTATGGAAAAGCACTCCGTGGCAAGATTAATCGGTGCGCCCCCCGGCTATGTTGGTTATGAAGAAGGAGGCTATCTCACTGAAGCAGTACGTCGTCGCCCTTACTCCGTTATCCTGCTTGACGAAATTGAAAAAGCACATAGCGATATATTTAATGTCCTTTTGCAAGTGCTTGATGATGGTCGATTAACTGACGGGCAAGGTAGAACTGTTGATTTTCGCAATACGGTGATCATAATGACCTCTAATTTAGGCTCTCATCTTATTCAAGACATGGCCTCTAAATTAAATTATGAGCAAATTAAAACCGCTGTCCTAGAGATAGTGGGTCAGCACTTTCGCCCTGAGTTTATTAACCGTATTGATGACACGGTTGTCTTTCATCCATTAGCAAAAGAGCAGATTGCCCGCATTGCAGCAATTCAGATCAGCTATCTTCAACAGCGATTAAAGCAGCAGGATATTCAATTAGAGATTAATCATGAAGCCTTAACCCATCTTGCTGAGGCAGGTTTTGATCCAGTTTATGGCGCAAGACCATTGAAGAGAACTATTCAACATAAACTTGAGAATCCACTCGCTCAAGCTTTGTTAACGGGTCAATTTCAACCAGGCGATACAATAAAGGTTACATGGAGTGATGGGCATTTGGTGTTTGTTTAAACTCGATTCCGCAGTTTTTAAATTTGAAAAAACAGAATAATTTAGGCAGCTTTAGTATATTGGAAGAAAATAAGCTGTATTAACCACAGTCTCCGTTTTTTAGTATACTGATAAAGACCCTTCTAATATCCCTCTGAATTTCTCTATCTTCTTCTACCATTCTACTAATACCAGTTGCCTCATAAGTAAATGTTACCGAAGGGGCTTTTCGTTGCCTCATAACTCATGTTACCGAACAGAGACGAAATTAACATAAAAATACTCTCTAAAAATATCCTAGCGGGGTGAAGGGGCCGGTAATGAGGCCCCTTCGTTTATACTCTCAAGGTCATCGCCGTCCCCGGCTGTACCTTGTGTTTAAATATAGCGCATTTTTGAGTCAGTTTTGACATTCACCTCAGCCTGATCTAATTATTTGATGTGATTGTTCTTAATTCTGATCAAATTATCTAAAGGTTCAAAATAAAAAACCCTCAAATAACTTGCAAAAAAGTTACTGAGGGTATTCTCTTCATATCGACTAAAATGCGAAGAGAATAAAAATGTCGCACAAATTCCTATCAAAATCTAGCTTTCATGCTTTTTTATTGAGATGTGATCAAGATCTCGCAAAAGAAATAGCCCAGGCAGGTTGTAGCTACTGCGGTGGGGTGCTTCATCATGCAAACTATCCACGCAGCCCTTTTGGACTCCCACAGTCTCTGAGGTGCTATTATCAAACCCGCATGAGTTTTTGCTGCAATCGATGTCGTAAACGAACCACAACCCCCTCGATGCGATTCATGGGGCGATGCCGTTATGTTGCATCCATCCTGTTGCTCATTTCTGCGTTAACCTGTAAAGGCTCATGGCGTAATTGCGCTCGCATTCGAAAGTGCTTCGGCGTAACCCTTAGCGTCAACACTTGGAAACGCTGGTGCCGTTGGTGGCGAGAATGCTTTATCACGACCTCATTTTGGCAGCAGGCAAAAAGTAGGGTCGTAAGCGCTCGCCAACAATCTCCTTACCCCTATACGCTGTTCATTCTCTTCCAAGGCAACTTACAACAGCGCCTTATCTTGCTCTTGCACTTCGTACTGCCGATGACAGCCGGCATTTTGCGCGCTGTCTAAAGGGGGTGGATTTTCACGCAGAATTTGTCGCTTTAGCTCAACGTGTCGCTCATCTAGACTCAAGTTTCACCGATTAACAAGGAGTGCTTATGAGTAACAATCGTTCGTTTGATTCCCCACAAACAAAATGGGCTCGATTCCGTTTTTCGCTAATTGGCCCTTTGCTAGCAGCCCCACCTGGAAAAGGGGGATTAAGGGCTGAGTTGATGGCTTTGGCCAAGAAACAGTGGATCCACCCTATTACGGGGAACCCGTTTCAAGTTGGGTTTACTACCATTGAGCGTTGGTATTACCGTGCTCGCGAAAATCGTGACCCTGTTTGTGCACTGCGTACTAAGCAGCGAACCGATGCAGGCGCTGCAAGAACACTTCATGCCGAAGTCAAGTTGTGGCTGCAAACGCAATATCAACAACACCCCAGTTGGAGTTATCAGCTCCATGTTGATAACTTACAAAGCTTAGTCAGAGAAAAACCCGAATACGGTCCACTTCCTGGTTATCATACGATTCGTCGCTACATGAAAGCACAGGGACTGACTAAACAAAAAGTGGCTAAAAAGCGCTTTACCCCAGGTGCATTGTTGGCCCAGCATCGTCTTGAGTCTCGCGAAGTCAGAAGTTTCGAAGTGGACTATGTGCATGCCCTATGGCATCTCGATTTTCATCACGGCTCTCGCGCCATCTTAGGTAAAGATGGCCTTTGGCATACCCCTTTATTGTTGGCTATCTTAGACGACCGCTCGCGCCTTATTTGCCATGCTCAGTGGTACCTCGATGAAACCACAGAAACATTAGTCCATGGCTTTATGCAAGCGTTACTCAAACGCGGTTTACCTCGTGCCCTAATGACGGATAATGGGGCTGCTATGAGCGCTTTAGAATTTAGGAGCGGGCTTGAGCGATTAGGTATACTCCACCAACCCACACTCCCTTATTCCCCATGGCAAAACGCCAAACAGGAAGTACTTTGGTCACAAATTGAGGGCCGATTAATCGCCATGCTAGAAGGTGAAGAAAAGCTGACGTTACCCTTATTAAATGAAGCAACACTTGCCTGGATTGAAGGGGAGTATCACCATAAACTGCACAGTGAAATCGGCACCACACCGCTTAAATGCTACCTTAGTGAGCGCCATGTAGGCCGTCCTTGTCCTGATAGTACTGCACTTAAGCAAGCATTTTGTGCCCAGGTCGCTCGTAAGCAGCGCAAGTCCGATGGGACTCTAAGCCTTGAAGGAAAGCGCTTTGAAATCCCTTCTGCCTTTCGTCATTTGGAAACAATCCATGTCTGCTATGCCCGCTGGGACTTAAGTCAAGTGTTTCTAGTCAACCCACTGAACACCCAAATCGTTTCTCACGCTTTCCTGCAGCATGGTATCGCTTTGACAAATTTTTTAAGTAAAGCTCCATCGATAACTTCCCCATAAAAAATGTCCCTTATTATTTTTTTTATTTCGGTAACATTACTTATGAGGCAACTCGATATCCCGCTAACATTTGATTTTAAAAAACTATTTCTGTATAATTATTACTCTTGTTGCGCGGTAAGTGCGTAGACATCTACTCTATGAGGTAAAATAATGGCAATGCAAAAATATGAAGGGCCTAACCTGTTTCAAAGTCTAGGAGTCCCGACTGATGTCATCAATATGATTTTCCAGTTATTACCTCTTGTGCAAGCTAAAGTGGGGGAAAAAAAGGACGTCGATACGAGGAACATTCTTGCCTTCACGTGTCACCTTTTTTATAACTTGATTCAAAATAATCGTTTAATTTTTAAACTCGTAGAGTCCCATGCCACGGGAAATCGAACCCATTCCAACAGGCTATTCGAACTACGCCCTAATTTCACTTTGATTAACAAGGTAGAGGCACATTATTTTGAGCCTAAACTTGTGGAATGTAGTGTAGGAGCAAATCAAGAGCAGATGCAAAGGCTGTTGAGACTACACCCAGCATTAGCCGCAAAAAAACATCTCTTTACTGATTGGTCTGGCCGTACCTTTAATTGCTCGGTTTTTGAATATGCCTTTTGGAGTAAAGACCTCAAGTACATGTGTCCTATGATGTTAGATTGTCTTCCTCTCAATGAAGAAGGTGAGGCGATTCGAATTGCATTAAAAGAGCAAGCCCAAGCCATACTGGATAATGGATTAAGCTATCAATTAAACGGCACATATTATCAAGAGAAATTCTTTAGCCTTGAACCGCTAAAGCTGGCGCTTAAAACATATATAGATAACTTTGCTGGCTGGGATTTGGCACAGCGAGAAAAACATTGGTGTACTGTTGTAGGCCCAGAACAAGAACGTTTAACGGCCTATATTCGCCAACATTACTGTGACCCCGAGGAGTCATTTTATGACAAGCCGACTTTTACAAAAGCAAAATTCAAGCGCTCGTTAGAATTTATCAATTGGGTTAAGAACGGTATTACTGAAATTTGGGGCGCGGGCCTCAGTGGTCTGGGGGTTAATTTTGCTATTAGCGCGCGGGAGCGGACGCCTGCGTGGCTGTGCGGCCGCGGGCTGGACGCCCACGCGCAAGGTCTGGACGGGCTCTCGATGCCGGGGGCGACTCTCGACTTGGCGGCTATTACCGCGCTGGATAAAATGCGAACCGAGACCGATCTTCCCTTGCTTATGCAACGGCTAGATAGTCCACTTCAAAAACCTGAGGACATTTCAGAATCTCAATATGTATCTTATTAGCCTTTAGAAGCAATCCTGCAGCAAAGCCCGCTGCAGGGTTATTACCCCAACAGGTATTAAAAAACCACACAAATAATTCCTGGTAATCCCAACTTTCTGATGTTCGCACCCACCATGTTCCCCAACAATGCAAGTAACTTACGATCTTCGGAAGAGAGACTCCATCATTGACCATTTGGTTGACTTGGTTGCGTGCTTTGCGCAATGTCCTTGGATGAGGGACAATGCGATTTGGCAGAGGCTTTACCTGTTCAGTTGTGTCTCCCCCCCCATAGTGGGTGAATTATGCTCAGAAATAGACGGGCTAACTGATCGGGTGGGTGTTTCAATGGGGTTGACGATAATTTCTTTGAGCATGGCTTGAACTTTGGGGTCGTCATAGTGTTGATTGATGTCTTCTATCAGCTGATGGTGAGGAATCGATTTGTAAAAAGATTTAATATCTGCACGAATTAGATATTGGGGATTTTGCTCTTCAAGTACTTGTTTGATGCGTTGAGTCGCGACCCTCACCCCGCTAGGTCCTTGGAGGTGGTGGCAGTTGGGGTTCATCACATAGGCAAAGGTCGGTTTGAGTTGCTGAGCCTATTGTGCAATCATCTTTTGCTTCTTCACCCATTACAATCCGCCCGCCTTAAAAACAAGCAACCCGGGATGCCCGTTGGTTGTCTGGTAGAGCATATTAATGCCGCCGCACTAATCGATGGGGTCAGTCATATTGTGTATGCCAAGGAGCCTAAAAGTGAGTTTGCTAAATTCAAAACATTGATGGTAGAGTCCTTACCGGATAGAACCTCTCGCAAACATCTTGCGGGGCTAGATATCGGTCGAATGGAGACAACGCCAGCACTAAAATATCATAAAGCGGCTTGAATGAATTTTGAGAACCATTAGGTCCAAAAACTGCGGAATCAAGTTTAAAGAGACCGTCATTGCGAGCGTTAGCTCCGTCATTGCGAGGAGCGTAGCGACGAAGCAATCCAGTGACCTTTTCTAGCATCTCTTAAGGCCACTGGATTGCTTCGCTGACGCTCGCAATGACGAAGCTGACGCTCGCAATGACGAAGCTAACGCTCGCAATGACGAATCTAACGCTCGCAATGACGAAGCTAACGCTCGCAATGACGAAGCTAACGCTCGCAATGACGACGTAGGAGCGGAGAATCGCAAGGGGAGGTCAACTATTATTTCGTGAATTGATACCTGCAACCATCTGCTGATGGATATTATCAAAACCACGATTCGACATGATCAACACAGCATCTCCGGGTTGAACCTTCTTAACCACTGCATCGACTATGGCTGCAGTCGTTGGCAATATCTCGTAAGGGCAAGTCCAGTCACTCGCTAAATGAGTGAGGTCGAATTGGGCTGGATTTAATACATAAGCGCCATCGACGGGAGCTAAAGCTTCAGCCATCGCTGCTGCATGCACCCCTGTTTTCATGGTATACGAGGCGAATTCCAATACCGCAAATATACGTTGATGGCGGCCGCTTTGTTTTAATGCCGAAATCGTTTTGGTTATTGCGGTAGGATGGTGAGCAAAATCATCATAAACGGTAATGCCATGCTGATTTGCCTTGACTTCCAAACGTCTTTTAACTGGTTTAAATTCGGCTAGGCTTTTAGCAGCTAGGCCTACCTCAACCCCAGCGTGCACACTCGCCGCTATTGCTACAAGACCATTCTCAACATTAAACTGCCCGATCAATGGCCAATTGACTTGCGCAACCTGCTCTTCTTTATGCCACACACGAAAAGATTGTCCACTAGGGTCAAGTAATTCAGCTCGCCAAGTGGCCTTCCCAGTAAAAGCCAAATCCTCAACGGCAGAAAAGACACCTCGAGTTAAGACTTCATTTAAGGCAGCATCATCACGTGGTTTAATGACGACACCCTTAGACGGAATGGTTTTTAAATAATAATGAAACTGCTGTTGAATGGCGGCAAGATTGGCATAAATATCGGCATGATCAAATTCCAGATTATTTAAAATAGCAATCTCCGGTCGATAATGCATTAATTTGGGGCGTTTATCAAAAAACGCTGAATCATACTCGTCGGCTTCAATGACAAACCAATCGCCCTGCCCCAGTCGCGCACTGGTATTGAAATTTGGTGCCACTCCCCCAATAAGGAAACCTGGCTGCTTGCCTGCCTGTTGCAGAATAAAGGCTAGCATGGAGGTGGTCGTTGTTTTGCCGTGAGTTCCTGAAACAGCTAATACACGATAACGAGGCAGGATATTTTCCGCTAACCATTGCGGACCCGAAGTATAGTTTTTTCCGGCATTAAGCACCGCTTCGATAACGGGCATGCCTCGTTTGATAGCATTTCCAACAATAACATAATCTGCTTTTAACGCTTGCGAACTGTCTTCGTAGCCTTCAGTCCACTCAATCTCCTGAGCATGGAGTAGATCACTGACTGGCGGATAACAATTGACATCACAGCCCGTTACTTTAAAACCTGCCTCTCTGGCTAATATGGCCAAAGCGCTCATAAAGGTGCCACCAATACCTAAGATATGTAGATGATGCATAATTACCCTTACCTTTTTTTGTAGGGTCTGTTGACAATTCGCTAGTTTGCGCCGAAAACGTAGGATTTGCGAGCATCGCAGCGCAGTTTACACGTAGTAAATGAGCAGCGAAGCGCAGCAAATCCTGCGTTTTCGGCCAAAATAGTAGAATTGTCAACAGACCCTCATTGCCAGAAAGAAACGATCAATATATTACAAGCTAATAAGCCAAAACCGGCTACCGCAGCGGATAAATAATCCACCTCTATCGCTTGTTTATAGATATAAATCGTAACTAAAAATTGCCAAATAGTTAACAATAACGTTAAAACTAGATAGATGATGGCGACAAAAAGGGCAAATACTTGATTCATATCAGCCTTTAACAAGATCGGCGCCATAAACAATAACGGAAATGCGCAAAAATGGATAATCATGTGGCTAACTAAAAGCGTTGTCAAGGTTTGCAAAGCACGATGCACCTTACGATAAATTTTAAGCAAAATAGTCGTATAAACAAAATAGGAGCAAAGCAGAGCTGCACCAGCTAAAACAGAAATTCCTAGCTCATACGTTTGGGGAGTATTGGCAAAATACCACTGGGTAATAACAAGTATGAAAAACAAACAGACAACAATAACCAATAATAGGGGTGAATGAGGTGTATTCTCAGGACTCTCTTTCAAGATTGCAACTTGCCAATAACGCTTAAAGAGCTCCTCCCACATAGTAATATCCTATTTTAACGCCATGGAACAATTCGTAAACGTGCCCGTCTTTTAAACTACGTCGTTTGCTGGAGATCCCTCGCTGCGCTCGGGATGACGGGGGAAGTTACACGTTTTTTAATAAAACTCACTTCTTCTACCAGCGGTTGCTTCCAGGGTCCTGAAATCTTATACGAATAACCACTGATCTTTTGCATCCCTTGGTTAATTATCTTACTAGCTATCCAGGTGGCAACACCAGCAACAGGGCCACCAGCTATTGTCGCTACAACGGGTAAACTCGCTGCTATATGAGGAGAAATTTTTAAATCAATATTATATAACTGTTTAGAAATGTCTAAATTTCCCTTCATGGAAGCATAAGCTACAGGACCATCAATATAACTATCTTGGGTGGTCATCACCCCATTTGCAAGAGTGAAGTTACCCTCAAAATAATCAAAACTATAGCCGCCTTTGGCCAAATCACTAAAATCTAATTTAAGACGCCGCGGTATTGTTTGCAAACTTAGAATACTCAATAACTTACCTAAACCTAATTTTTCTTCCGCTTCAGGACTTAAATTCGTAATCCGCCCATTTTTAAAATTGATTGCTACATCACCTGCTATTTTTGCCAATGAGAAATCGGTGAAGGAACCTGGCCAACCTCCTTGAAAGTGCAAATCACCGTTATGGGCTTCCACGGCTGGGCTAATTTTCCAACGCTGCAAACTAGTTGCTAAATCATCAATATGCAAATCTGCCTGTAATTTTGTTGCATTTGTCTTGTCCGTTTGCTTCCATTCCCCTTGGGCAGTGAATAAATAGGAAGGGGATTTTATTTTACAATCATTGAGCTGCCAACGATCCGCTTTGGAGCTGCCTTTTAAGCTCACCTCACCTAGGTCAAGGTTACCAAATTGCAAGGAATCAATGTGTAAATTGAGATTGGGTAAATCAATAGGTTTCAGGGTCGATTTCGCTTTAATGTCGGTTGCCTTATTTGCAACGGAACTACTATTCGCAAGATGCAATCGGTGAAATTTCCCTGTCAGTGTATTCGATGAGGGTCGATAACGCAAATCACCTGCCAGCAGTGCCTGATTAAAATGAATTGACCAGTCCCCTTCTTGTCGTTTTACAGCCTTGAAAGCCAAGTCATCATAGTTTTCGCGCCATATTTTTGCCTTCTGCAGCTTAACGTCAACCAAATTCAGAGAATCAAGTAAACTACTCGTATAGGCTAGCTTGGCTTTGGTATCAAGCCATTGCTCCAAATCAAAATAGGGTAAGGTCCCTACCAGCTGAAGTCCATGGCGATTTTTTTCTTTACCATCCCCGCTTCCCAAACGTACTGTACCGTTTTGAAATGCAAAGGTGCCCTTTTGGTGAGCGAACCATAAATCACTACTTAACTGATTATCATAGTTAAGGCGCAATCGAATTGCTTTTTGTGGATTAAAATCAATATCAAGTGTCAGCGGTTTTTTGGTCTTATCTGTTTTTCCAAAGGGGAAAGGTAAATCGATACCGAGCCCCTCCAAGGAGGTTGCAACCCGTAAATGATCAAGATCATTAACATCATCTGTTAATTCGAGTACGCCGTCCAGCTGCAAGTCGCCATGGAGTAAGGAGAGCATGGGTAGATTTATTGATTTGTTGAGACTATCAATTGTGGTTTTTCCTGCAACTTTTATTTCAGTGTAAGGAATTGGCTTATGGATTGACCGAATAGCAAGCTTTGTCGGATTATTGAAAATTAGCGCCTGCATGTCACTGTTTGATACTCCCTGTTGATCAAATTGTAAAGAACCAGTTAGGTCATTTAACTCCAGATCACCGATACCGTGATGCACGTCCACCTTGTTGTGGTTAAAATGAATATCGCCGAGCGCTAAAATGGTGGTATTTTCAGGATAAAGAGGCGCCTCTAGTTTAAAATCAAGATCGAATAACCCGCTCAATTTCAATGCATTTAAAGCAGATAGCTTTTGCCGCAAAGGTGTATTCATTATATACGTTAGAGCCTTGTCGGCATTAGTGCTAGCCTGAGTATGGATTAACAAGACTTCCCTATCTGAGCCTAAATCATTGACGAGCACATTAGTCACCCCTTGTAAATCTGGATGAACCGCATCTGCTTCCAAGGCACGCTTATTGATGCGTAAATACACGTCGAGATCCTTGGTTAGTGGCCAATTGGGCGCAAAAATTAAATCAACACCGGTTAAATGATTTTTTATCAAAAATTCACCAGGCTTTTTATCAAAAGGAAAATCAGCTAGGGCCCCATGAATAGCGATATCGCCCTTAATTTTATTAATTCGATGAATATCACGTTTAAGCCAAACAGCTAACTTTGGTTTCAAATAGTGGGTTGGTAAATATTGAAATAACCGATGTGCATTATCGGCTAGAAATTCACCAGTCAAATTTAATTGGCCTGAAGAATCAGCGCTGATCTTATCCAATACACCTCTCAAGTTAAGCAGCAAGTTAGGATGATTCACAATAAAACGCTCCATATTAACCTGCAATCCATCACTTAGCTTTTGCCAGTTAAATGCGGCATCCAGCGCAGCAAAGGTTATTGGCGGCAGATTTTTTTGCAGCAATATCGTCTGTTCACCCGCCAGCTCCATCTTCCCCTCATTAGGTTGCCAATGCAGTACTCCAGCAAGGTTATCCACCCCGGGCCATTTATCCTGTGCTTGCCACCCCACACCAGAAAAACGAGTAAGCACTGAATTTATCTTATCCTGGCTAATCTGGATCTGGGTATCATGAAATTGGCCATGAGGACGTATTGCCAAGATCGGTGTCATTGCTGGTAGCCAAGGAAACGAAGTAGCTAACAACGATTCCAGGAGAATATTGTGCACAAAAACAAAATACGCTTGCTCATTTTTTTGATAGCGGATCATTAATCTATTTTCTGGCCAACGCGCATCCACTAAACGCAAGCGCAGATGATCAGCGGTGAACTGCCAACCCTCTGCTGTTGGTTGCCAAGCTAAATTTGCTTTTAAGACCGGTATTAATTGCTGTTTCTGAGTTTCTTTATCAGCCCAGGCTAAATTATGGAGTCGCAATTTTGCTTGCACATTGCGAAGCTGCCCCTTTGCCAGATCAGTCCATATCTGGATGTCGCCTTCACCACCTAATAGATTAAAGCGAGATTGGCTAGTAAAAGCTTGCCATTGTGCTGGCAATAGATGTTCAATTGCGAAAAAAACATGCCCTGATGTCTCGTTTAGCGCATTCGGATCCAAGCTCAGTTCGCCTAGCAGTTGAAAATTAGTGGCTGTTGCTTGCTCCAAAATTCCTCTGCCCTTGATATTGTAATGCCCGGAGCGATTAGCGATATGCAAGTTAAGCTGACTAAGAGGAATAACAGTGCCATTTTGCATATGAAGATGCGCTGAGAGATTTTTAATAATGATCGTTTGCTGTGCTAGGATCCATACTAATATCGGTTGATAGGTCGCAGGATCCCAAGTTATCTTTGGCCTATTGTAATTATCCATACCGTCAATCTGCCAACCATCATTCGTTTGACGCAGACTTAAATGCAAATCATCAATAAAAAGAACCCCAGGTCGAATCTGCCAATGCCAGACCGAACTAAGCAGATTGATGCCCACTAGCAAGTTACTTAGCTTTACCTTACTCTGCTTACCATCGGATATGCTGACCTGACTTAATTTAACGACCGGTTCAAACCAATACCAACCAGTTTCCATTGCATGGATAGTTACTGTTTTACCCAGCATCGTTGATAAATGTTGTTCTACTTCTGCTTTATATTGTTTTGCCCAAGGAGTTAACGCCCGAAAAAGACTCGAAATGATAGCCGCACTAACAATCAAGAAAGCAAGGAGCATCCAGCATCGTTTTAAAAATTTAATCACCGTCTTTTGTCGAGTTGGTAGCAAATTTTTTCACTATACCATGGGTAACCTGTTCTAGTAAGTGCTAACTTACACTTGATACCCCTCTTCACGCATTTTAGCTAGCTTATAACGCAAGGTACGCTCACTCACCCCTAAAACGGCAGCAACTTGTTGACGATTCCCAAGATTCTCTTTCAAAGTTTGGGCAATTAAATCAAATTCATGATTTTGTAAATTTTTACCCTCATTTTTGTGATCAATTTTCTTACTCTTCACCTTCACTGCTGGTTCTTCCACCTCGTCCAGCTCTTGGCTAGGTAACTGTAAGTGGGGGATTTCAATAATGCCATTGGTTTGCAATACTAAAGCCCTTTGCACTACATTATCCAACTCACGTGCATTACCTGGCCAACTGTATTCCAATAATGCCAGTTTTGCTTCATTGCTTAGGGATGGAATTAACGGGTAGTTAATTTGACAATGACGACGAATTAGATAATTTGCCAAAGGAAGAATGTCACAACTTCGCTCACGCAGTGGCAGCCAATGTAGGGGGAACACATTGAGGCGATAATATAAATCTTCGCGAAACCGGCCGGCCTTCACTTCATCAAGCAATTTTCGATTCGAGGTTGCTAAAACTCGCACATCAAGGGTGATCAATTTATTGGCGCCAATACGCTCAACTTCCTTCTCTTGGATTACCCGCAGTAACTTTGCTTGCAGACTCAGGCTCATTTCACTGACCTCATCAAGCAGCAAAGTTCCTCCTTGCGCTTGTTCAAATTTCCCAGGAGTTGATTTATAGGCACCGGTAAAAGCCCCTTTCTCAAAACCAAACAAGGTAGCTTCTAACATTTGCTCTGGGATCGCAGCACAATTAATTGCAATGAATGGATGTTGCTTGCGTGGCGAGTGATCGTGAATAAAATGGGCTAACACTTCTTTACCAGTCCCACTTTCACCACTGATTAAAACACCAACATCGGATTGAGCAACCCGTAATGCCATAGAAAGTAAGGCTTGGCTTTTGGGATCTTGAGCAACAGGCTGCCCATCATCTTCTTCTAAAGTAGGCTTAATATAGCGATTAATTTTTTCAGTCAATGCGTGGGCACTGAAAGGCTTCTGGAGATAGTCGACTGCCCCATGGCGCATCGCTGCAACAGCATCTTCAACTGAGCCTTGGGCTATCATCAAGATAACTGGTACACCTGGATTACGCCGTTGTATTTCGGCAAGCAGCTGTTGGCCATCCACATTCTCCATGCGAATATCGCTCAGTACGATGGCAGGACTATGGCGCTCAAGCATGGCGAGCGCTTCCTTACCATCTTTCGCCGCTAAATAAGAATGCCCAGCAAGGTTCATAGTCTCTACTAATGCCTCGCGTAAAACGGGATCATCTTCAACAATTAGTACATCATTCATATAGAATCCTTTCCTGAATTGAGTAAATTTTAGCTTAGGTCCTCTTTATAGGCAGACCCTGAAATTTAAATATAAATAAAATCAGGATATTAGTCTATACAAAAAGCTTCTCTTCTCCCCTTGAAAATTTAAACATCTCCCTTTCTCCCCTTGGGGAGAAGCTGTCGTATAGCGACGGATGAGGGTTTCTCACCTGTCCAGGTCAGCTTTAATTGCCTCGACTTCTTCATGCGTTAACCCTGTATCTTCGGTAACAAGATCTGTCGATACACCACGTCTTAGCAGCTTTTTAGCTATCTCTCTCCTTTCCTTAGCCTCACCTTCCGCTTTGCCTTTTCTATAGTTATCAAAGATGAGGCTTTTTTCTCGTCGTACCTGATCCCAATAGGATTCATAGTAGTCTAATTCACCAGGAGTATAAGCTGCTTCTTCTGCAAGCTCGATGGCTTTAGCTATTTCTGGTACCTCAAGCAATTCTTTTGCGACGGTTTTTGTCTTTCCATCAATTTCACGCAAAAATCGTAGCCATAATAATCTTAATTTTTTTTCATTAGGTGAATGAGTAGGAAATTTGGGTAACTCAATAAAAATGAGCTGCAAATGCTCAATGACATCCCCATCATCTAAATTCCCTTTTTTAACCAATTGATAATGATGATACCAGTTAGGACTTGTTTTCTCATAAATTTCAGCAACAAGGCCTAACCCATAAACCGGCTGCAGAAAGTGAAATTTTTCGCCACTCTCAAGTTGTTTGACAACAGCTTGACTTGTGCCGAATAACAAACGTTGTTTGAAGCTATCTGTCCAGTTCATCTGCATTTCAACAATAAAGACTCGTCCTTTTGAATCCTTACACTTTGCATCAGCTATCGTTCGTCTAAATTCAGGGATCTGAGGAACTTGTTCATAGGGTAAATACGATAATTCGACAATCGGACTATTGGGTGCCAAGGGCAGCACTGCGTTTAAAAAACTAATTAATAAATTTGGATGTTCACCAAATATTTTTTTAAAGACTACATCAGCTTTTGGATCAAGGTATCGCGACATGACTTTCATCTCTTCCTAATGGTATTGGACTAAAAACCCGGTGAACAACGTCTTTATCAATGGTAACACCAAAGGAATTAGAAAGTGAAGAATAGGGAGCCATAGATTATACAATTCAACCTTAAATACTGGACTTTGGACAAACTTCGATCTGAACGGGCCCGGGCCCGTGGGCGAGCCCGAGCCCGCCCGAGCTCCGAACAGTGATAAGTTACAATCAAATCCAGATTATTAGCAATATTCCAGCATAACAACGCGCAATCTGCACTATTTATTGACTATTTTATCTTGATTATGCAATGATTTTTTCATCAAGAGCCGTGTTTTTCCACTTTTTAACGATAGGATGGCGCATGCGTTTTACCTGAATGTTCCCCGCTTGTCGTCCAAGGGATTTTTTTCGGGGTTTGGGTGGTTGAGCTGGTGTCCCAATCATTCGAATAATTCGTTCAAAATCATTTTGAACTTGTGTTGGTTGCTTTATAGTTTCATTATCCTAGAAAAAGCAGTTGAAGCCGTAGCGAGCAAGTCAAAGGTGCTGAAGATGTTCGGCTTTTTTGAATTTTTTCGCGAAAGCAGTAGTCACCACTACGGTGAGCGAAAAAATTCAAAAAAGCCGAGCAGATTCAGTGCATTTGGCTTGCGCAGTAGGCTTCAACTGCTTTTTCTAGGATTATACATGAAGAACATTATCGCTTAGCTAGAGATTTACTTATTCGTTATGATGTTGACTAAAATGGCGCAAAAAGTAGATTAGCCGGAGCTCGGGCGGGCTCGGGCTCGCCCACGGGCCCGGGCCCGGGCCCGTTCAAATCGAAGTTTGTCCAAAGTCCAGTTAAATAAGATATCATATGAATCGGATTCAAATTGTAGGTTGGGCCTTGGCCCAACAGCATTTATTTACGCCACGAGGTAGTATAAAACCCTATGGAAACCTTACATCAATTATTAAATTTTGCTCTACATATCGATAATTACCTCCTTGGCTTCGTCTCCAGCTATGGCGCATGGGCTTATTTGCTGTTATTTGTCATTATTTTCTGTGAAACAGGTTTAATTGTTACTCCCTTTCTCCCCGGTGATTCGCTACTCTTTGTTGCAGGCAGTATTGCAGCACAACCCACTACCCCTCTTCATATTTTATTATTACTACTGCTACTTGTTATCGCCTCAATACTGGGTAATCAGCTGAATTATTTCATTGGTCGAGCCATAGGGCCACGCGCTTTCACAGCCGAAAACTCCTGGTTACTCAATAAAGAACATTTACTAAAAACTCATCGCTTTTATGAGAAGCATGGGGGGAAAACGATTATTCTTGCTCGCTTCATCCCAATAATTCGTACCTTCGCCCCTTTTGTGGCTGGTGTAGGATATATGGGAATTTATCAGTTTTCTCTCTACAACATCACTAGCGCTTTATTATGGATTGGAAGTTTATTAAGCTGCGGTTATTTTTTAGGTTCTTTACCCTTTGTCAAAGAGAACTTTTCCCTCGTTATATACGGCATTATTATTCTCTCTATCTCTCCGGCCATAATAACGTTCCTTTACCATAGACTAAAATTCACCGCACAACCCTAACCTACATTAGTCGTTATAAAATTGGACAAAATCGAGATTACTGAGCCAAGGCAAAAGGTCGCGTATTTCAAGTCCATCAGGGTAAGTTTTTTCTCGAGTTAATTCTTTCACTAATTGAATTTTTCTCACATTGGGTAAAAATTGGCTGAAATGATGGAAGCTGCTCACAGGCGTTTCATCTGACCATTTAATTTCAAGCATAAGAACGGGTTTACGCTCAATACAAATTAAAAAATCAATTTCCTTACCACTGGACTTTGGACAAACTCCGATCTGAACGGGCCCGAGCCCGTGGGCGAGCCCGGGCCCGCCCGAGCTCCGGCTAATCTACTTTTTGCGCCATTTTAGTCAACATCATAACAATGCGAATAAGTAAATCTCTGGCTAAGCGATACTGTTCTTCATGTATAATATTTGCACGTTTGGATACCTCCAGGATCGCCGCAGTTTCTGTGGCCGAACGTTTTGCCATGCGATAAAATCTGCTTTTTTCATTGGTGGAAAACTCACCTGAGCCTTCAGCAATATTCAATGAAATTGAGGTTCCAGCTCGTTGAAGCTGGTCGGTTAAATAAGCTCTGCCACGAGGGAAGGCTGAAGTGATTTTATCGATTAGCACAACGACCTCAATAGAAGCTTGATACACATCCAATTTTTCAAAATCGAAGTAACTCATAACCACCCAAACCACGAAAAAAAGCCCTTGGACGACAATCGGGGGACATTCAGGTAAAACGCATGCGTCATCCTATCGTTAAAAAGTGGAAAAACACTGCTCTTGATGAAAAAATCATTGCATAATCAAGATAATATTGTCAATAAATAGACCAGATTGCACGTTGTGATGGTGGAATATTGCTAAAATAATCTGGATTTGATTGTAACTTATGACTGTTCGGAGCTCGGGCGGGCCCGGGCTCGCCCACGGGCTCGGGCCCGTTCAGATCGGAGTTTGTCCAAAGTCCAGTTCAGTAATTGTCGGCATATATATTCTCCTGGTGTACATAAGGGACTGTTGCGCTTCACGCCGTCATCCTGAGCGCAGCGAAGGATCCCCTGAATGTAGCACAGTGCCCTATCAAGGAGATCCTTCGTTGCGCTCAGGATGACGGCGTCTTGAAGTGCCACGAATCCGAATTGTACATAAACTAATCAATATTGTCAATCATTGTTGCACTATATCCACACCTTGAGGAGGTTTAAATTGAAATAAGCTTGCTGCCACTTTGGGATTAAATTTTACCTTGGTCAAATCCACTAGGGTATGTTGGCCAAGTTGATCAAACATTTCTATTGTGCTTAACACGTCATGAGTAAAAATTAATTTTAAGTGCTGAAAATTTGCTTTGCTTGATTTGGCCTGCAAATCATACGCTTGCGTGGTGCCGGAGGCTGTTTCACTGACATTAAAATCGCGCGTCACTGTGTTATCGTAGCCACTTAAGAATAAGGCTGCAGTACCTTCTAAACTCTTGTCTTGTTTTTTGACCGTAACCTGCTCTAACTCCAGATCATAAACCCATATTTTCTTACCATCTGCAACAACCAACTGCTCCATAGGCTCTTTAGTCTGCCAGCGGAAACGACCAGGGCGCTCTAGTGCCATCGCGCCAGAAGAACGTGATATTTCACGTTGCCGTGTTTTCACAATCTGCTTGAAGTCAGCAGTTAGGCTGCGCATCGCGTTTAACTTAGCTTGCAAGACTTCACTAGCAGGCTGGCAAAATGCGCTGCTAACAACAGCCAACAGCAGCAACAACACAATCTTTTTCATCCTCAATCCTCAACTACACTAGATACTAATACATCCCGAAAACCTCCATCTAAAGGCCCTACCACACCGGTCCGTTCCATTTCTTCTACCAAGCGTGCCGCACGATTATAACCTATCTTGAACCGGCGCTGGACAGCGGAGATGCTTGCTTTTCTTGATTGAATCACAAATTCAACTGCCTGATCATAAAGCGGATCGGCCTCTTCCGTATCTTGCCCTTCTTCAGCAAAAACCCCATCAGCATTATCATTAACTAGTTGCGTAATTTCTTCGATGTATTCAGGCTCCCCACGTGCTCGCCAATCATCAGCAACCCGGTGTACTTCTTTGTCATCGACAAAGGCGCCATGGACACGCAAAGGCGCACCACTGCCTGGTGCTAAATAAAGCATATCGCCATGCCCCAATAATTGCTCAGCACCCTGTTGATCAAGAATGGTACGTGAATCAATTTTTGAAGACACTTGAAACGACATCCGCGTGGGAATATTTGATTTAATTAATCCAGTTAATACATCAACAGAGGGTCGCTGGGTCGCCAAAACCAGATGGATGCCTGCTGCACGTGCCTTTTGGGCAATGCGAGCAATTAACTGCTCGACCTTTTTACCAACCACCATCATCATGTCAGCCAACTCATCAATAATGACGACGATATAAGGCAGAGTTTGTAAGATCGGTGCCTCATCGAGTGAATCAATTGGTTTCCATAGTGGATCAGATAGCGGCTCCCCTTTCGCAGCGGCTTCAGTGATCTTGGCATTAAATCCTGCCAAGTTACGCACGCCTAGAGCAGACATTAAGCGATAGCGTCGATCCATTTCCCCTACACACCAGCGTAAAGCAGAGGCAGCTTCTTTCATATCGGTAACAACGGGTGTGAGTAGATGAGGAATGCCATCATAAACTGACAATTCCAGCATCTTTGGATCAACCATAATTAACCGCACCTCTTGTGGGGTTGACTTAAATAAGAGGCTCAAGATCATCGCATTAATACCCACTGATTTTCCTGAGCCTGTAGTTCCCGCTACTAATAAATGAGGCATTTTAGCCAAATCAACAACCATTGGATGACCAGCTATATCAACCCCTAAAACGAGGGTCAGGGGTGAATGTGCCTGTTGATAGACATCCGCTGAGAGGACATCGGATAGACGAACGATTGCACGATGCAGATTAGGCAACTCTATACCAACCACTGTTTTGCCCGGAATAACCTCAACCACCCGTACGCTAGTCACTGATAAAGAACGGGCTAAATCTTTTGCCAATGCTGACAGTTTGGATACCTTAATTCCTGCTGCAAGCTGTAATTCAAAACGGGTAATGACTGGCCCAGGATGCACAGCAACCACATCGGCTTGAATGCCAAAATCTAATAAATGCTGCTCAACTTCGCGCGATACCGTTTCCAGCTCCTGGTGTGTATAACCGCCCATCGCCTTACCGGGTTGCCCTTTATCTAATAAGCCTAAGCCAGGTAACCCCGCAACAGGCTGAGATAGGGCCTTCGCAGCACGAGGCTCCTTTGTCGGCTTTAAATTAGGGGTAGTCTGTGCTGCCGTTAAGGTTGGAACTATTTCCGCATTGATACTCGGCAGCAAAGTAGGGATAGCCTTTTCTTTTGTGGAGCTCGCGCTGCGTTCTTTTTTAAAGCCAGGAAGCCTAGGTGCAACTTTGCTTGCAGCTACTGACATTTTTTCTCTCTGTAAATGCTTTCCTGCTCGCTTAAGTAGATGTGAGCCAGCAATTAACTTGCCTAAAATCCAATTAACAATCACCAAAGTCGTGGAGCCAAGCACTTCTGTAGCATAAACCCAGGAAAGCCCGGTAAGTAGCGTCACCCCTACTAATGCTATTGCGCATAAAAGCAAGGCCGCCCCTTGAATATTCACTGCATATTCAAAACCTTCAGCTACAAAACGACCAAGTACCCCACCTGCACTATGATAAGCATCGATGGGTTGTATTTGTGGCTGCATACTCAGCAAGCCACAACCACCAATCATCAAAAAAATCAAACCGCTACCACGCAAACAGATTGCGGGTTTATTTATCATTTTTAGGGCACGATGATCTTTTAAAATAAGCCAGGCTACATAGGCAACGCAGAGTGGCAACAAATAAGCAACATAGCCAAAAACAAAATAAAAAGTATCGGCAATAAAAGCGCCGACTTGTCCTCCCGCATTAGCAATCTCGCTATTCGCCTTACTGACATGTGACCAGCCGGGGTCACTTAATTCATAAGTACTCAATGAGAGTAACACGAAAAGAGCACAGGCAGCGACAAGGATAAAGCCGCCTTCACTAATGCGTTTGAACAAAAAACTGGGCAGGTTATTTTTAGGGTTTCTTACTTGAGTACCCACTTGCGGTTTTCCTATAGGTATTTAAATGTGCGCTATTCTGGCATAATATTCGCCATCTTAAAATAATTAATGAGGGAAAGCAGATAATGAGCAAAAGCAATCACCATCGCTTAATAATTCTTGGCTCAGGCCCTGCTGGATACACTGCCGCAATTTATGCCGCTCGTGCAAATTTACATCCCGTGCTGATTACGGGCATGCAACCAGGCGGTCAATTGACTACAACCACAGATGTCGATAACTGGCCCGGTGACGTAGAAGGCTTACTAGGCCCAGTGTTGATGGATCGCATGCAGCAACACGCACAGCGCTTTGAAACTGAAATTATCTATGATCATATTGTCAGTGCTAATTTGCAGAAGCGCCCCTTTAGTTTACAAGGTGATAGCGAATCCTATACCTGTGATGCCTTAATTATCGCCACTGGCGCATCGGCACGCTATTTAGGGCTGGAATCGGAAAAAACCTACCAAGGTCGTGGAGTTTCAGCCTGTGCCACTTGCGATGGCTTTTTTTATCGCAATAAAGTGGTCTGCGTAATCGGTGGAGGGAATACCGCAGTCGAGGAAGCACTCTATCTTGCCAATATCGCGTCTTCAGTGACTCTCATCCATCGACGTGACAAGTTACGCGCTGAAAAAATCCTGCAAGATAAGCTTTTTGAAAAAGTGGAAACAGGCAATATCAAGCTGCTGTGGCATCATGCTCTTGAGGAAGTCTACGGCGATGGGGTGAAAGTTACGGGTGTGCGAGTCCATAACGTCCTCGATAATAGTTATCAAGAACTCAATTTGGATGGCGTTTTCATTGCTATTGGGCATAATCCCAACACAGACATCTTTAAGGGCCAACTGGCCATGAAGGATGGCTACATCATCATTAACTCCGGATTAAACGGTATGGCAACTGAGACAACTATCCCTGGTGTCTTTGCTTGTGGTGATGTCGCTGATCATGTTTATCGACAAGCGGTTACCTCTGCGGGCTTTGGGTGCATGGCTGCGCTAGATGCAGAAGAATATTTAGACTCCTAGGAGATAAACTTCCCTTTAACACTGCTGGCTGATAATGATTACAGCTTTCCTCATCCTGAAAATAGTGATACCCAGGGTTTGTTGGCAATGGGTGGTGACTTGTCGCCACAGCGCATTCTAGCAGCGTATAAGCAAGGTATCTTTCCCTGGTTTGAACCAGGTGGTCCCATCCTTTGGTGGTCCCCTCATCCCAGACTCATTTTACAACCGAACCGTTTTAAACTGTCCCGCAGCCTGAAAAAAGCACTTAAAAAACCCTATTCGTTTACTGTTGATCAAGCTTTCTCGGAAGTCATTACTGCTTGCGCTCTGAGTGAGGGTCGACTTAACCACACTTGGATAACCGATGAGATGCGCGAAGCCTATACCGAACTTCATGTAATGGGCTATGCGCATTCTTTCGAAGTCTGGTCAGAGAAAAAACTACTAGGGGGCTTATATGGTCTTAGTCTTGGGCACGCCTTTTTTGGCGAATCAATGTTTCATAGTCAACGTGATGCTTCGAAACTAGCACTGTATCATCTTTGCCATACCTTAGCTGCATGGCAATTTGATTTTGTCGATTGCCAATTACCAACCGCTCATCTACAGAGCCTAGGTGCCGAGATAATTAGCCGGCAAGAATTTCTCCGCCTGCTGGCCAAGGCTTTAGAGTATCCAACTCGGCAAGGAAGGTGGACATTGCCATGAATATACGCTGGCCACCTATTGGCCTCGCTGACGCAGCATTGTGCTTAATGTTATGTTAAGGATGCTTTGGTAAAATTAAACTTCGTTATTAACGGTAACAAAGTTGTATGCAGACAAAGATACTTAAGGAAAAATATCAAGTTCACCAACAGTTAATTACGAAAAGACAAGAAATTGAAGCGCAATTCACCGATCCAGAATCTCCCTACGTGAAGTTCAAGACAGATATCAATTTTCCCGATATATCTGGAAATACTTTATTACATTACGCTGCAGCTTTAGGGGATCTTCCTAAGGTTCAAGAGTATTGTGCACAAAAAGAAGTCGAGATTAACTGTAAAAATTTTTATGGCCATACACCATTGAGACGAGCCTTAAGCAATGGTCACATTCATATAGCTCAATATTTACTTGAGAAAGGTGCTGATTGTAGTCAATTGCGATTGCATTTGGTGCAAAACCAAGAAGGCTGGCAATGGTTGTATGAGAAAATTCAAAAATCCGCCAATGAATTTACTGAAAATTTGCTGGCAATGGATTCTGATAAAATTTTAAATTTAGAAAAATCCTTCTTTGAAAAAGATATTTTCCTAAAGAATTTTAATCCCCGTACCCAGGATCCTTTTGTAGGTGTACTAGGGTTGGCTGTGCAAAGTAAGAATAGAGATGCTGTAGCCAAATTAATCATTAAAAGAGAGAATGTTTCTGATTATTATAGAAACGTAAAGGGTTCTAAACCTCTGTGCAATCTTGAAAGTAATATCAATTTTTTTCTACTTTGCTAATGACTGCAGTACAAATAAATTGTCTAGAATTATGTTCTATTTTTATTGAGAAGGGTGTGGAAATTAATCCTCAAATTTTGTTTCCTGACGATAGCCTATTGCATGCTGCTGTTCGCTCTAAAAATGCCAATATGGTGCAAGAATTTTTAAATATAGGAGCCAATAAAAATATTCAACTCTACTATTTTAAAGTAACTCCATTAATGCTCGCGGTTAAAGTTAAAAATATTGATGTACTACAAGTTTTATTAAATTCTGACGCCGATCGTACACTGTGTGATGCCGATGGAAATTCGGTACTTCATTATGCGGCACAATATGCTGATTCGCCCATCTTGCAACTATTGCTAAATCACGAAGATGTGCGTCAGCTGATGCACTCACAAAATATCTATGGCTATACTCCATTAGATATTGCCATACAGTATAAAAATGACAGCGCAATAGTCCTGTTTAATCCAACTGAACCATTAGCAATAATACAACAGTCTCCAAATTATGGTCGCATTCCAATTGATATTAATCAGACGATTATTTTAAATAATCTTAAATACTACTTTATACTAAACTATCGGAATACTGAGTTATTTCCCTTTAAAGGTGGGTGCAACGGTTTAGAAGCTCGTTTTCAATATTTTGCCGAGCGTGGCATGATTGAAGTGACCCCCGCTGTCTAGACCACTATCCTAAAAAAATTTAGGAGGTTTTTAGCCCTTTTAAAAATAATAAAAACCCCTGTTATTGTGCTTGTGGGTATGTGGGCGCGAAGCCAGTGAGTGTGTACAAGCTGTGGTCAACACGCTAGTGTTGTCCATGGCTTGTGCATACGTCCCGAAGGGCACTGGCTGGTCCGAAGGACGCGTCCACATATCCACATGCTTCTCTTCCCTGCACAAAGTAAACTTCGGCAGGGGTTTTATAATCAAGTGACTGATGCCACCGTCGTTGATTATAAAATTCAACATATTCGACAATCGCTTGCCGAAGTTCTTGAACGTTATTGTACTCGTTCAAATAAAATTTTTCACCTTTAAAACTGCGCCAAAACCGCTCTATATATACATTGTCGAGGCATCTACCTTTGCCTGTCATGCTAATTTTAATACCCCACTCCTTTAAAAACTCAACCCAGTCATCGCTGGTGAACTGACATCCTTGATCACTGTTGATGATTTCTGGCTGTGCTTGTGCAAGGCCTTTTTTCAATGCATCAAGACAGAATCCAGTCTCCAATGTGTTCGACAGTGACCAACTGACAATATAGCGGCTATGCACATCAATCAATGCAACTAAATACATAAATCCGCTATTCAAACGAAGATAGGTGATATCGATCATCCAAGCTTGATTAGGCCGAACAATATCTACACCTCGTAACAAGTAGGGGTGGACCGCATGTAACTTATTTCTCCTACTTGTGTTAGGACCAGCGTATATCGCTTGGATTCCACCCAGCTGCATTAAGCGCTGTACACGCTTACGGTTAATCTTCCGCCCCTTGAATTTAAGCTCTTTGGTTATGCGGCGATATCCATAAAAAGGATACCGCTCCCATATCTCTCGAATTTCATTCAGCAAATCAACGTCATCTGCGGTGACTTCCGCTGATTTATAATAAATTGTGCTGCGATTAATCTGTAGCAATTCGCATTGTCGTCGCAAACTCAACTCAGCGTGGTTAGCTTCGACTAGTTGCTGCCGTCGCTCTCTCGGAGTTTGCTCCAGCACTTTTTTAGGAAATCTCGCTCAATAGTTAGTTGGCCGACTGTTTCATACAATACACGCTTCGTTTCTTCATGCTCAGCCAGAATTTTAGCTGTTTTATCGTTCTTATTAAAAAGCTGCGAACCCTGTTCCAGTAGCTGCTTTTTCCACGCATGTACCTGACTCGGTGAAACTTCATATTTTTTACAAATTTCATTCAACGTTGTTTCATTTTTTATTGCTTGCAGTGCAATCTCAAATTTAGCAGCAGATGACCACTTTTTGTTCTTCAACATAGTAACCTCCATATCAGAGGCTATTATCTCCTAAATTTTTAAATTTTTGTGGTCCAAATTTCGGGGGTCATTATAGTTCGGGATGACAGCTACGTTCGGGACGACGCCTATGTTACTTACGTACGCGGCTCAAACGACAGTGCACGGTAAGTTTGGTTGCACAAAAATTAGCACAAGGAATTATAAAGCCAATAAATAGCCATTGTAATTCATAAAAAGGCGCGAATTGATTGAATGGGAGTAGGTAAGCAAATAAAGCGTGGATAGTTAGTATTGCTAAAAAGCAAAAGAGGATGGCTACTATTTTAGGTGATCGCAGTGTTAATACAAGCCTTTTGCTGGCGATTTGTTCAGCAACAATAAATCCCCACAGCCCATAATAAGCCATCCAAACATGATTAGGGAGCTCAGCGGTTCTTATATAAATATAAATCACCATAAGATTCGCTACGCTTAAAATAACCCAAGGCATAGTTTGGGGCCATTTTAAGGACACAAGGTAATAGCTTACGAGCAAGAGAATGGCGAAGAATACACCAGCAACCACATCGTAGTAATTGTGATAGCCAAAATGCACCAGACTTAAACCTATCCCGATAAGTAGCGCCCCTATTATCATGCTAAACCAAAATTTTTGCATCTTAAATGCAAGCCAAGTATATAAAACAGTCGCCAGTTGCATATGACCGCTAGGAAAAGCATACCCTTTTTTACCTAGTGAAGGAGAGAGAGGAATTTGAAAGCTCACTTTTAGTGATACATTGACTAGGATAGAGAGAAGAGTTAAGCAAACGGCATGATAAAAGGTTGCTCGATCTAACGCGATGAATCCTATGATGAGTAGCGGGATAATGAATAGGTCATCGCTAAAAAGAAGCAGGCTCTGGGTAATTTTATCAAGCATAGAGAATAGTCTGTGTTAAATGTAAATTAAGGTCAACAGGCCCTACAAAAAAATCATATAGAAAGTGTGATAGCAGCTCAATGGTCGCTGAGCCATTAGCTTTTTTTGGCATAAAGCATATGGTGATTAAAGCCATACTTTGCCAAAACGGGGTTCTTCTTAATTCTGCAGGTATAATTTTGTTCACTTAAATCCAGTTAATTAGCAAATCCTAAAAACCGTACGATTAATCGCCTATTGGTCTATAATTAATTAGAAAACTCTGCATAGGGAGCTAGTTATGACTAACTTTAGGTTGCATCCGGTAGCTTTGGGATTAGCCCTGGGTATAATTATCGGGGTAGTTGTGCTTGTTATGGGGTTAATCACTTACTTTTATACCTCTGGCAGGCCTCTTGTAACAACCGCTGGCGTATTATATATCGGCTTTGCCCCCTCTATTGGCGGTATTATCCTGAATACTATTATGGGTTTTATTGATGCTTTCATTGCCGGAGTAATTCTTGCCTGGCTGTATAATGGTTTTGCTCGCTGCTGCACTAAAAAAGCCGGGCTATGTAAACCAGCAGAAGGGAACATAGAAGAGAAGCCAGAAGAAAAAAGCGACACGCAATAGCTTGACATTAGCCATGGGGATCAGCACCCAAACTTGCAAAGGCAATGTTGCAAAGGCAATTGCCATTTTTTTCATTTTGGTGCACTATTTGAGCTTTATCGATTTATTCTTTGAGAGACCCATGACAAAAGAAGCTCACTTGGAAATGCTTGGTACAGTTATTGATACGTTGCCAAACACCATGTTTCGCGTGGAATTAGAAAATGGCCACATTATAACTGCGCATATTTCAGGCCGCATGCGCAAAAACTACATTCGCATCCTCACTGGCGATAAGGTAAAAGTGGAGTTAACCCCCTATGATTTGACTAAGGGCCGCATTACCTTCCGTGATAAAAATTAGGGCGTCGAAAAGCCAGCCGTCATCCTGAGCGCAGCGCCGTCATCCTGAGCGCAGCGCCGTCATCCTGAGCGCAGCGCCGTCATCCTGAGCGCAGCGCCGTCATCCTGAGCGCAGCGCCGTCATCCTGAGCGCAGCGCCGTCATCCTGAGCGCAGCGCCGTCATCCTGAGCGCAGCGAAGGATCTCCTAGGTTGAGCACTATGTCACATTCAGGAGATCCTTCGCTGCGCTCAGGATGACGTGGCGTCGCTCAGGATGACGTGGCGTTTAATGCCCGGCAATCATCATTTCTTCGATTAACACTGAGCCACAGCGTGTTGCAATATTAGGATTGATATCATTGCCTACTGCAACGATCGCTTTAAACATCGCTTTCAAGTTGCCCGCAATCGTTATCTCTTCGACCGGATATTGAATTTTTCCTTTTTCAACCCAAAACCCAGCGGCACCACGCGAATAATCGCCAGTTAGGATATTAACGCCCTGCCCCATTAGCTCAGTGACCAGTAGGCCTTTATCCATTTTACCCAGCAACTGTTGCAAGTCGCCAGCAGTTGCATCAATTGTCAAGTTATGCACCCCCCCACTATTAGCCGATGTCTGCAACCCTAAACGACGAGCTGAATAACTGTTTAACACGTATTGACGCACTATCCCATCTTCGACAAAAGTGTTATCCCTAGTAGGCACCCCTTCACCATCAAAAGGTGAACTTCCTAAACCCCTTAAAAGATAAGGTTGTTCATAAATTCTAAAGCCCGCTGGAAAAATTTGCTGACCTATGGAGTCCATAAGAAACGAGTTTTTACGGTACAAATTAGCACCCGTAATTGCATTAATGAAATTGGCGAGGAGACCACTGGAGATGCGTGATGAAAACAACACAGGTACTTTTTGAGTTTTCACTTGCTTTGCACCTAAACGACTTGTCGTTCTAGCCACTGTGCTTTGTGCTAAGCGTTCCAACGCATTTAAGTCCTTGGGATTCCTGGCAGTGGTATAATCGTAATCGCGTTGCATCGTCTCACCTTTTTTAGCAATCAACGAGCAGCTCACACTATGTCGCGTACTATGAATAATTCCTTCGCCCCCGAAAGTATTAGCAAAACCATTACAAAATGCATAAGTGGACAAGCTTACCCCATCTGAGTTGGTGATCCGCTTATCTAGCGATAAAGCCTGCGCTTCACAAGCGAGCGCCTTCTCTATTGCTTCTGGTGGACTAATTTCCCACGGATAATAAAGATCTAAATCAGGGTAATGCGTGGTCATTAAATCGCGATCGGCAAGACCAAAGCAAGGATCGGCAGCACTCACGCGCGCAATATCACAGGCAGCTGTTACTAAGGCATCCAAAGCAGTCGCTGAAGTATCAGTACTACTCGCTCCGCCTTTACGATGGCCAATGTAAACAACTAGACTGACACCTTTGTCTTCATTAAATGCAACGGTTTCGACTACCCCCATGCGGACATCCACTGAATAGCCACTGTCGTGATTTACCGAAACCATAGCATCGGTTGCCCCGTGCGCCTTGGCACGGGCCAACACATCGTGCATTAACTCAGTTAACTTGTTGGCCGACTTAACGACAACTCTATTCTTATTTTCTGGTGGTTGCATGGTGATTCTGCCGCTATAATGGTTATTCAAATCAAGTCCATAAGGATACAAGATTAATATGCCCAGGCAAACCATTGGTCTAATAAAATGGCTATTCCGCGCCGTTAAACTTTTGCTGATTGCTTCCTTATTGTTGTTATTTACCAGCTATACTGACGCCACAGATGATTATTGGCGTACCTTAGCACCAGGCGTCGAGTACCAAGATCTTGATGGCAATTTCCTAACACCCTGGTCACATATTCATGCCTTTCGCATTAATTTAAAAGACAATGAACTTTCCTTAGTCTCTGCTAAAGATTTAGCCCGTGAGCATGCCTCCGTCGATGAATATGCCCAATACAGTAAAGCCCTGTTGGCAATTAATGGGGGCTTTTTTGACAACAACTACAAGCCTCTTGGTCTAAGAATTTACAACAAACGCCAACAAAGCCCAGTTAAGAAGATCAGTTGGTGGGGGATTTTCTACGTCAAAAACCAAAAAGCTTATTTAACCAATATTAGTCAATACCAACCGAGCTCTCTGGTGGATTTTGCAATACAAAGCGGCCCTAGGCTTTTAATCAATAACCGTATTCCCCCGCTTAAACCTGGAAGAGCAGAACGCTCTGCTTTGGGCATCACTCATGATGGCCACATTATCATTCTAGTCACTGATAATATGCCTCTATCTACTACTGAACTGGCGCAGATTATGAAAGCTCAACCACTGAGTTGTGAAAATGCTCTTAATCTTGACGGGGGAAGCTCAAGTCAGCTGCGGGCCAATATAAATACCTTTCAATTGGATGTGCATGGTTTTTCCAATGTCAGTGATGCGGTGATTGTTAAAAGGAGATTATTATGATACATGAACCATTACATCCTGGTGTAATTATCAAAGATGTATTAATTGATAGCACTGGTTTAACAATAAGTGAGGCAGCCGAGCGTTTAGGAGTTACTAGGACAACGCTGTCCAGGTTATTAAATCGACATTCAGGAGTAAGTCCTGAAATGGCATTACGGCTTTCTAAGTTGCTAAGTACGAGTATTGATATGTGGGTTAACCTTCAAACGCAATATGACATTTGGAATGTTAAACTGCATGCAAAAGGCATAAAGAACATTGTTCCTTTAGAAAATATTGCTTAGGGTCTGAGTATTGGTAACTCCCCAGGTACGTCATCCCGAGGAGCTTGCGACGAGGGATCTCCATGCAGTGGCACAATTTTTAACTATGTGCCGTTTGCTGGAGATCCCTCGCTACGCTCGGGATGACGTGGGGAGTTACGAGTATTGTATTTTGACGATTAATGAACAAATGCGTATAATTATCGTACTATTTCTCCTAGGATTCTGCTCCTAGGGCATAGAGCCTCTTCGGAGGCTCTTGTTTTTTTGTTGTTAATCAAGGTGTTGTTATGTCCTTTGAGAAGTTAAAAAAATTAATTTTAGAATGAAAAGAATTTGAAGAGAAAAATCGATTTTATCCCTATGATAAACAGACACTCGTTTTTGCATCCACCAATCTAACAGAGCTTGGTTCTGATAAGATTTATGGTGCCAACCTCAACATTCGAAATAACGAAGGTAAAACGGCGTACGAGCTAGCTTGTGATTCAGGAAATCTTGAGCTCATTAATATTTTTAATGCCTATAAGGGAGAAAACATTTCTTGTAAACCGGGTTTCTTTGAAAGCTCTAAAAACCCTTCCACTCCAAATGCCGTTTCATTTCAGGCTTCAGAAAATGCGCAAAGTAGTGCCTTTTCTTTGGATCAATAAACTTGAAAACTCCCACAAATTATCCACAGCTTATTCTCTTGACCTGACGATTAAACACAATATATAGTGATGAGTATTGGATTTCTATCACTATATATTGTGTTTTGTCCTATACTTTAATTATAAGGCAGCGATAAGTTCAGAGAATAAATTTTTCCATAAAAACAATAAAATACCTTCGTGGAGTAACTATGTCACACCGTTTAGAACCGATAAAAGATGAATCGCAAATCAGTCCACTGGAATTGGCCGCCAATGCCCCAGGCTCACTGAAAACCATTAAGCGTAATGGCAAGGTTGTCGCTTATGATGACAACAAAATTAAAGTAGCCATCGCTAAAGCATTTATTGCTGAAGAGGGTGGTAATGCAGCAGCGTCCAATCGTATTCATCAGCTCGTTGAGGGAATCACGCAGCAAATCAGCCAAGTGTTTAATCGTCGTCTGCCCAGTGGCGGTACTGTTCATATCGAAGAAATTCAAGACCAAGTTGAACTCGCTCTTATGCGAAGTGGCGAATATAAGATTGCCCGCGCGTATGTACTTTATCGTGAAGAGCATCGGAAAGCGCGAGAAGCCAACTTAAAACAACAAGCCAGCGACGCGAAAGCGTTGTTAATCACCATGCCAAACGGTGAATTAGCCCCTCTGGATCTGAAACGGGTTAATACCATTGTTGCTGAAGCTTGTCGTGAATTAGACAATGTCAACGCTGAGCCTATCATCAAGGATGCTCTGCGCAATCTTTATAATCAAGCCAAACTGGACGATGTTCACAAAGCGCTGATCATGTCTGCGCGGGCTATGGTCGAGAAAGAGCCTAACTATACCTATGTCAGTGCGCGTTTACTTTTAGACAGCCTGCGCAGCGAAGCGTTAGCTAAATTACAGCTACAAACAGAAGCGACTTTTGATGAGATGGCAGCGCTCTATCCCGCCTACTTTAAAGCCTATATTGCGCAGGGTATTGCGCAAGGCTTACTTGATCATAAGCTGGGAGAATTTAATTTAGAGAAGCTTGCTAAGGCATTGTTACCGCAACGGGATATGCAGTTCACCTATTTAAGCTTGCAAACCCTTTATGATCGCTATTTCATTCATGACCAAGGGGTACGTTATGAGCTACCTCAGGCATTTTTTATGCGTGTAGCCATGGGGCTTGCTATTCGTGAAGAGCAGCGAGAAGCCAAGGCGATAGAATTTTATTTACTCCTCTCTTCTTTTGACTACATGTCGTCCACCCCTACTCTTTTTAACTCAGGAACAATTAGGCCACAACTATCAAGCTGTTTCCTAACGACAGTACCTGATGATCTGGATGGGATCTACAGTGCGATCAAGGACAATGCCTTACTTTCTAAATTTGCTGGTGGGCTTGGTAACGACTGGACACCGGTACGGGCTATGGGTGCGCATATCAAAGGGACAAATGGCAAATCTCAGGGCGTTGTGCCTTTCTTGAATGTCGCCGATGCAACGGCTGTTGCTGTTAACCAAGGTGGTAAGCGTAAAGGCGCTGTTTGTGCTTATCTTGAATGCTGGCACCGTGATGTCGAAGAATTTCTTGAGCTACGCAAAAATACCGGCGATGATAGACGCCGTACTCATGATATGAACACTGCGCTGTGGATACCGGATTTATTCATGCAGCGTGTCCATGAGGAAGGTGAATGGACATTGTTTTCCCCTGATGAAGTACCCGAATTACATGAACACTATGGTAAAGCGTTTGTCACTCAGTACATTGCTTACGAGGAAAAAGCACGCCTTGGCCAAATAAAAAATGCGAAGACAGTCTCAGCGCTCAAACTCTGGCGTCGTATGCTTTCCATGTTGTTTGAAACCGGACATCCTTGGCTGACCTTTAAAGATACTTGCAATCTCCGCTCACCTCAGCAACATGCAGGGATCATCCACAGCTCCAATCTTTGTACAGAAATCACACTGAATACATCAGCCGATGAGATTGCGGTTTGTAATTTAGGCAGCATTAATCTGCCTGCCCACATTCATAATGGCAAAATGGATCGGGAAAAATTAAAGCGCACAATCACTACAGCAGTGCGCATGTTAGATAATGTCATCGACATTAATTATTATTCCGTACCGCAAGCACGAAATTCCAACTTAAAACATCGCCCCGTTGGCCTGGGTATAATGGGCTTCCAGGATGCTCTGTATGAGCTAAAACTCGATTACACGTCCCAGCAGGCGGTTGAATTTGCCGATGAATCAATGGAGCTGATAAGCTATTACGCTATTGAAGCGTCTTGTGAATTGGCTAAAGAACGTGGCAGTTATTCAAGTTATGAAGGTTCGCTCTGGAGCAAAGGCATTTTACCTATTGATTCCATTAATTTATTACAACAAAACCGTCCTAATTACCTTGAGCAAGATCGCTCGCAACGTTTAGATTGGGAAAATTTACGTATTAAAGTTCGTACGCAAGGTATGCGTAATTCCAACGTCATGGCCATTGCACCTACGGCGACTATTTCTAATATTTGCGGTATTTCACAATCCATTGAACCTACCTACCAAAATCTCTACGTGAAATCGAATTTGTCAGGCGAATTCACTGTGGTTAACCCCTATCTGGTTGCTGATTTAAAAGCCCTTAACCTTTGGGACGAGGTAATGGTCAATGACTTGAAATATTTTAACGGTAGTGTCCAGCCCATCAGCCGTATACCTGCCGCACTCAAAGCTCGCTATGCAACTGCCTTTGAAATTGAGCCAATGTGGTTAGTCGAAGCAGCATCGCGCCGGCAAAAGTGGATTGACCAAGCACAATCACTGAATATTTATATGGCAAAACCATCTGGGAAAAAGCTAGACCAGCTCTATAAACTTACGTGGTTACGCGGCTTAAAAACAACCTATTACTTACGCAGTTTAGGTGCCAGCAATGCTGAAAAATCAACAGTTACTGATGGCGTGCTCAACGCAGTCAAGATAGACGAGGAGCCTAAAGTCTGCTCCATTACCGATCCTGAATGCGAAGCCTGCCAATAATAAGGAGAAATAGAATGCCTACTACAACGTTTAACGAGTCTATGAGAGCTGCCGAGTTTATAACAGCGACTGGATTAGAAGCCTTAGAAATGGGGGCAAGCCGCATTCATGTTGATGATAAGCGCATTATTAATTGCCGTGCTGATTTAAATCAATTAGTACCGTTCAAATATACCTGGGCTTGGGATAAATACTTAACTGCCTGTGCTAATCATTGGATGCCTAATGAAATCAACATGAGCGCTGACCTGGCTGTGTGGAAGGATCCTAATGGCTTAACTGCTGATGAACGATTGATTGTGCTGCGTAATTTAGGCTTTTTCTCTACTGCTGATTCCCTAGTGGCAAATAATTTAGTGTTAGCTGTTTATCGTCACATCACTAATCCTGAGTGCCGCCAGTATTTACTGCGTCAAGCCTTCGAGGAAGCCTTGCACACCCATGCTTATCAATACATTATCGAAAGTTTGGGGCTTGATGAATCTGCTGTCTTTAATATGTACCGCGAAATTCCATCGGTTGCTACTAAAGCGTCCTGGGCCCTACCTTTCACGCAAAGTTTGGGCGATCCTAATTTCCACACGGGTACCCCGGAAAATGATCAACGATTATTACGTGATTTGATTGCTTTCTATGTTGTTTTTGAGGGTATATTCTTCTATGTGGGCTTCACGCAAATTCTTTCCATGGGAAGACGCAACAAAATGGTAGGAACATCTGAGCAATTTCAGTACATTTTGCGTGATGAATCCATGCACATGAATTTCGGTATCGATGTAATTAACCAAATCAAAATCGAAAACCCCCACCTGTGGACGTCTTCCTTCAAAGAAGAAATGATAGAACTGATCAAAGAGGGTGTTGCGCTAGAATATCAATATGCTAAAGACACTATGCCACATGGTATTTTAGGTATGAATGCCGAGATGTTTTTAGAATATCTCCATTTCATCGCCAATCGCCGTCTTAGCCAAATTGGTTTGCCAGAGCAATACCCAGGTGCAGAAAACCCATTCCCATGGATGAGTGAAATGTTGGATCTGAAAAAAGAGAAGAATTTCTTTGAGACCCGAGTCATTGAATATCAAGCTGGCGGGACATTAAGTTGGGAAGAAGACGACTAAGGTCTTGCCGTCATCCTGAGCGCAGCGAAGGATCTCCTTGGTTGAGCACTATGCCACATTCAGGAGATCCTTCGCTGCGCTCAGGATGACGTGGCGTTTTCGGCAGCCCTACGGACGCATGTGAGGGAATAGGATTACATCTCGAATTGATGGTGAGTTGGTAAATAACATCACTAATCGATCAATGCCTATCCCCTCGCCCGCTGTCGGCGGCATGCCATATTCTAAGGCTTGTATATAATCGCTATCAAAATGCATAGCCTCCACATCACCCGCCTCTTTTTCTTCCACCTGTTTCTTAAAACGTTCTGCTTGATCCTGAGGATCATTGAGCTCAGAAAAGCCATTGGCAATTTCACGTCCTGCGATAAAAAATTCAAAACGGTCAGTAACCTCTTGATCATTATCACTGCAGCGCGCTAATGGTGAGACTTCAGTTGGATAACCAGTGATAAAAGTGGGTTGAATTAATTGATGCTCAACCAATTCATCGAATAGGACCATCTGCAATTTCCCTAACCCATCACTCTCTTTATAGATAAATCCGTAACGAACAAGTAAAGCTCTACAACCTGCAACCGTCTCCAGTTGCTGGGCGTCTAAGTGCGGATTGTAATGCAGAATGGATTCTTTAACGCTCATGCGCACAAATGTTCCGCTAAAATCAATCTGTTCTCCCTGAAATTCAAATTGGCGCTTACCTAACACCATATCACAAAGGTAATGCATTAATTGTTCAGTGAAATCCATTAAATCATGGTAATCAGCATAGGCTTGATAAAATTCGACCATGGTAAATTCCGGGTTATGACGAGTTGAAAGCCCTTCATTGCGAAAATTGCGGTTGATTTCATAAACTCGCTCAAAACCACCGATCACTAATCGCTTTAGATAAAGCTCTGGCGCAATGCGCAAGAACATCTCCATATCCAACGTATTATGGAAGGTTACAAAAGGTCGGGCCACAGCGCCGCCGGGTATTGGATGCATCATCGGGGTTTCTACTTCTAGAAATTGATGATGATCCATAAACTGCCGGAAGGCTTTGATCAATTTTGAGCGCAGTAAAAAAACCTGGCGACTCTCTTCATTAGCAATTAAATCAACATAGCGTTTGCGATAGCGCATTTCTTGATCGGCCAAACCATGAAATTTATCGGGCAAAGGCCGTAACGCTTTGGTGAGCAATTCGACAGATCCGGCATGGACTGTTAGCTCACCCGTATTCGTTTGAAATAATTCGCCTTTTACGCCGACGATATCGCCTAAGTCCCAGTGTTTAAATTGTTCATAAAGTTCTGGCAAATCATTTTGACGAATATAAATTTGCATTCGCCCTGAAACATCTTGAATGTGAAAGAAACTCGCTTTACCCATAATACGACGAAGTACGATGCGCCCGGCAACAGCGACTTTCACTTGCTGAGCGGCCAAAGCTTCCTTATCGACATCTGCATATTGATCTTGCAGATTAGCTGCTAGATATTGACGGCGAAATTGATTAGGAAAATTAAATCCTTGCGCACGTAAATCCACTAACTTTTGTTTGCGGATATGATAAACCTCGTTTTCATCTAACGATTTCTCTTCTATCATGCTTGCCCTACCCCTGCTTTTAAACTTGCTACAATAAATTGATCTAAATCACCATCCAAAACGGCTTGAGTATTCGATGTCTCAACACCGGTGCGTAAATCTTTAATACGCGATTGATCCAATACATAAGAACGGATCTGCGAGCCCCAACCAATATCGGATTTTGTTGCTTCTAGCGCCTGCTGGGCAACGTTTTTCTTTTGGATTTCCATTTCATATAACTTTGCCCGCAGCTGTTTCATCGCCTGATCTTTATTTTTGTGCTGGCTTCTATCGTTCTGACACTGGACAACAATTCCACTCGGCAGGTGAGTAATTCGTACCGCAGAATCGGTGCGGTTAACATGCTGCCCCCCCGCACCGGAAGCACGGTAAGTATCGATACGTAAATCCGCGGGATTAATTGCAATCTCGATATCGTCATCCACTTCAGCCGATACAAATACAGCGGCGAACGAGGTGTGGCGACGATTTCCTGAATCAAAAGGCGATTTGCGTACTAAGCGATGCACACCTGTTTCAGTACGCAACCAACCATAGGCATATTCCCCACTAAAATGGATTGTCGCACTTTTAATACCGGCAACCTCACCTGCAGAACATTCAATTAATTCTGTAGTAAATCCGTGCTGCTCACCCCAGCGTAAATACATACGTAGCAGCATCTCGGCCCAATCTTGCGCCTCAGTGCCACCAGAGCCGGATTGAATATCTAAATAGGTATTGGCGCTATCCATATTACCAGAAAACATACGCCTGAATTCAAGTCCTGTCACTTTTTTGCGCAATCTCTGCGACCTCAGCAGCGACGTCACTTATAGCCTTTTCATCCTCTTCGGCCCGAGCTAAAGCAAAAAGCTCAGTTAAGTCAGTAACCGCTTGACTCAATTCTTGTAATTGAGTGACTACAACGTCTAATTGCGCTCGCTCGCGCCCTAAAGCTTGGGCGTGCTCAGGATTATTCCAAATTTCTGGTGATTCTAATTCGCGTATGACTTCGTCTAAACGCTCACTCTTGCTGTCAAAGTCAAAGATACCCCCGAAGCGCTTTAAGCCGTTCTGCTAAATCAGCCAAATCCAGGGTGATTTGATTTACTTCTAACATGGAGATCCCTCGTCGCAAGCTCCTCGGGATGACGTGCCTGAGGAGTTACATAGTTTCTTTATTAATATCTATTGTACAGCGAAAGCCAACTACTAACCACTGAAAATACGTCATGAAAATACGTCAATTTAATACGTGCCATTTGCTGGAGATCCCTCGCTGTGCTCGGGATGACGTGGGTAGTTACCAATTGGCCAGCAATAATTTGTCTTTTTTATATCCAGCAAGTGTGTTTTCATGTATAATTTATGCTCGTTATTTGTAAAGCGAGAGTAAAACATGTCACGTGATAAAGACGACCAATCCTTAACTCAAAACGTTTTTGAAACCTTAAACGAGGATGTCGCACGAGTAATCGCCAGTCACTCTTCTGTTAATCACATCGTAAATTTAATGTCTGTATGTAAAACGACTTATCATTTTTTCAAACCCAATTTAGCTTTAGTTTTGGCACGGAAGGCCCAGACTTGTGTTGTTCAAGGAAACCCAGATGGATTAGCCTTAATCGCAAAACATAAACCAGAGGCCTTGTTCGAGAAGGGACGAGTTATCGATTTGCGCGGACGAATTTTTCCTAGCATATCAGCGTATCAGCTCTATACGTTTCTCTGTGATGCGGACATGAAGAAAACAATCGACCCGTTCATTCCTGAGGGGTTGAGGAAAACACGCCAAGAACAATATGCTGAGCTTGGCAGCGGAGGTGCTGATTTAATTAAGCTTGACTTTGATCCTCTAGAGGCTGCGGGGAAGGATTTCAACAGCATTATTACGTTTAAGACAACCTTTACTTTATATGATGGTATAAACGCAGAAGTCCCCTTCACTTTTCCTTTATTTGAAAATAAGGACGCGATTATTTATTACAAAGATAAAAACAGTAATGTTAATTTCTACTATGCCAATCGTGAAACCAAAGCGGTTAAGAAACTTTCCGCTTATGCTAGCACGGAGGAAGACAGCGAGGCATTTGAGGCATTTACATTGTCCTTTGCTGAGATGGAAAATAATTCTAGTCGTCGCTCAAGTAATACAGAGCACCTACTGATTGAAACCATGCTGCAATGCAAACCACACCGTGATGGCATTGAGTATGAGCAAGATGACATACGCTACCGCGATAGCCGTACGCCGTTTCGATTGATTAATGCCTATAGAACCTGCATCAGGTTGTATGAGGAAGCTACGGTTAATGACCAGTGGGACAAAGCAAACAAGCATTGGTGCGAAGTTGTTGGAAAAGCCCAGGGCGAAGAAATGTGGTTACTACAACGCATTTGTGAGGACCAGCCATTCTACCCACTGCCTAACAATTTTGACAATTTCAAGCGTGGAGTGGGGATTTATGCTGATAACGATAATCATATCGAGGACGTGCTCCTGGACGGTAAATTGGTTGTCGACCTCGGTTTGAATTTTGCACTCTATAAGGGGAGTTTTAACTACGCGGATGGGTACAAGGAAGTCAGCGATGATCACGCCGTGACGGATCTGCCTGCCATTTGCAGGCTTGTTGAACGCGCTAAGGCGAATGTTATTGAATGTGAGCAAGAACAGGATTTGCAGTCACAGAGCGCCTACAACGCTCAGTAACTGTGTCTTGCCCGCTTATTGCTCCGCAAGTAGGACATTTTTTGTACAATAAATCGAAAATTATTTGCTAGTTAGGGTAGACAAAAAACTTCTTTGCCCATTTTGGGGTATAATGGAAGTCTAATTTATAGAGCACTTGTCTATACTATACAGATTAACGAATTTGTGCATACTGCTGGAGATTTATATGAAAGAAAGGCCTACACCAGAAGAGATTGAAAAGATACGGATGGAAAAAGAAAAAGAAGAAATGCAGCAACGTATAGCTCAAGAGGAAGCTGAAGAAGCTATGAAACGAGCAAAAACAGACGATAAAGAAGAGACAGTCCCGCAAATGTTTAAAGCAAAAAATAAAGATCAGGATTGGCAAAAAATCGTCGAAGATTACACTAAACAATTCGGTGAACCACGATCAGATGGTGTCTTAGTTTTTAGCAGTCAAGAAGCGGTAACTAAATTCTGTACTGAACAAGCAGAAAAAGGGCGTAAATTTCTGCTTGAGGAAATTGATGCAAATAATAATCCTACAGGACACTACGAATTTTCTTGCGGTGACGGTAAACTTCATGAGGGTAGTCTCGAAAAAATTAGAGGTGAGCTTACTAAAGACCTTGAAACTGCCTCAGAGCAAAACCAACAAAAAATCAAAGACGGGATTAGCATAATCGACAAGCTCCTAAACCCTAAACCCAATCCTGCACAAACAGCCCGTAAAGCATTGCAAGCAATGACTGGTGAAGACGCTACTTTGGGTAGTACTGCTCCCAATCCTCTGTCGACTAAACCAAAGATGACGCCGGAATAGCACAGCCCACCTAGTCCTCGTGTCGCTGGAGCCCCGTCATTGCGAGTACCCTAGTCCCGTGACAAACGTCAGCAAAGAACTTTGCACCAGCATCCCCTCTCCCGCCCTTCGGGCACCCTCTCCCCGTTTCCGGGGCGAGGGGGAAAATGAGGGAAGTTCTTTGGGAGCGTAGCGAAGTCGCTACGCTCGCAATGACGTCTTACTCCTGAAAGCGAGACCTTATCCGTAGTGTAGCCTGGCTATGAATTTGCGATACGCGCGATTCACTAACCCCCAAAACTTCACCAATTTCTTTTAAATTAAGATCTTGCTCATAATACAATGACAAAACCAAACGCTCATTTTTAGGTAATCCCTCGATAATTTGCGCAAGGTGATTCACCATATCCTCCCGCAACACATTATGCTGAGGCTCACTGTACTCTCCCCCATCTATCTGCAAAATATCCTCAGTAACCCCTAGATCATCAAAACCGTAAAGTTGGCAGCCGGCCGAGTCGTTAAGCATTTCGTGATATTTATCCAACGTTAATTTGAGCTGGGCGGCAACTTCGTGATCTTTAGCATCTCGGCCATGGCGATTTTCTACTGTTTTTACCGCCTCAGCGATCATACGCGAATTACGGTACACAGAGCGGGGAACCCAATCATTTCGCCGGACTTCATCCAGCATATGGCCACGTATACGAATGCCCGCATACGTTTCAAAAGAGGCACCTTTTGTTGGATCATATTGCCTCACTGCTTCAAGCAATCCAATCATCCCCGCCTGCACAAGATCATCAAGTTGTATCGAACGTGGCAGACGCCCAAGCAAATGATGTGCTATGCGTTTGACTAATAGCGCATGGGCTTCAACCAGCGTTTCCTGAGTTTGTTGATTCGCTTTGCCGTAGGCAGCCAGAGCATCCACGACCTTCTCTCCTTAGTAGCATTTGTTGGGCCAAGGCCCAACCTACAATCTCATGACTTACGTAACGCAAATTGGGCCTTGGCCCAACAATACAATCTCATGACTTACGTAACGCAAATTGGGCCTTGGCCCAACAATCCAATCTCATGACTTACGTAACGCAAATTGGGCCTTGACTCAACAATACAATCTCATGACTTACGTAACGCAAATTTGGCCTTGACCCAACAATACAATCTCATGACTTACGTAACGCAAATTGGGCCTTGACCCAACAATACAATCTCATGACTTACGTAACGCAAATTGGGCCTTGGCCCAACAATACAATCTCATGACTTACATAACGTAGGTTGGGCCTTGGCCCAACAATACAGTCTCCTGACCTGCTGCACAAAACATGCCAAGTTAGGGATCCCATAAAGTTGTCATCCCTCTCCACACATGCCAAACTTATATTAAATCATCGTCTGTAGTAATCTTCCATGCGCAGTAAAAACAAGCAGTATTCCAATTTTAGCCAGGCTGTCCAAGCCACCTCAAATTGTTTTCGTCCAAATACCGAGGAAGAAATTGGCCCACTTTTTACGGCAGCTGACAAAGGAATACTCGCTCGCGGTAATGGCTCAAGTTACGGGGATTGTTGCCTGAATCATCGTGGGGTAGTTATTGATACCTCTCGTTTAAACCATCTTATATCCTTTGATGAGCAAAGTGGACTCTTAGTCTGTCAAGGAAGTGTCACTTTTGCTGATCTTTTTCTTGTTAGCCCTCATTATGTGCCGCCGGTTATCCCAGGTACTTTACGTGCTACTGTTGCTGGTGGTATTGCTAACGATGTGCACGGCAAAAATAATCATCATCAGGGAACCTTTGGCCATCACGTGCAGTGGCTAGATTTACAATTGGGCAAACGGTCTTTCCGCTGTGATCAAACAATAAACTCTGAATTGTTTCATGCAACCCTAGCAGGACTTGGCTTGACTGGTATTATTAAGCAAGCTGCCATCAACATGCGTAAAGCATCGCATTTCGTTGCAGTGCAATATGAAAAATACAGCGAATTTGCAACTTTATTAGAGCGCATGCAAAAAGGTGGCTGTGAGTTTGATTATCAAGTTGCTTGGCTAGATTTAGTCAACCAGCCTCGTGCCTTACTTTCACTTGCCAACCACTGTGAACAAACCAATTCAACGACACCCCAGCGTTATCACACAATACCCAAATTACCTATTCGCCTAATTAATGCTTGGTTAATAAAACAATTCAACCATTATTACTTCAATAAACAGCGAACCACCCAGCGGATTCTACCCCTTACGCAATTTAATAACCCACTTGATTCTATTGGCCACTGGAACCGCTTATATGGCAAAAACGGGCTCTTACAATTTCAAGCCGTTGTGAATATTGACATTGGCTTAATTGCACTCAGCGAACTACTCGCCATTATCCGCTCGCAGCAAGCAACACCAACGCTTGCTGTACTAAAATACTTTACCAAAGCAGGTGCAGGTCTCTTATCTTTTGCTCAGCCTGGTTTTACCTTGGCAATTGATTTTATTAATAACCCTCAAGCACAAAAAGCGATTGCAATGATGAATGAATGGATCACTAACGCGAAGGGCAAGATTTATTTAGCGAAAGATTTATTGCTGACAAAAGAACAATTCGCCCAACAATACCCTAACCATAAGCAATTTTCTCAATTGCTTAGCCAATATGAAAGCACCATGAGCTCTAACTTAAGCAAACGATTAGGTATTACGCAATGAGCGCTAGAACTTGGATGATTCTTGGGGCGACATCAATTATTGCTGAAGAATTTGCACATTTAGCTGCGCAAGCCGGGAATTCGTTAATTCTCGTAGCTCGTAATACTGATCAGCTAGCGGTAATAGCAGCGGATATCCACCTTCGCCATCAGGTGAATTGTGAAACCCTTTTTACTGATTTTGCGGCTGACTTAACGGAGATTATGGACGCTCTCCAACAGCATCCTGCAGAAATCGATTTATTTATTGCTTACAGTTCCATTTTTCAAAACAGTGCATTGGATCAAGAAAAAATAACTGCATTAGTGCAGGTCAATGTCCACAGCACAGTACAACTAATTCACACCTATATTCACAAACAACAAACGCAACATCGCTTGATTTTTTTAAGTTCGGTCGCTGCTTGCCGTGGGCGCGCAAAAAATAGTCTATACGGTGGGTCCAAAGCCGCCATTGAAATCTATTTAGCTGGCTTACAACAATGCGCCAACAGCAATTTGCAGATTACGATTGCCAGACTTGGTTTTATCGACACAGCACAAACCTTCGGCTTACCGGGAATTTTTTACGCATCACCACCAAAAGCTTGTGCGAAAGCTTGCTGGCATGCCTCTTATGCCAAGAAACGCTTGATCTACCACCCATTTTTTTGGCGTTTGCTAATGGGGATAATTACGCGTTTGCCTTTTGTTGTGTACAAAAAAATGGGGAATTTATAAGGTTTCGCCAGCATTATGCTCCACAATTTCGGGTTACGTTAATTGGCCTCAAATTGGAATTGCTGCTAAAGAAAACTTAAATTTGATAAATTTTAGGGGTTAGAGTATACTTTTAAATAGACGGGTAAAGCCTTTTATATGCCAGAACGGAGCAGCTTCCGTAGGTCGTTGCAATGATGTTTTGGAACTGCGTGTAAAAGGGGCCGTCTTTTTTTGTCTAAAATTTGTACTCAACTTCAGCTGCAATTTTATCCGAAAATGTTTGGTATCAACTGAGATCAGCTTTTTCATATTTTCTCCAGATACCTGCACAAAATGTATCAATTGCTTGCAATTCCACGTTTTCTTGGGATCGACGATGTCTTATCGTTAACTTGGTTTTTCTAGGAAGTCGTTCTGTCATTATTCCAATAATAATTTGGTCAAAAAGAGTAATTTCATCTTTATTTTTAGAACGGTCAACTACGATATCACACCGTGGAGTACCTTCTAAATTGTCCAGTTGTAAAAATAATCGTTTTGCAATTTCATCATATAAAATACGTTTTTTAGGTTCTTCACGATGATTTGTTAAATGGTGTTTTATCCAAGTTTTCTTATCAGCAATGGCAGAATACAAACACCAATTTTTCTCTTTATCTGCTTCCTTTAGGAAATATTGTTTGATAGGAGATGATAGGCGGCTACCCTTTAGCTCAGGAGTATTTGGTGGCAATTTATTTTTTAGCGTTCGTTTGACAGCACGAATAATGGTTGAATGCGCAGCATCATCCCAACAAACTAATAGGCCCATGACAAAATAACGACTGGTGTTTTTTTGGTTAAAATTAAGACCCAAGTCCCCTGATTCATCTAAGTAAATAATCAAATTTAGTCCTTCTGTTTAGGGTCTGTTGACAATTCGCTAGATAGTTGTTTAAAAATGTTGCAATTTTAATAATTTTGTATTATTATGCTCTCTTTATTGAATATTTTATAGCTCTAGAAATATCGGCTATAGAACATGTACAAGAGTTTTTTTATGAAGAGAAGTTATTGCCAGACCGAGAGTGGTAGCAGTGATACTAACCAAAATGCTCAAGAAAATTCAACTATCCCCAACACCTCCAGCTCCAAAGACAAGCAAATTTCTGCTCCAAACGATCCAAGCAATGATTTTAGACTTTTAAACGAGGATGTTGCGCGAGAAATCGCCAGTCACTCTTCCGTTAATCAGATCGTAAACTTAATGTCTGTATCTAAAACGACTTATCATTTATTCAGACCCAATCTACAATCTAGCTTTACTTTTAGCACCGAAGGCCCTGACTTGTGTTGTTCAAGGAAACCCAGACGGATTAGCCCATATCGCAAAACATAAACCAGAGGCCTTGTTCGAGAAGGGACGAGTTATCGATTTGCGCGGACGTATTTTTCCTAACATATCAGCGTATCAGCTCTATACTTTTCTCTGTGATGCGGGCATGAAGAAAACAATCGCCCCGCTCATTCCTGAGCGGTTGAACGAAATTCGTCAAGAGCAATATGCTGAGCTCGGCAGCGGAGGTGCTGATTTAATTAAGCTTGACCCTGATCTTCTATGCGAAGTGGAGGAGGATTTCAACACCATTCTTACGTTTAAGACAACCTATACTTTTGGTGATGGTACACAAAAAGAAATCACTTTTCCTTTATTTGAAAACAAAGACGCCATTATTTACGAGAATAATGAGGATGTAATCACCCTCCACTATGCCAATCGTGAAACACAAGAGATTAGACGAATTTGGAGAGGCTATTTTTCAGAAGACCATACACGCGTAACTTTCGATGACACGGATAACGCCAGCGAATTCATTTATTCAAAAAACGAGAGGAAAGCATTGCTGGACTTTATACTCTCGCTCGAAGACATGGAGGATAATTCCAGTCGACGCTCAAGTGATGAAGAGCACCAATTAATTAAAAGACTCTTACACCGTGAACTACACCGTGAAGGCATACGATATCAACAAGATGCTATAGACTACCGTGATAACTGTACGTCATTTCGATTGATTAATGCCTATAGAACCTACCTCAGGCTCTATGAGGATTATAAGCAGTTCAGTCTCAAGCAGGAGTATGATCAGCTTCGGGGCAATGAGATAGAGGAGGGATTAGATAAGAAAAATAAGAAAATAGTAAAAAATTCTTGGATCAAAGGTGTTGGAAAAGCCCAGGGCGAAGTAATGTGGTTACTACAATGTCTTTGTGAGAAAGATCGGCCATCCGGTCCACTGCCTGTCTATTTTGATAATTTTACGGTTAAGCGTTATTACGAATATGATAATGATGAAGACAAGATCCATATCTTTCTAGAAGATGGTAAATTGGATGTTGGCCTCGGTTCAGTATTTGCAATATGCAAAGGGGGGGACAGAGAAGATCCCTTTAAAGATCCCTTTATCTTGAGTACAGCACCAGACGAAAGCGACAAGGATGAGATTGTCCTGGATATGATTGCCCTTTGCCGACTTGTTGAAAGCGCTAAGGCGGAAGTTATTGAATGTGAGCAAGACCAGGACTTGCAGTCGCAGAGCTCCTTTAACGCTCAGTAACTGTGTCTTGGCCGCACTAGCATATCCGAGCCGCGCACGTAAGTAAGCGGACACTAGGGCCTCGCCGCTAACTTAAATTGACCCACTTTTGCTAAGAAAAATTGACCCACTAAATGCGCAAAAACATAATAGCGAGAGTGCTTAGCACACGAGCTATTAGACTAAAAAAAATAAAAGATTATTGTTGGAATATAAAATAAATCCATCTATTGAAAACTTGTGATGTAAGCTGTGGGTAACCTGAAGTGCAGCTTACTGCACCAGGTTATCCATCAGTTTACTCACAAGTTTTCGATAGATTCCTTGTCATCTTCCCCTTGAGAAGATGCCTATCGGGCAGTTGGGGTGATCAAAAGAATAGACTCCTTAGGATTCATAGTATTAACTAAGCGCATTCACTCCTATTCAGGATGGTTTTCCGATGCTTAAGCGTGGTACTTACGTGGATTGTAGCGGTTTGTTTACTTCACTGGCAGCGCGAAGACTGTCCCCCAGAATTGAAATAGTCGTGCAATAATGCCTGAATCTATCCAACATAGCATCGACCAGTGGTTTGCTCTTAAAGATTTCGTGCCATTGAGTATAGTCTAGGTTGGTTGTAATGATGGTTGATTTCTTGCGATATCGCATATCAATCAGTTTAAAGAAAATATTGATTTGTTCCGGGGTTAAGGTTAAATATCCGAGCTCATCGATGATTAACAAATCGTAGGCTGCGATGCTCTTTAAGAGACTAGACGTCTTTCTATCCGCTAGTGAGGTATACAGGTCGTTTAACAACTCCTGAGCATTGTAAAAGCGCCCTCTATAGCCATTGGTAATTGCCAAGCGTAATAAACTGATAGCTATGCCTGTTTTCCCTGCACCTGGATTGCCAATGAGTGTAATATTTTCTGCGCTTTTAATGAACTCTAATTTAGCCAATGCCATGACTTGGTCACGTTTAATGGCCGGTTGTCGTTGAAATGGGAAGGTATCAATGCTCCACTCCCAGGGGATCTTAGCATTTTTTAATCGATTTTCTAAAGCGCGTATTTTTTGGTACTGCGTTTCAGCAACAAGAAGTTTATGCAGGACATCCTGTGCGCAGAGCCCCTCTTTCTGAGCCTCTAAAAGCACACTGTCTAGTAGCTCATCCATTCCCCTGAGACGCAATTGATTGAGGTATTGATGTAATTCGTCATACATAAGAAAACGCCTCACGACTAAAGGTTAAAAAAATCACTTTGGATAGAACGCAATATGATGCGTTCAAGGCGATTCATATCGTATAAACGATACTTTTGTGCACTGACGATCCCAGCGATAAATGCATCTTGAGGATAGAGCTCCTTAAAATAGAGTAAGCGCTTAAATACTGAAAACCCTCGACCTTTTACCTGTGACTTTAGGTCATTAAGGTAGAGGTCTAATAGGGGATGAAGCCCAGTAAGCTTACGCTGTGCTTCAGACAATTCGTTAAGCATCGCTTCTTTCCTCAATGTAGGATGATGGCTTTTATCACAAAGGCGCTGGTAAGGCCGTCCTGTTGCTCTTTGATGCGTAGCTACTTTTTGATGCTGGTAAAAAACATCAATGTGGTTCATGTATTGATAAACATCCACCACCTGCCCAAGCAATCGCTCTGGAACGGAGTAACGCTGGGTTTCAACACTAATGTAACCTTCAGAATTGACCATGCGTTGCAACTGATTGTAAATAGGAGGCAACACTTTCGGTAAACTCATGCAGTATGGGCGTTCTTGTTGATACAATATTGTTGGACTTTCTCCCAAATGACGTTTCACTTTTTGATTGACCGCCTCACACCAAGCACGTGCTTGGTTATTTAAATCTTGCCAATCCTTAAAAACACGTCCAGCAAGAAAATTGGTTTCAAGATAATAAAAAGGTCTTTCAATCTTACCCTTACGATCAGCGTGATTCACAGCATGTGCTATGAATTGAAAGCCAAAGACACGACTAAAGAACACCATCTCGGGTGCCACAACGGCGTAAGCGCCAGCACCACCTGCTAGAATGACACTGGTATTATCAATGATGCAGCGATTGCAGGAAGACTGCATAAAAACCAAGGCATCAGAGAGAAACGACTTCGCTTCAAAACGTGAGAATCGAGGATAATACTGAACAAAAAGCATGCGACTAAAACCAAATATAAGCGAAGCACATTGTGCTTTGACTCGTTTTCCACCGAGTTCCAGCCAATGGGGTGAGGTATCATGTTGCATTTCCTCTCCTGGCTCAAAAAGATACTCACCGACACGCTGCCTCGGGTTATCTCGAAGCGCATATTTGCGTACCCAATAAGTTAATGTGCTGTATGCGATGTTTTGTTGGTGTTCTGCAGTCAGTATTTCATGAACACGAACTAAATTCCCTTTGCACGAACCCAGTAAGGTTCGAATGAGCTCAAGAAGGTCTTGCTTTTCTATTAACTCGAGGTTAACTTCTTGGCGCAATATTGAACGAACTGTATTTCGTGAAATACCCAGGGATCTGCTAATTTCTCTAATACTCTTACCTATCTGATGAAGTTGTTTAATGGTACTTTTTATAACCGGATCATACATGGTGGTTTTCCTCAACATTTTTTTGTAGTTGATGGACTTGATTAAGCAATGCTGACAAGGGCTTCATGAGCATGCTGCGTTCGATCGATGCTTGCTTTGGATAAAACACTGCAGGGAGAATACCCTCAAGTCGCTTCAGTTTGGATAAACACAGCGCAAGGATACTTTCCCAAGCTTCTTCAGGGGCTAGTTTATCAAGTGGCACTGTGTCTGATTTCATTTGAAAAGCATGGGCTTTAAAAAAATGCTGTGGCTCATCCAGCATATTTTTACGGGTTTGACGATTACTACTTAAGTAATGCGTATAATAGGCTTGAATGTCTCTACTGGCGTGTGTTTTTGTTTCTAAGTACTTGACTAGTTTTTTTGCACCCTCACTGTTCGCGCGCGCGAACGGTAAGATAATGCGCTGGGTTGTCCAAGTTGACAATACGCCTTGACGTATTGCTTGTTCTACAAATTCAGGGAGATCTTGAAGTAACTGCAGGCGGTAGGACACCCAACTCTTGCTCTTACCTAGCTGTTGGGCTACCTCAGTCTGTGAAAGTTGATGCTCGCTGATGAGTGTTTGTGCTAATTTAGCTTCTTCATAGGCTTCCCAGACACGGGAAGTATTCTGGCGATATAGGTCAATAAGGGCGTCTTTCATAGTGTGGCTAGAAACAACTACCTCTATGCTGTCGTGTCGTAGTGCCTGGAATGCTGCGATACGTAAATAGCCATCAATGACAACCCAACGCTCGCTTGACTCAGCACTCCTCCAGGGTACAACTAAAACGGGAATCAACAACCCATGGGATTGAATCGATCGTATAAGACGATTAATGGCCGTTTGTGTATGGATACGAATGTCCGCATAGCGTACATCAAGCTGGTGCCATTCAAGGGCCCTGACTTCAGGTTGTTTCATAATAATAGTCTTCCGTTAGATTATGGTCGCATTGTAACCAACTAGGTTTTTAGTTGGCTATACGGTAGACTCTTTGCAAGCAGGCTCTCAAAGGCATTTTCTCCAGGCTCTACAAGGATTTTGACGCGTAACGCGTCACTCTTTGCAAGCGTCTCTCCTATCAGGGGGGTTAGCAAGTAGGTACCAGGGAGAACTAGGGGGTCTGATGGGAACGCGTCGCTCTTTGCAAGAAATGACGCCTTACCCCGTCTTTTGCTATCTCGTCTATGCTGTCCAGTGCGATTCTTTGCAACATAGTCAGGATGTTTTGCTCTGTACCTTTGCCAATAGCTGGCGTTTTTTGATTGCCAACGCTTATTAGCAGCTCGCTGATTTGCCTTATAATCAACGTCCTGACTCATCTTCTTCCGGCGCCATGCTCGTTTACGTGCCAATTGGCAGGCTGTTTTTGAGCAATACGATTGAGCAGGATTTTTGAGCCGTTCAAATGAAATACCACAGTGTTTGCATAATCCTCTGCGACACATGCTCAGCTCCTTTATAAATGAGCTTACTTAAACAGTAGCGCAGTCCGTGATTTGAGTTATGACAAGTTTTTTGGAATACAATGGGTGGGTCAGTTTTTTTAGCTATAGGTGGGTCAGTTTATGTTAGCGCTGAGGCACTAGGGTGCGTTAGCAATTCATTCCTGCCGCCCACGTGCCGCTCCCACGGCTTGTCCGCGGGATTGTCCGCGGCATCCAGAAAATGGTCAAATTAAAAGCATACTATCTAATTCATTGACTAATGAGAGCAAACTCATAATATAGCCTACATTCCCGCGATCTCCGGTGGAATTCCATAAATTTGGCAAGCAGTATTACCAAATAGTCTAATTATTTTACATCTAAGTGTGTCAAGATTTGTAATTATCGATTGAGTTGTTGTTCTAACGATTGCAATACCTTCCATACATTGAAACAACTATTTAACTACCGTATACGCTGCCTATCTCTGTCTATTCGTAACCATTTTTCAAAACAGTGCATTGGATCAAGAAAAAATAACTGAATTAGTGCAGATCAATGTCCACAGCACAGTACAGCTAATTCACAGGATTTCCTGCGCTTCGCTGATGTACGCACAACTCTTATAAAGGGATTAAATTAAGACGCGGTTGCCCTGGACAAATAGAATTGTCCGCAACATTAGTTGATAGATCTTATTGACTACACAAAAAAAGTGTGTATAGTTATAGTATGAATTGGGACTTTACATCACGCGATATTATTCGTGCTATTAAGAATGACAATTGGGAGCATGTTTCAACAGAAGGCTCGCATTGGTAATTTAAGCATCCAACAAAAAAAGGAAGAGTAACAGTTCCTCACCCTAAAAAATCTTTAGGGATTAAAACGATTAAATCTATTTTAAAGCAAGCAGGCTTAACACCTGAGGAGTTCGAAAAATGCTTAAAGTAAACTCTTTCCCAGCAATTTTAGAGCCCACAGAAGACGGCTATAGCGTATTTTTTCCTGATTTACCTGGTGCGATAAGCGCTGGTGAAGATTATGAAGATGCCGTAAAGAACGCCGAGGAATGCTTATCATTACATCTATACGGCATGATAACGGATGGTGAAAGGCTCCCTAAACCTTCACATATGTCAAAAATTCTAAACGAATTATCAGAAGGGGAATTAGCAACTCTTATCCACCCAGATGTCTTTGGTGTTCAGGCAAAACAGGAAGATAAAGCAGTGCGAGTCAATATTTCCTTACCGAAGGCATTGCTCGAGGCTATAGATTTTCGAGCTAATCAGTTAGGAATTGATCGCTCTAAATTACTCCAAAAAGCAGCGAGAGAGGTTATATCAACAGGAATTTAGTTGGTGCTTCGAGAAGAACATCAATCTAAGTAATAAGCTCATTCTCCTGCGCCATTCCGCCCCTAACTTCAAGCCCAGTCTGGGTTGTAACGAGTCGTATGTTCGTCATTGCGAACCGAAGGTGAAGCCGTCATTGCGAGGAGCGTAGCGACGAAGCAATCCAGCAACCTTTCCTAGCATCTCATAAGGCCACTGGATTGCTTCGCTAACTCTCGCAATGACGCCGCTGGAGCAGTATGTGGAGTTAGGGAACCTGAGCTATTAACAATCAATTTAATTTCTTCCTTGCATTGCTGCAAAAGATATTTTGCAGATAAGTCATTCGAATTGCTTGTACGGAGGGTAATTTAAACGATTCATCCAAATTTTGGTCATATTTACATCAAAAGTTTTCAAAAGAGATTGAGGAGAAAGTTATGACGTTGGGCCAACAAGCAGAGCAACGAGCAGAACAACGAGGTGCACAACAAAATTCCCGAGAAACAGCGCTTCGTAAGTTAGATGAAAGATTTGATATTACTGGACTTTGGACAAACTCCGATCTGAACGGGCCCGAGCCCATGGGCGAGCCCGGGCCCGCCCGAGCTCCGAACAGTCATAAGTTACAATCAAATCCAGATTATTTTAGCAATATTCCACCATCACAACGTGCAATCTGGTCTATTTATTGACAATATTATCTTGATTATGCAATGATTTTTTCATCAAGAGCTGTGTTTTTCCACTTTTTAACGATAGGATGACGCATGCGTTTTACCTGAATGTCCCCCGATTGTCGTCCAAGGGCTTTTTTTCGTGGTTTGGGTGGTTGAGAATGTTCAATATCAAAGCGATGGCGATAGCTGGTAAAAATATCATACAACGATAATTCCATGCGTCTTTTACCTGCTGCAACCAAAGGGGTCGCTTGAATAACAATTCACCGGATTCTTTATAGACCTGAACGCGCAACAAACGCAAGGGATAATCAGATAGTTTGTTGCCCTTTTTGCCTATCTTGATGACTTCGTTCCAGCAGTCTATTTTTATGATTTGAATTTTTCCTTTGGCGCTCGTTTGTCAAAACGCAACGGATTCGTCTGGAGCCCGCCATGTTGCTGGATTGTTTAACTGATGAATATCACCATAGACTTTAGGGCGACCACGTTTTTTTGTAATTGGGCGCGTAAACATAACTCCTGTCCTCTAACCTCGGTGAAAAAACACGAGGCTGTGGCGTGCAGTCTACTGTAAATAAATGAAATCCGCGCTGTCGATAAAATCACTTCAGCCTTCCCTCGTGGCAGAGCTTATTTAACCGACCAGCTTCAACGAGCTGGAACCTCAATTTCATTGAATATTGCTGAAGGCTCAGGTGAGTTTTCCACCAATGAAAAAAGCAGATTTTATCGCATGGCAAAACGTTCGGCCACAGAAACTGCGGCGATCCTGGAGGTATCCAAACGTGCAAATATTATACATGAAGAACAGTATCGCTTAGCCAGAGATTTACTTATTCGCATTGTTATGATGTTGACTAAAATGGCGCAAAAAGTAGATTAGCCGGAGCTCGGGCGGGCCCGGGCTCGCCCACGGGCTCGGGCCCGTTCAGATCGGAGTTTGTCCAAAGTCCAGTGAAATATGAAGCAATTTATTAAAGCCGTTGGAGGAATGAAAAATTCTGTGATTTACACGGATACCGATGGACATCATTTTCGCTTCTCAGAAGGAACATGGGCCTGGCGTAATCATAATCCTGGAAATGTTTGGTCCGGGCCGATTAGTAAAAAACATAATCAAATTGGTGAAACACATAATTTTGCTATTTTTCCCGACGATGAATCTGGACATAAATCACTGCTGGACACCTTAATAACAACTTACGGTGATTCTTCAATTCATGAAATGATTTACAGTTATGCGCCACCCAAAGAAAATCCAACTAAAAAATACGAAAAATTACTTCGAGAGAAAACTGGTATTTATGATGACACGCCAATAAAAAAATTCACCGAAGTTCAATTTGATAAACTCTGGAAAACAATATAACAAATGGAAGGATATAAAATTGGGAAAATTGTAGAAGTATTTCGCATTTCTGATGTTCGAATACTGGGGAAAAATCGCTATCAATATTGCCTCAATGAGGTTGAATGGATTAGCGAATCAGAATGCATTAGCTTAGCTGCAAATGGAAAAGTAGAATTAGAAGTTTGTCTATCAAAATTGAGTAATAAATTTTTAAGGACACCGCCACACAGTCTTTTTCAAGAAAGGCTTGAGGATTTAATGTGAAAAAAATATTACTACTGTTTATTTTGTTATTTCCCTTCACAATGATTCATGCTCAAGCTACGCAAAGTAAAAAGGAAAAAGATGCGAAGATTACGCAATTAACTCAAGATGCAAAATTAACCGATCTGATTGAATCACCGAATGGTAAATGGATTTCCTTTGTTAAAAGGAGTAATTATACCATTCCCAGTAATTGTTTTTACTTTTTTACGAAAGGTCAACAGGCTGATGAGGTATGGATTGTTAATACTGATAAAATGACTAAAAAATTATTGGTAGCACCTCATTTTAGTTGCAAAAATGTATCAAAAGTTATTCTTGATCCACATCATCTACAATTTTCACCCGATAGCAAGACATTATTTTTTAAAACATCAGCTTGGGTTGTTACGGGCGCAATACATGCTATCGATGTAAATGGAAGCAATTTAAGATTTGTAACTGATGGTGGTAAATATCACATAATCCAAAATGGGCCCAACAAAGGAAATTTAATTGTGAATCAGCATCGTTATCATAATGGTGGTGGAAGCTTCGATTGGGATTGGTTATACACACCAACCGGAAAGCAGATTAAGGTATATAAAAAAGAGGATTGATGTAATTTAAGATTATTCCTGGTGCTTCGATCGTTTTTTCTTCGATGTGGAGGCTTGATCCTCTTGCAGTACGCGCTCAAGATCTCCGATGGCTTGGCGAGAGAAGCTTATTAATTCACGTTCTTTTTCAAAAAATGCAAACGATTTCACTAACGCAGATTCATCGTGTTGTTTAAAAACACGCGCCTTGTTACGCATGCTTTCGGCACTATATCCTAAGAATTTCATCGCCTCTTGCGCCATAGTTAATGAGGAATCAAACACTTCACGTTTAAAATAATCCACTCCTGCCTTGTGTAACTCATAAGCATGCCGGCGATTACGTGCACGCGAATAGACTTTTAACTGAGGAAACTCTTGCTTCGCAAGTTTGACTATCTCCAGGCTAGTCTCCGGATCATCGACTGCTACAATAAGAAGCTTCGCTTTATCCGCGCCAGCATTTCTAAGTAAATCTAAACGTGAGGCATCACCAAAATAACCTTTGGCACCATATTGACGCAGCAATTCGACTTGCTCAGGATCTTTTTCCAAAACAGTGAGTTGAATGCCTTGCGCTTGCAGAAAACGACCAACAATTTGGCCAAAACGGCCATAGCCTGCAATAATTACGGGATGCTGCTCATCAATTTCGTCATACCTAGGCCGCAATCTACTCATAAAACGAGGAACGATAAAATGAAAATTGAGCAACATTAACAGCGGGGTAACAGCCATGGATAAAGCTACTGCAAGGATGAAGAAATTTGCCGTATCCCCTGTGATAACTTTAGCAGTCATCGCAAATTGGAATAACACAAAGGCAAATTCACCTCCCTGAGATAGCGAAAGAGCAATAGCAATCGTTTGTATCTTGGTAAGCCTGAATAAATAGCCGAGCAGTAACAAAACGATGGCCTTAATCATAACAAAGACCGTAACTGTGCCTAGTAATTGAGCTGGATATTGGGCAACGATATCAAAATCCATTCTCATGCCAACAGAGATGAAAAATAAGCCAAGTAATAACCCTTTGAAAGGCTCTATATCAACTTCTATGGTGCGTTTATACTCAGAATTGGCAAGCACTACACCCGCAACAAAAGCGCCAAGCCCTGGAGAAATTCCGATTTCCTGCATCAATAGAGTAATACCGACGACTAAAGCCAACGAGGTTGCAGTAAAGACTTCACGCAAATTAGTTTGCGCAATAATGAAGAAGAAATAGTGGGATAGATAATGACCTATCACAATAACGGCACCAATAATCGCCGCGATGATTCCAGTCTGGCCCCATGCAGAGAATGAATCAAGTAAACCGCCAGTGTGCTGGATAGGGACTGTGCCCTCTACCACCAACAATGGCATAATGATGAGGATTGGGATAACTGCAACATCCTGAAACAACAAGATAGCAAAAGAGGTTTCACCGGTTGGAGTATGCATCAGATCTTTTTCTTGCAGCGTCTGCAGAACAAGCGCTGTAGACGATAAGGATAATGCCATACTCACTGCCAAGCTTACTCGCCAATCATACCCCAACATGATTCCAAGAAGAGCAAGGATTGCTGTAGTGAGTATCAGCTGTGAGCTACCTAAACCGATTATTGCCTTGCGTAACCGCCACAACACCCCTGGGTCAAGCTCGAGACCAATGACAAACAGCATCATGATGACACCAAATTCAGCAAAATGCATAATTTCTTCGGCATTGCCAGTTAATGCAAGACCGAATGGCCCAATAAGCACGCCGATGATCAGATAGCCTAACACTGAACCAAGTTTAAAACGGCTAGCAAGGGGTATAATGATGCAGGCTGCAGCAAGAAAGATAAAAATATTAAAAAGATAATTGTTACTCATCCTATTTAATTTCTTCCTTGCATTGCTGCAAAAGATATTTTGCAGGTAAGTCATTCGAATTGCTTGTTATGACTTGTTCAAAAAAATTTGCTGCTTCGGCAAATCGTTTTGCTTCATAATGATCCAATGCTGTGGAAAAAAGAGAAGCAGAGGCCTTTTTCAATTGCACTTCGGTTGGCGAATTGTGATTAAAAACTTCGTAAATTTTTATGGGCAGACTTTTACCTCTTACTTTCGTCAAACCTAAGAAACGCAAATCGTATTTTTCCTTTTGTTTTAATTGCTCGTAGGCTTCTTCACCAATTATAAGTTCAATATTAAAATTTCGTGTTAGTGTCTCGAGCCGGGAAGCAGTATTGACCACATCACTAATTACGCTGCAATCCATACGTTCTTCAATACCAACAGTACCTACAATCAAAGTACCTGTGTTTATCCCAATTCCTACATTAATGGGAGTTAGGCTATCGCGTGCTCGTGTGGCATTAAACGTATTCAAGGCTTCTAACATGTCCAATGCGGCAACCACTGCATCATCTGCATTATTGAATAGTGCCATAATGGCATCACCAATATATTTATCAATAAAACCCGAATTTTTAAGAATAGCTGGATCCAAATAACTAATCAGCGTATTAACAAGATTAAAAATTTCAATGGGCGATAAGCGTTCCGCCATTGGGCTAAATGATTTGATATCTAAAAAGAGAATGGTCATGACTTTTTCAATACAATCGCCGAGTTTTATGTCAGAAATACTTCTACGATTCAGCACCTTCAGGAAATCTTGAGGAACAAAGCGTGCTACTGCAATTGCATTTTGTTGGATTTCGACTAACTTATCGATGAGTTCATTATTGAGTACCCTGACTTTTTGCTCAGCAACTTGTAGTTCTTGAAAATAAGAATTGGTCCGTACCATGTAACGAACACGATACCCCATTAAGGTTGGATTAATTGGTTTGCTGGTAAAATCGGTAGCGCCAGCCTGGAAGGCTTTATTAATTGATTCATAGTCTTCTAAACCGGTAACCATCATGATTGGAAGGTATCGCCAATCAGGTAACTTGCGAATTTTTTCACATACTTCGAAACCATTCAAACCAGGCATTTCTACATCCAGCAAAACCGCATCGAGTTTAGACGTTTTCATTAGTGATAATGCGGCTTCGCCATTCTCAGCCTGAATGACGTTAAAACCAACTTTGATGAGTGCATCGCAGATAATTAAACGCATGGTGGGACTGTCATCCACAACCAAGATCACTGGATTCTCTATTTCCATATTAGAAGAGCTACTCATTTTCAGTGGTACAAATTTTTGTTAAATAACTTGCGATATGGTCCAATCCAATCACTTGATCTACAGCATCCAATGATTGAGCAACAGCCCCCATCCCAAAAACTATGGAACTTTCTTGACTTTGAATCAAGGTATGCCCATGAGCTCTTTTTAATTCCAATAAACCCTCTGCACCATCATCACTCATCCCTGTTAATAGAATTCCAATAGCTTTTTGTCCAGAAATTTTGGCAATTGACCGCAACAAGCGTGTAATCGAAGGGCAAAAACCGGAAACTGCGGCGCCATCAACTAATTTACATACTAATTTCTTGTTGACACGATCAATTTCCAGATGTTTGTGTTCAGAAGCTACATAGACTGTTCCTTTTTGTAATGGCTCGTTATCTACTGCACTTTTCACTTTAAGGGGTATATTTTCTGCAAGCCATTCTGCAAATCCTCGAATAAAATCACTACTCATGTGTTGAACAACCGCAATAGGTAAAGGGAAGTCAGGGGTTAATTGCGAGAGAATCGTCTTCAATGCATTAGGGCCACCAACCGAAGCGCCCATCGCTATAATTTCGTAATTTGTTATTTTTGTGTGTTCTGGTTTATTTTTTTTGAGTTCATCACGGACCCAGTGTTTCTTCAATGGCTTTTTTACCACACGAATCTCAGCAAGGCTTCGTAAGGTATCCACGATGTGCGCTTTGCTTTCTGCAAAAGAAGGAGAAAGTATATTCACGGGTTTTGCTAAAGCAGTTAGCGCACCTGCCTCAAGAATAGGGAATATGGCATGAGTTGATTCATCATCAATCAAGGAACTGATCACGACAATTGGTGTTGGATTTTCGGCCATAATAATGCGAGTCGCCTCAAGCCCATCCATAATTGGCATATTAATATCCATAGTAATGAGATCAGGTTTTAGTCTTGCAGTAAATTCGATGGCTTCTTTGCCATTTTTTGCGACACTAATAACTTGCATGTCCTTATCAGATTCTATGATGTATTGAATTAAGGCAACTTCTGTTGGCGAGTCATCAACAATTAAAATTTTTATCATGATCCAAAGCTCATTGTTCTTTTAATTATCTCCGAGGCGTTTAATACGAAATTAATTTGATTGCTGCCTGTTAGGGTAGCTCCGATGATACAGGGTATAGCTGTTAATGGTTCTTGCAATGGTTTGAGTACCATTTCCCTTTCACCAATGATTTCGTCGACAAGTAAGGCAACACGGTCCCCATTTTTTTTGATTACAACGACCGAGAAATGCTCTTTTGCATTCTGCTTCTTTTCATTTAGATGCAGTACCTTAGACAAAGAGCATAGCAAAACTGGTTGTTCTTTGACAAGCACACTAGGGCTTCCTTCCACAGACATAACCTCTTGTTTTTTTACTAACATTACACTTTCGACCAAGCTGGTAAGAAGCACAAATAGTTGATCGCTAGATGTAACAATCAACCCGCGCTCAGTAGCCAATGTGAGTGGAACTTTCAAAAAAAAGACAGTTCCTTTACCTGGTTGGCTTTCGACACTAACTTGGCCCTTTAAACGGAGCAAATTGGAACGCACAACATCCAAGCCTATACCTCGGCCAGAAATATCCGTGGCAATTTCTCGAGTAGAGAAACCAGGGCGAAAAATGAGCTCGTAGATATCTTCTTTTTTCATATGCTCAAGCTCAGACTGGGTAATCATGTTTGTTTGCAGTGCAATGCGAATGATATCATCAAGCTTAATTCCAATCCCATCATCAATGACTTGGAATACAATCTGATTGTCTTCCTGATTTACATTGATAGAAATATTCCCTTCTAGCGATTTGCCAGCCTCTTTTCGAACCTTAGTATTTTCTATGCCGTGATCAATCGAATTACGTAAAAGATGCACTAGAGGATCTTTTAAGCCATCGAGTATCATTTTATCAATTTTTACATCATTACCATGTATCTCGAAATTGACTTGTTTATTTAGCTCTAGCGCTAAATCACGTACAACTCGTGGTAAATAATGCAATTGGGTGGTTACTGGGATAAGCCGTAAGGTGCGAATTTCATCCTGTAGTGCATTTAACAAGAGGGAGAATTCACTAACTGAGGTATGCAACTCCCTTTGCATTATGTGCGTTGAATTATTGATTTCAGATAGTTCAACAAAACCTGTGGCGAGCAGGGGAACCAATGATTCGATTTCATCTCGAGCAAGCGTTTTTACATCGGCTCTACTTTTTCTCAATGATTGGACCAAATGATCTATTTTGAAATTCATCTTAGTTAATTTGGAAAAATATTCTTCAATAGCGATTTTAATGGCTTGGATTTCTTCTGTATAAACTGAAACACGATCCAAATTTTGCAAAGAGACACGTATTGATTCAAACTGCTTTGACTGTGCTTCTATTTCTTGAGTCTTAGGCGATTTTTCGAGTACCGATGTTTGTTTGTCACTTGGTTCTAATGGGGATGATGTTTCTTGAGTGTGTAATTCAGTATAATACTCTAGGTAGTGCCGTAGTTGCCTTAAGTGGTTTTTTAAATCAAAGGACAACGGCTTTTGCTCACAGTAGCATTGCATGGCTTCGCTCATGTAATCAATCGATTGTAAACAAAGATTAATGAGCTCAGGTGAAATTTTAACGCTTTTTTTCTGGATCGCTGCAAATAAATTTTCTATATGATGCGCAATCTCTCCGACCTCATTGGCTCCTACACCACGTGAAGAACCTTTGATGTTATGGGCAACACGAAAAATCTCATGCAGTAAATTCTGGAAATCTTGTTCTGATTTTGTTCCTTTCTCAAGCTGCAACAAACCATCCGTAATGGTGATCAAATTTTCCTGGAGTTCTGCTTTGAATGTTTCAGCAATTTTTTTTACAAATTCGTTATCCAATGGATTAGGCGGAGGATTTGCTGCAGGGGCAATGGGTTCGGAAGTGGGTTTTTCCTCTGTGACTTGCACTTCCTCTATGTCTTCCTCATGAATTAAAGCATGTTGTAATTGCTGGAATAATGCATCAAGCTCAGCTGAAAATGGTTTTTTTTCTATAAAATCATGGAGAGTTTCACGCATTCCATCTAAGGCACGAGACACTAAATTAATTATTTCAAGGGATATTTTCCGGGGAGGCTCAAACAATTTTTCAACGCACTCAGCCATTTTCCCCAGATCATCGATACCAATAGAAAATGCTGAAATTTTAATAGTCCGTGCTGTTTTAGAAATTTCTTCCATCATAGGACTTAAATCAGTCGTTGATTCACTACGCTCAATCTTTTTTAAAGAATCAGCAATGAGTATCAGTAATGACTCAAGCTCTTTACTAAATGTTTCGAGCAACTGTTTTAATAAACCCTCGTCTGGGGTCATAGGAGCTCCTACACTTTATAGATATTCACATCGTCCTTTAGATGTTTGGCGATATCATCTAAATTATGAATAAATGCCATCAGCTCTTTTATTCCGTTGGAAAAAGTTGAGGTCGTGCGATTAATTTCATTCATACTCTCAACGATTTGCTCAATTCCAACAGCTTCTTGACGAATCGCCACCTCGATGTGTTGACTTGAAATCGACGCTTGGTTAGTCATTTTACTTAGAGTTTGAATCACTTCGCCTGCTTTCTCGATGAGTTTTGTTCCTTCAGCAAGGGTCTTAGCTCCTTCTTCTGTCACTGTGACCGCTTTTTCAGTGGTACGTCGAATGTCCTCAAGGATTTTTTGCACCTGCACTGTGGACTGTTCTGATTGCTCGGCAAGATTCCTTACTTCAGTGGCTACTGCAGCAAAACCTTTTCCAGCTTCCCCAGCTTTCGATGCTTCAATGGATGCATTCAACGCCAACATTTTTGACTGTTGTGAAAGGGTATTTACGACCGAGGTAATGTCGCCAATTTGTTGTGTTTGATTACTTAAATCAAGGATAGTATGTGCGATATGCTTCATCTTTTCTTCTGAAGCTTTAATACCCTGAATACTTTGCTCTACTGATTCTGTACCTAATTTCCCTTGCTCATACGTATTTTTAGCAACGTCTCGTAGATTTTGTGCTTTAGCCATGGTTTGTTTTGAGCTCTTATCTATTTCTTCCAATGAAGCACTGATTTCATTAATAGCAGATGCTTGAGAAGTGATACTTTCTGATTGCTCGTTTGCTGAGGTGAGTACAGTCCCAACCATGGTGACGATATCATTGCTGGCTTTAGTAATATTTTTGGTAATTGATGCCAAGCCATCCATCATCAAATTTAAATCGTTACCCAAATCTTTTAATATGTCTTCTTTGTCTATTTTAAGACGTTCCCGAAGATCTCCAGCAGCAATTTTACTGCTGTGTTCTCTAAATTTCTTCGAGGAATTAACAAGATTTTCAAATAACTCCCGGGACTCTTCTTCTTTAGTACGAAGAATCTCCTCATTTTTTCTAATCGCTTCTTGCATGGATTTTAGCGATAACAGCAGTTTGCCCAAAATATCTTTAGATGGAATTTGGATTACTAGGTCACGATCACCTGCAGCAATTCGTTCGGCTATATCGATCGCTTTTTCTACTGGAATTGACATCGCCCGTCGGGTTATTAAAGGAACAATGATGGCTAATAGAATAGAGAAAATGAATAGTCCGTAGGCAAAATGCTTTAAGGAAATTAAGTCGTTAGTAATTTTAACCGTATTCTCTGTAGTTTCTTGTATTACTGCATTATATATTCCACCGATTCTCTGATGTGTTTGCTCAGAATAACGCCCATTAAGCATTTGATCCATTATTTTTAAAAGTGGCCTGACCTTATTCCTGATGTTTTCTAGGTAATTTATATCATTAGGGCTTCTCGGAGCACTCATTATTCCTATTTGAGTTTCATGAAGAACTGCAAGGTTGTCCTGGAACTTATCCCAATCTTGTCGTAAATCTTGATTGCCTGTCGCATGTATTACTTGCTCCCGTTGATTTCTGGTGAATTCAATTTCTTTCCATAAGGCTATAAAATTCTCTTTATCTTTAGGGTCCCCTGTCATTGCCCACTGCTCAAGCACATCTTGAGACTGAAGAATTTGGCTATCTAGAACTTGGGGAAAATTTTGGTTAGTAATTCTCTGACTGAGGGTGACTAAGGTGCTCACTTTGGGTATTAAAAACAGAATTAATAGCAATAAAGGTAAGCTAAGGGCCATAAAGCCAATCATTAAGCGCGCACGCACTGTAAGCCCAAAACCTCGTTCATTCCCATTAGTTTCCATGAGCCTCTCCTATCTTATATAAACGCATTTTAATTTCTTGACTTAAGCTTGATATTAAAGCGTCAACGTTAATGATTGCCGTGCCATGATGTAACCCCAGAATATAGGCTGGGTTAGCAATATCCGCAGAGGACAGTGGAACGGATAACTGGCTTGGTAGATAAGCTTCACTCCCGTCAACACGGTGAGCAAGCAAGCCAAGAGTGATAGTATTTGCCTGAACAACAATGACGAATTCATTATCCTGTTTGCTGCTACCATTCGAACGATTTGGATGAAAAAATTTGATGAGATCCACTACGGTAATCAACGCACCACGCCAGTTGATCACCCCAGCGATAAAATGGGGTACGAATGGAGGTTGCGCTACGAGGGCATGATGCAAAATTTGTTGAACATATTGATAAGAAATCCCATAACTTTCATTTTCGCCAAGCCTGAAGCGAATAAAAGCAACACCATGATCTTTTTTGGTATCTATTTCCTGTGCAGCAAGTTGTTTTGCTCTTGCTTGCAATAGCCTAACTGCTTCCTCACTTTTGGGCATTAGTTGTGAAGCATGCTTTTGCTCTTTAATCATCATTCAAAATCCTTTGTTGTTTCATCACCGTTGCCCAGCGAGAAATAGATTGCACCATCATGATGAAAAACCAGATTTGTCCCAGCGGTAACAATCGGATCTGATGCACCCAGCAAAAGATAAGCCTTTTCAGCCATGCAAGCGCTCATCTTCTTCATAATTTTTGCAACAAGCTCATTATCAAAATAAATTAGCACATTGCGACATAAGATTAAATCGACCTCAAATATTCCATTGATGATGGATGGGTAGCTGTCATCACACAAATTAAGGTATTTAAATTGTACTAAATCGCGAATTTCGGGGGAAAGAATATAGGTACGATCATCTTTCAGGAAATATCGTTGTTTGTATTCCTCTGGAATAGAGCGCATGGGCCATTGCCCATAAATGCCTGCGGTTGCTTTCTGAAGTGCAGCAGCATTGATATCGGTGCCTAATAAATAGAGATCCCATATATCAATATTGGGCAGGATCTCAGTCAACAACATAGCAATGGTGTATATTTCCTCACCAGAAGAACACCCGGCACTCCAAATTTTTAAAGTAAAATCTTGCGACTTTCGTTTGATTAATTGAGGTAAAAGTTTATTCTCAAGTAAACTCATTTGGTTTTTGTCACGAAAAAAGTAACTTTCTCCTATGGTAATTTCTGCAACTAAATCAGCTAATAATGAAGAGTTACTGGAACGGTTTTTTAATTGGTCTAAATACTCTTGAGGCTGATAATTGAATTTTTTGCATGCAGCAGCAATGGTTTTTGCTAATTCGTGCGTCTGATTTACATGGATAACAAGACCATAACAATTGTAGATTAATTCTATAATTGTAGGCTCGAGTTTTTTTATCTCATTCAATATATCATTACTCATGTTATATTCTCACGATGTGCTAGCTTTAAAGCAAAAATCCAATCCATATTGATTAATAGTGAAACACCTTTTTCTAGAGTGACAGCGCCAAAAAAAGGGGAGTTATTACTTGTAAACTCTTCATGAATTTCAATTTGCTTTTCATCGATATCACTCAATCCAATTACCTTATCAACAATCAGGCCAACCTGATGCGTTCCATGAGAACAAAACAAAATAGGTATATTTAAAGGATACAGCTCATTTCGTGTTAAGCCCGTACAAATAGCCAAATCAAGTACAGGAATGCATTTATTTTTAAGATTCATTACCCCTGCCAAATAGACTGGGCACGATGGAACAACTTCAAGCATAGGCAAAGGTAGGATTTTCTCTATATATTGCAGATCCATACAGACTTGCACACCCTGTAATAGAAAACGAAGAACTGTAAGGTTTTTTGGGTGCACTTTTCATTCCTTAAAAAATGTCTTTTCATATTTTCATTATAGTTTCACTAACTGGACTTTGGACAAACTCCGATCTGAACGGGCCCGAGCCCGTGGGCGAGCCCGAGCCCGCCCGAGCTCCGGCTAATCTACGGCAAGAAAGGTGCCAGAACGAATTGCCTGGGTAGGGGTGCTTTTTCGATTGCTTCGTCGCTACGCTCCTCGCAATGACGGCTAGTCACATCCGTGTCGCTCGTTGACCGCCATCCCTGGCGGTCAACGCAGTTACTAAGAGCTATAGGAGCTCTGTGACTGCAAATCCTGTCCTAGCTTACATTCAATAACATCCGCCTTAGCACTTTCAACAAGCCAGCAAATGGCAACCAGATCCAACGGCACCCGCCACCCTGCGATACTATGATCGCCTGCGAGGCTGCGTCGGCACGCAATCTTCCCGCAGGCCTTATATATTGCAAAATTCAAACCGAAGTCGACAACCAATTTACCCTTAACGAACACATTTTCATTACTACCGGTAACATAATTACAAATCCTCACCCCACGCTTGAAATTGTCAAAATTGGTAGGCAGTGGGTGGAATGGCCGGTCCTTCTCACAAACGCGTTGTAGTAACCACATTTCTTCGCCCTGGGCTTTCCCAACACCTGTGCACCAATAGTTGTCCGCTTTTTCCCATTTGCCATTATCTTGCGCTTCCTCATACAATCTGATGCAGGTTCTATAAGCATTAATCAATCGAAACGATGTACAGCTATCGCGGTAGGCTATGCCATCTTGTTCATACTCAATGCCATCACGGTGTAGTTTGCATTGCAGCATCGTTTCAATCAGTTGGTGCTCTGTATTACTTGAGCGACGACTAGAGTTATTTTCCATGTCAGCAAAGGACAATGTGAATGCCTCAAATGCCTCGCTGTCTTCCTTGGTGTTAGCACAGACGGAAAGTTTCTTAATCGCTTTGGTTTCACGATTGGCATAGTAGAAATTGACGTTACCCTCTTTATCTTGGTAATAAATAACGGCGTCCTTATTTTCAAATAAAGGAAAAGTGACTTCTTTTTGTGTACCACCGTATAAACTATAGGTTGTCTTAAACGTAAGAATAGTGTTGAAATCCTTCTCCGCTGCCACTAGGGGGTCAAAGTCAAGCTTAATTAAATCAGCACCTCCACTACCAAGCTCAGCATATTGTTGTTGGCGTTTTTTCCTCAACCGCTCAGGAATGAGCGGGTCGATTGTTTTCTTCATGTCCGCATCACAGAGAAAAGTATAGAGCTGATACGCCGATATGCTATAAAAAATTCGTCCGCGCAAATCGATAACTCGTCCCTTAACGAACAAAGACTCTGGCTTATGTTTTGCGATAAAGGCTAATCTATCTGGGTTTCCTTGAACAACACAAGTCTGGGCCTTTATTGCCAAAAGTGGGGGTAAACTTGACTTGAATAAATTATGCGTTGTTGTGGATGCATACATTACATTTAAGAGCTCGTTAACAGAAGAATGACTGGCGATTACACTCGCAACATCCTCGTTTAAGCCTCCAAAAGCATTGCTTGAATCGTTTGGAGTTAAGAATTGATCGACTTTGCGTTTCATGTTTTACTCTCGCTTTACAAATAATGAGCGAAAATTATACATAAAAACAATCTTTCTGTATATAAAAAAGACAAATTAATGCAACCAATTGATTAATCAAAAAAATTATTGGGTATTTTGTGCAATGCTAGGCGGTATTCACTTCTGCACCAGGTTAAGCAAGCTGATTTATCAATCTTATCGCACACGGCGCAAAGTATTTATGCTTATCTGCAAGACAATGGGGCTTCCTTCTTTAGCGATTAGGTGTAACGGAGTAAATGACATTAGTACTCAGCCATTTTTTAAAAACTTTTAATAATGCTTCTGCTTGAGCAATACAGGCTACTACCGCACTCTCAGGAATAATATCACCAGAATAATCTGCAATATTGCGTTGTTTACGCATAGCATCCAAGATAATGACTGTTTTTTTATCAGTACCTAAAGTCTGAGGTAATAACTGGATCATAGTTTGATGATGGCCTGGTTTAGACGTCAAGGTTCGATACCCATGAGCTTGAAGTGCTGCATTTGCTATTTGCATAATTGCTTTATAGGCAGCATCAAAGCGATTCTCTGCGCTAACCAAATCGATTTTTGAATCCATAATATTGCGTTGGGCAGCATGCAAGAGCCGTTTTATTGTATCTGGATGAGGTGATATTTTTTCCAAACTGATGCCAATCAGATTATCTAAGAGCATGCAGATCTCCAATAATAAATAGCTTGGGATTATTTAAAATCTCTTTGATGAGAGGCTCTTGTTTTTGTAAACACTCTTTCCATTGTTTCCTAGAATATACTTTAGGGTTAATTTCTCGACCTAAACGAGCTTGAACAGCATAAAGAGCCGCAACTATTTCTGTAAAATCAATGTCGCCAATAATAAGCACATCAATATCACTTCCCAAGTTTTCAGTTCCTTTTGCTACCGAACCAAAAACAAAAGCCACTTCAATTTTTTCAGCTAATGGCGCTAAAGCATCAAACAAAACGTCCACCAAACCAGATGTTTTTTTTAAAATGCTAACAAGCTCCATATAAATGGGGAAATTACGATTTGCTTGATAGTAAACTTGATTGCCGCTGAGTTCGCGTAGAAGTACTTTAGCTTTAGCAAGCTTAGATAGTTCGCGGTGTAGTGTGCCTGCAGCAGTATTTGTTAGCCGTGCAATCTCTCGGACATGATAATGCCCATCTGGATGAAGCAATAGAAGCCCAAGCACACGCCGTCGATATCCAGAAAATAATATTGAAGTATCTAGCATAATTTTTAGTTTATAATTTTTAGATTGAAGCCAAATAAGCTTCGATTGTAGCCTAAAAAGCTACAATATTCAATCAGAAATTTCAGCGTACTCCGCGCGCAAAGTATTTATGCTTATCTGCAAGACAATGGGGCTTCCTTCTTTAGCGATATTGTCGAAGGCGTGGTGGGTGAGAACATCAGAAAGCTGGTTATACCAGGATTTGCTTTTATGGTTTTTGAGTGTATGTTGGGATGAGCACGCGGCGGCCTATGCCACCGGGCTACTTCACCGGCGTGTCACCCAGTCAATCAGGTTTGAGGAGCGGGCGTTGGATTTTCATCAACAACAGCCAGCGCCTCAAGTTGCGACTCAAGATTGATAAAATCATTTGTTCTTGCTTTACATAACGCCTTCATGGCATCTAAATCGCGGCCCGCGCCGCGCCAGCCCCGCGCCGCGCACCCCAGAACCATCGCGCGACGGCAGCCGCCTTTTAATATCGCAAAATCAACACCTAATTTAGAATCAACCGCGAACCAATTTTCATTTTTCTCCGTTTTCAAATTATAAAATTGTTTTGCGGCAGGTAACGCCAGCCGTTGCGTAAAATCCGGCAGCGGATAAAACAGCCTAGTAGAGCAGTATTCGTAAACGACATGCATCGGGAATAGGTTTTGTGCGCCACCTACACCCTTTCTCCATTGTTCATCTGCTTCAGCCCAATTAACATCAGGTCCATCGAAATTAACTTGGGTCTGAAGTGCCTTAATGATAGTGTTCTCAAAATCAAAATGATGCTCGGTGAATCGTTCTCCGTTGAGATAGAGTCCAATACTGCTTGGAGATTAACGCATAATTGAGCACATCACTTGTCGGTAAATGGTCTGCTACTGCAACTTGCTCATCAGGGCGTAATTGTAAAAATTTTTCTATTACAGATTTATCTTGCATTGTTGTTGTTCCACTTGAAAATTAAAAAAACAGACTATAATCGATTTTATTGTATTTGTAAATATCAATTTGAAATCATTTCGTGCAACGGGAATCAGATAAAGACCGGCAAACAAACAGGCATCTATTCTATTGATTCGGGTTGGTTACCTGTTTGTCACATAAAGAGCTCAAAAAGACATAACACTTTTGACTCCATTGCTGACTATGGGAAAAGGTTTTCGCGTATAATCTAGCTATGAATTCTATTCCTGATAGTTTAGCCTGGGCGCACCCGCTTGTTCATGATTGGTTTATTAATAAATATGTCTCCCCTACTGAACCACAAGAGCAAGGATGGCCACCTATTTTGGCAGGTCTTGCCACTTTAATTTCTGCACCCACCGGTTCAGGGAAAACCTTTGCTGCCTTTCTGATTTGTATTGATCAACTGGTACGCCAATCTTTAACCGAATTAACTAACCAAACTCGCGTCATCTATATTTCCCCCCTGAAAGCATTAACCAATGATATTCAGAAAAACTTGCTAGAACCACTTGGGGAAATCCAAAGTTTGGCTAAAGAACGTGGTCTTACACTGCAAGAAATCCAAGTTGCAGTCAGAACAGGGGATACTCTTGCCCGTGAGCGGCAAGCTATGCTGAAAAAACCACCGCATATTTTAGTCACCACACCGGAGTCTTTTTATTTATTACTTACTGCTGAAAAAAGCCGCTCTATGCTTACAACAGTTAAAACAGTCATCGTGGATGAAATCCATGCCCTCGCCAATAATAAGCGCGGCACTCACTTGTCGTTATCACTCGCCCGCCTGGATGCAATCACTGAGCAAAAACCGATTCGCATCGGCTTATCCGCTACGCAAAAACCACTTGAACTCGTCGCTGATTTTCTTGCCGGCACAACAGGTCCTCGCCCAGTTATTGTTAACATTCGTCATGATCGCCACTTGATACTTCAGATTGCCACACCCAAAACTGAACTAGGCCCCATTGCAACCAATGACATGTGGGATCAAATTTATGATCATATAGCAGAGCTGGCAAAGCAAAATCGCTCTACCTTGGTTTTTGCCAATACGAGGCGCTTAGCTGAACGAGTAGCGCATCATTTATCTGAACGTCTCGATAAGGAAAAAGTTGCCGCTCATCATGGCAGTTTATCGCGTAAACTACGCCTAGCTGCCGAAACCCAATTAAAAACAGGCAAGCTACAAGTGCTTGTCGCGACTGCCTCGTTAGAATTGGGCATTGACATCGGCACTGTGGATTTGGTCTGCCAGCTTGGTTCCCCGCGCGCGATTGCCGTTGCTTTACAGCGCATTGGCCGTGCTGGTCATTGGCGTGGTGCGATTTCTAAGGGTATCTTTTTTGCCACGACTTGTGATGAATTAGTAGAATGTGCAGCACTCGTCCATGCAATTCATAGCGGTGATCTTGACCAATTAATTATTCCATCCGAACCCCTAGATATTTTAGCGCAGCAAATCGTAGCAAGTTGCGCAACCAATGATTGGTCAGAGCAAGAATTATTTAACTTAATAAAAACAAGCTATCCCTATAGGCATTTAACACGCGAAACGTTTAATGAAGTTCTTGACATGCTATCAGCAGGAATAGCAGGTTCACGCGGACGTTATGGGGCATACCTTTTTCGCGATCAAATCAACGGCATGGTGAAGGCACGGCGCGGTAGCCGCTTAACCGCAATCACTAGCGGTGGTGCTATTCCTGAGACTAATTTATTTACTGTCATCACCGAGTCCAATGGGGTTGTCGTAGGGACACTCGATGAGGATTTTGCTATCGAAAGCAATCGCGGCGATATTATTCTACTTGGAAACACCTCTTGGCAAATCAAGCGGGTTGAGAGCAGCAAAGGGCGAGTCTTGGTCGAAGATGCTCATGGTGCCCCACCTACAGTGCCCTTCTGGCTCGGTGAGGCTCCTTCCAGAACCAATGAACTGTCTATGCAAGTCTCTGCACTGCGCAAAAAAATTCATACCCTATTACCCGCAGCTCTCGTTAAGGTAAACGAAGACGAGATCCAACCGGCGGTAAAAACCGCAATGGATTGGTTAACCACTCATTGCGGTCTGGATAAGCGTGGTGCTCTACAAATTATCAACTATATTCTAACTGGCCGAGCACTCTTAGGCGCAGTCCCTACTCAAGAAACCCTCATCGCCGAGCGCTTTTTTGATGAGGCTGGTGGCATGCAGCTCATTATCCATTCCCCTTTTGGCGCGAGGATCAATAAGGCCTGGGGACTTGCCTTAAGGAAACGCTTTTGTCGTTCCTTCAATTTTGAACTGCAGGCGGCAGCGACTGATAATGGCATCGCTATTTCGCTGGCTGAACAACATAGCTTTCCTTTAGCGGATGTGTTTCGTTTCTTACATCCGACAACAATTCGTCAAGTGTTGACCCAGGCTGTTTTGCAATCGCCTATTTTTACCACACGATGGCGCTGGGATGCACTACGTGCCCTTGCATTAGTACGTTTTCGTGCAGGGCGCAAAGTGCCGCCTACTATTTTGCGCATGCTTGCTGATGATCTATTAGCCGCAGTATTTCCAGACGCCGCCGCCTGCCAAGATAATTTGGCAGGGCAAGAGATAGTGATCCCCGATCACCCTCTGATTAATGAAACAATGAAAGACTGCTTAACGGAAGCCCTGGATCTTGAAGGATTGATAGCAATCCTCACCGCAATTGGGGCCAAAAAAATTCACTGCCTGGCGGTGGATACTCCGACTCCTTCAGTGTTCGCCCATGAAATATTAAATGCGAATCCCTATGCGTTTCTTGATGATGCCCCCTTAGAAGAGCGCAGAGCCCGCGCTGTCGAATTGCGCAGAGTCTTACCGGAGTCTTTGCTGCAGGAAATTGGTCAATTAAATCCCCAAGCCATCATTGAGGTACAGCAACAAGCGTGGCCCGATATTCGTAATGCCGATGAGTTACACGATACCCTGCAAACCCTTGTTGCCTTACCCATGCCTATTCAGTTTAGCGACTGGCAACACAACTCCCCCAGTTGGGATGTTTTTTTCACTGAATTAGTCGCTGCAGGCCGTGCTGGCAAAGCAACAGTGAATAACTCAATTGTTTTGGTTAGCCACGGAAAAGAAAGACACCTTTCATAACATCTACCCTGATGCTATTTTTCATAGCCAATTTATAGAGATACAACAGCCAAAACCTGCAGCTGAAGAAGCAATTGTTGAGCTCCTACGTGGCTGGCTACAATGCCTTGGCCCAGTGAGCAAAAACGACTCTAGTTACAGCCTTGGTATTAGCTGATATCGACATTGAAACCGCGCTGCTCAAATTCGAATCAACCGGCTTAATTCTACGCGGTCACTTTACTTCCCCAACTACCCAGCAACTTGAATGGTGTGAACGACGCTTACTGGCAAGAATTCACGCCCTCACTTTAGGGATCCTGCGTAAAGAAATAGAGCCTGCAACGGCCGGCCAATTCATCAATTGGCTACTAGCTTGGCAGCATCTAGCACCCAACACGCAATTAAGCGGTGAACAAGGCTTACTAGAAGTCATTAGCCAGCTGCAAGGTTATGAGATCCCCGCCAACGCTTGGGAAAAATTAATCTTCGCCAAACGAGTCAAAGAGTATCATAACGATTGGCTTGATCACCTCTGCTTGACTGGCGTCATTGGTTGGGGACGATTATCTCCTCACCCGGCAATGGGCTTAACCGAGGGAGAAGAAACGCAAAGTAAACGCATCGTGCCCACCAGTGTAACGCCAATTACTTTTTTCGTGCGTGCAGAGGCAGAATGGTTAGCCGGCCTGCACCAGGTGAAGCAAGCTGATTTATCAATCTTATCGCACACCGCGCAAAGTATTTATGCTTACCTGCAAGACAATGGGGCATCCTTCTTTAGCGATATTGTCGAAGGCGTGGGTGCGCTAAAAACGCAAGTTGAAACTGCCTTATGGGAATTGGTTGCAGCCGGCTTACTTACCGCTGACGGTTTTGACAATTTACGCGCCTTAATTGATCCTGAAGCGTCGGGCAGGCAGGCGCGGTCATCGTGTTAATTACCGCCAGGCAAGCGGACGCTGGTCATTACTAAAACCCAAAAAATCAATCGGGCAAACACCGCCCATTGAAGTTATTTGCAAAATGCTCCTTAAGCGCTATGGGATTTGTTTTCGTGAATTACTGGTCAAAGAAAAAATGCTTCCGAGTTGGCGGGAATTAGTAATTGCCTTCCGCCGTATGGAGGCACGAGGAGAAATCAGAGGAGGTCGGTTTGTCAGCGGTTTTACTGGCGAACAATTTGCCTTACCCTATGCAGTGGATTCTTTACGGGCCAGTAAGAAAAAATCGTCTAGCGAAGACGTGATTACCGTTGCAGCGGTTGACCCCCTCAACCTGGTTGGTCTTATTCTACCAGGCAAAAGGATCCCCGCTTTGGGAAAAAACGTGGCTCACCTGGGAGGGACATAGCCGTAGTGATCAAGCTAACGATGGACTACATTAGTAGTATGGCTCACGTTATGACGTACTTTCTCTCGAGTAGGGATAATATCCATAGGAATTTCAGTCACAATCTTATCCCAAGGCATATAATCCTAGAAAAAGCAGTTGAAGCCTACTGCGCAAGCCAAACGCACTGAATCTGCTCGGCTTTTTTGAATTTTTTCGCTCACCGTAGTGGTGACTACTGCTTTCGCGAAAAAATTCAAAAAAGCCGAACATCTTCAGCACCTTTGACTTGCTCGCTACGGCTTCAACTGCTTTTTCTAGGATAATAGTGGCCGGCGTTATCTCAATCAGGTTTAAGGAGTGGGCTTGGGTTGTTCATCAACAACAGCCAGCGCCTCAAGTTGCGACTCAAGATTGATAAAATCATTTGTTCTTGCTTCACATAACGCCTTCATGGCATCTAAATCCACCGCGCACGCCCCAAAGCCCTGCCACGCACCATGCACCGCGGCACACCCCCCCGCGCTCACGCAGCCTTTTACTATCGCAAAATCATCACCTAATTTAGAATCAACAGCGAACCAATTTTCATTTGTCCCCGTTTCAAAATTATTAAATTGTTTTGAGGCAGGTAGCGCCAGCTGTTGCGTAAAATCCGGCAGCGGATAAAACGGCCTATTAGAGCAGTATTCGTGAACGACATGCATCGGTAATAGGTTTTGTGCGCCACCGACACCCTTTCTCCATTGTTCAGCTGCTTCATCCCAATTAACATCAGGCCCATTGAAATTAAATTGGGTTTGAAATTCCTTAATAATAGTGTTCTCAAAATCAAAATGATGCTCGGTGAATCGTTCTCCGTTGAGATAATAGGTAACACCATGCGTTACTAGGTTTTTATATTGAGACTGTAATCTTGCTATAACCTTTGACCACTTTTCGTTTTGAGGTATGCACTCAAGCATCACTGTCCACATCGGCTTATCTTTCGCCCAAAGCGTGTATTCAAAAAGACTGATTTTTTCAAATGTTCGACCAGAACAATCCGTCACGCTCCCCTGTTCATAGATGAGCTCAATAGTGTCCGTTAGCATTGCTTTGACAATCCCATACTCACCACGTGTACCATAATGTAAAAATTTACGGGTATTGAGAATCGGGGTAAATAGAGTCCAATAGTGCTTGGAAATTAACGCATAATTGACTACATCACTTGTCGGTAAATGCTGTGCTACTGCAACTTGCTCATCGGGGCGTAATTGTAAAAATTGTTCTATTATTGACTTATCTTGCATTATTACATCTCAATTTGAGTATTAAAGATTCATATTATGAGCGATTTTATTGTATTTGTAAATATCTAATTGAAATTATTTCGTGCAACGTGTTGCATCACATTAAAGGTAACCCGATAAAAGAGAAAAAATAGAAAATAGGGGTCAAGTCTTTTGATAAAGGGTATAAATGTCGGTTAGGAAAAAATACTATTATCAAAAGACTTGACCCCTAAAGGCATGACCCCTAAAGGCATGACCCCTAAAGACACAGGGGGCAGCCTATGCCACCGAGCTACTTCACCGGCGTGTCACCCAATCAATCAGGTTGAGGAGCGGGCGCGGGTTCTTCAACAACAACAGCCAGCGCCTCAAGTAGCGACTCAAGATTGATAAAATCATTTGTTCTTGCTTTACATAAGGCCTTCATGGCCTCTAAATCCTCAGCCGCGCATCGAACCCCATCCCCCATAAGTCAGGCACCCGCCGCGCACCAGAGACCCAGCCTCGCACCGACGGCCTTTTAATATAGCAAAATCAACACCTAATTTAGAATCAACAGCGAACCAATCCTCTTCACCGTCCTCGTCCGCTTCAAAATTATAAAATTCTTTTGAGGCTGGTAACGCCGGCGGTTGCGTAAAATCCGGAAGTGGATGAAAAGGCCTTTTAGAGCAGTATTCGTAAACGACATGCATCGGCAATAGCTTTTGTGCGCCCCCCACACCCTTTATCCATTGTTCATCTGCTTCATCCCGATTAACGTTAGGCCCTTTGAAATTAACTTGGGTCTGAAGTTCCTTAATGATAGTGTTCTCAAAATCAAAATGATGCTCGGTGAATCGTTCTCCGTTGAGATAATAGGTAACACCATGCGTTACTAGGTTTTTATATTGAGACTGTAATCTTGCTATAACCTGTGACCTCTTTTCGTTTTGAGGTATGCACTCAAGCATCACTGTCCACATCGGCTTATCTTTCGCCCAAAGCGTGTATTCAAAAAGACTGATTTTTTCAAATGTTCGACCAGAACAATCCGTCACGCTCCCCTGTTCATAGATGAGCTCAATAGTGTCCGTTAGCATTGCTTTGACAGCACCATAGTCACCACGAGTACCATCATCCTAGAAAAAGCAGTTGAAGCCTACTGCGCAAGCCAAATGCACTGAATCTGCTCGGCTTTTTTGAATTTTTTCGCTCACCGTAGTGGTGACTACTGCTTTCACGAAAAAATTCAAAAAAGCCGAACATCTTCAGCACCTTTGACTTGCTCGCTACGGCTTCAACTGCTTTTTCTAGGATCATGTAAAAATTTACCGGTATTGAAAATCGGGGTAGATTGGAAAAATTTTTGTATTACGGATTTATCTTGCATTGGTATTGCTCCATTTGTGAATTAAAAAAGCAGATTATAATCGGTTTTTTTGTATTTGAAAATATCAATTTGGCTATTTCGTGCAACGGGAATCAGATAAAGGCCGGCAAATAAACAGGCATCTATTTTATATAGTTATTTTGAAGCCAATTAAGCTTCGAGCATGGCCTAAAAAGCTACGCCCTTCAATAAGAGCATAGGAATTTCGGTCACAATCTTATCCTAAGACATATAATAGTGGTCGGATTGCCCCTATGTCACTTACCAAAAGCAGCCAGATAATTCGGTACTACATCCACCGCGGGAATCGTGCGGGACTCATCATAACTATCCGCTTCAAGGCGGAAAATATTATGTAAAGCTCGTACACCTTCATCAAGTATGGCGGCATCAATGAGTACTGATATTTTAATCTCAGACGATACAATTAATTGGATATTAATACCCTTCGATGCTAAGGTTTTAAACATGATCGAGGCAACTTCAGGATGGCTTTTAAGTCCAGCGCCAACTAAAGACAATTTCGCTAAACCATTCGTACCAATCACACCACTAGCGCCTAATGCCTTCACCAGTTTGTTTAATTTTTTCAAAGTGGCTTGGTATTCATCGCGATGGACAGTAAAAGTAAAATCCGTTTTATCATGAGCGGATAAATGTTGCACGATCATATCAATATTGACCCCAATCTCGCTTATTTCCGACAAGATCCCGGAAGCCAAACCAGGTCCATCGGGCACACCCGATAAAGTAATTTTTGCTTCATTACGACTAAAGGCAATACCGGTGACCACCGGTGCTTCCATATTATTTTTTTGTTGATAAGTAATTAAGGTGCCGGGGCCTTCCTGGGAGGAAGAGAGTACCCGTAAGGGAATATTGTATTTGCCGGCAAATTCTACCGCACGAATTTGCAATACTTTTGCACCTAGGCTAGATAACTCGAGCATTTCTTCAAAGGTAATTTGCTCAAGACGCTTCGCATCGGGTACCACTCGCGGATCGGTGGTATAGACGCCATCGACATCGGTATAAATTTGACATTCATCAGCATTCAACGCAGCAGCAATAGCAACCGCTGTCGTATCTGAACCGCCTCGGCCAAGGGTGGTGATATTGCCATTTTTGTCTACACCTTGAAACCCGGCTATCACTACCACCTTATCGTGCTCAAGATCGTTTAAAATAGGGGAAGTATCAATCGATTGAATACGCGCTTTTTTAAAATGATTGCAGGTTTGAATTCGCGCTTGCGCACCAGTGTAAGACCGAGCATTTATGCCGCGATTAATTAAAGCCATGGCCATCAATGCCATAGTTACCTGCTCGCCAGTAGCCACGAGAGCTGCATATTCTCTTTCATCAGGACATTCACTGATCTCGTTGGCGAAGCCAATGAGTTTATCCGTTTCCCCACTCATAGCAGATACAATAACAACGACCTTATGGCCTGCCTGCTTTGCCTTTGATACCAAATCTGCCGCATGGTTAATGTGCTTAAGCGTAGCTAGCGACGTTCCCCCGAATTTTTGCACTAATAATGCCATTTTCAGCACCCCGTCTTAGATCTGACAGCCGTCATCCTGAGCGCAGCGAAGGATCTCCTTGGTTGAGCACTTATGCCACATTCAGGAGATCTTTCGCTGCGCTCAAGACGACGGCTTAATCCGCGTGTTCAGTGATCATTGCCTGGATCTGGGCAATTTTTTGCTCCAGATCGTCTGGAACACGCCCTCCACCTTGAGCCATATCGTCTCGTCCCCCACCTTTGCCGCATAGATGCTTTACTAGCGTAGCAGCACTTGGCACACGACCTAGAAGGCTCTTGCTCACTCCTGCAACAACATTCATCTTCCCCTGCCCAGTAGCAATCAATACGATTACTGCGTTATCCACGCTCGCCTTCAATTGATCTAAAGTCGCACGTAATATTTGATTATCTACATTCTCTAATTGCTTAACGAGCAAGTTCACCCCTTTTATATCCTGCATTTCAGCAAGTAAATCAGCTCCTGATTTTGCTGCCAATTGGGCATTCAAACGCGCTAATTCCTTTTCTTGCTGTTTTGTATCATGCAAAAATTGTGACAACTTCGCAGCAGCATTTGCACTATTTGTTTTAAGCTTCGCAGCTATCTCATCCAGATTGTCTAATTGCTGATTAACCCAGTTTAAAGCATAGGCGCCTGTAACCATGTCTATTCGTCGCACGCCACTAGCTATCCCATATTCCGCTGTAATTTTGAACAGACCAATATCACCCGTGCGTGCAGCATGGGTACCACCACAAAGTTCCTTAGAAAATTCACCTAGCGATAAAACGCGCACTGAATCACTATATTTTTCGCCAAATAATGCCACCGCCCCACTTTTTTTAGCGTCGGCAATACTCATTATCTCGGTGACTACTTCATCATTCGTACGAATTTTATCGTTGACCAACACTTCTATTTGACGAAGCTGCGTGGGGGTAAGGGCAGCAAAATGGGAAAAATCAAAACGAGCACGCTCAGCATCAACTAATGAACCCTTTTGTTGCACATGTGGACCAACGATAGCTTTTAGGGCAGCATGTAACAGATGCGTCGCGGTATGGTTTAGCCGTATTGCATCACGCCTTGCCACATCAATCTCAGCATCGATTTCTTGTTTAACATGAAACTCACCTGCCAGTACCTCGCCATAATGAACAATTGCCTGGCCAACCTGCTGTGTATCTTCAACTTGAAAAATCGCTTGCCCTGCAATTAACTTGCCGCTATCGCCAACCTGCCCACCACTTTCCGCGTAAAAGGGCGTATGGTCTAAGATAACAGCACCCTTGGCCCCTTTGGTTAATTTGTCAACTTTTTTATTTGCAACAAGCAAAGCCAAAACCTTGGTGTGCATACTCTCTCTATGGTAACCATGAAATTCAGATAACTCCGTAAGCTGTGCTAGTTCGGAATAATCTGTGGTAAATTGACTTGCTGCTTGCGATAATTGCCGCTGCTGCTGCATGCATTGATCAAAACCTTGCATATCGATAGTTAATCCTTGCTCACGCGCGATATCAGCCGTTAAATCGAGGGGGAAACCATACGTATCGTAAAGTTTAAAGGCCACCTCGCCGGCAATTTCTTTCCCTGGTAAGGATTGAATTTGTTCTTGCAATAAACGTAAGCCCTGCTCCAGTGTGCGGGCAAATTGCTCTTCCTCTTGCTCCAAAATTCGTTCGATTTGCAGTTGATGACGGACGAGTTCGGAATAGGCATCACCCATCACCTCAATCAATGGCTGCACTAATTGGTAGAAGAAAGGAGTTGGCAAACCTAATTTATTACCATGGCGAACCGCACGGCGGATAATACGACGCAAGACATAGCCCCTACCTTCATTACTTGGCATGACCCCATCGATAATTAAGAATGAACACGCACGAATATGATCGGCAATGACTTTCAGCGAGGCATGCTTCGGATCAACCCCTGGCACCAATTGACACACCGCATGAATCAAGTGCTGAAAGATATCAATATCATAATTATTGTGTACACCTTGCACAACTGCAGCAATGCGCTCAAGGCCCATGCCAGTATCCACCGAAGGCTTAGGTAGAGGGTGGAGATGGCCTTCTTTGTCGCGATTATATTGCATGAACACTAAGTTCCAAATTTCGACATAGCGATCACCGTCTTCTTCCGGACTACCAGGTGGACCACCAGAAGATGCCTGGTCCATGGTCATAAAAAATCTCTGTACAGGGTCCACACGGTCCTGTATCACCCATAGACCAAAAATTATCCTTCTCACCACAGCGAGAAAAACGCGTAGCTGGAACACCTATATCTTTAAGCCAAATATCTGCTGCTTCATCATCGTCGTTATAAATAGTAACCCACAAGCGCTCAGGCGGAATCTTCAATACTTTGGTTAAAAATTCCCAAGCATAGCGTATTGCTTCGCGTTTAAAATAATCACCAAAACTAAAATTGCCTAGCATTTCAAAAAAGGTATGGTGTCTCGCTGTATAGCCAACATTTTCTAGATCATTGTGTTTACCCCCCGCACGAACACAGCGCTGCGAGCTAACGGCTCGGCTATAAGAGCGTGTTTCTAAGCCGAGGAAGGTATCTTTAAACTGCACCATACCCGCATTGGTAAATAGCAGCGTTGGATCATTGCCGGGTATAAGCGGACTCGATTCAACAATTTGGTGATCCCTTGCCGCAAAATAATCAAAAAATGCCTGTCTTATCTCTGAACTTTTCATGTATTACCCTTACCTCTCTCCCCCCTTTCAAAACATCTCCCTTCTCCAATTAAAACACCTCCCTTCTCCCCTTGGGGAGAAGGTGCCCGGGCGGATGAGGGTCTTGACTCTTGGTAGTACTTACAGGACAGTTAGTCATCCACACTCTCAAGTATTTCAGTCTCATTTACCGATAATTTTTTTACCAATAATTCTGCTCTGATTTGTTGCTCCAAGGTTGCAGCGATCTGCGGATTTTCCTTTAGGAACACGCGTACATTATCTTTGCCCTGGCCAATTTTTTCTTGCTTGTAGGCATACCAAGCACCTGATTTTTCAATAAGTCCTAATTGCGTACCCAAATTAATAATTTCACTCTCGCGTGAGATCCCTTCATTGTACAGAATATCAAAATCAGTCGTTCTGAACGGCGGAGCCACTTTATTTTTAACCACTTTCACTCTCGTTTCGTTACCTAAGATCTCTTCACCCTTTTTAATTGCACCAACGCGGCGAATATCGAGGCGCACAGAAGCATAAAACTTTAATGCATTACCCCCTGTTGTCGTTTCAGGATTACCAAACATCACCCCAATTTTCATGCGAATTTGATTAATAAAAATAACTAAAGCATTTGAGCGTTTGATATTAGCCGTCAATTTGCGTAAAGCTTGCGACATCAACCTTGCTTGCAAACCAACGTGCATATCTCCCATCTCACCTTCGATTTCAGCTTTAGGTGTTAATGCAGCAACAGAGTCAATGACTACAACATCAACAGCAGCAGATCGAACAAGCATATCGGTAATTTCTAGGGCTTGCTCACCGGTATCAGGTTGGGACACGAGTAATTCATCAACATTAACACCAAGTTTTGCTGCATAACTGGGATCAAGAGCGTGCTCTGCGTCAACAAACGCGGCAGTACCCCCTTTTTTTGACATTCGGCAATAACTTGCAGGGAGAGAGTAGTTTTACCCGACGATTCAGGGCCGTAAATTTCAACGATACGCCCTTTAGGCAAGCCGCCTATACCTAGAGCAATATCAAGTCCTAATGAACCCGTGGAAATTGCCTCAATATCACGTATAACATTATCGTCTCCCATACGCATGACTGAACCTTTACCAAACTGGCGTTCAATTTGAGCGAGAGCTGCACTTAGCGCTTTTTGTTTATTGTCTTCCATATTATCACCCATGTTGTATACAAAAAATGGTAACTGCTCACTCCGTAGCAAGGAACGGCCATATTTGTTGCATCTTGAGAGAAAATGCTGTTGAAAAATGCTCACATAGCCATCTATGCTGCGCTTTTTCAACAGCATTTTCTCTCAACCTGCACACAAATCTGACCGTTCTCCAAGATTTTGACATCAAGACTGAGCCGCTACAAAAAATGGATTATACAGAGTTATCAGTCGGCGGCAAATGCACCCGCCGCAAGTCGCAAGTAGGATATCGCTCCATCTATGGCGTAACTACAGGCAAGACGGCGAACTTCTTGTCGCCCTGCATTTTGGAAACGACAATGCCGACTTTGCACAGGAAAATTAGGCATAGCCCAGGCAAACCATACCGTGCCCACCGGCTTTTCCACCGAGCCACCATCAGGACCTGCAATTCCTGTAACCGCTAAAGAAAGGTTAGCAGCGCTATACGCTAAAGCTCCCGAAGCCATCGCCTCTGCCACTGCTTGGCTAACTGCACCCTGTGCTTGGATTAATTCCTGCTTAACGCCTAACATTTCATCTTTCGCTAAATTACTATAGCTTACAAAACCGCGCTCAAACCAAACTGAACTACCTGGCAATTCAGTTAATAAACCGGCGATCAAACCACCAGTACATGATTCTGCTGTAGCAATTTTTAGCTGCTTAGTGCGTAGCTCGTTGGTTAGGTCAGCAACTAACTTGTCCAAATCATCCATTGCAGCCTCTAGGGTCTGTTTAGAAAAAAAAACCCCGCACACTAGCGGGGTTGAAAAAAACAACTGTAAAAAACATCATTGACTCGTACCAGGAGTAGTGGTAGTACCCGTAGTACCTGTAGTACCTGTACCTTGTTCTTGCTGTGTAGCACCAGCGCCAGTGTCCGCCTTTTTTTCTGCATTTCCACCGCAAGCAGAGATTACAACCGCCATAAGAGCAGTAGCTGCCAGAAGGGCCAAACGTTTCATAATCATTCTCCGTAGTTGATCGTATTAACACCCTTAAATAGTCTATCAAAAATTTGCCTTAAGTGAAGAACTTACACACGATTACTGCAAAATATAACGATCCCGTGAAACTAAAGGCTAGTTTAGCTATGTCAAGTTCATCCCGGAAGATGAACTTATGAAAACGCTAACTCCCCACGTCATCCCGAGCACAGCGAGGGATCTCCAGCAAACGGCACGTATTTAAAAATTGTGCCACTGTATGGAGATCCCTCGTCGCAAGCTCCTCGGGATGACGTGGGGAGTTACAACGTCTTGAGCTCATTATAGCCGAATTATTAAGAAAATCTTAGGGTCCGTTTACAATTGTACTATTTTGGCCGAGAGAAGTATCTGGCATCACTTGCAATTCAATAACATTCGCCTTACCGGTTTCAATAAGCCTACAAATGGTAGGCAACTCATTCTGTACGAAGATCCAAAATCCCCCGCCCGGGTGCGACATAACCTTAGCACGTTGCTGGTATCCTTTAAAGAAGGCAAAAGTCTTGCCAAGCGTGTCAACCAATTTATCGGCGGATAAGACGTCCACAACCTGATCTGATTTTGGACTATCAATTTCCCGCTTGAAGTTATCAAGATTGGCAGGCAGGGGTATGAATGGCCGGCCTTCCTCACAAATGCGCTGCAGTAACCAGATCACTAGGCGTTGAGCTTGCCCAGCGCCCTCGCACCAATATTTATCTGCCTTCCCAACTTCTTTAGCTTGCCTGATGTATTTTCTATACGCATTAACCAGTGGAAACGAAGTACGACTATCGCGGTAGCGTATACCATCTTGTTCGTACTGTATCCCATCACGGTGTAGTTTGCGTTTGAAGACTCTTTCAATCAATTGGTGTTCTCCATCACTTGATCGTCGACTGGAGTTATTCTCCATATCATCGAAGGAGGCTTTAAACCCCTCGAATGATTCCTTGTCGTCATCCGAATGAGCGCACTCGTTAACCTGACTAATCTCTTTTGTTTCGCGATTTGCGTAGTAGAAATTGACTTGACCCTCTGTATTCTTGTAATAAATGATTGCGTCTTTATTTTTAAATAACGGGAAAAAAACATCCCGTTTCCCATCCAATAAATCAACGGTTGTTTTATACTTCTGGACTTTGGACAAACTTCGATCTGAACGGGCCCGGGCCCGTGGGCGAGCCCGAGCCCGCCCGAGCTCCGGCTAATCTACTTTTTGCGCCATTTTAGTCAACATCATAACGAATAAGTAAATCTCTAGCTAAGCGATAATGTTCTTCATGTATAATGAAACTATAAAGCAACCAACACAAGTGCAAAATGATTTTGAACGAATTATTCGAATGATTGGGACACCAGCTCAACCACCCAAACCACGAAAAAAAGCCCTTGGACGACAATCGGGGGACATTCAGGTAAAACGCATGCGTCATCCTATCGTTAAAAAGTGGAAAAACACTGCTCTTGATGAAAAAATCATTGCATAATCAAGATAAAATAGTCAATAAATAGTGCAGATTGCGCGTTGTTATGCTGGAATATTGCTAATAATCTGGATTTGATTGTAACTTATCACTGTTCGGAGCTCGGGCGGGCTCGCCCACGGGCTCGGGCCCGTTCAGAATCGGAGTTTGTCCAAAGTCCAGTTATACTCAATAATCCTAGAAAAAGCAGTTGAAGCCGTAGCGAGCAAGTCAAAGGTGCTGAAGATGTTCGGCTTTTTTGAATTTTTTCGTGAAAGCAGTAGTCACCACTACGGTGAGCGAAAAAATTCAAAAAAGCCGAGCAGATTCAGTGCATTTGGCTTGCGCAGTAGGCTTCAACTGCTTTTTCTAGGATAATGGTCTTAAAATTTTTCTTTGCAGCCTCTAGCGGGTCAAAGGGCAACTTAATGAAATCAGGACCTCCAACCCCAAGCTCGGCATATTGTGCTTGGCGTTTTTTGTTTAATCGTTCAGGAATGAATGGGTCGATTTTTTGCTTCATATCCTCATCACAGAGAAAAATAATGAGCTGATACGCTGATGTGCTATAAAAAATACGCCCGTACGGATCGGTAACTCGCCCCTTCTCGAACAAAGCCTCTGATTTATGTTTTGCGATATAGGCTAATCCATCCGGATTGCCTTGAACAACACAGACCTGGGCCTTCGATGCTAAAACTAAAGCTAGACTGGGTCTGAATAAATTATAAGTCGTTTTAGATCTGGACTTTGGACAAACTCCGATCTGAACGGGCCCGAGCCCGTGGGCGAGCCCGGGCCCGCCCGAGCTCCGAACAGTCATAAGTTACAATCAAATCCAGATTATTTTAGCAATATTCCACCATCACAACGTGCAATCTGGTCTATTTATTGACAATATTATCTTGATTATGCAATGATTTTTTCATCAAGAGCTGTGTTTTTCCACTTTTTAACGATAGGATGACGCATGCGTTTTACCTGAATGTCCCCCGATTGTCGTCCAAGGGCTTTTTTTCGTGGTTTGGGTGGTTGAGAATGTTCAATATCAAAGCGATGGCGATAGCTGGTAAAAATATCATACAACGATAATTCCATGCGTCTTTTACCTGCTGCCGTCAACCAAAGGGGTCGCTTGAATAACAATGCACCAGATTCTTTATAGACCTGAACGCGCAACAAACGCAAGGGATAATCAGATAGTTTGTTGCCCTTTTTGCCTATCTTGATGACTTCGTTCCAGAGCTTATTTAACCGACCAGCTTCAACGAGCTGGAACCTCAATTTCATTGAATATTGCTGAAGGCTCAGGTGAGTTTTCCACCAATGAAAAAAGCAGATTTTATCGCATGGCAAAACGTTCGGCCACAGAAACTGCGGCGATCCTGGAGGTATCCAAACGTGCAAATATTATACATGAAGAACAGTATCGCTTAGCCAGAGATTTACTTATTCGTATTGTTATGATGTTGACTAAAATGGCGCAAAAAGTAGATTAGCCGGAGCTCGGGCGAGCCCGGGCTCGCCCATGGGCTCGGGCCCGTTCAGAATCGGAGTTTGTCCAAAGTCCAGATTGTAACTTTGAATAATATTTATTAGCTATAAAGGACAGCATATCTGCATTATATTGTGCGCTTGCTTTCTCTAAGTCTTGCCAAGTGTGAAGTGCTGGAAAAAATTCTCGAATAGACTTGAGAGTCTCTTCATGATTTGTAGCAACGTTAGCAAGTTGTACGAACCAATCATGGATAGATTGAATATAAGCATAAACATCCTCATTGGATAAAGATTTGGCATAATTCAGCACTTGTTCAATGGTTTCTTTAGTGGGTAATTGTCTAGGCATAATTCACGAATTCTAATCATTAAATAGAAACGAAATTATATAATGTAGACAAAAATAATGCAATTAGCAGCAACAGGCTTGTCCTGTTTTGATTTTGGATAAGCATAAAGCATATAAATTCGAGGATATTTTTACAACTAACCCATCTTATTTTCCCTTCATTTACTGACTTACCCTGAAGCATTTGTTAAAATCGGCGAAATTTATTGCTTGAAAACATTATGTTGCCAACCCATACCCCGATGATGCAGCAATATTTACGCATCAAAGCAGAACACCCCGATATGCTGTTGCTTTATCGCATGGGTGATTTTTATGAACTTTTTTATGATGATGCTAAACAAGCGGCCAAACTGCTGGATTTGACCCTCACTCATCGTGGTCAATCTGCAGATAAACCGATCCCAATGGCTGGCGTTCCCTATCATGCAGTGGAAAATTATTTAGCTCGATTGATAAAAAAAGGAGAATCCGTTGCTATTTGTGAGCAGATTGGCGATCCAGCTACCTCTAAAGGGCCTGTGGAACGCCAAGTAACGCGTATCATTACTCCTGGCACCGTGACGGATGAGGCGCTCCTAGATGCGCAACGAGATAACGTTCTACTTGCCATTCATGCCCAAAATAAACAATTCGGTTTAGCCTGGGTTGATTTAAGTGGTGGTCGCTTTCACTTACTGCAAGTTCAAGATGAAGCGCAACTTCATGCCGAAATTACTCGCTTGCAACCCGCTGAAATTTTAGCGCAAAACGCATTAACCCTTGGCAATTTTCCGCTAAAAATTCGCCCTGCCTGGGAATTCGATCCAAACCGTGCTCGGCAACTCTTGAGCGAGCAATTTGCAGTAAACAACCTATCTGCCTTTGGCGAAAAAGACTACGTGATGGCATTTCCCGCTGCCGGTTGTCTGTTAAGCTACCTTAAGACAACCCAACGTCAAGCGCTGCCTCATTTAACGCACATCACCTTAGAGCAAAATGATGACTACCTGCAATTAGATGCCTCCACACAAAAACATTTAGAACTATTTACGAACAACCAAGGTGGGCGTGAACATAGCCTGCTTGCAGTGCTTGATCATACCGCGTGTGCAATGGGCAGTCGCCTGTTAAAGCGCTGGCTCGCGCGACCGCTTAGTCAGCCTACTTTGATTCAGCAACGGCAAAACGCAGTCAGTGAATTCATTGCAAAACAACAGGATGCTCCCCTGCATTCTTTAATAAGGCAAATTTGCGATGTGGAAAGAATCGTATCGCGCATTGCCTTAAAATCAGCAAGACCGCGTGATCTTATCCAATTACGCCTGACCCTCGCGCTACTTCCCGAGCTGCACTGTGCAATTGCAACAACCAAGTCAACCTTGTTAATCGAATTGGCTAGTCATCTCATCGCGCAGCCTGTATTGCATGATCTTTTAACCAATGCCTTGATCGATAATCCTCCTATGCTAATTCGTGACGGCGGGGTAATCGCCCCTGGTTTTGATGAAGAACTTGACGAGTTAAGGGCATTAAACGATAACGCAACTGAAAAACTAATCGCACTGGAAAATGCGGAAAAGTTACGATCTGGCTTATCCACTCTAAAGTTTGGCTATAATCGCGTTCAAGGTTACTACATTGAATTATCACGCACCCAAGCAGAAAAAGTACCGTTAAATTACCAACGCAAACAAACCTTAAAAAACGTTGAACGCTACATCACTCCCGAACTAAAAGTATTCGAAGAAAAGGTTCTATCAGCTCAGGTTAAAGCCCTCGCTCGGGAAAAATGGCTCTATGATAATTTGCTCGAAGAAATACAACAATTTATCAGACCACTTAGCCAATTAGCTCATGCCATTGCTCAGCTTGATGTCCTCGTGAATTTTGCTAAGCTCGCCCAAAATTTAAATTGGTGTTGCCCTCAACTTGTCAGTGAACCCGGGATTCATATTCAGGAAGGTCGTCATCCTGTCGTTGAGCAAGTCTTACAAGAGCAATTCATCGCCAACAATTTAAGTTTGCACCCTACCAATAACATGCTGCTTATCACTGGCCCCAATATGGGGGGTAAATCGACTTACATGCGGCAAAATGCGTTAATCGTATTGCTTGCTCACACAGGCAGTTTTGTCCCAGCAAAGCAAGCCCGTATAGGACCGCTGGATCGCATTTTTACTCGCATCGGAGCCTCTGATGATCTCGCCTCAGGTCGCTCCACGTTCATGGTCGAAATGAGTGAAACAGCGCATATCTTACGGCAAGCAACTGCCAAAAGTTTGGTATTAATCGATGAAATAGGTCGCGGCACGAGCACCTACGATGGGATGGCTCTCGCCTATGCAACCTGTGTTTATCTGGCCAATACCCTTAAAGCCTATACCTTATTCTCCACGCATTACTTTGAGTTAACGCATTTACCACAACACTATGGCTGCATTAAAAACGTCCATTTACAAGCTACTTTAGCAAGTGGGCGCATTGTTTTTTTATATCAGGTTGAAGAAGGACATGCTAATCGCAGCTATGGACTAGAAGTAGCACAACTGGCTGGCATGCCTACGCAAGTTTTACAACTTGCAAGTCAACATTTAAATCAAATACAGATGAAACAGCAGCAATCATCCCTAACTTTGGAGGACAAATCCTATGGCTAATTATCATCTCCCTTTACGGCTAAGACGTTTACGTAGCAGCCCCGCGGTCAGAGCTCTGGTGCAAGAAACACGACTACATCCGCAGCAATTTATTGCTCCAATTTTTATTTCGGCAACACTCAGTGCAAAGCGTGAAATTAAAAGCATGCCAGGTCAATTCCAGCTGACCCTAGCCGATCTGCCAGCCGAAATAGAAGCGATTGCGGCCCTGGGGATCACGGCCGTTTTACTTTTTGGTATTCCTGAGCACAAAGATGCGGTTGGTAGCTCTTCGTATAGTCCCACAGGCATTATTCAACAAGCGATTCGCCTAATCCGAGAAATCAATAAAGACCTATTAATTATTGCCGACGTTTGTTTCTGTGAATACACCGATCATGGGCATTGCGGTGCGTTGCAAGGTGAGACATTAGATAACGATACAACTTTAGACTTGTTAGCACAGCAAGCGGTAAGCTTTGCTGATGCGGGCGCTGATTGGGTAGCCCCAAGCGGTATGATCGATGGTATGGTGACTGCCATTCGCCAGGCCCTAGATAAAGCCGGGCACATTAACACTGCGATTTTAAGCTATGCAGTAAAATACAGCTCATGCTTCTATGGTCCATTCCGAGAAGCAGCCGAGGGAGCACCCCAATTTGGCGATCGCAAAACGTATCAAATGGACCCAGCTAACACCAACGAGGCCCTGAGAGAAGTTGCACTTGATATCGAAGAGGGTACCGATCTGATCATGGTCAAACCAGCACTCATTTACCTTGACGTTATTTTACGCGTGAAACAACATTTTCCTGCGGTACCTGTATGTGCTTATCAAGTAAGTGGTGAGTACTCCATGTTAAAAAATGCTGCTGCGCAAGGTTTAATCAATGAAGAGCAAGCGATGGTCGAGAGTTTATTAGCGATTAAACGAGCAGGAGCAGATTTAATTATTTCCTATTTCGCGAAAGATATTGCAAAGTGGTTAAATAGCCCTAACCGGACTGCAGTGGGGAGCAGAAGCATCGCCGCGCTGGGGAACAGTGGCGTCATTGCGAGCTAGCTCCGTCCATTGCGAGCTAGCTCCGTCATTGCGAGCGCTAGCGGTGAGGATAATAACCTTCACTCACAGGCTCTTCTTTAATTTTGATCTCTGGTCTTGGCCTTGGCCCTTGCCCTTTACCCACAGTAAAAGCCGACCCTTCTAAATTATGAATACCTAGATTAGTCGTTTTGTTCCCTGCTGGAAGACTAGAGCTTGTACCTTCGGTAATCGTAGAGGCCGAGCTAAAAAAACTCCTTTGGTTTTGTGGGGTACTACTTGAGGGTCTAATAGAACTAACTGTGGGTATTGGAGTTGGTATTAGTGGCAATGGAGAAGACGCTGGTCTTGTTGCTCCGGGTCCAAAAAAGTTAACAGGTGTTCCTATTGGAGAATTGGTTGAAGAAGAAGTAGGCGCAAACGGCGTTAGACTTGTTTGTTCTGGTCTAGTCATTCGATTTGAGCTTGGGAGATGAATGAAGGAAGAATGGGGGTTAGATGAATCTTGAACTCCAGAATGAGTATACGATGGTAACTGAGGAGTTGCATCCAATCTTGCTCTCTTATTATTAGGGAAATCTTGGGTATCATTTCCTCTTTTGTTCTTAGATTGAGTAACACTAGAGGTCGAGCTTAAAGAACTTGGGGGTGAAAGGTTAGCTTGGCCACTAGTATCCAAAATAGTTATCCCTTGCGCTTTCAAAGAAATTATCTCTTTACCCTGAAGTCCAAGATTTACAGTAGTGTGAACAAGAATCTTACGACTTAGCCCTTTTAATAAATCCCTAGCAGCCTTTACTGACGTCTCATTACGAGGTAGAAGCTCAAGAGTAGTAACTTTACAGCTTGGGTTATTCAGAATCTCCACAAGCTCCATTACTGAAGTCTCCTCAAGAAAAGAAAGCCCAAGAGTAGTAACTTTACAGTTTGGATTATTCAGGATCCCCCCGAGCGCCTTTCCTGGAGGCTCATCGAAAGTGAGAGTAGTAACTTTACAGCCTGAGTTATTCACAATCTTCCCAAGCCCCTTTACTGAAGTCTCACCACCAGAACGAAGCCCAAGAGTAGTAACTTTACAGCTTGGGTTAGTCAGAATCTCCCCAAACACCTTTCCATAAGGCTCATCAAGAGCTTCAAACTTAAGAGTAGTAACTTTACAGCTTGGATTATCCAGGATCTTTCCAAGGGCCATTACTGACATCGCATCAAAGGAGTGAAGCCGAAGACGAGTAACTTTACAGCTTGGATTTGTCAGGATCTCACCAAGCTTTACTACTAACTCCGAAGAAAGAGAGTTAAGGCGAATCTCAATGATTGGGCACTTTGGGTCTAATAATGCAGCTGATAAAATATCTATTGATGCATTGTCAAGACCAAGACTCTTCAACGATGGCTTTTCAGAAATTAAACTTCTTAAACCCCAGCCTATGTACTTTTTTTGATCATCATCTAAATTAGGGTCAACACCTGCTAATGACAATCTGATTAGATTTTTTGCATTATAAATCTTTTCGAGCAATTTTAAATTAACTTGCTCATTGTCTAAAATTTCTCTCATCTTTCACCACCTTTGCCGTAACTCCCCACATCCCGAGGAGCTTGCGACGAGGGATCTCCATGCAGTGGCACAATTTTTAAATACGTGCCGTTTGCTGGAGATCCCTCGCTGCGCTCGGGATGACGTAAGGAGTTACCCTTTGCCTCAAAATTAAAAAGTATGGTGATATAATACACACTTTTTAGTAAGATGACAAATTCTAAAGAGTTCCGCTACCGGTTTGAAACGCTAAATTATTTCGTAGCAACAACAGGTGGAGACTTGTCAAAAAACCAAACAAGCTGCAAAGCTAGCAAATTGGCATAGGCTTTAATATCAGTATTTACATTATAGGTACTTCCAACCCCCGCTACAGCCGTTGTGTTAACCCTGGAATGTGATGAAAATAAATGAGTATAACCGAAATCAAGACCAACAGTGGGCCACAATTGATAATGGGTGCCAATTGAAGTCGCCCAACGATTGCCATCCGGTACACGAATGTCGCGAAAAGCATTTCTAGTCGGTGTCTGATCATAGCCACCACCGACACGTAGCATCCAACGCTCATTGACATGATAATTTGCACCCACTGCAAAACGCCATACATCACGATAATGTTCAGGCGTTGATGAATTAACAAATACCTGCCCAAGTGTGGGCACGAAAGCAGCAACTTGCCGTAACTCCAAGGTCTTTAAAGAGCTCCAGCCAGTGTAAACAACAGAACCTAACAGGGCTAGACTCTCGTTAATATCCTGATAAACACTTAACGTCGTAATATTTGGCAATATAACCCCATTACTTGACAGGTTAAAACTCCAGAATGTTGACTCAGGATCAGCTGCCAATATGGCGCTTGACGTAGCTGCAGGACTGAGGCTAGCTAAGCGCCCCTGCAAGCGACTATAGCCATGAAACCGATGTCGAAGTTGGGATTGGTAATTCAGCCCAATACGTGTGTGGTCCTCATTAAACAAAGCCATGCCACCTACATGCGCGCCAACACCAATGGAATATCCCCTGTTATAACTTAACGAATCAAGAGTCATTGGATTAACACTCAGCACCTGTGCAGGCGAACCAAGAACCTGATTAAATTTAACGCCCGCATACTGCAAGTCAAGACCCAAACCAAGCGAGAAATGTTCGGCAAATCTAACACCTATTTCGGGAGCAGTATTGACAGTAAGTAATTGACTTGTCGTCGCAGCATAGCGTAATGGACCAAACTGATCCCATTGAGTCGACAACCCAAAAGGCCCGTTTATACTTAGACCAATAGCGACATTCTGACTTAAAGGTAGGGCAGCATGAAAGGAAGGAACATAGCCCATTTTAAGGCCATTTACGTCATTAACTGCTTGGACATAGCTTGGGAAACCTTGCGTTGCGAAAGTCGTTGAACCACTCAACTTAGCAGAAGGAGCTATCACTACAAGACCCCCTACCACTTCTTTCTCACCAAGTAAAGGAAGGCCTGCAGGATTATACCAGCCAGTTGAAGCATCCGCCGCTTCTGCGGCGATACCCGCGGCATAATTACCAATTGCAGCTGGACTGCTCTCCGTGTACAGAGAAAAGCTCCCGGCGTTAGCGGTACTACTGGCCATTATCAAGACAGCTCCACTGACGATAGTTCTAATGGGTCTCACGCTTCTCACTCCATACTCCTAATGAATGGCCTAAAATGAGATCGATGATAAATGAATTGGATGGCTTTTCAATCAATTGACGAAAAAAATTGTTATTAAAATCAGTGCGAATTCATATAAAATTCAAAGTGATAATAATTAATTCATGATGGATTATTAGTAACTCCCCAGATATGTCAATTCAGGAGATCCCTCACTTCGTTCGGGATGACGAGCGTAGCGTTCGGGATGACGAGCGTAGCGTTCGGGATGACGAGCGTAGCGTTCGGGATGACGAGCGTAGCGTTCGGGATGACGAGCGTAGCGTTTGGCGGGTGGGGTTGAGCTGCCACTTTAGCTCCAAGCTGTCCATGGTAATATGCCTATCCCACCTGTTTTTGATGGTAATTCGGCTTTATCTACTGGTCCAATTAAGTAACCATGTTTTGATCCAAGTTTTTTCATTGCACCATGTAAAGCCCTTTCCTCCCAATCACGTTGACGTGTCAAACTTGTAATATTGGGTACAATGCGAAAGGGAACATCGTTAATGACAAAATCTACTGGTGATCCCTGCGCAGATTTATAATATATACGCGCTAGGCGTTTACCTTGATACTCCGTCTGTATATTTAATTCATTCCAAATAAATTGTCGTACTAAACTTAATGTCACCCCTTCACCCAATCCGGTGCCCATCAAATAAGTTGCCAACCCTGAATCCATAAATAACCAAACTTCTTTTCCAATACCTGCCGGGTGACAATTAATTTTACGTAGTAAAAAAATATCTTCCATAGCAGATAAATAATTTCTTACTTTTCTTGCGGGTTGATTAAAATGTTTTAACGTAGGTAATTCACCATCACGCAGTACATTTGCCATTTTATCTAATAGCGAATAAGCAAAATCAGGATCAAAACCAGATTTGAAAAGCCGCGATAAATCGCGATATATCGTAGTCTCCAACCAAGACCGCCAATAAAGGTCACGCTGTTGTTGGTCTCGCATAAATGCAGGGACAGGCACCCCACCCGTTAATGTGGCACGACTCAACAAAGCAGAATCGAATCGAGGGGCAAGCATCTCTTTGTGTGACGGAGAGGCAAGATTTTTGATTGGTTGGAATGGCTTGTCATGAAGTTCTGCCAACGATAGTGGAAATAATTCCACTAAACCAATGCGACCCGTCAAACTCTCTCGGACTCCAACTTTACTGGAGAAGGCAGTTGAGCCAGTAATAAAGTAAGAGCCGGGAATACGTTTGCGATCCACTTGTAACTTAATCGCATCAAAAATTGGCGGTGCTTTTTGTACTTCGTCTAGTACCACTGGTGGTGGCAATTTTTCTAGAAAGGTTCTCGGCGATTTTGTCGCTTCTTCACGTGCAGCAAGTTCATCTAACGAAACCACATGATCGATATTAAATAACTCTTGCATGATCGTGGTTTTTCCAGACTGACGTAGACCCACAAGACCTACAACAGGCCATATTTTTGCTAGCTTTAATACATAAGGCGCTGCAAACCGCTTGCGAAAGTGAGGCATTAATATTATTACCGGAAAAGTGATATTTTATAAATAATGCCAACAATAAACAGCATTGTCAAGTCGTTTATTGTTGGCATTATTCATTTGTTAGTTCGTCTTGTCATTCGTTAGCTCTCCATGCTAATGTGTTCTTTTTTTGTTCGGATAATACTATGCAACAATTAGTTAGCAAATTTGGTGGGACCAGTGTTTCTTCGCGACAAACTTGGGAAAATATTGCTGCAATTACCAAGCAACATATAGCCAATGGCGTGCAGCCTGTTATCGTTTGCTCAGCTTTAACGCAAGCTTCGAATAAGCTAGAAAAAGCGATAGAGGCCGCACTAATCAACCAGCATGAAACGATAGAAATCGACATTGCTCAGGGGTATTTAGAATTAGCAGCAGCATTAGACGTTGCAGCCGAACTTATTGCTAGTGATCTCAATCAATTAAACCAATGGCTTACCGGCATAGCTCTGTTAAAAGAAGGACCCGCGAAAACACGCGCGCAAATTCTAAGTCTCGGTGAGATCATGATGACTCGTTTGGGGCATCATTTCCTGCAGAATCAAGGCATCAATTGCCTATGGTTTGATGTACGCGAAGCACTGATCTCTACTCCCATACCAGGCGGCGATAAAGTGAATTACTTGGCCGCCCGCTGTAATCCTGAGGCAAATCCTAAACTATGCAAAAAGTTAATCGCTAGTGGCGCAGAAGCAATTATTACCCAAGGTTTCTTTGCTGCAAATCCGCAGGGTGATACCGTATTACTTGGGCGAGGCGGTTCTGATACTTCAGCAGCTTTACTCGCCGCCCTTCTACAAGCAAGCGCCTGTGAAATTTGGACTGATGTTCCTGGTATTTATACAGCAAACCCACATCAACTGCCCAATGCACGCCTGCTTAAGCAATTAAATTATGATGAAGCGCAAGAAATCGCTTCCATGGGCGCAAAAGTGTTGCATCCAAATTGCTTACCCCCTGTACGAAAAGCAGGAATTCCCATGGTCGTTAAATTTACACGTATGCCTGAACATTCAGGTACACGCATTAGCAAAGAAAGTGATGAGATGGCTCCCCCTATCAAATCCATTCAAGTCAAAAATAGCGTTATTTTGATCTCGATTGATACGCTGAATATGTGGCAACAAGTTGGGTTTTTAGCAGATATCTTCGCTGCATTTAAATTGCATGGTTTTTCAGTTGATCTCCTCTCGTCCTCCGAATTTAATGTCACCCTCTCGCTCGACAGTAATGCTAAACTTCATGATCGCTCCGCTTTGGAAGCCTTAATCGCTGATTTGAATTGCTTTGGCCGCGCCCGATTAATTGAGCCCTGCAGTGCAGTGAGTTTAGTCGGCCATCACATTCGTACCGTGTTACCCCAATTAGGCCCAACCCTTGAGGTCTTCGATGCTCAGCAAGTTTACCTCATGTCACTCGCTTCCAATGATTTGAACCTTACCTTCGTTGTTGATGAGGCGCAAGCTGATAAACTCTGTCAAAAACTGCATGCTCTATTAATCGAGAATAACCCCCAAAGTTTCTATTATTCAAAAAGTTGGCAAGAAGAATTCGGTATTCCTAGCGAGCGAACTCAGCCATGGTGGGAACTTGAACGCGATCGGTTGCTTGATCTAGCAGCGACCTCCTCACCTTGCTATGTCTATCATCGGCAAACCCAGGCTGCTAAAGCAGATGAATTACTCCGCTTAAAATCAGTTGATCAATTGTTTTACGCGATAAAAGCCAACCCGCATCCAGCTCTACTACAAACCTTGTATGATAAAGGGATTGGCTTTGAATGCGTTTCCATTGATGAGCTACAGCACATCTTGGCTTTATTCCCTCATATTGACAAGCAACGCTTACTTTTTACGCCCAATTTTGCACCTAAAGACGAGTATGCATTTGCCTTCTCGTTAGGATGTTATGTCACCGTTGACAATTTATACCCGCTAGAAAATTGGCCAGATCTCTTTAAAAATCAGTCTATTTTATTGCGCATTGATCCGGGTAGTGGTGCCGGCCACCACAAATATGTTTGTACCGGTGGTAATGAGTCAAAATTTGGTATACCCCACAGTGACTTACCCCAGTTAATCAAGCTCATAGAACATCATCAGTTTAAGGTGATAGGCTTACATGCTCATTCTGGCTCAGGTATTTTAACGCCTGAATTATGGCAACAAACAGCGCTCATGCTCACCTCACTGCTCCCCCACTTCCCTGCAGTAACCGTACTCAATTTAGGTGGTGGTATTGGCGTAGCTGAAAAACCAGGTCAAAGAGCCTTGGATATAGCTGCCCTGGATGCTTCGCTGATGGCAGTCAAATCAAGCTTTGCGCATTTATCATTTTGGTTAGAGCCAGGACGTTTCTTTGTGGCCGAGAGCGGAGTTATCCTTGCCAAGGTTACCCAATGCAAAAAGAAAGGTAAAATTCACTTTATCGGCATCGAAACGGGGATGAACAGTTTAATGCGCCCTGCCCTTTATGGGGCATACCATGAAATTGTCAATTTAACCCGTTTGCATGAAGAGAAGGTCGGTTTTGCTCATATTGTCGGTCCCATCTGTGAATCTGGCGATACCCTAGGTTATGATCGCTTAATGCCTAAAACCCAGGAAAAGGATGTGCTCCTGATCGCGAATACCGGCGCGTATGGGCACTGTATGAGTTCAAATTATAATCTTAGAGCGCCTGCACAAGAAATAATACTGGATTAACTTAAGATGCTTAAGGATAGCCAACAACGCTTGCAAGCAACTGACCCGCGTGGGTCTTTTATCGTTCAAGCTCCAGCGGGCTCAGGAAAAACTGAGATCTTGACCCAGCGATATTTAAGGTTATTAGCTACAGTCAAGGCGCCAGAACAAATTGTAGCGCTAACGTTTACTCGCAAAGCGGCAAGTGAAATGCGAGAGCGCATTGTATTAGCACTACAGAATGCAGCAAGTGGGGCAACTGCTAACTCAGCGCATCAACAACAGACCTACAGTTATGCGACCGATGCCCTCACCCGCTCGAAGCAGCAAGGTTGGCAATTATTAGACCAACCGGGGCGGCTGCGCATCATCACTATCGATTCGTTATGTCAAACGCTCTCCCATGCTATCCCTTTGCTCGATAAGCAAATTCCTTTCGCACAAATCAGTGATGATCCCCATGCTCATTATCGTACCGCGGCCAGGGCTTGCCTTGCGCATGCCCTTGATGATGAAAATTTACATCAACCTTTAAAAGAATTGTTGACCCATTTAGATAATCGCCAAGATAAACTACTCAATTTATTGAGTGATTTGTTAGCAACCCGTGAGCAATGGCTGCCTTTTTTGTATTGTGCACGTGAACAAGGCAAAGCAAGTTATGAGCAAATGCTAGCTCTTATTGAGCAACATGAACTAAGCCGCTTGCAACAAAGTATTCCCTTAGATTGCCAGGGGGAACTGTGCTCTCTCGCCCGCCAAGTCGCTGGTATTGAAGGGAACACGGAATCGCCTCGCTACTTCTTAGCCAATTGGTATAATTTTAATCAAATCAATAGGGAAATAGCACAAGGCTTGGCGTCCCTTCTTCTGACCAGCGACGATAAATTAAGGAAAAGCTTCGATCATCACGTTGGTCTTAAGCGAGGAGTATGTGCGGATTTTTTATACGACAAAATTAAATTAGCGAGTAAAGAACTTTTGCTGCAACTGGAGGGACATGCTGATTTCCTTGCCGCCTTACTCAAAGTAAAGCACCTTCCTTCCCCGCATTATGATCACGAGCAATGGCAGGTTTTACAAGCTTTATTTGTCTTACTGCCTTTATTGGTAGGGCATTTGCATTTAGTGTTTACTGAACACAATGAGGTGGATTTTAGCGCCATTTCCCAGCAAGCTTTAGATGCACTGGGCGATGATGACCAACCTACCGACTTGGCTCTTTATCTCGATAATGCGATTCATCATGTGTTAATCGATGAATTTCAAGACACGTCCATGCAGCAATTTCAATTATTAACCAAGTTAGTCCAAGGCTGGCAACCTGAGGATGGCAAAACCTTGTTTGTGGTGGGCGATCCCATGCAATCCATTTATCGCTTCCGCCAAGCTGAGGTAGGTCTTTTTTTAAAAGCTAAACGGATGGGCATAGGCCCTGTCCGTTTAACCAGCTTGGAATTATGCTGCAACTTTCGATCGACTGCCACAGTGGTTAATTGGGTTAATCAACAATTTAAAACTATTTTTCCTCAGGATGATGATATTGAATCCGGTGCCATCTCGTTTCATCCTTCAGTCCATGTCAAAGAGGCGAGTGATACTAGTTCTATTAGAGCCTGGCAATTCCCCAATCGTCGCTTTCAAGCTGAAGCTTTAGCGCAATGTGTAGCCGAGGAATTAGCGACTAACCCCACAGATCAAATCGCTATTCTTGTTCGTTCGCGTAGCCAGCTCACTGAGATTGTTAATGTGCTACGCGAGCGGCAGATCCCCTTTCAGGGTGTTGAAATTGAGCTCTTGGCCAAACTGCCACACTTGCAGGATCTCTGGTCATTAACCCAGGCACTATTACTCCCTGCTAATCGGCTTGCCTGGCTTGCGTTACTACGCAGCCCTTTTTGTGGGTTGTCGCTCGTTGATCTGCATTGCATTGCTAATTTTGCCAAAAACAAACCACCCAGCCCTATGGGACAAACATCAGCAAAGAACTCCGCAGTAACAACCCCTCTCCCGCCCTGCGGGCACCCTCTCCCCGTTTCCGGGGCGAGGGGGGAAATGAAGGAAGTTCTTGGGGAGTCGATCTACTACGCATTAGGGCAAGAGGAGTGTACAGCCCAGTTGAGTGAGGATGGGCAGTTGCGAGTTCAATTTGTCTATGCAGTACTACGAGACGCTCTTGCTTGCCGCCACCAAAATTCGTTAGTGGATTGGATAGCACAAACGCTCAGTCATCTGCATGCAGATAAAATCTTCACCGAAAACCAGCAAGAGGATATCGAGCAATTCTTGTTATTGCTTGAACGGTTTACTCGTGCAGGTCAACTACCTGATTTACAGCAGTTTAGCAGCGAATTTGCCAAACTGTATTCGCTGCGTGCTAATCCTGCGCGCCTGCAAGTCATGACCATTCATAAAGCAAAAGGTCTAGAATTTGATTGTGTTATTCTACCCAGCTTGAGTACTAAATCACAGGCTAACGAGCAGCCCTTATTGCGCTGGCTCAAATTGCCTAGCCAACAACACGACGATCTTTTCCTCGTTTCGCCCATTAAAGCGGCCCATGAAGAGCAGTGCTTACTCTATGACTATCTCGGTAAATTGGCTGCTGAAAAAGACCATTATGAATTACAGCGTCTACTCTATGTGGCAGCCACTCGTGCAAAAAAACGCCTTTGTCTTTTTGACAGCAGTGAAAAAGAAACCAAGGGAACCTTGCGCAGCCTGCTCCAACATCAGGCGTTTTTGCCGCAAAAGGAAGAGAATAAAAGCGATGAATATATTCAATTTTTACCCATATTGTACAGATTACCCGGTGATTTTTATCGTAGCCCACCAGCCAATCCTCATCTTGCGGTAAAAAAATCCATTCTTGCACCCTCTCAAAGAACTTCCCTCATTTTTCCCTCTCCACGGAAACGGGGAGAGGGTGCCCGTAGGGCGGGAGAGGGGTTGGTGGTGCGGAGTTCTTTTCAGATGTTTACCCCAAAGGGGCTAGGGTGCTCTAGCATCGCACGCCAATTGGGTATTATTGCTCATGAATTGCTGGAATGGATCTGTAATCACCATCCCAACAACATCGCAGACTTGCCCTGGGCAATGGTCGCCAATCAATGCAAGAGCCTAGGTTTTACTGCTGCAGAGCAAATGGAAGTTGATACTACTTTGCGCCAACAACTAACCCGATTTTTCAATCAGCCAATCGGCCAATGGCTTAGTAAAGCGCATAGTAATGAGCGCAATGAATATGAACTGCTCATCAATGACCAGGGGTCGGCAAGCACACGCATCATTGATAGGACCTTTATTGCCGATGGCATTCGCTGGATCATCGATTTTAAGACAGGCAGTGAAGACGAGGGAGCACAAAGCGATCATCGCCAACAAGTCAATAATTATGCCCAATTACTAGCAATCAATTCCCTAGAGCCTATACATTGTGGTATTTATTACCTAACAACTGGCAACTGGGTTCAATGGGATTATTGTGATAATGAATAAAAGCGGTGTCATTGCGAACATATGTACCGTCATTGCGACTGTATACACCGTCATTGCGAGGAGCTTGCGACGAAGCAATCCAGCGACCTTTTCTAGCATCTCATAAGGCCACTGGATTGCTTCGCTAGCGCTCGCAATGACGGTGTATACAGTCGCAATGACGGTATAGGTCACAGGGGTTTATTTAATCAAACTGTCGTATTTGAGTTTAGGTTGCGATACATGAATAATATAGAAAATTTAATAACAGAAATTCTCACCAATAGTACTGATGATTTACTTGGCTTAACCGCGCAGCAATTAGGTTTACAACCAAAACTCGCCATAGATAATCAGCAAATTAATTTATCCTTACATGCTGGCTTTCCTACTAAACCATTGGCAACCACCCTACTACCTGCTGTTGAAAAGGCGCTCCAACAAGCCTTACCTGATTATCACATCAAGGTAAATTTAGAGCATTTTATTCGTGCTCATCGCACCCAATTAGTGGGTAAAGGCCTACGCGGTGTCAAAAATACCATTGCCGTTGCGTCTGGGAAAGGGGGTGTTGGCAAGTCAACGGTGGCAGTCAATTTGGCTATTGCTTTAGCCAAGGCCGGAGCGAGGGTTGGTCTTCTTGACGCAGATATCTATGGCCCCAGTATTCCGCTAATGCTGGGTAAAACAAAACCGGTAGAAGTAAGCGGTGAGCATTATTTACCCGTAATAGCACATGGACTACAAGCCATGTCAATCGGTTATCTTACCGACACTGAGCAAGCACTGATCTGGCGTGGGCCTATGCTTGCCAAATCACTCATCCAAATGCTTGACATCACGAAATGGGATGAATTGGATTATCTATTCATTGACTTACCACCCGGTACCGGTGACATTCAGTTAAGTCTGGTTCAAAAAATTCCTGTGACTGCTGCAATCGTTGTGACTACGCCACAAAACGTGGCAACTTTGGATGCCCAAAAAGCAATAAAAATGTTCGAACGAACGAATATCGATGTTATAGGCCTAGTAGAAAATATGTCCTTCCATATTTGCAGTCAATGTAAACATCAGGACGCTATTTTCGGCACTGGCGGGGGACAAAAATTGCGTGATGCATTCCATGTGCAATTGCTCGGCCAGTTGCCTTTAGATAGCCGAATCCGCAGTCAATGCGACGAGGGGAATCCAACCGCAGCCAGTGACAATAATTTAGCAACATCCTTCCTGCAAACTGCAATGCGAGTAGCGATTGCATTAGCAGAAAAACCGCTGAATTATGCCGATAAGTTTCCTGATATTCAGAGCAAGAATTATTAACCCGGTTTATAGACGTGTGTTAGGATGCCGTCGCGTGAGTGGTTGCGTTGATGCTCCCAAAGCTTAAATGGCCAAGACACAGTTACTGAGCGCTATAGGAACTCTGCGGCTGCAAATCCTGTTGCAGCTCACATTCAACAACATTCGCCTTAGCGCTTTCAACAAGCAAGCAAATAGCTATCAGATCCGAGTAGCTGACCACGCCATCCGACGCAAGCCCCCCGGACCAGCCTTCGGGGCATGGCGAGCCTATAGAGCGAATGAATCTCCTAGGGACCACCTTACGTATTGCAAAATCCATACCGAGGCCAACAACCAATTTACCGTTCAAGAGCACATCCTCATTCTTATTGGTAACCTTATTATTATTAACCTAGAAAAAGCAGTTGAAGCCTACTGCGCAAGCCAAATGCACTGAATCTGCTCGGCTTTTTTGAATTTTTTCGCTCACCGTAGTGGTGACTACTGCTTTCGCGAAAAAATTCAAAAAAGCCGAACATCTTCAGCACCTTTGACTTGCTCGCTACGGCTTCAACTGCTTTTTCTAGGATTAAAAATCTTCATTCCACGCTTGAAATTGTCAAAATTGGCAGGCAGTGGGTCAAATGGCCGGCCTTCCTCACAAATGCGTTGTAGTAACCACATTTCTTCGCCCTGGGCTTTTCCAACACCTTTGCACCAATAGTTGTGTGCTTTTTTCTCCAGGTCACTCATCTCTTCCTCTTCCGATGATTCCTCTTCCGCTTCCACTTCCTCACACAATCTGAAGCAGGTTCTATAGGCATTAATCAATCGAAACGACGTACGGCTATCACGGTAGCGTATGCCATCTTGCTCATACTCAATGCCATCACGGTGTAGTTTGTATTGCAACATGGTTTCAATCAGTTGGTGCTCTGTATTACTTGAGCGACGACTAGAGTTATTTTCCATCTCAGCAAAGGACAATGTAAATGCCTTAAATGCGTCGGTGTCTTCCTCCGTGTTGACACAAACGGAAAGTGGCTTTGTCTCTTGGGTTTCGCGATTAGCATAGTAGAAATTGACGGTACCCTTTTTACTGGACTTTGGACAAACTTCGATCTGAACGGGCCCGGGCCCGTGGGCGAGCCCGAGCCCGCCCGAGCTCCGAACAGTGATAAGTTACAATCAAATCCAGATTATTAGCAATATTCCAGCATCACAACGCGCAATCTGCACTATTTATTGACTATTTTATCTTGATTATGCAATGATTTTTTCATCAAGAGCCGTGTTTTTCCACTTTTTAACGATAGGATGGCGCATGCGTTTTACCTGAATGTTCCCCGCTTGTCGTCCAAGGGATTTTTTTCGGGGTTTGGGTGGTTGAGCTGGTGTCCCAATCATTCGAATAATTCGTTCAAAATCATTTTGAACTTGTGTTGGTTGCTTTATAGTTTCATTATCCTAGAAAAAGCAGTTGAAGCCGTAGCGAGCAAGTCAAAGGTGCTGAAGATGTTCGGCTTTTTTGAATTTTTTCGCGAAAGCAGTAGTCACCACTACGGTGAGCGAAAAAATTCAAAAAAGCCGAGCAGATTCAGTGCATTTGGCTTGCGCAGTAGGCTTCAACTGCTTTTTCTAGGATTATACATGAAGAACATTATCGCTTAGCTAGAGATTTACTTATTCGTTATGATGTTGACTAAAATGGCGCAAAAAGTAGATTAGCCGGAGCTCGGGCGGGCTCGGGCTCGCCCACGGGCCCGGGCCCGTTCAGATCGAAGTTTGTCCAAAGTCCAGTCCTATAGATCCGCAAATTTATAACGGAAAGCAATACGTGCCTGCCCTCGGATACTTAGATAAGGTAAATGAAATTATTGAAAAATCCATTAAAGGCCAAATGAGCCAAGCAGAATTTTTATGGCTTCAGAATATAGATATGGCTATGATAAGTAAGTGTGAGCAAGCTAAAGAGTTAACTGAAACCTTACTAAAAAAATGGCTTGTTCAATATAAATTTCAAGATTGGGTAGAAAAAGAAACCACAAAACAACAAGTTACAGTTGAGATGAAACAGCAAAGAGCTGAAGAAATAGCTAAGGGTTTGGGTAATAACAGGAAATGGCATTCTTATAATAGATTCTATAAGTATAAATACTTTACAGAATGATGTAAAATTAAAAATAGAAGACTATAGTTACGATGAAGAACTTAGAAAAATTATTCGGGCCTATAATGATTTAATAACACAGTATATCGCTATGAATAATTTTCCTTTCTTTTTACATAGTCGTAATCACTGAAAGGATGGGGTATGAATATTGAAGATAAGGTAAAGACATTAAACAAAGAGCAGGGAGATAATTTTAGGAAAGATCAGGATTTTGTAAAAATGGAAGAGTTTTACAAACAAGCAATTGACAGTGGGCTCGCTAGAAAGCCTGAGTATAGCTTACCTCAAATTGATACTATTGGTTCTATATTTTATTTTCAAAGTATTCCTCATAAATAGGTTCTTCTCTCATACCTGTTTGCCATCAAGTAGCGAATAGGCATTACGCTAACCCCAATCTTCATGATAAAATACTATTTTTCCAAGAGTATTACACCATGCCAGGAAACTACACCGCTGAAGCGATCGAGGTACTAAGCGGTCTTGAGCCAGTTCAGCGCCGACCAGGGATGTACACTGATACCACGAGACCTAATCATTTAGCGCAAGAAGTCATTGATAATAGCGTGGACGAAGTAATTGCCGGTTTCGCTAGTCAAATTTTTGTCACTCTCCACGAAGACGGTTCAGTTGAAGTTGAGGATAATGGTCGTGGTATGCCAGTTGATCTCCATCCACAACTTGGATTAAGCGGCGTAGAAGTCATTATGACTCGCCTCCACGCCGGTGGTAAATTCTCTGATAAAAATTACAGCTTCGCCGGTGGCCTGCACGGAGTCGGCGTATCGGTGGTTAATGCACTCTCCGAACGAGTTGAAGTAACAATCAAACGCAATGGCATTATTTATCATATGGCCTTTGCCAATGGTGACAAACTACAAGAACTCAACGAAACAGGAACAACTAAAAAACGCGACACAGGCACAATTATTCGCTTCTGGCCTAATGCCAAGTACTTTGATACCACCAAGATTTCAATTAAACAGCTCACACATGTCTTACGAGCTAAAGCAGTACTTTGCCCTGGATTATCAATGACCTTTGTCAACAAGGCAAACAACGAACAACTACACTGGTGCTATGAAAAAGGCCTTTCTGACTATTTGCGACAATCATTGCCTGAGGATTATTTTCCTGAGGAACCCTTTACCGGTGAATTTTCTAGCGCAGAAGCTACTGTCGATTGGGCCTTGGCCTGGTCCCCTACTGCCGGTGGAACTTTAAGCGAAAGCTATGTGAATTTAATCCCTACCGTGCAAGGCGGTACTCATGTTAACGGTTTGCGCGCTGGACTTTATGATGCCTTAGTGGGCTTTTGTGAACTACGCAATTTATTACCACGCGGGGTTAAATTATCCGCCGATGATCTTTGGGAACCTTGCCAATATGTATTATCCGTCAAAATAAAAGAACCGCAATTTGCCGGCCAAACCAAAGAGCGCTTAAGTTCACGACAAACAGCGGGGTTAGTCAGTAACGTCGTAAAAGATGCCTTTGCTCTCTGGCTTAACCAACATCGTAGCCAAGGTGAAGCAATAGCAGCTTTTGCTATCGATCGAGCACAAAAACGTCTGCGCCAAGCAAAACAAGTTGCGCGCAAACGCGTTAACCAAGGCCCTGCTTTACCAGGAAAATTAGCTGATTGCCTGCAGCAGGATTTAAGCCAAGCTGAATTATTCCTCGTTGAAGGGGACTCCGCAGGCGGCTCAGCCAAGCAAGCTCGTAATAAAGATTTTCAGGCCATCTTGCCACTGCGTGGCAAGATCCTTAACTCATGGGAAATTGAATCTGCACAAATTTTGGCCTCACAAGAAATTCATGACATTTCTGTTGCTATCGGTATCGATCCCGGCTCGGATGATTTGAGTGGCTTACGCTACGGTAAATTGTGCATCCTCGCCGACGCGGATTCTGATGGTGCTCATATCGCCACCCTTCTTTGCGCTTTATTCTTACGTCATTTCAAGCCACTCGTTCGTGCTGGTCATGTTTTTGTAGCAATGCCACCCTTGTATCGTATTGATGCAGGAAAAAATGTTCACTATGCCTTAGACGATGAAGAAAAGGAAAAAATAATCGCCCAGCTTGCCCAAAGCAACAAAGCAAAAATCAATGTCCAACGCTTTAAGGGGTTAGGCGAAATGAATCCAATACAACTGCGTGAAACCACTATGGATCCAAACACTAGACGATTGGTACAACTTACCCTCGATGATGAGCAACAAACCATGGCCATGATGGACATGATGCTTGCCAAAAAAAGAGCCGCCGACCGTAAAATTTGGCTAGAGGCAAAGGGGAATTTGGCGGAAGTGTAGTGATAACTCACTCTTCTATACCGTCATTGCGAACCGAAGGTAAAGCCGTCATTGCGAGGAGCGTAGCGACGAAGCAATCCAGCGACCTTTCCTAGCATCTCATAAGGCCACTGGATTGCTTCGCTAACGCTCGCAATGACGGGCTAACGCTCGCACGGGCTAACGCTCGCAATGACGGGCTACGCTCGCAATGACGCCGAGTGTAGGGCACTACACCCACTTCACAATAGGCACTATATTGGAATAATCATCAGTCCATAACTGGCCTCTACCACCCGCAGCAAAGCGCCATCCTTCTCCACGCATCAATTCTAGTGCTAACACTCGGTTAGCCGTCAACAATACCCACTCCGTAGGGAATTGCCCTTGCTGATAATTTGCCGCTTGCAACTTGTGTAAAACGATCAGATCAAGCTCTCGGCCAGCAGCCATTAACACGGGTAGTAGATGCAAATGACGATTACTAATATTAGCTAGGATTACGCCGTCATCCTTAATTTTTTGCTGATAGAGCTTAAACGCTTCTAAGGTGAGTAAATGAGTAGGAATGGCATCAGAGGTAAACGCATCAATGACCAATAGATCCAAATTAGAGTCTTGGCTATCAGCTAGAACCAGACGCCCGTCTCCCTCTAGCAAGGATATTGCTGGTGGGCAATCACGTAGATAAGTGAAATAGTTTGGATTACTGGCAATATCAATGATTTGCTTATCAACATCAATTATTTTAAGCCGATCATCATGGTCAAATTGGCAAGCCATCATCCCAGTACCTAAACCGACAATAGTAATAGCAAGCGATTGGTGTGCTGCCTGTAACCGCTGCACTATGGGTGACACTGGCCCATAATAAGCCATCATACTGCTGTTCTGCTCATGGCCATCGATTTGAAAACCATGTAAGGTATTATGGCTCAGCAATGCATGCGCCCCAGGGAGAGCAAGCACCTCCTTCACACCATAAAAATTACGTTGTTGGATCAGTAATTTCATTGGCTTAAACCAGGGATTAAATAAAAAAATCGTTAAAATTGCCATTCCCATAAAAAGATTTATTCTATTTTTAGGCCAAACGAGGAGGATGCATAAAGCTAGAATCTCTATACAATGCTTCCCCTTCAACCATTGCCCTAAGGAATGTAGAGGTAGAAAATAATTAACTAACAACAAAGCGAAAACAATAACAAAACTCCAGACCTGGAGAGGGAATAAGTGCCAGCTTGAGAGACTCCTGGTAGTACTCGCCACAGGGATGCATAGCATTGCTAGGGTTAGAATCAATGGGTATTCGTATGCCCCAGTAAATACGCGGGGAGCTAGTAAGCCATTAAATACCCCAGCTAAAGCCCCACCTAAAGCCAAACAGAAATAAAAAAAAGTGAGCTGATTCGCCGGAGGCCTTATACGTACTAACTCGCCATGACACAAGAGCGCTAGCATAAAAAAACTTACTACATGAAAAAAAATAAGCTCCCATGTCAACAACACATTAGCGCCAACAATAAAACCTAGAACAGGAAAAATAATAAAAAATAGGATATTCCGTTTCACCCAGGCATGTGAAATGTAAGGTTTTTGAGCAAATGTGATAATAAAAGACAACAAATAAAGGGCCAAAGGCACTAGCCACAGCAGCGGTGTTGCCGCAATATCGGTGGAAATATAAAAAGATACTCCTATCATTAAGCTGCAGGGGATAAAACTATAGCAAACCCAGCGTAACCGAAGCAGCCAAGGTAATTTATCGTTCGCAATTTTTGTCACTAGCAATCGGCGATTAGGAATGGTAAACAGCACCAGTAACAAAAAAAGAAAATAGATTACATAAGCTAACTTCCAATAATAAAATTGTAATTTTAAGCCGATATAATGCTCAATCAACCAGGGATAGGCCAATAAAACGAGCAAACTACCCGCATTGGACGTTACGTACAAAAAATAGGGATCATTTGCCTGCTTGCTCTGGGTTTGACTGTAAGCAAATTGCAAGAGTGGAGCTGATGCACCAATGACTAATAAAGGCAGACCAAATTGAATAATTAGGTATTGCAAAATCGCTAAGTCAGGTGAATTTATAGCAAAAGAGGGGGTTACTGATGGCGGCAAGGTATAGATACTCACTAGAACTAATAAACCGTGTACACAGCGCCAAAACCAAGGGTTAGTAAAACGGCTAAGGATCCAAGCATAACCATAAGCCAACAACAGCACTGATTGAAAAAATAACATGCACACTGTCCATACAGCAGGTGTTCCACCATAGATGGGCAGCAATACTTTCGCGGCTAGAGGTTGAATAACAAATAACAGCGATGCACTTAATAATAAACTGCACGAAAATAAAAGCTGTATCACAATTCATCCTTCCCCTATCTCACATAATATTTGCGCAAAATCGTAAGTACTTCCTTCATCAGATCCTGCCGTGGCTCTGCATTGGGAACAGGCTCTGCATGTGGATCGGTAATGGTAATATCTCCGGATACTTGCAGGGTAGTAAGACGATCCCGTTCAACGATTCCCATATTAATATAACTGCCCGTTATAATAAAAGGTGACCGCCCCTCTGCTACCAGTAAATCATGACCAATACTGTAATCACTGTCCGGATTAGCACAGGCGAATAACCGTCTAAGCAACGTTGGGGCAATATCGTAGCTAGTCGTTAGGTACTCGATTGTACGCGGTGGCTGACCTGGCCAATGAATAAATAGTGGTACCTGTATTTGCATCCTCGTGAAATTGCTGGCATGTCCCCAATAATTCTGATTATTCTCATTAAATTCCTGCCCATGATCAGAAGTAAAAATAACTATACTATTGTCCAAATAACCTTGTTGCTCAATCGCATAAAGCACCTTAGCAATTTCTCCATCATCAAACTTAACCGCATTGAGGTAACGATTATAAAAAGGCAGTTGATCCGCTTCATTATTCAGGTCAATACGTGAGCAGGGATCCACGATGGGTTGATAAGGCGCTGCAAAATTCTGTTCGCGGCAAAATCCATGGGGAGCATCATAGAAAAGATAAAGAAAAAAGGGCGTTTTATGATTCTTAGCAACTAAAAAATCAAGAGCCTTTTGGGTTATATCTCTATCTTTATCACCAATATTGTCTTTAGCTGAACCTTCCAGGGCAAGATTGGTTAAGCCGTTGAAAATGGTTTTCTCAAAAGGAGGATTATTGAGAACACTAGACCAAAGGATCTGGGTCGAATAACCGTATTTAACCAGGAATTCAGTGACAATCGCTGGAATTTTTTGATTTAATGCAGCCGTCCAATAGTTACTAGGTATCGAGTAAAAGATAGAAAACAATCCTGGTTGCGTTGAATTACCACCACTCAAATGGTTTCGGAATTGCCAACTGAGTTTAGCAAATCGCGTCACATTAGGCATATATTCTTGTTGCACCATATCAAAGCGCAGAGAATCAACCATGATTAAGATAATATTGTAAGGATGCGCTGGTTTCATACATCGCATGGGATGGAGAGGGTAATGCAATTTGTCATTAGAAAAGAAAGGCTGAGCAAAATTGCTTTCACTAAAACGATTTAAAATTTGCTTGGCATTCCCATGAGGTATTAAGTAAGTAATAATTTGATTATAAAGTGGTAAATTGGGAGTTTGCTGCGTAAACAAATTATTATAACTTATCATTGACAAGAGTATTGTGAAATAACTAAACAAAAAGCAGCCTGACCAAATTAGTGCAATAGTCTTACCGACTTTCAGGCGCTCAGCTAAGACGATTTTTTGCCACACTAACCATGCGAGACAAATCTCGAGTAGGCAAACTAGCACAATAATGGTTGCACAATAAATCAATTCTTGCTGTGAGAAACCAAATACCTCATTCCACTGTGAATGAAGAATTAAGGATAAAATGGTGGAATTAAGATGGAATCTGAACATTAAATAGACACGAGTATCGGCGATCAACAAGACCACGCTTAGCGTAGCGAACAGCACACTTAAACACCAAATCACCCACTTATTTGGCCAAAGATAGGCCATGAGTACTATCAAAGAGGCTGGGATAAAGGCCAGCAGCATCATGTGGCTAAGGTAATTAATTAGCGCAAAAACGATAATTAGAATTTTACCCGCTACGCCTGAATAATTTGCTACTGCATTGGAAAATAGAGTTTTTGCAAGAAAAATTGATTTTAGAAACTGGAAGCCAAATACCCAAAACAGAACGGTATTCGCTAGGAAAAACCAGATGATAAAACGAAAAATTACGTTGTTCTTCTGCCAATTCATTCAATAATGGTTAATAAGAATTTAATTTAAATATAATACGTTACTTCGCACGGGACAACAGCAATTCCTGCCAGCCCTAAAATTTGCTACACTCGCGTTTTTCAGGGGGCACAATGGAACAACTGTTATACACTTTGGATGTGGATGACTTAAATTCATTAAATCCTAGGAATAAAAATCTGGCCCTTGCCTCTTTAGAGGCAGGAAAAGTCATCTACATGCCTTCTTTTTCCTTTCCTATACTGCCGGCTGAAGAAAATGAATTACTCTCTGATACGATCCTTGATGGTAAACATAAGAATGTTAGTTTTGACTGTCGCACGCAGCGCTTGGGTGGGTTTCAGCACAAAAATTCTAATCTAGCGTCTATCCTCACTGCATTTATGCTACGTTACGCCGAATTTACCAAACGGCTCATTGATTCTCTCTTCCCTCAATATCAAGATAGCCTCCAGTGGGGGAGAACGAGCTATCGCCCCGCCCAAATAAAAGGACGGGCAAGTTCAAAGCGTAAAGATGATACCCGTCTGCACGTTGATTCTTTCCCAGCCACACCAGTCAATGGGCGGCGAATACTACGTGTTTTTTCCAATATCAATCCGTACCATGAACCAAGAGTCTGGCATTTAGGAGAGCCTTTTCAGCAAGTGCTTACCCGTTTCGCTGCCGATATCCCAAACTATAGCCACGCTCATGCTAAGTTATTGCATTTGCTTAAAGCCACTAAAACACTGCGTTCGGCCTATGATCATTATCAGCTTAATCTGCACGACAAAATGAAGCTCTGTGATGACTACCAGCGCACCGTCAATAAGCAACGTATCGATTTCCCAGCCCATAGCACGTGGATTGTTTACACTGATCAAGTATCACACGCCGCCTTAAGCGGTCAGTTTTTGCTTGAGCAAACCTTCTACCTACCTGTTACCGCCATGGAGAATCCTGCACTTTCCCCTCTTAAACTTTGGGAAAGAGAGAAGGCAACGGCTTTAGTGTGAATTGCACCCGCATATCGGGGCTAGTGAAATTCAGCTATTTGAAGAAAAAATCAGCGCGCAAGATGCAACTCTCGCATAGACAAATTAGAAGTAGGTTGGGCCTTGGCTCAACATGATATAAGCAAAACTACATTGTAAGAAAAAATGTGTACCCAAAACAAACAACAACTAGTTTGTCACAACATGCCACATCCTTGTTGGGCCAAGGCCCAACCTACGCGATTTTATTTGCCTATATGAGGGTATCACCCATGTTAACTTTAAACTTTAAGCTCCTGTTCAAATGTCTCACTGGTGGAATCAATTACATTTTTTAATTCAGAATAAGAACGCGTTTCGGTAAAGTATTCTCCAAGACTTCGTGACTGAGAAAAAAAGTAAGAAAGCCCTCCAGAAAAAATCAAGGCGATGGATCTTATAATTCTAGCTTTAATAGGTTCACGCTCATCTTGAAGTTTAAGCTTACTTCCTTCCTTCTCAAATTTATTTTTGGCTTTTTCAAAAGATGATGCATTTCTGATTTTTTCAATAACCTCTATTTTCATATGAGTTTTATTTAGATAACTATCATCCTTCTTATTATTTTGAATATCAGCATAATATTGCTTTAATAATTCATCACATTTAGTTATGAGTTCTTTCGGAAGAGGGGTTATCTTAACATTGTGAAATTGAACAAAGGATAGTTTTTCAGAAGAATCAACTTCTGGATTAATAAAATAATTAATATACCCTTTTCTTTTATCTAAACTTTCAGATAATTTTGTATTCTTCTTTACAGCAAAATGCTTCTGTGAATAATTTTTTAATTCTTCCGTAAAAGCACTAATCTGATTCTCTAAGTCTTCTCGACTGATGCCATCTTTATCTTTTTCGTTTATAGGCAATAATATTTTAATACCGTATTTGGGTGAATCCAATAAGTCTTTTATGGCCATATCACGTTTGGTTTTTATTATATTCCCGATTGCTACTCTATGGTTTTCTGGGCAATGCATTTTTAATAAACTATCTATTATTTCATCAGATAATAAAGAAATTTTTAATTTTGTGAGTGCTCTTTCTCTAGCATAACGCAGATAAGGTTTAACGTCGATCCTTGGATAACATTTATCGTAAACTCTCGATCCATAGTGGTGGTATTTATCTGGATCATAACCGGATGAAGACGGACTACAACCGTCAAAATCAATTTTTATTGCAACCGTATTATTATCAAATTCATCACCCAAAAACATTAGATTATCCATATTTTTGTCATGTTCATCAATTAACGAACAAACTTCGTCAATAATTCCAATACCCTTAATATGCCTTCTTCGATAACGTCGATTATTATATTTTTCCAACATTGTTGCTGCTTTTTGCTTTTCTGTTGGTGAATAATTATCTGGATTATGTTCTACTTTATACGCAAAAACTGATGGATTTGGTATTACACTTTCTGGAAGTGAAAGGGAAACTGTTTTCCCATCAGATGTCCATTTCTCTGAAGAGAAATGCTTTTTACTAATCATTCTTGCGAATTTAGAAGCTATAATTGCTTGAACATTTGTTATTGGACCCGCTCCTTCTCTTAAATAAAATTTTTTATTGGTAGCAGGCTGAAACATTACAAATGTGGTATTTGTACCAAATGCACCACCACCAGATCTACATATTTCTCCTGTAGTTAAAGAAGCGCTATCGACTTTTTTAACTCTTTTAAAATCAATTTTACCTTTCATCTCTTTACCTATGTGTCACAAATAATACATATATTTTAAATTGCGCACATTAAGATTATATTAACTACTTAGATTCCAGGTACTCTTCAGATTAACCTCCTTTTAATTTGGCGGGCTTGAGCTATTACATAAAAAAACCCGCCATTAGGCGGGTTTTTTAAACAGCTGGGGAAGCGCTTACATCATGCCCATACCACCCATACCGCCCATTCCACCCATGCCGCCCATGTCACCAGCACCACCACTACCCTCTTCTTTCTTAGGTAATTCAGCAACCATGCATTCTGTGGTCAACATTAAGCTGGCTATAGAAGCTGCATTTTGTAGTGCAGTACGGGTCACCTTAGTTGGATCAAGAATACCCATTTCAACCATATCGCCGTATTCACCAGTCGCTGCGTTGAAACCAAAGTTACCTTTGTGTTCAGCCACTTTGTTGACGACAACAGACGATTCATAGCCAGCATTGGCTACGATCTGACGAAGTGGTGCTTCAATGGCACGACGTAGGATATTAATACCCATATTTTGATCAGCATTATCACCTTTTAAGCCATCCAATGCTTTTTGCGCACGAATCAACGCAACACCACCACCAGCAACAATGCCTTCTTCAACCGCAGCACGAGTTGCATGCAATGCATCTTCTACGCGAGCTTTTTTCTCTTTCATTTCAATTTCAGTTGCAGCACCAACTTTAATAACAGCAACACCACCAGCTAATTTAGCAACACGTTCTTGCAATTTTTCTCGATCGTAATCAGAAGAGGTTTCTTCCATTTGCGCACGAATTTGGGTAATACGCGCTTTGATATCAGCTGCTTTGCCAGCACCATCAATAATCGTCGTATTTTCTTTGGTAACCACGACACGTTTTGCAGCACCTAAATCTTCCAAATTAGCACTTTCCAGGCTAGTACCAATTTCTTCAGAAATTACTTGCCCCTAGTTAAAATAGCAATATCTTGCAACATGGCTTTACGACGATCACCAAAGCCAGGCGCTTTAACTGCACATACTTTCACGATGCCGCGAATATTGTTTACAACTAAGGTTGCTAAGGCTTCACCTTCAACATCTTCAGCAATAATCAATAAAGGACGGCCTGATTTAGCAACGCCTTCTAGGATAGATAACATTTCACGAATATTCGAAATCTTCTTGTCAACTAAGAGAATAAAAGGATTCTCAAGTTCAGCACTCATGTTTTGCTGGTTGTTGATGAAGTATGGAGAAATGTAACCACGATCAAATTGCATACCTTCAACCACAGATAATTCATTTTCCAGACTGTTACCATCTTCAACAGTGATAACACCTTCTTTACCCACTTTTTCCATTGCATCAGCAATAATAGAACCAATAGCTTGATCAGAGTTTGCAGAAATAGTACCGACTTGTGCAATCGCTTTGCTATCTTTGCAAGGTTTAGACATTGATTCCAATTTCTTAGTCACCGCAGTAACTGCTTTATCAATACCACGCTTCAGATCCATTGGATTCATACCAGCAGCAACCGCTTTATGCCCTTCAACAATAATAGCGCGAGCCAATACAGTTGCAGTAGTTGTACCATCGCCAGCGGCATCAGAAGTTTTAGAAGCAACTTCTTTAACCATTTGTGCGCCCATGTTTTTGAAACGATTTTCAAATTCAATTTCTTTGGCAACAGAAACACCGTCTTTAGTTACGGTAGGTGCACCAAAAGATTTTTCTAGAACAACATTACGTCCATTGGGACCCATAGTTACCTTCACTGCATCAGCCAATGCATTCACACCAGCGAGCATTTGATGACGTGCATCATCACCAAATCGTAATTCTTTAGCCATTTTTACTCTCCTTAATCTTAAATTACTTCTCAATCACACCCATGATGTCGTCTTCACGCATCACCACCAATTCTTGGCCACCTATTTTGACTTCTGTACCTGAGTACTTGCCAAACAGAACTACATCACCCACTTTAACAGCTAAGGCACGCATATCACCATTATCCAACACCTTACCAGTGCCAATAGCGATAATTTCTCCACGCATTGGTTTTTCAGTAGCGCTATCTGGAATGACTATACCACCAGCTGTGGTACGTTCTTCTTCCATACGACGAACAACAACACGATCGTGTAAAGGACGAATTTTCATACTTGGTTTCTCCTGAATTAAATTAATCGCCTATAATTTCAGAGGGAGCTCTGACTTTTTTAGCCCTGCATAGGGACCCCGATGTAACATGGGACTATGCATTGCTGACGAACTGTCAAAATGGGGACAACAAAGCAATTTTCAAGGGGAAAAACGAAAAAAATTTTGTCTTTTTTTTAAACTAGAACTACAATGGCCTACAATTTTACAGATATGAGACAGGCACACCATGATGAAATGGTTATTATTTACGATACTATGGGTTGCTTCCTTCATTAGCCATGCTACCCCACTTCCAGCCTCTGATGTTTTTCAAATTGAAGCAAAGCGAGTAGACCCTAACACCTTTGTTATCAATTGGCAAGTCAAATCAGGCTATTTTCTATACGGCGATCGTATCAAATTAACTGAACAAGCGAATAGCAACAGTCATTTAGGTACTATCCGATTTCCGTCTGCCCTAAATAAAGTGGATAAACAAGGACAGGTCTACCCCGTTTACCGCGACAAATTATCATTACCTGTAGCTGTTCTCAGTGATAAGCCCGGAGAATCTTTGATCGATGTTGAATATCAGGGTTGCTCTGACGATGGTTTCTGCTATCCACCAGAAACTCGACAAATCAAATTGACGATTGATAAGGGCTTGGCTATAAGCGGTGTGAGTCTGGAAACTAAACCAGGAGAGGCTGTTCAACCAGAAGCGCAGCAGGCTAACAATGAGGTGCAACAGCCCAATGGTAATGTTGAAGAAGTCTTCATTAAGCACCACTGGACAATGGTAATTCTCAGTTTTTTTGGTTTTGGTTTATTGCTCTCTTTTACCCCCTGTATTCTACCTATGGTTCCAGTGCTATCAGGCATCATTGTTGGACATGGCGCCGACCTCTCAACACGCAAGGCCTTTTTTCTTTCCTTAAGTTATGTGCTAAGCATGTCGATTACTTATGCACTGGTCGGCGCATTGGTTGCTAAAATTGGCAGTAATTTGCAAGTCATTATGCAAACGCCTTGGGCTATCAGCCTATTTAGCTTTATTTTTGTCTTATTAGCGCTGTCGATGTTTGGTTTCTATGAATTACGGTTGCCTGTTTCTTGGCAAGCTAAATTAGCGAATGCCAATCGTACTCAGGCCAGTGGGCATTATATTAGCGCAGCAATTATGGGCTGTTTATCAACACTCATCTTATCCCCCTGTGTCACTGCACCTTTAATTGGGGCACTAGGCTACATTGCTCATGAAGGCAATATCACCTTAGGTAGCTCGGCCTTGTTCTTTCTGGGCCTTGGTATGGGAACACCTCTCATCTTGATTGGTACTTCGGCAGGTAAATGGCTGCCCAAAGCTGGGAAGTGGATGAATGCAGTCAAAGCTTTCTTTGGCGTCCTGTTACTTGCTACTGCGATTTTTCTTTTAGAACGCATTCTACCTGGGCCTTTGGTTATGATTTTATGGGCAAGTTTGCTTGTTTTCTCAGGAATATATTGCGGTGCATTGACTAAGGCCATGACAAACCATGATAAATTTCGCCAAGGCTTAGGTATTATTCTATTGGTCTATGGTTTACTCGTTTTGGTCGGAGCAAGCATGGGAGCTACTAATCCTTTGCAACCGCTCGTTGGCTTGCAAATGGCAGCAAATTCAACCAAATCCATCCACCAGGAAACCGTTAAAACCGTTCACGGCTTACAAAAGGCAATAGCGAATGCTCAAGGTAAGCCCATTATGTTGGACTTCTACGCCGATTGGTGTACTTCTTGTAAAGTAATGGAATCTACTGTTTTTAGGGATCCACACGTCATAGCAGCCATGAACGATTTTGTCGTTTTGAAAGTCGATATCACCGCAAATAAAGAGCAGGCAAAAGCCCTTCTTAGCCAATTTAATGTGGTTGCTCCACCCACGTTTTTATTCTTTAATAAACTGGGCAATGAGCAAACCAATTTACGTTTAGTTGGGGAAATTTCAACCGAGAAATTTTTGCAACAGATAAACCAAGCTTTGCGGTTAACTAAGGGCAATCACGCTCACCCAAGAAATATAAGGAGGGTTTTGTAATGAGCGAATATAATTATCCCGCAACAATTCAACCTCTTTCTGAGGAAGATGGTGGTGGATATTTAGTAAGCTTTCCAGATTTACCTGGCTGCATCGCCGATGGCGCTACCCCCGAAGAAGCTTTTCACCAGGCTGAAGATGCCATGATCGCATGGATAAAAACTGCTAAGGAATTTGGCGACCCTATTCCAAAACCAAGTACCTTGAATAAATATAGCGGTCAGTGGAGAATGCGCGTGCCTAAGTCTCTTCATGCTGCTTTGGTTTTTCGAGCCCATGCAGAAGGTGTGAGTTTGAATACATTAGCTATTACTTTATTAAGTCAAGGCTTGGCGAAAAAAAGTAGCTAAAATGGGGTTACAAGTTATGAATCATAGAGTAGGCTTTGTCAGCTTGGGATGCCCCAAAGCGCTAGTTGATTCGGAACGAATCATGACTCAGCTGCGTGCACAAGGATATGACTTGGTATCCAGTTATCAAGATGCAGGTGTTGTGGTAGTGAATACCTGTGGCTTTATTGATGCTGCGGTGACTGAATCATTAGACACCATTAAAGAAGCGATGACCGAAAATGGTCGTGTCATTGTCACTGGCTGTTTGGGTGCTAAAGCAGATCTCATTCGTACCGCTTGCCCAGATGTACTTCATATCAGTGGGGCGCACGCCTATGAAGAGGTGGTGCAAGCAGTGCACAAACATTTACCTCCGCCCGCAGATCCGTTCACTCAACTTATCCCCCCGCAGGGGATTAAACTTACACCTCGACATTACGCCTACTTAAAAATTTCTGAAGGTTGTAATCAGAAATGCACCTTCTGCATTATTCCCACTATGCGCGGCAAATTACAAAGTTATCCCCTCGCACAAGTGCTCACTGAAGCGAAACGACTGCAAGAAGCCGGGGTCCAAGAGTTATTAGTTATCTCGCAGGATACCAGCGCTTATGGAGTAGATACCCGTTTTCAGCCAATTGAATGGCAGGGTAAAACAATCAAAACTCAATTTTATGATTTATGCGCGCAACTTGGTGAACTCGGCATTTGGGTCCGTTTACATTATGTTTACCCCTACCCTCATGTTGATGAAATTATCCCACTCATGCGTGATGGTCTTATTTTGCCCTACTTAGATGTACCCTTGCAGCACGCCAGTTCGCGGGTATTAAAAGCAATGAAACGCCCGGCAAGCAGCGAGAATACTCTAGCCCGTATCGCTGAATGGCGAGAAATCTGCCCTGATCTGACTCTACGTTCAACGTTTATTGTTGGTTTTCCCGGTGAAACTGAAGAAGAATTTGAGGAATTGCTTGATTTTTTACACGTTGCCCGTTTGGATCGAGTAGGCTGCTTCCAGTACTCGCCTATTGCGGGAGCCAAAGCTAACGAATTAGCTAACCCAATTGCTGAAGAGGTTAAAGAAGCTCGTTATCACCGGTTCATGCAAGTGGCAGCAGAAATCAGCCGCGCTAAATTAGAGGCTAAAATAGGCTCAAAACAAACTGTGCTCATTGATGAAGTCAATGATGAGCGGATTATTGCTCGCAGCAAAAGTGATGCACCTGAGATTGACGGCCTCGTCTTTCTACCACCAACAGCTAACATTCAAGTAGGTGAACGAATTGAAGTCATCGTTACGGATAGTGACGACTATGATTTGTATGCAGACGTCCTGAGCGTAGCGAAGGATCTCCCGAATGTGGTATAATGTTCTACCAAGGAGATCCTTCGCTGCGCTCAGGATGACGGGTACTGCGCTCAGGATGACGGGTACTGCGCGTCAGGATGACGGGTACTGCGCGTCAGGATGACGGGTACTGCGCGTCAGGATGACGGGCACTGCGCGTCAGGATGACGGGCACTACGCTCAACAGACTCTCACGAATTTTTTTATAGGTTTACACCATGGCAAAAGGAAATTCATTATCAACCATGCTTCCCCTTTTTCTTGTTTTATTTATTGATGGGATGGGCTTAGGTTTATTATTCCCAATATTAAATACTATTCTCGATCGAGCCGCAGGCAGGATTTTTGGCGACTGACTACCAGCCTTAGCTTGCGCGATTTTTACTATGGCTTAACTATCGGTATTTTTATGATTTGCTGGTTTTTCGGCGCAGCTATTTTAGGGGATTTATCGGATAGTGTTGGTCGTAAAAAATCGCTAATGATCTGTTTAATTGGTGCTTTTTTAGGTTATTTATTATCTGCAATAGCAATCGCCTTTCATAATTTCTGGTTCCTCATTTTAGGGCGTATCATTGCCGGTTTTACTTCAGGTAGTCAACCGATTGCGCAAGCTGCGATTGTCGACATCAGCTACAGAGGAGTATAAGGCACGGAATATTGGGCTTATATTGTTATCCGTGTCACTAGGCTTTGTCTTTGGACCAATTTTTGGAGGACTGTTATCGGATAACCGCATAGTATCTTGGTTCAATTTCGAAACCCCGATGTATTTTGCAGCAGCATTGTCATTATTGAATGCATTCTTGTTGCACTGCTTATTTAGTGAAACATTCACTAAGGCCAGCAGGACGATCAGTATCCGCTGGCACCATGCAATGCATATTTTTATCTCAGCGTTTAAGCATCAATCAATAAAAAAATACTCAGTGGTGTTACTGGTCATGATTTTTGGCTGGTCGAATTATTTTTCTTTTATTTCTATGTACTTATCACAAATCTACCATTATTCAACGATGCAAAACTCCTTCTTCCTCGCCCTAATGGGAGCTGGATTTAGTTTAGGTTGCGGCTATATCGTCAATTTTTGTACTAAGCGCTATCCTTTTGATTCCGTGGTTATTATTGGCTTAACGATAACTGCCGCTCTGGTATCATTAACTTTACTCGTTAACCTAGAGTGGGTCGCTTGGGTTGCTGTGTTCATGATTGGTATGAGTCTATCCGTTGCCTATTCTGTCTTATTGACTATTTTCTCTAATCAAGTGGGTCAAAATGAGCAAGGCTGGGTAATGGGTGTTACCGGTTCCGTAATGGCCTTATGCTTCGGTTTAACCTCAATCTTTACCGGATTCATCGTGCAAGTGGGCGCAGTACTTGCCGATGATATTAGCCATAATAGGCTTAGCCGGCAGTGCTGGAATTTTAGTTATGATACGTGGTAGCTCAACGGTTGCTGAGCCTGCCGCTGGTTAACCTGCAATAAAAAAGCTTGGTCGTCTAAATCGTCGGTTACACTTTTTTGTAATTGAGTATCAACTTGTTGGCGGCGATTCTTCTTTGCATTAGCAGCTCTTGCGTTTGCTCAGTGTCCTCGCTGTAGTTGCTAATACTTCGTTCTGTTACTTCAATCTTTCTCTGCAGCTCATCAACCTGCGCGTTGAAAGCACTATTATAAACAATCAACGCTTGATTCATTGCTTTTAACAGTCCCTCACTTTCACTTAATCCCTCTTTATTTCCAGTCAATTGATGACCAATCTCCGCCATTTTCGCAGTATCGACAATGGTGGATTCGTGCAAAGATTGTAGCTGTGTAGTCACTGCCTGCCCCAGAGCATGCTGACTGGTCGTATCAGCACGTAGGGTCTCAATGACTTGATTTAATTTCGCTATAATGTCTTTTGCTGTATTCATTTCCTGATTAAATGTATCCACCTGCTTTTCAAGTTGCTGCGCGTAATTATCTAAAATATCATGCTGCCCATTGAGTTCATTGAGCAGTACTGCTAAACGCTCCTCAATTTGCTGAAATGATTGGATGGATTGTTGTAAATCGGATTCGAATTGTTTGACTTGGGCACAGAAGTGAATTAAACGCTTCTCCTCCATAGCGGTGTGATTGGCTAGCACAACTGTTGTACTGTAACAAAGGGCTAATATAAGAAAGTTAACTAGGATTAGGGTAGTTAATGTCATACCGGCTAAAACATAAAACGTAATCGTTAATGACAGAGTCCCGCCAACCACTCCAATTCCAAGCAGAATTTTCTCCCACCACATACGTTGGCTATACCAATCAGCAAGGTGAGAAAGATAGCTACGATGTAACTGATAATGCTGCTTGAGTAAATCCAAATCCGCTTGAAAAATTAGAGTAGGAATCTTGGTCATCAATTGCTGAATTTTTTCGTTAAGCAATTTGCTAGTTTGTTGGACCACTACTAATTGTTCTGTTCCAGGCATGGCTGTTCCCCCACAAAGTAAGTTAAATCAATCGTCAACCAAAAAACCGCTGGGCTGCTGGCTGTTGAGCAGTTTTACACGCTCCCTGCTCTTGAAGTGAGTCAATCGTATCTCGGTATGATTTTTTGGTTGCTTCAAGCTGTTTAATAGTCGCCATCGCTTGGTCAAGCTGACTGCTTAAGTCCTTTACTTCAGCGACTAATGCAGACTTGGCTTTACACATAGTGGCAACTTCACGCTGATTCTGTGAATTGGATACCTCAAGTTTTCGCAATCGATTATTAATCGCGACCCATTCGTTATTTCTTGTCTCCAATTGCTGGAGAATAGGCGTTAATAATTTGATAAACGTTGCTATATCATTTTGCCTATGAGTGAGAATTGATTGAAATTCAGTCAACTTTTCCGCAGTTGCAGGAAATGTTGTGCTTTGTTGCTGTAATTGATGTGTTACTTCTTGGAGTTTTTGTTGTTGCTCTGCAATCACCGTTTTTAATTGCTGCACTAACTGCTGGAGATTTTCTCCTTCTTCACACCAAATGCTAGCGGTACTTGCTAAAGACTGCGCTGTTTCCCCAATTTGCTCTGTATGAGCCGCTGTTCGTCGTCGGATGTTTTCTGTGCTGTACTTTGTAGTATTCACAACCTCATCCAAAGTCTCCTCCCGCTGTTCTTGCCGAGCCTCATGCTCTCTCGGTAAATCACTCTCTTTTTTCTTTTCAGGCGGGTTCTTCGGCTTATCCTCAGAAAAATGGTGAGCCACTTCAGCAATCAGAGCACCAATAATAGCACCAATACTAGTGCCAACCGCAACTTTAAAAAGAATGCCACCCACTATCGTTTCTATAAGCATAGCTTGCCCTCTATAGTGGGCTGTGGGGGTACATTATCATCCGTAGGGTAATGATAGAGCACATAGAGTACAGCACCTAAAAGAGTGCCTCCAGCTCCAAAAAATAGATTAACAATGATTGTGCTTTGTACGATCATGATAGGTTTCCTTTTTTCCATGTTGTGACTTGCGACGAAAAATAGTTTAATTGACTAGTTAGATTAAAAGCATTGAGCTAAAACAGGTTAAACGGGCAAGAAATTTCTTGAAACATTGGTGGATTTTTCGGGATGTAGGGGTCAAGTCTTTTGATAATAGTATTTAACTTGTCCTAACCGATATTTATACCCTTTATCAAAAGACTTGACCCCTATTTGTACGCTGTCGAAATAAAATGCAAATTTGTGCTTGACAAAAAGTTATTTATTGCGCATTATTTATACCACTTTTTGATAGGAAGGTCGAAGAAAGTTTATGGGTTGAATCAAGGAGTTATTGTCAACAGACCCTAGAGAATTTAAGAGAAAAAGAAATTGGTTCATTTGCTCAAAAGGTTAGACGAATTTAACGCCTTCTTTAAAGGTGGAAGTTCTAAAAACTTAAAACAAGCTATGCGATTTTATGATCGAGATCCGGATCCATTGCAGGATTTTTATCAAACCCTGATCTTCTCTAATTCAGATGTAGAGCAACGCATCAAATTGATAGCAGATACCCTAAATATTACAAAGGAATGGAATGTACTCGCTGGACATCGCCCCGCAGACCTGACAGTTTATGATTTTCTTACCCAATTAGCGCAACAAGGATTTTCACAAGCTGATTACATCATTGATCGAATCGACAAAAAAACTAGATTAAGCAAGTTAAACTTAACTGTCGGTGGAATTTCGATAGCAGCTGTCATACTCCCCTTGCTAGCAACACCTGCTGCTCATTTTATAGTCGCATTAATTCATGCTTTTTTCTCTTCGATGCTTGCAATACCTATTATAGGCTTGCTCTATCATAGTAGTACTGGAATTTACAATTTTATCTCTACCGTTATTAACAGAAAGCTAACCCCTTTCAATCGCTTCCGTGATAATTTCTTCCTTGTTTTAGGTACTGGGGCGAAGATAATTGCTTGCATTCTTTTAATAGCTGCTGCTGACGTTATGAGCCCTATGATTGCTAGCATCTTCGTGTTTGGAGCCGGGATAGGTGTAATTAAAGAAATCTTCTCCTTAGGACAAGAATATATCGACTATGTATTACACCCTCCTCAGAATGATAATGGAGTTTGGGATAAATGTGCTGAAGCTCGGCGGCATGCCGGTACGCAGAAACGGGTGTACTCATTAGGAATTGATCTTGTTGCTTCTCTGGGTATAGTTGGCATTATGGCTGCCTGGGTCTTTGGTCCGGGAGGGATGGCTATTACAATCATGGCAGTCACCGCAATTATAGTCGTTCAGTTTATCAAACATGCGTACCATAAACGCAGTGATGCGGGCGTAAGAGAGAATTTGCAAGCAACATTAACTGAGATTGTCGAAACCCATGAAAAGAGTGCCGCTAATGAACTCATACAAGAAAACACTCTGAGTGCAACACACACCACAAGCGCATCTGAGCCAGCTTCTTCCGCTGTTCCTCTAGCAGACAACGCCCCCCGCCCAAGACCAAGCAGAGTACAAGACCCTTCAGCAAGCAACCTCCCATTTTTCCAACAACAATCAGGGTCCAATGGCGGTGTACCTCTTTCAAATGATCCTTCACCCAACATCAGCCTTTAAATATCGCCAACTCAGTAAACCTAGCCTACTCTGAACGGCTTTAATTTGCTCACAATTCTGCAATTTTGCTGACTTGGCAATGCGCAGTTGCAAAATAGCAGAGTACATCTCTCGTGATCTAATGCTGATACGTAAATGCTGAGTGCTATAAAAAAAATTGCCTACCTTTGTTTGCAGACAAGGAAATAAGCCTAGATCCTCAACCAAATAATAGAATTGTTGCTTGCCGCGAGTGGATGTACAGCCTTGTTTATTTCCTAACAACTCAATGACTTCATTGGCATCACGGGCCTCAATAATACAGGCACTGGGTATCGACACTGTCGCTGCGATCTTCTTCGCTTCTGCTTCAAGTTGAAAAAAAGATTGGTGCTGTTCAGTCAGTTGATTCAGTGCCCTATGGTCCAAAAAGACCATTTGCATCTGAGCCAATACGAATAAAGCCATTAAAGTGATCAGCAAAATAACGGTTATCAACACGGCCCCCGTGTGTTTACAAACAGTAACTTGCCCGGTCATCCTGCTCTAACCTCAGTTTCAATGTCCATAGTCTTCGAGTTTTTGAACCCCCAACGAACAGCAACCAAATCGTTCCCTCGATACGATTTCAGATCGACAATTAGCTTGACGATCTGATCGCTTAACTCCTCTGGCCTCTTAAATTGGTAAAATAAGGCTGACTTTCCTTGCTGATTTTTTTGAATAAAAAAGGCTTCTTCCAGCCACTCACCAAGATAAATTGGGTCAATATAATCAAAAGCTAAGTTATTGGAGAGAGTAAGAATTGTCCCTGCAGAGGTCTTTCGTGCATCCAAAACCGGTTGAACCTCAGCATGATAACAATCCGCTATTAAAATCACTTGTTGTGCTGCAAAGTGGACATTAGAGCGCAGTAACAACTGCTTTGGGTTTAACCGTCTCATCACCGTCGTAAAATCTTCACTCATCCTAGTAATAGCTAAACCATCACGCTTGCCAACTGAGGTTGCGACTGCAGCTAATGCCGTTTTGCCATTGCGTCTATCAATTGATTGCAAGGAATTAATACCTCGACAAGGAGTAAATCCCGCCTTTCTTATGCTGTCACGTAGCAAATCATTAATCGTTTGCAACTCAATGTCTTGCTCTAATCGAGCATATAGACGCAGATATTGTCGCTTACTGACTAAATATTGCTGTAAGACTAACGCTAGAAGCAAACTTGCAAGCAATGCACTAATCATGAGCTCAACTAAACTAACACCCTGTTGCTTTGTCATCGTGAGTAACCAAACCCATCTGGGTAAATATCTGAAAAGAACTCCGCACCACCAACCCCTCTCCCGCCCTACGGGCACCCTCTCCCTCCCGAGCGCAGCGAGGGATCTCCTGCCCTATGAGGGGAGAGGGGAAAAATGAGGGAAGTTCTTTGGGAGAGATCACCCCCATTTCCCTGTCGTTATCAAATTGGACTAAGGTTTGTGAACTAAGTAACACATGGTTGAGTATTTGACTGAGTTGCCATTGCTGATGTAAAAGAATAAGTGAGGTGCTAGTAATGAGCAGTAGACCCACCAGTACTTCGATTAGAGAAAACCCCTGCTGATTAGTCATATTCCATTCCTGAGGTTGAAGTGCGGCTATAGCTTAGCGCTTCAAGAGTAACCAATGCAATTGCAATAATCCGAGGCCACTTCTAAAATAGTATTAAAAACGACCGTTTTGAGTGCGAAGCGGGCGGATATTTTACAGGAGAGTACTTTGCCTTGCGATTACTATCAACTTCCTCATCCTGGAATTCGTTCATTGCACCCCTATATCCCGGGTAAATCCATTGAAGAAACGGCCCGTGAACTCCGTTTAACTAATGTGATCAAAATGGCAAGTAATGAGAATCCGCTTGGTTGCAGCCCTTTAGTGAATAAAGCCCTAGCAAAGCTTACAACCCGCCGCATTGCAAATTACCCCTCACCAATGAACCATCCCCTAATGCTTAAGTTGAGTGAGAAACTAGGGATTAGTAATGACATGTTAACGTTGGGTAATGGTTCAGATTTCTTGTTTTTCATTTTATTAACCACCTTTGCCGCAAATACAGGCAAACATATTCTCACTCATGAATATGCGTTTATTGCCTACCCAATTCAAGCACAAACGCTAGCGATACCCGTGTCTATAGTCCCTTTAAAACCAGATTGGCAAGTCGATATTGCTGCAATAATTAACCATTGCAGTGAACAAACTGCGATGATTTTTCTTGCTAACCCCAATAATCCTACGGGTACATGCATTCCGCTAAACGATATCAAATATTTGTTGGCTCACATTCCATCATCCACCCTATTGGTTCTCGATGAAGCCTACTATGACTATGCTTATCAGGCTGGCGATAAAAGAAGTATCCATTTCATTAACGAGCATCCAAACTTAATCATTACCCGTACCTTTTCAAAAGTGTATGGCCTGGCTGGATTACGATTAGGTTATGCGATAGCAAATCCTGATATCACCGCATTGGTGCAACGTGTCCAACCACCCTTTGTGGTCAATCAAGCTGCTCTTACTGCAGCCTATGCGGCACTCGACGATGATGGCTTTGTGCAGCAAAGCATAGAACTTAATAACAAGGGGAAACAGCAGTTATTTCATGGTTTGCACGGATTAGGAATAAATTACCTGCCATCCAACGGCAATTTTGTTACCATTGACTGCCGAACTGACTCTCAGTTAATTTATCAAAGCCTACTTGAACAAGGAATTATTGTACGCCCCCTAAACCAATATGGTTTACCTAATCATTTACGCATAACCATCGGAACTATGCAGCAAAACTCGTTATTACTTGACAAGCTCGCAATAGCCCTGGCAGAAAATAACAAGCAACAAGGAGGAAGAACACCGTGAAAAGCGATTTAAGTCAAAAGCACTGCGCACCCTGTGAAGGAATTGGCCAAGCACTCAATGCTGAGCAAATCCATAATTTAATGCCTCAACTTGATAAACACTGGCAAGTCCAAGCTGACTCTAAGAAAATTAAACGCTCTTTTGCTTTTGCTAATTTTTACGAAACAATGGCATTTGTTAATGCCATTGCATGGATTGCGAATAGCGAAAACCATCATCCTGATCTGGAAGTAGGTTATAACTATTGCCATGTCCACTTTATGACCCATGCCCTAAAAGGTTTGACCCATAACGATTTTATCTGTGCTGCGAAAATAGATGCATTGGTAATGTGACACGCGTGCAATTTAGTTGGGCCATAATGGCTCAGCTCCCTCGTTATTGAGAGCCCCCCGCCCCCCCGTCATTGCGAGCCCCCCCGTCATTGCGAGCGTTAGCGAAGCAATCCAGCGACCTTTTCTGGCATCTCATAAGGCCACTGGATTGCTTCGCTAACGCTCGCAATGGCGGCGTGTTCGCTCGTAATGACGGGTTTTTGCTCGCAATGACGCCATAATGACCGAATCCTAAGGCCTTTCATCAATTTCTTTACGTTGTGAGGGGAGAAAATCTTTTCTATCTAAACCCATTACTACTGCAAGAGCACCAGCAACATAAATAGATGAGTAAGTTCCAATAATAATACCGATGATAAGCGCTAGAGCAAATCCACGGATAGTTTCACCCCCATAGATAAACAAGGCGAGTACGACAAACAAAGTCAACACAGACGTCATGATCGTTCTTGACAAGGTTTGGTTAATCGAAATATTCATAATCTCTAAGGGTGTAGCACGACGGATCTTGATAAAATTCTCACGAACACGATCAAAAACCACAATCGTATCATTTAATGAATAGCCAATTACCGCTAACAATCCAGCTAATGCCTTGAGATCAAACTCAATACCAAACATTGCAAATAGACCGAGAATCAATACTGGATCATGCACTAAAGCAACCGCTGAGCTAACTGCTAGTCGATACTCAAAACGCATTGCGATATAAATCATGGTAGCTAGCAACGATACAATAACCGCTAGAGCACCTTTAGTCGCTAATTCTTGCCCAACTTGCGGGCCAACAAAATCAACTCGCTGCTTCACGGCCCCAGGTAATTGCTCCATGACCTTGTTGACCAATAACGTTTGCTCTAGGTCAGCACGCGGTGCGATACTGATCAATACATCCTTCGATGTTCCATAACTAACAACTTGCGCTTCCTTAAAACCAACCTTCGATAAATTATCTCTAATCAACGCCAGATCAGCAGACTTCGGAAAACTAACTTCGATTTGCGTTCCACCAGTGAAATCGAGTCCCCAGTGCAAACCATTAATCAACAAAGCAGCAATAGATATTGAAAAAACAAGGGCAGAAAACAAAGCTGTCCACTTGCGCACCCCCATGAAATCTACATTTGAATTCGGATTAAAAAATTCCATCTAAACCTCGATTTAAATACCGATTGATAATTTTTTCACATTACGGCCACCGTAATACCAATTAACAATAGCCCGAGTAAAGGTGATGCTTGTTAACATGGAGGTCAGTAACCCCAAGCAGAGGATTATCGCAAAACCACGCACTGGTCCACTACCTACTGCAAACAAGATGATACCTACAATAAGCGATGTGACGTTTGCATCAATGATCGTCGAGAAAGCTCGGTCATAGCCAGCATAGATCGCCGCTTGCGGCGATAAACCATGGCGTAATTCTTCACGAATTCGCTCATAAATAAGTACGTTAGCATCCACTGCCATGCCTACTGTTAACACAAAACCAGCAATACCGGGTAAAGTCAAAGTAGCGCCAATGATAGACATCAACGCACTCAGCAAAATTAAGTTTAGAAATAGAGCGATATCAGCGACTAACCCAAAGAAACGGTAATAAATCACCATGAGTATAAGAATTAATCCCATACCCACTTGCAGCGAAACCAAACCGCGATGAATATTTTCTTTACCCAAAGACGGGCCAACAGTACGTTCCTCGACAGGATAAATGACCGCGGGTAATGCCCCAGCTCTTAGCAATAAAGCTAAATTACTTGCCTCTTTATTATCGGCCAAACCCGTAATTTGGAAATTATTGCCCAGTGCATTTTGAATAACCGGCGCAGAAATTACCCGTTCCTCACGATGAGTTACCCGCTGCTCTATGCCATTCACAGGTTGGGTAGTCGCTTTCGTTTCAACAAAAACAATTGCCATGCGTTTGCCGATATTTTCACGGGTAATCTTGGTGAATAAACTTTCACCGCCCCCACCTAGCTGGATTTGCACTGCAGGAGTAGCCGATTGTTGATCGAAGCTTGAAACAGCGCTGGTGATTGAATCACCACTCAATACGATTTGGCGCTTCAATAAAATAGGATGCTCATCCATCATGTACAACTTATCATTTACCGGCACAGCCCCAGTTTGCTTAGCAACTTGAGCGTCATTATCTTGGTCAACCAAATAGAATTGCAGCGTAGCTGTACCACCAAGAATTTGTTTAGCTCGTGCGGCATCTTGAATACCGGGCAAATCCACGCCAACCCGAGTCGAACCTTGTTGCTGGACCACTGCTTCGCCAACACCTAATTCATTGACACGATTACGCAAAATACTCATAGTCTGCTCAATGGTGGTTTGGCGAATGGAATTTAATTCAGCCGGCGGTAATGAAATGAATAGCGAATTATTGCTAAGGTCAAACTTCGTTATTTCTACGTTAGGAAGTTTATCTTTTATTTCAGCAATAGCATTATCCATTAACTCGCGAGAACGGAAACTGATACTAATGCCCTTATTAGGAATATAATGAATGCCAACATAACGGATCCCCGACTCGCGTAAATCCTGGCTAATACTTTTCATTAATCCTTCAAAGCGGCGGTTGATTACACTGTCCACATCAACTTCTAACAGAAAATGCACCCCGCCACGCAGGTCCAAACCTTGCTTCATTGGCTCAGCTCCTATTCTACTAAACCAACTTGGCGTCGATGGGGCAAGATTAAGTGCCACCGTAAATTGCGAGCCGATGTTATTTTTAACAAGATCACGTGCTAGTAATTGCGTATCCGGTGAATTGAATCGCACCTCAAGATTATCGTTAGCAGTCACGATGGGGAAATGGCGAATGTTATGATTTGCTAATAGAGTTTCAACTTGTTGCCTTAGCTGATCGATATCAAAAGGGGATTGCGAGGAAATCTGCACAGCAGGATCTTCACTATATAAATTGGGTATCGCATAAACTAAGCCAATCACTACGATAGCGATTAGCATAAGATTTTTCCAGAGAGGATATTTATTCTGCATGTGCATGTCCCAGTATTAAAACTTAAAGGGATTTAATAGTGCCCTTAGGTAAAATCGAGCTTACGGCGCCCCGTTGCAAATTAATTTCAACACCTTCCGCCAGAGCAACTTTAATGTATTGTTCATCGATACTGACCACCTTAGCGAGCATCCCACCCGAAGTGACAACTTCATCGCCCTTTTTTAAATTTTTAACCAATTCTCGGTGCTCTTTTGCCCGCTTGTTTTGCGGTCTGATTAACATAAAATAGAAAACCACAAAAATAGCGGCGATCATTATCAATGAAAAAGTTCCATCAGGTTGAGCAGCAGGAGTAGTAGTACCTGCAGCCACTGCATCGTTTATAAAAAAACTCATACCTATCTCCTTAAACTCACCATTCAGTGTTTCAAATCGCGTGACATCATAGCGAGATTTCAACCTCTATGCAATTTCAAGTATTGAATGCCAACTCTCGTGTAGACAAATTTGAAGTAGGTTGGGCCTTGGCCCAACATGATACAAGCGTCAACATTGTAAGAAAAAATGCGCACCCCAAACAAACGACGACTATTTTTCACAACATGCCACATTCTTGTTGGGCCAAGGCCCAACCTACGCGATTTTATTTGCCTATATGAGAGTTGTACCCTCGTGAGCGCCTTTGATAACAAGAGGCATTGTGCTGAATTAAAAAACGCTGGCAGAGAAGTGGTGTATGCATTAACAGATGATGGAGATAGGCCCGGGTAAACCCTTGTTGACAGGTGGGGCAGCCGCATTGCGCATCGATACGTTCATACTGATGCGCCATCTGACTATCTAGCAAGGCAATACTACTGCCCTCACTAGTATAAACCTGCCCAGCAAACGCATCTGCCGCCGGTTTGTCTGATTCTATCAGCATGATCCCTTGCTCTGCTAATTCACACAGCTGCGATAGCTCAAACTCTCCGGTAAGATAAATTGCTTGACCCTCATACTTTTGCAAGTGCTGGATGAATTCAGTAAAAGGTATTCGCCTGTCATAAACCAGGTAGCAACCTAATCCAGCCGCAGGGGGCATTGACAAAAACTCATCGGCAGGAATGAAAAAGCGCTGGGTATTCGGTACAGCCTGGTCATGCTGGCGTAAATAACCGGTAAACCCTGCCGGTAAAATAACAAGATCTGCCTGCAATCTTACTATAAGGGAAAAGAGCTCATCTGCGCTGATATGAATAATACTGCCGTCATAGTGAGAGCGAACCGCATAGACCCCATCGCTTTGCACTGGCAAGCTCGCATTCAACACCAACCCACCCTGCCATCCACAATAACTACGCAAATCTGGTAAAGAATCAAGCAGTGAGAAACCCGGTTTCATCAATAAATCAGCAAGATAATAGGCCACTGTTGCAATACCTATCTCTTCCCAATTGGCCCAAGTAAGACACGCCCCGGCTTCGGAAGTTAATACGGGGATATAGTGGTACTTCATTTTTTGCCGCATCCTTAGGGTCTGTTGACCCTAGTAGAGTAAACTCGCATCACCGTAACTAAAGAAACGATAACCCTGCGCTATGGCTTCTTGGTAAAGCGCCATCGCTCGTGCATGGCCTACAAATGCTGAAACCAACATAAGCAAAGTTGATTCTGGTAAGTGAAAATTGGTAATTAAAGCATCGCAAATTTGAAATTGAAACCCAGGGTAAATGAAAATATCGGTATCACCGTGATAGGGCTTGAGCATTCCCTCTACTGCAGCACTCTCCAAGCTGCGCATTGATGTTGTGCCAACCGCAATAACTCGCTTACCTGCAGCCCGTGTTTCGTTAACAGCCTGACAAAGTTCTTCACTCACACTAAATTGCTCACTATGCATTTTATGATCTTGAATTGCATCAGTTCGTACTGGACGAAACGTGCCTGCCCCAATATGCAAGGTTACATAGGCTATATTCACACCTTTGTTAAGCAATTGTTGCATTAATGCATGCTCAAAATGCAAGCCCGCGGTAGGCGCTGCAGCAGAGCCTTCATGCATGGCATAGACGGTTTGATACCGTTCTTCATCTAATGATTCATCTGGACGCGTGATATAAAGTGGCAAAGGAATGTGGCCAATTTGCTCTAACATTTGCTCAGCATTACCATGAGCTTGACAATGATACAAATCCTCTACTTTTTTGATTACTGTCACTTGCCAATCATTGTCTAAATAAATAATGGTCCCGGCTTTGGGTGACTTACTGGCTTTAACATGAGTCAAAACCGAATTATCTTCATACAAGCGCTCGACTAAGAGCTCAACTTTCCCCCCACTTGCCTTATAACCATGCAGTCGCGATCGCATCACTTTGGAATTATTCATTACCAGCAAATCACCAGATTGTATAAAATCAGCAATATCCTTAAATTGGTGATGACTATGTAGACCGGTTTGTCGGTTATACGCCAATAGACGAGAATCACTACGATTAGATAAGGGGTATTGGGCAATTAATTCTTGCGGCAAGTCAAAATAAAAATCTCGTTTATTCACTTCTCAACCTGGATTTGGGTGAAACTCTCGCATAGACAAATTTGAAGTAGGTTGGGCCTTGGCCCAACATGATACAAGCGTCTACATTGTAAGAAAAAATGTGTACCTAAAACAAACGAGGACTATTTTTTCACAACATGCCACATTCTTGTTGGGCCAAGGCCCAACCTACGCGATTTTATTTGCCTATATGAGGGTTGCACCCTCTGTATTTAGATGGCTACATTATAGGGACTTTACCGCCTTTCGCCAAAACCATTTCTTGACATGAGAAATTACCGCTATGATAGAGTAAGGATATTATTATTTAAGGAAATACCATGTTAATCACGTTCTCCTGCGACGCCTATGAAAATATCACCATGTTTGGTGAGGTAGCAATGCGTCTAATCACCATGATGGGTCACAGTGCAACTGTACCCGGTGCAATTCTAGCAAAAGACATCCCAGAAGCCCTATCACGCTTAGAAAAAGGCATTAACCAACAAAAATTTACCCACCAACAGGCTTCTGCCCAAGACTACAACGAAGACGATGAAGAAGAGCCAATAAGCTTAGCGAATCGCGCCCTTCCTTTACTCAACATGCTCAAAGCCGCCAGCAAAAAACAATGTAACGTCATGTGGCAATAAATAGCGCTCCATTTTAATTGAGCACTAAAGGAAATCGCAACAATGCTACACCGCGCATCTATACGCACCACAGCCCCGATTACTGGGGTGATGGCGTGCTACTATTCTCCTCTAAAACAGGCGACTGCTCCTGCTCTAATTCAATAATATTTGCCTTCGCATTTTTAACAAGCTGCAGCACGGCGACCAAATCGGCACTGGTGCGCACCGGCCCGTTATCGCACCAGCCAGCGGCCCCCCGCCGCCACTTCGAGTCCCCCACGGCCACCCGTGGACCGTGCCCCTTATATAAAGCGAAATCAGAGCCTAACCCAATAACAAGTTTTCCATTCGTAAGCGCAAGCTCATCCTCGTCAGACATGAAATTGTGAAATGCAACTCCTCGCTTAAAATCATTAAAATTAGTATAAAAGGGGTAAAATGGTTTGTCCTCACAAATGCGCTGCAAAATCCACATCTCTTCACCTTGGCACTTCCCAACGCCTGTGCACCAATAATCATCGGCTTTCTCCTTCAGGCTATTTCTTTCTGCTTCCTCATATAACCTAATACATGTTCTATAAGCATTAATCAGATTAAATGGGCTCACACTATCACGATAACGTTTCCCTTGGTGTTCATACTCAATCCCTTGGCGTTGTAGAGTGCATCCTAGTAGTTTTCCAATCAGTTGCTGCTCTTCATGACTTGAGCGTCTTCCAGAGTTATTTTCCATGTCGTTGAAAGAGGCTTTAAAGGTATCAAAATCTGCTTTATCGTCCTCTGAGGTTATGCATGCGTTAAGCTTTTTAAGCTCTTTTGTTTTTTGATTGGCATAATAAAAATGGATTACTTTCTTAATATCTTGGTAAAAAATTATGCAATCTTCATTTTCCATTAAAGGAAAGGTTACTGTTTGTTGTGTCCCATTATATAGCGTGTAAGTTGTTTCAAACTCAGTAATGCCCTTGAAGTCTTTTTCTGCAACCGTTAAAGGATCACGGTCTAACTTGATTAAGTCATTACCCCCCTTACCCATTTCCTTTTCTTGCGCTTTACGTAGTACATCAAGGTGTTTAGGAATGAACGGCTTTATCTTATCCTTCATGTCTTTATCACAGTAAAACAGAATCAATTGATAGGCTGAAATGTTAGGATAAATCCGGTTACGCAAATCGGTGGCTTGACCTTTTTCGAATAATGCTTCAGCTTTTTGTTTTACGAGTAGAGTTAATCCATCCGGATCCCCCAAAATCACACAATCACGGGCCTTCGCTGCTATGAGCTTAATTAAGCTGGGCTTGAATAAATTATGCGTCGTGATGGAAGAATACATTAAATTTAAAATATCGCTAACGGATGAATGGCTGACTATTGCTCCTGCAACATCAGGGATTAAGGTCCCAAATATATTGTTAGGATCCTTTGGAATTAAGGCTTTACTTTTTGACATGATAACACCTCGAATCAACAGATAATGAGCAACAATTGTACATGGAATCAACTTTATTGTACAGAGAAAAAACAAATTCAAAACCAACCCATTGATTATCGGTAAGCGGCCTCACGTCCTGTACGAAGAGGCTCACTAACATCCGAAAAAAATTGTTGCTTATGTGTTAATGGACCATTGGTCTAACTTCGATCTGCCCCCTCTCCCGCGCAAGGAATTTGAATAGTATGATGATTTTCTTCGCGGGAGAGGGTTGGGGAGAGGGAAATGGATAAGGCTATTTTGAGGCAACGTGCAAAAAATTTACGAAAGCAAAGCACTGATACCGAGAGGCATCTTTGGTATAATCTTCGTGCAAATCGACTTGGGTTTAAATTCAAGCGACAAGTCCCAATAGGAACATACATCGTCGATTTTGTATGCATGGAAAAGCGCTTAATCGTTGAACTCGATGGTGGTCAGCATTTTGATAATCAAAACTACGATATGGAACGTACAGCTTGGTTAAATGCACGTGGTTTTAAAGTGCTGCGCTTTTGGAATAATGATGCATTACAACAAACAGCAACAGTTATGGATGTCATCATGCAAGCGTTAGCTGAAGCATAAATTGGGATACAAAAAGGGATTATCCTGCCTTAATGCCTATAGTATGCTTACAAACATCACACCGGTCAGATACATTCGTGACATTCCCTCTCCCCAGCCCTCTCCCGCGAAAGAAATCCTCATATTATTCAAATTCCTTGCGCGGGAGAGGGGGCAGATCGAAGTAAGTTTAAAGATATGTGCATGCTCTAAGATTGCGTTTACCCCGATGAGTTGAGTCACTCAGGATGACGATTTCGCAAGTTGAATTTGCACACGAATTAATCCTTGGAATACGTTATAATAGCGCTTTCTCATTGACCTGACATTGAAAGAGAATGCCGAAGGTATCGAGTCAAAAAAGTGACAACATAAGAATTCATTATTATCTAAGACAGACGTCATTTGGAATTGGTAGTGACGTTTCGAGCGACAGATGGTTTAAAACTCGCAAAAAAAAGTTGAGTGTCTTTTACGATATTGCAAAAGAAACCCTGATAAACAGCAACGATGAACACGCCATATTTCACTCTGGTTCCCAATGGGCGCTCATTGATGATGAACTGAAAAATTTGAAAATCAAACCTGAAGAAACCTTAATTATAGAATTTAATATAATTGTCACTGAATTCCCTCATATTCCATTATCTATGCAAATAATGACGTATCCCACGATGGAGGCAGTCGGAGCAGCAATCCTATTCTTTGGGGTTGTCATAACATTAACAGCTGGATTAATTGCCTTAATACCTGCTATAGCTGCATCGATTGCTATCAGCCCTATCAATATTGCAATTCTTGGAGGAATTCTTATTGCCATTGGAATAACAATGGCTCTTGCTACGCTTTATTGTCAAAATGAATTGGACAAAGCGCCTTTGAAAGTAGATTTTGATATAACTATGGAACAAAAAGGGGTTCCTGAATCAAGACAATCTGTTAGCCATCAAACAAAAAAGAAGTTATTTCCTCATTTTTTTTCTAATAGAAATACAGAAATTCATTCTGAAGTTGAGGAAATTATTGGCGAAGAAAGTTATCGGTCTGTTGAACTACCATGTTAACGCTAAACAAAGTTACCCTTTCTCGCGGTAATAAAGTCCTGCTTGATAAAACCAGTGTAGCACTGCATGAAAAGCAGAAAATTGGCTTGATTGGGCATAATGGCTGTGGCAAATCCAGTTTATTCAGCTTGATCCTGGGAGGGCTTGTTCCTGATACGGGTGAATGTACAATGAATCCCCAGTTACGAATCAGCCATCTTTCTCAGCAATTACCTGACAGCCGTGAGTCGGCACTTGACTTTGTACTTGCAGGAGATGAAGAGTATTTCGCTGTGCAACAACAATTAGCGCAAGCAGAAAAAGAGGGCAATGACAGTGACGTGCTCGCCTGTCATGAGCGTCTTGCGCAAACAGCAGGCTATAGCAAACCGGCAAAAGCTGCATCAATTATGGCAGGTTTAGGTTTCCAAGCAACAGAACAGCAGCGCCCTGTAAACAGCTTTTCCGGCGGTTGGCGCATGCGTTTAAGCCTTGCCCGCTGTTTGATGAAACCAGCCGATCTGGTATTACTCGATGAGCCAACCAACCATTTAGATATGGAAGCCATTTTTTGGTTAGAAAAATGGCTCAAACAAACGCCAAGCAGCATTCTGGCGATTTCCCATGATCGCGAATTTCTCGATGCCTTCGTTACCCATATTCTCCATATTGAACAACAAACGGTGAATTTATATAGCGGAAATTACAGTCGCTTTGAGCAAGCCCGTGCGCAACAATTGGCTTTGCAGCAGAAGACGTATGAAAAGCAACAGCAAAAAATAAACCATCTGATGTCTTATGTGAATCGCTTTCGGTTTAAAGCCTCAAAAGCTAAACAAGCTCAAAGTCGACTCAATGCTATTGCTAAAATGGATATCACCGCCCAAGCGCAGGTTGACTCCCCTTTCTCATTCAGCTTTTACCCTTGTCAGCGTGCGAGTAACCCTTTGCTACGCTGTGAGGACGTTTCTGCAGGCTATGACCCCAACGTACCTGTATTAAAAACAATGAATTTAGCCATCAATCCTGGCGATAGAATTGCCTTACTTGGCCCAAATGGAGAAGGGAAATCGACGCTGATCAAAACCTTAACTGGTTCAATTCCTCCCCTTGCTGGATCCATTTTTCGTTCGCCAAATTTGCAAATTGGCTATTATGCCCAGCATCAATTGGACGAATTGGATTATCAATTAAGCCCTGTCGCCACGATTCAAGCTTTGTCACCAGAAGCCAGAGAGCAAACCGTTCGTGATTATTTGGGCGGTTTTAATTTTCTTGGTGATATGGCTTTAAAACCTATTCATCATTTCTCAGGCGGGGAAAAAGCACGATTAGCTTTAGCCAAACTCGTCTGGTTAAAACCTAACCTTTTATTGCTTGATGAACCAACGAACCATCTTGATCTAGCCATGCGAGCAGCCATAGAGATTGCTTTGCAAAGTTACGAGGGGGCTTTAATTTTAATTTCACATGACAGACACCTCTTACGTACCACTGTGGATGATTTTTATCTGGTCTATCAACAGCGGGCACAGGCATTTAAAGGGGATCTGAGCGATTATTATCAATGGCTTCTTACGCGTCCTGCGGGTATCTTCTCCTCGAAAGAAAGTGCCAATTTGAAAGACCTTCCAGTAAGTGCCAACTTGAAAGACCCTCATCCGTCGCTGCGAGACACCTTCTCCCCAAGGGAGGAAACAAGTGGAAATCTATATCGTGAGAAAAAATTATTACAAAATCGTAGCAAAAAATTAGAACAAATTACTGTCAAACTTCACCAAGATTTAGCACAGCTTGAAGAGACACTTGCTGATTCTTCCCTTTATGAAGAAGGACAGCAGCAAAAATTACACAGATTGCTAGATCAGCAAAAAAAGCTTGAACGAGAACTCTTGCAAACTGAGGAGGAATGGCTGGAAGTTGTTAATGCCTTGGAAGCACTGTAAAAGCATTAACAATCTAGCGCTAGGCATACACTTTTTGCCTAAAGAACTCGGATGTTCGCTACGTGACCGTCCAGGCTACTACACTGAATAGGGCAACCGAGCCACGACCGTTAGGGCATAGGTGGTAATAAATTACCTGGTATAATTTTGTCTTTTTTATGTACATCCTGAGTATTTTTATGTATAATTTTAACTCATTATTTGTAAAACCAGGGTGAAACATGTCACGTAGTAAAAAAGACCAATCCTTAACGCTAAAGGATCCAAACAATATATTTAGCGTTTTACACAGGGAGCTTGCGGATGAAATCATCAGTCACTCCTCCATTAAAGACACTTCAAGTCTAATATGTGCATCTAAAACGACTCAATGTTTATTCAGCCCCAAGGCAACCCCAGATTGGGTGATGAGGGCCCTGGCTTGTGTCGTTCAAGGCGATCCGGATAAATTAGCCTCGATCGCAAAACATAACCCAGATGCCTTATTCGGAAAAAGTCGAATTACCGATCCTTACCGGCGTATTTTTTTTAAAATATCACCGTATCAGCTCACTATTTTTCTTTGTGATGCGGACATGAAGAAAAAAATCGACCCGTACATTCCTGAAAGGTTAAACAAAAAACGCCAAGAACAATATGCCGAGCTTGGAGTAGGAGGCGCTGACCTCATTAAGCTTTCCTTTGACCCGCTAAAGGCTGCAAGGGAGAATTTCAAGACCATTATTGAATTTAAGACAATTTACACTTTATCTGATAGGACACAATTGAACGTTACTTTTCCCCTGTTTGAAAACAAAGACGCAATTATTTATTACCAAGATAAAAAAGGTCAAGTCAACTTCTACTATGCCAATCGCGAAACAAAAGCGATTAGTGAGCTTAACAAAGATGCTTATTCACAAGACAACAAAGAAGAATTTGACAAATTTAAAGACTCCTTCGACGACATGGAAGATAACTCCAGTCGACGCTCAAGTGATAAAGAACACCAATTGATTGAAAGTATCTTCAAACACAAACTACACCGTGACGGCATATTGTATGAACAAGATGGTATACGCTACCGTGATAGTCGTACTTCGTTTCCAGTGGTTAATGTTTATAGAAAGTCCCTCAGGCTATATCAGGAAGCTGAAATTAATACGGATCAGGGAGTTGAACATCCTAAAATTAATGCCGAGATGAAAAAAGCACATCAATATTGGTGCAAAGATGTCGGACAAGCCCAAGGCGTAGTAATGTGGGTACTACAGCGCATTTGTGAGGAACGACGGGAATTCTACCCACTGCCTGCCAATTTTGATAACTTCAAACGGGGAGCTAAGGTTTATCATCCGGATTCAATGCAGGATGAGGATTTGTGCACCGCCGGTAAATTGGTCAACACCCTTGGTACAACGTTTGCACTATATAAAGGCCCCTCGGCCTTCCCCTATCGCACCCAAGGCGACCGCCGCGGCAATGGTTCCATGCTTGATTTGATTGCCATTTGTTGGCTTATTGAAAACGGTAAGACGAATGTTATTGAAGAACTGCAAGAAGAGAATGCGCTGACTCCCGACGCATCTCTTGGACAGTAGCGTGGTCTTTAGGGTCCTGCTTACAATTCGCTTAAAATTTGTGTTGGGCTAAAGCCAACCTACTTGTTTTCACGTAACATTGTAGGTTGGGCCTTGGCCCCACACAGCGAATTGTCAATAGACCTTAGTGCTTCTCTACTTTATTACCCATTAACCAGCTTGCATCAACTTCAAGTTCTTCAGCAATTTTTTCGATGGAACTGGAATCAATAGCAACTACACCCTTTAGCAGAGCTTCAACTTTAAATTTGGGCAATTTAAACAGCTTAGAACAAACTTGAACGCGCTCTACCATCAAGCTTGGGATCCCAATCAAATCTAATTCATTATTCAAGCGTTCAGATAATCGTTTATTAGCCATGATACTCTCCTCTAAATTTTCTCTTAGTCTACCTAGAAAAGATTAAGGATTAATTAAGTGCAAATCCCTTACCAAAAAAATTACCCAATGCGATTTACAACATGCGTGCCATTTGTTGGAAATCCCTCGCTGCGCTCGGGATTCGCGTGGGGACCTCCCTCCTATAATGTTCTATAATTAATCAGAGGCATTCTTTGCAGGAGTAACATCATGTTAAGCTCAGGAATTAGAAAATATATGACTACACATCATGTTAAATATGAGACAATTAGTCACTCTAGAGCATACACCGCTTTGCAATGTGCACAGGCAGCACATATTAAAGGAGGCTATTTTGCTAAATCTGTTGTTGTCAAACTGGACAACAAATTTGTGCTAGTAGCAATCCCTGCCAATGTCCGACTCGATATAGAACAATTTAAAAAAGAAACTCAGGCAAAACATGCGGAAATTGCTCATGAAACTGAATTTCAAGATAAGTTTTCAGACTGCGAAATTGGCGCTATACCGCTTTTCGGTGAACTTTATGGTATGGATGTCTATCTTGCAGAAAGCCTTACCCATAAAGAATGGTTGGCTTTTAATGCTGGGAATCATAACGAACTGTTAAAAATCAAAAGTGAAGATTTCTTGAACTTAGTACATCCGAAAACCTTATCGTATTGTTAGGTGATAGCTCAGCTCATATCTCGACATTCCGTCATTGTGAGCCGAAGGTGAAGCACGTCATTGCGAACGCAGTGAAGCAATCCAGCGACCTTTCTTAGCATCTCATAAGGTCACTGGATTGCTTCGTCGCTGCACTCCTCGCAATGACGGTACAATGTTAGTTCGGTACGTTTTTCAGGTTTTGTATAAAAGCTCGCAATGACGCCACAAGTCATTATCAATTTTTTAATTGCCGTAGCAGTAACTCTGCTGCGTGTTGCTCTGCTTTGCGGCGATTGGGGCCATTACCCATAGCTGGTGTTGCGATGCCGCTGACTTTACAGATGACATGAAAGATTTGATCATGTTCTTCGCCTTCAACCTTAGACAAACTATATTTAGGAAGAGGCCATTTTTTTGCCTGCAAATATTCTTGCAGTTGCGTTTTCGCATCTTTCGCATTGTTGTTTAAACTTCTATCCTCAAGTCGAGAACGATAGAGGTAAAGAATTAATTGCCGACTCTCAGCAAAACCCCCATCCAGAAAAACAGCGGCAATTACTGCTTCTAAGGCATCAGCAAGGATAGAAGCGCGACGAAAGCCACCACTTTTAAGCTCGCCCTGGCCAAGAACGAGGTAATCGCCTAATTCAATTTCCGTAGCAATTTCAGCTAGCGTTTCACCTTTCACTAAAAATGCGCGTAAACGGCTTAATTGACCCTCACTTTGCTCAGGAAACAACGTAAATACAGCGTTAGCTATGACAAAACTTAGAATAGAGTCGCCAAGAAATTCAAGTCGCTCGTTATTTTCAATGCCAGCACTGCAATGCGTCAGGGCCTGTTTCAGCAGCACGAGATTTTTAAATTCATAACCTAATCGTCTACATAGACGCTGTAAATCAATTTGAGCCAAGAACCCACCTCTTAAAGCCTATCGGACATTCTTAGGGTTCTGTTAACAATTCGCCTAAATTTTGTGTTGGGCCAAGGCCCAACCTACATGTTTTCACGCAACATCGTAGGTTTGGCCTTGGCCCAACACACCGACATGTTTTCACGCAGCATTGTAGGTTGGGCCTTGGCCCAACACAGCGAATTATCAACAGACCCTAGTTAAATTATACGCCAATTAATTAATAAACCGTCCAATTCGTGACCATCTCATGCCATCCGTTTTCCCGTTCCAGCTCATCCAGATGATAAAAGCCTTACCGCGCAAATACTTATCGGCAGTAAACCCCCAAAAACGGCTATCCGCGCTGTCATCACGATTATCACCCATCATAAAATACTGGCCTGGGGGAACGTTTATTTCGAAATCTTCTGAGGGTACTTCAGGTCGTATATAAATATCATGCTCGATGCCGTTTAAATTTTCCTGATATTTAGCCACAGCTCTGCCAGAGCTTGCGTCTGTTGTATAGCCAATAAACGTTTGTTTCATTTCCTTACCATTGATCGTCAGAACTTTATTACGATAGCTAACTTTATCACCAGGAACACCGATAACTCGCTTAATATAATCGTAGCTTGGATCAGGCGGCCAACGAAACACCACGATTTCCCCCGTTTTAGGGTTAGAAATTGGCAGGATTTTCTTTTCCCAAACAGGAAGCCTAAGCCCATAAGCAAATTTATTCACCGCGAGAAAATCACCAACCAATAGAGTCGGCTCTAAAGAACCTGAGGGAATTCGAAACGGTTCAATTATAAAAGAGCGCAGTAGCAAAACAAGAAAAAAGATTGGGAAAAAAGAGCGTGAATACTCAATAATCTTGCCAGGCTTTTGCTCAGGAGAGCGTTTTTTAGCCCAAAAAAGAATATCAAGCAAGTAAATAAACCCGCTTATTAAAGAAAGTATAACTAGCAATAAGGCGAAATTCATACTTAATTGTTCCCATCAATTTTATATTCTGTTGACAACTTGCTTTGTTGGGCCAAGGCCCAACCTACAATGTTGCGTAAAAACATGTAGGTTGGGCTTTAGCCCAACACAAATTTTAGGCGAATTGTAAACACATCCTACTTCTTTCTTGTCGTTTGAAAAACAGCCATGAACGCTTCCTGCGGTATCTCCACGTGGCCAACTTGTTTCATTCGTTTCTTCCCGGCTTTTTGTTTTTCTAATAATTTACGCTTACGCGTCACATCACCACCATAACATTTCGCGGTTACATTTTTACGCAGGGCCTTTACCGTTTGCCGTGCGATAACGTGATTACCCAATGCCGCTTGAATTGCAACATCAAACATTTGTCGTGGGATCAGTTCGCGCATTTTATCAACCAATACTTTACCACGATTATAAGCGGCGTCTTTGTGCATAATAACTGCCAAAGCATCAACTCGCTCACCGTTTATCAGGATATCCATCTTCACTAATGGTGCTTCGTCAAAACGGATAAAATTATAATCAAGAGACGCATAACCACGACTCACTGATTTTAATTTATCAAAAAAATCAGAGACCACCTCACTCATCGGCAGATCATAAGTCACTGATACTTGTCGACCACTATACATCATATTAATCTGCACACCACGACGTTCAATACACAAATTAATAATTTGCCCCAAATAATCTTGTGGGACTAATATATTGGCCCGCACAATAGGCTCAAACATTTGCTTGATATTCTGTGAAGGCGGCAATTGTGAGGGATTATCAAGCAGTACTGTCTCATCCTTGGTAGTAATCACTTGATAGACCACAGTGGGTGCAGTAGAAATTAAATCCAAATTATACTCACGCTCAAGCCGCTCTTGAATAATTTCCATATGCAACATGCCAAGAAAACCACAGCGAAACCCAAATCCCAATGCCTCTGAAGATTCTGGCTCATAAAAGAGCGAAGCATCATTGAGACTTAATTTTGCTAAGGCTTCACGGAAAGCCTCGAAGTCATCCGCGCTAATCGGAAAAAGACCGGCATACACTTGCGGTTTAACCCGTTTAAAACCAGGTAAAGGATTTGAAGCCTGATGCTTTTCGAGAGTCAATGTGTCCCCTACTGGAGCGCCTTGAATTTCTTTAATACCAGCAACGACATAACCTACCTCCCCTGCCTGTAAAACGGCAAGTGCGCTACGCTTGGGAGTGAAAATACCGACTTGATCAATCTCATACGTGCGACCCGTTGACATCACGCGCATTTTATCTCCCTTGCGCATGCTCCCATTGGCAATACGTACAAGAGAAACTACTCCTAAATAACTATCAAACCAAGAATCAATGATCAAAGCTTGCAAAGGCGCATGAATATCACCTTGAGGCGGGGGAATTCTGACAACAAGTGCTTCAAGCACATCCTCAACCCCAAAGCCACTCTTTGCGCTTACCTGAATTGCATCATGCGCTTCGAGACCAATGATATCTTCGATTTCAGCGATAACTCGTTCCGGCTCGGCTTGAGGCAAATCAATTTTATTGAGAACTGGTAATATTTCCAGAGATTGATCAATAGCGGTATAACAAACCGCCACGGTTTGCGCTTCTACACCCTGAGCTGCATCCACAACGAGAATTGCACCCTCGCAAGCTGCAAGCGATCGCGATACTTCATAGCTAAAGTCAACATGGCCTGGCGTATCGATAAAATTCAGCAGGTAAGTTTTTCCATCTCGCGCTTTATAATTTAAAGAAACACTTTGCGCTTTAATCGTGATCCCACGTTCACGCTCAATATCCATCGAATCGAGTACCTGCTCAGACATTTCCCTCTCAGTCAATCCACCGCAAAGCTGAATGAATCGATCGGCAAGGGTAGATTTACCATGATCAATGTGGGCAATGATCGAAAAATTGCGAATTCGGGTTAGATCACTCAAGTGCGAAACCTAGTCATAAATTGCGCTATTCTAGCTTAATCTTTATTTTCTTACTACAATCTGCTTTTTGAATTCCAAATTAAGGATGATCATGCGCCGATTAATCACGCTTAGCCTTAGCATCATAATCCTGCTTAGTACCTGTATTGTGCAAGCGGGTCCAGCTTTCACCCAACGTAAAGACGTGCAGGTCTTTATTAATAACATGGTCAAAGAACATAAATTTGCCAAAAATGAGCTCATTGCCATCATGAATGAAGTTCAGCTGCAACCGCAAGTCATTGAGTCGATGGATAGACCTTTCGAGAAAAAAGCTGGGATGTTTATAAACAGCTATTCTTGACTGCTGAAAGAGTGCAAGCGGGCCTAGAGTTTTGGCGAGCTAACAGTGAAGCTTTAGCCAGAGCTGAAAAGCAATACTCTGTACCGGCAAACATTATCGTTGCCATCATCGGTGTTGAAACACTTTACGGCAAGCATCAGGGTAACTATCGGGTCTTGGATGCATTATCGACCTTAGCGTTTAATTACCCTAAACGGTCGGCATTTTTTACTAAAGAACTCAGTGAATATCTTTTGCTCTGCCGTGAGCAGCATGTTCCACCTACCCAATATCTAGGTTCTTATGCCGGAGCAATAGGTAAACCACAATTCATGCCCTCAAGTTATCGATACTATGCCGCTGATTTTAATGGTCATGCTAAAATCGACTTAATGAATGATGATAGTGCAGTAATTGCCAGTGTGGCGAATTATTTTCATAAGCATGGCTGGGAAATGAACCAAGGGATTGCCCAACCGGCTTCAGTAGAAGGCTCAAGTTATAAGAAATTTAATACCGACAACAAAACAGCAGCCTACAATGTACAACAACTGGAAGCAGCGGGAATTAAGCCTCTAACAGCCGCTGCAAATGCACCTTCCAGAGTAGGCTTGATAGAACTCATCACGCAAACAGGGCAAGAATTTTGGTTAGCTTACCCCAATTTTTACGTAATTACCCGCTATAACTCGAGTCCACAATACGCTATGGCCGTTTATCTATTTTCACAACAATTGAAAAGCCAATGGGCAGCCAAAGCTTCTGGTAGGAAATATGCCTATGTGTAGGGTCTGTTGACAATTCTACTATTTTGGCCAAAAACGCAGGATTTGCTGCGCTTCGCTGCTCATTTACTACGTGTAAACTGCGCTGCGATGCTCGCAAATCCTGCGTTTTTGGCGCAAACTAGCGAATTGTAAACAGACCCTAAGGGAAGTAAACGTGACCACCTGTTTTCTATTTACCCAACATCTTGATGAAGAAAGTTGCCTGAGCTTACGACTGGATCAACAGGGACAGGTCGATGCCGCACTCATGCAACGTAATTTTGCTGAGATTAAAGCGCTGCAAGCCAACGCACAAACTTATATTGTCGCTCCTGGGCAGCGTTTCAGCTTACACCAACTCGAATTACCTTGGCTTGCTGATCGAAAAGCGCGTGCAGCAATCCCCTTTGCCTTGGAAGATCGTTTAGCCCAAGACGTTGATACTCTCCACTTTGCTTTTGACAGAAATCATTATCAACATGGAAAATACTTGCTTGCCGTTGGCGACAAAGCTTACCTCCACGAATTAATAGCCATTTTTGATAAGCAGCAAATTAATTTTTCTGAGTTAACTCTTGATTGGTTTGCTCTTAAGCCTCATGAAATCGCTCTAGTGGATTCAGCTATACTGGTTAATGATGATACATTCCAAGGCAATTTAAGCCCAGAGTTGGTTTCATTCCATCTGAGCCAATGGACAAACGATCAAATTCTCCATTGTTTCAGCGACAGTGATAAATCCGTGCTCACAGCGAGCACGGCACACATTATCACCCATGAGGAATCTTCTTATGTGTGGTTAGCACAGCGCTTATTAGAAACCAAGCCCCTAAATCTCTGTCAAGGTGAATTGCAGCACGGTAATAGCCAAGTTAAAACAAAGCACTTATATCAAGCTGCTATTGCCATGAGTGTAGTCTGGCTGCTGAGTATAATCGTTGTTAACCTTAGCAAGGTTTATCTGCTTAACAACAATATAGCCGCGGTAGACAAAAAAATTGCCGCCATTTATCATGAATTTTTCCCGGAAGCTCATCAGGTAATTAGTCCTAAATTTCGGGTCAGCCAGCTCCTTAAAACCAATCAGAATAGCTCCGAGCTAACCTTTTGGGCATTACTTGATAAATTAACGAAAACCGCCAAGGAAAATCCTGTAACCATTGAGCAACTTCGTTTTCAAAATCAAACGCTGCTAGTCACATTAGCAACGAAAAATTTTGCCAGCTTAGAAGATTTTCAGACAGCATTACAAAAAGATAATGTAAAGGTAAGGCAAACCCAAGCTTCTACCCTTAATCAGCAAGTCGTTAGTACCTTGGAGTTAACTTTGTGATAGCAAATTATTGGCACAATTTAAATGAACGTGAACGCCTTATGGCAGTTATCGGTTCTGCCTGTGCTCTGATTTATTTATTTTATCTTCTTGTCTATTCGCCATTGGTTACAGCGGCGCACAGCAAATCCAAGCAACTTGCTGAAAAGCAAGAAACCCTAGCTTGGATGCAACAAGTACGACAACCCAAGCGACAGAAGACAACTCAGGTTATCACGAATAGCAAATTGTTAGCCCTGATTGGCAACCAATTGAGTACAAACACTCTGCAAAAATTTACTTATCAACTCCAGCAAACAGGAGCTGGCGATATTCAGTTATCGTATGACCAAGTCCCTTACAATCAATTTTTATCCTGGTTATGGTCGCTGAGCAATGACTATGCTATTGCTCTCAAACAATTCTCTGCTGAGCATACTAAGACCCCAGGCGTGGTGAAATTAATGATAGTGCTTACCGCGAAATGAGATCTCCTTGGTTGAGCACTATGCCACATTTGTCTCCTGCTACACCGCGCATCTGTAAGCACCACAGCCCCGATTACTGGGGCGATATCGTGTTACTATTCTCCTTTAAATCAGGCGACTGCTCCTGCTCTAATTCAATAATATTTGCCTTCGCATCTTCAACAAGCCGCAACACGACGACCAAATCGATGCTATACAGCTTGTAGGCACACAAATTCCCACCGCCGCACCCGCCGCTGGAGGCCAGTCCTTTATATAAACCGAAATCCGAACCTAACCCAACGACAAGTTTCCCGTCCACAGCCACGAATTCACGCTTTCCAGAAGAAGGATTGTAAAATGCACTTCCCCGCTTAAAATCATTAAAATTAGTGTGAAAGGGGTAAAATAGTTTTTCCTCACAAATGCGCTGCAAAATCCACATCTCTTCACCTTGCACTTTCCCAACCCCTGTGTGCCAAGAAGCACGGGCTTCTTTCTCCGATAGGTTATTCCTTGCTGCTTCCTGACATAACCTAATACATGTTCTATAGGCATTAATCAGATTAAATGGGCTCACACTATCGCGATAATGTTTCCCATGGTGTTCGTACTCAATCCCTTGACGTTGTAGAGTGCATCCTAGTATTTTTGCAATCAGTTGGTGCTCCTCATGACTTGAGCGTCTTCCAAAGTTATTTTCCATGTCGTTGAACGAGACTTTAAATTTATCAAAATCTGCCTTATCTTCATCCGAGGTTATGCATGCGTTAAGCTTTTTAAGCCCTTTTGTTTTTTGATTGGCATAATAAAAATGGATTACTTTTCTAGTATCTTGGTAGCAAATCACGGCATCTTCATTTTCCATTAAAGGAAAGGTTACTGTATGTTGTGTCCCATCAACTAGCGTGTAAGTGGTTTCAAATTCAGTAATGCCTTTGAAATTCTCTCCTGCAATTGTTAAAGGATCACGGTCTAACTTGATTAAGTCATTACCCCCCTTACCCATTTCCTTTTCTTGCGCTTTACGTCGCTCATCCAGGTGTTTAGGAATGAACGGCTTTATTTTATTCTTCATGTCTTTATCACAATAAAACAGAATCAGTTGATAGGCTGAAATGTCAGGATAAATCCGGTTACGTAAATCGGTGGCTTGACCTTTTTCGAATAATGCTTCAGGTTTTTGGTTTACGAGTAGAGTTAATCCCTCCGGATCCCCCAAAATCACACAATCACGGGCCTTCTGGGCTAACTGCATAATGATGAACTTAATTAAGCTGGGCTTGAATAAATTATGCGTCGTGATGGAAGAATACATTAAATTTAAAACGTCTCTAGCGGATGAATGACTGGTTATTACTCCTGCAATATCAGAGTCTAAGGCCCTAAAAATATTGTTAGGATCTTTTGAAATTAAGGCTTGCTCTGCTTTACTTTTTGACACGATAACACCTCAAATCAACGGATAATGAGCAATAATTGTACAATAAGTCAACCTTTCTGTAAAGATAAAAACATATTAAAAACCAATCAGTTGATTATTAACGATTATTTTTATAGTAGCTCTTAGTCATGTTACTCTCTGAGCACGGCACACATTATCACCCATGAGGAATCTTCCTATGTGTGGTTAGCACAGCGTTTATTAGAAACCAAGCCCCCTAAATCTCTGTCAAGGTAAATTACAGCACGGTAATAGCCAAGCTAAAACAAAACACTTATATCAAGCTGCTATTGCCATGAGTGTAGTCTGGCTGCTGAGTATAATCGTTGTTAACCTTAGCAAGGTTTATCTGCTTAACAACAACAATGATTGTGCTTACCGCGAAATGACGTGCACTTTGCTCGGGTGACGTGGCATTTCGCGCCTTGTTTATCTTCGTGATGAATACTCGCCATAACTGGCAGTACCATTATAGGTTCGTGGATAAAACTGTGCACTTTGAAAATGATAAGGTTGAGTAGTGTATCTTGTGTAATAGTTTTGCACTTTATCATTCATGCAAGCCGTCAAGCTACTTGTGCACAGACAAACTGCTAGAAATTTTACTATATTCACCATGATGATCTCGTCTTGTATCGCTCTAGCAGATCAACAAGCAAGAATGATTCCAATTCTGGGCTCCGAAGGCTGTAACCCATGTCTCAGAAATAAACCTTCCCGCATTTAATAACTGGACTTTGGACAAACTTCGATCTGAACGGGCCGGGCCCGTGGGCGAGCCCGAGCCCGCCCGAGCTCCGAACAGTGATAAGTTACAATCAAATCCAGATTATTAGCAATATTCCAGCATAACAACGCGCAATCTGCACTATTTATTGACTATTTTATCTTGATTATGCAATGATTTTTTCATCAAGAGCCGTGTTTTTCCACTTTTTAACGATAGGATGGCGCATGCGTTTTACCTGAATGTTCCCCGCTTGTCGTCCAAGGGATTTTTTTCGGGGTTTGGGTGGTTGAGCTGGTGTCCCAATCATTCGAATAATTCGTTCAAAATCATTTTGAACTTGTGTTGGTTGCTTTATAGTTTCATTATCCTAGAAAAAGCAGTTGAAGCCGTAGCGAGCAAGTCAAAGGTGCTGAAGATGTTCGGCTTTTTTGAATTTTTTCGTGAAAGCAGTAGTCACCACTACGGTGAGCGAAAAAATTCAAAAAAGCCGAGCAGATTCAGTGCATTTGGCTTGCGCAGTAGGCTTCAACTGCTTTTTCTAGGATTATACATGAAGAACATTATCGCTTAGCTAGAGATTTACTTATTCGTTATGATGTTGACTAAAATGGCGCAAAAAGTAGATTAGCCGGAGCTCGGGCGGGCTCGGGCTCGCCCACGGGCCCGGGCCCGTTCAGATCGAAGTTTGTCCAAAGTCCAGTTAATAAATGCGGGATTCGGCGCTAAAATTACCCACATTCGTGCGCATAAAAACCGCTCTTAAGAAAACCTGTAACTCCCCACGTCATCCCGAGGAGCTTGCGACGAGGGATCTCCATGCAGTGGCACAATTTTTAAATACGTGCCCTTTGCTGGAGATCCCTCGCTGCGCTCGGGATGACGTGGGGAGTTAAGAAAACCTTAAGAATTGAAAGATACACTCCCAAAAGCTCTCTATAGAGGGTTCTAGGGAAGCTCTCTAAAAGAGCATCAAAAGCTGTTAAATTTTTAATGAGGTATCACTATGAGTAAGGAAAAACTAATTCCAAAAAGCGTAAACCAACAAGATGAATATAGGAATACAGCCCTTCATTACGCTGCGTTAAATAGATCAACAAGTTGGGATAAAAATATACCAGATTTCGAAAAGATTGAAGAACTCCTGTCACTCAGTGCAGATATTACTTTACAAAATCATAATGGATTAACAGCAGGTAATTTAATTTTTGGGGATGGAGATTACGCAAAAAAAACAGGCTATCTTAGCGACAAAGACATACTTTCTTACGTGGAATACAAACACACCTACACCAACTTGGTTATAAAATACCAACCTACATTTAAAAATATTTGCTGTCTTCTTGAAAGCAAAGTGGCTCATCCTACTACGATTCCAGTTTGTGAATTATCCCAAGATTGTTTGGAAAACCTCATTATTTGGTGCCAAAAAGGGGTGAAACTTTATGAAAATAGGCGTATAAAAAATTCTGTAGGTTACGATATCAGTAATGTCCCTAAGCATTTACGCCACATTGACGATGTAATAGCACTAGAAAAGCGGTGTAAAAAAGAGCTTGAGCAACTACAAAAGTATGCTTACCTCAATACGATATCACTTGAAAAAGTCCTGACAAAAATCATCGATCCTTGTTATCGAGATGCCATTATGACTACACTGATGCAAGATAAAGCAATAAAATCGCTCTTTGATGCAGTAATGATGCAGCTTGACGAATTACCTTTATCAGATGAATTAAAAGAAAATCTTCAACAATTAAATAAAAAATTGGAAAAGAAAATCGGAAAAAATCATCCTCAGCTTATTTGCTTAAATGAGGAAGGAAAAAAATTAGTTGATTCATTATTCCAAGAACTTTATGAAACATTTCACGTACCTAATATGGAACTGGAAATAGAATCAGATGTTAAAGAGGTTATGACTTCTACTCGCTGGAAAAATGATGAGCATGATTTCTTCATTGAATGCTCTGAAAAGTACAAACCAAAACATAAACAACGTTACCAGCCTGTTTTATCACAAATAGTATCCCCTTCATCTTTTTTTTCGTGTACTTCCAGCACGAGTAGTGTTTCATCTAGTATGTTGTCCAATCAAAATACAACAGCACTAGGGCAATCTCAACCAACGAGTGAAGAAATACGTCAAAAATGCGCAGAAGATGCAGAAAAGAGGTTTTCTTCGTAAATAAAATGGCTATATTGGACACTGCGTTTAGCTCCAGTGTTCAAAGCCTTACCAATCCAGTCAACCAAGTCCTTTTAGCAATACTCGCAGTGGGAAGGAAGAACCAACAATGGATCTATCCACTAATTTCCAATCTAGCTCATTTAGCTCATGAGGAATAGAGTTCAAGCTGTTGTCTTAACCCTGGTTATCGCATACAGTAGTGTATTTAATATTACGGCTTACTATGTGGACTCATAGACGTTCAGGGCAAATCCACAGCCGTGGTCATCAAGACCACCGTGATCCTTATGAAAGAGACAGAACTAGAGCGATTCACTGCCCTGCCTTTCGTCGCCTACAGCGAAAAACACAAATACTTGGGACTGAAGAAGGCGATTTTCACCGCACTCGTCTAACCCACTCACTCGAAGTAGCTTCCATTGGATGTAGTATCGTGCACAATCTTGCTGTTAATCAGCAACAATCTATACTAGCTAATTTATTACCCAATGATGATTTAATTAGTGCAATTTGCTTGTTACATGATATTGGCCATCCTCCTTTTGGCCATGGAGGTGAAGTTGCTCTTAATTATGCGATGCATAAGCATGGCGGATTTGAGGGGAATGGTCAGACATTGCGCTTATTAACCAAAATAGAAAACAGCTACGGTGAATACGGACTTGATTTAACTCGCCGAGCTCTATTAGGTGTCCTTAAATACCCTGCTAATCGCTCAAGAGTAGTTGCGCAAGGATTAGCAAAATCAACCGAACCTGAATATAAAACCATCCGAATTAATGACTGGCTGCCACCTAAAGCTTATTTTGATTGCGAACAAACTGTAGTTGATTGGCTTTTATCCCCTTTCACTGAGCAAGATAAAAGCCTCTTTCAAAGCCTAGCAAAGATGCCCCAAAACAAACAGCACGGGGAAACAGCCTATCATAGCTTTGATTGCTCTATTATGGACACAGCCGACGATATCGCGTATGGGGTACATGATCTCGAAGATGCAATTCATCTTCATTTAATTGACCGCGACCACTTAGATAATGAGTTATTCCGCCAACTTGTTAAAGAAACACCCCTGGCACACAATCAATTACTTGACTCATTATTTAGCCCAGAACTACACCAACGAAAACAAGCAATTGGTGAAATGGTGAATTATTTTATCACTGCTACTTCAGTTACCATTACTCATGCAGAGTTTGACAACCCTTTGTTAAAATATAACATCACTCTTCTTCCTGCTGCAGCCACGTTGCTAAATTATCTTATTCAATGTATCTACCAATATGTCATTGATTCCCAAGAGGCGCGAATTTTTGAATATGGCGGTCAAACTGTGGTACTTCGCCTCTTTGAGGCAATCAGCTCTAACCCTAACAGCTTATTAGATGATAGAAACCGCGATTTATTTATGCAGGCCAAGGAAGCAGAAGCAGCATTGCGAGTTGTTTGCGATTACATAGCCAACATGACTGATGAATACGCGCATCGCATGCATGAACGTTTATTTGGATTTAATTCTAGAACAATTTTCACCAGACTTTAAACCTAGAAAAAGCAGTTGAAGCCTACTGCGCAAGCCAAAGGCACTGAATCTGTCCGGCTTTTTTGAATTTTTTCGCTCACCGTAGTGGTGACTACTGCTTTCGCGAAAAAATTCAAAAAAGCCGAACACCTTCAGCACCTTTGACTTGCTCGCTACGGCTTCAACTGCTTTTTCTAGGTTAAATGGCGTCCCCAAGGGGATTCGAACCCCTGTTACCGCCGTGAAAGGGCGATGTCCTAGGCCTCTAGACGATGGGGACCTAAGGTGATGATGGTGGAGCTAGGCGGGATCGAACCGCCGACCTCTTGCATGCCATGCAAGCGCTCTCCCAGCTGAGCTATAGCCCCGCAAAAGAGTATCGAAGTTTAATGAGGCACCTTGTAGCTGTCAAGATTTTTTTTTCGCAGCAGGGATTTTTTTCGCGTCTAGCAGAAACCCCTGCTACACTAATTTTATGACACTAACGATAAGGGACTATCGATGCGTACAATTCATTTTTTATTCCTCTTTTTGTTTGCCTGCAGTAGTTTTAGCCAAACACGTGAAATAGCGATCACAATCGATGATTTACCTCTTGTGGCCTCAAAAATGGATAGCCCAGGTAATCAGCAACGGGCCACTGAGCGTTTTAATAAATTAGTTGAAGCGCTCACGGTAAATCAAGTTCCTGCTATTGGATTTGTCATCGCTGGATCGATTGCCAAAGGCCAATGGGCTTTTCTTGAACATTTTCGTAATGCGGGTTTCATGATAGGCAACCACACCTATTCACACCGCAACTTAAATCAAATGAATGTCGATAAATATATAGCAGATGTCGATCACGCTGATAAAATTTTAGCCCCACTATTAACTGAGCCGAAATATTTCCGCTACCCTTATCTCGCTGAGGGTAATAGTCGCTCTAAACCCAAAGTGCTCGAATATCTTACAGAAAAGCAATATGTTGTCGCCCCAGTCACTATTGATAGTAAAGACTTTCGCTTTAATGAGCAGCTCTATAGAGTGCCCTATCGGGCAAGGGAGGCTTATATCAACAAAATAAAACCGCGCTATCTTGCTTTTATTTGGAGCCAAACTTTGAAAGCAGAACAGCGTGCAAAAGGGCAGCCAGTAAAACAAATTTTATTAATCCATGCAAATTTGCTGAATAGCTATGTGTTAGGCGACATAATTAAAATGTATAAACAAAATGGCTATACCTTCATAACATTGACTGAGGCACTCAAAAATCCTGCCCCTGCCATTACACTTCCTGGCTCTGAAAAAATCGATAACAAAACAACTGATGAGCATGCAGGTGAGGGGGAAAAGGAACCACTAGGATTAAGTGAGCAGCTTTTATTTCATTAAACAGCACGTCATCCTGAGCGAGCGCCCGTCATCCTGAGTGCAGCGCCCGTCATACCGAACGAAGTGAGGGATCTCCTTGATTGAGCACTAAGCCACATTCAGGAGATCCTTCGCTGCGCTCAGGATGAATTTAAAACGGAGGAGCTTCACCAGGGCCGAAGTAAACCGCACTCTCACCAAGCACTTTCTGGCATTGATTTCGTTTTAAAACAACATATCCTTTCCCTTTACAAGCATTTTGCCCTTTACAAGCATTATTAGCCGTACTGCAATCGCTAAAACCTCTACATCCATTAGCAGTGAGACATCTAACCCAACATGTATCAGCTGCTGAGGCAACCGTGGGGGCAGTTAAGAACACAGTTGCTGCGCCAATTGCTAAAGCTGCACCAGTTAATTTCATCTTATTCATCATGAATTCCTTTTTCAAGTTAACGTGAAAATAATACAGCTTAATGATTGCAATAGAGGCAAGAATAATCTTAATTGCACAACTGAGTTTAGATATATAAAGCACGAATTGTCAAGTTTTACACAATTTGTATAACTTTTATAATGTTACGGGTGAAATGTAACTCCCCCAAGTACGACCCGAACAAACTGACGTACTTGGGGGAGTTACAGTGAAATAAACACCTTAGCGAGATCTTGAGTGAAATGATTCAAATTTGCATTCATACTAGCAACCAAATTCTTTACATTGACCTCTTGTATTTTCTTATGATAGCAAAATGTGCCTTTTTTGATTAATTTATTGCCAGAATAAATATAATAATTCGCACGAAATACACTATTGCCCGCTATATCCACTTCAAATTGCGCAATATCAATTTGTAATTGATAAGTGGGCTTAAATTTAAAATCCCAATCTGGGTTAACAATAGCAGCACCAGGTAATAAGACTGAAAGATTAGCCTCTATTACTCGCTGTGTATTTCTATCTAGGTTTTCAACCCAACGATGGTACTCTTCGAGCTTAACATGATGCGAATCACAGTGGATAATAAATTCCGGCTTAGACATATAAGCAGGACTCTGAATCTCATTGACTCCTATCTGCAAATGCCTATAGCTCTTCGCTAACTTTGGCTGCACTGGAATAGGATTGAGCATATAGAATTCTGAGTCGGGACTACGCCCACACGAGCTCAGAATAAAACTCATGAAAAGTATAAAGACTATTTTATCTCTCACTTTTTCCCTCGCAATAAAGATTCTGGGTACCGTAATAAATAATCAGTTAAATTCTGAGCCGAATTTGCGGCTTTAGATACGTCTTTCATACTTTGATTAAACGTATTAAATGTGGGCGGAACAATTGCATCCAGATTAACAGCCAGATTTGAGACTTGTTTTAAACTATGATCAACGCCAGTCAATATTGGCGGCATTAGATGATCCAAATTACTGGCTAAAACAGAAAGTCCTTTTAAACTCTGATTAAGATTACTGAAAGTAGGCGGTATCAATCGGTGCAAATCACTGACTAAGTTATCCATACTTAGAGCCATATTTTTTGTCGCATCAAAGGCACTTCTAATTTTTTCCGAACGAACAAAATTACTTATATCTTGAAAGGCTTCTTGAGCAGCTTTCAATGCTGCATCTAAGTTTGTCTGTTCGGAAATTGTTTGGGTAGTAGGAAAAATTGGATAACCACGAAATGTGCCCTCTACCTGGAGTTGTGGCACATGCGATTTAACTATATCGATTGACGCAACCCCCGTTATAAAATTGGTTCTTGTTATGGTCGCTACATAGCCCTTACTCACTAAAAGTTGGGTAGGACTTTGCTTATTAACATAAGCTCTCTCAACAAAAAATTGTACATACACAGGAATTTTGATTTTAGTCTTTGTTGCATCTTCTGTAAGTTCAATGCGCTTAATCTCTCCTATTTTCACGCCCCGATAAGTGACATCTGAGCCAACATGAATGCCGGATAAAGAACCTTTAAAAAACATCACATAACTTTCAGTTTTCTCACGTACATAGGCATCATAAGCATAGAGGGCAATAAGGATTGTCAAACTGATTGCACCACCTACAAACAGTCCAACCACTGTGTACAGTCGTTCCTGACGCATAACTATCCTTAATAGGCGATCAATTTAAAATAAATACTGCATACAACCAACCACATAAAATTTCGGGTAATAATACGCGACATCGCTTTTCGTAATAGAGAGTGCTGAGTAGCTACCTGGTAATAGTAATAGCCTACGATCAAACTTATCACAGTACAATACAATGACATCTTAAATACTGAGTAGATAATGCTAAAACTGGTCACTGTTTCAGTTAAATGAAACGTATACTCGTAAATATTGATATACAGAAAAAACCGAAAACATAAATAGATGCTAATAAAAACGATACCAATTGAATAAATGTATAAAAGTAATGCACTGAAAGTAACACCGAGTATAATGGGTATAACATATAAAACTATGACTTCATCGGGTGTTAAATTTTGTTTTTTGATGCGAGCAGTAATTAAATTTAAAGCGGATTGCAAAGACAACATCACCCCAATTAGGAAAGGCATTAAATCAAAAAATAATATTTTCTGAGAAATCATGAGTACTTCATGCTGCAAATTGTAAGGTTTCAAAATAGTATAGGCATTGAATACAACCGACATACTCAATAGAGAGCTTATTAATAATAGAGGAATTAGCAGTTTTACCCCTGAGCGATAGATTGTGTACAACAAACCATGCCAAGAAAGGGTTAATTTACCGGTTAGCAGATTTATAAAATTTACACACAAATGACCAAAAAAATGGAAAAAAATGATACCTGAACTTAGCGCTGGTGTCCCATAAAAACGTAATCGTTCTGGTAAGTGCATCCATTTATCCTTAATAAAGCTCCTGCTGAAAAGCTTAAATTATGAAACAATCGAGAAAGGTTTGGGCAAATCGGGATAAAAATTACTCCACATCCTATCGCAGAAGCTAAGAATATTCTTATGTTTATTTAAGTGACTTTTCAAGGCATCATCGTAAGGCACCCAAATAAAATTCACCAAAAACGCAAACGCAGTTGCATCAACACTACTTGGCTCATCCCCATGAAAATAGGATTTTTCAGCAAGTAATGCAGCAATAGCATCGAGAGTTTTATAACCCATTTCCAATACCTCATCATAGCTATGCCGACCAGTCCCCTGAGAATACAAAGCTTTTAGCATAGCCTTACGAATCATATTTGGTAAAAAAAACAAATAGGCCGGTAGGTTGGTAAAATAAGCCTGCCGAACATGTTGCCAAGTTGGCTCATGCTGCCAGCGCACATAAACCAAAATCCAATATAAGCGCTCTGCAAAAGTATTATCGAGCAGCACAGTTAGTGCCTTTTGCTCAGTAGTTAAATTTTTATCCAGCGTATCACCAAATTTTCCTCGTAAATAATCAATAATTATCTCACTATCGCCTAGGGATTTATTGTCGATCTTGATAAAAGGAAATTTCTTCTTAGGCGCTTTGCGGGGATCACTCACGAATTTAATTTCGTAGGGAATTTTAGTCATACGTAAATAAGTTTCAACTTTTGTACAATACGGACTTGCATTTGGTAACCCCCAAATGCGGGGAAATTGGTATAGCGTAATCATTGCTGGAATTCCTCTTAGTTGAATCGCAAACTGCCGTCATTGCGAGCGTTAGCGAAGCAATCCAGTGGCCTTATGAGATGCCAGAAAAGGTCGCTGGTTGCTTCGTCGCTACGCTCCTCGCAATGACGGCTTCACTACGTTCGCAATGACGTGCACTTTACAAACAGTTCTTACCTTTTGGATAATAAACCAAAAATGTAGGTTAGGAAAACAGATAATGACCCTCTGTCCTTGTAATTCACAAACTGACTATTTAGCCTGCTGTGGCCGCTATATTGATAAGCAGGAAACGCCTCTTACCCCAGAGGCCTTAATGCGTTCGCGTTACACAGCCTACACCCAAGCGAAGATTGCATATATCCAAAACACAATGCAAGGAAAACCCTTGGCAGGATTTAATGCAGTTGAGGCTGAGCACTGGTCAAAACAAGTCAATTGGAAAGGGCTGCAAGTAATTAGAAGTTATATGGACGCAAAAAATAAAAATATTGGCTATGTTGAATTTATTGCGAGTTATCAAGAGCAAGGTAAAAACCAAACTATTCATGAGCTGAGCCAGTTCACCTATTATGAAAGCGAAGGTAAATGGTACTACACTCAAGGCAGGCACCCTAAAAATAATCCTAAACTCAGGAAAATCAAAATCTCCCGTCGGTAATTTGAGTAGGTGCTAACTTGAGAGACCCTCATCCGCCCTTCGGGCACCTTCTCCCCAAGGGGAGAAGGGAGTTTCCTTCTTCCATTGACTTTTGCTCAAATTCAGATAAAATCGAAAATTATTCATGCAAATCAGATTCTAAAAAATGCGCGAACCAACGATATATGACATACCCTCTGAAGTTCTGGGATTACTCTTACGGCAACTTCCACGCTTTCAAGCACTAAACTTCAAAGCCACTTGCCGTGGCTTCTATTCGGCCTTGGCTACTATCAAACCACCACTACATTACAAAATTGCCGCCCAAAAAAGGGAATGCTTGATCATCAATGAGCACCAGCTGTTTAAACTACAACAGAGCTCTAAACGCCCGCAACGAAGTGAACTAAACCAAGAGCTCATTCCATGTGCAATTGGCCTAGCTAAGGACTTCCATCTCATACTCTATTCAAATGGTACCCTTCAAGGTTCTGGCAAAGGATTTGAGAACGATGGTAGAAAAGTTACAAAATCCCTGACCATCCTTTTGCCAGTCGAAATCAAGGGCAAACGTATGTCTGTTGGATACGATCATGCTCTAGTGCTAGGCGAAGATGACCAAGTATATAGCTTCGGGGACAATCACTATGGTCAGCTGGGCCTAGGTGACAGGGCTAAAAGATTTATACCAACCTGTGTTAAATTACCACCAGATGTTATCCCTACCAATATATTTGCATGCCGTTCTAGAGGATTCATTGTTGATGCCAACAATAATATTTATGGTTTCGGAATGGAAAGTGATGGGTGCTTAGGAGTATTAGATCCAGAGGTGACTAAAGAAGTGACTAAACCTCGGCAAATTAAAGAACTACCCACCGATCTTAAGCCAATACAGGTTGATTCAGGAGATAGCCACACATTAGTACTTTATGACAATGGCAGTCTTTATAGTTTAGGATCAAACCGTTTTGGGCAAACAGGTCAGGATAATAATATCGACTATTTTCATTCTCCCAAACTCGTTGAATTTCTCCAAGATAAAAAAGTGAGGAAAATTGCAGCAGCTCTTAATTACAGTGTGGCGGTTACTGAAAAAAGAGAACTCTATGTGTTTGGTAAGATTGATGGAAAAATATACGAAAAACCCGAAAAGTTTGCTTTGGATCTCTCAGAAGACGTCGAAATTGTCGATGCGGTCGCTAATTGTGGAAGCATTCTATTGTTGTGCAGCAACGAGGATATTTGGGTTCTAGGCGAGAATATATTTAATAACCTGTTGCAATCAGATTCATTGATACCAACGCTATTACCCAAACTAACAGCTGAAAATACTGTTCTTCTCAAAACAACAAACTTACCGCAGCAGAAAAAGGGACAAAAAAGAAAACTAGATACCTACGAGGTCGATATTGATACCGATGAAGATCAGCCAAAACCTAAGCAACAAAAAACTCTCTCAGCAGCGAGCCAAGGTTTGCACTCGCCCATCAATAGAACCCAAATGAGCAATCCTTCTAGCACCTTTTTTAATAGCGGAAGCATACCAATTGGAGTAACCCCGCCCCCTTTCAACCCACTTATCCCCGGCCCACCGCTGACTGCTCTTTTGCCACCACCCAACTTTAACCAGCATTTGCCAGTTCCAATTGGGTTTAATCCAGGATTCTTCCCTACTCATGGGCAACCAACAAATTCGCCAAATCCCCAAAATAACATGTCTGTAGTTAATCCTCAGCCTACTTCTTGGGGCAACGAATACTAATCAGGTATACTTTTGCTAACGCTGGTTCTGATCATCCAAAGCTACCCAACCCCTCGGGGTAAACATCAGAAAAGAACTTCGAACCACCAACCCCTCTCCCGCCCTGCGGGCACCCTCTCCCCGTTCCCGGGGCGAGGGGGAAAATGAGGGAAGTTCTTTGCTACCCAACCCCTCTCCCGCCCTGCGGGCACCCTCGCCCCGTTCCCGGGGCGAGGGGGAAAATGAGGGAAGTTCTTTGCTACCCAACCCCTCTCCCGCCCTGCGGGCACCCTCTCCCCGTTTCCGGGGCGAGGGGGAAAATGAGGGAAGTTCTTTAGAAGGTAACCTAGAAGTGCGAGGCACTATTAATAGACGTACTGCTCTTGAATTTATCAAATGAAGCCATTAAAATGATGTGCTTTGTCTAAAAATCATCTAAAAATAAGGTTGTAAACATGAAAAAATTACTTTCTATCGCAACTATCGCCGTTGCTATCACTGGTTGTGCTTCGATTCAAATGGAGCCACAGGCAACTCGTATTATTGCTTCACCAAACCCTGCTCCCAAGGGATGTAAATATTTAGGTCAGGTCGTTGGTAATCAAGGTAACTTCTTTACTGGTGGTTTTACTTCCAATCGTAATCTAGAAGAAGGCGCGATGAATGATCTGAGAAATAAAGCCAGCAAATTGGGTGCCAATTATATTCAGTTAGTTACCAACCGAGCAGGAGTAACGGGTTCAATGAATGGCTCATTGGGTCATCAAGGAGGATATATGAGTGGAAGTTCTGAGCAGACTAACGTAACTAATTTAGGCAATGCTTACCTCTGCCCATCAAAATCGATTGGTTTAGAATAACAAGTCATTTATACCGTCATCCTGAGCAAAGCGAAGGATCTCCTGAAAGTGGCATAGTGATCAACCAAGGAGATCCTTCGCTTTGCTCAGGATGACGTAACTTTTTCGGCGCAAAATAGCGAATTGTAAACAGACCCTATTGATTATCAAATTTAGATTTGCTTTAATCTACTCCGCCTTATGGATTTCCGCATGGAAGACCGCAAGTAAGTCCAAAAATTACATGGAAATGGATGATGTCTAACGATTTAGCTATTTATTTATCGAAACAGCTGCTTTGGCATGCCGTGTTGATCGCCTCACCAATTGTTTTAATGGCGTTGTTCTGTGGTTTACTTATCTCAATCTTACAAGTTGCCACCCAAATTCAAGATTCTACCTTAAGCATTGTTCCAAAGATTCTAGCAGTCGCTTTAATGTTGATGCTTTGTGGGGAATGGATGCTACATTCCCTTATTAATTTCGCTCAAACTATTATACAGCACATTCCGGAGAGGGTGAGATGATGACTCCAGCCCTTCCAACGCTTAATGCGATCTTCCTTGTTGCGATTCGCTTTGGTGTGGTCTTAATCTTTACCCCCGTTCAGATAATCCGCCAACTGCCGATTCACATACGACTAATAACAGTACTGGGACTAAGCACATTACTTGCTGGTAATTTAACGCTCTCGCCGCAAAACACAAATGAAATGACATTAATCGTAGGGGCGCTTGTGGAGTTGAGCAATGGCCTAATTTTGTCACTAGGTCTTTACGCCGCATTTGCTGTTATCCAAATTGCCGGTCAGTTAATCGATACGTAAATAGGGCTTAACTCCCTTGCTATTTTAAATCCCAGTGAGCATTCTTACGATCCGTTAACCAGCCCAAAAAATTGAATCATCCAATGTTGATTCGAATGTTGAATTTGCCAATATCGTGGTGCTGCAACGTATGTTTCAAGCCTGTTCACAAATTATGGAAATCGATAAACAATTATTGGAAGAGTTATACAAAAAATGAAACCTCAATTTAGACCTTACCGCCTAATTAATAGCAAGGAATTGCATTATTTTCACCAAAATTTTAGCCAAATGCTATCAACTTGGAGCGAAAATTATTGTCTTGAAGCAATGCAAATTCAAGTCGGATGTGCGGCAAAAATAGAAAATTTTGCGACAATGCTGTTACTAGCCAATGAGGGTAAACCAATCGCTTTGATCGATAAAGATTATTTAGCCCTATTGAGTAAAATCCTTTTTGGCGAACTTGAATCTACCCAACCCCTCGGGGAACTTCAAATTACCAACCCCTCTCCCGCCCTGCGGGCACCCTCTCCCCGTTCCCGGGGCGAGGGGGGAAATGAGGGCAGTTTTTTAGAGGCGACTTGTCACAGCATTTTTTTAGACTTATTGCGGCAATTTTTAGAGCTTGATTCATTACAATTAATTTGGAATTCAACCCATTACCAAGACTGGGTCTATCCTGGTTCTGCTTGCCTGCATTTAACAATGACTACAACGAATGAGCTAGTCCATTGTTATCTTCATCCTGAATGGGTTTTAGCTCATTTACCGCAGCAAAGTCATGCTGCTAAACCAATTAGTCATTTAAATGCATCATTGGCATCAAAAAAACTCAGTTTAACAATCGAATTTACGCCACTTCGCCTTAGCCTAGAAAAACTTCTTGGTCTGTGCGTAGGGGATCTTATTAAAACTGATCATCCTATAACTAGTCCCTTGCCTATTCAGTACAAACAACAAACGGTTTGCACAGGTATTGTCGGGCAGTCTCTTCAACATAAGTCCATTCAAATAGGGAGCTCATCATGAGTATTACGGTGAAAAAAATTGCGCTTTCCCAACAACAACCCCCACCTGAAGGTGAAGGGGCCCTGTTAGTTAATGATAATTATTTAAGCATTATCGCTTCCATGGAAATCGAATGCCAAGTCCGATTAGGCAGCTTAACCCTGACTATCGAAGAATTTCGGCAACTTAAACAAGGTCAAATTCTCCCATTAGCCCAAAAAACCCATGAGCCGATTGATGTTTTGGTCAATAACCAAGTGATCGCCCGTGGAGAATTGATGAGTGCTGGGGATTGCTTTGCTATTTTAATCACTGAGATTTCCTCATGATAAAGACTAGGTTTCTTCTATTAGCCTTATTTCTTACTCTCTTTACCATGATGCCGGTAGCCAACGTCATCTATGAACAAGCTTATCAACCCTATCAGGCACACCAAATTACTACAGCAACAGCATTAACTAAAGCACAAACTCCACTCAAACAATTCATGCTCAAACAAACTCGGGAAAAGGATATGCGCCTTATCTTGCAACTCGCTAAAGAAACACTGCCGGCAAACGCGCACGAGATCAAATTGCATCAGCTCATTCCTGCATTCTTACTGAGTGAGCTACAAACTGCGTTTCAAATTGGTTTTATGATTTTCTTACCGTTTCTGCTTGTTGATTTAATTGTCTCGGGTATTCTAATGACGATGGGTATGATGATGATGCCTCCAATGACAATTGCCTTACCGATTAAAATTTTACTTTTTGTCTTGATCGATGGTTGGGGGTTAGTCATTCAAGCTTTGGTGGGAAGTTTTCACCCTGCGTAACCATTCAGCATAATTCAGCGAAAAGCCCCAAGATTTCGAAATTGTGGTGAATGATTATGATTCTGCTATGATAAGGAGCAAATAAATTATCAAAGACAATATGGATATTACTAACGAAAAGTGCGATAAATTAAATCGCTACCTACAATTTCTTGCCCAAGATCCTGATAATTTAAATCTTTTACTTGAAATCAGTAATGGCTACAGGCTATTGAATGATTTTCTTACAGCACAGCTTTATCTCGATAGGGCAAAAGCAATTAATGCTGATGCATGCCTTGCCTTGGAAGGAATTCTTGCTATCCAATTAGAGAATTTTAATCTGGCAAAAGAATCACTCCAGCAAGCCCTAAAAATAGAAGATTTCCCTGCTCTTCGTTACAGCTTGGCTGTTTGTCATTATCATTTGCATGAGCTGAATGAGAGTATAGATATCTTAAATCCTTTACTAACGAGTGGAGAACCATCCTTGGAGACTCAGCTACTTATGGCACAGTTACTGTATTGTCAGGGACGCTTTGCCGAATCGATTAAATTGTTACAGGATGCTATAGAACAGTATGGCCCTGATGAAGGAACTTTAGTCTTGTTAGCTCAATTATATTTCGATAATAATGACCTAGCTCTGGCTAAGCAAATTGCACTGCAGGTTTTAATCATTAATCCGAGCAATTATGAAGCCCAGGTTACGCTGATGTTATTGCGCCTAGCTGATGGCGATACAACTATCAGCGAAATTAAGAAATTACTCCAGCAAGCACCTGCTGATAGTCGCTTATGGTTTGCATTGGGCACGACTTACTTGTTTGCACTCAAATTGAAGCGTGCCGAAAAAGCATTTCTAAAAGCAGCTGAATTGGATGCAAGCTTCTCTGATAATTGGGTTAGCCTAGGCTGGTGTCAACTTTTTCTGGATAAACCCGACGAAGCGCAAAATAGTTACCAACAACTAATTGCCATCGATGAAAAAAGAGCTGAAGGTTGGGGTGGTTTAGCATTGATTACTACTTTACGTAAAGAGTTTGCGACAACAAGCCAGTTAATCGCTAAAGCAAAAGCATTGAATCCCGAATGCCTGCTGGCTAACATAGCTCAAATCCTTTATCTGCATTACATCCAACCGGAAAAAGCTGCAATCCAGTTTAACCAGGCCTTTCCAAAAATAAGAGAACAAATAACCGCAGCAATGGCTGTTGTTTTGCAAGAAGTCGATACGAAAACGACATTGCATTAACTCACTGGACTTTGGACAAACTTCGATCTGGGCGAGCCCGCCCGAGCTCCGAACAGTGATAAGTTACAATCAAATCCAGATTATTAGCAATATTCCAGCATCACAACGCGCAATCTGCACTATTTATTGACTATTTTATCTTGATTATGCAATGATTTTTTCATCAAGAGCCGTGTTTTTCCACTTTTTAACGATAGGATGGCGCATGCGTTTTACCTGAATGTTCCCCGCTTGTCGTCCAAGGGATTTTTTTCGGGGTTTGGGTGGTTGAGCTGGTGTCCCAATCATTCGAATAATTCGTTCAAAATCATTTTGAACTTGTGTTGGTTGCTTTATAGTTTCATTATCCTAGAAAAAGCAGTTGAAGCCGTAGCGAGCAAGTCAAAGGTGCTGAAGATGTTCGGCTTTTTTGAATTTTTTCGCGAAAGCAGTAGTCACCACTACGGTGAGCGAAAAAATTCAAAAAAGCCGAGCAGATTCAGTGCATTTGGCTTGCGCAGTAGGCTTCAACTGCTTTTTCTAGGATTATACATGAAGAACATTATCGCTTAGCTAGAGATTTACTTATTCGTTATGATGTTGACTAAAATGGCGCAAAAAGTAGATTAGCCGGAGCTCGGGCGGGCTCGGGCTCGCCCACGGGCCCGGGCCCGTTCAGAATGAAGTTTGTCCAAAGTCCAGTAACTCAAGGTAACTATTCAGCACAGTTCACCGGAAAGCCATATTTTGTGCATCCCTGCCTTCGCAGGGACAAGTTCTTGAACGAAAAACGCGCTGAAAAGCTTGTCCCTGCGAAGGCAGGGATGCTCACATAGCCATCTATCCTACATTGCTGAAACCAATCCTAAGTGTCCCAGTTGTTCACTATTTACTACATCTCGAGTTAGTTGGTCGATTCAAAGTCATTCAGGTCATTTAATATTCGCTTAATTTTTATACGTTATAATTACCTCCAGGAAAATTAACCAATCTGCTGTGGCATACCAGATTGAATCAAGCCAACCCCAAAAAGAGGCAATTTTATGAGGAAAAGTACAGATCGTCTTTCTTTATCACACGATTTAGAACCATCCATTTCTCCCAACGACGCGTCATCTTTATTAGATGAAGCAACATCAACAACAGAAGTTTCACCCACGAAAACAGAAAAAGTCAAATTAATCAAATTACAAAAAGCGCTAGAATACAACGCAGCATTCTCCGAGCAATTACAAGCCTTAAAAAAGTCGCTTTTTGTAGGCGAAGACAGCGTGTATGGCTCTTATCAGGAAAATTTGCAAGATGTGCAAGAGGACGAGGATTTGAGTCCAGAAGAAAAAAAACAGCTTCAATCACAATTTGATACTAATATCGCGCTCCTTAACCAATTAAAAACTCAATTTGAACAGATTGAAGAGGATTCTTCATTAAGTACGTTGGCAAAGCTGTTAAACATTTTAAGTGAAATCAGCGTGACGTTATCCGAAGTACAGAAGACTACGATAGAAAATAATAGTGCAAATTTAGCATTAGCCAAAGATCTAGAAAGCAAATTCACTAAGTCTTTTAACAATAGATCTGTCTTACACTGCCTTTTTCATCGGGCAAATACGCCAGTCAAAACTAAGCACTATGAATCAATCAATAAATCCTTAAACCATTATGCCGCCAACGGCTGGAGAAGTGAAAAACCTTCTGCTTCAACTAATATTGTGAGTAATGCAGTAAACCTGATTCAATCTGGGAAAGTGACTGCTAATAATATCGAGAAAGATCTTCCTGCTTTATCTAAAAGAAAACTAATCCGTATGGCCAGTATATCTTCGCCAAATGATGAATTTGGTTTCTTACTTGATCTTGCGCAGGAAGGAACTGCAACAAAAATCTTGGGCGCAGCAATAGCAGCTAAAAATCCAGAATTGTTTAATGAGTTACTGAACTTCCAACAAACAATAACTCAAGCAAATAGAGAGGAAACTACGAACAAGGTGATTCTCTCCTCGCAACTTATTTCATCTTTACTTACAGCTATTCGAAACACGCAGTTAACTTCAGAAGAAAAAATAGAATTAGTCCAAGCATTATTCAGACGCACTGTTAGCCAGCATATTGAACGAAAACAAGCAGTGGATGATGAGAAGCTACTGAGTGCTTTACTCAAGGAGTTGCCTCACTTTGCGGTATCGTCTAGTTCTACTTCCTCAACATCGACCACAAACACATCATCAACTTCAAGCAGCGCATCATTTTCGGCGAGAGAGTCCGCAATAGGTCAAGCGCTAGTGTTTTTAACGAGTCTAACACTGCCACAGTTTGCTGATCGAATATTTAATCAGCTCATTCAATTACCCGACGTGCAAGGCTATATTAAAAAAGACACGCTATGGATTGCCAAATTCTCGCCAACACAACTGAAGGTTTATTTCGAACAGTTATACGACAATCGGAAAGATCCTGAGCTTGCGTCGGTTATCCCAGTCTGCGTGAAGGCAATTCAGAATCATTGGGATGCGTTAGCCCACGCAAAAGATAAACCGGTTGTTTTGCAAGAGCGTAAAAAGGTTTTGAACATGCTTTGGGAAGAATTTGGTAAGGCATTAGCGTACGCTACTGATGACACTAAAAAAGAGATTTTAAAGGGCCCAGCGTTAAAGCAAACACTTCGCGAAAATTTAACACCCACACACTACGTAGCAATTGACAAAACGCCTGTATCTCCTGAAGCAGTTAAGACAAGCTTTTCTGTTTTTGAAACAGAATATAACAAGTTGTATAAAAATTTTATTGACGACACACCTGCTGCCTCAGGCAAACAATCAAAAAACACAACTGTGCTGCAACGATATGAGGCAGCCTGTAAACCAGGCTGGTTCTCAAGTGGACCAACAGCAGTACAAAAAAACCTACAAGATTATAATAGAAAGAAACTGACAATGCTTGCTACGGCATTACGGAATATCGAGACTAATCCGAAATTTAGTGCCATTGAAAAGTTGGAGAAATGTTTATTCGCGATTCAATCTGCTCGCACTGAGATAGTCGATTATTATTTAAGGATAAAAAAAATAGCAGGTAGCAAGGGAGAAACATTTACTGATTCCGCTACAGAGAATTTGATTCGAAAAGAGATCGATACATTGTTGCAAGCGTGTGCTAAAAACAATGCTGTCATAACTTGTTTTGATTTTCCACGGAGCGCACCAGAGTATTCTGAGGATCTGCAAAAACCGGGTTATGTTTATATCTTTTCTTCTTTTAAAGGATACGAAAGCATTAATACGAGCACGACAGCCACTCGGGCGACACCAATGAGTGCATTTTGGACGACAGCAACAAGTTTACCATCATCATCATCGTCTTCCTCCTCTTCTTCTGAACAGTTATCTGCATCATCTAGAGCTACCCAACCCCTCGAGGTAAGCATCAGAAAAGAACCTCGAACCAACAACCCCTCTCCCGCCCTGCGGGCACCCTCTCCCCGTTCCCGGGGCGAGGGGGAAAATGAGGGAAGTTCTTTAGAAGCTACCCAACCCCTCGAGGTAAGCATCAGAAAAGAACCTCGAACCAACAACCCCTCTCCCGCCCTGCGGGCACCCTCTCCCCGTTCCCGGGGCGAGGGGGAAAATGAGGGAAGTTCTTTAGAAGCTACCCAACCCCTCGAGGTAAGCATCAGAAAAGAACCTCGAACCAACAACCCCTCTCCCGCCCTGCGGGCACCCTCTCCCCGTTCCCGGGGCGAGGGGGAAAATGAGGGAAGTTCTTTAGAAGCTACCCAACCCCTCGAGGTAAGCATCAGAAAAGAACCTCGAACCAACAACCCCTCTCCCGCCCTGCGGGCACCCTCTCCCCGTTCCCGGGGCGAGGGGGAAAATGAGGGAAGTTCTTTAGAAGCTACCCAACCCCTCGAGGTAAGCATCAGAAAAGAACCTCGAACCAACAACCCCTCTCCCGCCCTGCGGGCACCCTCTCCCCGTTCCCGGGGCGAGGGGGAAAATGAGGGAAGTTCTTTAGAAGCTACCCAACCCCTCGAGGTAAGCATCAGAAAAGAACCTCGAACCAACAACCCCTCTCCCGCCCTGCGGGCACCCTCTCCCCGTTCCCGGGGCGAGGGGGAAAATGAGGGAAGTTCTTTAGAAGCTACCCAACCCCTCGAGGTAAGCATCAGAAAAGAACCTCGAACCAACAACCCCTCTCCCGCCCTGCGGGCACCCTCTCCCCGTTCCCGGGGCGAGGGGGAAAATGAGGGAAGTTCTTTAGACGCTGTTGAAACTAAACCAACAATGACGAAGCAGCAGTCAAGCAAAGAAGGATTTTTTTCTTCAACAGCAAAACAACTCGAGCCCAAAACTCAGAAAGCCATTCAACTCATTTTCACTCTATTGAGCGCTGAAAACGGGGATGAGAGTATAAGGCATGGTCGGTATCCAGAGAAATCAAAAAAGACCTGTATTAAAGAACTCCTTGATTTGCCGAATGTAGTAAAAACGCTATCGGTCGATAAAAAAGTTCTACGCACTCTAATTGAAGCATCTAGACATGAGCCGGAGCTATCTGGATTATTTCCTCCAGTATATTCAGTAGGTGAAGCCCGAATCTGTAATCAAGCATTTTCAAAAAATTTGAGTCGACTTTCAACAAATCTTCAAATGCTGTTTGTCAATTATCAACAATTTACGGCGACACCAGATTTTAATAGCAGTTGCTTGAACGAGCTTACGAAAAAAGTAACGATATTCATCGAGAGCAGCCGGGATACTGGAATCACTGCATTGTGGAAATTTAAAACCGTTTTACAGCTCATAGCAGACACGAGAGAACAAATCATTAGCAACAAGAGTAGTGATTTTAAAGACACAACAGCATTGATTAAAGCGCTCGATAAGACTTGCTCCAATATTCTGAATGATCCTACAGTAAAATTATATTTGGGTTTAGAAAAAGTAGAGGTGATTCAGCCTTCTCAAAATCAGCCTTTTCAACAAATTGTGCTTGTTTACCGAGAAGATTTTACAGCAATCCAGAGCGCGTATGAGCATTCTATTAACAAATATGAACGTGATGGTATGCTTGCAGAAAAGGCGTCACAACCACCAGGAACATTTGGGTTTTAGTGGTGAATAGTTACAATTCAAGTATGTGCTAACTTGAGCGCTTCTACTTACTGCGTCGTACTGCCACTTGACGGTACTGGTGGTGGAGTATAAGGGGGTGCTGGAGGCCAACCGGCTGCTGGCCCATGACCAGGTTGGGTGAATGGATCATTAGGGTTCACTAACGTGGCATCTGTACCAACTTCTTGCGTGTTAACACTGTTGATACCAGCATTAGGAAAAGAGGTTGTTCCTTTGTCGGTACCGATCTGTCCACTATTATCATGTAGCGATATAGCTAGCTGTAGTTTTGCTGGTAGTGGCGCAGAGACTGTATTAGCATTAACTAGGGTCACAATTCCCAGCAAAGCAATTAATAAAGAAAGTTTCTTCATTGTTCTCGCCTTTTAATTTAGACCGTCTTACTCATAGTATAAGACATATTTGAAGTAGGTTGGGCCTTGGCCCAACAAGATACAAGCGTCTACATTGTAAGGAAAAATGTGTACCTAAAACAATTGATGACTATTTACAACATGCCGCGTTCTTGTTGGGCCAAGGCCCAACCTACACGATTTTATTTGCCGATATGAGAGTTGCACCCTAGCAATACTATTAAACCCTGGAGTATAGTTTAACTTATTTTGCTTTACTTACCGGAAGCCATCATGCACACAAGTTTACAACATCAACTTGGCGAAACATATGATATTTTGCGTGATAGCGTTTACCATTTTGCCCAAAAAGAGATAGCCCCACTTGCCGCCAAAATCGACATGGAGAATGCCTTCCCCAACCAGTTATGGCGAAAATTAGGGGAGATGGGTTTACTTGGCATTACCGTCAGCGAAGACTATGGAGGCGCTGATATGGGTTATCTTGCCCATGTCATTGCTATGGAAGAAATTTCGCGTGCTTCTGCCTCGGTCGGTTTAAGCTATGGTGCTCATTCAAATCTCTGTGTCAATCAAATTTATTTAAATGGCAGTGCTGAACAAAAGCGCCGTTATCTACCTAAACTGACTCGTGGCGAACACGTTGGTGCCCTGGCGATGAGTGAATCCAACTCTGGCTCCGATGTAATCAGTATGCAATTACAAGCACGTGCGCAAGGCGATACATTCATCCTCAACGGAACCAAAATGTGGATCACCAATGGCCCTGATGCTGATGTACTCGTAGTCTATGCCAAAACCGATAAACAAGCAGCGAGCAAAGGGATTACGGCGTTCATTATTGAAAAAGATTTCCCTGGCTTTCGAACAGCACAGAAACTGGATAAACTCGGAATGCGAGGTTCGAATACCTGTGAATTAGTTTTTGAAGATTGTGTAGTCGGACAAAACAATGTCCTCGGTGAAATCAATAATGGGGCTAAGGTATTAATGAGTGGCCTTGATTATGAACGCACCGTACTCGCAGCAGGCCCAGTTGGTATCATGCAAGCCTGCATGGATATCGTATTACCTTATATTCATGAGCGTAAACAATTTAATCAAGCCATTGGTGAATTTCAATTCATTCAGGGTAAAATGGCTGATATGTATACCGAATTAAGCGCTTCACGGGCCTATCTCTACGCTGTCGCCCGCGCATGTGACCAGGGCAACGTTAATCGTAAAGATGCCGCAGGGGTAATCTTATACACCTCTGAACGAGCAACACAAATGGCATTGCAAGCTATTCAAACCCTGGGCGGTAATGGCTACATAAATGAATACCCAACCGGTCGCCTACTGCGCGATGCAAAGCTCTATGAAATTGGCGCTGGTACCTCGGAAATTAGGCGAATGTTAATTGGGCGCGAATTGTTTAGAGAAACTGCATAAGGGGGAATTGACGTGGAACAAAATGACATTGTGATCGTTGCAGCAAAAAGGACACCAATAGGCAATATGCTTGGTGCTCTATCCTCTTTATCAGCCCCTGAGTTAGGCGCTGTTGCGCATCAAGCAGCAATTGAGCAAGCAAAAATCTCACCTGTCGATATTGATGAGGTGATTAGTGGCTGCGTATTGCAAGCAGGTATTGGCCAAGCACCAGCACGACAAGCAGCCATTAAAGCAGGAATTCCTGACTCCGCAAGCGCAACCACCATCAATAAAATGTGTGGCTCTGGGATGAAAGCAGTGATGTTAGCACACGACTTACTCAAGGCAGGCTCTGCAGATATTATCCTTGCTAGTGGTATGGAAAGTATGAGTAATGCCCCTTACCTACTGAGCAAAGCTCGCGCTGGATACCGCTTAGGGCATGGAGAGCTTAAAGATCATCTATTTTTTGATGGTCTTGAAGACGCCTACCAACGCGGGCAATTGATGGGCTGCTTCGCCGAAGCAACTGCGAGTCATTTGCAATTTTCCCGCCAGCAACAAGATGAATACGCAATTCGCTCTCTTACTCGTGCCTTACAGGCACAACAAAATAATGCGTTTGTTGCCGAGATTGCCCCAGTTGTTATCACTGATCGCAAAACTACAATGACAGTCACACAAGACGAAAGCCCAGATGCAAGCAAACTCGCCAAAATTAGCCAACTACGGCCAGCCTTTACAGCAGATGGCACAGTGACGGCAGCAAATTCAAGCTCTATTTCTGACGGTGCGGCTAGCTTGATTTTAATGACTGCGGCCCAGGCAAAAAAACGTGAGGTAAAGCCATTAGCACGCATTATAGCGCATGCTAGTCACGCGCAGGCCCCACAGTGGTTTACTACCGCACCTGTGGAGGCAATGCGTAGAGTACTCAATAAAGCAGGTTGGAACCCGGCTGAGGTTGATTTGTATGAAATCAACGAAGCCTTTGCAGTTGTGGCCATGGCAGCCATTAAGCAGCTTGAACTCAATCATGAGCAAGTTAATATTCATGGTGGTGCTTGTGCTTTAGGTCATCCTATCGGTGCTTCAGGAGCACGCATTATCGTTACCTTAATCCATGCGTTGCAACAACAACAAAAATCGCGAGGCGTAGCTTCACTGTGTATTGGTGGCGGAGAGGCAACAGCAATTGCTATTGAAATGGTGTAGAAAAAGTGCTCAAACAAAGTGTTATCTTTCTGCTACTGAGTATTGCAGTGGTGGTGTTCTCCAAATTTGCCCACATGTTGATTGCCTACATCAACCTGTTTTACGCATTTATTAATACGCAACTAACTCCTTTTTTTGACCACAGTGGTTTAGATGAAATCATCCGTAAAGTGATTCTTTTAGTGCTCATACCAGTGGCCATTGTTGCTGTCCCTGCTCTTAGTTATCGACTAGTCAAAGGCAAGGAGATGCCTTATCTTATTGAAGCCACTTGGTGTTTATGGCTTGTCATTACCTTTAGCAATATTTTGTTACGTTATTAAGGATTACTCATGACTAAAATCATCAGTCAGTTGAATCCCGCTAGCAATGAATTCAAAGAAAACCAAACCAATATGCAGAACTTACTTAATGAGTTGCGCAGTATCATTCAAGACATCGCTGTAGGTGGGGATGAAAAAGCACGCCAGAGGCATTTAAAACATGGAAAACTATTACCACGCGAACGTTTGCAGCAGCTACTCGATCCAGGCAGCCCTTTTCTCGAGCTCTCCCAGTTAGCCGCTTACAAAGTTTATGACGATCATGTCCCCGCCGCAGGGATTATTACAGGTATCGGTCAAATTTCTGGTAAGGACTGCATGATCGTAGTGAATGATGCCACTGTGAAAGGTGGAACTTATTATCCGCTTACCGTTAAAAAGCATCTACGCGCACAACAGATAGCCAGAATGAATCACTTACCCTGTATTTATCTTGTTGATTCAGGAGGCGCTTTTTTACCCCGCCAAGATGAGGTTTTTCCTGATCGCGATCATTTTGGCCGCATTTTTTACAATCAGGCTACTCTATCTGCCGAGAACATCCCGCAAATTGCGGTAGTGATGGGCTCTTGCACTGCTGGAGGAGCCTATGTACCGGCAATGGCAGACGAATCGATTATGGTAAAAAATCAAGCCACTATTTTCCTTGGTGGCCCACCTTTAGTAAAGGCAGCTACAGGTGAAGTGATTTCTGCAGAAGAATTGGGTGGTGCAGAAGTCCACTGCCGCCATTCCGGCGTTGCTGATCATTATGCGGAGAATGATGCCCATGCCCTTCATTTAGCGCGCGTTGCAGTCAGTCATTTAAATCGCAGACAACCCCAAACACTTACGCGTATCGTAAGCCGCGAACCGATTTATGACAGCAAGGAACTCAACGGCATAGTGCCTACTGATCCCCGAAAACCTTTCGAGATTCGAGAAATTATCGCCCGTATTATCGATGCATCAGAGTTTGATGAATTTAAGGCCCTTTACGGGACCACTCTAGTCTGTGGCTTCGCTCATTTGTTTGGCTACCCCGTCGGCATAATTGCCAATAATGGTATCTTATTTGCTGAGAGTGCCCTGAAGGGGGCGCATTTTATTGAATTATGCAGCCAACGCAACATACCGCTCATCTTTTTGCAAAACATCACGGGCTTTATGGTTGGCAGTAAATACGAAGCCGCTGGCATCGCCAAGCACGGAGCAAAAATGGTTACTGCCGTAGCGAATACGCAAGTTCCTAAATTGACGGTCATCGTCGGTGGCAGTTTCGGGGCAGGCAATTATGCCATGTGCGGCCGCGCTTTTGAGCCACGTTTCTTATGGTCATGGCCAAACGCGCGTATTTCCGTCATGGGTGGTGAACAAGCGGCAAACGTTCTTGCTCAGGTGAATCGTGATAAGTACCTCAAACATGGTAAAAGCTGGCCTAACGACGAGGAGGAGGCCTTCAAAACAGAGTTACGCCAGCAATATGAAGCGCAGGGAAACCCTTATTACGCCAGTGCCAGATTATGGGATGATGGGGTTATTGCTCCTGAGGATACCCGCATGATCTTAGGCTTAAGTCTAACGGCAACTCTCAATGCACCGATTAAAACGACCCGTTTTGGCGTATTTCGCATGTAAGCCTACTAATTACACATCGTGAATTATTTATGATACCATTTGGCTTAACTTACAAATAATGAAGAATTCCACCATGTATAGCCGTCAACAATTGTTCAAAGCTCACGGGACAAACCCTAATCAGGTGCAACCTCTCAATCCAAATGTACAAACTAAATCTCTAGACAAACTCCTAAAAAAATTCCAAATTCCACGAGAAAGGTACGACACTCAGCGTAAGGAGCTGCTTGAGTTACACTATACAGAAAACCAAGCTAACAACGTAATTTTAAGGAGACATTCAAATAAAGCGGTTTCTGAACTGATTTCCCGACATACGAAATTACTAGAATTAGGCTACACTCATGCAGACAACATTAAAATGACGAGCCATGATGGTGGTGCTACTAGTTTAAAGGCCGCGATAGAATCCCACGAGGAGCTAAACAGCTTAGGTTTTAGAGAAAAAGACAAAGACAAGATCGTTAAAATATTGTCGTATCCTGCAGGCCCTCGGGCTTTAGCGGTTTTGAAGGATAATTATCAGGATCTAAAGAGCTTCGGCTTTAGTAAAGATTATATAATTAAGAAAGTGGCACATTATAACGGCTATACGGATTTAAGTACCCTGGTGAATGCTTGTAAACAGTTGCAATTAAAGCGGGTGAACCCTAGGGATATTGCAGATCGCTTCATAAATGGTGACAAAGGGCAGAAGCAACTTGTGCAGGCTCTACCACAGCCAAAAACGTCAGGCCATCTATTATCTGACAATACTCCGCCTTCTACTATTAGCCAGCCTTTAGAAAACCTTTCTACTTATTCAACTCTCTTAGGGAAGCGAAGAAGAGCGCAGGAGGGGACAGTAGAGCTACCCCCCGCTAAAAAACCAGCAAATAATTTATCTTACAAGAACCCTAGTAGTCGTCCTATGGGACAAACATCAGCAAAGAACCTTGCACCAGCAACCCTTCCTCCGTCCTCCGTAGACCATGTCCGGGAAGATAGGAGCAAGGAGAATAGCGAAGCCCATGCTGCTTCTGGTAGCGACGATCTAGACAATTACTTTGACTATAGATTTCTTCCTGATTTCGGATTGAATTCAACAACTTCTCCACATTCTAGTACATATCTACCTGATGACAATAATCAAGCATACGAAGCAAGTACAATGAATACTGCCCCAGCCTCCATTGCGAACCCCTCTCTGTATTACCAGCCTAGGTTTTTTGGAGAAGGCATGGCAACCACTCCCCTTCCTATTGAGGATAAGCCACTGCAATCCTCAGAGGATTGCAGTGGCTTATCCTTATCTGATGACAAATTTTTCTTTTTAGATTGCTAGTAACTCCCCACGTCATCCCGAGGAGCTTGCGACGAGGGATCTCCATGCAGTGGCGCAATTTTTAAATACGTGCCGTTTGCTGGAGATCCCTCGCTTCGCTCGGGATGACGTGCGGAGTTACGATTGCTAGGGTTAGTAGAGCTCAAGGATTTTTCGGCCCATACGGAGTGTTCGGGACTTGTTCCAATTGAAATATACCTTTAATATCGCAACAAGCTGTAATAGATCTGGTCCTCCTAGCCCACGTGCCACTCAAGGCACATAGATTGTAGGTTGGGCCTTGGCCCAACAATGGCAGTGTACTCAGGGGTTTTTCGTCCTGTATCGAGGAAGTAATGAGTGACATATTGAGCGAATTACAGGATCGTGTTGTTATTATTAGCCTCAACCGCATCAGCAAACACAATGCCTTTGATAATCATTTATTGGCCGCTTTGCAACAAGCCCTTGTTGTGGCAAACAACAATTCCCAAGCCCGTGTTATTATCCTCAAAGCAAAGGGTAAGCACTTTTCAGCCGGAGCTGATCTTGCCTGGATGCAACGTATGGCAGAATTTAGCGAAGCAGAGAATCACAGCGACGCAATGCTCTTGGCACGAGTCATGTACAGTTTAAACCAAAGTCCGAAACCAACCATTGCCATGGTGCAAGGAGCTGCTTTTGGCGGTGGAGCGGGACTTGTTGCTGCTTGCGATATAGCTATTGCCTCAACCGAAGCACAATTTTGCTTTTCTGAAGTGAAGCTTGGTTTAATTCCAGCGGTAATTAGCCCCTATGTGGTGAAAGCAATTGGCGAACGGGCTGCGAAACATTTATTCATGACCGCTGAAACCTTTGATGGGAAGCAAGCAAAAAAACTAAAGCTAGTGCAGCATTGTGTGGCTTTAGAAGAATTAGAGTCTTTCACCTTAAATTATGCTGCAGGAATCGCTAAACTTGCCCCTGAAGCAGTGAGTGCCTGTAAAACCTTGGTTGACCAGGTGGCAGGTAAAGTAATTGATGAAAAAATGATGCACTATACGGCAGAGCTTATTGCTAAAAAGCGTGTTTCCGTTGAGGGTCAACGAGGGTTACGTGCGTTTTTGAATAAAGAAGTACCGGACTGGAGCTGAGCTCACATGACGTGCGAGGGAGGTACACAGAGATTTTATGTTTAAAAAGATTCTCATAGCTAATCGCGGTGAAATTGCTTGCCGAATCATAAGAACGGCGCGGCAAATGGGTATTCACAGCGTTGTCATTTACTCGACGGCTGATAGCAATAGCCAACATGTGCTAGCAGCCGATAGTGCCTATTGGGTCGGTGAGGCGCCAGCAAAAGCAAGTTATCTTAATATTGAGGCAATCATTGCTGCCGCTAAGATCAGTGGCGCAGAAGCGATACATCCTGGTTATGGTTTTTTATCAGAAAACCCTCGCTTTGCTAAGGCTTGCTTAACAGCAGGGATCATTTTTATAGGTCCTTCAGCTGAAGCAATGGAAGCAATGGGCTCAAAGCAGCTCGCTAAGCAGATGCTAGAAAAAACCGAAGTACCCCTCACTCCTGGGTATCATGGTAGTGATCAGTCAGATGATCGTCTGTTACAAGCAGCTCGCGAGATTGGCTTTCCCGTGTTGTTAAAAGCAGCCTGCGGTGGCGGTGGCAAAGGTATGCGAGCAGTGCATGCCGAAACTGAATTCCTCCAAGCCTTAGCAAGTGCCCGCCGCGAATCCATGGCAAGTTTTGCTGATCAAACGATGCTCATTGAAAAATTAATCACTAACCCTCGCCATGTTGAAGTGCAAATTATGGCTGATAATCACGGCCAGGTTGTCCATCTTTTTGAGCGGGATTGCTCTATTCAACGACGTCATCAAAAAATTATTGAAGAAGCCCCAGCACCAAATTTAGCACACTCTCTCCGGCAAAGCCTTGCTGAAGCTGCCTGTACCGTAGCCCGCTCTATCAATTATCGCGGTGCAGGCACAGTGGAATTCCTAGTGGATGAGAATGGCCATTTCTATTTCATGGAAATGAATACTCGCTTACAAGTCGAACATCCAGTGACGGAAATGATAACTGGTTTTGATTTAGTCGCTTGGCAGCTAAAAATTGCTGCCAACGAACTCTTACCAATACCACAAGATCAAATTGTTGCCCACGGACATGCTATTGAGTGTCGCATTTATGCGGAAGATCCACAGCAGGGGTTTATTCCCTCTATTGGCCAAATTGATTTTTTACAAGAACCCACTGGCATGGGTATTCGTATTGATAGTGGTGTGACTTGTAACTCGGTCATTACTCAACATTATGATCCGATGATTGCTAAATTAATTGCCTGGGGCGAAACACGCGAGCAAGCCCTACAACGCTTAGAGCAGGCTTTGCAGGATTTTGCTATCGGTGGTGTAAAAACGAATATTCCCTTCTTGCTGGCAATTTGTCGTCACCCGCGGTTTCGTCAAGCGGAGTTAAGCACTGATTTCTTAAGCCAGGAACACATTGATTTTGTTAAGCCTAACGAAAATTTAGCCATTTTACTGGCCATTGCCTATGATTACTTAGACATAACAATAAAAACGACTGATCCGCTCTACAACCATAGCTTTGCTTGGCAAATGCATTTAGCGAGCTATTGGTATTGGCGTTATCTCATTGAAGATAAACAAATAGAAGCAAAAATAATTCCTGTTAGCCAAAATTCCTGTAAGCTACAGCTCGATGAGAATGAAATAACACTCACTTGTTGGATGAATGGCGATCGCCTCTATCTCAATGATGGCCAACAAATTCACCATGCGTTATTTGCCAATCAGAACGAAGCAATTCGCATCTATACTGAACACGGCCCTCTATTGATTGAGCGGTTTAACTGGCAGAATTTTGGTGCGACGACAGCAACAAAAAAAGGACAGCTTACTGCCCCTATGCCTGCTACGGTTGTTGCCATCCTGAAACAGAAGGGAGACACTGTCAAAGAGGGTGATAGTTTAATTGTGTTGGAAGCAATGAAAATGGAGCATATCATCCACGCCCCTAAAGATGGTGTGCTAGCGGAGCTTTATTATGAGGTTGGTGCACAAGTTAACGAAGGCGCTGAATTGTTAGCTTTAGAGGCAGAACCATGAACTATCCACAACAAGTCACTATCGTTGAAGTAGGGCCACGTGACGGGTTACAAAACGAAGCATCGTTTGTGGCGACTGAAACTAAAGTGGAATTGATTAATTTACTCAATCAAAGCGGCCTTGAGCACATCGAAGTGACCAGTTTTGTTTCTGCAAAAGTCATTCCGCAACTTGCTGATAATGAAGCGGTATTCACCACCATGCACAAACTACCTCATATTCACTACTCTGCCTTAGTGCCGAATGAGCGAGGTATGTTAAAAGCATTACAAATCGGGGTTAAAGAAATTGCTGTCTTCACCGCCGCTAGCGAAACGTTCAATCAGCGCAATATTAACTGCTCAATTGCCGAAAGCATTGCGCGCTTTAGCCCAGTCATTGCCCTTGCTAAAGCCAATAACATCCGAGTCAGAGCGTACATTTCCTGCGTGCTTGGCTGTCCTTATGAGGGCAAAATAACCCCACAGCAAGTCGCTGTAGTTGTGCGGCAACTGCTAGCACTGGATATTGATGAGATCTGCTTAGGCGATACAATCGGCGTCGGAACTCCTAGACAAACGCAGGCTGTTATCAAGGAAGTTTTACCACTTATGCCTACAGTACAATTAGCAATGCATTTTCATGATACCTATGGCCAAGCAATTGCTAATATTTTTGCTTCGTTAGAGTGTGGTATAAGTCGCTTTGATAGTTCTGTCGCCGGGCTAGGGGGTTGCCCCTATGCGCGCGGTGCAACGGGTAATGTCGCTACTGAAGATGTCTTGTACCTCATGCATGGCCTTGGCATTGAAACTGGCATCGACATTTTTAAAATAGTGGCCGCTGGAGATATGATCTGTAAAGCGCTAGGCAAAAAGAATCAATCGAAAGTTGCCAACGCCATGCTGGCTAACCAAACATAAAATTAGTAAGAACTCACCCCTATCTGGAACGGCCGTATTTGGTGCACCTTGCGAGATACCCGTCATTGCGAACGTAGTGAAGAAATCCAGCGACCCTTGCTAACATCCATAAGGCCACTGGATCAATTGCTTCGTCGCTTCGCTTCTCCCAAAGAACTTCCTTCATTTTCCCCCTCGCCCCGGGAACGGGGAGAGGGTGCCCGCAGGGCGGGAGAGGGGATGTTGGTGCAAAGTTCTTTGGTGATGTTTGTCCCACGGGACTAGGGTACTCGCAATGACGGGTTAATGTTAGTTCGGTACGTTTTTCAGGCCCTGTATACATGCTCGCAATGACGATATAAATTGCGCAATTTTAGATGAATAAAATCAGGAGCTATTGTTGGGCAGTAGGATTTTTTACTTCTGCTTCTGCTGAATTAGGCGCCACAGCCTCTGCCGCATTGTTCGACTTAATTTTATTTTTCAATTCGCTTAAGTTGATATTTGAGCATATCACAACATGGATCTGATTATTATCGCTGCGCTTTTTCTTAGTTACATTACCAACTCCAGCTGCCTTTAATAACTTGGAAACACTCTCTGCTTCGGTTTCATTAGGGGTTTCCATCCAACTATCTAAATGATTTTTTGAACTGATTTTCCAACCTCCAGTGTTAGTTAAACTCGACAAATCCTGTTTTAATTGCTCCATTTCTCCAGCGGTCAATGTAGTCGTACCTATAAATCCAGTGACTGTTGTCTTACCTTTGCTTAAAGATTGATCTGAACATTTTTCTGCTTTAGCAGCGTCCTGTGCTTTATTACCCTCAGTCTTAACCGAAGTAAAAAACCCCCCTTTTAACTGTACAGGCTGAGTGCTGGTTGAGGTGGTCGTACTTGTAGAACTAGTTACTTTCGCCATTTCTTTGCTTAAAGATTGCTCTAAGCGGTTCTCTTCTTGAGTAAGAAATCTCAGAAATTTATTAAGGCTAAAAAGTGATCTATATTCATTAGTAGGGTATTCGGATATTGCATCTTCTGCACACTGGCACATCGTCATCCTATAATCATTGATGTCAATCTGCGGATATTCACTTTGCAGCGATTTTAATTGGTGTGCCATCTTACATCGTAATGAAATAGTTTCTGCTAGTATATTATCCACAAAAGGTTGACTCTGTGCTTCTAGAATCCGTTGATAAATGTGATTAGCTAGAGGTTCTCTGCTTTGATTAATGGCGTTAATGGCCTGGGAAAAAGAGGATGAGCTATCATTTCTTTCCCCAGGATTGCGCATTAAAATACTAGGTAATCCTATTGATATTAAAAATACATTCACCAAACAACCTGCAGTACGTCCATTCGCATTGCCAAAAGGGTGGATATCGGTAAACTGATAAAACATCTCAGCAAGAAATTGTGAAACCTCTTTTATATCTTTCTTATTGCATTTTCTCCAGTTAGCCAATGTATTTTTAGCAAAAGCATCCATCAATTTAGGTATATCTTCCGGATCTCTACAAATAGTTACAATTTTACTAACTAATGCCCTCTCTTCTGCTGAGAGCTTATTGCTTAGGTACGCTACAGCTAGTTTTTCTATAGTGATTGTTGCGGCATGCGCTGCAGCTAATTTTGATTTTCCTTCAGATGAAAGGTGTTTTTCTTTGGTGTTTGTTAAGGCGCTATCAATAAATTCTTTTTGTGATGCTCGTGGGATTATAGTGGAGTGATTTTTTAAGCGTTGTAAGAGAGTCACGAATTGGCGTACTTGTTTTTCACTGAGACTAAGTTCCGTAGTCAAAAGCTCAATAAGCAGAGAAAGAGGATTTTTGCCATTTAGACTTGGGTACGTAATTCCTGACAAAATGGAAAAAGTAAGCTGATACGTCAGGTTTACTTTCCATCTCAAAACTTGCTGCTGATAAAATTCTCCTGATTTTTCCTGTGCTAAGGCGAAAAGTGTGCTGCCAAGGTAACCATGTAATTGTTTAATGGAGTTTATAAAAGATAATTCGTCTAATTCTTCCGTTTTACTAAATACGGGTAGTAACTTATTTTGCGCAAATAAATATCCTGCTAGCATATCCTCAAATTGCCCTATTCTTGGGAATAACACATCTTGATACGTCTGGGATCCGAGTTCCTCTCGATGAGATTTCTCAGGATCAAATCCATATATTAGAGCTTGATTAAATTGAGTTAATTGCTGGAGTTTATCTTGAAATGATTCTGATTTTGTGTGCACTTTATACCCTAAATTCTTAAAATAGGGCATTCTATACCTATATACCACAGTTTGTCAATAAATTAATCATACTGGAGAAAGCAACTCTCGCATAGACAAATTTAAAGTAGGTTGGGCCTTGGCCCAACATGATCCAAGCGTCTACATTGTAAGAAAAAATGTGTAACCAAAACAAACAACGACTATTTTGTTACAACATGCCAGATTCTTGTTGGGCCAAGGCCCAACCTACGCGCTGAAGAATTCTGTCACTCACAAGCGCTGGTGATGTAAATAGGTTACACTTAGCTCATGCTATTAAATAAGTTTAAAATTATACCTACCAAGCATCCACGAATAAATATTACTTTTGAAGAAGCAACAGCTGCGTTGCTATCAGAGCTTGCACAACAGGAACATAAATCCGTTTCTGGTTTAGCAAAAGAATTGGTACTGGAAGCATTGGAAAGGCGAGAAGATAGATTTCTATCGGCCCTTGCAGAAGTACGTGATCGTACTACATCGAAAAAAGTAAAGCACGAAGATGTCTGGGAATAAACTAGAAGTCTATGAGGATTATTAAGAGCACTTAGATTAAACCTAGCCGAATAAGCCTATCTCTCAGAATGCTCAAATAGTTTTGTTGCATAGGCAACGATAAAAAACTATGGCTTATTAAGGCATACCAGGATGGAACCGCTTTCTTAATTTCTTGCAAAACATTCTCAATCGTTTTTTGATTAGATTGAGCCTGTCTTTAGCAAAATATTCAAAAAGATCTCGCTTGGTCAAATTATTTTTTTTCCCATTTAAAGGTAAAGCGATTTCTTCTTTTGTATTCATTGCAATGGTTGAATTGATCAAATCGTATACTGGAGAGAGCTTGATTTTAGCATCTCTGGTGATTAGCGAAAAATTCTTCAAATGCATATCCTCATTGCCCACAAGAAAATTGAACACCGTAAGCTTGAATAATTTAACCAGTTCAATTCTAGGAAATGTGCAGAATTTCGTAATAATAGCAATCAAATTTTCCATAGAACTCTTGTATTTGGTTTGGCGATTGTTACCAGAAAGCTGGGCAAAATCTTCGAGAGCTAATTTTTTCTTTAGTCCTATTCGATCAAATCGTTTAATGAAATAAGTCATGCTTTTATCTTTTGAGCATACCAATCCATGAACAGGTACCTCAAAACCAAATACGGCTGCTAATGACATGGTTAATGCTTCATTTTCTGGTAATTCACTGTAATATTCACTTTGTGGTTTTAAAATAAAATGCCCTTTCTCATCGACTATTTCAAACCGTCCTTCATTAACATTTAATTGTGCACTGAGCTTGGTTTGCACACCCTGAATTGACATTTTACCTACCCGTAAAATGGCTTCTTTCCTTTGCTCAGCTGCAGTTAAATCTAAATGCTTAAGATCTCTTAAATTGGGAGAAAGAAGTCGCAACCCTTGATGAGAATAATCTTCCTGCTCAGTAATAACCTCATAAGTGATAGGACATCGTTTCATCCTATCTCCTCGATTGTGACAGCCCCGACAACGTCATGACCTACTCTAATTAACTGGGAGAAATAATCATCCTTATCTATTTTGTATTTTTTTACTAATGCTTCAAGCATAATACCTTCTGGGAGTAATCCTTCAAAAAAAGAAGGAAATTTGGTAAAGGTATGACGAGTTTGTTTTATGGGCATGGTGAGGGATACTGGCGATCCCTCATAACCTAATTGATAGGTAAATTGATATTGCCCATTTTCTAATTCTTCTAAAACTCCAGCGACTATTCCATTGACCAAAACCTTCGCTTTTTTTCCCATTCATTAATCACCAGGGTTAATTGGCGCCTCGAGTTTCAAATTAATATTTAAGACGTGGATCACTTTTAATAAAGTACTCAATCGCACAGTCTCTTTCCCTTTTTCAATATCAAACACAGCGGTTTTGCCAACTCCCGCATAAAGTGCCAATTCTTTTTGTGATAAACCACTTTGTTTGCGGCAGTAGCGTATTACCCTTGCAATTTCATTTGGAGTCATAGTTAACTTACGATGCATTTTTTACTGTTATAGCAGTAAAAATAGATGGAAAATAGAGTTTATGGCTACTTTTTTCTTTTTTCACAAAAAATTACTGCCTTGGCAGTAATTTGTGATAGTTAATCTCTTTTAGATGAATAAAATTAGGAGCTATTGTGGGCTGCTAGGTGACAGAGTGGGGGCATTGTTATCTGCAAGTAAGTTGAAATCGCGATCCGAAAGCATCACAAAATTCTATTGCATATTGATCTCTATTTTGTTGCATATGTGCGTATATATCAAAAGGCAAGCCCCGAATACGCATATTGCCAATCCCAGGAAATCCTTTTGCCAATCCAATCCCTCGGATGATAATAGAAGCTGCAGCAGCTGAGCCCCGTTGTAATGCAATGAATCTAGATAAGTCATAGGCTAAATAGCCCATTGCAATTAAACAATCTCTACTTTTAGGGACGCTTTCCTTAATTTTATTATACAAGGGATTCATTTGTGTCAATTTTTCTGTGTAGATAGTTTGATTCATCTTGCCCCAGATGACACAAACTGCTAATACTTCAGGCTCTTCCTGCCATTCTGTACCAACAAGATTAGCGTTTCTATAGTATTTCACATTTATATTACCTGGCTCTGCTTCATCTCGCAATTTGTACTCAACTACTGTCCTTTTTTTCTCCACATATCCATATGGCCAGACGGAGCCAATCTTATATATACCTGGCTGTAGCAGTGTTCTTGTAAAAGCGTTACTTTGGTCGGCTACTATTTTCAAAAGTATTTTATATAAAGTGTCATCATCCGTTTTACTTCCAGCAAATGTATATTTATCATATTTATCGCAACGTTCAGTAATGTCAGAATCTCTAATAATACCAAACTGATCTTTAAGGGCAAATCTTCTGGATCCATGTGCTTAAGCTCTATTGCTATTTCCCTGCGTACATTACGAGCAGAATCATACTGTTCAACTAAATTTCGATTATCTGACACATTTTAGAAGCCTTTTGACTGGCCTCCATCAAACGTTTTGACCATAAATTTTGGTCAGAATTGGCAAACAGTGAAAGACGTAAATTCTCTGTTAGGTTTACATCTTTTATATCTTTTGTATGCATAATAAACTCAGAAATGTAACTCCCCCATGTCATCCCGAGGAGCTTGCGACGAGGGATCTCCATGCAGTGGCACAATTTTTAAATACGTGCCGTTTGCTGGAGATCCCTCGCTGCGCTCGGGATGACGTGGCGAGTTACTCAGAAATTGAATTACCTATAAATCTACCACTACGTTTTTTATTATAGCAAAAAAGGCCTCGATCACCGATCCGACCAGGGTTAATTGACCCCTATGAAGGCAAAATAACGCACAGCAAGTAGCTGCACCTGGAAATATGTTTGATTACTCAGGATAAAACCGATGCAAATTATCAAACCTTACACGAGAATTTGGAACTATTAAAAACAGCGACCGATGCTCAAGCGACGATCGCTAGACGTATTCACAGTAGAACAACCACTTCCCCTCTCCCCAGACATGGGGAGAGGGTGCCCGAAGGGCGGGAGAGGGTTCGCTGGTACAAAGTTCTTCGCTGATATTTGTCCCACGGGACTAGAGTACTCATTGCAAACAGACTCTGGTTTATGTTGGTTTGCTAACATCCTCGCTTGCGGGCGCATTTTCTTCTGCTACATCATGTAAACTTGCCTCAACTGGTTCTGGCTTGAATGTACAATAGCGGATGAGAGGCTTAATCCCCAGAGTGATAATATCAAGTATTTGATCAACTAAACTGCGTTCAAACCATGTTGGATTGTTCGCTTGAATGTTATCGACAGCTTGTTTCACTGTTCGCCTTAATTCAGGAGTCAATTGTTCAGCGTCTTTTAAGGCATTGCTTATCGTGGTTAAGGCGTCTTCCCTATTCTTCATTGCGATTGGGTTTCTATCTGGGAACTCTTCGAGCTCTTGTTTTTTAATGCTAGGAAGACAAATGCTATATATTTCTACGATGTTTTTTAGTTTCAGTAGACCTTGATTTTTGCTGGACTCTGTTTTTTCCTTTTCTGTAGCAAGCGACTGCACTGTTGTTCGTAGTTCTTCTACTCGAGTAATTGCAGAAGTCATATAGTCCACAAGACTAATTGTAACGGGAGTAGCTTCATTAAGTTTAACAAAGTATTCAATAATAGTTTTAGGCGAATCCATTTTGTTATGAATGTCTTTTTCACCATACTCCTTGAAATACGCCCGAACCTGTTGACGAATATTGTTCAGTGTTAGTGGTTCTTGATTATACTCAACCAACTCACCAGCTAGGTGTTTAGTCCCACTAAGTCTGAAATCAGCTAAATTGTCGACTGCTAATCGTTCGTTGACAAATGTCACTTCTGGATCAGTGGAAAGACCTGATATTTTTTTATCTTCAAGGAAACTAAGGCGTTCAATTAAGCACCCCAATTCAAATTCTAACAAAGTTTCTTTATACATCTTCTCTTTATACTGGTTCACCGCGTCAGATAATATTGCTTCTTGTGAGAATTGGGAGTCTACCTTATATCTAGAAAGATACTGCCTAGTTGCTTCAGTGAGGCATTGGCTAAAAATTAATTCCTGCTGTTTCTTGATTAGTTTTTTTAATTCTTCTTTATCGTTAATTTGATCTTCCCGATATTGTGCGACAAAATCTTTGATGGGCTCTTTACATCTGTAAGCTGCTAAGGAATAGGCAAGGGTTTTAGTTTGGCTTGCATTCTCTTCTGGACTTCCAGAAACAGGTTCCGGATCTGTTTTCAACTTCATGAGGTTGAGATGCAACCAACGGAGCTCAACTGTTGGGCATTTGTGCTCTTTTTGCTTTTCCCCTTCGAGTTTTGTTTCTGCATCAGCGATGAGCAGGGCACGAGCACTTGCTGGTGCGTTCTTCATAAGCTCATTTAAATGAGTTAGATAAGTTAATTGTTCTGCGATATTAGGCATAATTAAGATTCAACAGGGTTATTCTATGATGGTTTAAGTGTATCAAATGATTATTATGATAACATTAAGTAATTTATTTGATCAATGCGAGCGCCCTAGTCCCGTGAGACAAACATCACCAAAGAACTTTGCACCAGCATCCCCTCTCCCCGTTCCCGGGGCGAGGGGGAAAATGAAGGAAGTTCTTTGGGAGAGGAAAAGACCAACAGGAAACCGAGATCTCACCCTCTAGCATTGGTCTGCTTCCTGATAGCACAGCTGTGCTGGAAATAGTGACCGATCAAGGAATTATGGAATAAAGCACTTTGTCTACGTCCCGCGCTTCATGCGCGGAATTCAAATGCTTGCTTTTCCAATTGGTTAGAATACAGTGCAGTATTGAATGCTTTAATCACTTCTAAAATATCATTGCGAAGTTGTTTTTCTGGACTTACAAATACTAATGACCAGAAAAATTTGCAGCAATTTGTATCTCTTTCTTCCTCATGCAACAGGCTTGAATTGAGAGGTGATGATAGTGACGGGTTCCTTTCAGCTACATGAGCGCAGGCTGATTCTAGAATAGTTTGAAAGCTACTTAGCATTTCGGATAAATAGTCAACTTTGTTTGCGAGCGTTTTTAAAGGAAGTCCTTGAGGTGAGGCTAAATAATTATAACTTAGAAGAGCTAATTTATGTTCAGCTTCGTTAATAATTTGGTACGCCTTACTAAAGACCTGAGTGGGCTTGACTCGTGTAAAGGTATTTTTTAATTCCTGAACCTTTCTATAAAGCGATTGAAAAATCTCACGCTCACTTTTTAAAGACGCATTATCTAGTTGGTGCTTCTCATACAGTTTACCAGCTAATTGCCTTAACGCATCGAACATTATTTACTCTCCAATCTACATGCACTAAAAAATTGGTTTTATTCTACCAATGTGAATAACATATGTCCAGAAGAATACAACTCTCGCATAGACAAATTTTAAGTAGGTTGGGCCTTGGCCCAACATGAGACAAGCATCTACATTGTAAGAAAAAATGTGTACCCAAAACAAACAACGACTATTTTGTCAGAACATGCCACATTCTTGTTGGGCCAAGGCCCAACCTACGCGATTATATTTGCCTATAAGAGAGTTGCACCAGAACATTTGGTTAGCTTAGCAGATATTGCTGAACGGGTATCTATGACAAGACAGGCTATCTCACTTCTAATACAAGGTAGGCGAGGCTCAGGAGATTTCCCTAAGCCCATATTAAAAATATCCAATAAAAGTCCATTATGGCGCTGGAGTTCAGTTGCAAAATGGTTGTACCAGCACGGAAAAATTCAGGATCACGATGTGGTCGATTCTGCCAATGTTGTTGAAGATATTAATGCTGCGCTTGAGTTAAGGAATATGGACTCATTTGAGCATCAAAGGATGATACTTAATGAGCTTGAAAATTCATATACCTTCTGCGCAGAAAGTAAACTATAATGTTATGTGCTACACTTTTAAAATGGTATCTCACGAATATGCTGTTATCTACATTGAATAAATACATTTAATGCTATGGACAGCACTTAGAAGTTAACTGCAAAATTTTCCTGACGGACCACCATCTATTTATTCATTATAAACTCTCTAAAAATCTGAGGTATTGGATTTTAGGCAACGGATGCTGAGGAGAGTCCTGCTTTTGTCGCAAAGGTAACATGCCTGTCGTTTGATCGAATTAAACCTCAACCAAAAGATTGTAAGTCCAGTATTTAATTAGACGATCAATTTATACAATGAGGAGTAAGCATGTCATGAATTCGATTGATATATTTTTGGATCTTTCCACACAAGTCTGGGATCTCAGCAGACCTGAACCATCCAAGGATGAACTTGAATTTTATCGCTCCTATGCTAGCTCTGCTAACGATGCAATCTTAGAACCCATGTGTGGTACAGGCAGATTTTTATTACCTTTACTTGCTGAAGGATTTAATGTAGAGGGATTTGATGCAAGCAGCCACATGCTTAAGGCTTTATTCGAAAAAGCCAAACAAAAAAACCTCACGGTGAATGTCTGGCAAAATTCTATAGAAGATTTAAATATTTCAAAAAAATATAGCTTGATTATTATTCCATGTGGATCATTCAATCTAATTGTCGATATCAAAAAATTAAACGATATTTTATTAAAAATCCATGATCTACTTACAGATGACGGTGTCTTTGTATTTGAATGCCTAACTAATCATTGGAAAGCCCCAGAGTTAAACATCTGGTCCGGTAAGGTATGGCCTCGGAGCGATGGAAAAATTATTCTTGCTAACATTCTAACCTTGCCCGACCGAAATGATATTCGACAATGGATTTATAAATACGAACTGGTAGACGGCAATCAGATTATTCAAACAGAAATAGAAAACTTTAAGGCCAGGTTACACCATGTCGAGGCGCTCGATGTTATGTTGAATAATGCTGGGTTTAAAAAAACTAAACGATTAAAAGCCTATGATCGTGACAAAACGGCTGCTAATGATGATGAGGCAGTTGTCTATGAATGCCAAAAATCGTAACTATTCACCAAGATTTTGAAATTATGGTGAATGGTTACCAAAAACCATGATTTATCCATTCACTAGGTTATGATAAAATTCGCAAATTTTACCAGCATAGATTAAACCTATGGATAAGACTTATTCTCCGCAAGATATTGAGCAGGCATGGTATACAAAATGGGAAAAGCACAATTATTTTGCCCCCCGTGGTGAAGGTAAAAATTATTGCATTATGCTACCACCACCTAATGTTACCGGTAGCCTGCACATGGGCCATGGGTTTCAGCACACGTTGATGGATGCGCTAACACGCTATCAGCGCATGCAGGGGGCAAATACGCTCTGGCAACCTGGAAGCGACCATGCAGGGATCTCCACACAACTGGTCGTAGAACGCCAAATTGATGCTGAGGGGTTATCACGTAAAAATATGACCCGGGAAGAATTTCTCAGCCGTGTCTGGCAGTGGAAAGAAGAGTCAGGCAACACAATCACCCAGCAAATGCGCCGCATTGGTTCTTCGGTGGATTGGTCACGGGAACGTTTTACTATGGATGAGGGCTTATCTGCTGCAGTGCAGAAAGTTTTTGTCCAGCTCTATGATGAGGGCTTAATTTATCGTGGCAGTCGTTTAGTCAATTGGGATCCCAAGTTAGGAACGGCGGTCTCCGATCTAGAGGTTATTGCTGAAGAAGAGGAAGGTTTATTATGGCATATTCGCTATCCCCTCGCTAATTCTGATGAATCGATTATCATTGCTACAACACGACCTGAGACTCTACTCGGAGATACCGCGGTTGCAGTTCATCCTGATGATCCCCGCTATCAACATTTAATCGGTAAACAAGTACAACTCCCTTTATGCAATCGACTGATTCCAATCATCGCTGACGATTACGTTGATCAAGAATTTGGCAGTGGTTGTGTAAAAATAACACCGGCACACGATTTTAATGATTACGAGGTCGGTAAGCGTCATGATTTGCCATTGATCAATATTCTCACTAAAAAAGGAACAATTAATAAAAACGCCCCTGTTGAATACCAAGGGATGGATCGCTTTATAGCGCGTGAGCAAATTAGTGAAGATTTGCAAAAAGCCGGCTTGTTAGTTAAAACCGAACCCCATACATTCAAGATTCCGCGCGGCGAAAAATCCAATGTTATCATCGAACCCTTATTGACTGACCAGTGGTATGTAAAAACTAAACCCCTCGCTGCCCCAGCTATTGAGGCCGTACAAAAAGGTGAGATTCGTTTTATTCCAGAAAATTGGCAGAAAACCTATTTTCAATGGATGGAGAATATTGAAGACTGGTGCATCAGCAGACAATTATGGTGGGGACATCGCATCCCCGCTTGGTACGATACTCAAGGACACATTTATGTCGGTTATAGTGAAAATGATATTCGCTTTAAGCATAAGCTAGGTGATCATGTGCAGCTAAAACAGGATGAGGATGTGCTCGATACTTGGTTTTCATCTGCTCTTTGGCCATTTTCAACCCTAGGTTGGCCCGAGCGTACGCCAGAGCTAGAACAATTTTACCCCACTTCAGTGCTAATAACTGGCTTTGACATCATTTTCTTTTGGGTAGCCCGGATGATTATGATGGGCTTAAAATTCACTGGGAAAATACCTTTTAAAGAGGTGGTCATTACTGGTCTTATCCGCGATAGCGAAGGCCAAAAGATGTCTAAATCGAAAGGTAACGTTCTCGATCCTATTGATATCATTGATGGTATAGATATCGAAAGCTTAGTGAAAAAACGTACCACCAACCTCATGCTACCTTCTGTTTGTGATCGCATTGCAAGAGCAACCCGGAAAGAGTTCCCGGAAGGAATTCCTGCTTTTGGCACTGATGCCCTTCGGTTTACTTTTTGCTCATTAGCATCAACAGGCCGCAATATACGTTTTGATTTACATCGTGTGGAAGGATATCGAAATTTTTGTAATAAATTATGGAATGCGTCTCGCTACGTTTTGCTCAATACCGATGAAGAGCAAATTGACTTTGGCGATGGCGCCTTCCAATATAGCCCAGCTGATCAGTGGATCCTTTCACGCTTGCAGCACATTATTGCACAATGCCATCACTACTTTGAAACGTACCGCTTTGATTTACTCGCTAATACAATTTATGAGTTTGTCTGGCATGAGTACTGTGATTGGTATCTCGAATTATCAAAATCTGTCCTTTATGGCACCCAGACTTTAGGGGCAATGAAGCGAGGTACACGCCGCACCTTAATTCATGTTCTTGATCAAATCCTCAAATTACTACACCCGATCATGCCCTTTATTACAGAAGAGATCTGGCAACGTACGAGTAAATTGACGAGTCAAAACAGCGAAAGCATTATGCTCAGCACTTACCCACAAGTTCATGAGGAATTTATCAATCCTGAGGTGGAAGAGGAATTGACCTGGCTAAAAACCGTTATTCAATCCATTCGTACTATTCGTAGCGAGATGACTATTTCACCAGCTCAATTAATTCCTTTATTATTGCGTCATGTTACCCCAATAATAAAAGAGCGGGTTGAGAAATATCAGCAACTGTTGATGGCTTTAAGTAAATTAACGTCGATCCATTTTGTGGAAGAGCAGGAGCAAACTCCTGTGTCCGCTTCAGCAATCATTGGTGAAATGGAATTACTCATTCCTATAGCAGGTTTAATTGATAAAGAAGCTGAGTTATCTCGCCTGCACAAAGAAATAATAAAGCTGGATAAAGAGATAGCCCAGGCTGAAGGTAAACTTAACAACCAGAAATTTACTGATAAAGCGCCAGCAGATATTATTGCTAAAGAACACGACAAGCTTGCGCAAGCAAAACTTACAAAGGACAAATTGCTCTATCACAAAAAAACGATTGAATCACTGTAAAAGGAGATGCATTTTAAGGCGGCATTGCGAACAAAGCTTCATCATTGCGAACAAAGCTTCATCATTGCGAGCGTATGCCCCGTCATTGCGAGCGTATGCCCCGTCATTGCGAGCGTATGCCCCGTCATTGCGAGCGCTAGCGAAGCAACCCAGGGGTTCAGGGTTGGTAGCTACCACAGTAATATGAGGCTTGATGAAGAACAGTTCCTTGCACTCCTGGGTTGCTTCGCTAGCGCTCGCAATGACGGTAGTTTGCGCTCGCAATGACGGTAGTTTGCGCTCGCAATGACGGGGCATACGCTCACAATGACGGTGTGTTTTACGAACAAATTATGCAATTTTAGATGATTTTTTTCTTAGCTTGACGGCTATGGGGGCACGCTCACGGCATCACCTAGAGGGAACTTAATGAACAATACAACTGTGCACAAACTTATTCAAAACGCCCTGGAAAAAGCGGATATCACTATCAATGGGAATAAACAGCATGACATCCAACTCTTGGATGAGCGAGCGATAAAGCGCGTAATCAACTATGGCTCCCTCGGTTTAGGAGAAACCTATATGGAGGGATGGTGGGATTGTGAGCATTTAGATGTACTCTCGTATAAGCTTTGTATGGCAGCAATGGATCAAGAAACTAAGACTAATTTTTTGCACTTTATCTACAAACTATCGACAAAAATAATTAATTATCAAACCAAGAGACGATCAAAACAAGTTGCTCAACAGCATTACAACCTCGACAACAATTTATTTGAACTGATGTTGGGCGAAACCATGGCCTACAGTTGTGCTTATTGGCGCAATGCCCACGACTTAGATTCTGCCCAAAGAGCAAAATACGAATTAATTTGTAAAAAATTATACCTCAACGAGCGAGATGTTTTATTAGATATTGGCTGTGGCTGGGGAGGATTAGCAGCTTATGCTGCAGAACATTACGGTTGTAAAGTGGTCGGTATTAGTATCGCTGCAGAGCAAATTTCCTATGCCAAACAGCAGCATAGCCATTTGCCCATTGAATTTTACACCGCAGATTATCGCGATAGTTCAATTTATAATCCCAGCTATAAACAATTCACCAAGTTAGTGAGTGTGGGCGCTTTTGAGCACATAGGCTATAAAAATTACACTACCTTCTTTAAATTAATGAAAGAGCAGCTGGCGAATGACGGCTTATTTTTACTACATACTATCGGCAGCAATGAAACGGTAACAACTACCGATCGCTGGATCAACAAATACATTTTCCCTAATGGCTACTTGCCCTCTATGGTACAGCTAGCTCATGCCTTAGAACCTGCTTTTTTAGCTGAGGATTGGCAAAATTTTGGTGCTTATTATGACCGCACTCTTCTAGCCTGGTATCAAAATTTCACTAACAATTGGGATTCACTAAAATCGCGCTTCGACACCCGCTTTTACCGCATGTGGCGTTATTATCTATTAATGTGTGCCGGTATGTTCCGATCCAGAAAAGCACAACTCTGGCAAATCGTACTCTCCAAGCAGGGTACTCAAGGTGGGTATGAGAGTATTCGTTAGCTAGACCATTTCTCCTCAGCTTAAGCGGCCAAGACACCGCTACTGCACGCTGTAGGAGCTCTGTGGCTGCAAATCCTGTTCTTGCTCAAATTCAAGAACATTATCCTTAGCGCTTTCAACCAACCTGCAAATGGCAGGCAGATCCGTCATGACTTCATCATCGTTGACTCCCACGCAAGCTTCCGCGTGCGGATTACTCCCCTTAGTTAGTGCAAAATTCAAACCGAAGTAGACAAACAATTTACCGTCCAGGAGCAAGTTCAATTGATTGTCCGGGAGCAAGTTCAATTGACCGTCCGCCGGGAGCGAGTCACTGGTAATACGATCGATATCAATCATCACACTACGCTTGAAATTGTCAAAATTGGCAGGCAGTGGATAGAATAGCCGGTCTTCCTCACAAATGCGTTGTAGTAACCACATTTCTTCGCCCTGAGCTTTTCCAACAACTGTGCACCAATAGTTGCGCGCTTCTCCCCGCTGGCCATTATTTTCCGCTTCATTATACAACCTGATGTAGGTTCTACAGGCATTAATCAATCGAAACGATGTACAGCTATCGCGGTAGACTTTGCCATCTTGTTCATACTCAATGCCATCACGATGTAGTTTATGTTTGAAGACTCTTTCAATCAGTTGGTGCTCTGTATTATTTGAGCGACGGCTAGAGTTATTTTCCATCTCAGCAAAGGACAATATAAATGCCTCAAATGCCTTGTTGTCTGCCTCCGTGTTAGCACAAACTGAAAGTTTCTCAACCGCTTTGGTTTCCCGGTTAGCATAGTAGAAATTGACTTCACCGTTTTTATCTTGGTAATAAATAATGGCGTCCTTATTTTCCAATAAAGGAAAAGTGACGGGGAGTTTATCGTTTACACCATCATACAAAACAAGAATTGTCTTAAACGTAAGAATGGTGTTGAAATCCTTCTTTGCTGCATCTAGAGGGTCAAAGTCAAGCTTAATTAAATCAGCACCTCCGCTACCAAGCTCAGCATATTGTTCTTGGCGTTTTTTCCTCAACTCTTTAGGAATGAACGGGTCGATTGTTTTCTTCATGTCCGCATCACAGAGAAACGTATAGAGCTGATACGCTGATATGCTAGGAAAAATTCGTCCGCGCAAATCGATAACTCGTCCCTTCTCGAACAAAGCCTCTGGTTTATGCTTTGCGATTAAGGCTAATCCATCTGGGTTTCCTTGAATAACACAAGTCTGGGCCTTCGGTGCCAAAACTAAAGCTAGATTGGGTTTGAATAACTTATAAGTCGTTTTACATACAGACATTAAATTTAAGATGTGATTAACGGAAGAGTGACTGGCGATTACTCGCACAACATCCTCGTTTAAGGTTCCAAAAACATTTGGAGTTATGGATTGATCGACTTTACCACGTGACATGTTTTACCCTCGTTTTACAAATAATGATCGAAAAATATACATAAAAACGCTCTTGCTGCATATAGAAATGATAAATTATTGCAACCAATTGATTATCATAAAAAATTAGTAGGTATTTTGTGCAATGCTAGCATCATGGATTACCTTTACATTCTGTCATTTATTGATTATAATTAAGACTAGTCAGACTAGTTTAAAGGAACCCAAATGCAATCTTGGCAATTACAAGAAGCTAAAGCCCATTTAAGTGATTTAGTAAGAGAGGCTTCTGCTGGTAAACCGCAAGAGATCACCCTAAGAGGTATACCTACAGTAATCGTTTTATCAACCGAGCTATATCAGCAACTTATCAAACCCAAACCAAATCTAGTCAATTTTTTACGTCATTCACCATTAATGAATATAACTTTAGAAATAACCAGGGATAAAAGTGGAATGAGAGAAACCGACTTATGAATTACTTATTGGATACTAATATTATTTCAGAATTGCTAAAACCTAAACCAAATGAAAAGGTAAAGAGCTGGGTGAATGAAAAAGATAGCCTGGTTTTCTTTATTAGTGTCATCACTATTGGGGAAATAAGAAAAGGAATTGGTGGAATTACTGATCCCAAAAGGTATGAGGAAATTTCATATTGGCTTGAAGTAGAACTACCCAATTATTTTGCGGACAGAATAATACCGATCGACCGAAAAGTAGCGGACATGTGGGGGCAGTTACAGAGTAAACGCCAAGCACAGCCTTTACCAGCCATAGATGCTTTAATTGCCGCTACTGCAAAAGTACATCATTTAAAACTTGTCACAAGCAATGTAAAAGACTTTGTTAACACTAGTGTCGAATTAATCAACCCATGGGAAACTTAAGTTCACGCCATTACCTACTGATTAATTTATTAGCAATTTTTTTGCGCAATTTAACTTTTTTATCAATTGCTGACTCTCGCTTTTGTAACCATTGTCCATCTTTATTTAGCTGCGAGGATGCTTGAACAAGAGCATTCTTTATACTATTTTCTCCCGGCCCATAACCGTATTCAAGCAGTCTTGTCCAGCAAATTGGGTTTACTTCAGATAGGGTAGATGCATTGAGAGTATTAAGAAGAGTATCCGAGGGAGAAATGTTAGCTAGTTTGGACTCCCTTATTGCTTTTGCAATCACATGGTGGGCATCTCTAAAACTATAAGAATTATTTCTTACCATATCTTCAGCAATTATAAATGAATAAGTGAGATTTTCATTAATTGTTTTCTCAATATTTTGAGGAATTAACTTAATCTCTTGTAGAACAATAGATAATAAATCAGCACTATCAACGATTAGCTCAGCCGCATAATCAATATCTTTGATTGATTCCGAATTTATTTCAATTGAATTTCCGAAAGGAACTTTAAACATTACTGTTAGGGCTGAAACAAAGCATCCTATTAATCCTGCACTGATGCCTTTAATTTTTTCTAGTATGTAGGGATTTCTTTTTTGCGGCATCATGGAGGAACCTCCACAAAGATTGTCTGGAAGCTCAGCGATACAGTATTCATTTGTTGTCCATAATTGAATATCTTCAGCAATTCGACTTACATTCATTGAGATCCCACACAAACAAGCCAAAAAACGTAAAACTAAATCTCTGCTCGCTACTGCATCGAGTGAATTGACATAATTAGTATCGAAGCCCAACAATTTAGAGGTAATTTCAGGCTCAATATTAAAACTCGTCCCAGCCCCTGCACAGGCGCCAAGGGGGCATTGCATCAAAAACTTATAGATATATTTTAGAGAATCTTGATCTCTAAAAAGAGCCTCCCCCACCCCAAGTAGATAATGCGCAAAAGTACCAGGTAATGCAGTCTGATACTGGCTATATATCGGAAAAACCAAGCTAACTGACTCCTGCGCACGCAGAATAAGTGTATACCTTAAGCGCCATATGGCATTATAAACTGTCCAATAATATTTTCTTAAGATAAGATGAAATGTTGTGGCATTGATGTCATTTCGCGAACGACCTATATGCAACATCCCTCCTACATTTAAACCTAATTTTTTTATTAAATAATTTTCATAACCAAGATAAATTCCCCTAGGATTTTTCTTTTCTAGGATATTCTCAAAATTATTTTCTTTTATATGCTTCATTTCCCCTAAAATTTTGCCCGCAGTTTTAGGGGAAATTATTTTCTTTTTCACTAACATTATCAGATGGGCTTCATTAATATCATGTAGTTGAACTATCTCATCGTGTGGAGAAAATGATTTATATTTGTTTATTATGAATAGAGCATCATTTCTTAACACGCTATCTAGTCGTTCATTTTCATTGGAATTAGCTGGTTTCTCTTGGGCAATGTCTAAGGAAATAGAATGGACAGCTTCTTGGGCTAAAGAATTGCAGGTAGTGAAATCAGAATCACAAGTGATTACAAATCCAATTCTATCTTTGAAATCGCCACTTAGTACAATAAAATCGCCTACTTTTTTTGAAAGATTAAATTTATAAATACGTGGGTCATTCAAATTAAAACTGATATTAACGCTTGCTAAATATCCTTCCATTTTTGGCATAATAAAACGGATAGATGCATAGTCTTTATTTAGCAATGGAATAGTTATATTTTTAGTTACATAAAGATCAATGATAGTACTTATTAAATTCCAACCAGTTGCAGCTTCTATCATGCAAGGAATCATACCTCCCGCTAAACGAGGGTTAATTTCAATAACATAAGGAATATCATTATTAATTCTAATTTCGGTGTGGCTTGGTCCAAAAGTAAGGCCAACCGCTTTGAGTGCTTTTTTAACTGTTTGCACGATAGTGTTTGTTGTAGACTGGGTTAATTGAGCTGGGAAATCATGACCAATTTCCACGAAGTAGGGCAAATTGCCTAAATACTTTTTGGTAATGCCAATAATTTCGATTTTGTCATTAAGCCCGATTGCCTCTACCGAATATTCATCTCCACTTATATAAGGTTGAATTAATAGCTCGTCCTCAGTAAATTGATAAGTTTTGATATAATCGACATAGGCTTTTTTATCTTGGCAAAGTCGAACACCTCTGCTACCCGATCCAAAATTAGGTTTCACAATCACAGGATAGTTTAGCTTTAAGTCTAGTAGTTTTGCTTGCTCTATACTAGCTGCAGATAAAGTTATGGGTGCTGCAATATTATTATTGATTAAAAATTCACTTAGAGTTTTTTTATTGCGGCAATTTCTAATAGAATTAATAGAAACAGAATGTAATCCTAAAATTAGTGCTATGTTAGCAGCAATTTCTACAAAGAAATCGGAAGTGGACAAAACTCCAATAATATTTTTTTCGTGACTTAAGCGGTTTTCTATTTCTTTAATATCTTTTGTATTAATTAATATAGGATAAATGAGTAATTTCTCCAAAAATGGATAAAGTGCTTCACTCGATGTTAGAAATAGCACCTGATATCCTTTTTGAATAGCACATTTTAAAAATAACTCCCCTGTTCCGGTTGTATTACTTTCGATAAATACAATTTTTTCCTTAGCTAGTTTGTGCAAAGTCATTGCCTATCACCTCTTTATATTGTCTTCTTCCCCAATTAATAAATGACCATGGCTCCTTGGCCTCATAAGGAAATTGTACTTCGAGAGGACAAGAGATAGGAGGAAACCTTACCTTGTAATGCCGGTTTAGCCATCTATCGTTATAAACCGTAGTCTCATAGCGATACCCTTCATCGGGTGCAATAAAAATATAATTTTCATTTTTATTAAATTGAGCTAAATAACTAGCTACTAAGTAAGCTGCACCAGTGGTTGGACCGCAATAAAGTCCAAACTCCCTATGCAATTTTCTCGTGTAGTGAAATGCATAATTTGCGGATATCCAATGAACTTCATCATAAAGTTGATGATTTAAGTTTTTAGGCATTATGGAATTACCTAGGCCTCGCAGTACTCTTTTGCCATCGGGCTGACCAAACAATACGCTATTAAAAGTATCTACGCCGATTAAAGTAGACGACATGGTTTTTTCTCGAATACCGCTAATGATGCCACCGGTAGAGCCACCAGAGCCCACTGTTCCAACAAGATTTATACGAGTAATACCAAATATTTTTAAAAGGGAATCAGCGACTGTTTTATAAGCACGAGAATTATCTAAATTATCATATTGTTTAGTCCAATAGCTTAACTTATTTTCGCTAAGATAATTTTCTAAAGCTCGCATTCGTTGTTTTTGGTAAGAACCAGAAACGTCAGTATGAGAAGAAAAATAGACTTTACCACCAAGATCTTGTATCCGCTGTGATAACACTTTACTGATTGCTGGATCGCTAAAAACGCAAAAAGGCAAGCTTAACTCCGCACAAATAATTCCTAACCCTAGGGCGAATGTACCACTTGATGTTTCAATAATAGTGCTTCCTTCTTTGATTTCCTCGCGCCTCAATGCTTCTTCTATGATTATTTTCGCTGGCAATAGCTTCATTATTTTAAAATAAGCCACGTATAAATTAGACTTTAATTTGATAATTTTTGGAAGCATGATTGACTCTGAATATCTTTGAAAATAGTTTTTATTTGGAGTAAATCTTATTCTTTTTTCCTTCATAAATTCATCTCATAGGACTTTTCAAAAAAGTTAGCGTTGATTTTTATTAACAAATATTGCATATATCAATATAGGCAGACTGATAACTATGGCAATTAATGTATATGAATTTTCAGTTATTTTTTTGTTAAAAACTTCTATAATATACATAATAATTGGCTCTAGAATAAGCAATAACGAAACAATAATAGGAGGTGTAATTAACATTCCTCTTAACAAAATATACATCGGGAAAAATGTACTAAAAAATAGGTACAAAGTTAACCTGATATCATTAATAGCAAAAGCAGATACCAGTTGAAAATCCACAAAAACCAGACCTAATAATCCTGTTAAAATAAACCTGGTAGATAAAATCTCGCTAGGTTTTAACTGCGTTTGCCTTAAACCAAATGTGTGAATACTATACAATCCTTGCGTGACCCCAGAAAGAACTGCGAAGAATAAGCCTGAAAGATAGGTTATGCTACTCTCTTTGGCAAAATAGCTATCAAATAAAGCAATCGTTAAGCATATGGATAACAATATAATGCACAATAACTTATTCCAGGTTACCCGTTCATTTTGTAAGAACCGGTTACTTGTAAAAATAAATAGTGGAGTAATAATGTTTGCTATAAGTACCGACAATGCTGGCTCAATATATTTTAAAGAAAGAAAATAGCCAAACCAACATCCTGCAGAATATACATTCTGAAATACTATTTCTTTTTTATACCTAATGACTTTTTGCAAAAAGCCCTTCACCGTAAAAGAGTTCATTATTATTCCCACAATGGGTACAGGTGCAAACATTATGAACATAAGTGAAGCAGAGTTTAGATCTTCAGATAATTGCTTAAAACATAGTCCATTAATCGAGATTATGAGAATAAACAAAACAATATATAGGATTCCTTTCATCAAAGTTTCTCGAGATTTTTTATTGCATTATTAATAATGCTAATCGCTTTTATTATTTTTTCTCTATTAATTCCTCTATGGGTAACAATTCTAATCCTATCATCCCCTAAAGAGGATAAGTTTAACCCATTAAGATGACACTCAAGAATGAATCTTTCGAGCATTATCGCTGGATTAACAATACGAAAAAAAACCATATTTGTTTCAATTTTCTCTGGTACAAGTTGGATATTTGGAATTTGTACAAGTCTATTTGCAAGGAAAATTGCATTTTTATGATCCCGCTCGAGCTGCGATTTCCAATTGGTAAGAGCTACTATTCCCATAGCAGCAACTACACCTGCCTGCCTCATTCCCCCTCCAAGCATTTTTCGTATTTTTCGTATCTTCGTTATGATTTCATTTGTACCGACTACCATAGAACCAATGGGGCAAGATAAACCTTTCGATAAGCAGAATTGAATGGAATCAGCATATTGCGCTATTTCTTTTACCTCACTGCCTAGAGAAATAGCAGCATTAAAAATTCTAGCTCCATCCATGTGTAAATTAACTTTTTTCTTTTTGGAAAAATTATACAAATCAAGTAAGTAATGTTGCGGTAAAATTAGACCGCCTCTTCGATTATGGGGGTATTCAATACAAATAAGTTTAGGCTCAGCATACTGAGGATCATCTTCTTTAGGAAATGCTAACTCAAGATCATTGAGTTTTAAGGTACCATCATTTTGCGTTAATATGGATTCATATAAGATACCACCACAAACTGCTGCACCCCCTGCTTCATAAAGGAAAATATCAGATTCATTGCCCACTATTAGTTTACTGCCTCTTGGACAATACGCCATAATAGTTGCTAAATTTGCCATCGTACCACTAGGCATTAAGATCCCGGCCTCTTTCCCCAACAGGCATGCAGATAATTCTTCCAGTTTTTTTACTGTTGGATCTTCACCATACACATCATCTCCTAAAGCTGCACTCTTAACACTGTTTAGCATTTTCCTCGTGGGTAATGTAAATGTGTCACTTCGCATCTCGATCATAATTATTTCCATTGGCGATTGATTACAAGATCTTGCTAATACTACTTTCACAATAAGTTAGCTGCTCTTCTAAAATATTCTTATAAGTCGTCGTTTCTTTATTTCCATGGCCTGTCATTATCAATACAATTGAGTCTTCTTTTTTGATTATTTTTTTTCTTTTAAGCGATTTGAGTGCCGATAAAACAGAGGCGGAAGCAGTTTCAACACATAAACCACAATAGGCTGACAACCACAATTTACTTTTTATAATTTCTTGATCATCAATTGCTATCATTAAACCATTACATGCTCTTAATGAAGAAAAAAGACGATCCTTATCTCGTGGAATACCTGCTGCAATGCTTTCGGCAATAGTAGCTGGTATTCGTTTTGTTACACCATTTGATTTTTTTCTCCATGCATCAACCACAGGAGCACATTGTTTAGATTGAACGCCAACTATTTGCGGAAATTTATCAATTAAACCTAACTTAAAAAAATCATAAAAACCCTTATAAATCGACGCATAAATAGTGCCATCACCTACAGGAAGCAATATCCAACTAGGAATTTCCCAATTTAATTGCTCACAAATCTCGAATGCACAAGTTTTCATTCCTTCGATACAAAGTGGGCTCCTCCCTGCAGTGCGATTAGCTAACTTATACCGTTTAGTAAAATTAAAACAAGCTTCAACGGAGTTATCGTAATTTCCTTCTACTAGTACAATTTTTGCCCCATATAATTTCAACAAATTTAGTTTTTCTGATGAAATATTTTTGGACACAAATACAATGGATGAGATGCCAGCAGCTGCTGAAAATGCAGAAACTGAAATAGCCTGATTACCAGTTGAGGCAGTACATACCACTTTTTCACGGTTTAAAATAGCCTGCATTGTAGTTAAATAAGCGGCCCTATCTTTCATTGAGCCGGTGAGATTTAATGCTTCATTTTTTATCCACACAGCAGCAATTTTTAAACTGCTTTCTATTTGAGTCGCCCTATGCAAAGGAGTTCCTCCCACGGAGGGTAAATGAGCCTTCTGATATTTGTTAATAGGAAATAAGCAGTGATAGCGATCCATAGAAAATAATTTATTCTTTTGCAAATAGGCTCTAATGGTTTTTGTATCAAAACCTTGCTGATAATTGAAAAAAAGATTGCTTCCATCATGATCGCAATTGCTACATTGATATTGCTGAAAGAAAATGAAATCGCTATGACAATTTAAGCAGGTTATTGATGTGGAAACTTCCATTTAACTATCCTAAAGATTAAGCATTAACATGGTTACAATAAGTAACTGGTTCAATCGAGTAAATTTCCTTTATGCCGTCAATCAGAAGGTTTCTAATTGTCCAGTAACAAGGATTCTTTAAGCAAAGCATAACACCAACGACAGTTCCTGAATGAGCCACAATCACTCCTTCTGCTTTAACCTCTTCAACTAAATACAGCAAATCCTTAAATGAAGGTTTGGGTAGATAGTTTTGATTAATACACGCACTGATTGTTGCTGCTTTACCAACAAGACTAGTATCTCCACTTTCAAGGCCATAAATTAATGCTTTATAAGCTTTTTCAAATTGCTTCATCTCATAGAGACGATAATTTATTCGATTAGATTGATAACCGACTGTATCAATTGAACCAGAAGGAATAATCCCCAAAATTTCAAATTTGCATTTGCAGCTTATTTTTCGGATTACAGACCCCTTGTAATGATTAAAAGCGACAACTTGGTTGTACATAACTCCATCGGTAGGTTCCACACAGGCTGCAATTTTCCCAATGATATCCTCAGAAGTGTTTAAGTGATAAAATTTGATGATTGCACGTAGCGTAGCAACAATATCAGCGCTACTAGAAGCCATCCCTTTTCCAGGAAAGAGCTCTGATTTTATTTTAATAGTTCCATTCAAGGGTAGGCTGTAATAATTCAAAAATAATTCTGCAGCCTTTAATGCTTTCCACTTACCCTCGGTTATATTCAGCCCATCATTGTCTTTATTCACATCATAGCTACACCAGGAATAACGATCTATTGGCATGGTCACTAAGAAATTCTCCTTATCAATAGTTCCTTGAATGAGCTCCCCAAATGTCCCATTGCATAAGCCAATTGTTTGCATCTTCAAATCTCACTCCTTAAGTACATCAATTAGCTTCTTTTCAATTGCTGAGGCAGACACCGAGTCATAGCCAACACACATGTACTCAAAAGTACCCGTGTGCTCAAGGTTTTCCTCTAAAATGACTACGCCTATTCGAGAGGGTTTACTGAATAATAAATCCTCTTTTCTAAGAAGTTCGAGAAGTTGAATAAAATTGCCATTAAATTTTGCATTGCATTCAGTTAAAAGAAATGAATTTTGCAGATAATCAGGGCCAATTAAAGTAGTCGCTACTTCATGAATATGAGAACAACCACCTAAACGACCATTAATTTCGGTAAAAAATAAATGATTGCCAATTGTTAGAACTGCATCGCAATTAATTTTTCCAACATATCCTCGATCTTTGCAGGATTTTGCTAGATGCAGCGAATGTTCAATGAATTTAGCTAACTGAAAATAACTTAAAGATTCACCTGGAATTTGAAATCCACTCCACATAGGAGTCATCCGCATTTCTCCAAAATTCAACACTGTTGGATAAGGGGATGAAGAAGAAATATTAATTTCTGAATATAAAATGACTTTTGCTTCATAGTAGGCTTCTACAACGAGAGAATTATTTCTAGCAATGACTAATTTTTCCCATAAATAATCTGCTATGGCATTAATTTCAGCCCTTGACTTTAAGTGAAGTGTAAAAAGGCATCCTTTATTTTCTTTATCTTTCTCCACCAAATCAACCACAATGTTACCTTCGCATGATGCATTAATATCCTGTTTTACAATCACTTTTCCTGTAATATTAATATAATGCTTAATTGCATCTATTAGTTCTTGTCTGGTATAGCAAATATCTCCTTCCGCAATAGGAATAGCAGCTCCGGCAGCTAGCCTCCTGAATTCAGATTTACTGTTTAAAGTTTCTGCGCCACCATAATATAAAAATTTATTGTTAAAATTTGATGTGTATTTATTATTAGATAAAATATCAAATAAATGAGAGGAGAATCTATCATTATAATAAGCTAATATTTCCCAATCATCATTGATGATTTCACTATTTTTTAGCTTATTTATAAAGTTAGTATTGCCAAGAGATTTCATATTAAACAATTGTGGACTATCATCGCTTTCTACTAATGAAATTTGTATTACTTTTTCTGGATCAACCCCCATTAAATTCATCGAATATGATTTAAAATTTTCTGAAATTGGACAAGGAAAAACTAAAATATCGCCCTCCTTAGCAAACCATGAAAAGCGATGGGACAACTTGCCCATCCTTAATTTTACTTCTTTGGGTAAATTTTCTTCACCAATACCACATTGGGATTCCCCATACATATTCCCTAAAATTATCTTGCGATTTTTTTTCTTATAATATTCCATAAATTTCTCCATTTATACGTTGTTGATGGACTTTGTACAAACTCCGATCTGAACGGGCCCGGGCCCGTGGGCGAGCCCGACACGTGCCCGATTTAAAAAAGTCCAGACGTTGTTACTTAACCCCAAGAAATACTTTATCAATGGCTTTTTTAAGGCCCCAAATTTCAGTAAATTCTCTCTCTATCTTTTCTTCTCTTACGTGATTAATTAATTTTTGTCTCTCGTATGCAGCGATCATCCATTTGCTGCTACCGGGGTGAAAATGGTGCCAATCGTGTTGCGGTAAATCTCCTGGCAATATGCAAATCCTAACAGGTAAATGATAAAAAAATATTCTCATCCACCAAATTAACCAGGTGTAAAATTTTACATAAAACTGATTATTAGAAGTATCGGGTACTCTATCGCCGCAAAATCGGGCCCAAGACTTCATATCGTTTGACAGCTCATTGTCAAGCCATGCATGCTCACTGACAAACTGAAATAACATCGACATATTAAAAAGGAATATCATTGGAATAAGATAAGCAATAAAAAATTCCAAGATGCTTAATTTAAAATGAAAGGCTAAATTAATAATAAAAGCAATGTACAAGATAAAGGTTGTTTTTCTAAAATAAGATGTGCGTACTAAGCAAGATTTTAATCTATCAATGGTTACCATTAAATGGTACTTAATCGATACCATCGTATATAAAAATTTTTTCCATAACAGATTTAAATCAAGACCTTTTTTAAATCCTAATTTAAATAAAAATAAAGCATCGGGATCCTGTAGGGTAGAAAATACTTTTCTATTGTGGTGGTGCTTTATATGATCATTTTGATAGCTTTTAAAATCGGCGGTAATACTAATAATAGAGACCAAATCGGCTATTAATTTGTTTAACTTTCTACTGTTAAAAAAGGTTAAATGTACACAGTAATGGCTAATCACTAATTGTAATTTTCGGCTGGTTCCCACCATACTAATCCAACAGATAAGTAAGATACTAGTCCAGCAATAAGGTTTGTACCTCACTACACTGAAGCACAAGAAAAGGGAACAGAAGTATAAGAATAACGTTAAAAACAAATAATTCTTTTTACTAAGGATAATTAGAGGGTTTTGTCCTTCGAGGGCTTTACCAGTTAACCACGTCCAGAACCACTGAGTATATCCTGGAAACTTCAAATAGGTTCTTCTGATATCTATTTTTTCCATATTGGTTGGCATTTGGCAACTCCATTTTAACCAATTGACTTGCTTTATAGTATTCCGTTATCGTCTTTTTTACCTTTTTTGGATTTTTCTGTCAAGTAAAATAATAAAAAAATAATAAATAATCATAAGTTCCGCTCTTCTAAAAAGTAGCGGGCATGTGGGGACAGTTGCTAGTTACTTATTTCTTGCCACCCACTCGATACCCCATCCATACAGCTAAAGCCAGGGTCGATAACACTGCAAGGATGACACTATAGCCATGCCATCCTGGTCCTACCAACGCCAAAGCATCGGGGGAATGCATAATTGAAAAAGGAATAGCGAGGAACACATCAATTAAAGCAGAGCCTGCAACCATACCACAGGCAATCAGGATCCCTTTTTGTTTACTTAACTGTTTGTCCTCATCGACGATGGGACGTTTATTGATACTGCGATGGATTACTAAGGCGATCATGCCTCCTAAAAACAAAGGAAAAGAAGACGCGGTAGGTAAGTACATACCAATCGCTACGCCTAAGACTGATAGCTTAAAATAACGCCCCACCCTAAACAGAAAATTCAAGATAATAAGCACTAAGATCACCGCTGCGCCAATAAACATCATTACCCAAGGAAGGGTATTGCGAAATACTGCTTCAGTGATAGCAGCCATCAAAGCAGCGGTCGGCGCGGGTAGTGATTGACTCACATCCATTCCCTCATGCGGCATTACCCCTGCAATTCCATAAACCTCAAACAACAATTGCATAACGGGTGGAATAACCAAGGATGAAACCACCACCCCTAGCAAAAGCATGACTTGCTGCCGCCATGGTGTGGAACCAACCAATTGGCCTACTTTTAAATCTTGGGTATTGTCATTGGCAATTGCTGCGATCCCTGTTACCACTGCACCAATAATTATAGTAATTGCCTCTGCCGCCTGGATTTGGTCATGAGTCAATGGCAATGGCAATGTATGTTTGACTAACATTTGCAGCAGCCAAGCAGCAATAAGCATCCCAGCGATGACCACCGAACTACCAGGACTAGCAGTCACGCCAACCATGCCAGAAAAATAACCAGTAATAACTGAAAATAAAAAACCAATGAGCAAGACATAAAGAACCGCACCAAAAATTAAGGTTGGCTCAAAAACATCGCCAAGGCCAATTTCTGTCAAAGGGAAAATAAATTGAAAGAGTAAAAATAAGATTGCCCCCATCATCCCCACTCCTATCAAAATAAAGGGCATAGGGATATCTCTATCAGTTCGGGGTAAATATTTCTTACTATGACTTCTTGCAATGAATGCACTAAATGAAATACTCATACTTTTAAACAATGGTTTGATTAATGTAACAAAAGTCCAGATCCCTGCGAACAACATAGCCCCAATTCCCAAATAGCGCATTTCACTATTCCATAAAAGAGCTGCTGCCTGATCAGGAGGATGGTGAATAAGAAAATCAGGGAAAAATTGACTAACAACAGGCATAGCGATTAACCAGGCGATAATCGCACCTAAGAAAATACTCAGAGCCATTTCATGGCCAACCAAATAACCAGCCCCTATCATCGTGGGTGAAAAACCGACACCAAAGCCAAATAAAGAGCGTTGCGCAACAAACCAAAAAGACCAGCTGCTGGCAATTACTTTAAAACCAGCCTGAAATAACTCAATTACGCCTCCAATAGCGCCACCAAGGAAAATATCCCCAATACCCGTTTTTTCTGTTGACGATTTTAATACTTCTGAAATCGCTTGACCTTCAGGAAATCGTAATACGGGTTCATTCACCAAAACACGTCGCAATGGAATTGAAAATAACACGCCCAAAATACCGCCGCTCACGGCGATAAAAAAATTAGTAAGATAGTCGAACTCGTACCAATAACGAATGATTATTAATGCGGGGATAGTATAAACAATCCCTCCTGCAATAGCCTCACCCGCTGAGGCCGCCGTTTGTACAGCATTATTTTCCAGGATCGTCGAATTTTTAAATAAGCGTAAAACTCCCATAGAAATAATAGCCGCTGGAATTGAGGCCGAAGTTAAAATACCTAACTTTAGCGCCAAATAGGCATTAGATAGGGCGAGCAGCACGGTAAGCACAATAGCAAGTAAAACAACACGTACTGTCAATTCAGCAATTTTTTCGTCCGCAGCAATGTATGGAATAATCTTACTCATTGATTACCCCATAGCGGAATTAACTTGTTCACTTTATGTAACTCCCTACCCTACTCCCAATCAGGAACTTGATGTGGTGGGATAAGCCAAAATTGGTGATGACTTTTTTCATAAATATCCCATTCCTTAGCAACATAGAGTTCTTTCTTCACATCCAAGAGTAACCAACTAAGAAATACCGCTACAGTTGGGGCAGATAATAATTTCCCTTCTTGGTGCAGATCAATAAAAAAATTGCGCTTTTCCGCATCCATCGATTCAGCATCACGAATTAATGCTTGCATATCAGTATCAATGATACCAGGCATAACGCTGGTCACAGCGGGACTGGAATTTTCCAGCTGCCAGCAGCGGGTTAGCATGGCTAAAGCTGCCTTGGAGACGCAATACCCAGACCAACCCGCAACTGGAAAATAAGCAGCTCCTGAGCCGATATGGAGGACTCGTCCTTGTTGTAATTTAGGTAGTAATAGCTGCGTTAAAAATAGTGGGGCATTGAGGTTCGTAGCGATAAACTGCTGCCAAGAGAATTCATCAATAGCAGCGATGGGGCTAATCGGCTCAATAATAGCAGCGTTATGAACTAAGCCGTCTAAAGCAGGAATCTCGCGAAGCTGCGCTGCAATTTGCGCGCGCCCCTCACTCGTTGCTACATCTGCGCAAAGATAGGTGATTAACGGAGAGAACGCCTTGGTTTCAGCAAGAACATGCTCACGGCGGCCTACAATCATGACTTTTTTATTCCGTACAGCCAAAGCATGAGCTAAAGCACGGCCGATTCCAGATCCTCCACCAGTGATCAGAAACATCATACTCTCCCCAGGCCCTACTAAACTGGCGATAATAACAGACCCACACTCAATTAACGAGAAATTCTTAAGTGGAGAGAAGAGGTAGATCCCGCCTTAAATACCTATTAGAATCTTGCGATTTGGTATAATTCTCAATTTCACTCACGAGATAAATTATGCAGTTACCAATTGGTTACGATGATTTCGGGCAAATCCTCGAAAACAAGTTAGACTTTATCGATAAAACCCTTTTTATTAAGGACGTTTTAGATGATAAAAATACGAATGCGATTGTGATTACACGCCCGCGTCGCTTTGGAAAAACTCTCAACTTATCAATGCTCAATTATTTTCTATCAGCAAAGGTTTATAACAAACCTACACAAGGGTTATTTAATAATCTCAACATTGCACGTTGCGGTAATGACTATATGCAACATCAAGGGAAATATCCAATTGTATCGATTAGCTTTAAAGATGTTAAAGATAAGACCTTCAAAGGCACTTATAAAAATTTATGCATTATTATGCAATCACTTTATACAGAACATAGTTATTTGCTAAAAAGCTCTCATCTACAAGAAAATGAAAAGGTAACTTATCGAAAATTTTTGGAGAATGAATTAGATATTGATGAAAGTTTGATGAGATTTGCTTTGAAATATATTACTCAATTCCTCTACCAACACCATGGTATAAAACCTTGGCTCTTAGTTGACGAATATGACTCACCAATTCATGCAGCCTATACACTCGATTCCGCAGTTTTTAAATTTGAAAAAACAGAATAATTTAGGCAGCTTTAGTATATTGGAAGAAAATAAGCTGTATTAACCACAGTCTCCGTTTTTTAGTATACTGATAAAGACCCTTCTAATATCCCTCTGAATTTCTCTATCTTCTTCTACCATTCTACTAATACCAGTTGCCTCATAAGTAAATGTTACCGAAGGGGCTTTTCGTTGCCTCATAACTCATGTTACCGAACAGAGACGAAATTAACATAAAAATACTCTCTAAAAATATCCTAGCGGGGTGAAGGGGCCGGTAATGAGGCCCCTTCGTTTATACTCTCAAGGTCAGGTCAGCCTGATCTAATTATTTGATGTGATTGTTCTTAATTCTGATCAAATTATCTAAAGGTTCAAAATAAAAAACCCTCAAATAACTTGCAAAAAAGTTACTGAGGGTATTCTCTTCATATCGACTAAAATGCGAAGAGAATAAAAATGTCGCACAAATTCCTATCAAAATCTAGCTTTCATGCTTTTTTATTGAGATGTGATCAAGATCTCGCAAAAGAAATAGCCCAGGCAGGTTGTAGCTACTGCGGTGGGGCGCTTCCTCATGCAAACTATCCACGCAGCCCTTTTGGACTCCCACAGTCTCTGAGGTGCTATTATCAAACCCGCATGAGTTTTTGCTGCAATCGGTGTCGTAAACGAACCACAACCCCCTCGATGCGATTCATGGGGCGATGCCGTTATGTTGCATCCATCCTGTTGCTCATTTCTGCGTTAACCTGTAAAGGCTCATGGCGTAATTGCGCTCGCATTCGAAAGTGCTTCGGCGTAACCCTTAGCGTCAACACTTGGAAACGCTGGTGCCGTTGGTGGCGAGAATGCTTTATCACGACCTCATTTTGGCAGCAGGCAAAAAGTAGGGTCGTAAGCGCTCGCCAACAATCTCCTTACCCCTATACGCTGTTCATTCTCTTCCAAGGCAACTTACAACAGCGCCTTATCTTGCTCTTGCACTTCGTACTGCCGATGACAGCCGGCATTTTGCGCGCTGTCTAAAGGGGGTGGATTTTCACGCAGAATTTGTCGCTTTAGCTCAACGTGTCGCTCATCTAGACTCAAGTTTCACCGATTAACAAGGAGTGCTTATGAGTAACAATCGTTCGTTTGATTCCCCACAAACAAAATGGGCTTGATTCCGTTTTTCGCTAATTGGCCCTTTGCTAGCATCCCCACCTGGAAAAGGGGGATTAAGGGCTGAGTTGATGGCTTTGGCCAAGAAACAGTGGATCCACCCTATTACGGGGAACCCGTTTCAAGTTGGGTTTACTACCATTGAGCGTTGGTATTACCGTGCTCCCGAAAATCGTGACCCTGTTTGTGCACTGCGTACTAAGCAGCGAACCGATGCAGGCGCTGCAAGAACACTTCATGCCGAAGTCAAGTTGTGGCTGCAAACGCAATATCAACAACACCCCAGTTGGAGTTATCAGCTCCATGTTGATAACTTACAAAGCTTAGTCAGAGAAAAACCCGAATACGGTCCACTTCCTGGTTATCATACGATTCGTCGCTACATGAAAGCACAGGGACTGACTAAACAAAAAGTGGCTAAAAAGCGCTTTACCCCAGGTGCATTGTTGGCCCAGCATCGTCTTGAGTCTCGCGAAGTCAGAAGTTTCGAAGTGGACTATGTGCATGCCCTATGGCATCTCGATTTTCATCACGGCTCTCGCGCCATCTTAGGTAAAGATGGCCTTTGGCATACCCCTTTATTGTTGGCTATCTTAGACGACCGCTCGCGCCTTATTTGCCATGCTCAGTGGTACCTCGATGAAACCACAGAAACATTAGTCCATGGCTTTATGCAAGCGTTACTCAAACGCGGTTTACCTCGTGCCCTAATGACGGATAATGGGGCTGCTATGAGCGCTTTAGAATTTAGGAGCGGGCTTGAGCGATTAGGTATACTCCACCAACCCACACTCCCTTATTCCCCATGGCAAAACGCCAAACAGGAAGTACTTTGGTCACAAATTGAGGGCCGATTAATCGCCATGCTAGAAGGTGAAGAAAAGCTGACGTTACCCTTATTAAATGAAGCAACACTTGCCTGGATTGAAGGGGAGTATCACCATAAACTGCACAGTGAAATCGGCACCACACCGCTTAAATGCTACCTTAATGAGCGCCATGTAGGCCGTCCTTGTCCTGATAGTACTGCACTTAAGCAAGCATTTTGTGCCCAGGTCGCTCGTAAGCAGCGCAAGTCCGATGGGACTCTAAGCCTTGAAGGAAAGCGCTTTGAAATCCCTTCTGCCTTTCGTCATTTGGAAACAATCCATGTCTGCTATGCCCGCTGGGACTTAAGTCAAGTGTTTCTAGTCAACCTAATTTGATCGTCAAAAAATTAAACAGCTAGCATTTTTCCACCAGCGCAGCTATTTTTGACTTAATATTAAACACTGGTGGTCAAATTCACGGTGTATTTATCATTTTCAGATTGTATTTGTCATTTTTATTCTCAATTATCAAACAACAAGTCTTAAATCCCCTCTAGCAGGCCAAACGGATCCATTTCCTTCTTCCCAGATGTAGTGTGGAAAAGGATCAAGGGAGGTAGATTTAAAAACAGGTCGCGCTAGCGACTCCAACCTATGACGTATTAAGTGCATATAATTCAATCCCACTGCGTACTTTGGCAATTTTACCTCTTATCAATTGAAGCAGCTCACAACAATGACTCTCAACACGAACAAACACTTGCCTTGCATGATGAATAACGCGACCTGGCAACTGTATGATATGAAATCGCAGTGCCTTCATTTTACTTTCTTTGAGATCTTTTGGTAGCACTGCAATTTGCATCAACCGATTAAGATTAAACGATAACACCATGATCGCCCACCATGCCGCATTTGCCCCAAATAGATTCGATGGCAACTGACCACCAGCCAGCCCTTCCTTTTGTGTGCTGTGCACGTGCTCACTCTTACCACAACGCTTGCGATGCCATTGAATCAGATCTGAACCATCCATGTCGCGATTCGCGACAACAGCAAATAATTTATAAGTCACCCTATCTGATGTCATCGTTTGAAAGGGCAAATCAGGTTCTTCATCGCCTTTAGTCTTTACTGGCTTCATGACCTCACGAATGGCTAAATAGCGGTAGTTGGCTTTGCTTCTTACAGCCCGCTCTGGCACAAAACAAATGTCAACCCATTCCTGATTGGTCTTTATTTTTGTGCCATCAGCATCTTCTTGATAAATAGGGTGCCAATGTTTCTCATCAAGCGATTGCGCTTCTTTTTTAATCCCGGCGCTGACGCGGGCTGCGATTGCAAATGGGATAACACCAAAACGAGGGTCATTACCCTCCGCACAATAACGTATCAAATCCTCTTGATAACCAGCGCTATCTGAGCGTAAATAGGCGTGGTTTACATCCGATGGCAATAAACTCAGTGTCTCTTTTAAAATCCGTAATTGTTCAAAGCCTGCATTCACGTTACCGTCTCGAAATTCACTGTGCAATAGCATGCCATGCTCTGCCCAGAAGGTGTTAAACGGTTGATAAGCTTTAAAACCTTTGTAGCAGTAAAGGGCGTTCCGTTTATAGGTGTTAGTTAATGTTGCATCCTGATCCAATGTCGCAACACTAGAGGGTGACTGCTGTTGAATACAAGCAATCAAGGGTTGATTCAGACTCATTAGAGTAATCAGGTTGGCATTGGGCTCAGGAATAAACGCTGTGCCTTCTACACGTTTTGCTTCTTCTTCGGCTGAATGGAATTTTGGCAAATAACGGTGAATTGCTGCATTGGAAGGTAATCCACGGCTTTTTTCTTTTCTCCATCGCTTTTCAAAAGCCCGTCGTTCTTTTCGTTTCATGCCGTGTGTAGAAAATTGCATAAGCAATGTCCTGAACCCCGCATCTTGTTCAAGGCGCTCAATATCGCTGATGCAATCACCGCCAGCCAAATTTAACAATATTAATGACAAAATCATTTCAGCATCGGTCCATCCCCGTGTTTTTGTCTTCAGGGTTTGACTGATGTACTGAACAAAACCGCTTTGTCTCGCAAGATCCAAATAGAGTGGTAATCCAGCAAATCCCGTTAATCCAGAGTCAGTTTTTTCGGTTTGATACTGGAAGGGTAATGCACTCTGTGTCATGATCATTTTCGCTCCTTGTTTCACCCAGTGGGTGAATCGTTTTTTGGCGAAAATAATTCTATCTCATTGATCTAATGAAGCAATGGAGCTCCTCAATTTATTTTAGTGATATATTCAGGGTACAGTATACTATTTTTAGAGAATTATGCTCATGACATTTTATTGTTTTTCACGGACGCTGAGTTCGGTATCATCGATGACAATTTTTTTTAAGGAACTGTTTGGAGAGCTGGCTAAAGGGACCGTTAGATCATCATCGCAAAGGTACTATCGTAATGATGGATAACACAGAGCGTGAAGGTGGAAAAAATGGGTGGATTACTCGTTATCAAAGTCGTAAAATCATCACATCGACATTATTGGGTCTCCCATCTTAATGCAGATGATCTGGTAGATGCAATGAATAATGTGGGGGCAAAAATTATTCAATGACCCGCATCAATTGTCTCGATGCATTTGGTGACAATGGCAGTTTGTGTTTGAACGAAGCTAAAAACCGCCACTAATGGGATAGAGGTTGTCATGACAGATAACAAAAACAAGAAAGTCAAAAACGACAAACAATCCCCAGTCAATAATGCTCATGATAAACTGATTAAAACGCTCTTAGCAAACACAATCAATGCGCGTGAGATTATTGAATCCTATTTGCCGAAAGAGGTTATAGCTTTGCTTGATTTAGACTACTTAGAACAACAGCAGGATACTTTCATCGATGCGCGCCATCGGATGCATGAAACCGATGTCTTATTTAAGACACGGTGTAAGGGCAGTAATGAAGAAGCGTATATTTGGATATTGATTGAGCAGCAACGCGACCCTGATGCTTGGCTGCCCTTGCGGATTTTTTGCTACATTGCCGTTATCTGGGATACTTTAAGAAAGCGTAGCAAAAGCCGCGCAAAATCGGTAAGGATCCCTTTCATCTTCCCCTTAGTGATATCGAATGCTACCAAACCTTATACCCATTCACTCAATTTGAGGGATCTGATAGCACCAGAAGCGGCTAAACCATTATTTGATGAACTTTTTAAAAATCCAATTCAACTTTTAGATTTGCCAGCTATTCCAGATGACGCCATGCGCATGCATTTGCAAGACCGGCTACACGCACAAGCTCTATTATTAACACTCAAACATATTGAAAATGAGAGCCTGCAAGACTATCTAGAAACGGTTCTCATTCATACCCTACATAGGCTCGACGCTGCGGGTTATAGAGATGATGTCGCAAACCTGTTATACTATATTTACAATGAGGGAAGCTTGAACGATTCAAACCATTTTTTTGCGTTTTTACACCATAAATTTTCTAAAGAAGTGGAGGAGCAAGTCATGACACTAGGCCAACAAGCTGCACTTAAGGCCGAGCAAAAAGGTATGCTAAAGCAGGCAGAAAAATCAGTTTTGAGCATGATCAAAAAAAATATTCCAATAGAAGATATTGTAGAGATTAGCGGTCTTCCCAAGGTCGACGTGCTTCGTCTTTACAATAGCGCGAAGAAATCGAATTGAACTCAGGTCTTCTTTTTAAGAAAGGCCGCTGCAGCGCGTTATTTACCCTTATGCTTTAATGCAAAACGTTATATCCTAATTATATAATTAAAAGTTATTATATATCAAAAAGTTAAGTGCTTTAATACAAATCGCTTTATAGCTTGATTTTGTAAAGTTAATTGTATTTGTTCGGCGAGGGAAGTTTCAATCCAACAACCAAAATAGAGGCACTCTTCTAATTAACCGTTTGGTCACCCGCTAGACATGTTCATCAACTCAGCGATCCACTTCATGGTCGGGTTTTTAATGGGTTTGCCCACTTGATTGGGTAAGACTTCGCCCTGTTCTTGCATGCACTGTCGCAGGGTGTACTGTGCAAAATTATAAATCATCAGGCAAAGCGTCATGACCATCATGAGGGCCCCGATTCTTGCCGGTGTTTTCAGATAAAATGAGTCTAACTCAAAGGCGTTGTTTTTTATGAACTTGAAGCCAGACTCAACACAAGATTGCTCTTTATACTGAGTAAGTACAGAGTGATTATCAAGCAAGGTGTTGTCGAGTTGGTTGGTTGCAAGAATGAAACGACCAAGCCCCTGTTTTTCCTGCCTGATTTTTTCAAGGCATGAGGAGAAGGTTGCCTGTAGCTGATATCCAATAACCACTTTTGGGGTGCCAGGTTTTGGACGTCCTTTTTCAGCGTAGCGTTCGACCGGAAGAACTTCATGATGAATGCGGTGATACTTCAGAGATTTTAACAGCGGCTTTAATGCATTCTGTGTATCAATAGGACACTTAAACGTTTGGTTGCTCAAGTGCCAAAGTGCCTTACTCAGCTCTTCTGCCTTTTTATCCAGCCTACGTTGAAATGTCTGTAGCTCCCGAGCAAGTGCTTGCTTTGACTCAATGAGGAGCCAGCGTTGTTTGCGTGTCATAATACTTGGTTATGTTGGCTCTAGCGTTGCCTTATTAAATTTGGGCGTCATGTTGTCTTTGAATCCTCAGAGCGTGCTTTGGTTTTTTGTATCAACCAGTCTTCTTTATTGTTGTAGTCCTTATTTATTTGCTGGTGGCTCTTATATGGCTTCTAATGCCATAGAAGATAGAGCAAGTGCTTCTTCCATGATGAGCTTTATCAATATGCTTGTCGCAACCACCAGTGTTGTGATCATGGGATATCTTTCAGCAAACCCTTTTTATAGTTTTTTATGGATGTTAGCAGGCATTTTTTTGATCACATTCATTTTGTTAATAATATTTCGAGTCAACAAGCATGAATAATTATTTCGATAGCCCTTTAAGAGTGTGCCATTAGCTCTGCAATGACATAAAATCATTCCATTGACTTGGGCGTCCCATAATGCTTTGAAAAAACCACCTTGCCTGTTTCTTTCCCATTGTACAGCATAGGACAAACGATTATGATAGAAAATTCTCAGTAAACGTTGCCTGTTAAAGAGAAGGGTGCTAGCTATTGGCAACCGTTCAATTTGGGATGCACTCCTTATGGATTAGTACACGTTATGGCTACTTCTTTAGATGCTTTAGACAAAATAATCCCCCGACAAAAAATGACTTTTTTCTCTCCCGAAATTGAATCTCTACGAGGTATTGCCTCTTGTATGGTTGTGATGGGTCATCTTTACCTAGGGCTATTTGTAATTTGGTTTGGGAGACCTATGGTTCCACCTCATCATGATATCCTTGGCGTAGTTATGGCAGGTATTTTCGACCCACAACCGGTCGTGCTGCTTTTTTTTACCATCAGTGGTCTTGTTTTAGGTCGGCAACTTAGAAAGGAACCTATAGTCGATCTGATTTCCTTCACAGCTTATCTTTGTCGACGTGTCTTTAGATTAATTCCACTGATGTGGGTAACTACTATTTTGGCTTTTTTCTTAATGAATTCAATAGCTAAATTTGATGCTGCTGTTTTACCTAACACCTTATTTCTAAAAGACATTAGTATTAATATTCCGCTATGGTCATTGAAGGTTGAGTTATATTGTAGTGTTGTTTTTCCAGCAATTTTTTTGCTGTGTGAATTTGGCGGCAAATTTCTTAATCTTGTTTTTTTCTTATTGTTTTCTCTTTTAAGTTTTTATTGGCATGAACCTATCTACATTCAATTTCTTGTTTTTTTCCACGCTGGGTTAATTGTTGATAGAATCGCTCTGTTCGAAAAGCGGTTTAATTTTTTGCTTTTAATTTTAGCAACAATGGTGATGCTATTAGCCCCTCAGTTTAGTATCGGTGCAAGGGAGTGGGGTTATGGGAGTTGGCAATCTTGGGTTCTTCCTGAAATAGTAGCTTGCTCATTTATCTTGTTATTTGTGGCTTCACAAAAGCACTCTTATTTTCACTCTTTTCTGCGACTTGCCCCGCTTCGATATCTAGGAAAAATCTCATTCAGTATTTATTTAAATCCATTTCCCCCTGCTTGCTCATATGTTGGCAAAGTATCTTGTTTTCGGTAATTTCTTTAATCTGTTTGTGTTTACTTTTATTTACTTGGCTATTGTAATTTTCCTGTCAAGCATTACTTATCGTTGGGTCGAAGTTCCCTCAAATAAGCTTGGTAAAAAGTTAAGTTTATACATTCTAAATTTTTCGTCAAAATCTACTGCTACTAGCTCTCTTTCCTGATAATCTTTGAAATTACTCTGAGGTTATTTTAGTTCAGCGCTAGCTCCCTTCTCCCCAGACATCGTGAGAAGGTGCCCGAAGGGTGGAAGAGGGGACTAGGTTCCCGGGTTCTCGGAATGACGTGAAAGGCTCTTAGGACGGAAGAGTTATGAAAAAATTGTCTTTGGAATGAGCTATACTATGGGTAAACAGGGAGAGAGGAAATGAAAAGAGCAGCTTTAGTTGTTGCAGGAATTATTTTTAGTCTGGTTGCCTTGGCCCATCTTTTACGTTTAATTTATCATTGGCCGATCAACGTGGACGGATACCATGTATCAATGCAAGTCAGCACCATTGGCCTGATTATAACAATTATTTTAGCGATATGGATGTTTGCTGCTGCAAAAACGAAAAATTAGGCTAACCTTTACTACTAATTTTGATAGTAATTAAGTTAGCCGTTTATTAATTGGGGATTGGTTTTGCGGTGCACCTATTATTCCTTAGCAAACAAACTACGGCTTGATAATGAATTGCTCACTCAGTCTCCTTGAAGGAAATAAGCATAGATTAAAAGATTGATTAAGGTAAGTGGTGCTCCAAATTTTATAAACTCAAAAAATCCAAACCCTTTAATCCCACGTTTTTCACTATTTTGGATAATAATAATATTAGAAGCTGCGCCTAAAATAGATAAATTGCCAGCAACAGTGCTCCCCACCGCCAGGGCTAATAGGCTTAAATTAGAATGCGTATGATGCATTAGTAGTGGGAGGTACAAAGCAACTAAGGGAACATTTGAAGTAAATTGACTAAGAATGATACTGATTAGCAAAATAGCCGCAATATGAGTCACAGAAATCTGAAAATGGTTCATATTCGCTTGAAAAAATCCACTATCCCACGCACTTTGCATGAGAATGAAAGTACTTGCGAAAAAAACTAATGTTCCCCAATCCAGTCTTTTTACAAAAAACCATCTCTGTTTACTCAATAAAATAGGCACCGCGGACAGAAGAGCAATATAGCTAAAATTTATTTGTATTTTTGAATGAAGAAAATCCATTACAACTTTCATGCTCACTAGAATAATCAGCATTCCCAAACTTATTTTAACTAGCCTAACGGTGTGAGAATCGCTGATTGGTGCTGGGATAGGTTTTTCAATAGATGTATTTAACCTGTTTCTGTAGATAAAATAAATAAAGAGGTAAGTTACAGCCAGATTTAATAAGGTTGGAATGGTCAAGTATTTAATAAAAACAACAAAGGGAGAAACCATTTCTCCCTTTATCGCGATTAACAAATTCTGTGGATTGCCAATTGGAGTCAAGGCACTTCCAATAGTTATTGAAAATGTTAAAGCAAAAAGTAATGGCTTGATTAAATTTTTCTGCGATTTACAGAGCTGCAGTATAATGGGCGTACCAATAATGGCTATTGTGTCATTCATTAATAGTGATGCACTTAACCCAAGTATAAAAACAATCAACAATAACGCTTGTTTCCCAGTGTCAATGTAATAAAAAATCTGATCTGTCAAATGCTCCAAATATCCACTTTCTTCTGCAGCCTGGGAAATTAAAAAGGCACCAAATAAATAAAACATCACTTCTGGTTCAATGGCAGCGAGAGCATCTAATGGTGTTATTTGTTGGAACAATAAGGTGGTAATAGCGCCAGTAGCCATAATTGCCCAGATAGGAATAACAACTCTTGTCATTCTGCGCGATGCAATTGTAAGGAGTACAATCAGAAGAATAATGACTGCAACTGGCATTCTGTTACCTAACGTACCTATTTCTCACCTTCATTAATATTTAATTATTTCTAAATCAGTCTGATTGAAATCATTGCCCTTAAAAAGCAATGCCTCTCCTGAAATCCTGGATAATGCATACGCAAAACAATCACCAAAGTTTAATCCTGCGGGATGATTGCTTTTGCCATAATGACGCCATGCAACTCTAGCAATTTCAGCCTGTTCACTATCGAATGGTACAACATCAATTTTTGCACGATGTAGTAATAAATCTAACTCTCGACCACCTGCCTCACCTTTTTTGGCCTCTATCACAATCATCAACTCTAAGGCTGTACCAGCAGAAAGTAATCGTTTAGTATCTTTAGCAATTAGCTCTGCAATGACAGGTGCTTCTAGCTCACCTAGTAAAATAGCCAAAATGGCTGATGTATCTAATACCACCTATTATTCCTTAGTTAGGCAAGCCTTTTGAATTATAGCCAAGAATTTCATCTGGAGAGCGCGTATCTTTATCAGGAAGACTTGCACAACGCTGACTAATTTCAAGTAAACTCGATTTCATTTCCATGGGCATCCGTCTGCCTTGCTCTCTTAATAATTTTTCGCGTAATGCTTCGATGACCACCTCAGTCATAGTTTCATTGAGTTGATCAGCTAAAATTCGTGCCAATCTGCCTGCTTCTGGGTTTTTAATATTTAGCATGATAAATAAACCTCGGCTTTATTCTTCCTTCTTCCTAATTATAAATAATCTTTACTTTTGTTTCAAGCTAGCCTGGTGAGTCTGGTTCATCGGAAATAGGGTCCAATTAACCGAATATTGGCGTGTAAAATGAATTGGTTATATGTATATATACAAATTATTATTCAGCCAGTCAAAAACTCGAGCGTTGAAAAGTGTTAATGCTCCGATATGGCAATGTTCCCCTGCACCTTCTTCTTCGGTAAAACGAATGTAGCTTTTGGGGCAGGTCAGCGCTTCAAAAATCTTTTCTGGTTGCCCCTTGAAGAAATGATCATTTTCAGCTTCACAAATGAGTGTTTGACAGGAAATCTGCGAAGCAACTTCTTTTAGCGTATAACTTTTCAATTTCTCTATATATTGTTCAGGACTCGCTTGAAAGATCCAACGCGCTTGAGCTAGCGCCCATCGAACAGTTGTGGGAAGTTCCTTTGGATCATGCTGGCTTGGTTGGTGCTCTTTTTCGCTATACGAAGAGGTAGCTTCATAAAGATCATAAAGGCCATCGTTTGCAATGAGCGCAGCAATTCTCGGTTCGTAGGCGGCCGCACGAGCAGCAAGGTAGCCTCCGTAACTGACGCCCATGAGCACAATCCGTTTTGGATCTACCTCAATTCGTTGCAGTGTATAATCAACGACAGGAGTAACAACCTTTTCCCAATCATGCCTATAGTAAATTTTCTGTTCTCGAACAACAGCTCTTTGTCCCGGGCCTTCAAAGCAAAGGAAGTTGTAGCCACGTGATAAAGCTTCAAATCCGCTTTGCAAAAACAGTTCTTCTTTTGTACCATCAAAACCTGTTAATGCAATCATTGTCGGTTTAGGCGTTCCTGTATTATCTGGACTAAAGAAATAACCAGGCAATATGCCATCTTCAAACGGAATTTTTATTTTCTCAAACTTAAACGAAAAGAGAGAAATTCCCTTTATGAATAAGTCGCAACTCTTTTTCCATGCCCCTACAAACCGTGAGTCATCAGGATTTTCGTTTAAATAGAATCCCGATGTTCGATAATAATTCGATGCTCGTAGATACGCTGTTCGGGCTGAGTGGCATTGTCTTTTTTCAAATGCTGCTTCAGCAAGCTGGAACCTCAATTTCATTGAATATTGCTGAAGGCTCAGGTGAGTTTTCCACCAATGAAAAAAGCAGATTTTATCGCATGGCAAAACGTTCGGCCACAGAAACTGCAGCGATCCTGGAGGTATCCAAACGTGCAAATATTATACATGAAGAACAGTATCGCTTAGCCAGAGATTTACTTATTCGCATTGTTATGATGTTGACTAAAATGGCGCAAAAAGTAGATTAGCCGGAGCTCGCGCGGGCCCGGGCTCGCCCACGGGCTCGGGCCCGTTCAGATCGGAGTTTGTCCAAAGTCCAGTTATTGAGCGCTTACAAAAAATATGGTTTCAGCCTTGCTTAGAAGGGTTTTTTGAAAAAATGTCCTGATGCGAGCAAACATTATTCGAACCCTCGAGCTATACCCCTCAAAACTCTTATCCTATAAGGGTTTTCTGAAAATAAGTGTTTTTGAGTGCCAAATCCGTGCCATTTTTCGAAGAAATTCGAACATTTATTAGATAGATAAAACATAACCTATCCACATGCATCCTCTAATTCGATTTAAATAGTTAAATTTTCGGTCTCTTTTGAGCCTGCTCATCTCTATCAGAATCCGGTTCTTTTCTTTTTCTATCATTTATTACACTACTAAAAACAGAACTTGATTGAGTAGAATCTTCTGATAATTGCATAGGCATTTCTTGTGTAGCGGCAGGTATTCTTTCTGATCTTGTTTCTTCTGCTGCCATTTTCTGGCGTTGTGTTCCACTAAAAAAACCGCACCTGTCAATTGGATTCTGTTGCAGGGACAAACCCTGAGGATATGTTGTAGAGTAGCATATTTCATTTTGAGATTTCGTACTTGTGGTTACAAATACCCCACTCGAAATAAGTTGCGATTGCAATAATCTCATTTGCTCTTTTAATACATCGATTTCTTGTCTGAGTCTTTTGTTTTCCTCAATCCGCGCATATTTTACCAACTTTCGTTTTTCATTTAGGAAATCTATTAAAGTTTCATGTCCATGTTTCTTCAGAATTTCTGCTAATGAAAGCTGATTCTTATCTTTTATTTTTGTGTTTGTACCCGCTTCCAAAAATATTGCGATTAGTTTTTTATTTCCTTGTCTTGCCGCTAGGATTAGAGGAGTATCCCCTTCATTATTCGGTAATTCAATTTCTGAAATATGCATTTTTTCGATCAAATATTTTGAAATATCATCACTTTGATTCAAAATAGATAGTATAAGTGCAGTATTTCCATCCTCGTTTTTTAATGAAAGTGAAACACCTCTTTCCACGAACCATTTGATCCCTTTCATGTGGTGATGAGATATGACTCGCATTAAAGCGGTGTTACCGTGTTTGTCTTTTGAAGATAAAAAATCTCTATTGTGCTGTAATAAACAATTTAAAATTTGTTCATTAACGTTCAGTTTTTTCAAAAAATCTTGAACCTTTGTTGTAAAGACTTTACTTACGGCTTGGCGAACATACCGCTCTTGATCCTCCGAGGCCTCGATGAGAGCGTCAATGACCGCAGTCGTGAAATTTTGGAGTTTCCCCAATGCCCCCATGGCGGCTCGGCGAACATACTCCTTTTGATCCCCCAAGGCCTTGATGAGAGCGTCAATGACCGCAGTCGTGGGATTTTGGAGTTCCCCCAATGCCCCTATGGCGGCTCGGCGAACATCCTCATCTTGATCCCCCAAGGCCTCGATGAGGGCATCAATGACGGCAGTCGTGGGATTTTGGAGTTCCCCCAATGCCCCTATGGCGGCTCGGCGAACATACTCATCTTGATCCCCCAAGGCCTCGATGAGGGCATCAATGACGGCAGTCGTGGGATTTTGGAGTTCCCCCAATGCCCCTATGGCGGCTCGGCGAACATACTCCTTTTGATCCCCCAAGGCCTTGATGAGAGCGTCAATGACGGCAGTCGTGGGATTTTGGAGTTCCCCCAATGCCCCTATGGCGGCTCGGCGAACATACTCATCTTGATCCCCCAAGGCCTCGATGAGGGCATCAATGACGGCAGTCGTGGGATTTTGGAGTTCCCACAATGCCCCTATGGCGGCTCGGCGAACATACTCCTCATGATCCCCTGAGGCCTTGATGAGAGCATCAATGACCGCAGTCGTGGGATTTTGGAGTTTCCCCAATGCCTTAATGGCGGTGTAGCGAAAATACGCATCCCCCGAGGCCTCGATGAGAGCATCAATGACCGCAGTCGTGGGATTTTGGAGTTTCCCCAATGCCTCAATGGCGGCTTGGCGAACATACTCATTTTGATCCCCCAAGGCCTTGATGAGGGCATCAATGACGACAGTCGTGGGATTTTGGAGTTTCCCCAATGCCCCTATGGCGTCGTAGCGAACATACGCATCCCCCGAGGCCTCGATGAGAGCATCAATGACCGCAGTCGTGGGATTTTGGAGTTTCCCCAATGCCTCAATGGCGGCTTGGCGAACATACTCCTTTTGATCCCCCAAGGCCTTGATGAGGGCATCAATGACGACAGTCGTGGGATTTTGGAGTTTCCCCAATGCCCCTATGGCGGCGTAGTACGCATCCCCCGAGGCCTCGATGAGAGCATCAATGACCGCAGTCGTGGGATTTTGGAGTTTCCCCAATGCCTCAATGGCGGCATGGCGAACATTCTCCTTTTGCTCCTCATGATCCCCTGAGGCCTTGATGAGAGCATCAATGACCGCAGTCGTGGGATTTTGGAGTTTCCCCAATGCCCCTATGGCGGCAACACCCACCTCTTGATCTTCCGAGGCCTCGATGAGAGCATCAATGACCGCAGTCGTGGGGTTTTGGAGTTTCCCGAATGCCTCAATGGCGGCTCGGCAAACATACTCCTTTTGATCCCCCAAGGCCTTGATGAGGGCATCAATGACGACAGTCGTGGGATTTTGGAGTTTCCCCAATGCCCCTATGGCGGCGTAGCGAACACCCACCTCTTGATCTTCCGAGGCCTCGATGAGAGCATCAATGACCGCAGTCGTGGGGTTTTGGAGTTTCCCGAATGCCTCAATGGCGGCTCGGCAAACATACTCCTTTTGATCCCCCAAGGCCTTGATGAGGGCATCAATGACGACAGTCGTGGGATTTTGGAGTTTCCCCAATGCCCCTATGGCGGCGTAGCGAACACCCACCTCTTGATCTTCCGAGGCCTCGATGAGAGCATCAATGACCGCAGTCGTGGGGTTTTGGAGTTTCCCCAATGCTTCCACGGCGGCTCGGCGAACATACTCCTTTTGATCCCCCAAGGCCTTGATGAGAGCGTCAATGACCGCAGCAGTAGGATTTTGGAGTTCCCCTAATGCCTCAATGGCGGCTCGGCGAACATCACTCTCTTGATCTTCCGAGGCCTTGATGAGAGCATCAATGACCGCAGTCGTGGGGTTTTGGAGTTTCCCCAATGCTTCCACGGCGGCTCGGCGAACATCACTCTCTTGATCTTCCGAGGCCTTGATGAGAGCATCAATGACCGCAGTCGTTGGGTTTCCAAGTTTCAGCAGGGCCCTCGCGGCAGCTAGACGAATATCGCTATCTTGAGTCTCTAAAGCATTGAACAATACCTCAATAATTTCAGGATTTTCTTGGCCCGATTGAAGAAACGCTGCAGTTGCTTCAGCGTCAGAATAAGAGGCTTTGAGCAGAACATCGATACTTTTTCTAATCATTTTTGAAACTGACGACCATTCATCCACACAGAGTAAAAACGCATTTCTTCCTTCATGATCTTTCGCATTTGCATCAACACCTTTTTTTAGTAAAAACTCACAACCTTCCAGCCATTCATTAATAGCAGCTAAATGTAACGCAGTTTGATTCTTTGCATTACGCGTATTTATGTCACAACCTAATGCAAGCCAGGTTTTCATCTTTTTTAAGGATTTTTCTTCACAGGCCTTTAAAAATTGTGGCCCCAATGCGGTATTTCCTTCATTATCTTCGAGAGTAATATCTATCCCATTCTCAATTAAATAGTTGCATATCCCCCGATCATCTGCTTCGATGGCAAGATGTAAAGCCGTCTTTCCGTTTTGATCAACTGTATTGATATCTACTCCCAATTTTATTAAACGCTCCACTCTTTCTCTTCTGCTTTTGTAAATTGCTTTTAGAAAAACTGGTTCTAATGCGGTATTTCCTGCATCATCTTCTAAATCTTTTTGGATATTTGCTTCGTTGATTAAGTATTCACAAACATCGAATAAATTTGATTTTGCACATACATGCAAGGCTGTTCTATGATTGGCATCCTGTACATTAACATCTGCACCAAAGGCTAAGTACCATTTCATTTTCTCAAAATTCCCTTCTGCCGCGTATCTCAAAAACATCTCATCCAATTCATCGGGTTTTTCATCTTCCTCATCCAATTTCAAAAACTTAATATCTTCTGGACTTAAATGAAGCGCTTCAATCAGCGACTCAACAAAATTCAAGCTATTCAAAGACCAAGCTAAATAAAAAGGATGCATTTCTTTGATTGGCTTTTGAGATAAAATTCTTTGCTTAACGGCATCAACTCCTAAATCCAGAATAAGCTTTTTCGCCATATTTACTGTCCCTGTTTCACAAACTAATTCAACCAAAGTTTTGTTTGGCTCAAGCTCAACATATTTTAAACGATTATCTTTTCTCAACCATTCTTGATACTGCACTTCATTTCCATTTCGAATCGCGTTCGCTAAGTTTACTTTCCACATTTCTGGTAAATAAACATCATCATCTGCAATTAGACCTTTATTTTCTTCCAAAAAACTTAGAATTTCACCGCGCATCCAACGATTGACAACCAGCGTATGATTCTTATTTAAGACTTCCCGTGTTAAAGGGCTAATGGGTTTTGATGAATAATTTAAAAGTGCTTCAATTTTTTCTTTTTCATACACGTGACCATCGCTCGCTGTCACTGGTTCCACCATAATTTGTTGTGAAATCGGACATAGATATTTTTTTTTCTGATTTTCATTGACAGATCGCGGCTTTTTTTCATTCATTGGGATTTCCTCTTTCGAAAAATAAAAAAATGGAACTTGGAAACTGTATTTAATTACAGCCCGAGTTACTTACTCAAGATCACAACGATGCTAAAAACTTAGAAAAATGTCTTTGAGAAAACCAAATCAAAGACAACCTGAAGTGACCCCCGCTGTCTAGACCACTATCCTAAAAAAATTTAGGAGGTTTTTAGCCCTTTTAAAAATAATAAAAACCCCTGTTATTGTGCTTGTGGGTATGTGGGCGCGAAGCCAGTGAGTGTGTACAAGCTGTGGTCAACACGCTAGTGTTGTCCATGGCTTGTGCATACGTCCCGAAGGGCACTGGCTGGTCCGAAGGACGCGTCCACATATCCACATGCTTCTCTTTCCTGCACAAAGTAAACTTCGGCAGGGGTTTTATAATCAAGTGACTGATGCCACCGTCGTTGATTATAAAATTCAACATATTCGACAATCGCTTGCCGAAGTTCTTGAACGTTATTGTACTCGTTCAAATAAAATTTTTCACCTTTAAAACTGCGCCAAAACCGCTCTATATATACATTGTCGAGGCATCTACCTTTGCCTGTCATGCTAATTTTAATACCCCACTCCTTTAAAAACTCAACCCAGTCATCGCTGGTGAACTGACATCCTTGATCACTGTTGATGATTTCTGGCTGTGCTTGTGCAAGGCCTTTTTTCAATGCATCAAGACAGAATCCAGTCTCCAATGTGTTCGACAGTGACCAACTGACAATATAGCGGCTATGCACATCAATCAATGCAACTAAATACATAAATCCGCTATTCAAACGAAGATAGGTGATATCGATCATCCAAGCTTGATTAGGCCGAACAATATCTACACCTCGTAACAAGTAGGGGTGGACCGCATGTAACTTATTTCTCCTACTTGTATCTCTCTAACCTGGGTATGCAGTTGACTAACCTACCCACTACATGTAGTGTTTGGTACCATGAGTATCTACACTGCAAATTTGGTCGAATTGATGGATCTTTTTCCAACAGAAGAGTCATGCCTGGAATATTTAAGTCTAATCCGATGGCCTGATGGTTATGTTTGTACACGCTGCAAAAGCAAAGATGCGTGGAAAATGAGCAGCGGGCTGTATCGTTGCCAAGCATGCAGATATGATAGTTCGGTAATTTCTGGCACCCTTTTTCAAGACACACACAAACAGAGTTTTCCAATATGAAATGAGTCTGAAGGGTGTCCCGTAATTCCAACATGAAATGAGTCTGGACACTCGATAAATAGTCTTCATGATCAACGGATGAAAACGATCATGAATATAGACAAGTTAACAGTATCAGAAATGGGATTATTTTTAGATGGTAGCCAAACGATTGCATTTGCTATTGCCTCTAGGATGACCGCTATAAATTCGTAGACGGTGTATTAAAACGCTATTCATATAGACAGCTCAAGCGCAATGAGAAAGGAACTGTTATTCGGTTTTTAGAAAAAATCACAGGATACTCTAGGCAGCAGCTTACACGGATGATTCAACGTTACACGGAGTGTGGTAGTGTAAGGCGCTACCAAAGGACTGACAATGGATTTGAGTGTATTTATACGCCTGGGGATGTGGTCTTGTTGGCCCAGTTAGATCAACGACATGCTACACCCAATGGGTTTATGGTGAAGAAGCTATGCGAGCGTGCATATAATTCAGCCTGATCTAATTATTTGATGTGATTGTTCTTAATTCTGATCAAATTATCTAAAGGTTCAAAATAAAAAACCCTCAAATAACTTGCAAAAAAGTTACTGAGGGTATTCTCTTCATATCGACCAAAATGCGAAGAGAATAAAAATGTCGCACAAATTCCTATCAAAATCTAGCTTTCATGCTTTTTTATTGAGATGTGATCAAGATCTCGCAAAAGAAATAGCCCAGGCAGGTTGTAGCTACTGCGGTGGGGCGCTTCATCATGCAAACTATCCACGCAGCCCTTTTGGACTCCCACAGTCTCTGAGGTGCTATTATCAAACCCGCATGAGTTTTTGCTGCAATCGGTGTCGTAAACGAACCACAACCCCCTCGATGCGATTCATGGGGCGATGCCGTTATGTTGCATCCATCCTGTTGCTCATTTCTGCGTTAACCTGTAAAGGCTCATGGCGTAATTGCGCTCGCATTCGAAAGTGCTTCGGCGTAACCCTTAGCGTCAACACTTGGAAACGCTGGTGCCGTTGGTGGCGAGAATGCTTTATCACGACCTCATTTTGGCAGCAGGCAAAAAGTAGGGTCGTAAGCGCTCGCCAACAATCTCCTTACCCCTATACGCTGTTCATTCTCTTCCAAGGCAACTTACAACAGCGCCTTATCTTGCTCTTGCACTTCGTACTGCCGATGACAGCCGGCATTTTGCGCGCTGTCTAAAGGGGGTGGATTTTCACGCAGAATTTGTCGCTTTAGCTCAACGAGTCGCTCATCTAGACTCAAGTTTCACCGATTAACAAGGAGTGCTTATGAGTAACAATCGTTCGTTTGATTCCCCACAAACAAAATGGGCTCGATTCCGTTTTTCGCTAATTGGCCCTTTGCTAGCAGCCCCACCTGGAAAAGGGGGATTAAGGGCTGAGTTGATGGCTTTGGCCAAGAAACAGTGGATCCACCCTATTACGGGGAACCCGTTTCAAGTTGGGTTTACTACCATTGAGCGTTGGTATTACCGTGCTCGCGAAAATCGTGACCCTGTTTGTGCACTGCGTACTAAGCAGCGAACCGATGCAGGCGCTGCAAGAACACTTCATGCCGAAGTCAAGTTGTGGCTGCAAACGCAATATCAACAACACCCCAGTTGGAGTTATCAGCTCCATGTTGATAACTTACAAAGCTTAGTCAGAGAAAAACCCGAATACGGTCCACTTCCTGGTTATCATACGATTCGTCGCTACATGAAAGCACAGGGACTGACTAAACAAAAAGTGGCTAAAAAGCGCTTTACCCCAGGTGCATTGTTGGCCCAGCATCGTCTTGAGTCTCGCGAAGTCAGAAGTTTCGAAGTGGACTATGTGCATGCCCTATGGCATCTCGATTTTCATCACGGCTCTCGCGCCATCTTAGGTAAAGATGGCCTTTGGCATACCCCTTTATTGTTGGCTATCTTAGACGACCGCTCGCGCCTTATTTGCCATGCTCAGTGGTACCTCGATGAAACCACAGAAACATTAGTCCATGGCTTTATGCAAGCGTTACTCAAACGCGGTTTACCTCGTGCCCTAATGACGGATAATGGGGCTGCTATGAGCGCTTTAGAATTTAGGAGCGGGCTTGAGCGATTAGGTATACTCCACCAACCCACACTCCCTTATTCCCCATGGCAAAACGCCAAACAGGAAGTACTTTGGTCACAAATTGAGGGCCGATTAATCGCCATGCTAGAAGGTGAAGAAAAGCTGACGTTACCCTTATTAAATGAAGCAACACTTGCCTGGATTGAAGGGGAGTATCACCATAAACTGCACAGTGAAATCGGCACCACACCGCTTAAATGCTACCTTAATGAGCGCCATGTAGGCCGTCCTTGTCCTGATAGTACTGCACTTAAGCAAGCATTTTGTGCCCAGGTCGCTCGTAAGCAGCGCAAGTCCGATGGGACTCTAAGCAATGGCAGCTGGCGTACTCAATGAATTGCGTCTATTAACCAGCTTGCAATTTGACTCACGCACCTTATTGACCGTTATCCTAGCAGGTGATTTACGATTAACCAATAAGTTAAAGCAAGATGAATTGCTCCCCTTAGGCAGCCGTATTCGTGTACGCCTTTACACTGAACATGCGAGCAGCGAGCATCTGCTCGCCTGCCTTCACTACCTCCTTGAGGGCGCAGGAAATCCAACGTTAATGACCACCCCGTTAATGCAAACCTTGTGTGAACATGCTATGGGTAATTACCGTGTGCTCTGTGTCATGGCCAATGATTTACTCTCCCTTGCTTTAAAACGAGAACTGCCGCAACTCGACGAAAAACTCTACTTCGATTGCTTCGCTCAATCGGCTTCTCAACCACTTAAACACAGGAAAAAATAACCATGGATAAACTTCTTCTGTCTATCAAAATGCCAACTCTCGATGGTGAAACCGCTGCCTCTTTACAGGCCTTCTTCTATGCATTAATCAATGCCTTTGATGCTCAGTATTGTTATCTCATTGAACAGTACTACAGTCAATCTACACAAAATCCTCAGAGCCCATCGCTTATCCACGAACTCCCAGAACATCAAGACCCGTTTTAACTTACATCGTGCTTAATTACTGGACTTTGGACAAACTTCGATCTGAACGGGCCCGGGCCCGTGGGCGAGCCCGGGCCCGCCCGAGCTCCGGCTAATCTACTTTTTGCGCCATTTTAGTCAACATCATAACAATGCGAATAAGTAAATCTCTGGCTAAGCGATAATGTTCTTCATGTATAATGAAACTATAAAGCAACCAACACAAGTGCAAAATGATTTTGAACGAATTATTCGAATGATTGGGACACCAGCTCAACCACCCAAACCCCGAAAAAAATCCCTTGGACGACAAGCGGGGAACATTCAGGTAAAACGCATGCGCCATCCTATCGTTAAAAAGTGGAAAAACACGGCTCTTGATGAAAAAATCATTGCATAATCAAGATAAAATAGTCAATAAATAGTGCAGATTGCGCGTTGTTATGCTGGAATATTGCTAATAATCTGGATTTGATTGTAACTTATCACTGTTCGGAGCTCGGGCGGGCTCGGGCTCGCCCACGGGCCCGGGCCCGTTCAGATCGAAGTTTGTCCAAAGTCCAGTTAATTAATAGGGTGGTAGAAATGCCATCCTTTAGTCACTGCAGCTTAACCATCTAAATTAAACATCTCTTAGCCCACAAAATAAAAATACCCTACCTCCGTCATCTATTTTGCAAAATGCAACATCAAATTGCGTGATCACGCTCAAACCGCATTGAGCAACCGAATAGCATGCTTCTTATGATAGCCACTCGAATCACATAATTCTTGCAAGATGCTCCCTTTCTCACGCTTTCCTGCAGCATGGTATCGCTTTGACAAACGATAACTTCCCCATAAAAAATGTCCCTTATTATTTTTTTTATTTCGGTAACATTACTTATGAGGCAACTCGATATCCCGCTAACATTTGATTTTAAAAAACTATTTCTGTATAATTATTACTCTTGTTGCGCGGTAAGTGCGTAGACATCTACTCTATGAGGTAAAATAATGGCAATGCAAAAATATGAAGGGCCTAACCTGTTTCAAAGTCTAGGAGTCCCGACTGATGTCATCAATATGATTTTCCAGTTATTACCTCTTGTGCAAGCTAAAGTGGGGGAAAAAAAGGACGTCGATACGAGGAACATTCTTGCCTTCACGTGTCACCTTTTTTATAACTTGATTCAAAATAATCGTTTAATTTTTAAACTCGTAGAGTCCCATGCCACGGGAAATCAAACCCATTCCAACAGGCTATTCGAACTACGCCCTAATTTCACTTTGATTAACAAGGTAGAGGCACATTATTTTGAGCCTAAACTTGTGGAATGTAGTGTAGGAGCAAATCAAGAGCAGATGCAAAGGCTGTTGAGACTACACCCAGCATTAGCCGCAAAAAAACATCTCTTTACTGATTGGTCTGGCCGTACCTTTAATTGCTCGGTTTTTGAATATGCCTTTTGGAGTAAAGACCTCAAGTACATGTGTCCTATGATGTTAGATTGTCTTCCTCTCAATGAAGAAGGTGAGGCGATTCGAATTGCATTAAAAGAGCAAGCCCAAGCCATACTGGATAATGGATTAAGCTATCAATTAAACGGCACATATTATCAAGAGAAATTCTTTAGCCTTGAACCGCTAAAGCTGGCGCTTAAAACATATATAGATAACTTTGCTGGCTGGGATTGGGCACAGCGAGAAAAACATTGGTGTACTGTTGTAGGCACAGAACAAGAACGTTTAACGGCCTATATTCGCCAACATTACTGTGACCCCGAGGAGTCATTTTATGACAAGCCGACTTTTACAAAAGCAAAATTCAAGCGCTCGTTAGAATTTACCAATTGGGTTAAGAACGGTATTACTGAAATTTGGGGCGCGGGCCTCATTGGTCTGGGGGTTAATTTTGCTATTGGCCGCAGGGATGGCCCCGCCGGCACTTTGGGCAACCGCCCTGGGTCGACTCTCGACTTGGCGGCTATTACCGCGCTGGATAAAATGCGAACCGAGACCGATCTTCCCTTGCTTATGCAACGGCTAGATAGTCCACTTCAAAAACCTGAGGACATTTCAGAATCTCAATATGTATCTTATTAGCCTTTAGAAGCAATCCTGCAGCAAAGCCCGCTGCAGGGTTATTACCCCAACAGGTATTAAAAAACCACACAAATAATTCCTGGTAATCCCAACTTTCTGATGTTCGCACCCACCATGTTCCCCAACAATGCAAGTAACTTACGATCTTCGGAAGAGAGACTCCATCATTGACCATTTGGTTGACTTGGTTGCGTGCTTTGCGCAATGTCCTTGGATGAGGGACAATGCGATTTGGCAGAGGCTTTACCTGTTCAGTTGTGTCTCCCCCCCCCCCATAGTGGGTGAATTATGCTCAGAAATAGACGGGCTAACTGATCGGGTGGGTGTTTCAATGGGGTTGACGATAATTTCTTTGAGCATGGCTTGAACTTTGGGGTCGTCATAGTGTTGATTGATGTCTTCTATCAGCTGATGGTGAGGAATCGATTTGTAAAAAGATTTAATATCTGCACGAATTAGATATTGGGGATTTTGCTCTTCAAGTACTTGTTTGATGCGTTGAGTCGCGACCCTCACCCCGCTAGGTCCTTGGAGGTGGTGGCAGTTGGGGTTCATCACATAGGCAAAGGTCGGTTTGAGTTGCTGAGCCTATTGTGCAATCATCTTTTGCTTCTTCACCCATTACAATCCGCCCGCCTTAAAAACAAGCAACCCGGGATGCCCGTTGGTTGTCTGGTAGAGCATATTAATGCCGCCGCACTAATCGATGGGGTCAGTCATATTGTGTATGCCAAGGAGCCTAAAAGTGAGTTTGCTAAATTCAAAACATTGATGATAGAGTCCTTACCGGATAGAACCTCTCGCAAACATCTTGCGGGGCTAGATATCGGTCGAATGGAGACAACGCCAGCACTAAAATATCATAAAGCGGCTTGAATGAATTTTGAGAACCATTAGGTCCAAAAACTGCGGAATCAAGTTTACAGATGGTTACTACGATGAAATGATAACATTTATGCGTGGCTTATTTGGCCCTGCATTAAAAAATAATCCTTATCTTCATAAAGCAGTGATTACTGGTATTTTGCGCATTGCAAAAGAAAGTCTATTTTCCGGCGTTAATAACTTGAAGGCTTATTCCACACTCAGTAAGCGTTATAGCGAATATTTTGGGTTTACTGAATTTGAAGTGACTGACATTTTAGTCAAATCCAATTTATCAAAAAAAGCAGAGGAAATCAAAGCTTGGTATAACGGTTATCAATTTGGCGATACCACGATTTATAATCCTTGGTCGATTGTTAATTGCGTTCAAGAAAAAGGCGAGATAAAACCCTACTGGGTTAACACCAGTGAGAATCAGCTTATCAAAGATTTAATTAAATGTTCTTCTCTCGAATTTAAAACTCAGGTTGAAATGCTGATGCAGAGTGAGACTACTGAGCAACTTATTGACGAAAATATGGTTTTTGCAGACTTGGTAAAAAATCCTAGTGCTATTTGGAGTTTATTACTCATGAGTGGTTATTTAACTGCTACGAATTGCGAAAATGCCTGGTTAGGAACCACTTGCCAATTACGCACACCGAACCAAGAGGTGAATAATCTTTATCGCAATATTATTAGTATGTGGTTATCTAACGGTCATGGCCTAATGTGGTACAACCAATTTACGACCGCCCTCGTATCTGGAAACATGGAACTATTTGAATCCCATCTCCGAAAGGTATTACTCCAAATTGTCAGTTACCACGATTTAGCCAAAGAGCCTGAAGCCTTTTTCCATGGCCTAGTATTAGGTTTTATTGCTAACTTACAAGAAACACATGAAATCAAATCGAATCGCGAAAGTGGATTGGGACGATATGATATTTTGGTTATTCCAAAAGACCCTGCAAAACTTGGCATTATCATTGAACTCAAACGCAAATCTGAAAACGATCCAGCTTCCTTTGAATTATTAGCAGAAAAAGCGTTAAAACAAATGGATGACAAACATTACGCGACTGAACTTCAAGCACGAGGTGTTCGTTCTATTCTAAAAATTGCTATCGCATTTTTGGGGAAAAACTTTGCGTTGGCTCATACTCAAATCTGAAAACTTATTAGCCTGTTGCAATAGCTATTACAAAGTGGCACAGTGATGAATCTTGCTGTAACTGAATATATATAAAAGGAGTGTATCGATGAAAAAACACATGCTGTGTGCAGGATTGATGGCTATCTTAAGTATCGCAGTGTATGCCAAAGAGAGTGATAAATCAGTCAATGTAAAGTCTAAACAAACGGCAGCTACTTCTGCAAAGGCGCAAAAAAAACAGACTTCGGGTGCTAAACTAGCTTCGAAAAAAACACCTACCCACAAAAAGGGCCAAGTCAAAACTTCTGATTCGGAGCCAATTCCCGCACCTTCAGGCATTCAAACACCAACAGATAAAGGGACAGCAATCCCCTCAACTCCCAATCAACCTCTACCTTCAAGTACACCGGCACCATCTACAAGCATGCCTGCTCCAGTCCCAGGAGGACAATCTTCAATTGACGGCACAATCACTACAGCCGATGCGAGCGAACGAGCATCTGCTACAAATACACAAGCTCCGGCTACATTAGCCACAAACAAACCAACGGCTGCTCCAACGAGTACACTAGCTACAAGCACCCCAGCACCTACCACAGGCACACCAGCGCCTGCTGGCGCCACACCATCACCAGGTACCGCTGCACCTATTGGCACACCAAACTCACCTTCTTCACCACCCCAACCGCAAAATTGTAGTTATCGCATCCCTGCAGAAACCACTCACGTTGAGCAAGCAGTTGTTATGAAGTGGGCGGAAAAAGCGGCGGAACAATCGTTCGATTTTGACCATGCAAAAATTGACAACCAACTATCCGCTTTAAAGACTTGTTTTACTGAGCAAGGTTGGGTAGGTTTCAATGATGCTTTACAAAAATCAGGTAATCTTAGTGCAATTAAATCACAAAAGCTTAGCGTCAGTTCAATGATTAACGGCGAAAGCAAAATTTCAGAGCTTAAAGATAATCAATGGAAAGTAATAATCCCTATGCAAGTGGTTTATCAAAATGATAAAGAAAAACTAACTCAACCCTTGACCATCAATTTAATTGTTGGTCGCAAAGTTTCAGGTGATTTAGGAATTATGCAAATGATTGCTATACCCCAGCAGACTACCAAACCTACTACCCAAAATGAGACACCAAACGCGGCAGCGCCTGCAGCGAGTACTCCTCCATCGACTAAGCAATAATTTCACTTGGGGGTTAGAGATCAGTTATTGATAGACACCCCCAAGAACTCCAAGTTCTTTTCTGATGTTTGCCCAGGAGGGGCTAGTGCGGATCCCTCAATGCTTCTGTTCAGCACACATCTTCTGGACTGTTGTCTTGTCGATTAGCCAAGTTCTGAAGTTTCTTGAGTACAGTCCAGTTGAGTATATTGCGCTAATTTATTTAACTTATTAAGAAAAAAATCTCTTCCCCATATATTCAATGCTTGCTTATCGGGTGTACTTAAAAAAGGCGACACATCACTGACAACTTTAATCCAATCCATCCTCTTAATTTTTTCCTCCATAACCCCAACCAACCAAGATGAATCGACAGTGATTTCCTGATTAACCCACGGCCCTTGTTGAAAGAGCGCATGCTTAAGAAAAGCAAAATTGGGAGAAATTTTTTTTGAGACATACCAAGTAAAGTCATACCAATCACGTCCCTTCACATAATCCCTGCATAATAATGCGTGACACTTTCCAGCAAAACCACTGTTAATATCTTGTGACATAATCGAAAAGTCTAGAGGAAATTCTAGAAATTTGAGTTCAGGTAACGATCCAAAAGGTGGATTAGTATCGATTTCAAATTTTATCATTAGCTTTCTGCCAGGGTGATGAGGGAACGATAAATCAATAATTTTCCCAATTGAATTATCTTTTAGGAACATTTTTTTTACTGTTTTACTGACTCGACTTTTATCAATGATCTCAGGGCATACGCCATACTCTTTATAAGTTGCAATGAGACCATTCATAAAAGGCTCCCATTTGAATTCAGGATTTGGCTTTTTTAATAAAAAATCAAGATCCTCTGAAAAGCGAGGTAAACCATGTAAAATCCTCAAAGCTGATCCCCCGTGAAACATAGCCTCATTAAAAAAATTGGCATTCGCCAGTCCATATAGCGCAATTTCTTGTAATATTTCTTTTAAGGCATGTTCCTCATCTTCAATTGTATTAAAAGTAAAAGACTTTAATTTTTCTTCAATAATAGAGTTCATTATTTCTTAAGTTCCCGCCGAAGACAGCTAAAAAAATGTAATACACGCCTTGATTGATAAATCATTTCTATCTGATCGAAAAAATCGGATTCAATTTGTAGGAGCTGTTCTTTATCTATACGTAAACTACTTGTTAAATAATTTAGCCCATCCCAATCAATTCTCTTTACGTAAACAAAATCAGCTAATGCTCTCAGCGGTAGTGCAATAAAAAATGGCTCTCTCTCAATTTCCTCCACTCGCATAACACCGGTTAAAAACTCATACTCATTCACGGAAAGTTGATTGTAGATAAACTCGCCAAAAGGGGTCATGAATTTTTTCGCTCTGCCTAAGGCTAGTACACTTGTTACAGTTTGCACATGCTCTGGAATCCAACCATGATACGCAAGCGCACTTTCAAGAGACACGTAGCTATGGGGTACGATCCGGCTAGCAAGAAAATATTTACTGATCTTTTTGCGACGGTACTTGTCTGAAAGGAGATAAAGACCGCGTCGAATTCGAATTAACTCGTCTTTCTTCAAGGCCTTGTTAACTAATCCATACCGTGAAGCAGCGCTGTTATCTAACAGGTTATTTAGATCACCATCCGTAAAAACGCGATCAACAAAGTCTGTTTCAATTAATTTTTCTCTGAGTGCTGTCATAATGTAATTTTAGCATAAAACTTCCTAAAATAGGAAGTTTCATAACTCCCCACGTCATCCCGAGCGAAGCGAGAGATCTCCAGCAAACGGCACGTATTTAAAAATTGTGCCACTGGATGGAGATCCCTCGTCGCAAGCTCCTCGGGATGACGTGGGGAGTTACGAAGTTTCTAACAAAAATAATGGTAAGAAACGTTCTAATTTAGGAAGTTTCTTGCGCATAAGGTAATATCGTGACTTGAGTTCCTATAGTAATAAATTGCTCATTTAGCCACTTAGCAGCACTAGGAAGAACGCGTACGCAGCCATGGCTCGTATTCCCATAAGGAACATCATAAGCTGCATGGATGGTAAAACCTCTAAAGAAATACATGCAGTAAGGCATTTTTGCGCCACCGGTAGTTTCTACTGGGTACTCACCGGAACGACATTCAATGTTTCGTTTATTATATACCCGAAAAGTTCCTACCACTGTGCGGCAGGATTGCAAGGGATTTTCATCACAAACATCTTTGCCACCTGAGGCACTACCTGTCATTACACGGTTGCCTTCTGGATCATAAGCAGCCCAAGAGTAGGCTTGGGGATCGAAAATAAATTGTCTCCTTCCCGTCGCAACTGCTTTTATCGGAAAATGTTCGCGCCCCCGTTTATCCCGTAAGTAATGCATGGTTCTATGCACATAGCCAGCATCATCAGTTATCAATGTCGATTCATCATAATATTCCATACAACCGGCAAGCCCAAGACACAGCACGCTAGCCCACAACAACTTTTTCATAGTAAAACTTCTCTCTCTATTAATTGAAAACCTACATCAACTTAAGCGACGATATTTAATTCGCGTTGGCTTGTCTGCTTCGTCGCCTAAACGTTTCTTCTTATCAGCTTCATACTCACTGTAATTACCTGCAAAATAAACGACCTGTGAATCACCCTCAAAAGCCATCAAATGAGTGCAAATCCGATCGAGAAACCAACGATCATGCGAGATAACAATGACACAGCCAGGGAAATTCAGTATGGCTTCCTCCAAAGCACGTAACGTTTCCACATCCAGATCATTACTCGGTTCGTCAAGTAATAAAACATTGCCACCCCGCTTGAGCAATTTGGCCAAGTGGACCCGATTTCGCTCTCCACCCGATAACTGAATCATTTTCTTCTGCTGATCAGCACCTTTAAAATTGAAACGACCAACATAAGCACGAGAGGGCATTTGGAATGAACCGATCTGCATAATATCATGTCCATCAGCAATTTCTTGCCATACTGTTTTGTTATCGTCTAAATGATCACGCAGCTGATCAACATAGGCTAAGTTCACGGTATCACCGATGCGAATCTCACCACTATCTGGACTTTCCTGACCAGTAATCATTTTTAACAACGTCGACTTACCTGCACCATTAGGGCCAATAATTCCCAACACGCCCCCTTTTGGTAATTGAAAACTAAAATCATCAATCAGTAATCGTTCGCCGAACGATTTGCGAATATGCTTTCCTTCAACCACTAAATCGCCTAAACGCTCACCTGGTGGAATATATAATTCATTTGTTTCATTACGTTTTTGAAATTCTTTGGAATTCATTTCCTCAAAACGGGCAAGTCTTGCTTTACTCTTAGCATGACGTCCTTGAGGGGAAGTACGAACCCACTCTAATTCCGCTTTGATAGCGCGCTGGTGTGAGGATTGCTGCTTTTCTTCGATGGCTAGCCGTGCTTCTTTTTGCTCAAGCCAAGCGGTGTAATTTCCTTTATAGGGGATCCCCTGGCCACGATCGAGTTCTAAGATCCACTCCGCGGCATTATCCAAGAAATAGCGATCGTGGGTAATGGCCACCACAGTTCCAGAAAATTGTTCCAGAAAATGCTCAAGCCAGGCTACACTCTCTGCATCTAAATGGTTAGTCGGTTCATCCAGCAACAACATATCCGGATTTGATAAGAGTAACCGACAAAGTGCTACACGACGACGTTCTCCCCCGGAAAGCACACTAATTTTTGCATCCCAATCGGGCAAACGCAGTGCATCTGCCGCGATATCCAAGCGACGATCGAGATCCCATCCACCATGGGTTTCGATATCATTTTGCAATTCACCTTGCTGTTCCAGCAATGCATTCATTTCATCATCACTCATGGGCTCGGCAAAACGCATACTAATCGCATCAAATTCAGCTAGCTTCGCTTTTATGTCTGCCACGCCTTCTTCAACAACCGCGCGGACTGTCTTCGTTAAATCAAGCTGTGGCTCTTGCTCCAAATAACCAATTTTAATCCCTGGTTGTGGTCTTGCCTCACCGTCATATTGCTTCTCGACCCCAGCCATAATGCGCAATAGGGTGGATTTACCTGAACCATTTAAACCTAAAACGCCGATCTTAGCACCAGGCAAAAAACTCAGCGAAATATCTTTTAAAATAACTCGCTGGTTATCAACGGTTTTAGACACGCGATTCATCGTAAAAATATATTGCGCCATAAATGCTCCATCTTTAAGACCAATCGAGGATCACTTTTCCTGACTGACCTGATGCCATAATCTTGAATGCATCCTGATAATCTACAACTGGGAAATGATGAGTGAGCACCGGCTCTAAATTCAAACCACTTTGCAGCATAGCTATCATCTTATACCAGGTTTCAAACATTTCACGCCCATAAATCCCTTTAATTATTAATCCCTTAAAAATAACTTGGTTCCAATCAATCGCTGTTTCATGGGGAGGAATACCTAACACGGCAATATGGCCACCATGATTCATTGATTTGATCATGTCATTTAGCGCAGTAGGATTGCCAGACATTTCCAAACCAATATCGAAGCCCTCTATCATGCCCAGTTCGTCCATCACGTCTTTGATCGATTGAGATTTAATGTTAACAGCGCGTGTAGCTCCCATTTCACGAGCAAGCTGAAGACGATGATCATTAACATCCGTAATAACCACGTGCCTAGCACCAATATGACGCACAATAGCGACAGCCATAATGCCAATTGGACCCGCACCAGTGATCAATACATCTTCACCCACGACATCAAAGGACAGAGCGCAATGCGTGGCATTACCTAAAGGATCAAGAATTGCAGCTTGCTCAGCAGTGATATTATCCGGTAAAACGAGCACATTCGTGGCCGGTAAGGCGAGATACTCGGCAAAACAACCCGGTCGATTAACACCTACCCCTAAAGTATTGCGACAAAGATGCCTCTTGCCCGCACGACAATTGCGACACATGCCGCAAGTAATATGTCCCTCTCCTGAAACACGTTGGCCCAGCTTAAGCCCTTTAACTTCATGGCCAAGTGCTACAATTTCACCATAAAACTCATGGCCAATAGTCATTGGAACAGGAACAGTCGCCTTTGCCCACTCATCCCAAGAATAAATATGAATATCAGTGCCGCAAATAGCTGTTTTATGAATTTTGATAAGCACATCATTGACGCCATACTCAGGCACTAGCACATCTTGCAGCCAAATCCCCGGCTCAGGTTTAGCTTTTACTAATGATCGCATACATACTCCCTATTAAATCACCTCATATCTATTCACCACAATTCTAAAATCTCGGTGAAAAGTCAGATTTGAGCGCAGGGTAACTCCCCACGTCATCCCGAGCGTAGCGAGGGATCTCCAGCAAACGGCACGTATTTAAAAATTGTGCCACTGCATGGAGATCCCTCGTCGCAAGCTCCTCGGGATGACGTACCTGGGGAGTTACAGCGCAGGTTGAATAGTTATATCACCCCAAGCTCTGTACCCACTTTAGCAAAAGCACTTAAGGCTTTATCGAGATGCGCTAATTCATGGGCCGCAGACATTTGCGTACGAATTCTTGCTTTGCCTTTGGGAACTACAGGATAAGAGAAACCAACAACATAAATGCCTTCTTGCAGCAAACGATCTGCCATACGACCTGCTAACGCAGCATCACCTAACATAACCGGTATAATTGGGTGCTCACCTGCAACGAGATTAAATCCCAGCTCGGCCATGCCTTTACGAAAATACTGGCTATTACGTTTCAGCTTTAGCGCTAATTCATTGCTGTTTGCGAGTAAATTTAACACAGCAATCGAGCTATGCGCGATTACTGGCGCCAGGGTATTGGAAAAAAGATAAGGCCTGGAACGTTGCCGTAACCAATCAACAATCACCGCATTTGCCGCCGTATACCCTCCTGAAGCACCACCAAGTGCTTTGCCTAAAGTTCCAGTAAGAATATCGATTCTATCGGTTACACCACAAAACTCGGGTGTTCCACGCCCTGTTTCGCCCATAAATCCAACGGCATGGGAATCATCCACCATGACCATTGCATCATAGCGATCGGCCAATTCACAGATTGCAGCTAAATTGGCAATTATACCATCCATAGAAAATACGCCATCCGTGGCAATAAGACGAAAACGGGCATGCTTAGCCGCAATAAGCTGCTCCTTCAAATCGTTCATATCATTATTGGCATAGCGAAATCGTTCGGCTTTACACAAGCGCACACCATCAATAATACTGGCATGATTTAAGGAATCACTAATAATGGCATCCTCAGCACTTAAAAGCGTTTCAAATAAGCCCGTATTAGCATCGAAACAAGACGAATAGAGAATTGCATCTTCAGTACCCAAAAAATTGCTTATTCTTTGCTCTAACTGCTTATGTACAGTTTGTGTGCCACAAATAAAACGCACAGAAGCCATGCCATAACCGTATTTCTCCAGGGCTTTTTGCCCTTCAGCAATCAACAGCGGATGATTAGCAAGGCCCAAGTAGTTGTTCGCACACAAATTAATGACTTCCCCTTCCTTCACTTTTACTGCAGCTTGCTGCTGACTTTCTATCACACGTTCTGATTTGTATAGACCCTCCGCCTTAAGCGTATCCAATTCGCCATGCAAAAACTCAGTAAACCGCTCACGCATAGTCTTCTCCTTTTGCGTCCTATAAAATGCGGCGATGATAACAAATACCATTACAATTCGCACCTTTTCACAATACCTGCTAAAATCGACGCAACATTTTAACCTAGAAAAAGCAGTTGAAGCTGTAGCGAGCAAGTCAAAGGTGCTGAAGATGTTCGGCTTTTTTGAATTTTTTCGTGAAAGCAGTAGTCACCACTACGGTGAGCGAAAAAATTCAAAAAAGCCGAGCAGATTCAGTGCATTTGGCTTGCGCAGTAGGCTTCAACTGCTTTTTCTAGGTTAAACCTAGCACGCAATCTAAGGTAATGGTGAACTAATGGCTATAAGTCAAAGCGCACGAACTAATATGCTTAAACAGCAGCTTCGTACTGGTGATGTTCTCAACGAAACCATTCTCGCTCTATTTGACGCAATCCCGCGCCACGAATTTGTTCCTAAGGCCATGCAAGCTTTTGCATACTCCGATATGCAAATTCCTCTTGATCATGAGCAAAGAATGATGACCCCCTTAGAAGAAGGCACCCTCCTGCAAGCACTCGATCTGCGTGGGCATGAGACTATTCTAGAAGTAGGTACTGGAACGGGTTATCTAACAGCTCTTTTAAGTCGTTTAGGCAAAAAAGTATTAAGTATCGATTGTTACCCAAGCTTTACTAGCTATGCACGAGGTAAACTTAATGAGCATCACTGCACCAATGTTGAATTGATCACTGATGATGCTTGTCGAGGCTGGCTCGATAAAGCACCTTATGAGGTGGTGGTATTTACAGGTTCGTTTGAATCAATTACTGAAACGCAGCGTTTGCAAATCTTACCAGGTGGAAAATTATTCGCTGTTGTTGGTAAAGAACCGGTTATGCAAGGCCAATTACATAGTTTAGACCATGACGGTAGTTGGCATGGCAAAGTATTGTTTGAAACATGTCTACCCGCTTTAATCGATAAATCGAAACCGAAAGAATTCGTTTTTTAGGACCAAGTCGTATGAAAAAAACGCTATTATGTTTGCTGTTTGCTGTCAGCGTGCCTCTCTTATCCCATGCAACCGATCTCATGGATATTTATCGGCTAGCTTTAGACAATGATCCTGTATTCAAACAGGCCTATAGCACCTATATGTCAAGTGGCGAGGCAATACCTCAAGCACGTGCTGCTCTGTATCCACAGCTAACTCTCAAAGGTTTGGCTAGTGGTAATTATATCAATGTCGCTGCAGAAGGAAGTAAGCTGAGCAGGGGTTATAACAGTGCGCAATGGCAGGTTAATTCATCGCAAACTCTTTTTAACTATAAAGCTTGGTCACAAGTGCAGCAAGCGAAAGCTTCCGTGAAAGCTGCACAAGCCAAATTTAACGATGCTGCGCAGGCTTTAATATTGCGCACGGCCAAAGCGTATTTCCAAGCCTTACTCGCCAGAGACACCCTCAATTTTGCTGAGGCGAAAAAGCGTGCTAATAAACATCAATTTGACCAAGCCGAACAGCGCTTCAAAGTAGGTTTAGAACCGGAGACTTCGGCGTATGAAGCTAAAGCGGCTTTTGATCAATCGACTGCCCAAGTTATCGCTGCCAAAAATAATCGAATTAATCAAAGCGAAAATTTACGTAAATTAACTAATCATGTTGATGAATACTTATCCCCACTTCGTTATAACCGCATACCATTAATTAAACCTGAGCCTACTAACGTGCGTGAGTGGATCAATACGGGTTTTCGGCAAAACTACAAGCTTTATGCCGCTAAATATAGCTTATTGGCGGCACGGAACAAAATTAAAACCCAATCTGCAGACAATTGGCCTGTTTTTGCGTTACAGGGTAATGCAACGCAAACACATAACACTGGGAGTGTTACCCGGAGAAACCCTGTTAATGTCGCCGGCTTTTACCTCCCTGCGAGACAAACGAATGCTAATGTGGCAATCGCAATGAATTTCCCTGTATTTCAAGGTGGATTAGTTGCGGCAAAAACTAGACAAGCGCAATATGATTTTCAAACATCGAGTCAGCAATTAGAACAGGCCTACCGCGATGTGGAAGTCAACAGTCGTATCGCTTTTAATACCATCATTGATGGGATCGCTAAGGTCAAAGCAGATAGGCAAACCCTCATCTCCCAGCGCAGTGCATTGGATAGTACAGACGCACAATTTCAAGTTGGCACGCGCACCATGGTCGATGTGACTAATGCACAACAACGACTTTTTGAAGCTCAACAGCAGCTTGCTAGTGACCAGTATGATTTAATCAACGCATTCTTGAATTTGAAATATCTTGCAGGTACGTTAAACGTTAATGATCTTGAAGAAATTAATTCTTGGTTAAAAACTACCCGCACCATTGTTGGGCCAAGGCCCAACCTACGTTTACGTAAGTCCTGAAACGTAGGTTGGGCCTTGGCCCAACAATGACGCCAATAATCAATTTAGGGTATCATTATGTCTATTAGCCCATCGACTATCGAAAAAAAATTACTCCACTATACCGGCAAAGCGATTGCTGATTTCAATATGATTCAACGTGGGGATCGCGTGATGGTTTGCTTATCGGGTGGTAAAGATTCCTTTACTCTGCTTACCCTACTCCACAGTTTACGCTGCCGCTCTAACAATAAATTTACCCTATTTGCGTTTACCCTTGATCAAGCCCAACCTGGTTGGGACGATACCAAATTACGCGCATGGCTTAGTGATAGAAACATTGCTCATGAAATTTTAACGCGCGATACGTACAGTATTGTTAAAGAAAAGATACCTGAAGGAAAAACATACTGCTCCCTATGCTCAAGATTACGACGTGGAATTATTTATCGTTATGCTGAAGAAAATGGGTACACAAAAATTGCTCTAGGGCATCATCGTGACGATTTAATTCGTACCCTAATGATGTCTATTCTTTATAATGGCGATATACGCTCTATGCCTCCTAAGTTATTAAGTGATAACAAAAAACATATCGTTATTCGCCCCTTATGTTATGTTCAAGAGCAGGACATTATCGAATTTGCTACAGAACAAGCCTTTCCTATTATTCCTTGTAACCTATGTGGATCTCAGGAAAATCTTGCCCGCAAACGGATTGGCAACCTTATTGATCAGCTTGCGGTAGAAAACCCGAAAATCCCTAGTAATATTTTACATGCCTTACAAAGTATTAAACCCAGTCAATTAATGGATCAGGATCTCTGGCAATTTAAAAACCTCGAAAAGCAATTAGTTAATTGTACATTGAGCGACGAACCTGTTGTTTACGAAGAAGACTGAAACTTTACGTGCCCATGAGCGTGCCTTGCCCGATCACGGACACAGACCTGCTCTGTGCAATTATTTACACAAAAGTTAAGAAATATATCTTTCTTGGAAAGATTACCCAATTTGCGTTACTATTGCTGTCACCCAAACAATGGGCCAACAATTATGACAGGATTTCTCAACATCAGTTTGCGCAGATTCCGTATCTATCAGCAACGCCAGTTAAAGCATGACTTTATAGCAGGTATAGTTGTTTTCCTCGTAGCAATTCCTTTGTGCCTAGGTATCGCCCTTGCCTCAGGAGCTCCATTATTCTCTGGAATTATAAGCGGAATAATCGGCGGTGTTGTCGTTGGCGTACTCAGTGGCTCCCAGGTTAGTGTAAGTGGCCCCGCAGCAGGCATGGCTGCTGTAGTTATAGCCGCCCTCACCCAGTTAGGTGACTTTAATACCTTCCTGCTTGCCTTACTCCTAGGAGGCGTTTTGCAAGTTGTAATAGGCAGCCTCCGCGCCGGATTTGTTGCTGAGTATATTCCCTCGAATCTGGTGCAAGGTCTGTTATGTGCGATCGGAATATTATTAATTGTTAAACAACTCCCTCTCGCATTTACCATATCGGCAACACTTAAGGAGTTACAAAGCCATCTTTTAGAATCAACAGAGGGCCTCGACTTTAACCCACTCTATGAGTTGTCCAAACATATAAACAACGGTGCCTCTATCATTTCGCTTATTTCTTTTGCGATACTCATTTATTCTGAAAAAACGAAGGTACAATGGCTGAAAGGGATTCCAGCCCCAATTGTGGTGGTAATCGCCGGCATTTTAATCAATGAAGCATTTCTTGCCACTGACTCTGCTCTTGCCCAAGATTACCCTTATTTAGTCAATATTCCCGTGCACAATGGCTTTACCGATTTATTAAGCCAATTACAATTTCCAAACTGGTCAGCATGGAGTCAACCTAAAGTTTATCTCTATGCTTTTATCATCGCGATAGTCGCTTCATTGGAAAGTTTGCTTAATGTCAAAGCAGGCGAAAAGCTGGATAGGAAACATCGCTATTGTTCTAAAGATCAAGAATTAGTGGCGCAAGGATTTGGCAATCTTGTTGCCGGTTTAATCGGTGGGATTCCCGTAACCTCAGTGATCGTGCGTACCTCAGTAAATATTCAAGCAGGTTCAAAAACGAAGATGTCGACCATTTTACATGGCTTATTTCTGTTTTTTGCGGTATTACTTATTGAAAATTGGCTCAATAAAATACCCTTATCTTCCTTAGCAGCCATCTTAATTTTTACTGGTTATAAACTGACTAAGCCATCTATATATAGCGCGATTTATCGCCAGGGCTGGGATAGATTTATACCTTTTGTTGCGACTGTCATCAGCATTGTAATCTTTAACCTCCTGGCCGGTATTCTCATTGGCTTAGCTATAAGCCTATTTTTTATTCTTTATACCAATTCGAAAGCCCGCTTGGATATTATTAAAGAGATCTATACCACTGGCGAAGCGAACCGTTTGGTGTTACCACAGCAAATTACTTTTTTAAATAAAGCATCGTTAATTGCTGAGCTAAGTTCAATCCCTAAAAATTCGCAACTCATTATTGATGCGCGCTATTGCAACTATATGGATAAAGAAATTATTGAGTTAATTAAGGAGTTTCAAGAGCAAGCGCCATTAAAACAAATCTCACTCAATCTCATTGGGTTCCAAGAACAATATGATATTCATGATTACATTAATTTTATCAATGTGACTACTTATGATGTGCAATCTCATTTAATGCCCTATCAAGTATTAGATATATTGCGCGAAGGCAATCAACGCTTTCTTGGCGACACTCGAGTCCATCGCATTACGAAAATCGACATTCATTATACAGCTAAAACTCAACACCCTATTGCAGTCGTTTTAGGCTGTATTGATTCACGCGTACCCGTTGAAACCATCTTTGATATGAGCTTTGGCGATATCTTTTGTGTACGCGTTGCTGGCAATGTCGTGAATGACGATGTCTTAGCCAGTATAGAATATGCCTGCCATGTTGCCGGAGCAAAACTAATTGTTGTCTTAGGTCATACCCGCTGTGGTGCGATCCAAGCAGCTTGTGATCATATTGAAAAAGGACACATTACCCAATTATTAGCCAAGATTCAACCAGCAGTTGCTGCGGAAACCGATACGACAAGCAATCGGAGCTCAACAAATTATGAATTTGTAACTAAAGTCACAGAGCTTAATATTGCAAATACTCTGCAGCAGATTTACCAGGATAGCGAAATCTTACGATTGATGATCGACCAAGAAAATATAGGTTTAGTTGGCGCTCTCTACGATGTCAACACCGGCAACGTAAGCTTTGAAGACTACTCTCATGCATTAAGCCATCTAGATAATCAATCGAATAAGCTGACAGAAAAATTACGGAAAGTATTAAATTCGGCGGGGTTGGTAGGAGGGGACGACCCGTCATCCTGAGCGTAGCTACCCGTCATCCTGAGCGCAGCTACCCGTCATCCTGAGCGTAGCTACCCGTCATCCTGAGCGTAGCTACCCGTCATCCTGAGCGTAGCTACCCGTCATCCTGAGCGTAGCTACCCGTCATCCTGAGCGTAGCTACCCGTCATCCTGAGCGTAGCTACCCGTCATCCTGAGCGTAGCTACCCGTCATCCTGAGCGTAGCTACCCGTCATCCTGAGCGTAGCGAAGGATCTCCTTGATTAAGCACTATGCCACATTCAGGAGAATCCTTCGCTCCGCTCAGGATGACGTGCTATAATTGGCAGACTCGACTCTTAGATAGACCACTTCTCCAATGAGTAAACCAGCATATTTCTGGCGTAAAGGCATTTGGGCAATCATTAGCCTTTTATTACTTCTTACTGTCTGTGCCAGTTTGCTATACGTCTATCTGCAAAGCCAACTTCCAAGCGTAGAATCGCTTAAAACGGTGCGTCTACAAGTTCCCTTACGTATTTATACCCAAGATGGTTTGCTTATACAGGAATATGGGGAAAAAAGGCGAATACCTGTTACCTATGAAGAAATACCCCCCATGCTTGTGCATGCTCTTTTAGCCACTGAAGATCAGCGTTTTTTTGAACATCCTGGGGTAGACATTTTGGGGCTAGGGCGAGCAACCGTACGCATGATTCAAACCAGAACAAAATCGCAAGGGGGCAGTACCATTACTATGCAGGTTGCCCGTAACTTTTTTTTAAGTCGCAAAAAAACCTTCCTCCGTAAGTTTAACGAAATTTTACTCGCTATTAAGATTGATCGAGAATTAAGCAAAGAAAAAATCCTTGAGCTTTACCTGAATAAAATCTATTTGGGCAACCGTGCTTACGGCGTAGGAGCCGCAGCGATGGTCTACTATGGCAAGACCTTGAAAGAATTAAATCTAGCTGAAATAGCGATGATAGCCGGTTTACCACAAGCACCGTCAACACAGAATCCAATTGCCAATCCCCAAGCAGCCCAAAAGCGTCGCGACCATGTTCTAGAGCGTTTACGCGAAGAAAAATACATCAATGAAAAAGAATATCAGGAAGCAATAAACCAACCGATCCTTGCCAAATACCATGGTACGAATGTGCAAGTCAATGCGCCTTATGTAGCAGAAATGATCAGACAATCGATGTTTGAGCACTTTGGTTCTAAGGCTTACACGAAAGGATATAAAGTCTACACAACTATCAAAGGCCCACTGCAAATTGCCGCAAACCAAGTCGTGACAAGCAATCTCCTTGCCTACGATCGACGCCATGGTTACCGCGGTCCTGTTGCAAATATAAGTGGTATGGATGATAAAGCCTCTAGCTCATTCCATAAGATACTCGCGCAATACCCAATGGTTAATGATCTTGAGCCCGCGGTGATTTTGGCTGTTGGTGAAAAAGAAGCCACTGCTGCTACGCGTCATGGATTAAAATTTACCATTCCTTGGGAAGGATTATCCTGGGCAAGGCCTGCTCTTAAAAATGGTTGGATGGGTAAAGCACCTGTTAAAGCTAAACAAATTGTTGCCGTAGGCGATATCGTTTATGTGCACAATCAGAACAACCATTGGTTCTTAACCCAGATTCCCCAAGTGGAAGCAGCCTTAGTTGCCTTAAATCCTAATAATGGCGCATTAGAAGCCCTCGTTGGTGGATTTAATTTCCAAAAAAGCAAATTCAACCGAGCAACGCAATCAGAACGACAACCTGGCTCAAGTTTCAAACCGTTCATTTACGCCGCAGCGTTAAATAAAGGCTACACCCTAGCCACACTAGTCAATGATGCACCAATAGTCGTTGATGATCCTAGCCAAGCTAATTTATGGCGGCCCCATAACGACAACCTTACGTTCAATGGTCCAACACGTCTTAAAGACGCGTTAGTTCACTCAAGAAATTTAGTTTCCATTCGTGTCTTAGATGATATCGGCTTTGATTATGCAATTGACTTTATTAGCCACTTCGGTTTCCGTAAGGCAAGCCTTCCTAGGGCCCTTTCTTTAGCCTTAGGTAGCTTATCAGTGAGTCCTTTAGATTTAACCACTGCCTATGCGGTTTTTGCTAACGGGGGCTATAAAGTGGAGCCTTACTTGATTGATCATATTACTGACAATGACGGTAAGACTCTTTTGCAAGCAAAACCAACGGTAGTCTGCAACAACTGCGATCCGACAAAAGTAGATCCGTCCACCTTAGCTCCCCGAGTAATCCCTGCCGATATTGCTTTTTTAATGAACTCTGCATTGAAAGATGTCATTCAGCATGGTACCGCTCATGCTGCTAAAGTCTTAAATCGACAAGACCTCGCTGGCAAAACAGGAACTACCAATGATCAAGTTGATGCCTGGTTTGCCGGGTTTAATTCCCAGCTCGTGGTCACAACCTGGGTCGGCTTTGATACCCCACAATCATTACATGAATATGCAGCTAATCTTGCTTTGCCTTTATGGATTGATTTTATGAGAATAATTTTAGCGAATATCTCTAAGCAAGAATTAGCCCAGCCACAAAATGTGGTCGCAGTACACATCGATCCGACCACCGGCCTCTTAGCTAAAAATAACCAAACGAACGCCATCGTAGAGTACTTTCGTGAGCAAGAAATTCCAGGCAGTGAAGAATCTTCCTCCTCAGCATCAGTTTACAGCGATGCAGCAACAGAGCATCCTATAAATCAGACCGCGGCAAACCAAGCTGTGACAAATTCGCAAGAGCAGGATAATTTATTTTAAGAACTTCGTATACACAACCTTCATCTGGACCGTCATTGTGAGGAGCGCAGCGACAAAACCGTCATTGCGAGGAGCCTGCGACGAAGCAATCCAGTGGCCTTATGAGATGTTAGAAAAGGTCACTGGATTGCTTCACTCCGTTCGCAATGACGGTTTAAGGGGGGCGGATATACTAATTAAACTCTATTTTAATTTATAAGCTAATGGATAATAATACGCGTCTTGTACTTCAGAACAAGGATTTTCATGTCTCAGCTACAATATCGTCCCGATATTGATGGTCTTCGCGCTATTGCAGTTCTTTCCGTAGTCAGTTTTCATGCATTTCCTGCTCTGCTCAAAGGGGGGTTTGTTGGTGTCGATATTTTCTTCGTCATCTCCGGTTTTTTAATCACCAAAATCATCTTGGACAATTTAGCTAAAGATATCTTTAGTTTTGCCGATTTCTATGCCCGACGTATTCGTCGCATTTTCCCTGCCCTTATTCTTGTATTAATAACCTGTTACACATTGGGTTGGTTTATGCTCCTAGGTGATGAGTACAAGCAACTCGGTAAACACATAGCTGCAGGGGCCGGATTTATAGCTAACTTCGCTTTCTGGCGGGAGACCGGTTACTTCGATAACATCGCCGAAACTAAACCCTTCTTGCATCTGTGGTCATTAGGAATTGAAGAGCAATTCTATATCGTTTGGCCACTTTTACTTTGGTGTGCCTGGAAAAGAAAATTTAATATCCTTTTCATCATCAGCGCAATTATTTTAATGTCCTTTGGACTTAATGTAGCTAAGGTCCATCGTCACCCAGCTACAGCCTTCTACTCCCCTGCAATGCGTTTTTGGGAGCTACTAACCGGGGCTTTGCTCGCCTATTTTACTCTACACCCACTAAGCTGGGAGGCTCAATTAAACCTTGGCTTTTCTGGTAAGACCAGTTCCTTAAATCTATCCAGCACCCACAAAGCATTAGCTAATGTTCAATCCCTATTCGGTTTTGTATTAATTATCCTGGCAATGGTGCTTATCGATAAACGAAAGGATTTTCCGGGCTGGTGGGCCTTATTCCCTTGCGTAGGCAGCTTCTCCATCATCGCCGCTGGACCTCAAGCCTGGCTAAACCGCTTTGTCTTAGCTCATCGAATAATGATCTGGTTTGGGTTAATTAGCTTTCCCCTTTATTTATGGCATTGGCCTTTATTATCCTTTGCGCATATTCTTGAGGGAGAAAAACTTGGCTTAAAAACGTCTATCCCCTTGGTTGTGGTTAGCATTGCCCTTGCTTGGCTAACCTATAAACTCATTGAAAAACCACTGCGCCATAGCCAACAGACTAGGGTTAAGGCAGGACTCGTTGTCACCATGATAGCTCTTGGCTTTACTGGATATACTACTTATAAACACAACGGTTTCATTTTTCGGGTAAAAGATCGCATGGAGTATGCTAATTATTTTGATAACACGTTTCCCGATTATAAGTACCTTGTTCATAATGGAATAGAGGCAAAATTTAGGAATGAATGTAGCTTCTACAATTTTACCGCCATGCTGCACATGCACAGCACTACGGCACCTAAGCCATCCATTGATGCTAGTTGTTACACGCCAAAAACAAAGCTATCTGTACTTCTTTGGGGTGATTCTCATGCGCAACATCTTTACCATGGGTTAGCAAGCGCTCTGCCACCAGAAATTTCAATATTGCAGATAGCAAGTTCTGGCTGTATTCCTAGTTTGGTTGGTAGCCCTAAAGCAGATGATAATTATTGTGTGGTATCAAACCGATTTGCGCTAGAGATGATTAAAAAACAACTTCCGCAAATCGTGATTCTTGCTCAATCCGTAGCTCACGAAACCAACTCTAATTTGGAACAAATCGCGATTGTATTAAAACAATTAGGCGTTAAGCAGGTGCTAGTTTTAGGGCCATTACCGTACTGGAACCTTCCATTACATAAATTAATACTTAAGAAATATTGGCACTATACGCCAAAAAGACTTGCCACTGCCCTTAACCCTGACATTTTCATAACCGATTCAATTATGAAAGCAAAGTATGTGAATACAAATAGCGATGTCAAATACATTTCATTACTAGATTTGTTCTGCAATAAAAAAGGTTGCATCACTTATGTCGACAACAATAAACGAGAGGGCCTAGTGACTTTCGATATTAACCACCTTAGCCCTACCGGTTCCATTTTCCTTGCCAACAAGCTGCTAAAACCGGTAATCCTAGCGGAACTTAAGCAGCAAGGATATCAATTGTAACAGAGCAATCGCGCTAAAAATCGCTTAAGCGGCCAAGACACAGTTACTGAGCGCTATAGGGGCTCTGCGGCTGCAAATCCTGCTCTTGCTCACATTCATTAACATTCGCCTTAGCGCTTTCAACAAGCCAGCAAATGGCAAATAGATCCTTCGCGGCGTAATCATCGCTGCTATGCTCATGATCCTCCGCGCAGTCCCAACCCCCCTTATCTAATGCAAAATCCAAACCGAGGTCGTCAACCAATCTATTGTCCTGGAGCAGATTCATATTATTAATTATCACCCCACGCTTGAAATTGTCAAAATTGGCAGGCAGTGGGTCAAATGGCCGGCCTTCCTCACAAATGCGTTGTAGTAACCACATTTCTTCGCCCTGGGCTTTTCCCACACCTGTGCACCAATAGTAGCACACTTTTTCCCACTCACCATTAACTCTAGCTTCCCCATGCAACCTGAGGTAGGTTCTATAGGCATTAATCAATCGAAACGGCGTACGGCTATCGCGGTAGCGTATGCCATCTTGTTCATACTCAATGCCATCCCGGTGTAGTTTGCATTGCAGCATGGTTTCAATCAGTTGGTGCTCTGTATTACTTGAGCGACGACTAGAGTTATTTTCCATGTCAGCAAAGGACAATTTAAATGTCTCAAATACCTCGGTGTCGTCCTCCGTACTAGCACAAACAGAAAGTTTCTTAATCGCTTTGGTTTCACGATTGGCATAGTAGAAATTGACGTTACCGTTTTTATCTTGGTAATAAATAATGGCGTCCTTATTTTCAAATAAAGGAAAAGTGACTTCTTTTTGCCTATCATCCTTTAAAGTATAGGTTGTCTTAAACGTAAGAATGGTGTTGAAATCTTTCTTTGCTGCCTCTAGAGGGTCAACGCTAAGCTTAATTAAATCAGCACCTCCGCTGCCAAGCTCAGCATATTGTTCTTGGCGTTTTTTCCTCAACTCTTCAGGAATGAGCGGGTCGATTGTTTTCTTCATGTCCTCATCACAGAGAAAAATAGTGAGCTGATACGCCGATATGCTAGGAAAAATTCGTCCACGTAAATCGATAGCTCGTCCCTTCTCAAACAAAGCCTCTGGTTTATGTTTTGCGATTAAGGCTAATCCTTCTGGGTTTCCTTGAACAACACAAGTCTGAGCCTTCGGTGCTAAAACTAAAGCTAGATTGGGTTTGAATAAATGATAAGTCGTTTTACATCTGGACTTTGGACAAACTTCGATCTGAACGGGCCCGGGCCCGTGGGCGAGCCCGAGCCCGCCCGAGCTCCGAACAGTGATAAGTTACAATCAAATCCAGATTATTAGCAATATTCCAGCATAACAACGCGCAATCTGCACTATTTATTGACTATTTTATCTTGATTATGCAATGATTTTTTCATCAAGAGCCGTGTTTTTCCACTTTTTAACGATAGGATGGCGCATGCGTTTTACCTGAATGTTCCCCGCTTGTCGTCCAAGGGATTTTTTTCGGGGTTTGGGTGGTTGAGCTGGTGTCCCAATCATTCGAATAATTCGTTCAAAATCATTTTGCACTTGTGTTGGTTGCTTTATAGTTTCATTATCCTAGAAAAAGCAGTTGAAGCCGTAGCGAGCAAGTCAAAGGTGCTGAAGATGTTCGGCTTTTTTGAATTTTTTCGTGAAAGCAGTAGTCACCACTACGGTGAGCGAAAAAATTCAAAAAAGCCGAGCAGATTCAGTGCATTTGGCTTGCGCAGTAGGCTTCAACTGCTTTTTCTAGGATTATACATGAAGAACATTATCGCTTAGCTAGAGATTTACTTATTCGTTATGATGTTGACTAAAATGGCGCAAAAAGTAGATTAGCCGGAGCTCGGGCGGGCTCGGGCTCGCCCACGGGCCCGGGCCCGTTCAGATCGAAATTTGTCCAAAGTCCAGTTTACATACAGACATTAAATTTACGATGTGATTAACGGAAGAATGACTGGCGATTACTCGCGCAACATCCTCGTTTAAGGTTCCAAAAACATTTGGAGTTATGGATTCATCGACTTTACGTTTCATGCTTTATTCTCATTTTACAAATAATGATTGCAAATTATACATAACAACACTCTTATTGTATATATAAAAGACAAATTACGCAGCCAATTGATCAGCGGGGTAAGCGCCGCCCATTACCGGACGGCGCTCCCATAAGAACCCTGCGTGATGTAATCCAATTTACTAATCGTGCTTATATTTTTGACATGACTGCAAATCCTGTTCTTGCTCACATTCAAGAACATTCGCCTTAGCGTTTTCAACAAGCCAGCAAATGGCAGGCAGATCCTCTTCGGGATCGAAAGCCCAGCAATGTGCAACTGCATTAACCCCCTTATATATTGCAAAACTCAAACCAAAGTCGTCAACCAATTTACCGTCCAGGAGCACATCCTCCTTACTACTGGTATTACCCTAGAAAAAGCAGTTGAAGCCTACTGCGCAAGCCAAATGCACTGAATCTGCTCGGCTTTTTTGAATTTTTTCGCTCACCGTAGTGGTGACTACTGCTTTCACGAAAAAATTCAAAAAAGCCGAACATCTTCAGCACCTTTGACTTGCTCGCTACGGCTTCAACTGCTTTTTCTAGGATTACGATTATAAATCTTCACTCCACGCTTGAAATTGTCAAAATTGGCAGGCAGTGGGTGGAATATGGTCGGCCTTCCTCACAAATGCGTTGTAGTAACCACATTTCCTCGCCCTGGGCTTTTCCAACACCTGTGCACCAATAGTTGTACGCTTTTTGTCCCAGGCCATTCTTTTTCGATTCCTCATACAATCTGATGTAGGTTCTATAGGCATTAATCAGTCGAAACGATGTACGGCTATCGCGGTAGCGTATGCCATTTTGTTCATACTCAATGCCATCACGGTGTAGTTTGCGTTTGAAGATTTTTTCAATCAGTTGCTGCTCTGTATTACTTGAGCGACGACTAGAGTTATTTTCCATCTCAGCAAAGGACAATGTAAATGCTTTAAATGCCTGAATGTCTTCCTCCGTGTTAGTACAAACGGAAAGTTTCTTAATCGCTTTCGTTTCACGATTGGCATAGTAGAAGTTGACGTTATCCTTTTTATCTTGGTAATAAATAATCGCGTCCTTATTTTCAAATAAAGGAAAAGTGACTTCTCTTTGTATATCATCATCCATAGTATAGGTTGTCTTAAACGTAAGAATGGCGTTGAAATCCTTCTCTGCTGCCCCTAGAGGGTCAACGTCAAGCTTAATTAAATCAGCACCCCCGCTGCCAAGCTCAGCATATTGTTCTTGGCGTTTTTTCCTCAACTCTTCAGGAATGAGCGGGTCGATTGTTTTCTTCATGTCCTCATCACAGAGAAAAATAGTGAGCTGATACGCTGATATGCTAGGAAAAATTCGTCCGCGCAAATCGATAACTCGTCCCTTCTCGAACAAAGCCTCTGGTTTATGTTTTGCGATTAAGGCTAATCCTTCTGGGTTTCCTTGAACAACACAAGTCTGGGCCTTCGGTGCCAAAACTAAAGCTAGATTGGGTTTGAATAAATGATAAGTCGTTTTACATACAGACATTAAGCTTAAGATGTGATTAACGGAAGAATGGCTAGCGATTACTCGCACAATATCCTCGTTTAAGGTTCCAAAAACATTGGGAGTTAAGGATTGATTGATTTTAGGCCTCATGTTTTACCCTTGCTTTACAAATAATGAGCACAAATTATACATAAAAACACGCTTGCTGGATATAAAAAAGACAAATTATTGCAACGGACCAATTGATTATCAGGTAAAATTACAAGGCATTTTGTGCAATGCTGGAAGTCGAGATATTATGAATTCACAATCTGACTGAAGCATAAATATCCCGCTGTTATCATCAATAATAATCCCATGGTAAAATTAAACAGTCGTAGACGAAAATGATCTTTTAATAAATGCGATACTTTATCACCCAAAATTGCCCAAACACCCAGCGAAATATAACATACAATAAAATAAATAATGGTAAACGTTAAAAACGGATCATAGCTTTTTGCGCTAGAGAAAATTGAGGCCCCAGATACGCAAGCAATCCATGCTTTAGGATTTATCCATTGAAGTAAAAAACCTTCGTAAAATTTGGGGGCATCCTTTTTGCTTATTTCCAACTCTGGTTTTGAAGAAGCTATTTTGTATCCCATATAAATAATATATAACGAGCCCGCAATCGCTAAATAGGTCAGAAAAAATGGATAGGCATTAATAAACTGCGAAAATCCAAATCCAATAAAAAGCAATAATAAGGTAAAGCCTACGGTCGCCCCTGACACATAAGGAATAGTTCTCTTTACTCCATAATTAATGCCAGAGGAAAGAATAATCATATTCACAGGCCCTGGCGTAATTGACATGACCAAAGAAAATGAAAACATTGCTAATAAAAGTGTCATCGCTATTTTCCTATATCGTAACTCCCCACGTCATCCCAAGGAGCTTGCGACGAGGGATCTCCATGCGGTGGCACAATTTTTAAATATGTGCCGTTTGCTGGAGATCTCTCGCTACGCTCGGGATGACGTGGGGAGTTACCCTATATCATACTTGTTTAATAGATTACCATACCAAGAAGAGTTTGATTAGATGCTATAATTAGAATTAACTATTCGATAGGATGATATAATGATTGATGAATTACGGGCATTGGCAATCTTCGCCAAAGTGGTAGAGGCCGGCTCATTTCGTTCAGCAGCAAATGCGCTAAAACTTTCACCTTCGGTTGTGAGCCACCATGTGGCACAGCTAGAGGAGCGACTTGGCGTCGCTCTGCTTTATCGTTCCACGAGACGACTTTCCCTTACTTATGAAGGCGAAAAATTATTTATGAGTGCGGAAGCAATGTTATCGGCCGCAGAAAAAGGGCTTAATAGCATTGCATATCACGCTACTGAACCAACTGGCAAATTAAACTTGACTGTCCCAGCAATGCTCACAAGAAGTCCGCTTGTTGGTGATATTGCTGCATTTGCCAAGGCGTTTCCAAAAGTAGTGCTTTCAATAAGCTTTAGCGACATACAGCAGGATTTAATTCGGGAAGGCATCGATCTTGCGATTAGAATAGGACGACTTAAAAGACAGTGCTTTAAAATCTAAACGACTCTTTACTATGAAACGTAAACTCGTCGTTGCCCCTGCTTTAATGAGCAAGCATAAGTCTCCACGACGGCCGCAGGATTTACTCAAATGGGATTGGATCGGGCTCAAAATGCGTCCAAATACCAAGACGTTAATCAATCAAAAAGGCAAAACTTGTTTAATCGATTTTGAACCAAGAATCATCGTCGATAGCATGGATGCTGTTTGCCAATTGGCCATTGCTGGGTTAGGACTTAGCAACTCCGCCTGCGTTTCTTGTGGCAGAAGATATCCATCAGGGATATCTTGTTGAACCTCTACCTGAATGGCAAGCTGAATCCCTTCCTGTTTATGTTGTATGGCCACCCAATGCTTCTAAAGAATCTCTGACGTTTAGATTTATGGCGTTCCTAGAGATGAGAAAAAAATCTTACCTTGAATGACCTTGATGCGTATGAGAATTAGTATAATCGGAACTACAATACTCCATTCCGCCAATCAGAGCTGACATAATTCATTCTCTTGAATAGCTACCAGGCAGGAGGAATTCTTAGGTGGACATGTCGATTGCATTAAAACGCACAAAATATGAACGGAGTAACCGAGCCGCGACCGTTAGGGAGCGGATGAAGCTGGTAGAGAAGGAAAAACTACTTAACAAGTTTGGTAAATCACGCTTTAGCTGGTTAAGCCAATTTCTAGATTTATCAAATGGGATCCCTTCTCATGAGAAAAAAGACTGTCGCAATTGGAAGAATATTTGACTAAAATTATCTCAGGAAAATCAGCTTAAGCTAACCCATTCAAAAAACAAGTCCACAATGTTAAAGGAGCAACTGATGATGAATCTGGAACCCTCAATTCCACTCGCCTATTTTATTACATTTACATGCTATGGGGCCTGGTTACATGGAGAAAAATCGACATCGGTTGATCGATCCCATAATACACCTGGAACAGATTTTTTACCTTATGATCAGAGTAGAGCAAATCGAGTAAAAACCTACATGTCTGAGGAACCGTATTTACTGGATAACTTAAGACGTACTATTGTTTTGAATGCCATTAAAAAAGTTTGTATCTACCGGCAATGGACTTTATTAGCAGCTCATGTAAGAACCAATCATGTGCATATTGTGTGTCATGCAATCGTTGAACCAGAGAAAATTATGAACACTTTAAAAGCTTACGCATCTCGTGATTTAAATAGGGTAAATTTAGATAAAGGCAGACATCACAGATGGACTCGTCATGGCAGTACACAATACCTCTGGAAAGAAGAAGACATTGAAGCAACAATTCAATACGTTGTCCATGAGCAAGGTACTACAATGGCATTATTTGAAAACAAAGAGCGATTAGTTTTAACACCACTTTAAGTCTATTCACTCATCCGCTCCCTAACGGTCGCGGCTCGGTTACTCCGTTCATATTTTGTGCGTTTTAATGCAATCGCCGTTAGGTGGAGGGAAGAGGTAGATTCCGACTTAAATATTTATTAAAATCTAAAACCCACTAGGGCCTGGAGAACATTGATGAACAATCTTTTTGATGTCCACGATTTATGTGTACTGATTTCAGGCTCAAGTCGCGGAATAGGGTTTGAACTAGCGAAAGGTTTCTTGGAGCAGGGCGCCAAAGTAATCATTTCATCTGAAAATAAATCAGAGCTTAATCAAGCATTACAACAACTAAACGATCAATATCGAAATCGAGTATCCAGTGTCGTATGCGACGTGAGATCGTTTGAATCTTGCCAAAATGCCGTTAAAAAAGCAGCTTCTGACTTGGGATCGTTAACCACAACCATTTGTAATGCCGGTGTTGACATTATCCAACCCATTGAAAACTATTCTGAAACAGACTGGAAATTTATACTCGATGTCAATTTACAAGGCGCATTTTCTTTTTCTCAAGCCGCAATTCAATACTATTTAACACATAAAATCGCTGGAACAATTACCTTTACTTCCTCTATAACAGGTTCAATTGGAATAAGTGGCCTCGTACCTTACGCAGCATCGAAAGGTGGAATTAATCAGCTAACGAAAACCATGGCTATTGAACTTGCTAAGCATAATATTCGCGTAAATGCAGTAGCGCCTGGTTACGTTGAAAACATCATGGCGGGTGTAACCGTACATACTACACAAGAAGAACAAGAAAGAACTCTCACTTTCACACCCCTTGGTAGAAAATGTTTTAAACAAGAATTAGTTGGACCTTATATCTTTCTCGCCTCACCCGCCAGCTCTTATGTTACAGGACATATCCTTTATGTCGACGGAGATTATACTGCAATTTAAAGTCGATAATTTTCACATCCCCAATCTTTCTCTGCAGTATCTACCTCGACTTCTTCTTTTTCAAAACGACCACGACCAAAAAATCGATCAATCTTTACGTATCGTTGATCCTCACTCCAATACTGAACCGGAATATCATTAAAATTTCTATCATATAAGAAAATAGAATGAGCATAAGAACAGGATACTAACTCAGTCACACTTTTGACTTTACCACTAAAACCTTGTGTATATCCGTGATCTAATCCCAAAAAAACCAAATAAGGATTACCATTAGATTCTATTTGAATAATATTTGCAGCACGACCATTAAAACTTTTTAGTCTAAGATGACTATTATTGCTCTTAAGATCGCTAGCAGACAATAAACTTGCATAAGAGTCTAAAGCCACTACACGTATTCCTGCTCGCTTTGCAGCTTTAATAATATCTATATAACTTGCTCCAATACAGTTAGACCACTTATCTTTAGCCTTTAAATAAAAAACCAATTCAAATGGAAGGTCCTCTGTTTCACTATCAAAATAAGCATCTAATAGTACTTGATGTCTCTCATAAAATAGAAACTCAAAAAATAAGGTTTTAATCCCCAGTGTTTTAAAATAGTCTAAATTCGCTATCAAAAACTTTTTAGGAAAAGCATGATGGTGAATTTCATTAATGAAAATCCCATATTGGCTATCAGAACCTCTTGCAATTCTTTCAAAAACTGATCTCAAACAACTTTTCTTTTGATCTGCTTCTAAAATTGAGTTTTTCGATTGATTAAAAAAAGACCAAGATAATTTTGAGATATGGTTTCTTTTAAGCACCGCTTCATATTCAAAGCAAAGTGCCCTAATTTCTTCAGCATACTGAGATTTAGTTTTGTAGTGCGAAAGATAATAGCGGTACGTTGTACATGTATTATTCGGCTCTGAAAAATTGAACAGGGTAAATCTTCTGAAATCGATTGAATCATATTCGGCATACTCAAATAATGCCTCAATCTCATCTGGGTAATACCCAAAATGGATTTGTCTTTTTTCGTCTTCAAAATAAATTTGGATAGATTCAGGAGAAAATCCACGTGCAACAAGTAACGAAATCAATTTTTGGAAAATACTTTTAATTTCTTGATAATAAATTTCATTTATCGATTCTGAGCCAACACCTTTTAATGTACAAATTGCCATAATACACCTCTTAATGAACTTCCCTCATTTTCCCCTCTCCCCAGACATGGGGAGAGGGTGCCCGAAGGGCGGGAGAGGGTTCGTTCGTGCGAAGTTCTTTACTGACGCTTGTCCCATGGGACTCGATGCTCGTAAAGAAAATTAATGGCGCTTTTGCATTGATTTAAGAGGAGAGCCTGAATACTGAAGTTAGGAAAGAGATAATTTACTAGCGCCCACTCATAAACACATCAAGCCCAACCTGAATATCAGTATTCAGGCTACGCATTGACATCATGTAAAAGTGGTAATTAAGATGCATAATAACTTTCTTGATCATTGGATTTTTTACTTCACTTTTTTTAGTTTACACTAATTAAAATTAAACAACAAGTTAAATTTTGGTCCAATTTAGAATGAGTATCCTAGCCCCTTCAGGTCAAATTTGAGCTAAGAACTGTTTTTCGCCCTCTTTACGCAGCTGTGTATGAATACGAGGACTACCATACGTTTGAGGAACTCCATAACAGAATGTCGTATTTTTGTTTGATAGAATGTCGTATTTTTGCTATAGTATGAGTAGCTATCATATACACTTTTAATAAATATGAAGAGACAACCTCTAAAATACAGAATTAATCTCAGAATTTGTCGCTCAAATCGACAGGTATTTTTACGCTCCGATTTTAAAAAAATGGGGGGATACGACCAAGTAGGTAGAGCACTCCGCAATCTGGAAGCAGAAGGCCAATTGATGAGAGTTGGTTACGGTGTTTATGCAAAAGCACGCCAAAATCGATTCACTGGAAAGCCTATGTTGGCAGCTGAAGGGGGATTTGAGCAAGTTGCTCGTGAAGTTCTAAAACGATTACGGGTAAACTACCAATCTTCCGATGCTGTTAACGCCTATCAAAGTGGATCTTCACAATTACCTGTAAATACTCAGTTTATTGTATTTGATCGGTTCGCCCGTAAAATAGGCACTGATAAATTCCAACTCGAGCTAATTAAGCATGTCAGCAATTGATTCAACCTTGTTTGCAGATGTTGCCGATGCTTTAGGCATTAAAAATCCTGCCATTGTTGAAAAAGATTATTACGCTGTTCAGTTGCTCAATGCGCTCGTTTCATTATCTTTTGATGATTATGATTTGGTTTTTTCTGGTGGCACATGTTTAGCAAAAGCCTATAAAAATACCTATCGTATGTCAGAAGATATCGATATTAAATGTGTTCCTTCGAGCTCAATGTCTTATGCATCAAGAGATAAAAAGAGGCAAAAAAGACGGAATATTCAAGAAACAATCATTTCATTTATAGATTCCTCACCTCATTTTCAGCTAATAGATTGTAAGAAACGAAATGAGGGAAAATATCAACAATTTCTTATCAAATATCCTATCAATTATCCTAAGAGCGAAGCATTACGGCCTCACTTACAGCTGGAGCTTACAGAATCAGTCCTACTCATGCCAGCTATAGACCATTCTATTGGCTCTCTATATGCGAAAGTAGCCCAACAAGAAGCAGAAATCAATAATTTGCCCTGCGCAGCTATTGAGTCGATAGTAAGTGAAAAGTTCGTAGCATTACTTAGACGAGTTGCAGCATTTGCCAGGGATAATACAAAGGAAGATGATGAGACTTTAATCAGACATGTCTATGATCTTCATTTAATTAGAGAATTAATTTCAGATCTCGGCTCGATAGGAAAACTAGTAGATAGAGTAATTCAAATCGATGTTGAGCAGTTTGGGTCTCACAGTAAGGAGTTTCGAGATAACCCTGTTGAAGAATTAAAATATGGGCTAAAAATATTGGCTGAGAAGGAGTTATACAAAGAAAGGTATGAAAAATTTATAGGCCCTTTGGTTTATCATCCAGAACCCGCCAGTTGGAATGAGGCAATAAATACTATTTCTAAATTATCGACTATATGGTTGGATTAATTATAAAGTTAATCTTTATTTACTGGACTTTGGACAAACTCCGATCTGAACGGGCCCGAGCCCGTGGGCGAGCCCGGGCCCGCCCGAGCTCCGAACAGTCATAAGTTACAATCAAATCCAGATTATTTTAGCAATATTCCACCATCACAACGTGCAATCTGGTCTATTTATTGACAATATTATCTTGATTATGCAATGATTTTTTCATCAAGAGCTGTGTTTTTCCACTTTTTAACGATAGGATGACGCATGCGTTTTACCTGAATGTCCCCCGATTGTCGTCCAAGGGCTTTTTTTCGTGGTTTGGGTGGTTGAGCTGGTGTCCCAATCATTCGAATAATTCGTTCAAAGTCATTTTGAACTTGTGTTGGTTGCTTTGCGGTATCAACACGCGTGCATGCCAAAGGGATCAACCAAGGCGTGTTTGTGCCTGTTTTTTCAGACAAGTAAGCCGCAATGCTGTATTTGTGACCCAGCGTTATCGGTTTGTTGCCACAGACGGTATTGGGCGCGTAAACATAACTCCTGTCCTCTAACCTCGGTGAAAAAACACGAGGCTGTGGCGTGCAGTCTACTGTAAATAAATGAAATCCGCGCTGTTGTATCGATGGACACAAACTTGAAAGAAGATTCGTTAACTCCTGCTTTTGTTGCTGTGCAATCGTCGGATCCTTTGACAGATACTCGTCCAGAACCCGTGTAATGCTGCAGTAATTACGCCGATGCAGGGGGCTTGAGGATAATTCAACAATACTGGCTGCCGTTTTATTGCTCGATAATGCATCAACAAGCTCCATAGCAGCATCTCTTCGTGAAGGAAAGAACTGATAAATTCTATCGCGAAAGCTTTTTAAAACCGGTACAATCTCTTCCAACATAAGGCAGCGTCCATACTTCAAGGTATTTTTTCTGACGAGAAAATTTTGAATTGTACAGCTGCATTATGCACTAACGGAAGTCATTTCAAACACTCCAAAACCGCTTATAAGGAAATCCAACCATGAGTTACTTCGATTTTGAAAAATTGGATGTGTATCAAGCTTCTATTGAGGTCGTTGTGCTAATCGATAAAATCACTTCAGCCTTCCCTCGTGGCAGAGCTTATTTAACCGACCAGCTTCAACGAGCTGGAACCTCAATTTCATTGAATATTGCTGAAGGCTCAGGTGAGTTTTCCACCAATGAAAAAAGCAGATTTTATCGCATGGCAAAACGTTCGGCCATAGAAACTGCGGCGATCCTGGAGGTATCCAAACGTGCAAATATTATACATGAAGAACAGTATCGCTTAGCCAGAGATTTACTTATTCGCATTGTTATGATGTTGACTAAAATGGCGCAAAAAGTAGATTAGCCGGAGCTCGGGCGGGCCCGGGCTCGCCCACGGGCTCGGGCCCGTTCAGATCGGAGTTTGTCCAAAGTCCAGTTATTTACCCAACCTCTCTTAATTTTAGACCACAAAACCAAAGGGGTTGGAACGCTGTCACGCGAGGGCAATGACGGTTAATGTTAGTTCGGAACGTTTCCCAGGTTCTGTATAAACGCTCTTAACTAACCTCAATACCAGTCTGGGCTGTAGAGAGTCGTATGTTCGTCATTGCGAACCAAAGATGAAGCACGTCATTGCGAACGCAGTGAAGCAATCCAGCGACCTTTTCTAGCATTTCATAAGGCCACTATTGCTTCGTCGCAATGACGAGCTAATGTTAGTTCGGTACGTTTTGCAGGCCCTGTATACATGCTCGCAATGACATAGAAGAAAAACCATTTAACTAGCTAATGCTTCTGTTGCCAAGACGTATTCATAGCCAAGATCACGGGCTACAGCTTCATAAGTAATCATGCCTTTGTGGACGTTAAGACCATTCAATAAGTGCCCATCACTCAATAAGGCAGATCTAACCCCCTTAGTGACTAAACTGATAACAAAAGGCAGCGTTGCATTATTGAGTGCAAAAGTCGATGTGCGCGGAACAGCTCCGGGCATGTTAGCCACACAATAATGCACTACATGATCCACCACATAAGTGGGTTCCTGATGAGTAGTTGGTCGGCTTGTTTCAAAACACCCACCTTGATCAATCGCTACATCGACTACTACCGAGCCTGGGCGCATCGTTTTTAACATTGCGCGAGAAACCAGTTTTGGTGCAGCAGCACCTGGGACAAGGACTGCGCCAATCACTAAATCTGCTTCAGCAACATGCTGTTCTAAAGCCTCTCCTGTAGCGTAAATCGTGTGTAGTTTCGAACCAAATTGAAAATCAAGTTCGCGCAAGCGAGACAGTGATTTATCCAACACAATGACCTGCGCTTCCATACCCATAGCCATACGTACTGCGTTGGATCCAACCACACCACCACCAATTACAAGCACATTTCCCGGAGCAACACCAGGCACTCCACCTAATAAAATCCCACTGCCACCCTGTGCCATTTCAAGGCAATGTGCTCCTGCTTGTATAGACATGCGCCCAGCAACTTGCGACATAGGCGTTAACAAAGGTAAACCGCCATCATTTTGCGTCACTGTTTCATAAGCAATTGCGGTAACCCCTGATTCTTTCAATAAACGAGTTTGCTCGGGATCGGGAGCTAAGTGCAAATAGGTAAACAGAGTTTGACCTTTACGTAAGCGTCGGCATTCGATTGGTTGTGGCTCTTTGACTTTAACAATAAGTTCAGCGCGTTCAAAAATTTCATCTGCAGTTGCAACGATTTCTGCCCCGGCAGCATTGTACTGGTCGTCGCTGATCCCAATCCCTAATCCCGCACCTGTTTCCACCAAAACCGTACTTCCTGTTCGTACAATTTCTCTGACACTGCCAGGCACAAGACCTACTCGATTTTCTTGCAGTTTAATTTCTTTTGGAACTCCAACTAGCATAGTTTATTCCTCTACAATATAGGCTCTGTTTACAATTCTACTATTTTGGCCGAAAACGCCACGTCATCCTGAGCGCAGCGAAGGATCTCCTTAGTTAAGCACTATGCCACATTCAGGAGATCCTTCGCTGCGCTCAGGATGACGGCTGGCTTTTCAGCACAAACTAGCGAATTGTGAACAGACCCTAGTTTTAATAAACGTCATTTAAGACCCTCCAAAATCCCTTTTCAACGACTGCCGCCAAAAGCTCCCTAATCTTTCATTTCTTTTACTTGCTGAATAAATTGAGGAACCAATTCAAACAAATCACCAACTAAACCATAATTAGCAATCTGAAAAATAGGAGCATCCTCATCTTTATTGATAGCAACAATAACTTTTGAATCCTTCATCCCTGCCAAATGCTGTATTGCCCCAGAGATACCTATAGCAATATATAAAACTGGGGCTACAATTTTTCCAGTTTGACCCACTTGAAAATCATTTGGGACAAAACCAGCATCCACTGCTGCCCGTGAAGCACCAACCGCAGCACCTAGAACATCAGCAAGCTCCTCAATTAACTTAAATTTCTCAGCATTTTGCAAGCCACGCCCGCCAGAGACGACAATTTTAGCACTACTCAGATCAGGACGTTCTGAGCGACTTAACTCATGCTTAATAAATTTACTATCATTTTTCTCAATTTCGGTAGCGAGATGCTTGATAAAGCAAGGTTTCTGCTCGGCACCACTGCCTGCAAAAGCAGTGGTCCGGATAGTCAGAACTTTAACTTCATCTAGAACTCGTACTGTTTCAATCGCATTACCTGCATAAATAGGATGCTCAAAGGTATTTTGATCAACTACCCGACTAACATCCGACACTTGTGCAACATCTAATTTTGCCGCGATGCGTGGCAATAAATTTTTACCGAAAGTAGACGCTGGGGCAAGGATAGCACAAAATGAAGACGCGATGGATACCACCAAATCACTCACACTTTCTGCCAACTGATGTGCGTAACAGGGCGCATCCGCTAACCACACTTCATGGGCTCCTGCCATTGCTGCTGCCTGTTCTGCCACAGTTTGGCAATTATGGCCCACGACCAGCAAGACTGGATTTTGATCCAATTCTAAGGCAGCTGCAAATGTATTACGGGTACCAGAGTGCATTAACTCGTTATCGTGTTCAACGATGACTAAAGCGCTCATCATTTTCTCCCTATTAAAGCACTTTGGCTTCAAATTTTAATTTATTAAGCAACTCTTCGACTGAATTTACTTTTACTCCTCCACTACGCGTAGAAGGTGAGGTAACGGCAAGGATTTCAATATGATCTTTGAGATTTAAACCCATTTCATCAAGCGCTAGGATAGACAGAGGTTTGGTCTTAGCCTTCATAATATTGAGTAGATTAGGATAACGCGGTTCATTTAAACGAAGATCAACGCTCACAACTGCTGGCAAAACCAAACCAAGCGTTTCTAAACCACCATCTATTTCGCGCGTGACTTCTATAGACTGGCCATTTAGCTTAATTTCCGATGCGAAAGTTGCTTGCGGCCAATTAAGCAATGCGGCAAGCATTTGCGGTGTTTGGTTGTTATCCCCATCAATTGCTTGTTTCCCCATTAAAATTAACTCAGGCCGCTCATCAGTAGCAATTTTTTGCAAGATTTTTGCAATATTAAGACTGCAAAGATTGCTAGCAGTTTTTACTAGGATTGCCCGATTGGCACCTAGAGCTAACGCTTGTCTGAGCGTTTCCTGACTTTCCTCTGGTCCCACAGTGACAACTATTACTTCCGTTGCAATCTTTTGCTCAAGCAGACGTATTGCTTCCTCTAAGGCAATTTCATCAAAAGGATTCATGGACATTTTCACATTTTGCTTTTCCACGTCCTTACCATCTGCCCTAACACGCACTTTGACAAAGGGATCGATCACCCGCTTTACTGCAACAAGAATCTTCATACATCCTCATTGGAATATCAAATTAGGCAGCATATTGCCAGAGTCAGTTAACGTCTGTAAATAGTCACTAAACGCCTGTCCAACTTCAGCATGGTACATACCAAATTGCACGGTCGCTTGCAAATAACCTAATTTAGAGCCGCAATCATAACGTTTGCCATGAAATTGATAGGCTTGTACTACTTGCTCATGTAACAAGCCTTGAATACCATCCGTGAGCTGAATCTCACCACGATGATCAGCAACCGTTTGCTTAAGGCAAGAAAAAATCGCTGAGGTAAAAATGTAGCGCCCCACTGCAGCAAGATTAGAGGGTGCTAATTCTCTTTTGGGTTTTTCAACCATACCAAGTATCGCCGAGTAATTTTCTGCAGCATTAGCTACACGTACAATTCCATATTGATCCACCTCACCCCAAGAAACAGGCTGAACTGCAATAACCGACTGATTATCTTTTTTGAAATATTCAACCATTGTTGGAAGGCAGGGCAGCTTAGAGTCATCAATCAAATCATCCGCTAATAGAACTGCAAAAGGATCATCCCCCACCACATGTTCGGCGCAAAGTATCGCATGCCCTAAGCCTAAAGGCTGATTCTGCCTCACATAAGAAAATTGAATTCCGGGTGGCGAGACACTTTTCACTACTTCAAGCAATTGCTCTTTACCTTGCTCTTGCAACCGTGTCTCCAGCTCAAAATGATTATCGAAATGATCTTCTATCGCTCGCTTGCTTGAGTTAGTAATAAAAATCATGTGGGTAATACCCGCCCTTACTGCCTCCTCCACTGCATATTGGATCAGTGGCTTGTCAACAATGGCTAACATTTCCTTCGGATTAGCCTTGGTTGCTGGTAAAAAACGGGAACCAATACCTGCAACTGGGAAAACAGCTTTTTTCACTTGCATCGTAATTACACTCCTTCCTTCTGCATGAGCTTCACAATAGATGGGCGCCCTACAGAATAATAATAGGGTAATTGGGCTGCAATTACTGCAGATAATTCAAAACAATTACGCCCATCAAACAGCGGCGCATCCCCTAATTTTTGGCATAAAAAATCAAGAGGAATGCTCTTAAATTGCGGCCATTCAGTGGCAATGACTAAGGCATGCAAGTTTTCAGTAAATACAGATTCTGCCGAATTACACCAGCTAATCGTCATATAGTTAGCTAATAATTGCTGTGCCGCTGGCACTGCCGCGGGATCGAAAACACGCAGCTTAGCACCTGCTTGCAATAACGCTACTATAGCAACAAGACTACTGGCTTCTCGCAGATCATCTGTCCCAGGTTTAAAGGACAAGCCCCAGATACCAATGGTAAGTCCTGTCAATTTTTGGTTAAAATGCTTATTTATTTGCTCAAAAACCCAGTTTTTTTGTAAACGGTTAATTGCTTCAATCGCATCGAGTAAATTGGTATCCACACCCACTGCTTTAGCAGTCTGTATTAATGCACGCACATCCTTTGGAAAGCATGCCCCACCATAGCCAATACCTGCTTGCAGAAAATGGGGGCCAATACGTGGATCCAAGGCGATTCCTTGGCGGATTTCATCGATATTTGCCCCCAGTTCATCTGCGAGTCGACTGATTTGGTTGATAAAACTAATGCGACAAGCCAGCATCGCATTCGCTGAGTACTTAGTAAGCTCTGCTGAACGCCTGCTCATCGTGAGAATAGGGATCCCTTGCTCTGCCAGCGGCTGATACATTAACCCTAAAATAGCAAAAGCTCTTGGTTCACCACCAAGTATCACCCGATCAGCATTTAAAAAATCCTGAACTGCAGTTCCTTCGCGCAAAAATTCTGGATTAGACGCGACAACTATCTTTATCGCTTTACCACAAAGCGCCAATTCGCTATCAACATGGGTTTGAATTGCATCACCAGTCCCGACGGGTACAGTTGATTTAATCACCAAGATACTGTCAAGTTCTGCTTCTTGCGCCAGTTTTGTTGCTACCGTAAATACTTGCGACAAATCAGCATTTCCATCAGCTAAACTTGGAGTGCCGGTAGCAACAATGTGCACTTCAGCCCGTTTTATTGCAGCAGAGATATCTGCGGTAAAATGAAGTCGTCCACTTACACGCTGTTCGTTCAACAATTCTGGCAGTTGTTCTTCATAAATCGGGCATTCCCCACCCAAAAGGAGGGTAATTCGTTGTTCGTTAATATCCGCACAAGTAACGAAATGACCTAATTTAGCAAGACAGGCGGCAGTAACTAAGCCCACATATCCAGCCCCATAAACGGAAACAATCATGGCGACCTCTAATAACAGATGCACGCATTATCAATAAAATAGATATAAATGACAAATTTAGGTAGGATAGGGAAGAAGCCTTCTATTGACAAGGAGAAAACATGGAAAAATGCAATATCCCTCAGACCGGAGAAAACCTGCTTAAACGCGATATCTCTCGGACTAATGTCCTCGTTGCTGCTGCAGGCGGTATGATCGGTTCAGGCTGGCTATTTAGCCCTTATATCAGCGCCCAAATGGCAGGCTCAAACGCCTTAATTAGCTGGATCATTGCAGCAATTTTCATGTTGTTTATCGCGTTACCACTTTGCGAGCTCGGTGCGATGTTCCCCATTTCGGGTGGCATGACTAATTACCCCAGTTTTACCCATGGAAATGATGTTGGATTTTTATTTGCCTGGACATCGTGGTTATCCTATGTGGTTATGACACCCATTGAAATCCAAGCTATCTTACAATATTCCAGTCACTTTTTTCCCAGCCTAATAGTTAACGAGGCAAGTACTTTTACGCTATCCGGCGTCGGTTATGTTGTTGCAATAGGAATTATGCTTTTTGTCGTGCTAGTAAACTCATATGGCATTAAGTTATTGGCAGAATGCAATAAATTTGCCAGTTTTATCAAATTCTTAGTGCCCAGTATCGCCATTGTTATGCTACTTTATTCCGCCCCATCGATGGGTAATATCCAGCTATCGATAACGGACAAAAACTCTTGGGTACAAATCTTTACCGCACTCTCAGCAGGAGGCATTGCCTTCGCCTTTACCGGATTTCAAAATGGTTTAATGTTGGCAGGTGAAGTCCAAAATCCACAACGCAATATTCCCATAGCGATCCTAGGTGCTGTATTCGTTGGTTTTATCTTATATTTTATGTTACAGCTGAGTTTCCTGGTAGCAATCCCGCAATCCTACCTAAGTCAAGGATGGCATAATTTAACTTTCCCAGGCGACAGCGGTCCTTTAGTAGGATTAACCTTATTACTTGGATTAGGATTTGTTGCCATGTTGCTCATGTTTGATGCAGCATTTTCCCCCTTTGGAACAACCCTTGTTTACACAGCCGCTACCTCTCGTATTTTGTATGGTATGAGTTTAAATAATCATTTACCTAAAATATTTACCAAATTAAATCGGCATAAAATCCCTTATGTGACTCTTTATGCTAATTTCTTTGTCGGTTGCTTATCTTTCCTGCCTTTCCCAGGTTGGCAAAAAATGGTTGCCTTTCTCTCGTCTTGCAGTATTTTATCTTATGGAATAGGTCCTATTTGTTTATTAGCAATGCGCAAATTACAGCCAAATCGTCCAAGACCCTTCAGGCTTTCAGCTAGTCTCTTCTTTAGCTATATTGCATTTTATTCATGCAATCTGATGTTATATTGGTGTGGTTTTGATGTCTTGTGGAAGCTTGATTTAGCCTTACTTGTCGGTTTTATTATTAATCTGAGTTATCAAAAGCGCAGAATAATCGACTGCAATCCTAGCGTATATTGGTTTGCTTTTTATATGGCTAGTATATTGCTCCTATCTTATTTAGGATCTTTTGGCGGCATTGGTCTTTTGCAATTTCCCATTGATATTCTGATTATTCTACCTCTTAGCATTGTTGTATTGCATTTTTCCCAGCGCGTGCTTGTAGACGATAAAGCCTATGAGGAATTAACTGCAGATACTGCGCTTGCTGAAGTGAGTGAGGCCTAAGATCAAACACCTCCCTTCTCCCCGTGGGGAGAAGGTGCCCGAAGGGCGGATGAGGGTCTTTCAAGTTAGCACATACTCAAAAGGGTTCTACTTATGAAAAGGACTTTTATCCTCAAATCTTGGTCTAGATCCCCTATTTCCATGAGGAGTACCTATCTTAGAACTTGGCATGTTAACCCTAAATTGTAACATGTCCGAACCACTTCCTGGTATATTCATCTTTGTTCCTGGAAGGGGAGTACTCATTTTCTGCAGAGGCATACCCACTTTAGTCTGTGGCATTATCTTTTTCTGAGGAGTAGTAGTCCTAAAAGCAGAATGACTCAATTTTTTAGCGATAATACCCTTCTTAGGCTGCGGTTTTTTCTTTGCCACAGTTGCCTTCTTTGCTGTTAATACCTTCTTGGCTGCTAACGACTTCTTGGCTGTTGACGCCTTTTTGGCTGCTAACGACTTCTTAGCTGCTAACGACTTCTTAGCTGTTAACGCCTTTTTGGCTGCTAACGACTTCTTAGCTGTTAACGACTTCTTGGCTGTTAACGCCTTCTTAGCTGTTAACGACTTCTTAGCTCTTAAGGACTTCTTGGCTATTAACGACTTCTTAGCTGTTAACGCCTTCTTAGCTGTTAACGCCTTCTTAGCTGTTAACGACTTCTTGGCTGTTATCGACTTCTTGGCTGTTATCGACTTCTTGGCTACTAACGCCTTCTTAGCTGCTATCGCCTTCTTGGCTGCTATCGCCTTCTTAGCTGCTAACGCCTTCTTAGCTACTAATGCTTTCTTGGCTGCTAATACCTTCTTAGCTGCTAACGCCTTCTTGGCTGCTAACGCCTTCTTAGCTAGTAATGCCTTCTTAGCTAGTAATGCCTTCTTAGCTAGTAATGCCTTCTTAGCTAGTAATGCCTTCTTAGCTAGTAATGCCTTCTTAGCTAGTAATGCCTTCTTAACTAGTAATGCCTTCTTAGCTAGTAATGCCTTCTTAGCTAGTAATGCTTTTTTTGCTGACTGAGCTGCTTTCTTTCGCGCTATCGTGCTTTTTTGTGCAGAAAGTTTTATCGTGCGCTGCAAACCTGCCGCTTTAGACTTTAGCAATTTACTTTTTTGGGCTGTAGCAGCTTTGCTTTTAGCTACGGTCTTTTCACCTGCAGCGGATAGTGTTGTCCCCTTTGTAGCAGATAGTGTCTTTCGCTTTGCTGGAGATTTACGCACTGCTTGTTTTGCTATAGAGACCTTCGGCATGCTCACTGCAGGAATTGCATTTGCCTGTCTAAGTAATTGTTGGGTATTTGTTCTGAAGTCCTGTGACAGTGTTAAAAAGGTACGCTCGAAAATTTGCATTGATTTTTGCATATACTCGAGAATATTATGGCTATTTTCTAGAACAAGAGCCATCTGCTTACCGAATAATTCTCCAGGCTGACGTAAAGTTGAAAACTCCTCTGGTCTAAAATACCTTAAATTCTTTAAAGTGTTCGCATGAAGCTCTATCATAGCCTGAAGTGGCTTTTGCATTTCGTTTGACATCATTGTCCAACTTTTTAGATAGTCCTGATTCATAATTATCTCCATATATTTTTGTTGCATTGCACTATCAGCCTAGCTGATCAATTCAATTTTTGCGAATTTATTTGTAAATATTTCTTATTTTTGTCAAATATTTACGCAATTTAATTCGCGCATCTTATTGACCGTCATGCCCCGGGGCAGCCTTACTCTCCGTGCCTGATTCTTTATTTGAGCTGATTGGCAAGATTTTAAATAATCCCAATTCTTTTAATAGAGATATCGTAGCTCCTTGTCGGTTTTTACAACGAACATTAATTGTATCCATTAGATAAGTATTTGCCGGCATTACATCAAATTCGGCTAATCGGCGCTGAACAGATGGGATTAAACAGGTCATCTTCAGATCCCATAATAATAATTCTACCTGGGTATGCAGTTGACTAACCTATCCACTACATATAGTGTTTAGTGACTTTGCCGGAACCGGATCAATTGCAAGTGCCTGCTCTATTAGTCGAAGAAAAAGTTTCCCTCGTGAGCTGGATGTTCTTCGATTAAATCTGAAGGTAAACTCATCCAAGTAATAAGGCAAATTTTTGTGACTAACGCCGCCATGTAGCGTTCCGATTAACCAGCGCTTAAGCAGAGAAGCCACAAGGTGAGCCTCCTCAATTACATCATCTTCCTTCACGTTATGATTACTCATCGGCAAATGAACATAGCCAAGATTACTTAACCCATTATAACCAGGCCATCCATCGGTACGTATCGTACTGTCTTCGGAAACCATCTGTTGAATTGCGTTCATTAGCACATCGCCAGAGGCATCACTTATAGTAGAAAGTCGGATGCGTCCAATACCCTTTGGAGTATCTTCCGCGGCTATCAACACCAACGATTTCCCTTCTGCGCCACGTCCACGCTTACCTGTACTCTCTCCACCCACGATGGTTTCATTAATCTCGATAATACCACTTAATTTATCGCGACCTGGCCTAACCATCGCCCTACGCAGCTTGTGTAACCATTCCCATGCTGTGTGGCAACTACCCAGCCCAAGCGCTTTTTGTAGTCCGAGTGCGCTGACACCGTTCTTTTGGCTAACCACATACCATATGGCATGAAACCATAATCGAAGTGGTTTGTGTGTTCTTGAAAAAGGGTGCCAGAAATTACCGAACTATCATATCTGCATGCTTGGCAACGATACAGCCCGCTGCTCATTTTCCACGCATCTTTGCTTTTGCAGCGTGTACAAACATAACCATCAGGCCATCGGATTAGACTTAAATATTCCAGGCATGACTCTTCTGTTGGAAAAAGATCCATCAATTCGACCAAATTTGCAGGGTAGATACTCATGGTACCAAACACTACATGTAGTGGGTAGGTTAGTCAACTGCATACCCAGGTTCTTTTAAATTGATAGCAATGACACTTTGAGGGAGTGCTGCAAAGATAGTTTCTAAATCAGAATTCATTCGGCATCCTGGATAAAACTCATTGCCTTCCATATCAGTCTGTTTCCACCCGGGGCTTTGCCTTGCCTTAACTTCTTCTAAGTAAGCATTCGTATTGATGTTTGGAAATAAATAATTGCTTTGAAAATCAAGATAGACAACGGTTTTGGGGATAGATTGAAAGATCATTTTTAATTCTGCATCGGAATAATCTTGAAGATCAAAATACATCATATCAAGATATTTGGTATTTTTTGGAATTGTGGTTTGTAGGGAAATTATTATTGTTTGTGCTGAGCGGTTAACGGGGTTTAGACGGTGCTTTTCAAATTTCTGATACATAGTAAACTCGTATGTTAATTATTGGGCTCTTCATCAATGAGGAGTTAGTTTAAAAAAACACCATTTTAAATTATCATTGCCATGCATGTCAAATTTATAGACCAATTGAGTGCAACTCTCGCATGGGCAAATTTAAAGTAGGTTGGGCCTCGGCCCAACAAGGTTATGGCTCGAAATTTTGTAGGAAAAAAGGTCCTCGATGGCCAAATGATTGAAAAATTGTTACCAGTTCATCGACCCATGTTGGGCCGAGGCCCAACCTACAAAAATTTATTTGCCCATATGAGAGTTGCACCCGACCAATCCGCAGCTTACACGTAGTAAATCAGCAGCGAATCGCAGGAAATCCTGCGTTTTCGGCGCAAATAGTAGAGTTGTAAACCGACCCTAGCCTTCTTCCACACTAAATTTGCAACCTATGAGTGAATCCGTACATACAAAACCGCCATTGGTATCAATCCAATTGTAATCTTCTCGTGCAGGTATTTTCACCCGCACGGGCCACCAAATTGAATACGGACCAGCTGAGCTTTTATAGGTACAAACGACACCCAGGCCCATACCAGCAACCATAATATTAGCGCGAGCGAATCGAGTATCGTCATTAGCTTGCGGATTAGGAGAGAAAGGATCGAGCCTGCCAGGGTTCTGGTACCTCTCCCCATTGTAACGAAGTAGCTTGTGGATCAGGGCACGTTATCATTGCCGCTTGGCAAGTTAGGCTGGCCGTGCTGAGTATTCACTTGCCAAGATTATTTTATTCATCATCACCTCTATGAAAGTTCCCTCATTTTCCCCCTCTCCCCAGAAATGGGGAGAGGGTGCCCGAAGGGCGAGGGGATGCTGCTACAAAGCTCTTCGCTGATGTTTGCTTGGGGCTAGGGTGCTCTGAAAACCTAATTGTTAGCGACCCCATTGTTTCACAATACATCTTTGCTATAATGGCCCGCTTGTGCCGGGGTGGCGGAATTGGTAGACGCGCCGGATTCAAAATCCGGTGGTGGTGACACCGTGTGGGTTCGAGTCCCACCCTCGGTACCATGATAGATAGCTGTAATTTTAGTATGGTCACGAATCATAAGAAGAAAGGGGATAAAGCCCAACGCAAGCACAAAAGATAATTGATACAAACCAATCCATCCTAACCACATCTGCAATATTGCTGCAAATGGTCCTGAGCAAATACGCGGAAAAGCGCTAACAGCAACAAGAAGTGAAAATTGCGTTGCCGTATAAGGTTGCTTGGTAAGCCTCATTAAAAAAGCAACTAAGGCAGTGGAGCCCAAACCTGCCGCGAAATTATCACAAATTACTGCAGTGGCAAGCAAAGGTAAATTCTTTCCTACGACTGCCAGAACAATGAATAAACTATTAGTCAACGCTTGCAAAAGACCAAAAACTAACAAGGCGCGGAATAATGACCAACGAATCAATAAAAGACCTGCCACCAGCCCACCTAATAATATTGAGCTAATACCCATCATTTTGTTGATATAGCCAATAGTATCGATGGAAAACCCAAGCCCCTGGATTAAGAAAGGCATCACTATGCCACTAGTCGTTGCGGTAAATGCCTCACCCAGTTTATAAAATAAAATAAATAATAATAGCGGTATAATTCCACGCCGGGCAAAAAGTTCCTTAATTGGCGCGATAAAAAATTCAACAAAGCTCGAGGAGAACTCGGAATGTTGGGAGGGCTCATTACTCCACAAAGTAGCTACAACACCCAGCAACATTAAAATACCCATTAGGCGATAAGTGAATGCCCAGCCCAAATGCTTCGCAATCACCAGGGCAAAACCACCGGCAATCAGCAGAGCTAAACGATAACCAAAACTCGCAAATGACGCTCCTAAACCATGTGCTTGAGGAGGTAAATACTCCACTCGATGTGCGTCAATAGCCACATCTTGGGTGGCTGAAAAACAAGCACAAACGAAAGCGAGGATTGCCATCAATTCTGGGGATTTACTGGGTGATAGCCAAGCCATACTATTGAAACCTAGCACTAACGCCAATTGCATGATCAAAATCCAACTGCGCCGTTTCCCCAGGGGTAAAGAGAGTAGCGGTCAAGTATTGGTCCCCATGCAATACGATACACATAAGGCATACCAACTAAACTTAACATGCCCGTAGCTAATACCGACAAACCTGCATCCGCATACCAAGCTTGCAAAGTACTGCTGGTAAGTGCCAAAGGAAGCCCTGAAGAAAAGCCCAGTAAGAAAATGATGAATAGGCGTTTGTTCATGCTTTAAGGTACTCGGTTAGGTATTAGGTATATGAGATTGCCTTTTAAGTAGGTGGCAACTTGAGAGACCCTCAAGTTGCCACCTACTTGAAAGCGGATAAGAATTAAGCCTCAGATTTCTTAACTGACAACAAATGAATTTTGAAAATTAACGTTTCATTAGGTCCGATTGGGCCACCAACACTGCGTGGACCATAAGCAAGATTTGCAGGAATATAAACCTCCCACGTAGAACCCGACGGCATTAACTGTAGCGCTTCTGTCCAGCCAGGAATGACTTGTGAAACTTTAAACGTAGCAGGTTTGCCAGTTTTATCAGTGCTATCAAATACTTGCCCATCGATCAATCGGCCTGTGTACTCAACAGTAACTGTGTCATCTTTAGCAGGTTTTGCGCCATCACCCTTTTCAATGATTTTATATTGCAAACCACTGGGCATGCTAACTACACCTGCTTTTGCCTTATTTTGGTTTAGAAACGCTTCACCTTTTGCCTTATTTTCTTCAGACTTTTTATTGAATTCGGCACTTCGCTTCATCATCAACTCTTTCTGAAATTTAGTTAATACCTCTTTCATTTGATCTTCAGTCAGCAGCAGTTGACCTCCACTTACTCCATCTTGTAAGCCTTTAGCCATAGCAGCAGGACTAATATCAATCCCCTGCTTTTTGAAATTCTTACCTAAATCAGCACCAATACTATAAGATAGCTTATCAGTATCAGTAGTTAACGATGTAGCTGATGGTGCAGAAGTTGTTGAACTCGTTGCAGTGGTTGCAGCTATTGTCGTTGACATTGCCAAACCCATGGCAGCTACAGCGACCAGTCTCATCTTCATAAACACTCCCCTTTGTCTTTCGTCAGAATAGAACGTTGCAAAAACGCCTATTTATTCTGCCTAAATTCACATGAAATTACTAGGGTGTGTTGACAATTCTACTATTTTGGCCGAAAACGCAGGATTTTCTGCGCTTCGCTGCTCATTTACTACGTGTAAACTGCGCTGCGATGCTCGCAAATCCTGCGTTTTCGGCGCAAACTAGCGAATTGTCAACACACCCTAGTAGCGGCTGGGATTTGCAGTAATTCCACAGGGCCCTGTATCACGTTCAGATATTTCTACTAAAATAAAACTGGATAAGCTAATTTATATTGTTTATAGGTAATTTTCCTTCTAAACTTGACATTATTTAGGCAAAGAGTTTTTTATGATGAGTATCAGCGTATTCGATCTGTTTTCTATAGGTATCGGCCCTTCAAGTTCTCACACGGTGGGACCCATGCTTTCGGCTAATGCGTTTTTAGATTTGCTAGAGCGTAAAGACTATTTTACTGCAACCGCCCGAGTTAAAATTGAACTTTATGGTTCTTTAGCCTTAACTGGTAAAGGACACGGAACTGATAAAGCAATTTTAAATGGTTTAGAAGGTAAATCACCTGAAACGGTTGCACCTGACAGCATGGTACCTCGCATGCATGAAATTATTACCACCAGCACACTCTGCCTTGCGGGAAAGAAGACTATTGCTTTCCATGAGCCGAGTGATTTTTTATTTTTGCAAAAAGAACTCTTACCTAAACACAGTAACGGGATGCGATTTACCGCTTATGATAATTCGGGAGCACAATTAATAAGCCAAGTCTATTATTCTATAGGCGGTGGTTTTATCACTACTGAAGAAGAATTTGACGAACCTGCAATGTCTGTCACTCCTCCGCCTTATCCTTTCACAACAGCCCGGCAGTTACTGCAACTGTGCCATGACAATAACTTAACTATTGCCGAATTGATGATGGCCAATGAACTGACTTGGCGCGAGGAAAAAACAATCCATGCAGGTATTCTGGCTATCGCTGAAGTAATGAATGAATGCATCGACAATGGCTGTAAACATCCTGGTACTTTACCAGGTGGCTTGAATTTAAAACGGCGCGCACCCGATTTATATAAAAAATTAATTGAGCATAAAGGTGTTCCCAGTGTGTTTGAGCAATCTGACATTATGAACCGACTCAACTTATATGCCATGGCAGTCAATGAAGAAAATGCAGCTGGAGGCAGAATTGTTACCGCACCTACCAATGGGGCTGCCGGTATTATTCCAGCGGTGTTCAAATATTATCAGGAGGCACATGATCGCTTAAGTAAGGAAGATATTTACACTTACTTCCTTACCGCAGCGGCTATCGGTATTCTCTACAAAGTAGGTGCTTCTATTTCAGGTGCTGAAGTTGGCTGCCAGGGCGAAGTTGGTGTTGCTTCATCAATGGCCGCCGCTGGCTTGACCGCTGTATTGGGCGGAACGATTGCCCAAATTGAAAATGCCGCAGAAATTGCCATGGAGCACCATCTAGGCATGACCTGTGATCCAGTCTTGGGCTTGGTGCAAATTCCTTGTATAGAACGCAATGCCATGGGCTCAGTTAAAGCTGTTAATGCTTCGCGCATGGCCCTCATTGGCGATGGGCAACATCAAATTTCATTGGATAAGGTCATTAGAACCATGAAAAAAACAGGTGAAGATATGCAAAGTATCTACAAAGAAACCTCGTTGGGAGGATTAGCTGTTAACCAAACTGAGTGTTAACGTCATAGCGTCATTGCGAACCGAAGGTGAAGCACGTCATTGCGAGGAGCGTAGCGACGAAGCAATCCAGCGACTTTTCCTAGCATCTCATAAGGCCACTGGATTGCTTCGCTAACGCTCGCAATGACGGAGCTAACGCTCGCAATGACGGAGCTAACGCTCGCAATGACGGAGCTAACGCTCGCAATGACGGGGATACGCTCGCAATGATGGAGCTAACGCTCGCAATGACGCCCTAAAATTACGGTAAAATTTCCTCATCTTCTAATCTGCCAACCATCGTCTTTTTACTGTGATCCTGCGCAATTAACATATACATCGCCGGTACAACAAATAAAGTAAACAGGGTGCCAATTGCGATACCGGCTGCTATTACCAGACCAATGTTAAAACGACTTGCAGCCCCAGCTCCTACAGCAATAATAAGAGGAATCACCCCCAAAACCATGGCTGCTGTGGTCATTAAAATCGGCCGTAATCGAATTGCGGCTGCCTGCTGAATGGCTTGTCGTTTGTTCTTACCACTTATTTGCAGCTCATTCGCAAATTGCACAATTAAAATACCATGTTTGCTAATTAATCCAATTAGAGTAACCAAACCAACTTCAGTATAAATATTCAGTGTCGCCTGGCCAACACCAAGGCTTACAAAAATCATCGCCCCACAAATCGACATAGGAACACTGATCAAGATAATCAGGGGATCACGGAAACTTTCAAATAATGCAGCCAACGATAAGAAGATAATAATTAAAGCAAAGAAAAAAGTCACAACTAAGCTTGAGCCCTCTTGAATAAATTGGCGAGATTGCGCCGCATAATCAATCCCATACCCTTGTGGTAATACTTGCTTAGCGATGTTTGCAAACGTTGTCAGCGCATGCTCTGTCGTTACACCTGGTTTAACAACGGCCGAAATGGTTGCAGAATTCAGCTGCTGGAAATGATTTAACGACTCAGGCACCGTTTCTCTTTTCAGGCTTGCAACCGTTGATAAGGGTATCGATGAGCCATCCGCTGTTTTAATGTAATAATTTAATAGCTGTTCGGGATTTAAGCGCTTGCCTCGCTTCACCTGAGGGATAACTTGATAAGAGCGCCCCGCATAATCGAAATAATTGATATACCCTTCACTCAGGGCTGAGCCAAAAATATTACCAATATCCTGCATGGTTAAGCCAAATTGCGCTACTTTATCTCTATTTATAACAACGCGAGTCTGCGTTTGATCGATTTTAAGATCAGGGTCAATATAAGCAAAGAGGCCACTAGTATCCGCCTTATCGATGATATCGTGTAAGACTTCATTTAACTTAGTAAACGTCTCTGTCGTAGTAATTACAAATTGAATAGGTAAACCACTACCTCCACCCGGCAAAGAAGGCAGTTGGAACGCTGCTATTTTGGCACCGGCGATCTTATTAAGCTCCTTCTGAATTAATGGCTGAATCTGATTAGTCGTACGAGTTCGTTGGTTCCAGGGTTTTAAAACCACGCCGATGATTGATTTATTGAGCCCCCCTTGGCCATTGAGTTCGAAAACGTGATCCATTTCAGGGAGTGTCTTAAATATCTCATTCACTTGCTTTGCATAAAGCCGAGTTTGTGCTAAGGAAGCATTCGCTTGAGAAGTAATTTGCGTGACAATAACGCCCTGGTCTTCTTGCGGAGCTAGCTCTGCAGCAGAAGTAACGAACAGGAAGTAGTTACTTAGCAAAATCATTACGGCAAAAATGAGAATAACCGGGAGGTAATTTAATGATCTAGCCAAGTTTTTTTCATACCCTTGCTCAAGTTGCGCAAATAAATCATCGACCTTTGTCATCAATCGACCTTTGCTCTCTTTGCCACCCAGTTTCAGAAATTTCGCACACATAACCGGGGAAAGAGTCAGTGCAATCACCGCTGAAACGGTTACCGCACCGGCGAGAGAAAAAGCAAACTCAGTGAATAGAGCGCCCGTTAATCCCCCCATAAAGCCGATTGGCGCATAGACTGCGACAAGAACGACAGTCATGGCGACAATGGGACCCGCTAATTCCCTAGCTCCGAGTATCGCCGCTTTTAACTTAGTCTGCCCCTCTTCGAGATGGCGCTGCACATTCTCCACAACAATAATTGCATCATCAACCACTAGACCAATTCCTAATACTAATGCTAATAGCGTTAATAGATTTATCGAATAGCCAAGGAGTAACATGATAAAAAATGAACCAATAATGGATAAAGGAATAGCAACGAGCGGGATAATGACTGAACGCATAGAACCTAAAAACATAAAAATGACCAGGGTCACAATCAAAAACGCTTCAACTAACGAGCTTATAACTTGGTGAATTGATGCGTTCACGAATAAGCTCGCGTCGTAGCCTATACTTGCTTGCAAGCCTTGTGGTAACTCTTTCTCAATACGGGGAAATATTTTTTTAATTTCGTTAATGACCGTTAAAAGGTTGGCAGAAGGGGCAACTGTAATGCCAATATACACAGCAGTGCGGCCATCAAAAGCAACCTTGGTATTATAGTTTTGTGCACCAAGCTCTACATCAGCAACATCTCCTAAACGAATAATTGCACCATTTTTCGCTTTAACCACCATTTTTTTAAATTGATTTACATCGGTAAGGTTGGTGGTCGCCGATAAATTTTGGACAAACATTTGCCCATCAGTGCGACCTACTGCTGAAATAAAATCGTTATTCGCAAGAGCAGCCCCAACTTCAGCTGCTGTTATCCCATAGCCAGCAAGCTTTACCGGATCTAACCATGCTCGTAACGCAAAGGTTTGATTACCTATAATTTGTGCATTTTGTACCCCATTTATCGCTTGCAATTTAGGTTGGACTACCCGAATTAAATAATCAGTAATTTTATTAATGGGTAGTTGATCACTATAAAAACCGAGATACATCGAGGCAATAGTTTGCCCCACAGATACAGTAATGACGGGAAGTTGAGAATTCTTTGGTAATTGATTTAGCACTGCATTGACTTTTGTCGTAATATCCGACAGGGCTTTTAGCGGATCATAGTTTAAGAGCAGATTAACGATAATTGTGCTAACGCCAGAAATACTTGTGGAGGTCATGTAATCAATGCCATTTGCTTGGGCAATGGAGTTCTCTAAAGGTGTAGTAATGAAACCGGCAATCACTGCGGGATCTGCACCAGTATAAGTTGTAGTAATCGTGACGATGGCATTTTCAGTAAAAGGATACTGCATCACCGGCAGTAAATTGATTGACCGTAAACCTAACACCAGAATCAACAGGCTGATTACTGTTGCAAGTACCGGGCGCCTGATAAATATATCCGTAAACTGCATGCTACGGTCCTTAATTGTCGGGGCTGTTTACATTCGGCTGAGCCTGATTGCTCAACTGTAGTTTGTTGTTGATCTGAATCACACTCCCATTTTTGAGCTTAAGCTGACCACTGGTAACCACCACATTACCAGGCTTTAATCCCGATAAAATAGCTATCTGATCACCCCTGGTATCACCTACTTGCACAAAAACCTGTCTGGCAATGAGAATAGGTTGATTATTACGGTCTCTCTTACCACTGTCCTTAACAAGATAAACAAGATCACCATAAGGGTTAAAACTTATTGCAGTTTGCGGTAAGGTCAAATAAGTCTGCGGCATCCCTATCGCAATTTCTCCATTGACAAACATACCGGGCGTCAACGCATAGTCCGGATTAGCAACAGTTGCTTCGACAATCACATTACGGGTATTCACATCCACTGCCGGTTGAATGGTGGTAATTTCGCCTGTAAATGTTCGATTTGGGAAAGTATCGATAGTAATAGCGACAATCTGCCCTACTTTTAACTGTGCCAATGTTTGTTGGGGTAGATAAAAATCTGCATAGATTGGATCAAGTGCCTGCAAGGTTGCGACAATATCACCAACGTTAAGATATTGTCCAGGATTGACGTAATTAATCCCCAATCGACCAGAAAAAGGAGCCCGTATGGTCTTTTTTGCTGTTGTCGCTGCTTGTTGCTCGACCTGCGCTTGCAAATTTTTGAGATTCCACTCAGAGGAGTCGAGTATTTGCTTGCTCACAGCATGCACAGCATATTGGGCACTATCACGCTTGTAAGTAATTTTCGCCAGTTCAACTTGCGCTTGTAAGGAATGCAATTGCCCAAGCTCGGTTCCCGCATTTAATTGCACCAGGACAGTCCCTCCGGTTACTTTACTACCAGGAGTGAAATAAATAGATTGCACCATTCCTGCTAGTTCAGTAGTCACGTTCACCCCAACACGTGCCCGTAAACTGCCCACCGCTTTTAATCGAGGTTGCCAAAGAGAGGTCTCCGCTTTTATCGTGGAAACAGTCACTGCAGCCTCTCGCTCAGACGCTAAATTTCTACTAGTCATACGAGCGTTAAACGCTTTCCAACCAAAAATGAAGCCGAAGAAGAGACCGACACCAACTAGCATTAGGATCATTTGTTTTTTCAACAGAGATTCTCTCTTTCTTTAAATAGGGTCTGCCAACAACCCAGCCGTCATTGCGAGTACCCTAGTCCCGTGGGACAAACATCACCAAAGAACTTTGCACCAACATCCCCTCTCCCGCCCTGCGGGCACCCTCTCCCCGTTCCCGGGGCGAGGGGGAAAATGAAGGAAGTTCTTTGGGAGGAGCGTAGCGACGAAGCAATGACGTGATTCACTGCGTTCGCAATGACGACAATCATAAACATTCTTTAACACACCAAGGCTTATGCCACCATCCACCACCTAAAGCCTGGAATAATGCTGCTGTATCAGCATAACGGGTTGCCTGAGCCTGAATTCTATCAATACGGATTTTTTGATACTGTTGCTGCGCATTTAACAAATTAATATAACTCACCCCGCCTAGTCGATATTGATCCATCGTGAGCTTCAGCGCGCGTCTAGCCGAATCCTCAGCAAACGATTGCGCCCTGAGAGCATGTGCATCAATTTCTAAAGCACGGAGAACATCCGCCACATTTTGAAACGCTTTCAACACTGTTTGGCGATATTGTGCCTCAGCTTGTTGGTAAGCGGCAATCGCACCCCGTCGTTGAGCCAATAAAGCACCACCGTGAAAAATAGGCTGCGCGACCTGTGCCATAATACTCCACACATTATTTTGTGCTGAAAATAGATTAGATAAGGAAGTGCTTATCCAACCATAACTACCGGTGATTGTAATTTTAGGGAACAAATTAGCGGTAGCAACTCCTATCTCAGCGCAAGCGGAATGGAGTAATGCCTCAGATGCTCTAACATCAGGACGCTGCCGGACAAGACAAGAAGGGAGACTTACTGGCAGTTTAGTTGGTAACTTTAACGCATGTAAATTAATCATTGGCAAAGGTTCATCGGGAAAAGAACCGACAAGGACCGATAAAGCATGTTTGTTTTGCGCTAGCTGCTTTTGCAAAGGGGGCAAAGTCGCGTTTGTTTGCTCAAGTAAGGTCTTCTGCGTTAAAACATCCGCATTGGAGACACCACCTAAATGGTATTGTCTTGTCAAAATAGTAAGCAGAGTTTGCTGATCTCTAATCAATTTCAGTGTCACATCAATCTGGGCTTGATAAGATGCCATGTTGATCGCAGTGGTCACTATATTGGCAGTAAGCGTGAGGTAGGCCGCAATCACTGCAAATTGTTTATTATCAACTTTTGCTCGAAGCGATTCAATTTCACGCCTCGCTGCACCAAAGGTATCCAGAGTATACGACAAATTAACTGAGGTACCGAATAAGTTAAAGGTAATGCCTTTGTCAGGACCTCCAATACTAAGAAGGGAATAGCGCTGCCGTTGAGCAAAAGCATTGGCATCAATAGCTGGCCATAGCGAATTACCAATTTGCACATTCAGATCCTCTTGTGCTTTACGTAATGCTGCCATAGCAGAAGACAAATTTGGGCTATTGGCTAAACCCCTACAAATTAGCGCGTTGATCGCTTGAGAATGAAACAATTCCCACCATAACTCGGGAATATCTTTGCCACTAAGAAATTTCTGCACTTGCCCGCCAGGCCCTGGGGCATCGATAGTTTTTGCTGGCATCGGCGTTTCGGTATATTGTTTGATTTTGGGTCCAGGCGGTGAACGAAAATTGGGGCCAAGCATACAAGCTGCAAGAAGAACTGACAGCAAAACTATTCCAATTGTCCTCATCATAATTGCTTTATATAGATATCGTTGATATTCAATTAAACTTTCATAGGGAATGTGTAATTCCTCATGAATGTTAACAAGTTAATGTTTATTTTCATATGATTCTATTAAACTATTGTAACTGGAGGTACTGGACTTTGGACAAACTTCGATCTGAACGGGCCCGGGCCCGTGGGCGAGCCCGAGCCCGCCCGAGCTCCGGCTAATCTACTTTTTGCGCCATTTTAGTCAACATCATAACAATGCGAATAAGTAAATCTCTGGCTAAGCGATAATGTTCTTCATGTATAATGAAACTATAAAGCAACCAACACTAGTGCAAAATGATTTTGAACGAATTATTCGAATGATTGGGACACCAGCTCAACCACCCAAACCCCGAAAAAAATCCCTTGGACGACAAGCGGGGAACATTCAGGTAAAACGCATGCGCCATCCTATCGTTAAAAAGTGGAAAAACACGGCTCTTGATGAAAAAATCATTGCATAATCAAGATAAAATAGTCAATAAATAGTGCAGATTGCGCGTTGTTATGCTGGAATATTGCTAATAATCTGGATTTGATTGTAACTTATCACTGTTCGGAGCTCGGGCGGGCTCGGGCTTGCCCACGGGCCCGGGCCCGTTCAGATCGAAGTTTGTCCAAAGTCCAGTACATTAACAGAAGATGAGAAATACGAATTAAAAGTAAAAGCACAAGATGCTTACTTACAATATAAAAAGAAGCAGCGCGAGGAATTGCTGAGTTCAAAACAACAACTGGAAGAGAACACATTATCCTAGAAAAAGGCAGTTAAGATCTACTGCGCAAGCTAATCGCACCAGGGCCTACGCATGAAAAAAAGCTTGGCTTTATCGTGAACGTAAGCGTTTGCATTACCTATTTAAGAAACACCTGATAACAATCCTGCTCCTTTTCAGCGTAAAAAAGATCAGAAACAGCATAACCAACAACAGCGGCCAGCTGAGAATTAATGTAGAGCAATGGAATCGAATTGCGCAGCCAAGGCGGAATAGCCCATTCTTGTAATAATTTCTTTAACTGTTTGGTTTGTCCATGCCAATTAAATAATTCTCCTCCCTGCCGAAATCGAATCTCAATATGAGATGGTGCAGGCAAAACAATGCCTTTCTCCGCTTTTTTCGTCTGCAGGGTCCCCAAACCTTCTAGCAAAATAGGCTGAGGGAAAGAAGACCAAATTTGTGATTGTAACAAGATTGCGGAGGACTTTTTTATTAGATAAAGAGTCTGCCGATAACGCCGCACAAAAAAATTTTGCCACCCTACTTGCGGATTAGCATCATCCTTTGCTTGGATAACTTCGCTTATCAAGCGATTGAAAGTGACCGTATTGGGCAATTTCACTTTATTCATCTTAAACCACACACGTAACACGTTACCAATACGTGCATGCTTTAAAGCAGCTAATGAAGCGATGGGTAAAGTCATGGAGCACTGCTTCAGCTCCGGACAATCAATGTTAGCTAAATCATCCAGACTAGCTTGTGCTTGTTGACAATGAAGCGTGGTACGAGACAAATTCCTTATCAGCGCAGGCCAGCGTAAGCGTAACTGCGGTAAAACCTCATGCCTTAGATAGTTTCTAGTAAACGAGATATCTTGATTGCTCTCATCTTCTATCCATTTTAGCCCATGAAATTTGGCATAGTCTGCTAACGTTTGTCGAGAGTACTGCAACAATGGCCTAAGCAATTGCCCAGGCGCAAATTGTTTCCTAGCCGCCATCGCAGCCAAGCCATCGATTCCTGCACCACGAAAAAGCTGGAGAAGTAGCGTTTCAGCTTGATCGTCTAGATGATGTCCTAGCAGCAAGCAATCCTCTGCAGTGAGCAAAAGGCTAAACGCCTTATATCGTGCTTGTCTCGCCTCCTCTTCAATATTGGCTTGGCGCGCAAAGTCGATTTGTTTGATGATTAATGGAATTCCGTTCTCAGCGCAAAATTGTTGACAATGCTCCTGCCAATTAAAGGCATTTGCACTCAGTCCATGATTAATGTGTACAGCAGTTAATTGATTAACCAACAGGGGCTGCGCAGTTAAATTGTGCAGCAACACGGTAGAGTCAAGACCTCCACTAAAACCTATAAAGACTCTGCTATATAGACTTAACTTCTTCAACCACTCATCATCTAACAGTGATTTAATCATGAGCCCCCATTGCCATGAATTTTTCATACCGTTGCTTTAATAACTCATCCATCGACAGATTGCGTAAAGCACGCAACTGATCAGTTAATACGTCTTTTAGACGAGTCGTCATTTCAATAATATTACGATGAGCACCACCTAAAGGCTCTTCAATCACAGCATCAATTAAGCCTAATTCAAGAATTCTATCTGCCGTAATGCCCATGGCCCGTGCAGCTTCACTTGCCTTTGCTGGATCTTTCCATAAGATGGATGCACAACCTTCCGGAGAAATAACCGAATAAATGCCATATTGCAGCATTAACACCCTATCCCCCACACCGATTGCCAATGCGCCTCCAGACCCAGCCTCACCCGTGACGGTACAAATTACCGGAGTATTTAGCTTAGCCATTTCCAGCAAATTTCTAGCAATGGCTTCAGACTGGTTACGCTCCTCTGCTCCAATACCAGGATAGGCCCCTGCGGTATCAATAAACGTGAAAATAGGTAGCGCGAATTTTTCAGCCATCTTCATCAAACGCAGGGCCTTACGATACTCCTCAGGACGCGCCATCCCAAAATTGCGATAAACCTTTTCTTTAGTCCGCTTACCCTTTTGATGACCTAAAATCATTACGGCTTCACCATTCAGCCGTGCTAACCCGCCAATAATTGCAGGCGCACTGGAATAATGCCGATCACCGTGTAACTCTTGAAAATCAGTAAACATATTTTCAATGTAATCGGTAGTCTGCGGACGCATTGGATGCCTTGCCATCTGTGCAATTTGCCAAGGCTCTAAGTTAGCAAATATATGCGCAGTTAATTCTTCAGACTTGGTTTGCAGACGTGCAATTTCCTCAGTCAAATTGACCTCATTGTCACTGCCTACCATTCGCAGTGCCTGAATTTTTTGATTCAACTCTTCAATAGGTTGCTCAAAATCCAAAAATTGTCGGCTCATTCACATACTCGTTGGCGAATTTATTTTCATGCGCTATGATAACCGCAACTGCTTTTTGGCGCCACCGTTCTCATGCTATTAAATGCCCAGCCCATGTCGGCAGATGACTGTGATTTGCAAAGTAACCGCATTGATATCTGGGAATTTTCTTTAACCAAGATGCCAGTGAATGCAAATTCGCTGCTTAATGCGACAGAATTAGCTCGCGCCAATCGCTTTCATTTTGATCGCCATAGGCGTCGTTTTACAGTTGCCCGCGCGACCATGCGCCTGATTTTGGGGCGTTATCTTCAGCAAGATCCGGAACAATTGATTTTTAGTTATGGTCAACATGGCAAGCCTCAAATCAATTCACAAGCGCTGGAATTTAACCTCAGTCACTCAGGTGAGCTCGCCCTGTTAGCAGTTGGCTGCCAATTTCCTCTAGGCATTGATGTGGAATTTTTTTCAGCCAGGCCTTATGATGGCATCGCTAAGCATTTATTTTCACCTCAAGAATTGCAAAGTTTTTTAAAACTAGCAAATTATCTAAAACCACAAGTTTTTTTTCATATCTGGGCGCAAAAAGAAGCGTTTATCAAAGCCTGTGGATTAGGTCTTTCCTATCCAACAAAGCTTTTTACCGTGCCTATCTTTTCTCCATCGCATGAGCTAATCAAAGATTCTATCCATAACAACGAATGGTTTATGAACTCCTTCATGCCCAAAGTAGCCTGTAGTGCCGCTCTCTGCCATCATCCCAAGATTAACGAATTACGGTACATTCGCCTCGAATGCACCAAAAACTGGTGTTTTTAGCCTATGGGGTTCTTGCAAGATTGATATAACATGCTATAATATGTTATGTTAATTTGATCTTGAAATTGAGAAGAAACTTATATGAATATTAATATTTACATTGAAGATTCACTAGGCAATTATCTTAATCAATACGCCAAGCAAACTGGGAAATCTCGTAATGCTCTTATACGTGAAGCCGTTAAAGAATGGATTGCTCATCACGGAATAAAGCAGTGGCCTGCCTCTGTATTAAAATTTTCGGGTGTAGAAGAGATCCCTGCTTTTGAATCCTATCGAGATGAGCTATTACCTCCTAAAGAGGATCCCTTGGCATGAAATACTTATTAGATACTTGTGTGGTTAGTGATTTTATTAAGGGTGAAAAGAATACACTTGATAAATTAAAAAATATTCCTCCCAATGAAATTTCAATTTCCAGTATAGCTGTCATGGAAATTCAGTATGGTATTTCTTTAAATCCCAAATACGGAAAGATTATTGAGCCTGTTATTCTCGATTTATTAGCATCGATTACTGTACTAGATTTTAACCAAAATGACGCTATCCAAGCAGCCAAAATTCGGGCTTTACTGAAACAAATAGGCCAACCTATTGGTAGTTATGATGTTTTATTAGCGGGAATTGCACTAAACAATCAACTTATTCTTGTTTCATCAAATACGAGCGAGTTTAGCAGGATTAATAACCTGGTTTTGGAGAACTGGCGAGTTTCTCTTAATCATTAGTTATCGAGTAAGTTGCCCAATACCAGGTCGGAATCTGACGGTATCTATTTTCCAGATATTTCTGGAAGTTTAGTTTCACGTGGCGTAATAACTGGCAATTTACGCTCATGAAAATCGGTAATGAAGTATTCAATTAATGATTCCATTGTTTAGTTCTATCTCTTTTTAAGAGATAGACCAAGCAAAATCTATCTCTTTTTTAGAGATGGATATGTTAGCTGTGTAGCTATAGATGGCGGTTTTTCGAGCTTTTTATCAATAATGCCGCGGGAATGTGTAGACCTTCGTTTAATTTCCGGATCATTGGTAAAGTAAGTTCTCGTCTTCTATTTAAAATTTCAGAAATTCTTGCGGGCGTACCAATAAAAACTTGCAAATCTTTCCTTTCTAACTGGACTTTGGACAAACTCCGATCTGAACGGGCCCGAGCCCGTGGGCGAGGCCCGGGCCCGCCCGAGCTCCGAACAGTCATAAGTTACAATCAAATCCAGATTATTTTAGCAATATTCCACCATCACAACGTGCAATCTGGTCTATTTATTGACAATATTATCTTGATTATGCAATGATTTTTTCATCAAGAGCTGTGTTTTTCCACTTTTTAACGATAGGATGACGCATGCGTTTTACCTCAATGTCCCCCGATTGTCGTCCAAGGGCTTTTTTTCGTGGTTTGGGTGGTTGAGAATGTTCAATATCAAAGCGATGGCGATAGCTGGTAAAATTATCATACAACGATAATTCCATGCGTCTTTTACCTGCTGCCGTCAACCAAAGGGGTCGCTTGAATAACAATGCACCGGATTCTTTATAGACCTGAACGCGCAACAAACGCAAGGGATAATCAGATAGTTTGTTGCCCTTTTTGCCTATCATGATGACTTCGTTCCAGCAGTCTATTTTTATGATTTGAATTTTTCCTTCGGCGCTCGTTTGTCAAAACGCAACGGATTCGTCTGGAGCCCGCCATGTTGCTGGATTGTTTAACTGATGAATATCACCATAGACTTTAGGGCGACCACGTTTTTTTGTAATTGGGCGCGTAAACATAACTCCTGTCCTCTAACCTCGGTGAAAAAACACGAGGCTGTGGCGTGCAGTCTACTGTAAACTTGATTCCGCAGTTTTTGGACCTAATGGTTCTCAAAATTCATTCAAGCCGCTTTATGATATTTTAGTGCTGGCGTTGTCTCCATTCGACCGATATCTAGCCCCGCAAGATGTTTGCGAGAGGTTCTATCCGGTAAGGACTCTATCATCAATGTTTTGAATTTAGCAAACTCACTTTTAGGCTCCTTGGCATACACAATATGACTGACCCCATCGATTAGTGCGGCGGCATTAATATGCTCTACCAGACAACCAACGGGCATCCCGGGTTGCTTGTTTTTAAGGCGGGCGGATTGTAATGGGTGAAGAAGCAAAAGATGATCGCACAATAGGCTCAGCGTTACACCTCGTATAGCCGCTTCATCACCTTGCTGTTTGCTCAATGCATTCCATCCCCCATGTCCCTTCCAGTCTGCCATAAAAACCTCTACTAACCACCTCAAGGTGTAGGTTTGTGCTATATCCTTGTGCCTCCATGTTAAATCTGTAGCAACAATAAAGCGATATTCTGTTTCACCCTCATATTTTAGAGCGACAATAAATCGTTTTTGTCCATGTGATTTAACTGTCAATCTGGAAGCTAACAGGGTAATCTTTTTTTCTTGACCACCCCGTATAATCATTGTGGTTTCAACGCCAGATTGGCGTGAAAAATAGGTTGTTAACGTAGTATTTTTGCCTCGACTACGGACCAATTGATTCTTGCGAAGTTGGCTAATGACCTGTTTACAAGTGCTGACTTTTGCTGCTTTATCCATAAAATAGGCATTGCCATAGAGTGCATCAGCCAATATGGCTTGAATTTTAATCCCTGGTTGATTTTTTGCAAATGCTCCGAGCATCTCCAATGCTAAGGCCTGTTTACTAGGGAAAGTTGGATTAGGCTCAGGGCGTTTTGTGCGATCTTTCGCGGCAACCCCAGCTTTCTTTTCCGTTTTATTGATTTTTTTCCATTCTTTCAAAGCAGGATCTGGGATATAAAAACGAAACCCAACAGGAATTGTCAGCGTGTTTGTAACTAAAATTAGAAAAATAAACTCTTGTCCATTAAACCAACCCCCCGTTTTTTTATCTTTAACTTTATGGACTCCTGCAATCTTTGAGGCATTGCGAGATCGCATTTTATCTGAATCATCCAGCACAAGAACTCCAGCAGTTAGTTCATAATGGGCAATGACTTGTGAGACGCTTGCTTGAAGCAGATAAGACCATGCTATATGGGCATGACGAAACATCCAGCGCAAACGACTTTCTTTAAATTGACCAAGACTCTTGCGTGCAAAGGCAGCCCAATTAAAGCTTCCTGCTACAATCAAACCCATTAAAATGACAATAAACCAGTTCTGTTGACTTTTAGTCAGTTGTGTCGCTGAAATTCGTTCAAGAGAAGCACTTAGTCCAGTGACATAATCAACAACGCAACTAATTGGGCGAATTAACACAATACATCCTTGTGACTCTTTGAAAAAGAAGGCAATATACCATCGTCGGCCTCCTGTTACACCATAAACTGTTCTTGCAAGGCGAGAATAAGCGTTGTTTCAGTAGACCAACTTATGTTCACCTATTCCTCAGGACACACATGAAGCGATGGGATATTGCAGACATGCAACATCTAGGTCGCACCCTTTTTGCTCGCATTCACAGACAGAAAAAACATGCCAGTCCAAATCATGATGTGCATTTTATGGCTCGAGAACTTAATAATAAAATGGATAACTGGCTAGATAAAGGCATTAAAGCTTTGATCGACGGCACCTACACGCCTCGTTTCCTAACCCGTTATTATTTTGAAGATGCCATGGTTGATCAATTGCATGTGGCCGATCGCGTTTTGCAACATCTCTTGCTAAAGCAACTCAAACCGACCTTTGCCTATGTGATGAACCCCAACTGCCACCACCTCCAAGGACCTAGCGGGGTGAGGGTCGCGACTCAACGCATCAAACAAGTACTTGAAGAGCAAAATCCCCAATATCTAATTCGTGCAGATATTAAATCTTTTTACAAATCGATTCCTCACCATCAGCTGATAGAAGACATCAATCAACACTATGACGACCCCAAAGTTCAAGCCATGCTCAAAGAAATTATCGTCAACCCCATTGAAACACCCACCCGATCAGTTAGCCCGTCTATTTCTGAGCATAATTCACCCACTATGGGGGGGGGGGAGACACAACTGAACAGGTAAAGCCTCTGCCAAATCGCATTGTCCCTCATCCAAGGACATTGCGCAAAGCACGCAACCAAGTCAACCAAATGGTCAATGATGGAGTCTCTCTTCCGAAGATCGTAAGTTACTTGCATTGTTGGGGAACATGGTGGGTGCGAACATCAGAAAGTTGGGATTACCAGGAATTATTTGTGTGGTTTTTTAATACCTGTTGGGGTAATAACCCTGCAGCGGGCTTTGCTGCAGGATTGCTTCTAAAGGCTAATAAGATACATATTGAGATTCTGAAATGTCCTCAGGTTTTTGAAGTGGACTATCTAGCCGTTGCATAAGCAAGGGAAGATCGGTCTCGGTTCGCATTTTATCCAGCGCGGTAATAGCCGCCAAGTCGAGAGTCGCCCCCGAAGCAACGGCGCCGCCGCCCCGCAGCCGGCGCGCAAGCGCGCCGCCAATAGCAAAATTAACCCCCAGACCAATGACGCCCGCGCCCCAAATTTCAGTAATACCGTTCTTAACCCAATTGATAAATTCTAACGAGCGCTTGAATTTTGCTTTTGTAAAAGTCGGCTTGTCATAAAATGACTCCTCGGGGTCACAGTAATGTTGGCGAATATAGGCCGTTAAACGTTCTTGTTCTGGGCCTACAACAGTACACCAATGTTTTTCTCGCTGTGCCAAATCCCAGCCAGCAAAGTTATCTATATATGTTTTAAGCGCCAGCTTTAGCGGTTCAAGGCTAAAGAATTTCTCTTGATAATATGTGCCGTTTAATTGATAGCTTAATCCATTATCCAGTATGGCTTGGGCTTGCTCTTTTAATGCAATTCGAATCGCCTCACCTTCTTCATTGAGAGGAAGACAATCTAACATCATAGGACACATGTACTTGAGGTCTTTACTCCAAAAGGCATATTCAAAAACCGAGCAATTAAAGGTACGGCCAGACCAATCAGTAAAGAGATGTTTTTTTGCGGCTAATGCTGGGTGTAGTCTCAACAGCCTTTGCATCTGCTCTTGATTTGCTCCTACACTACATTCCACAAGTTTAGGCTCAAAATAATGTGCCTCTACCTTGTTAATCAAAGTGAAATTAGGGCGTAGTTCGAATAGCCTGTTGGAATGGGTTCGATTTCCCGTGGCATGGGACTCTACGAGTTTAAAAATTAAACGATTATTTTGAATCAAGTTATAAAAAAGGTGACACGTGAAGGCAAGAATGTTCCTCGTATCGACGTCCTTTTTTTCCCCCACTTTAGCTTGCACAAGAGGTAATAACTGGAAAATCATATTGATGACATCAGTCGGGACTCCTAGACTTTGAAACAGGTTAGGCCCTTCATATTTTTGCATTGCCATTATTTTACCTCATAGAGTAGATGTCTACGCACTTACCGCGCAACAAGAGTAATAATTATACAGAAATAGTTTTTTAAAATCAAATGTTAGCGGGATATCGAGTTGCCTCATAAGTAATGTTACCGAAATAAAAAAAATAATAAGGGACATTTTTTATGGGGAAGTTATCGATGGAGCTTTACTTAAAAAATTTGTCAAAGCGATACCATGCTGCAGGAAAGCGTGAGAAACGATTTGGGTGTTCAGTGGGTTGACTAGAAACACTTGACTTAAGTCCCAGCGGGCATAGCAGACATGGATTGTTTCCAAATGACGAAAGGCAGAAGGGATTTCAAAGCGCTTTCCTTCAAGGCTTAGAGTCCCATCGGACTTGCGCTGCTTACGAGCGACCTGGGCACAAAATGCTTGCTTAAGTGCAGTACTATCAGGACAAGGACGGCCTACATGGCGCTCACTAAGGTAGCATTTAAGCGGTGTGGTGCCGATTTCACTGTGCAGTTTATGGTGATACTCCCCTTCAATCCAGGCAAGTGTTGCTTCATTTAATAAGGGTAACGTCAGCTTTTCTTCACCTTCTAGCATGGCGATTAATCGGCCCTCAATTTGTGACCAAAGTACTTCCTGTTTGGCGTTTTGCCATGGGGAATAAGGGAGTGTGGGTTGGTGGAGTATACCTAATCGCTCAAGCCCGCTCCTAAATTCTAAAGCGCTCATAGCAGCCCCATTATCCGTCATTAGGGCACGAGGTAAACCGCGTTTGAGTAACGCTTGCATAAAGCCATGGACTAATGTTTCTGTGGTTTCATCGAGGTACCACTGAGCATGGCAAATAAGGCGCGAGCGGTCGTCTAAGATAGCCAACAATAAAGGGGTATGCCAAAGGCCATCTTTACCTAAGATGGCGCGAGAGCCGTGATGAAAATCGAGATGCCATAGGGCATGCACATAGTCCACTTCGAAACTTCTGACTTCGCGAGACTCAAGACGATGCTGGGCCAACAATGCACCTGGGGTAAAGCGCTTTTTAGCCACTTTTTGTTTAGTCAGTCCCTGTGCTTTCATGTAGCGACGAATCGTATGATAACCAGGAAGTGGACCGTATTCGGGTTTTTCTCTGACTAAGCTTTGTAAGTTATCAACATGGAGCTGATAACTCCAACTGGGGTGTTGTTGATATTGCGTTTGCAGCCACAACTTGACTTCGGCATGAAGTGTTCTTGCAGCGCCTGCATCGGTTCGCTGCTTAGTACGCAGTGCACAAACAGGGTCACGATTTTCGCGAGCACGGTAATACCAACGCTCAATGGTAGTAAACCCAACTTGAAACGGGTTCCCCGTAATAGGGTGGATCCACTGTTTCTTGGCCAAAGCCATCAACTCAGCCCTTAATCCCCCTTTTCCAGGTGGGGATGCTAGCAAAGGGCCAATTAGCGAAAAACGGAATCAAGCCCATTTTGTTTGTGGGGAATCAAACGAACGATTGTTACTCATAAGCACTCCTTGTTAATCGGTGAAACTTGAGTCTAGATGAGCGACTCGTTGAGCTAAAGCGACAAATTCTGCGTGAAAATCCACCCCCTTTAGACAGCGCGCAAAATGCCGGCTGTCATCGGCAGTACGAAGTGCAAGAGCAAGATAAGGCGCTGTTGTAAGTTGCCTTGGAAGAGAATGAACAGCGTATAGGGGTAAGGAGATTGTTGGCGAGCGCTTACGACCCTACTTTTTGCCTGCTGCCAAAATGAGGTCGTGATAAAGCATTCTCGCCACCAACGGCACCAGCGTTTCCAAGTGTTGACGCTAAGGGTTACGCCGAAGCACTTTCGAATGCGAGCGCAATTACGCCATGAGCCTTTACAGGTTAACGCAGAAATGAGCAACAGGATGGATGCAACATAACGGCATCGCCCCATGAATCGCATCGAGGGGGTTGTGGTTCGTTTACGACACCGATTGCAGCAAAAACTCATGCGGGTTTGATAATAGCACCTCAGAGACTGTGGGAGTCCAAAAGGGCTGCGTGGATAGTTTGCATGATGAAGCACCCCACCGCAGTAGCTACAACCTGCCTGGGCTATTTCTTTTGCGAGATCTTGATCACATCTCAATAAAAAAGCATGAAAGCTAGATTTTGATAGGAATTTGTGCGACATTTTTATTCTCTTCGCATTTTAGTCGATATGAAGAGAATACCCTCAGTAACTTTTTTGCAAGTTATTTGAGGGTTTTTTATTTTGAACCTTTAGATAATTTGATCAGAATTAAGAACAATCACATCAAATAATTAGATCAGGCTGAGGTGAATGTCAAAACTGACTCAAAAATGCGCTATATTTAAACACAAGGTACAGCCGGGGACGGCGATGACCTTGAGAGTATAAACGAAGGGGCCTCATTACCGGCCCCTTCACCCCGCTAGGATATTTTTAGAGAGTATTTTTATGTTAATTTCGTCTCTGTTCGGTAACATGAGTTATGAGGCAACGAAAAGCCCCTTCGGTAACATTTACTTATGAGGCAACTGGTATTAGTAGAATGGTAGAAGAAGATAGAGAAATTCAGAGGGATATTAGAAGGGTCTTTATCAGTATACTAAAAAACGGAGACTGTGGTTAATACAGCTTATTTTCTTCCAATATACTAAAGCTGCCTAAATTATTCTGTTTTTTCAAATTTAAAAACTGCGGAATCGAGTATATAATCCATAAACGCAATTATCTTCCCCACGAATCAAACTATAATGTTCAACTATTACTATCTGCTTAGCCTTAACCCCAGCGGGCAATCTTAATATTTCAGCCTTCTTCAGTTGGCCAGAGAAGATTAGTGATGTCAGGCTTTCAAAATAGTGAATCTCCCCATCAGCAAATGAAAGTAGAAGGCTATTGCCTCCAGAAGCGACTATGATGGGTGTCCTTTTTAAGGGGATCCGTATTGGTTGAAAAAGTGGTAATCGAAATAAATGCCATAGTTCTGGTGAAACTAGGGGAACTAGGCAAACGAGTTGCTTTTCAACTAAGATGACACTTTGTTCGGCATCATGACCCGTATTAATTTTGCAGTGCAGTGGTTTTATTGCGTCTAGCCTTTTATCGCCACTGAAAAAGAATTGACGGCAAGTGGATATGAAGTTCAACCTATCGATATAGGCAAGATGAGCATTTAATAAGTAGGCTATGATGTCGAGGTGTATTTGAATGAATTCCATAATTTTTCTACGAGAATTAAAATTCGACAAATTACCAGAAATTAAGACTCCATGCAAATTAACTAGCCGATCCGGGTGCAACTCTCGCATGGGCAAATTTAAAGTAGGTTGGGCCTTGGCCCAACATGATACAAGCGTCTACATTGGTAACTCCCCACGTCATCCCGAGCGCAGCGAGGGATCTCCAGCAAACGGCACGTATTTAAAAATTGTGCCACTGCATGGAGATCCCTCGTCGCAAGCTCCTCGGGATGACGTGGGGAGTTACCTACATTGTAAGAAAAAACGTGAACCCAAAACAAACAGCGACTATTTTGCCATAACATGCCACATTCTTGTTGGGCCAAGGCCCAACCTACGCGATTTTATTTGCCCATATGGGAGTTAATAAACCCAACCGATCCGCAATTCCATTTCACAAAAAACGATCCAAACAAATCAAACAGACCCTAAGTTTTGCGAAAGTCCTTAGTTTGATTTTCAAAATCATGTCTGACACCCATTAGTATTCCTGCTTTTTTTGAAGAAAAAATAGTTAATTGGATTTTTTTTGTCTGATAAAGAACTGGCGATTTTGTAATAACTTGATTCCATTTTTTAATAGAACGTTCTGGTAAACACATTTCAATACTGCCAAAATCATCTGTTCTTACTCTACTTTTGTTTTTATCCTGTTCCTTTGCAAGTGATTTCAGCTCGTTATTATCCATTTTATCCCTTCTTTTATTTCCACTTGCAGCTCGTAAATGCATCTTGTAATGGAAAATATGTGAGCTCCATGCTGCACTTAGTGAAACTCGTCCTGCGCACTGAGTATGAAAGCTGGTTTCAATAGCTGCTTGCATTAGCGATGTACCTATCCCAGCATACTGCTTATTGTATGACTCCATCAATGAAATATAAATCTTAGAAACGGCTTTGTTGTTATTATTTTCACCACTATATCCAGCAACAGGGTGATGATTGTTTAGTTCTTTTCTATGCTGTTCAGAGTAAACTTTTTCGTTTTTAAGGTCATCAGTAGGTTTAATTCTAAAGAAGGATATTTCTCCTAATTTTTTTTGAGCATGCTTATGCTTATCCAGAAAGCAAACCTCATATTTATTGTCAGTAACTTGTAGAATATAGGCAGTCGCATCTTTATTTCCCTTATTGCCAATAAGAGTTGTTTCTCCTATTGCAGAAGTTGGCGCTTGCAGTAGCTTGATATAGTCATTTATGGGTTTAAGCTTTTTTTCGCCCGAAAAAGCGGATTCATGACGCATAAAGATTTTTTCAAATGTTTCATAGTGATTACTTATTGCATACCAAATAAAATTCTCAGCGGTATTGATGTCTCGAAAATACCAATCATCTAAGTAATCTTGGAGTTCTTCAATATTAAATACCAAACCGCCTTTTTCCGGGCCCAAAGTATAGGCTAATGAAAGCGATTCTATTTCTTGTTTGACATCATTATTATTTTTACTGCTATTGCTTGAATTGCTGCTTTGTCGGCTCTTATCTATTATTTGCCTATATTCTTGAACTTTTTCTCTCATTTTAATCTTCTCACTGGTTTAAAGATAACAGGGTCTATTCTGCTGTTCGGGAAATCGAAGCGTTCCTGTTGCAGTCAAGCAAAATGTAAACAAGCTCTATTATACTGCAAAGAAATTAAGATAATGTTAAGTTGCTATGTTGAGATATCTGGCCGGTGTGGCTTGTTATGCAGGCAAATTTAATACTATAATTAGTATATAATTTAATATGAGGTTTGGTACTATGACTACTTTATCCATAATCTTGCCCGATATGCTAGCCAAAGCTAGTCAAGATGCAGCCGGAAAATTAGGAATATCTCGAACTCAATTTATTCGGCAAGCTATTGCGCATGAGCTAGAAAATTTCCAAGCCCAGCTCGAACAAAAAGCAATAATTAAAAGTATCTCTGCTATGAAGAGCAATAAAGAATATATTAGAGAAGCTGAAAAAATTACAGAAGGATTAAATTCATATTTACCCAATGATGGAGAGGAATGGTGGAGCAAGGAGGAATCTTAACGCAGGGAGGCATCTATCTGGCTAAACTTGATCCAGCTAAAGCAGCAGAAGTAGGAAAAATACGTCCCGTAATTATATTAAATGCTCAAGCCATACTCGATATAGTTCCACCAACTGTTTTCATTTGCCCTCTCAGCAGCCAATCACAACCTGAGTTCGGTAACCTGCATGTGAAATTTTCTCCTAGAGATAATTTGAAAGTTACAAGCTATGCTTTAGTAGAGCATTGCCGTTCAATAACTTTAAGAAGAATTGTATATCCTCGAATAGCACAACTTACTTCCCCTGAGCTACTTGTGGTTTTAAATCGACTTCAAAGATTAGTTGGCTTATGATGTTATACAGAAAGATCAAAGCGTTGTCATTCCAGTTGCAGCTTACTTGCTAGATTGTAATTTATAAACTACAATAATGATAGAAATAAAACAAACCGAAACCTATCGAAAGTGGGAACACAAATTAAAAGATCATAAAGCGCGTGCGGTAATCGCCGCACGACTATTTAGACTTGCCAATGGTTTTTTTGGTGATGTTTCTCTTGTAGGTCAAGGGATTAGTGAATTAAGAATACATTATGGGCCTGGGTATCGCATATATTTTCAACAACGTGATAAATATATAGTTATTTTATTATGTGGAGGTAATAAAAGTACTGGACTTTGGACAAACTTCGATCTGAACGGGCCCGGGCCCGTGGGCGAGCCCGAGCCCGCCCGAGCTCCGAACAGTGATAAGTTACAATCAAATCCAGATTATTAGCAATATTCCAGCATAACAACGCGCAATCTGCACTATTTATTGACTATTTTATCTTGATTATGCAATGATTTTTTCATCAAGAGCCGTGTTTTTCCACTTTTTAACGATAGGATGGCGCATGCGTTTTACCTGAATGTTCCCCGCTTGTCGTCCAAGGGATTTTTTTCGGGGTTTGGGTGGTTGAGCTGGTGTCCCAATCGTTCGAATAATTCGTTCAAAATCATTTTGAACTTGTGTTGGTTGCTTTATAGTTTCATTATACATGAAGAACATTATCGCTTAGCTAGAGATTTACTTATTCGTTATGATGTTGACTAAAATGGCGCAAAAAGTAGATTAGCCGGAGCTCGGGCGGGCTCGGGCTCGCCCACGGGCCCGGGCCCGTTCAGATCGAAGTTTGTCCAAAGTCCAGAAAAGTACACAAAAACGAGATATTGAGACTGCAAAGAAAATTGTATCGGAATTAGGAAATTAACATGACAGAACCGCTTTATGATTATGATCCAGCTGCCGCTTTAGATAGTGAGGAAGCGATTGCTATCTTTATGGCGGATGCATTTGAAACAGGAGATGCAACATATATTGCAAAAGCATTAGGCGTTGTTGCCCGCGCAAAAGGTATGTCTGAAATCGCTCAGCAAACCGGGCTTTCAAGAGAACAACTGTACCGCTCATTTAGTGAAAAGGGGAATCCAACTTTAAAAACAACGTTGGCGGTTATGAAAGCGTTGGGGCTTAATCTTACGGCTAAAGCTCATTTTGCGCATTAGCAAGAGCCATTTGGGTGGGTGAGCATCGTTAAATTATATTCCCGTTGCATTATTGATACGAAGCTCGAAAAACCGCCATCTATAGCTACACAGCTAACATAAAGAAGAATTGTATATCCTCGAATAGCACAACTTACTTCCCCTGAGCTGCTTGTGGTTTTACATCGACTTCAAAGATTAGTTGGCTTATGATGTTGTAATGAGTCTATCTGATACACAACAGCCAAAGGCACCTCTTGCAGAATTGTTGCGACCAAAGCATTGGGATGAGGTGATTGGTCAGGATCATTTGCTGGGCGAAGGTAAGCCTTTAAGGCTTGCATTTGAATCAGCTAAGCCGCACTCCATGATTTTGTGGGGACCACCCGGTGTTGGTAAAACAACTTTGGCTCGCTTAAGTGCCGATGCTTTTGATTGTGAGTGGATAGCACTCTCCGCTGTTTTTTCTGGGGTGAAGGATATTCGTATGGCGGTTGAGCAGGCTAAGAATCATCTTAGCCGACAGCGCCATACTTTGCTTTTTATCGATGAAATTCATCGCTTTAACAAATCGCAGCAGGATGCGTTGCTTCCTTTTACCGAGTCAGGTCTCATTACCTTTATTGGGGCAACCACGGAGAACCCCTCTTTTGAAGTTAATTCAGCACTGCTCTCTAGGGCACAGGTTTATGTGTTAAAGCCGTTAAATGAGGACGATTTAAAACAGTTATTAGCCAGAGCCCGCAGCAGGGTGCTGCCTCATTTACAGTTTGTTGCGCAGGCGATAGAGCATCTTGTGACTTACGCCGATGGCGATGCACGACGATTGTTTAATTTTTTAGAGCAAATTGACATCGCTGCTAATGCTCAAGGCCAGACTGAGGTCACTGCTGAGCTGATTCAAAATGCACTGAGTCCAGCTAGCCGTCGCTTTGATAAGGGTGGAGAAAATTTTTACGATCAAATCTCTGCTTTGCACAAATCGGTTCGGGGTTCTCATCCGGATGCTGCACTGTATTGGTTATGCCGTATGCTTGATGGTGGAGTGGATCCTCTTTATTTAGCACGTCGCATTATACGAATGGCTTGGGAGGATATTGGTCTTGCGGATCCAAGAGCTATACAACTTGCTAATGATGCTGCTTCCACCTATGAACGCTTAGGTTCACCTGAAGGAGAGCTCGCCCTAGGCCAAGCTGTTATTTATCTAGCTGCCGCTGCCAAAAGCAACGCAGGTTATAGGGCATTTAACAAAGCAATGGCCTTTGTAAAACAAGACAAATCGCGTGAGGTTCCTATACATTTACGCAATGCCCCCACTAAGTTGATGAAGGATTTAGGCTATGGACACAGTTATCGTTATGCTCACGATGAGCCCCATGCTTATGTCGCTGGCGAAACTTATTTACCTGAGGGAATGAAGGAGCCAAGTTGGTATGAACCCACGCCCAGGGGCTTAGAATCTAAAATTGCCGAGAAAATGGCGTTTTTGCGTGTATTAGATGAAGAGTCGAATAAAAAATAAACCAACAAGTCGAACGGGTATAATTTCTGTCATATACCCTGCTGTAGCATCTTAATGAACTTCCCTCATTTTCCCTTCTCCCCAGACATGGGGATAAGGTGCCCGAAGGGCGGAAGAGGGGATGCTGGTGCGAAGTTCATTACTGACGTTTGTCCCACACGGGACTAGGTGCTCGCAACGATGCTACAGCGCAGATCTATAAGCACCACAGCCCCGATTACTGAGGCGATAGCGTGCGCTCCTCTAAATCAGGCGACTGCTCCTGCTCTAATTCAATAATATTTGCCTTCGCATCTTTAACAACTGGACTTTGGACAAACTCCGATCTGAACGGGCTCGAGCCCGTGGGCGAGCCCGGGCCCGCCCGAGCTCCGACTAATCTACTTTTTGCGCCATTTTAGTCAACATCATAACAATGCGAATAAGTAAATCTCTGGCTAAGCGATACTGTTCTTCATGTATAATATTTGCACGTTTGGATACCTCCAGGATCGCCGCAGTTTCTGTGGCCGAACGTTTTGCCATGCGATAAAATCTGCTTTTTTCATTGGTGGAAAACTCACCTGAGCCTTCAGCAATATTCAATGAAATTGAGGTTCCAGCTCGTTGAAGCTGGTCGGTTAAATAAGCTCTGCCACGAGGGAAGGCTGAAGTGATTTTATCGACAGCGCGGATTTCATTTATTTACACTCGATTCCGCAGTTTTTAAATTTGAAAAAACAGAATAATTTAGGCAGCTTTAGTATATTGGAAGAAAATAAGCTGTATTAACCACAGTCTCCGTTTTTTAGTATACTGATAAAGACCCTTCTAATATCCCTCTGAATTTCTCTATCTTCTTCTACCATTCTACTGATACCAGTTGCCTCATAAGTAAATGTTACCGAAGGGGCTTTTCGTTGCCTCATAACTCATGTTACCGAACAGAGACGAAATTAATATAAAAATACTCTCTAAAAATATCCTAGCGGGGTGAAGGGGCCGGTAATGAGGCCCCTTCGTTTATACTCTCAAGGTCATCGCCGTCCCCGGCTGTACCTTGTGTTTAAATATAGCACATTTTTGAGTCAGTTTTGACATTCACCATTGAAAAAATTCGTTTTAATTTCTTTTGAATGCTTTTCTGTAGCGTAAATGGATTCAGTTGATTATAAACGTCTGTCAGTTCCTTTTTCTTGTCCTCACTGATGTGTTCTGACTTTATTAATCGCTGATAAGGTGTTTCTGGCTTGCTATGTTTCCTTATAATCTTGGATTGAATTCTTTGTTTTTCAATAAGTTTAAAGTTTGGAAGAAAAAAATTATTCATCTGAGATACTTCATTTTTATAGAGATCATTCATTAATTCAACAAGAGCTTCATTGTCAAAACGAGAATAGCCCATGAGTTGCCTCACCTGTTGCTCATTTCTGCGTTAACCTGTAAAGGCTCATGGCGTAATTGCGCTCGCATTCGAAAGTGCTTCGGCGTAACCCTTAGCGTCAACACTTGGAAACGCTGGTGCCGTTGGTGGCGAGAATGCTTTATCACGACCTCATTTTGGCAGCAGGCAAAAAGTAGGGTCGTAAGCGCTCGCCAACAATCTCCTTACCCCTATACGCTGTTCATTCTCTTCCAAGGCAACTTACAACAGCGCCTTATCTTGCTCTTGCACTTCGTACTGCCGATGACAGCCGGCATTTTGCGCGCTGTCTAAAGGGGGTGGATTTTCACGCAGAATTTGTCGCTTTAGCTCAACGAGTCGCTCATCTAGACTCAAGTTTCACCGATTAACAAGGAGTGCTTATGAGTAACAATCGTTCGTTTGATTCCCCACAAACAAAATGGGCTCGATTCCGTTTTTCGCTAATTGGCCCTTTGCTAGCAGCCCCACCTGGAAAAGGGGGATTAAGGGCTGAGTTGATGGCTTTGGCCAAGAAACAGTGGATCCACCCTATTACGGGGAACCCGTTTCAAGTTGGGTTTACTACCATTGAGCGTTGGTATTACCGTGCTCGCGAAAATCGTGACCCTGTTTGTGCACTGCGTACTAAGCAGCGAACCGATGCAGGCGCTGCAAGAACACTTCATGCCGAAGTCAAGTTGTGGCTGCAAACGCAATATCAACAACACCCCAGTTGGAGTTATCAGCTCCATGTTGATAACTTACAAAGCTTAGTCAGAGAAAAACCCGAATACGGTCCACTTCCTGGTTATCATACGATTCGTCGCTACATGAAAGCACAGGGACTGACTAAACAAAAAGTGGCTAAAAAGCGCTTTACCCCAGGTGCATTGTTGGCCCAGCATCGTCTTGAGTCTCGCGAAGTCAGAAGTTTCGAAGTGGACTATGTGCATGCCCTATGGCATCTCGATTTTCATCACGGCTCTCGCGCCATCTTAGGTAAAGATGGCCTTTGGCATACCCCTTTATTGTTGGCTATCTTAGACGACCGCTCGCGCCTTATTTGCCATGCTCAGTGGTACCTCGATGAAACCACAGAAACATTAGTCCATGGCTTTATGCAAGCGTTACTCAAACGCGGTTTACCTCGTGCCCTAATGACGGATAATGGGGCTGCTATGAGCGCTTTAGAATTTAGGAGCGGGCTTGAGCGATTAGGTATACTCCACCAACCCACACTCCCTTATTCCCCATGGCAAAACGCCAAACAGGAAGTACTTTGGTCACAAATTGAGGGCCGATTAATCGCCATGCTAGAAGGTGAAGAAAAGCTGACGTTACCCTTATTAAATGAAGCAACACTTGCCTGGATTGAAGGGGAGTATCACCATAAACTGCACAGTGAAATCGGCACCACACCGCTTAAATGCTACCTTAATGAGCGCCATGTAGGCCGTCCTTGTCCTGATAGTACTGCACTTAAGCAAGCATTTTGTGCCCAGGTCGCTCGTAAGCAGCGCAAGTCCGATGGGACTCTAAGCCTTGAAGGAAAGCGCTTTGAAATCCCTTCTGCCTTTCGTCATTTGGAAACAATCCATGTCTGCTATGCCCGCTGGGACTTAAGTCAAGTGTTTCTAGTCAACCCACTGAACACCCAAATCGTTTCTCACGCTTTCCTGCAGCATGGTATCGCTTTGACAAATTTTTTAAGTAAAGCTCCATCGATAACTTCCCCATAAAAAATGTCCCTTATTATTTTTTTTATTTCGGTAACATTACTTATGAGGCAACTCGATATCCCGCTAACATTTGATTTTAAAAAACTATTTCTGTATAATTATTACTCTTGTTGCGCGGTAAGTGCGTAGACATCTACTCTATGAGGTAAAATAATGGCAATGCAAAAATATGAAGGGCCTAACCTGTTTCAAAGTCTAGGAGTCCCGACTGATGTCATCAATATGATTTTCCAGTTATTACCTCTTGTGCAAGCTAAAGTGGGGGAAAAAAAGGACGTCGATACGAGGAACATTCTTGCCTTCACGTGTCACCTTTTTTATAACTTGATTCAAAATAATCGTTTAATTTTTAAACTCGTAGAGTCCCATGCCACGGGAAATCGAACCCATTCCAACAGGCTATTCGAACTACGCCCTAATTTCACTTTGATTAACAAGGTAGAGGCACATTATTTTGAGCCTAAACTTGTGGAATGTAGTGTAGGAGCAAATCAAGAGCAGATGCAAAGGCTGTTGAGACTACACCCAGCATTAGCCGCAAAAAAACATCTCTTTACTGATTGGTCTGGCCGTACCTTTAATTGCTCGGTTTTTGAATATGCCTTTTGGAGTAAAGACCTCAAGTACATGTGTCCTATGATGTTAGATTGTCTTCCTCTCAATGAAGAAGGTGAGGCGATTCGAATTGCATTAAAAGAGCAAGCCCAAGCCATACTGGATAATGGATTAAGCTATCAATTAAACGGCACATATTATCAAGAGAAATTCTTTAGCCTTGAACCGCTAAAGCTGGCGCTTAAAACATATATAGATAACTTTGCTGGCTGGGATTGGGCACAGCGAGAAAAACATTGGTGTACTGTTGTAGGCACAGAACAAGAACGTTTAACGGCCTATATTCGCCAACATTACTGTGACCCCGAGGAGCCATTTCATGACAAGCCGACTTTTACAAAAGCAAAATTCAAGCGCTCGTTAGAATTTATCAATATTGTTGAGGACTATATTCCTGAAATTTGGGGCGCGGGCCTCATTGGTCTGGGGGTTAATTTTGCTATTGGCAGCCCTATAGCGGGGGCGCGGCACAGAGCGGTCGCATGGGCTGCGACTCTCGACTTGGCGGCTATTACCGCGCTGGATAAAATGCGAACCGAGACCGATCTTCCCTTGCTTATGCAACGGCTAGATAGTCCACTTCAAAAACCTGAGGACATTTCAGAATCTCAAAATGTATCTAGCCTCCTAGGAAAAGTGCGCTTGACTTCACCCACTAAATTACCTGCAGTAACCCAAGAAAATTCAATTGCAGCCAAATGGACTGAGGCTCAAGAACAATCTTCAAGCGATTCTGAGAGTGATTCTGATGAACTCCCTGCTGATGAACCCCCTGCCAAAAAAAGAAAATCTGATGAGCCTCCTGCTGAGCCCCCTTCCAAAAAAAGAAAATTTGATCTATCCCCTAACGCGAATGAGAACAAAATGACTTTTGCAGCAAATTTAGCCGCAGCTGTTGCTGCAGCGAACCCTGCGACAGTCAATCAGCATCCCGTGAACCATCCGCCATCTTATCATTTTCCGTTTTGGAATAGGACAGTTCCAGACTCGACAGCAGCTCCTCCTACTACTACATTAGGACTCAACCACACCTAAGAGACCTCCCCGTTGACTCATTGAAATAGGGATAAAACAAAATGCAACTCTCATATAGGCAAATAAAATCGCGTAGGTTGGGCCTTGGCCCAACAAGAATGTGGCATGTTATGGCAAAATAGTCGCTGTTTGTTTTGGGTACACATTTTTTCTTACAATTTTAACACTCGTATCTTGTTGGGCCAAGGCCCAACCTACTTCAAATTTGTCGGATAAAACAACGTCAGTGGATCAAAATGAATAATTCGGGTTAGAATATTGTCCTTTTTGTTACCAGGTCTTCTCATGTCGCTAAAACGTAAAGCCGTTGCCTTAATCTCTGGTGGATTAGATTCGATGCTTGCTGCAAAAGTTATCCAACAACAAGGCATCCATGTTGAAGGGATAAATTTTTATACTGGCTTTTGTCACTCTGGCCATACTTCGGCTATTCGTAATCGCAAAAGTAGCAAGCCTTTACGTAATGACGCCCTATGGGTTGCAGAGCAACTTGGTGTTAATCTCCATATCATTGATATCATAGAACCTTATAAGGACATTTTACTCAAGCCTAAACATGGCTATGGCAAACATGCGAACCCTTGCTTAGATTGTAAAATTTTCATGGTGCAGCAGGCTTATCACTGGATGCTAGAGCATGAATTTGACTTTATTATCACCGGCGAAGTAATTGGCCAGCGGCCTAAATCACAGCGCAGTGCAACCATGCCAATTATTGCCCACGAATCAGGTGCCGAAGATCGCCTATTACGTCCCTTGTGCGCTAAACTTTTGCCTCCAACTTTACCAGAACGCGAGGGTTGGGTTAACCGGGAAGCGCTTTATGACTTTAATGGACGCAACCGCAAGCCGCAATTCAATCTTGCTGCAACTTTCGCTATCGACGAATTTGCCCAACCTGCAGGTGGCTGCTGTGTGCTCACCGATGAAAACTACACTCGCCGGCTCCGTGATATGTGGGAACATCGTGGCACGCGTGATTATGAGCTAGACGATATCATTCTTCTGAAAGCTGGCAGACACTTACGCCCTATGCCCCATTACAAAATGATCATCGCTCGTGACGAATCTGAAAGTAATTTCCTTACTGGCTATCGTCAACAATTTATCCACATGCAAGCTCTTGAGCATCGTGGACCAATCATTTTAATTGAAGGGCAGCCCAACGATGAGGATCTAATCACCTGTGCACGCATTGCTGGACGCTTTTCTTCTGGCCGTGAAGAAACAGAGATTAATGTCGACTTGCATTACCCAAACGGCCAATCAAAAACATTAACGGTACAACCAATGCCTGCTAAAGAGATTCAACAAACTTGGTATTTATGAGATTACTATGCCCCACTATGAATTAGATGCCCGGCGCCTACTATGTCCCATGCCGGTCATTAAAACACAAACTATGAGTCAAAAATTGCAGCATGGCGACACAGTTACCGTTGTTGCAACAGATCCAGGAACCCAGCATGATTTACCCTGCTGGTGCCGTATCAATGGCCACCAACTGATTGAAGCTAAACAAATAAATGGGGAGTTTCATATTACTCTGCGATTGGTTTTTACCCAATCTTTAGGAGCCCCCCAACCTCTTGGAGTAAACCTCAGCGAAGAACTCCGCACTACCACCCCCTCTCCCGCCCTGCGGGCACCCTCTCCCCGTTCCCGGGGCGAGGGGAAAAATGAGGGAAGTTCTTTAGGAGAATGACTCGTGTTACAACAGGAACGTTATCAACAGGCAAAAAGGATTACCCTCATTGGGGCAGTCAGCAATGTTTTTTTAGGCTGCATTAAACTCATAGGCGGTCTCTTATATCACTCTCATGCTCTGGTCGCAGATGGTATGCATTCTTTTTCTGATCTCATTACTGATGTTATGGTCATCTTTGCAACAAAATTCGGCAGCCAAGATGCTGATATTTCCCACCCCTATGGGCATCAACGCATTGAAACTGCCGCAACACTTTTTTTGGCGGTGCTCCTTATTCTTGCTGGTGCCGGGATTGCTTGGGGCTCACTTTATGAACTTATTAGGAGCACTGTAGAAAAACCAGGTTGGTTTGCTCTACCTATCGCTGTATTGTCCATCGCAGCGAATGAAAGTTTATTTTATTATACCCAACATGTGGCAAAGCGAATTAGCTCTTCTTTGGTACTTGCTAATGCCTGGCATCATCGTTCTGATGCAGCATCCTCAATTGTTGTTGCCTTAGGTTTACTAGGGAGCCTATTAGGCTTTCCTTACCTTGACGCGATTGCTGCGATCATTGTGGGTTTTTTGATCATCAAAATGGGCATAAGCTATGGCTGGAATAGCGTAAAAGAACTCGTCGATAGCGGGGTTGAGCCAGACTTGCTCAGTAAAATCGAGCAAGTTATTCAATCAGTCGATGGAGTAGAAAAGATCCATCAACTACGTAGCCGTCTGATGGGCGGTGATATATTTATTGATGTGCATATTTTGGTAGCCCCTTATATTTCCGTATCCGAAGGACATTACATTGCTCAACATGTCGATAAGGCGCTACTCGAGCAGCTTGCTGCTGTTAAAGATGTGACTGTGCATGTTGATCCTGAAGATGATGAAATGAGCTGCCCTTCTTTGCATTTACCTAGTCGTAAAACCTTAGAAGACGAATTATTCTTAGCTTGGCAAAAAGATTACCCTGGCTTGCAAACTTGGACTACTCATTATCTCGACGGCAAAATGACGATTGATTTAGAATGTGAGCAAGATTTTAAGCAATGGCAAGCTTTAAGTGAACTCGTCAAACGTGATCTTAAATATCATCATCAGATTAAAGAAGTGCGCTTGCTGGGCCAGCAGAGGGTCATTGAGCATGACGGTTGGGAAAAATAGATATGACCACAGACAGTTTAAAACTCATTTTTGCCATTGTAACTTTTGTGGCTATCTTATTTGCAGGCTGGTACCCGTTTAAAAAACGAGTCGAAGAGGATTCGCACATTGATTTCCCTGTTGGTGAAACCTTAGCAACTGGTGTATTTCTAGGAGTTGCGCTCTTACATATGCTGCCTGATGCAAACACGCTATTTCTAGAAATGGGCTATCAATACCCCTTGGCCTATATTATTACTGGGGCAGTATTTTTGTTCTTTTTATGGTTTGAACACTTGGGGAAAGAGCTCTATCACCATAAAAATGCAGCTCATCCAAGCTTTGCGATTCTAGCCTGGAGCATGCTGTCAATTCATTCCCTAATGCTTGGGACTGCACTGGGTTTAAACCAAAGCAATTCGCTAGTCATTATGTTGTTCTTAGCAATTATTACCCACAAATGGGCCGAGAGCTTTGCGATTGCAGTGCAACTTAATAAAAGTTCATTAACGACTACTCAGAGCTTGTTATTTTTCTTTAGCTTTAGTTTGATGACTCCTCTTGGCATTCTTTTTGGTTGGTACTTTGGTCATGGAGTCGAAACAAATTCCTTATTTGTTCCCATTCTAATTGCAGCTTCTGCAGGCACCTTTCTTTATTTAGGTACTCTCCATGGCTTAGAGCGATGTGTCATGGTAGAACGTTGCTGTAATTTAGGGGATTTTAGTTTTGTTATTATTGGCTTTGCCTTAATGGCGGCGGTGGCTGCTTATGTCTGATTTCATCAAGCAACAACCGATTATTTTGGCTTCTGCCTCCCTTGTTCGACAGAAACTCTTGCATTCCTTAGGCTTGGATTTTGAGGTAATTCCTGCCAACTGTGATGAGGAGGATATTAAACAGAATTTTAATGCATCGGACGAATTGCCTGACCTGGCAGCACAAATCGCCAGCTGCAAAGCCCTAGCTCTCAGTCAGCACTACCCAGATCACTTTGTTATTGCTGGGGATCAATTGTGTGTGATTGGTGATCAATACCTTAACAAGCCCATCACCCATGCTAGTGCGGCACAACAGCTTCGCTTACTAAGTGGCAAGACACACCAACAAATTGCCGCCACCTGCATTGCAAAAAGTGGGCTTGTAATTTGGCAAAACCAAGATATTGCCACACTGACCATGCACGAGCTCAGCGATAAAACCATTACCGCCTATTTACACCTAGCACGGCCCTATCAAAGCTGTGGTGCTTACAACTATGAAGGATCAGCAAAATGGCTATTTAAAGAAGTCCATGGCAGTGAAAGTACCATTCTAGGCTTACCCTTACTGCCCCTCACACAAGCGTTGATTGATTTAGAAATAGTCAGTTTTTAAACCCCCGCTCCGTCATTGCATTCGCAATGACGGAGCTTAGGTATATACTTGTAAATACAAGTATGCAGGAGAGCAACATCATGGCTAACAGGATGAAAAAAGACAATATTAAATATAGGCATCACAAACAAGCACTTGGTTTAATCAACGAACCCACTAAGCCCACCAATGGAAAACAAACTTACAAGCGTATTGCTTGTGTATTTCAAGGAGGTGGCGCTTTGGGTGCTTATCAAGTAGGCGCTTTTCGTGCTATTCATGAGCGTGGCTATCAACCTAATTTCTTAGCTGGTGTTTCTATTGGATCAATTAATAGCGCGATCATCGCTGGTAACCCACCTAAAAAACAAATCGACAAGCTAATCAATTTTTGGGACACCGCTGCGCCTAATTTATTGACTGACTCAATAGATTATCAAGCCTTCGATCTTTTCCGTCATTTAAACAATCGAGCGGGAGCCTTATATTCCTTGCTTTTTGGGGTTGATGGTTTTTTCAAACCACGCGTAATTCCGCCCACTATTTTTTCGCATGATACCCCAGATAAGTTAAGCTACTATGACACCTCCGAACTTCGCAGCACTCTGGAACGATTAATCGATTTTGATCGCATCAATGCGAAAGAAGTTACTCTTTGTATGGGCGCTGTGAATCTCGTTACTGGCCAAATGGAGTTTTTTAATAACCAAATGATGGAAATTACCCCTGAGCATGTTATGGCAAGCGGCGCCCTACCCCCGGGACTTCCCGCTGTCAAAATAGGTGAAGATTATTACTGGGACGGCGGAATTTATGCAAATACACCGTTAGTTACTGTCCTCGATGCACTACCAGAGCAGGATACACTCTGTTTTGTAGTGGATTGCTTCTGCTTAAAGGGACGCTTACCTGAAACGATGGATGAACTAGAAGAACGACAAAAAGATATTCGCTACGCAAGTCATTCGCGCCGATTAACTAATGTCTACACTAGTCGGCAAAATTTACAGGCTGCAATTACTATTTTAGGCCATTATTTGACCCCTGAAGCCAAAGAAAATCCAGAAATTAAAAAAATACTAGCTCTTGGGCATGAAAAACGTTTCAGTGTGGTCCACATTATTTACAGCGGTAGCCCTTTTTCACATTCTTTTAAAGATTATAATTTCGTGCGCCCAGCAATTAATTATCGTCTGGAAACGGGGTACAAAGACGCCACCGAGGTGTTAGACAAACCTGACTGGGAGAGCAAGTCCAATAAAAGACTAGCCTGCTCGATTTATGGGGTTAATCCCGACTATTTCGATCAACATTAACGAGGAGCTTTTAATGAAACAACACTCTCCACAATTTTTAGCCTTGGTCACCGATGCTAAGAAACGGATTAAGGAAATCACCCCGCAAATACTCAACGAAAAAATGAATAATCATGAGTCCTTGCAACTTATTGATGTGCGTGAAGACAATGAATGGCCTTCAGGACATATCCCAACGGCTATTCATATGGGTAAAGGAATTATAGAGCGAGATATTGAGAAGCTATTTCCTAATTTGCAAACCCAAATTGTCGTGTACTGCAGCGGCGGCTTCCGTTGCGCTTTGGTTGCAGATAGCTTACAAAAAATGGGATATAAGCATGTCTACTCGTTAGGGACTGGCTTACAGGGCTGGATGGATGTTGGGTACAGGGTTGAAAAGTAGGCATGTCGAAACCAATTTAATGCGATTAGGGTAGCAGCATCGATGATTTGCCCCTTGTCCATTAGCGCATAGATTTTTTCGCGTGGGATGATGTGCGTCATTATTTCTTCATCTCCAACACCATGTAACCCAGCTTCTGGGGTACCGTTTACTTCTGCATAGTAAATGTAAGTTTTTTCAGTCAATAGACCTGGACTTTTATAGGCACTAGCAATGATTTTCACTGCATCTATTGTAAGCCCTGTTTCTTCATAGACTTCTTTTTTGGCGATTTCTTCTGGACTTTTGTCTTCGTCGATTGTTCCAGATACACATTCTAAAATGAAAGGATCATCTTGATTGGTATTAAAAAATACCCCTGGACGAAACTCCTGACACATGACCAAGCTATCAACCATCGGAGCATAAATGAGCACTAGGACGGAGTCCGCACTTTTAACCATTTCACGTTTCTTAGACCTTACAGCGCCTTTTTTTGCATCGAAGCTTGGAATTTCTAAATCATAGGTATAAAGCTGCAAATAACCTTTGTACATGCTTTCTTTGTAAATCGTTTTTATCTTCTTATTCATCAAGCTCTTTTAGTGAATTTTGCATGCAGTGCTACAATTATAAGATTGACTGACTAATCAATATAGTCAATTTTATTATTCTTTACAAATGGAGCTAGCCCATGCCTGCTGGTGCACCTGTTGAGTTCATTGAAACTCAGTTATCTGAAGAAGAAATTTGGGGCGAATCTCACGAAGATTCTATGATTTATCCGAGCCGCGCACGTAGGTAATTAAACCCTAAATTAACCAAAATAAGTATACTAAAATAAAAAAAAAACGGCTTATAATGATTAATAAAATATCCAATATACTAATTTATCGGACAGGTTATTAATCATTATGAAAAAAAATTCCAGTGCTATTTTACCCCTACTCCAGCGTCATTTAAGTGAGGTAGGTGAAAATATTCGATTAGCGCGATTACGGAGACGCTTTTCTGCAAGTATCGTAGCTGAGCGTGCGGGTATGACACGTACTACGTTACGATCCATTGAGCGCGGAGATCCTAGCGTGACATTTGGGGCATACGCCAGGGTTTTATTAACTTTAGGCCTTGAAAAAGACTTACTTTTATTAGCATGTGATGATGAGCTAGGACGAAAATTACAGGATGCCAGGTTGCCCGTTAAAGCTCGGGCTCCAAGGAAAAAGAAAATCATTGAGACGGCAAGAGAGAAGCATGAATAAGCAAGGTGAGAAAAATATCTTGGTTTATGCTGATTGGCCAGGTATTGAAAAGCCTCAGTTGATTGGTATTTTAAATTCTTCTGTTCTTCGTGGAAAAGAAATTTTTGCTTTTGAGTATGACCCACTGTGGTTAAATAGAAAAGACATTCGTGCACTCGATCCTTCACTGCATCTTTTTGAAGGTCTCCCATTTGCTCCTCAAGGTCAGTCTAACTTTGGGCTGTTTCTGGATTCATCCCCAGATCGTTGGGGCCGATTTTTGATGAATCGTCGCGAGGCGCAGGCAGCACGCGAAGAAAATCGACCGGAGCGACGTTTACTTGAGTCTGATTATTTACTGGTTGTGCATGATGAGTATCGTATGGGCGCAATTCGGTTTAAATTAGATCAAAATAAAGAATTCTTAGATCATAATAAAAAAATGACTTCACCTCCAATGACATCCTTACGTGAGCTGGAATATGCGTCACTCGCCATTGAGAATAAAGACTCCGAGTTAAATCAAAATTACGGGAATTGGTTGAAGATGTTAATCGCACCAGGAGGCTCTTTAGGAGGAGCTAGGCCAAAGGCTAGCGTACTTGATGCACACAAACAGTTGTGGATTGCAAAATTTCCCAGCCGATACGATGATACTAATGTGGGGGCTTGGGAGATGCTTGCTTATCAGCTTGGCAAAACAGCAGGAATTGTCATGGCTGATACTATGATTAAACGTTTTAATAGCGAAAATCATACTTTCTTATCCAAACGATTTGATCGTACTTCAGAAGGTAATAGAATTCACTTTGCCTCAGCTATGACCCTATTGCAACGCCAGGATGGTGATGATGCTACATCGGGAGTCAGTTATCTCAATTTAGCTGAATTTCTGATGCGAGAGGGTGCAGAGCCTGAGCGAGATTTGGAGCAACTATGGCGCCGAATTTTGTTTTTTGTTTGTATTTCGAATGTAGATGATCATTTACGAAACCATGGCTTTTTACTCCAGCCTAATGGCTGGATCTTATCCCCCGCATATGATATCAATCCAGCTCCATATTCAGATGGTCTTAAGCTAAATATTTCTGAATCTGATAATACTCAATCACTAGAACTGGTTAAATCAGTTGCACCCTATTTCAGGATTTCTAAGAGCAGAGCCGATATATTAATAAGTCAAACACTGAAGATCATTAAAGAATGGCGCAAAACGGCAGCACATCTTGGCATAAGCCAATCCGAACAAACGCGTATGGCGTCTGCATTTAGATTAGCTGATTAAGTAAAGGCGATCCAGACCCTAGAATTGTAAACAGACCCTATAAATATTCACTAATATCGATACTGGATCGTTTGCCAACACAAGTAAAATCTTGCTCTAACCAAGCACTGCCCAACTCTCGTCCTTTATGAAACAAATCCAAAATAAATTGCCAGTCAGTGTTAAATCTACTGGCTATAGAGTACTGACTCATGAGCGAATCAGCACGAATTGCATGTAAAAAAATTCTTTTCAGGTTTTTTTTAAATTCATCTTTTATCCATCCCTCATTCAACATTTTTGTTATAAATGCAACTACTCGCATTTCCCGCATGAGCGAAGCATTAAAACTCACATCATGAATCCGATCTATGATGTCTGTTGCAGTCTTGGGTATTTCCCCCCGATATATGGGGCTAATGTGAATAATTAGGATATCAGAGGATTTGGTATTATAAATTATAGGAAACAATGCTGGATTACCTATAAAACCACCATCCCAATAATATTCCCCATTAATTTCCACTGCTTGAAAAAGATGAGGAAGGCAGGCTGAAGCCATAACCGCGTCGAGTGAAATTTCTTGGTTACTGAATACTTTGATTTTGCCTGTTTTCACATTAGTTGCTGAAAGAAATAAGGAGGGATTCTGGGCTGCTTTAATTTGATCAAAATCGACTATTGAGGAAAGAATGTCCCGTATAGGATTAAAATTACTTGGATTAAATTGATAAGGGGATAAGAATTTCACCATTTGGCTAAATAAAAGATAAGAAATCGATGACTCCGAATCTATGCCTAGCATCTGTTCGAGTGGGGAAAGTTGCACTGGACTTATAAACTGTCCAGATTTGCTTAATTTTTCCCAAAATTGTGTTAATAACTCTCTTGTTTTATCATGACTACCGGATGCTAATCCTTGTGCAAGTACGCAAGCATTCACTGCGCCTGCACTAGTTGCTGATATACAATCAAAATGAATTCGTCCATCTTCAAGAAATTTATCAAGCACTCCCCATGCTAATGCCCCATGAGCACCACCACCTTGCAATGCAAGATTAATTCTTTTCGATGTCTTTGGCATAAATCTGTTCCTTTATTACCTAGAGCGCTGATCAATTAAATTTTGATCAGATCGACATTGTTCAAAATTTATGATCAAATTCATGCAGACTAAATCTACAGGAATCTTCATGATAAAGCACGAGAATTGGATTTTCCCTGTTGAGCTGTCAGAGGTGAGCGCGATTACTTTAATGCATAGCGGGTACAACTCTCATATAGACAAATGAAATCACGTAGGTTGGGCCTTGGCCCAACAAGAATGTGGCAAGAATCATGTTGGGCCAAGGCCCAACCTACTTCAAGCGAGAGTTGCACCCGTGTATAGCTCTTATATTGCTTTAGAGCTCTAAATCTGACATTCTGATGGCCGCGCCCCTGATGTGTAAATAATTTAATCAAGAGAATTATATGAATAAAACAATTTTTTTCATGGCGTTATTAAGCCTCTTCTCGTCAATTGCTCTAGGACGTACTGAAGAAAAAACCAAAGCAAACCCCGGCTCCGTTTCCGTTCATAATAGGCATTAGTGTAGGTCCGCAATGGACTCATAATGACAAAACGCAAACCCTGTTTCTTGCTCCTAATATTAAAAAAACTTACGCGGCACACCGATCGACACATGCAATAGCTGAGGGCGAAATTTTTCTGGGCATAAAAACAACCCTTGCTGATAAAGTGCAAGCACAATTAGGACTAGCTGCGGCTCAAGCTAGCTATGCTCGGTTTTTCGGGAATATTTGGGATGATGCCAATCCGCAATTTATTAATCATTCCTTTCATTATCAGTTAAGGCATGCTCAGGTTACGGCGAAAGCTAAGATATTAGCAGATGTAAACTTATACGTTTCACCCTGGATTAGTGGCAGTTTAGGGGTTGGGTTTAATAATGCCAACGAATATTCCAATACAGCCTTAGTGTCCGAAAGATTACCCATGACCAATTTCCTATCTCACTCTAACACTGCATTGACCTATACTCTGGGGATTGGAATCCAACGTCAGGTGATTAACCATTGGCAAATTGGTTTTGGATTTGAGTTCACTGACTGGGGTAAACACTACCTGAATAGAGCCCTAGGGCAGTCAATTAGCAATAAGGGAATCGCTTCTAGTCATCTCTATACTAATGGGTTGATGTTTAATATGACGTACATTGCTTAAGGACATCGAATGAAAATCATTTGCCAAATAATGAAATGCCTGCTCGCTTTTAGCGCACTGTTACTACTGAATCAAGTAAAGGCTGATAGCCAGGGCCCTTTATGGACGTTTACTCCCATAACGGATACATCTATTTCCGTTCCACCAGATGGCACTGCGACAATCAGCTATGTAGTTACCAATCAGTCAACTCAAGCTTACACACTGACGATGACACCCATTCAAGGTGTCAGCCAAATGCTAGGCCTAGGAAATTGTCCTCTTTTATTTACATTAAATTTCCAAGAATCCTGTGTTTTATCCTTGCTGGTGGTGGGCAGTGCGATAGGTACGGGGGTCAGTAGTGGCCCAATAGTCTGCCAGATGGGTAACCCGTTGCAATGCTACCAGCCTAATAGCGATGATATCTTAGATATCACGCGTTAAAAACTGAAACATCTAGGGTTGTAGGTTGGGCTTTGGCCCAACAATAGCGGTATAAGGAAAGCAAACATTTGATCAATTTTACAGGCCTATATACTGACAAATATCAATTAGCCATGGCTCAGGCTTATTTTTTAAGAGGGCAAAAAAATAATAATGCTATTTTCGATTATTTTTTTCGCAAACTTCCTTTCGCAGGCGGCTACGCTATTTTTGCCGGATTAGAGGATTTATTGACGATTTTGCAAAATCTTCGCTTTACTGACTCAGATCTTGACTACTTGAGTAGTCAAGGATTTCATGCCGACTTTCTCAGTTATCTAAAAAAATTTCGCTTTACAGGCACTATCTATTCTAGCCGCGAAGGAGAGCTTATTTTTCCTACCTGTCCAGTCTTAAGTGTTGAAGCCAATATTATTGAAGCACAATTAATTGAAACCCTTTTATTAAATATTTTGAATTTTCAAACCCTTATATCTACAAAGGCAAGTCGTATTCGTCAAGCAGCGGGCAAGCGCAAGCTAATTGATTATGGTTTGCGGCGTGCTCAGGGGGCTGGTGGCTATTATGCAAGTCGCGCAGCTATTATCGGCGGCTTTGATGCCACCAGTAATGTCCGTGCTGGGTGTGATTACCATATCCCTCTCTCAGGCACGATGGCCCATTCCTTCGTGCAAAGCTATGATGATGAGTTATCAGCCTTCCGAGATTTTGCTAAAAGCTGGCCAGATAATTGCGTTTTACTGGTTGATACTTACGATACTTTGGCAAGCGGTGTGCCTAACGCTATTAAACTAGGCAAAGAAATGGAAAAACAAGGACAGCGACTTAAAGGGATCCGCCTAGACAGTGGTGATTTAGCCTATCTAGCAAAAAATGCTCGACAAATGCTGGATCAAGAGGGTTTAGGTTATGTAGAAATTATCGCCTCTAATCAATTGAATGAATATGTTATTAAAAGCCTCATCGAACAAAGGGCGCCAATTGATTCATTCGGGGTAGGTACAAATCTCGCTACCGGATGGCCCGATGCTGCTCTAGATGGGGTATATAAATTAGCTTTTGCTAACAACGAACCGCGAATTAAACTCTCTGAAAACCTGAATAAAATATCATTACCCTATAAAAAACAAGTTTATCGGGTTTTGGAAAGTGATGGCACTTTTTTAGGGGCCGATGTTATCGGCCTATTCGAGGAAAAAGAGGAGGCAATCAACATAATGTATCATCCTTTTGCGATAGAAAAATCCCTTTCGCTGAGCACTGCTAAGAAGGAAGAGTTGCTGCATAAAGTCATGGAACATGGCGAAGTGTGTGTCACACCTAGAACCCTGCAAGAAATAGCTCAATACTGCCAGCATCGCTTGGCTAAGTTACCGGAAGAATACAAACGGTTAACCAACCCTCATCGTTACAAAGTTGTCTTAAGCGCAGCACTTCACAATCAACGTGCTCAGCTCATAAAACAACATAAAGGAATGAGTTAATGAAAACTTTAATTATCCTCGATGTGCAAAATGATTTTATGCCTAGGGGCTCACTAGCAGTAGCGAATGGTCATTTGATCGTCCCAGTCATTAATGGCTTACTCCCTAAATTTGATTTAATTGTGGCTACACAAGATTGGCACCCAGTAAATCACAAAAGCTTCGCCTCTAATCATCGTGGTAAAAAACCCTATGAAAAAATCATGCTGCATGGAAAAGAGCAAATACTGTGGCCTAATCACTGTGTGCAAGGGACTGCGGGTGCAGAACTTCACCCCGCGCTTGCAACAAATCCGATAGAGGCTATTTTTAGAAAAGGTTTGAACCCTGAAATTGATTCCTACAGTGGGTTTTTATGATAATCATCGGCAAAAAAGTACAGGATTAGCTGGTTTTCTGCGCGAAAAAAAGGCTAAGACGCTTTATTTCTGTGGTTTATGTGCTGATATCTGTGTGTATTTCAGCATTAAAGATGCTCTGGCAGAAGGATTTCACTGCGAGTTAATTGAAGACGCCACTTACCCGCTTAATCAAACTGCTTTTACAACAATAAAAAAAGAGCTTTTGCATAAGGGAGTGAGGTTTCTTCGCAGTAGTGAGATTTGAACGGTGCTCCGCTTACTTACGTCTAGCCGTCAAGCTAAGGCAGATGCATCTTAAAGCGTCATTGCGAGTCAGTAAAGCACGTCATTGCGAACGCAGTGAAGCAATCCAGCGACCTTTTATAGCATCGCATAAAGCCACTGGATTGCTTCGTCGCGCGCTTCTCGCAATGACGAGCTTCACTGAGCCCGCAATGAGGCGGTGCGTTTGTGGTGCATAAAGTACCCAGTGCTTTATCATCCAAAATTGCCTCAGCTAAAACTTGCTTTTTCTTACCATTTGCAATCATGATTCGATCCAGTCCAGCCCTTAATGAGACCAGAATAGCCTTTACTTTGACCAACATCCCGCCACAGACAATAGATTGACTCACCAATGTGTGCAAATTTTCTTCCGACAGTTGAGGAAATAATTTTCCCTCGTTATTATAAATACCATCTTGATCAGTCAGATAAATCAATCGATCGACACCAATAGCATTAGCAAGATGCGCTGCTGCCATGTCGGCATTGATATTGAGCGCATTACCCTCTTTATCTACACCAATCGTGGCTACAACAGGAACAAAATGAGAGCAGGCAGTTTTTGCAGTGAGTAGCGTATCGAGGTATCTTGCATTGACTGATCGTATATCACCAACAAACCCATGTTGATTACTGTAATAATCACAAAAAAACATTTGATTCTCCGCTCCAGATAAACCAATTGCATTGATTCCGTAATTATTTAACTTCCTAACTAACAATTGGTTAATTTGACCACAAAGGACCATTTCGATAATCTTTATAGCTGCATCTGAGGTAACCCGTAGACCCTCGACAAATTCTGATTGAATACCATAAACCCCAAGAGCCTCATTGATTGCTTTACCACCACCATGCACAAGAATAGGTTTGTAACCCGCTTCTACAATCATTTTTATGTCAGAGCATAAGGAAGCGATGAGCATTTCATCATGTAAAATTGAACCGCCTATTTTTATTAGAATCATTTTACCCATTCCTTGATTAGGCTGTGAGTCATTTGCTGCTCTCATTTATACATACTCCGCATTGATTTTGACGTACTTCTCCGTCAAATCACATCCCCAGGCTGTTGCATGACTGTTGCCTTGTAAAAACTTAACGACAATGGTTACTTGATCTTTTGCTAATTGCTCTTTAAGAGCTGCAGTAAGTCACATTTGCAACAGGAACCCCTTGAGCAAATAGAGTTACCCCTTGTAAGGCGATCTCGCAAGTAGCTAACATGTCCTCAGTAATATTCTCATTACCGATGCGAGCAATAATTCGCCCCCAATTAGGTGACTCACCATAGATTGCTGATTTTATTAAGGGACTAGTTATAATCGACTTGGCAACCGCTTTTGCCTGTAGATCAGTTTCAGCACCACTTACTGCCACTTCAATGAGCTTAGAAGCACCCTCACCATCTCGGGCGATACTTTTTGCCAAAGTGATGGCAACCTCTAACAGCGCCTGATCAAAAATGGCTTGATCAGCAGAATTGGCCAAGTAACACCGCTTTTACCATTCGCCATTAAAAACACACAATCATTCGTTGATGTTTCACCATCAACACTGATCATATTAAAGCTTTTATCGCATACCCCCTTGAGCAAGTTTTGCGCCTTTTTGCTGTTAATTTTACATCGGTTAACAAATAACCTAACATAGTGGCCATGTTAGGATGGATCATGCCAGAACCTTTGCATATACCCGTGATTCGTACCGTGCCTAAGGAAAGTGCAACATCTTTATAAACTGTCTTGGGCACAAGATCAGTGGTTAAGATAGCTGTAGCAAAATTTTCGGCAATATCCGTTGTCTTCTTTACTAATCCGGGATGGCATCAGTAATTTTTTTAATCGATAAGGGCTTCCCAATTACCCCGGTAGAAGCGGTTAGCACTTGCTTCGGATTACAATTCAGTACCTTAGCCAGCATGGCAGCCATGGCCCAATTGGCATCATCTCCATCCTTCCCAGTCGCTGCATTGGCTTCACCACTGTTAGTGATGATTGCTTTAATATTGTTAGCGGGTATACATCGCTGACAATGCTTAATCGCTGCTGCTTTTAACCGATTTTGCGTAAAAACCCCTACCGTAACCGCAGGATCCTCAGAAATAATTACCCCTAAATCAGGACGATATACCCTGACACCGGAGTTAATCCCGCCTGCTTTAAATCCAATAGGTAGTTTCGTCCTAAAAATTCCAGATCCAAGTATCATGATGCCTCCCCCAGGCCGTTATTCTTTTCCTTTGCTCCCTGATAAGAGGGGGAAGCCACCCGTGAGGAGTTGCTTTTACAACCGTCGCTGCCAATATTGACTTGATGAAGGTTGGATTGCTGAACCGTCAATAAACCCGTTTGCAGAGGTAATTGGTAAATAGCATTGACATTTTCTATAGCCTGACTTGCAGCACCTTTCAATAAATTATCAATCGAGGCGAAGACAGTAATTTGCCCTTCCTTAACAAAGTAACCTATATGGCAATTTGGCGTGTGGACAACATTCTTTAGCGATAAAATGAATTGATCCTCCGCTGCAGATGCTTTGCCAACCTCCTTATAATGGATTAAACAATAGCCTTGATAGGCAGTCTGCAGCGCACTAGCAATCGCAGCAGAAATCGCCTCATCCGATGTGAACGATACTGCCGCATCAGCATAAATTGTCAGTGAAATACCTCTAACGATGGGTAGTATTGAGGTGGTTAGCCTAATGTCTACTTCTTTCCCCGCAATGTCATATAAGGTTTTTTTAATTTCAGGAATATGCTGATGTTTGCCAATCTTATAAGGGAAAAAATTGTTCATTATTTCGCAAAACATCAGGTCAGGATTGATTTGTTTACCACTACCAGAGACACCTGATTTAGCATCAATGATTATTGGACCAGGTTTAAGCAATTTCGCTCTAAGTAACGGTAGAAGCGGCATCAAAGTACATGTTGCATAACAGCCGGGATTCGCTATTAATCGATAATTCGCCTGTGTAGTTACCCATGGAGACAATCCATAACACGCCTTATTAATAAGTTGCGGCGCAGTGTGGGGAATTCCATACCAGTTAATGAATTGGTCCTCTGGTAAGCGAAAGGCCCCACTTAAATCAATGATTATGATGTCTGTATCAGATAATGCCGCTGCGATTTCCATAGAAGCAGAAGCAGGAGTAGCCAGAAAAAGCACATCAATTTGTGAGAATAGTTGCTCATTTCAGCAAGCGAATAGATGGGTATGTTTTGCCTTAGTAAGGTAGGCATTTGTTGATACAACTCCGCTTTTTCCTGGCGACTATGGATAGCAACAAGCTGCAAATGAGGATGGTTAATGACTAAGGTCACTAACTCTTTACCAATATAGCCTTGCACGCCTGAGATGGCGACATTATATTTTTTGCTCATGAATTGATATCCGATTAAATTACTATTTAATGACTAAATATGCACATTTCTTGAATATTAAATCAACTGTTCGTTATTTGCAAGCGAATAATGACAAAATATTCATTTATATGCCATAATAAGGAATTAATATTCGTTAAATATGAATAAATTTCTATTTTTTTAAATGTAGCAGGGAGATCCCTCACTTTAAAGCGTCATTGGGAGCGTTTATACAGGGCCTGAAAAACGTACCGAACTAACATTAGACCGTCATTGCGAGTACCCTAGTCCCGTGGGACAAACATCACCAAAGAACTTTGCACCAGCATCCCCTCTCCCGCCCTGCGGGCACCCTCTCCCCGTTCCCGGGGCGAGGGGGAAAATGAAGGAAGTTCTTTGGGAGGAGCTTGCGACGAAGCAGTGACCTTATGAGATGCTAAGAAAAGTCGCTGGATTGCTTCACTGCGTTCGCAATGATGGTATTTTTTATGAACAAATTATGCAATTTTAGATGATTTCTTTCTTTGCTTGACGGCTATGAGGAGAGCGTGCAGGAAAGTGGGCATTACTTAAACCTTTGGGAACAGTCAATGAATAAAAAAGAATTTGAGCAACAAAGCTTACTTGATGATTTAAGACAGCTATTATTGGTCGGAAAAATTACCAAACAAGAAGATATTTGTGCTGAATTGCAAAAAAATGGGCATCATGTTAATCAATCCAAAATTTCGCGATTGATTCGCAAACTTAATGCAATAAAATCCAAAAATGAACTGGGGCAAATTGTATACCGCATAGCCCGAGAACCAGCACCACCCACTCCAGCCAGCCATCTTTCTAATTTAATTATTGACGTAGTTGCTAACGAAACCACCATTATTGTCAATACTAGTCCAGGAGCAGCACAATTAGTAGCCCGTATCTTGGACTATCATAAAGACAAAATTCAAATTCTCGGTACGATTGCCGGTGATGATTCCGTCTTTATCGCTCCTGTTACGATAAAAACAATCAATGAATCACTTAATTCGATTAAAAACATACTTCTTGGTTAAGATCAATCCATTATGACGGGTCAGCACTACTCACATAAACCCAAGCATAAATCCCCGAATCAAGTTGAGTCTTAAGTGGTACTGATAAATATTAAATATATTACGCGATGTTCGATTTTTTTGGGAGCATCGCATGACCTATAATTGATATATCTTAATACAACCTTGATGAATCATGCCAAGCTCACAACCATTGACTATTTTTTTATGTGGGGATGTAATGACAGGGCGAGGTATTGATCAAATCCTTGCGCAACCATCAACCCCTATTCTCTATGAATCTTATGTACAAGACGCAAGAGATTATGTGTTGCTTGCAGAAATGCGCAATGGGCAAATTCCCCGAGGAGTACATGGTGATTATTTGTGGGGAGATGGCTTAAATGAGCTAAAACAGCGACAACCAAGGCTGAAACTCATTAATTTAGAAACCAGTATTACCAAAAGTAACGATCCATGGCCACATAAAGGTATTAATTACCGCATGCACCCCGCAAACATTGATGCGCTGCTTGCAGCAAACATCGATGTTTGTGGCTTAGCCAATAATCACGTGTTAGATTGGGGTATGCAAGGTTTCATAGATACCATGTCCACCCTGCAGCAGGCACACATTTGTTATGCTGGTGCAGGAATGCTGCTCCAACAAGCACAATCACCTGCCATTATTACCCTACCTAGTTTTGCGGGTCGTATCCTAATTTTTGCAATGGGGGTATGCTCTAGTGGAATTCCTAGTGAATGGGGTGCAACTGAGAAACAACCTGGCGTTTGGTTATTAGCAAATCTATCCCCTAACACTGTGAAAGAAATTAAAAACATCATTGCAAGATACCGGCAATCACAAGATTTGTGTCTGGTTAGCATTCATTGGGGTGGCAATTGGGGGTACCCTATTCCAGCCCAGCATCAGCGCTTTGCCCATACTCTGATTGACGAAGCTGGAGTCAATGTAGTGCATGGCCACTCATCGCATCATCCCATGGGCATAGAAGTCTATAACCATAGCCCCATTTTTTATGGCTGCGGCGATCTTATCAACGATTATGAGGGGATCAACGGCTATGAGCAATTCAGAGAAGAATTATGCTTAATGTATTTCTTAACCTTTGATGATCACCTACAGCTAAAACAATTGGAGCTAGTCCCTTTCGAGAGAAAGAAATTTACCCTTCATTATGCACAAGCAACTGATAGTCAGTGGTTAGCGAACACGTTGCAATACCACTCACAATCGCTTTGCACCTCATTTGCGTTAGACGCAGGAGTAATTCACTGCGTATGGTAATGTCACGGCGTTAATGTCCTATAATATAATTCAAGACAAGCATAAGGAAATGTACCATGACCACAATGAAAGCAGTTCAAGTGAATAAGGTAGGCGAATGGGAATCTATCGAAAAAGAGCTAGCAATGCCTACAGAAAACCAGGTGCGTATTAAGGTAGAAGCCTGCGGTGTCTGTCATTCGGATATATTTGTAAAAGACAGGTTATGGCCAAATATTCAACTGCCACGCATACCAGGTCATGAGATCGCAGGAGTAATCGATGAAGTCGGTGCGCACGTCACTAAATGGCAACCTGGCCAGCGTGTAGGTGTAGGATGGGCAGGTGCCCATTGCAGTCAATGTATCCCTTGCCGCAATGGAAATTTTATTCTGTGTGAAAACCAGCAAGTTACTGGATTACATTATGATGGGGGATACGCCCAATACATGCTTGCCCCTGTTGAAGCCCTCGCAGCAATTCCTGCCGAGCTTTCTTTTGCGGAAGCTGCACCGCTAATGTGTGCAGGCATCACTACCTTTAATGCTTTAAGACATAGCATCGCCCGCGCAGGTGATCTCGTTGCAGTCCAAGGAATTGGCGGCTTAGGGCATTTAGCGATTCAATTTGCTAACAAAATGGGATTTAGAACTGTTGCTATTTCTAAAGGGGCAAATAAAGAAGCGCTAGCAAAAAAATTAGGTGCGCATATTTATTTAAATTCTGAAGAAAAGGACATTCAGAATGAATTACAAAAGATAGGTGGAGCTCGTGTTATTTTAGCAACGGCACCAAGTGGAAAATCCACCTCAGCTTTAATAAGTGCGCTCGGTAATCAAGGAGAGCTTATGATCGTTGGCGCTTCTAGCGATCCATTTGAAGTTACAGCGACCCAGCTTATTGTAAGTAATCTCTCGATCAAAGGCTGGCCATCTGGTAGTGCTATAGATATTGAGGAAACATTGAAATTTTGTGCGCTTACTGGGATCCGCCCTATGATTCAACAATACCCCCTCCAAAGAGCAGAAGAGGCATACCAAGACATGATTACTAACAAAGTACGATTTCGCTCAGTGATTATGATGAGCTGATATTCATAATAGGCATGTGGCCCATACATCAGTACCCAAGGGTGCAAAAAATCGCGTAGGTTGGGCCTTGGCCCAACAAAAATGTAGCATGTTGTGGGAAAATAGTCGTCGTTTGTTTTGGGGTAACTCCCCACGTCATCCCGAGCGAAGCGAGGGATCTCCAGCAAACGGCACGTATTTAAAAATTGTGCCACTGCATGGAGATCCCTCGTCGCAAGCTGCTCGGGATGACGTGGGGAGTATTATGTTGGGCCAAGGCCCAACCTACTTTATCTTTGTGAGAGTTGCACCCGGTACCCCCAGGAATATTTTATAAAAGCATGGATATAGGCTAAGATTAAGTGAGCAGCATCTACACACTAATCTTTCTTATTTAATATAGAGTAACCAATATCATGATGATAGAAAAACACTTCGCCTACAAAATTACTAGTGACGCTAAAGGCCTAATCTGCACCCATTCTGAATTTGAAGAAGATAAGATGGTTGATTTACTAAAACAAATTCAACTAGCGAGCACGGAAAGCGTTTATTGGATTTTTAAGCAGCGAGGTACTGAGCCCAAAGAGCCACTTTGCCTTATCGATTGTAAGTACAAAAGGATCTATTACCACTATTCAGGCGATGTTGAAGATATTGACAGCGTGGTTCAAAAATTAAGCAAAAAGGTGTGAGGGTCTAAGGAGACCAGCACAACCTCCCTCAGGGGAGGTTGATGTCACTGGCGGGGCTATATTACTACTTGTAGCTTGGTTTCTGACCTTGTTGGCCTTGTTGGCCTGGTCGTTGCTGACCTTGTTGACCTGGTCGTTGCTGACCTTGCTGGTCCTGTTTAGGTTTATTTTTATCAAAACCTTGTTGGTTTGGACGCTGAGTTTGATTTTGATTTTGATTCCAGTCCTTTGATGACATGATTACTCTCCTTGTTGTTAATTAATTAATGAATAGAACAATAAACAAAATAATGCAACTAAGAAAACGCAAAATGACAGCAAACTCATTGAATCTATTAAAATAATTTTTTCTTGGTATCGAGGGATTGCACTCATGCAAATCATTATCTACAATCAAGACTCTTTTGATTAACAATAATCATCATGCTTTTTTCAAGCCCCTTCTTCCTATTCATTTTTATGCCCTTTGTTTTATTTCTCTTTTTCATAACGCCGTTTAAAGCTAAAAATATTGTGTTATTAATTGCAAGCTTTCTTTTTTATTTCTGGGGGGAACCTAGGTTTTTCTTTATTGCTCTGCTTTCAGCATGCTGTGATTATTACCTGTGTGAGCAAATTTTCCGCTCAAAGGTAAAAGCGCGAGCTCTTGTATGGTTGACTATAGGGATAACTCTCAATGTTCTTATGCTCTTTTATTACAAATATTTAGATTTTTTTATTAACTCGACTAACATTTTTATCTCCTATTTAAATCTACACCCTTTATCCATGTTGAAAATTGCCCTACCCATCGGTGTTTCATTTATCGTTTTCGAAAAAATCACTTACTTAGTTGATGTATACCGAGGACTATCAAAACCAGCCGATTCACTAAGGAATTATCTTCTTTATATATTTTTCTTTCCTAAACTGCTGGCGGGTCCGATCGTTAAATACCATGACATTGTCACACAATTAAAAAATCATTATCTAAATTTAGACAATTTTATCCAAGGCTTTAAGCGCTTCCTCGTAGGCCTTATTAAAAAAGTATTAATTGCAGACACCTTAGCAGAGGTTGCTGATCAAATTTTTGCCTTCCCTGTAGCTCAACTAGGATCCTACAACGCTTGGCTTGGTCTTTTCTGTTTTACTTTACAGATTTATCTGGATTTTTCTGCCTATTCAGATATGGCTATTGGTCTAGCTAAAATGTTTGGTTTTAATCTTCTTGAAAATTTCAATATGCCTTATCTTGCCACCAACTTTACTGATTTTTGGCGGCGTTGGCACATTTCACTTTCGACGTGGATCCGTGAATATTTATATTATCCTCTTGGAGGAAATCGTTATGGAACTTTACGCACCTACTCCAACCTTTGGATCTGCTTTTTAATTTCGGGATTATGGCATGGAGCAAATTGGAATTTTGTTCTTTGGGGAGCTTATAACGGCTTATTCCTGGTTATCGATAAATTAGGTTGGTTACGTATAAGCAACTATTTGCCTCGCTACATTAACATAGTGATTACCTTTGTTTTGGTCATGTTTGGCTGGGTAATTTTTCGCACGAATTCACTTAGCCAATTAGGCGGTTTTTTCTCGGCACTTTTCCACCCTGCACGTGATAATCTTTTTATTTATATGACCCATGATATTTGGGCATCGATGGTCGCGGCTATTTTCATTTGCTTCATACCTAGTCTGGATTCTATTAGGCAATGGGGAGCAATAAAAAATCGCCACTTGATTGAAAATTGGCTGATTAGCACACTTTCTTTTTTTGCAGTTTCGAGAGTAGTTGCCACAACCTTTAAATCGTTCCTCTATTTTAGGTTTTAGGCTATGAGTACAGATTCCACTGCCACTAGGGTAAAAAAAATCCTCATTAATCGGCCTCGTTTCCTAAAAAATTTTTTTAAAACTCATCAATTGGTTATTCCATTTTTTATCATGATGATTTTTTTAGTGCTACCCATTAATTTATTTTTACTAATGCAAATGACAAGCAAAATTTCTTTCAAACAAGCAGACAGTCCCCAATTAGTAACTATGCAAGCAAGGCCTACTTTAGCACTAGGAAAATTCCTAGATGGCAGCTTTCAAAAAGACTATGAAACATGGGTTAATGACCACAATCCTTTAAAATCAATGTTCACCAATTTCAATAACCAATTTTACTATAGTCTTTTCTCAAAATCGCTTATGGCAGATTCCAGTATTGTAATAGGTAAAAAAGGATATCTTTATGAAAAAGATTATATTATCCAATACGTTAATGCCAATAAGATACCTTTTACGCAGGAAAAAACCGAGAAGTGGGCGGCAAATTTACAAGAGCTAGCTGATTTTTTTACCCACCGTGGACAACAATTTATTTACGTCATCACACCATCAAAAGCAGCCTATTATCCTGAATATATTCCGAATGAATACACAAAAGTTGTAACAAATGCCCGACCCGGCTATTTTTTAAAAATTGAAGCGCTTAAAAAGATCCATGTTCCTTATTTCGACGCTAGCGAGTACATTCTTAGCAAGAAAGAAAAATCGTATGGCAATTTACTTTTTATCCGCGGTGGAACACACTGGACTATGTTAGGCGCCGCATTTACTACGAAAAAAATTCTAGCTCTCATTTCTCAGCAAACAAAAAAACTATTACCACCATTGTCTTTTTCTTATACCCTGAGTACTAACCCTCATGGTGTGGATATGGACTTATTGTACCTTTGCAAATTACTTTTTCCACCAAGGCACTATGCCGTTCCTCACGTTTCTTTCAAAGCCCTAGAAAATCCCGTACCACTGAAAGTAGCAATCGTTGGCGGAAGTTTTACCAACTTTTTTGTGAAGCTTTTTATAGAAGCCAACTATTTTTCTCAAATTGATCACTATTATTATCTTATCTTAAACCACTACCGACACTCTAAAGAGGGCATAACGCTGCTTCCTATGATTCGAAATGATCCCGCCTCTTATCAAGCTATTTTAGAAGCGGATATAGTAATTCTTGAAGAAAATGAAATAATTCCTTATTGGTCAAATCATTTCGATGAGCTTTATTTTCGCCTGTTAGGAAAGCATATGCGTTAGCACGTCATCGTGAGCACAGCGAAGGATCTCCTGAATGTGGCATAAGTGCTCAACCAAGGAGATCCTTCGCTGTGCTCAGGATGACGGCTGGCTTTTCGGCGCAAACTAGCGAATTGTAAACAGACCCTAGTGAAAAGTGATAAGGGAATTACTATTTTTCTTCATAATTCATTAGGATATATGGATTACTACTAATAAATATTGTATTCTGAATTTTCTTTCTAACTGAATAAGGATATACGATGAAATTAAAATTTATGCTTCCCTTGATGCTTGGTACTGCTATTGCAGCATTACCTGGTTGTACTCCTCCTTATAACCAGGCCCCTGCTTCACCTGTAATAAATCCACTCTATTCTCCAAATGCGAAAACTGATGCAAAAGTTCTTGGCGCTTTGGTTGCCTTAAATCAGGGTGAAATTGCCGCTGCAGCAGTAGCGCAAAATAAAGCAACACATGCTTCAGTGAAAAAATTTGCAAACTTTTTGCACGCTGCCCACAACCAAAACTTACAAGAGACTCTCAATGTGAGCAAGACAATAGGCGTTGTACCAGAAAATGGCAACGCTGCAATAATGCTTCAAAGATTAAGTCACAAAGAATTAGCATCGCTTAATCACTTGAGTGGTGGTGCGTTTGATAGGGCCTATATAGCTGATATGGTAAGAGATCATACAGCAGGATTAAGGTTAATCGATAGCCAATTACTAAAAGTAGCATCAAATCCAGTGCTAATTAAACATTTGGAGATTACACGTAATCATGTTGCTGATCATCTGCGAAAAGCAGAAGCCATTCAGAAGGAGCTTGGACGCTGATAAAAGCATCATTGCGAGCCGCAGTGAGTCATTGCGAGTACTCTAGTCCTGTACAAACATCAGTAAAGAGCTTCGCACGAGCATCCCCTCTCCCGCCCTTCGGGCACCCTCTCCCCGTTTCCGGGGCGAGGGGGAAAATGAAGGAAGTTCTTTGGGAGGAGCGTAGCGACGAAGCAACCCAGCGACCTTTACTAGCATCTCATAAGGCCACTGGTTTGCTTCGTCGCTACGCTCCTCGCAATGACGGTTCGCTACGCTCGAGTGACGGTGTGTTTGCTCGCAATGATAGTATGTAAAGAGATAGCCCTATGTTGATAAAAATGCTGAAAAAACTCTCACTAAGTTTTCTTCTATGTATTTTTGCATCGACCATTTTCGCAAGAGCAGCTATTGATGATGATGTCATTGACAGTGTTAGACAAATAAATAATACCGCTCGCTTAAAGAACAGTACTAAGCCTTCTTCTCTGCCCCTGATTATTTTTTTACACCCATCTGCCGATAAAAAAGCTTTTCTAGCCGAACTTAGCAAGTTTTCTACTGTACAATTTAAAGAAATTGGCTTTATGCCTGCAGTAACTGTAACGATTCCCGCACAGATGAAACTTTTAAATGACATAGCCAATCATCAAGCCCCTGCACAAATTTCATCGATTAAAGCAGGTACCAGGGAATTAGACATTTCAACGCAAGCCATAAAATTGACCCCCTCCTCGTTCTATCCGGACGTGAGTAATTGGTGGGCGCATGGTTATACTGGGCGTAAGGGTGTTATCGGCTTGATTGATGATGGAGTCGATCCAAACCATCCTGCCTTAGCCCATAAAAAGCTGATCACTTTCTCAGAAAAGAATTCGCGACATCATGATTTTTTTAATGGCGTTCGTACCGCACATGGCACTGGTGTAGCCTGTATTTATTCAAGCAATGATCCGATATATAAAGGCATTGCCTACGATGCAGCAACGATTATTTCAGGTCTGTCGGGCGAGGAAACACCCGACATAGAAAATATCACCATGACCCTAGGTACCTTAGATTGGATGTTAGGGCGTTCTGAAAAACCCACAATCATTAATTATAGTATGGGTCATGGCAACCTCTCTCGCCTCAATGCACCAGAATGGAGCGGTCTTGCAAAAGTTATCGATTATGTCGTTAACCAAGAAAAAATCTTATGGGTTAAATCAGCAGGTAATGCAGGTTATATAGAAGCATCGACAAAGTTCCCTTATGCGTCTACCCTCACGGCTCCTGGTGATACTTACAATGCCCTGACTATCGCCAACATGGACACCGTAATTACTGAAAATGGGGTTACCTACAAAACGGCCAATCGTGACAAGCATAGGATCCGCTCATCCAGTAGTCGCGGACCTACGCCTTCTGGCAGACGTAAGCCTGATTTGACAGCACCTGGCCACGACACCAGGACCTGTGCCCCCGATCCGCAAACCTATAGCTTTTATTATGCACCTGCTATGGAGTATCACGATGGCTATCGTTTAATGGGTGGCACAAGTGCAGCTGCCCCTCATGTCGGTGCAGCCGCTTTATTACTCCAGGATGCTGGGATTCAAAACCCTATGGCAATTAGGGCATTACTTATTAATAGTGCTGATGCTTGGACCGACAATGACAAACCTGATCCAGCCGATCATTTTCAGGTGATGGGTTCAGAATGGAACCGAACTTATGGCTGGGGTTATCTCAATATGCAAAAGGCCTTTGATCAACGAAATGATATCATTGAAAATCAATTAACATTGGACAACCCAGTACAAGACTTTCAAACCAGTTTAGAGATTGGTGACAAAGTTACTTTAGTTCATGAGCGACGTGTTGGTTATTTTGAAGACAGTACGGAATGGAAACTCAGCCATCTTTCAATTGAACTGATTGATCTGGATACGCAAAAGCGGATTGCTTACGATGACAGTGCAATTGATACTGTTCACCAAATTGCAAATTGTGAACGCCCTTCGGGCCAAAAAACCTGCTCTGCTGAGACAAAACCAATCCGCGCACTTGTACGAGTTAAATTGTTGAGCCACACTATAGATGGCAGTACAAATGAACCCTTTGCGCTAGTTTTAAAAAGTGTTATATCCGAGCCGCGACCAATATTATCGGAGCCGCGACCAATATTATCGGAGCCGCGACCAATATTATCGGAGCCGCGACCGTTAGGGAGCGGATAAATCGTTTCCGCTTACTTACGTGCGCGGCTCGGATATAATAGTGCGCGGCTCGGATATAATAGTGCGCGGCTCGGATATAATAGTGCGCGGCTCGGATATAATAGTGCGCGGCTCGGATATAATAGTGCGCGGCTCGGATATAATAGTGCGCGGCTCGGGTATGATAGTGCGTGGCTCGGAAATGAGGTGACCGCATGAAGTTGACTGAAACTCAAAAAATTAACGATCAGATCCAAGGTTTTATTGAGTATTCCAACAAAATAGCCTCGCTTTGGACGCAGTTCGTGACCACCAGTAGTGAGCAGACTCAGCAAATAATGCAATCCGTAATGAAACTGAGTGAAGCGCAAATTCCTGCTCAGCTTGAAACCTTAAATTCTCTGGCTGAATACAGCATGGATTTTTTTCAGCGCAGTCTATTATTTTCGGACACAATCCGCCAACGAGGTAATCAATATCTGAAGCATGAAGCAGAAGGTCAGCCGCCCGTCCTTATTTTTTCTTATAACATGCTGATGGATGGGAGAAATTTTAAAAAACCAGTTAATTATGCTTTAGTTGAAATAATACCCCCTAAAGAAATTAAAATTGATCCCCAAAAAAGACCCTATGTTATTGTCGATCCACGAGCAGGCCACGGTGCAGGCATTAGTGGTTTCAAAGACGAGTCACAAGTCGGTATTGCTATTCGAGAAGGCCACCCAGTCTATGTCGTTATTTTTTTCCCTGTTCCTGAGCCAGGACAAACCTTACCTGATGTAACTTCTGCCCATGAAAAATTCTTAAATGAGGTTGCACGCCGTCATCCACAAAGTCCCAAACCCTGTATTATTGGTAACTGCCAGGGCGGTTGGGCGGTCTTAACATTAGTGGCAGCTCACCCGAACATTGCTGGTGTTACCGTTATAAACGGAGCACCCCTTTCCTATTGGGGCGGCGAACATGGAAAAAACCCTATGCGCTACATTGGCGGGATTTTAGGTGGAAGCTGGGTTGCGCAGTTTGCGGGTGATCTCGGGAATGGCAAGTTTGATGGGGCTAATTTAGTTATGAATTTCGAAATGGCCAACCCTCAGGTAACTTATTGGCAAAAATATTACGACTTATTTGCCAAAATTGATAAGGAAGAGCGGCGTTTCTTAGATTTTGAACGCTGGTGGGGAGGGTACTCGCTCCTCAATGTCAATGAGATGCGTGGAATTATCGATAATCTTTTTATTGGTAATAAACTCGTACACGGCAAAATCCCTTTAGGTGAATCGGGAGCTAATTTAGATCTCCGCAATATCGATGTGCCAATTATTATTTTCTGCTCTGCTGGCGATCAAATCACCCCTCCACAGCAAGCATTAAATTGGATCGCCGATCTCTACTCCAATACATTAGAAATCAAATTAGAAGGGCAAGTCATCGTCTACCTTATCCACGAGAAAGTAGGGCATTTAGGCATTTTTGTGTCGAGTGAGATTGCTAAAAAAGAACACAAACACATTATTGACCTATTAAATTATATTGAGCACCTAACTCCTGGGCTCTATGAATTAAAATTGACTGAAGTAAAGAAAACCGCCAAGGAACCCGCTCATTATCTCGCTTATATTGAAGAGCGTTCTATCGATGATATTCGTGAAAAACAAAAAAACGACATGGCAATTTTCAATCTAGTGCGTATGGTGTCAGAGTACAATGTCATGGGTTATGATTTTTTTATAGGTCCAACTGTACGCACCCTAAGTAACGAATACACCGCTGAGATATTGAGAAAATTACATCCGATGCGCCTTAATCAATATTTATTGAGCGACCTCAACCCATTTTTGGCCCCTTTAAAATGGCTTGCACCTTGGGTGAGGGAAAATCGCGTAAAAATTACAGAAAACAATCCTTTTCTCCTGCAACAATCTCGTTTTGCTGATCTGATTTCTACACTTGGAGACTCTTTTATTAATCATCGGGACAGTTTAGCGGAGATCCTTTTTTATTCTATTTATGAATATATCCACCTGCTCGCCCCTTTTGATCCCCAGCGAGATATGATTGTCCACGTCGCTGATCGTTATGATGAAAAAATGACTCAATTCATTACTGAAGAAAGCACGACAGGCGGTGCGCCAGAAGCAATGATGCGTATCTTACTTCTATTAGTCAAATCCCAGGGAGCTATGGCTGCAACAGATTACCCCCAGCTAGGTAAAGCATTAAAAAACAACCCAGTTCTAAGCCACTTAAGCAGTGAGCAATTAAAGCATCTCGCACGCACCCAAACAGTTATCATAGAACATGATCCTGAGTTAGCCTTAACTGCTTTACCCAATCTATTAAAAACAAAAAAAGAAACGACAATCATTTTGGACAGTATAGACAACATGATTAAATCAATAATAATTCGACCCTCCAAGAAGCTCAAAAGCAAATTAAACCAAATAAAAACACGTTTACTTAACCAGGATTAAGTAATTTGCTAGCCCGTTTACTCCCCCTGCGGCGTTCCGCTCTTAACTAACTTCAAGCCCAGTCTGAGTTGTAGAGAGTCGTATATTCGTCATTGCGAACGCAGTGAAGCACGTCATTGTGAACGCAGTGAAGCACGTCATTGCGAGGAGCGTAGCGACGAAGCAATCCAGCGACCTTTCCTGGCATCTCATAAGGCCACTGGATTGCTTCACCTTCGGTTCGCAATGACGCTCTAATGTTAGTTCGGTACGTTTTTCAGGTTCTGTATAAAGGCTCGAAATGATGGTATAGGGCGGAACATCCAGATTAATTTCAGATTAATTTTAAAGGCTAATTTATTGACATATAGATAACTATAAGAGTAAAATGCCTATTTTTTATAATATAGGTGGTTAAAGTGTATACAAAATCAGATTCTTATTTGCCATTTGAAACCAAACTCAAACAATTAACTCAATTTAATCAAGCACTAATCTATGGATTTGAGCCTGAGTCATCTGCTCAAGAAAAGCTCCGATCAGAGAGATATCAAGATACTTTATTCCCCAAGGTAGGGCAATTTGAGGATATGCTAGCAGGCTATTTATTTGCGCAAAATGAATTACTACCCGCTTTTAAAAAGGAGAATTTAGACGAGACAGCTTTTATTAACTCTATTAAGCAATTACATAGCTATATTGGTAATACGATTTTAGCGCTTGCAGGTATACCATGGGAAAAATCAGGACAATTTGTTCAGATGCAGGTTCTGAGATGGAGGGCTAGTGATGATACGGACAGCCTTACCAATTGGATATTGTCAGAGACTACGCACCCAAGTTTACAAGGTTACGATCCTACTCATCTGCTTATTAGGCTTTTAACTACAGAACTCGGTCTCACTGAAGCTCAGGTACATCAATTTGTTGCTCTATTACAACGCTTAAAAGATGACCCTACTATAACTCCACGAGCATCACAAAAAAAATTTGTTGATACCCTAATAGAAGATCCTCAATTATACAAGGCAGTAATCACTAAGGAAAAACTAGCTGTAGCCTGCCTAGGCAACAAACTTTCAGCAGAAGAGAAAGAGTTAGTTAGTAAGATTGTAACCATTTGTAACGATCCGGACGATATGCCTAAGCTTATGGATGATTTTGCTAAAACTACTTTAGCTAACTGGAGAAAATGCGATAAAAACGATATAAAAGCGGTTTCACAGTGTCTTGCTGAGATGTTTTTTCAGTTTACCGATATCCACCCTTTTGGCAATGCAAATGGACGTACTGCAGTTTGTTTGCTGAATGTTTTTTTAGTATCAATAGGACTACCTAGTATTTTAATGCGCAATCCAAGGGAAAGGTATGATAGCTCATCCTCTTTTTCCCAGGCTATTAACGCCATCAATCAAACCAGAGAACCTCTCGCCAATCACATTTATCAAAAGATTTTAGAAGCACAGAAACATGCTTTTTCTGATGAAAAAGTTGCAGAAGTTATCACAGTACGATGTAGGCTTGCGCACCAATTAAAATCGCTGCAAAGTAAACATCCACAGATTGACATCAATGATTATAGTACGACTATGTACCAGTGTGCGAAAGCTGCAATGCACAAATACTCTACTGATGAAGACATAGCAATTTGTGGCCTCAATAAATTTCTATCATTTCTTGCTGAAGAAGAGAAACGTTTAGATCAATCTTCAAGCAAAGAAATGGCGAAAGTAACTAGCTCTACAAGTACCACGACTTCAACCAGTACTCAGTCTGTAAAGTTAAAAGGGGGGTTTTTTACTTCGGTTAAGACTGAGGGTAATAAAGCACTGGACGCCGCTAAAGTAGAGAAATGTTCAGATCCATCTTTAAGCAAAGGTAAAACAACAGTCACTGGATTTATAGGTTCAGCTATGTTATCCGATGGAGAAATTGATCAGCTAAAACAGGATTTGTCGAGTTTAACTAACACTGGAGGTTGGAAAATCAATTCAAGAAATCATTTAGACAGTTGGATGGAAACATCTAATGAGACCGAAGCAGAGAGAGTTTTTAAGTTATTATATACAGCTGGGGTTGGTAAGGTAATTAAGGGAAAGCACCCCAAAAATAATCAGATCCATGTTGTACAATGCTTGAATACTAACTTAAACGAATTGAAAAATAAAATTAAGTCGAACAATGAGGCGGAAGCTACTGCTCCTGATTCAGAAAAAGTAAACGCAGAAGTAAACAATGCTAGTGTGACACAATAGCTCTAATGGGGGCACCAGCTCTAGCCGTCATCCTGAGCGCAGTGAAGGATTCTCCTGAATGTGGCATCGTACTCAATCAAGGAGATCCTTTGTTGTGCTCAGGATGACTGGCGCTGGCATAAAAAACCGAATCACACCCTGCGATTCCACAGCAAACGGCACGTATTTAAAAATTGTGCCACTGCATGGAGATCCCTCGTCGCAAGCTCCTCGGGATGACGTACCTGGGGAGTTACGGTTGACAATTACAGATTAATTTATTGACATATCGCTAACTATAAGAGTAAAATGCCTAATTTTATAATCTAGGTAGTTAAAATGTATACAAAATCAGATTCTTATTTGCCATTTGAAACCAAACTCAAACAATTAACTCAATTTAATCAAGCACTAATCTATGGATTTGAGCCTGAGTCATCTGCTCAAGAAAAGCTCCGATCAGAGAGATATCAAGATACTTTATTCCCCAAGGTAGGGCAATTTGAGGATATGCTAGCAGGCTATTTATTTGCGCAAAATGAATTACTACCCGCTTTTAAAAAGGAGAATTTAGACGAGACAGCTTTTATTAACTCTATTAAACAATTACATAGCTATATTGGTAATACGATTTTAGCGCTTGCAGGTATACCATGGGAAAAATCAGGACAATTTGTTCAGCAGCAGGTTCTGAGATGGAATCCTAGTACTGATACGCAAAACCTTATCGATTTCATATTGTTAGAGACCACCCACCCAAGTATACAAGGTAAAGATCCTACTCATCTGCTTATTAGGCTTTTAACTACAGAAATCGGTCTTACTGAAACTCAGGTACACCAATTTGTTGCTCTATTACAACGCTTAAAAGATGACCCTACTATAACTCCACGAGCATCACAAAAAAAATTTTATGATACCTTTTTAAACAACCCTCAAGTGTACAAAACAATAATCACTAAGGAAAAACTAGCTGTAGCCTACCTAAGCAACAAGCTCTCAGCAGAAGACAAGGCATTAGTTAGTAAAATTGTAACTATTGGTAGCGATCCGGAAGATATCCCTAAACTGATGGATAAGTTTGCTAAGACTACTTTGTCTAACTGGAGAAAATGCAATAAGAAAGATATACAAGAGGTTTCACAATTTCTTGCTGAGATGTTTTATCAATTTACCGGTATCATCCCTTTTGGCAATGCAAATGAACGTACTGCAGGTTGTTTGGTGAATGTATTTTTACGTTCAATAGGACTACCTAGTATTTTAATGCGTAATCCTGGGGAAAGAAATGATAGCTCATCCTCTTATTCCCAGGCGATTAACGCCATTAATCAAACCAGAGAACCTCTCACCATTCACATTTATCAAACGATTTTAGAAGCACAGAACTATCCTTTTTCTGATGAAAAACTTGCAGAAATTATCACATTACGATGTAGGCTAGCACACCAATTAAAATTGCTGCAAAGTAACTATCCGCAGATTGACATTAATGCTTATAGGACGACTATGGAAGAATGCGCGGAAGCTGCAATACAGGAATCCTCTACTCCTGAAGACCAATCAATTTGTGCCCTTAACAAATCTCTGGAATTTCTTGCGAAAAAGGAGAACCATTTAGATCAATCTTCAAGCAAAGAAATGGCGAAAGTAACTAGCTCTACAAGTACCACCACTTCAGCCAGTACTCAGCCTGTAAAGTTAAAAGGAGGGTTTTTTACTTCGGTTAAGACTGAGGGTAATAAAGCACCGGACGCCGCTAAAGCAGAGAAATGTTCAGAGCAATCTTCAAGCAAAGGTCAGACAACAGTCACTGGATTTATAGGTACGACTAAATTATCCGATGGCGAACTTGAGCAACTAAAACAGGATTTGTCGAGTTTAACTAACTCTGAAGGTTGGAAAATCAATTCAAATAATCATCTAGACAGTTGGATGGAAACCCCTAATGAAACCGAAACAGAGAGAGTTTTCAAGGTATTATATGCAGCTGGAGTTGGTAAGGTAATTAAGGAAAGCGCAGCGATAATAATCAGATCCATGTTGTATAATGCTTGAATACTAACTTCAACGAATTTAAAAATAAAATTAAGTCGAACAATATGGCTGAAGCTACAGACTCCTGATTCAGAAAAAGTAAACGCAGAAGTAAACAATGCTAGTGTGACACAATAGCTCTAATGGGGGCACCAGCTCTAGCCGTCATCCTGAGCGCAGTGAAGGATCTCCTGAATGTGGCATCGTACTCAATCAAGGAGATCCTTTGTTGTGCTCAGGATGACTGGCGCTTGCATAAAAAGCCGAATCACACCCTGCGATTCCACAGCAAACGGCACGTATTTAAAAATTGTGCCACTGCATGGAGATCCCTCGTCGCAAGCTCCTCGGGATGACGTACCTGGGGATTACGGTTGACAATTACAGATTAATTTATTGACATATCGCTAACTATACGAGTAAAATGTCTATTTTTATGATTTAGATAATTAAAATGTATACAAATCAGATTCTTATTTACCATTTGAGACCAAACTCAAGCAATTAACTCAATTTAATCAAGCACTAATCTATGGATTTAATCCTGAGTCATCTCCTCGAGATAATCTCGGATCAGAGATATATCAAGATGATTTCTTCCCCAAGCCGTCGAGCAATTTGAGGATATGCTAGCGGATATTTATTTGCGCAAAATGAGTTACTACCCCTTTTAAAAAGGAGAATTTAGACGAGACATCTTTTATTAACTCTATTAAACAATTACATAGCTATATTGGTAACACGATTTTAGCGCTTTCAGATATACCATGATGAAAAATCAGGACAATTTGTTCAGCAGCAGGTTCTGAGATGGAATCCTAGTACTGATACGCACAACCTTATCTTTCATATTGTTAGAGATCATCCACCCAAGTTTACAAGGTAAAAATCCTACTCATCTGCTTATTACGCTTTTAACTACAGAAATCGGTCTTACTGAAACTCAGGTACACCAATTTATTGCTCTATTACAACGCTTAAAAGATGACCCTACTATAACTCCACGAGCATCACAAAAAAAATTTTTTGATATCTTTTTAAAAACCCTCAAGTTATAAAATAATAATCACTAAGGAAAAACTAGCTGTAGCCTGCCTAAGCAACAAGCTCTCAGCAGAAGACAAGGCATTAGTTAGTAAAATTGTAACTATTTGTAGAGATCCGGACGATATCCCTAAACTGATGGATAATTTTGCTAAGACTACTTTGTCTAACTGGAGAAAATGCAATAAGAAAGATATAAAGAAGTTTCACAATTTCTTGCTGAGATGTTTTTTCAATTTACCGATATCCATCCCTTTTGGCAATGCAAATGAACGTACTGCAGGTTGTTTGGTGAATGTATTTTTACGATCAATAGGACTACCTAGTATTTTAATGCGTAATCCTGGGGAAAGAAATGATAGCGCATCCTCTTATTCCCAGGCGATTAACGCCATTAATCAAAGCAGAGAATCTCTCGCCATTACATTTATCAACCGATTTTAGCAGCACAGAACTATGCTTTTTCTGATGAAAAACTTGCAGAAATTATCACATTACGATGTAGGCTGGCGCACCAATTAAAATCGCTGCAAAGTAAATATCCGCTGATTGACATTAATGCTTATCGGACGACTATGGAAGAATGCGCGGAAGCTGCAATGCACGAATACTCTACTCATGAAGACCAATCAATTTGTTCCCTTAACAAATCTCTGGAATTTCTTGCGAAAAAGGAGAACCATTTAAATCAATCTTCAAGCAAAGAAATGGCGAAAGTAACTAGCTCTACAAGTACCACCACTTCAGCCAGTACTCAGCCTGTAAAGTTAAAAGGAGGGTTTTTTACTTCGGTTAAGACTGAGGGTAATAAAGCACCGGACGCCGCTAAAGCAGAGAAATGTTCAGAGCAATCTTCAAGCAAAGGTCAGACAACAGTCACTGGATTTATAGGTACGACTAAATTATCCGATGGCGAACTTGAGCAACTAAAACAGGATTTGTCGAGTTTAACTAACATTGAAGGTTGGAAAATCAGTTCAAAAAATCATTTAGACAGCTGGATGGAAACCCCTAATGAAACCGAAGCAGAGAGAGTTTCCGAGTTATTAAAGGCAGCTAAAGTTGGTAAGGTAATAAAGGGAAAGCACCCCAAAAATAATCAGATCCATGTTGTGCAATGCTTGAATACTAACTTAAGCGAATTGAAAAATAAAATTAAGTTAAACAATGCGGCAGAAGCTACGACTCCTAATTCAGAAAAAGTAAAGGCAGAAGTAAAACAATGCTAGTGTGACACAATAGCTCCAATGGGCGCACTAGCTCGTGGCGGAAATTATGGAGCTTATGCCTTAATCACGTAGGTTGGGCCTTGGCCCAACAAGAATGTGGCATGTCGTGACAAAATAGTCGGGTACACATTTTGTCTTACAATGTATTATGTTGGGCCAAGGCCCAACCTACTTTATCTATGCGAGAGTTGCACCCTCTGCGATTCCACCATTTGACAAAGCAACAATTAAAACCTAGCATACTTCTACTCGATGGCGCGGGGTGCCGGAAAACTGGCTGAGAAATACCCGTTGAACTTGAACTGACTCATATCAGCGTAAGGACGCCCAATGACAATTCTGCAATTCAGAATCATTTTTTTACTCCATTGGTCTACCAATCCTCTTTTGGCTATAACACCTTATTTTCTGCTAAAGCCAACTGCATGCTACCTAGGAAACTAGATGCAAGCGGGGATAGCGGGGATAGCGGGGGCAGGAATTATGGGGCGCTTACTAGCCCTAGCATTAGTTAATGCTGGCTGGGAAGTTACCCTCTTTGAGCAAAATAAAGGGGACAGCAATTGCAGTTTCACCGCCGCTGGCCTATTAACCCCCTTTTCCGAATTAGATAAAGCCGCATTACTCATTTCTCAACTTGGTCAAGAGTCTATTGCCATAGGCTGGCCTCGTATTGTTGCGCAATTATCCAAACCTATTTATCTGCAACAATTGGGGAGCATTGTCGTGCATCACCCTTATGATCAAGCAGAATGGGATTACTTTAGGCAGCGCTTAGCCAACCAGCTTGGTTTTGTTGGCTCCCAAAAAACTTCCCTCATTTCCCCCCTCGCCCCACATAGGGCAGGAGATCCCTCGCTGCGCTCGGGAGGGAGAGGGTGCCCGAAGGGCGGGAGAGGGGCTGATGGTGCGGAGTTCTTTTCTGATGTTTACCCCAAGGGGTTGGAGGACTTCTATGTTAACCATTTGTCTCAGGATGCGTTGATGCAACTTGAGCCAGAGCTCGGCAAATTTGCAAGTGCCTATTACTTTCCCCATGAAGCACATATTGATTGCCAAGCGCTCATGCCTACATTGGAAAAGTACTTAAGGGCTAAAGGAGTCAAGTACCTTAAGGATACCCCCGTGTTATCCCTGCAACCCCATCGTATTATCACCAAGCAGCAGCATTATGCGTTTACTATGGTTTTTGATTGCCGCGGATTAGGTGCACGGGCAGGATATGCTGATTTACGCGCTGTGCGAGGAGAATTAATCTGGCTTCATGCTCCCGATGTGCAATTGCGGCGCCCTATTAGGCTTTTACATCCCCGCTATAGCTTGTACATTGTACCAAGACCAGGAAACATCTACATCATCGGCGCCAGCGAACTTGAGTCAGACGATTACAGCCCTATCTCGGTGCGCACTACCTTAGAGTTATTGACCGCCGCGTATTCTATGCATGCTGGTTTTGCTGAGGCACGCATCATAAAGACCTTAACGCATTGCCGCCCTACTCTACCCGATCACTTACCGCGTATTCACTACACTGACGGACTTATTGCAGTCAACGGACTTTATCGTCATGGCTATTTAATTGCACCGGCACTTGCGGAAGACATTTTACAGGTACTTCAATCGAATCTGCAGTCTGCTCGTTATAAAACTATTTGGAGAACGTCTAATGATCACTATTTATTTCAATGATGAACCGCTGCAAATCGACCCGGCCCAATTATTACACCAATTTTTAGCCCATCAGGATTATAGCGATCACCCTTTTGCTGTTGCTCTCAACAATAAACTTGTGCCGCGTGCAGAGTATTCAACGACGACACTACACCCAGGTGATCACATCGACATTATTATACCGATGCAAGGAGGTTAACGTGTGGAACTTGGCCGGACAATCGCTAAAAAGCCGCTTGATTCTAGGAACAGCCTGTTATCCATCATTAATGGCTATGGAGCTTGCCATTCGAGTTTCAGGTGCCGAAGTCATTACCGTGTCAGTAAAACGCCAAACCTCCATGCGAATTAACGATGGTGAGTCATTTTGGTTAGCGGTAAAAAATTTAGGTTGCTTCCTATTACCCAATACAGCAGGCTGCCGTAGCGCAGACACAGCAATCCGTACAGCAGAATTGGCGAGGGAATTATTTAATACCTCGTGGATAAAATTAGAAGTCATTGGGGACGATTATAATTTACAGCCTGATCCCTATGAATTAATCAAAGCCACCAAAGTACTCATTCAACAAGGGTTCACAGTATTCCCCTATTGCACCGATGACCTGGTGCTATGCCAAAAATTAGTCGACCTGGGCTGCACGATTTTAATGCCCTGGGCTGCGCCTATCGGATCAGGGAAAGGGTTGCTCAATCCTTATGCCCTCCAAACCTTACGTTATCGTTTTCCGGATACGACCTTGATTGTTGACGCGGGGGTTGGCAAACCTTCTCATGCGGTGCAAGTGATGGAATTAGGATTTGATGGCCTATTATTGAATACTGCAATCGCCCTTGCCAATCAACCTGAGGTGATGGCTAGCGCATTTCGTCATGCCGTCATCGCTGGTCACGAAGCGAAGCAAGCAGGAATGATGCCTGAAAGGAACACGGCTCATCCAAGCACCCCACTGATTGATACCCCATTTTGGCACCAGGAGAAGACCGCATGAAAAAACCGATTGTGTGGACCATTGCCGCTAGAGATCCTACCGGGCTTTCTGGTATAGAGGTTGATTTACTAACCCTAAGAAACTTTAACCTCGACGTGGACTCTATTGTTACTGCTGTAATTCTGCAGCATGATTGTTCGATTGGGGGTTTTTGTTGGGCCAAGGCCCAACCTACGATCTTTGAATATGTTGCAGTGCAGTGGGATGTTTTACAGCGGAAGTTAAAACCTGATGCGATTAAAATCGGTATGCTTGGTGTACCAGCCATTGAGAAAATGATTCCATTTTTAAAAAACTATGACGGTTTCGTGGTTTTAGATCCAATTCTGCCATCATCTTCTGATCCGAAACGCCATGTTGAAAATCTAGTGAAGCTGTTGCCTTTTGTTGACGTTGTTACTCCCAATCGCCTGGAAGCGGAAACAATAGTCAATTGTTCTCTCACCTCGTATGACATGATGCGAGACGCCGCTCACGCCCTCATAGCGCTTGGTGCGAAAAGTGTTTTCCTTAAAGGAGGGGATGTAAACGATAGGCGATTTAGCCAGGATTATTGGACAAATGGCAACGTGTCTTTTTGGCTTGCCAATCATCGAGCACCCAGAAAAATTTATCACGGAGTTGGCTGTGTCCTCTCTTCTGCTATTGCAGCATGTCTAGCTCTAGGCTACTCGATAAAAGATGCCGTTGTTATTGCAAAAATGGTTGTAAACCGCAGCATTCGATGCGCGTTAGTTATTGATTCCTTTTCCGCAAAACTGTTTCATGATGGCTGGCCTGAGAATCAAGAGGATATTCCTTTCCTCTCTCCACAACCTTTGGTGCAAGAACGAGTACCGTTCTCACCCTGTAAGGTAGGATTTTACCCAGTGATCGATAGCAGTCATTGGCTGGAAAAACTATTGCCACAAGGGGTTAAGTGCATTCAACTTCGTATAAAAAATAAGCCTACCCGAATCTTAGAGGACGAGATCAACTATTGTATTCGTTTAGCTAAGCAATACGGAGCTATTCTGTTCGTTAATGATTATTGGCAAATTGCCATTCGCCTTGGTGCTGACGGTGTGCACCTGGGCCAAGAGGATCTGCTTGCAGCTGACATCGACCAAATTTATCAAGCCGGATTACATTTAGGTATTAGCACCCACTGCTACTATGAAGTAGCACGAGCTCACACCCTCCATCCTTCTTATATTGCTTTCGGACCTATTTATGCAACCACCAGTAAAGACATGCCATTTCAACCGCAGGGCATTACCCAACTGCAGCGTTGGCGACGAACACTATCTTATCCCCTCGTTGCGATTGGGGGGATTTCCCTAAATCGATTATCTGAGGTGTTGGCGACAGGGGTTAATGGCATTGCACTGATCTCAGCTGTGACCAAAGCTGCTGATCCACTTGCAGCAACACGACAATTTTTAACCAGAATAAACGGGATCTAACAACGATGAGCATTTTTGCAGAGGACGAATTAATTCGTTATACACAACAAATTAAACTATCTGAAATCGGTGTGTCAGGACAGAAACAACTTAATAATGCCCGTGTCTTATGCGTAGGATTAGGTGGATTAGGATCACCGTTATTGCTTTATCTAGCGGCAGCGGGTATTGGCACGTTAGGGATAGTCGATGGCGATGTTGTCGAATTAAGTAATTTACAACGGCAGATCCTTTATCGCTCGACGCACGTTGGTCAACAAAAAGCAATTGCAGCAAAAGAGCAGCTTATAGCGCTTAACCCTTCTCTCCGGATAAACGCTTATTGTGCCCAATTATCAGCACAACATGTCACTGAGTTAATCAACCAGTACGACATCATTGTCGATGGCTCCGATAATTTTTATACGCGTTACTTGCTCCATGATACCTGCTTCGAACTGGAAAAACCTTATGTCTATGCTAGCGCAACACAGTACCGAGGTTACTGTTCACTATTTTATGGTAAACAGGGCCCTTGCTTACGTTGCTTATTTCCGACACCGCCAAACAGCGACCTGATTCCTAGTTGTGACGCAGGAGTATTAGGCGTTGTGCCAGGTATACTCGGTATCCTTCAAGCAACAGAAGTGATTAAATGGGTATTAAAACTAGGTAATCCTCTGCACAAACGCTTACTCATTATTGATCTTTTAAGAATGAACTTTAAGGAAATTCAGCTAGCTAAGGATACTCATTGCCAGCTTTGTGCCCATCAGAGACCACCGGCGCCTATTTGTGAAAAGCAGACTAACCTAAAAAACTATGCAATCACCGCACAAGAATTATCTGGGTTGTTGCAGCAAGACAACACAATCTTAATCGACGTTCGTACATTAAACGAGCATCAGACTCACAACATAGGGGGGAAATTGCTTCCGCTGGACGAGTTACCTTATCGATTAGCAGAGCTTAATCAATCACATACCATTATTTTGTATTGCCAGTCAGGGAAGCGCAGCATGGTGGCTGTAAAACTACTCTTAGAAGCAGGATTTAGTTCTGTAAAATATTTAATCAATGGGCTAGCATAAAGAGTAGTACAGCTGTTGGACCTTGGCCTGAAATGGTGTCATTGCGAGCGTTAGCGCTCCCAAAGAACTTCCTTCATTTTCCCCCTCGCCCCGGGAACGGGGAGAGGGTGCCCGCAGGGCGGGAGAGGGGATGCTGGTGCAAAGTTCTTTGGTGATGTTTGTCCCACGGGACTAGGGTACTCGCAATGACGGCCTAAGCGTGGCTGTTGCATGAGGCTTATGATTGCGTCGGCTGCTTCTGATCATCGTCTATAATCGGAGCTGCATCAGGTCTTTTCTTCTCTGGTCTATGCCTCTGTTTTTCTCGGCCAAAAAAGGGTCGCTTAGCGATGCTAGATTGAGATCCATTATTAAGAACAGAAGAAGACGCCTGTGGTTGAGGTTGTTGTTGCTGATCACCACTAATCTCTGCTGAAGCCTTTTGCTCTCCTATTCTCCCCGATCGTAATACTGCTGTATCTATTCCCCCAGTTTGTTGATTAGTTTTAAGCGTATTGCGTGGGCTAAATAGATACGAGGAAGAAGAAGAAGAGGAAGAAGGTTGTGGCTGAGGCTGTTGTTGCCATTCATCACTAATTTCTTCTTGCTCTTCTATCCTCTTCGACTCTCCAAATGCTATTTTATCTGTATGCGTTCCTTCGATTTCCCCAGTTTTTTGATTAATTGTAAGCGTATAGCATGGGCTAAATAATTTGGATTTATTATGCTCACTTAAATCTTGTACCACATACACCTTTCGTGATTCGCAATAAGCAAAACTCGAATCATTACCAAAAGTAACTTTGAAAAATGATTTGAAGTTTGATCCATGCCCAATTAACATCAGATCATTGAGCTTGGCCAGATCATTGTTCCTCTTGTCCAGCGCATTTAGCTCCCTAGTCAGGGCATTGAACCCCTTGGATGGAATCTGTTCATTTATTTCCTCGGATTGAATCAATTCGTAAATTCTCTCTATTTTTTCCTCTTTAGTTATATGGTTATTCCGATAAGAGGACGAGTTCTTCGCACCAGCTGTTATACCACCATTACAACCATTACTGGCTTCTAGCAAAGAATCAATTGCGTTGTTTCTCTTCTTTGCAAGCCCTATGTAATCAGTTTGACGAAGACTTGATACCAATAATAGAGCTTTTGGAATCGAAGCAACCGGAATTTTCCATGACAATTCCAGTGTCTCATCGTCATCCATTGGGCTATTTAACCATGATAGAACTTTTCGTAGGGGTTTTTGTGCCAATACAGGAAGTTCCCAGGATTGCTCTTTCATCGAAAAAAGCGGAATTTCATTCATTACGTTAGTTAGTTGATTTCGATTCCTGGCATCGGTGGATGAAGGTGCACCACCATTTTCGGCTAATGCAGGATCAATAGTTACAGTCGCATTTCCATCCCGTGGGACAACTTTTGCAGCGGTTTGCAAAGCCCTGACCAGAGGGGATATAACAACAATTGGCTCAAACGGATTAAGTAGCAAACTAGCTGTGTATTGATGGGTCTTTTCCATATTAGCCAGTGCGGCATCATTAGCAGCTGTATTGGGTTCTAGACCAAGCGCTTTGTCGTCAATAGCTGAGCATTTTGCATGGCGCATAAATAACACTTGCCTCGTAATTGCTATGCCCTGGACATCAAGATAGGCTTTGTCGGCCTCCTTAAGCTGTTGCAATATGGTCGCCTTTTCTTCAGGATTACCCTTAGCCTTGTTCAGTTCCTCTATCAGATCCTTAATAAGAGCTGAATACAACAACGTGTTGCTAGGAATAGGCTGTGGTGGATTCATTTTAAAAAACTTTGATAATCTTGTTGTAAACACTATAGAATCCATATTTCAATTCCCCCAAGGATAAGATATTACGTAACTCCCCACGTCATTTTTAAATACGTGCCGTTTGCTGGAGATCCCTCGCCTCGCTCGGGATGACGTGGGGAGTTACGATATTACTTTACTGTATTTATATTAAACAAACTCTATTGTACTTATTTATTATTAAGTAAACATTAAGTAGATTATTTGGACATCATGTGGGTGGGTTAGAGTCTGCTAACTTGCGAGACCCTGCGTGACACCTTCTTCCCGAGGGGAGAAGGTGCCCGAAGGGCGGATGAGGGTTTCTCAAGCTAGCATGTATTCATCCAACATTTGTTTGGCTTCAAGATTGATTTGTCGCCTGCGCCGTCTCATCATTATCGTTATCTGTAGGCAGAACCATATCGGTCTTCTTTTCTGGTTGGGGAAAGAATCTTTGAGGAGCGGTGCTAGCGGTACTTGAGTGATTAGATTGATCGCCCAATTCAGTCTGGGAATCAGTTGATTTATTCTGCCATTCCATCTGATCACGAGTGTATAGATAGCCATCAATTTCATAGAGCTCATACGGAGACCCATCACTCGGCGATCCATCATTCTGATCATAATTCTCACCCTGATCATAATCCATATCTTCATACTGAGCTCCAGGATTAAGAGCAGAGGAAGGCTGTGGCTGTCCATGATTAAGAGCAGAAGTAGGCTGTGGCTGTCCATGATTAAGAGCGGAAGTAGGCTGTGGCTGCGACTGTTGTTGCTGATCATCACTAAGCATTCCTAATACTACCTGGTGTGAATCCTTTTGCTCTTCTATTTTTTTCAATTCCCTTAATGCTGTGTTCTTTGTATACGTTCCTTCTATTTCCCCAGTTTTTTGATTAATGCTAAGTGAATAGCTTGGACTATATAATTTAGGTTTATCATCACTTGAATCTTGGACCACATACACACTTCGTGTTTCGCAGTAACCAAAACTCGATTCATTCTCAAAAGTATCGTTAAAAAATGATTTAAAGTTTGACCCATGCCCAATTAATATCAGATCCACTGTGCCCTTAGTTTGAATCCAATTGTTAATTGCCTCCTTTTTTTCCTCATTAGTAAGTTTAGTATTCCGATAGAACTGAGAGTGTTTCGCTTCACTTCCTATGCCTGTACCACCCTCACCAATTTCTCTCAACGAATCAATTGCTTCATCCCTCTTCGTTTGAAGATCATAGAAATTAGTTTCACGCTTGGTTGATACCCATAACATAGCTTTTTTCACTGAAGGAACCGGAACTTTCACTGATAGAACTTTTTTCTTCGAAAAAAGCGGAGCTTCGTTCATTTCTTTAGTTAGTTGAGCATGGCCCCTGGCATCAGTCGATGAAGGCATACCTCCATTTTCGGACAACGCTGGATCTATAAAGATATTCGCTTTGACATCCCTTGGGACAACTTTTACGGCTGTTTGCAAAGTTCTGACCAGTGGGGATATAACAACAGTTGGAGGAACCTTTTGATTCACTAGCAAACTAGCTGTGTATTGATGGGTATCCTTCATAGCAGCCAGTGCGGCATCATTAGCAGGTGTATTGGGCTCTAGACCAAGCGCTTTGTCGCCTAAAGCTGAGCATTCTGCATGGCGCATAAATAACACTTGCCTTGTAATCTCTATCCCCTGGGCATTAAGATATAGTTTGTCGACGTGCTTAAGCTGATGCAGTACGATCGCCTTTTCTTTAGGGTTACCTTTAGCCTCATTTAGCTCCTTTATCAGATCCTTAATAAGTGCCAAATACACACCCCTGTTACTAGCCCTCTTGCTAGCACGATTCTCTGTAGGATCTAGGTTTGATAACCTATCAAATTTTAATGTTCTGTTTAATAAGGCGTTAGGATCCATATTTCAATTCCCCATACGGTAAATATTACTTTAATGTACATATATTGCACAATAACAGTATACACATACATTATTAAATAAACATTAAGTAGATTATTTTGGCATTATATGTGGAGCGTACTCACCTGGGAGAACCTGCGGTGACACCTTTTTACCCGGATATTTCTCACGCCAAGACAATTAAATAACCACCCTGGTTTTTTCTTGTTCCTTGTATTAAAATGGTAACTTCCCACGTCATCCCGAACGAAGTGAGGGATCTCCTTTAAATACGTGCCGTTTGCTGGAGATCCCTCACTTCGTTCGGGATGACGTGGGGAGTTACTTAAAATGGTTTTTTTTTGTCTCGAGGATTACGCGAAGGATTCTTAATGGATAACAATCATGAGGGATAAAATTTTCATCTCTGCAATCACCATCTCTAAAGCAGTTAACTTTATTACTGATAATTTAGATTTTTTTTCAGCCCCTTTTCTTGATCACGATGCATTTCGTCAGTGGGCTTTGGAGTCTGGTCAAGAGCAAAATATTCAAAATTTAAGTGATTCTCTCTATATTCCCCTAACTAATCCAGTCTCCTATTTTGCCCAATATATTGATGCTTTAATTGGAAAATCACTAGGACCAAAAGATACGTCTTGCTTACGCTACGGCGACGATAAACGATTAATCGCTGTACTGCAGGAAAATGATGCAATAGGACGAGCAATAATCAGCGTTGCCAATAATGCCGCAATACAGAAGTGGAATGACGATCATTGCGATCGAGTACAAAAAACAAAAAAAATAAATAACCTATTTAAACAACTGGAAAATTTGCAAGAGGAACGAAAAAACATTATCGCATTAGGATATATAGATGATTTTAGATTGGCTCGTGAACTTGAAGCTAAAATAAAGACTGAAATTATCCTATTAATAGATGATGATAATGAGCCTAATTCAACCGAAGTTTTTGCAAAAAAATGTCAAGACTATATCCTACAAACTAGGAAACAAATAACGGCACACTGGGATTATAAGCAAAACTTATGGCACCTACTTTTTTGCATTAATGACAGTGTTAATAAAGGATTTTCTAATTCACAATCAAACTTATTCTTTAATGAACGATCTAAACTTGTCGAAACTATGGATAGGATAGAAAAGACCGCATGCTCTCTCTAATGAAGGTCACGCTGGTACTACATATTCGGAATTGACGATCTTTCGCCTAGCGAAGATGCAACTTGCCCTTTTAACTCATTGATCAACTCACTTAAACTGTTAGTGTATTTTTGCAAGAGTTGTCCAGGTGAAGGATTCTGTGAAGCTACAGTAGTAGCTACTTCGTTTACTTTTTGCTGCAGCTGAGCGAAATTCTGCTCCACAGCTGCCGGATAAGAAGTACCTTGGGCTTCATCATCAATTCCCTCAGTTAATGCCATTAACTCATTAGTATCTAATCCAGGATATAAGGGAGTAAAATGGGTGTCGATTAAACAGGAGAATTTACGTAACTTACCAAGAGAAGTAGCCATAAAACAAGCAACATCAAGTTTATTGCTATTAGCCATAAGGATCAGATTGTTAATGCTATCAATTTCATTATGCAACGCATTGCTTAATAATATTAATTCGATAAAACCATCCTGTTGAACGTTTTCATTAGTATTACCCAATCTATTCGAGAAAAAACTTCCACTAAATTTTTTTTCTTCCAGTGCATGAGCAGAAATAGCATCATTGATGTAAATAACATCCTTATTTCCATGCGCCATGCCTTGTTGGATATATTCTTTTACTAACAAAGTATGCTGTTCTTTCCAACAAGGTTTTTTCATCCAAAAATTTAAAATTTCGCAAGCTCGAAATAAAAAATTTTCATTACCAAACTTCGAATAATCCTGCTGAATAAGGCAGCGAATCAAACTAGAAATACTTCTATTATCTCCATTTTTTCCAGCTTCAAGAAATAACCTGACTAATAATTGTTGCCAAGTTATTACATTCTTAGCAATACTGGATAACCCGGTCCGTAGATTAAACATTAAATCATTTAATCCTTCATAATTACCCAATCTAAATGCGGTGAGGAAATATTCAATCGCTTTTTGCTCGTCTTTTATTGATGAAATGATACGATGGGAGCCCGCATAAATCGATGCTAAATAATGCACAGCATGCATATTACCAAGCTGAGTAGATTCGTCTAACAATTTCAATCCTTGCTGCAATTCTCCCTCGTCTACAGCATCCTTTGCTGTGGCAAAGACACCAAGACAAAAGGTAGCTAACGATTTTAAATCCTGCGCAGCAGAATCAGCTGTTAATGCCAATTTTTTTAGAATTACAGCCTTCTTTTCTAGAATTTTACATTGAGAACAATCATCCGTGTGGCTGATATTCGCATGCGTAGAAATATCAGCAAGATGCATCGCAACTTTCCAAATAGGCCTTAATTCTTGCACGGAAGAATATGGATTCACTCCCAAAACCTCTTTTCTCATAAGATTATCCTGCTAATCCTTTAAACCGACCCACATTTTAACTCGATAATCAATTTTAGTCCACTGTGGATTTAATTAACTCAATCTAATGGCATTAAATTCGTGCCTTTCCCCTCCCTAACGGTCGCGGCTCGGATTTCTAACTGTCGCGGCTTGGTTGTCTCGAAATCTGAACGAGATAACCGAGCCGCGACCGTTAGGGAGCGGAGATGTCTCGTTCAGATTTTTATTCGCAAGCTCTAAAGATTCCTTCCCCCTCTTAATATTTTGATAAGTATTTGTCCATTATAATTACTAATAGAAATAAATAAACTCATGCTGCATCTATTTTTGTAACTCTGATTTAACTATGAAAGAAAAACGATTAAAGAAACATTTAAATAGTTTTAACCCTCAAAACATCGTAGACACGACTGGCGGTCATACAACAAAAGTTTATAAGAAAAATCCTAAATCTGAGCAGAAAGAAGGCAGCCAACGAGACAAAAAAGTATGGTTTATTAAATCAGCCTACTCACCAACAGAACCCCTAGAGTTAGAAGTAATTTCAGGAGAAATTTATCGACTCTGGGTAGGTAATAGTCAACCAAAAACTCGCATAGTCACCGATTCTATTGGTAACCGCTACGTTGCATCAGAGGGAGCTCCTGGCTTTATAACATTTAGATCAATAATGGAAGGAGGAGAAGAACCCACAGATTACAAAACCTTGGCACGCATTTTGGTTAGTTCTCTAATCTTAGCTGAAACAGATCTAAAATCTGACAATATTGGCGTCAATAGCAAAGGGCAAGTAGTCAAGATTGATCATGACTCTTCCTTATGGGCACTGATAGTAAAAATAATGTCCATAACCAATGATATCAATAAATTAAACTTCACTAGCCAAGACCTAGACAATATCTTATTTCCACCAAACTACAAAGTAACTTGGGCAGGTGGTCTTAAGAAAGAAATTAAGGAGAAGATCAGTAACAATGAAGAGTTTCGCGAAGAAGTGTACTCGCAAATACTTAAAATATTAGTTATGCCCCCTGATTTATTAGCAGTGGTGCAAGCAGTAAATGCTTCTGATGATCTTGGCTTAAAGAGGGAAATAGCATGTTTTATTCAAGAACGGCTTAATTTACTAAGGCATGAGGCTCTAAAAAGTGCAAGTTTTAGAGCATTCCTTGCTAATTTAGATATTAAAACCTATGAGAGAAAAATCGAAAATGAAATAAAGGAATTTTTGGCGGACAATAGAGCATACTCCACCAACCTTGTCATCAACTCCCCAGTTCTTGGTTCTCTACAAGAGATAAAAACTACCGCGGCGACTTTAGATCAAATTTTGGCAATCAAACAACAACTGAAAATAGATCCAAGTAATGAGAAACACCTTGTGTATTGGCAAGAGAAAACAAACTATGTGAAAGGTCCTAAGGATAGTGCATTGGGAGGAACAACAGTTAGATTGGGTAACACCACCTATCAAATTCCATCACGAATTGCGCAAATAATGGCTCTAGATGAAACTCAGTTTTCCAGCTATCAACATTATAAGAATGCAATTGACAACATTAGAAAACCTCCAAAATCTGCAACGACTAATAAATTTGGCTTCTTTGCTGAAATTAAAAACGCAATTCTTGACGATAAAGTTACGAAACATTTTTATGATGCCGATGATATCGAGGAAATTAATTTACAAGTTTTTTAATTTACTCTCCTCGTATACTTCCTGGACTTTGGACAAACTCCGATCTGAACGGGCCCGAGCCCGTGGGCGAGCCCGGGGCCGCCCGAGCTCCGAACAGTCATAAGTTACAATCAAATCCAGATTATTTTAGCAATATTCCACCATCACAACGTGCAATCTGGTCTATTTATTGACAATATTATCTTGATTATGCAATGATTTTTTCATCAAGAGCTGTGTTTTTCCACTTTTTAACGATAGGATGACGCATGCGTTTTACCTCAATGTCCCCCGATTGTCGTCCAAGGGCTTTTTTTCGTGGTTTGGGTGGTTGAGAATGTTCAATATCAAAGCGATGGCGATAGCTGGTAAAAATATCATACAACGATAATTCCATGCGTCTTTTACCTGCTGCCGTCAACCAAAGGGGTCACTTGAATAACAATTCACCGGATTCTTTATAGACCTGAGCGCGCAACAAACGCAAGGGATAATCAGATAGTTTGTTGCCCTTTTTGCCTATCATGATGACTTCGTTCCAGCAGTCTATTTTTATGATTTGAATTTTTCCTTTGGCGCTCGTTTGTCAAAACGCAACGGATTCGTCTGGAGCCCGCCATGTTGCTGGATTGTTTAACTGATGAATATCACCATAGACTTTAGGGCGACCACGTTTTTTTGTAATTGGGCGCGTAAACATAACTCCTGTCCTCTAACCTCGGTGAAAAAACACGAGGCTGTGGCGTGCAGTCTACTGTAAATAAATGAAATCCGCGCTGTCGATAAAATCACTTCAGCCTTCCCTCGTGGCAGAGCTTATTTAACCGACCAGCTTCAACGAGCTGGAACCTCAATTTCATTGAATATTGCTGAAGGCTCAGGTGAGTTTTCCACCAATGAAAAAAGCAGATTTTATCGCATGGCAAAACGTTCGGCCACAGAAACTGCGGCGATCCTGGAGGTATCCAAACGTGCAAATATTATTCATGAAGAACAGTATCGCTTAGCCAGAGATTTACTTATTCGCATTGTTATGATGTTGACTAAAATGGCGCAAAAAGTAGATTAGCCGGAGCTCGGGCGGGCCCGGGCTCGCCCACGGGCTCGGGCCCGTTCAGATCGGAGTTTGTCCAAAGTCCAGCTACATAAAAACATCTTGATATATCTGGATAGTAACTCCCCACGTCATTTTTAAATACGTGCCGTTTGCTGGAGATCCCTCGCTGCGGTCGGGATGACGTGGGGAGTTACCCTGGATATTTATCAATCATTGATATATACTTTGGTATATAACAATTGGGGAGCATCATGAGTCAGTCTGCCAAAATCTTTACTAATGGTCGTAGTCAAGCGGTGCGTTTACCAGCTGCCTATCGTTTTGACTGCAAAGAAGTGTTCATTAGAAAAGACCCAAAAACGGGGGATATTATTTTGTCGCGCAAACCCGATAATTGGGACAATTATTTAAAGTTAATCGAATCGGTTGAAATTCCTGATGATTTTATGCTTGATCGCGAGGATGAATTACCACAAGAAAGAGAGACTTCTAATGATGAATGATATAAACACTCGCTATATGTTGGATACCAATACTGTTAGCTATTTTATTAAGGGTGCAAAAAATATTTGTGAAAAAATAATCTCAGTTCCAATGGAAGAGCTGAGCATTTCAGCTATCACTGAAGGCGAATTGTTATATGGTGTAGCGAAAAAGCCGGAAGCAAAACAATTGCGTCAAGTCGTGCATGAGTTTCTAATTCGTGTAGATGCATTACCGTGGGAAAGTGCTGCAGCAGAGTGCTATGGCAACCTACGTGCTGCTATGCAGAAAAAAGGAAAGATCTTAGGAAATTTAGATCTGCTAATTGCTTCACATGCCTTGGCATTTGATTTAATTCTCATTACTAATGATCGGGCTTTTTCTCAGGTGGAAGGTCTAAAAATAGAGGATTGGTCGTAATTCTAAAGATGATCTAACGGCAATGCTGTTGTATCGCAAACAGTTCGTAGAATAAAACTAGAATGTACACTGCCAACGCCATTGATGCTAGTTAATTTCCCTAATAGAAATGATTGGTAAGCTTCTAAATCGGGCACAATTACTTTTAATATATAATCCGCTTGTTGCCCAGTAATTAAATAACATTGAATCACCTCAGGGAATAACCGCATTGTTTCTTCAAAATTGTTCATAATAGCTGGCTGATGGCTATTTAAGCCGACCAGAACGATGACTGTTAATTCTAAACCAATCTTTTTTGGGCTTAGTAGAACAACCTGTTTGTTAATGATGCCATTTTCTTCTAATAACTTTACCCGACGCAGACAGGGTGATGGCTGATAAGGCCACTTGTTCAGCGAGCTCTTGATTAGAGATTTGCGCGTTTGCTTGTAGTATCTCAAGTATTTTCTTGTCTGTTCGGTCTATCATAGCTTGCCCCAAACCCAAAAGTTGCTTATAGTTTATAAATTATTGGCATAATCCATCAAAAAATCAATACAAATTGATATTATTATTCAAAGTAATCCTATTTATAGCAAAATTAGCAATAACATTCCACAGCAAATTGGTTAAACTATATTTAGTGCTCGACTTTCGTCATTGCGACCGAAGGTGAAGTCGTCATTGCGAGGAGCGTAGTGACGAAGCAATCCAGTGGCCTTTCCTAGCATCTCATAAGGCCCCTGGATTGCTTCGTCGCAAGCTCCTCGAAATGACGATCTGTCGAGTAGTGAATAATTTGATTAATTAATTTGGTGGAAATGCTATGCGAGCTGATGTAAACGAACGAATTATTATCCTGGACACTACCTTAAGAGATGGTGAGCAAGCACCAGGTGCGACCATGACGGTGAATCAGAAAATTGAAATTGCTAGAGCACTTGATGACATGGGCGTTGATATCATTGAAGCGGGTTTTGCCGCAGCCTCTGCAGGGGATTTTCAGTGTATTGAACAAATTTGTAAAGCTAGTAAAAAATGCCACCGTATCAAGTCTAGCCAGAGCAAAAATGTCCGACATTGAAGCAGCCGGTTTGGCAGTGAAATCCGCTCAAAAACCAAGAATTCATACGTTTATTTCAACCTCTGATTTGCATTTGAAATATCAATTTAAAATGACTCCTGATGAGGCATTGAAAGTCAATAGAGTCATCTGTTCACACGTGCCCGAAATTTTTGTGATGATGTTGAATGGTCTGCAATGGATGCCACACGGTCTAATATTGATTTTTTAGCGCGGGCTGTTGAAATTGCAATTAAGGCAGGTGCAAGCACAATCAATATTCCCGATACCGTTGGTTATACGACACCTGATGAATACAGCCATTTATTCAAAACGATTAAAAAACAAAGTCCCTAATATCGATAAGGCTATTTTGTCTGTGCATTGTCATAACGATTTAGGTTTAGCGGTGGCAAATTCTATGGCAGCAATTCGTGCCGGTGCAAGGCAAGTTGAATGCACTATCAATGGCATTGGAGAGCGTGCCGGAAATGCAGCCTTAGAGGAAATTGTTATGGCTATTAAAACCAGACAAGATCAATTTCCATTTACCATGAACGTCAATCCAACTCATATTGCAACCATTTCTCAATTAGTCGCAAAGGCAAGTGGATTTGCAGTGCCAAAAAACAAAGCCATTGTGGGCGCGAATGCATTTGCCCATGAATCAGGTATTCACCAAGACGGCATGCTAAAGTGCCGCGAAACCTATGAAATAATGAGACCAGAATCAGTAGGCTTTTCCCACTTCTAAATTAAGCATGGGCAAACATTCCGGACGTGCTGCATTTCGTAATAAATTATCCTCCATGCAATTGCAGGTGAATAACGAATATTTTTAATGAATTATTTAAAAAATTCAAACAATTGGGTGATGTTCAGAAAGAAATTAGCGACAACGATATCATCGCCTTAGTGAACGGAAAGATCTTCGGTTACTCAGCACGAAAAAGTGTTATCTGGATGGATGGCCAATTTATTCCCTGGGATGATGCGACAAGTTCCTTTTTGACGCATGGACTGCATTACGCCTCTGCCGTTTTTGAAGGAGAGCGTGCCTATAATGGCAAAATATTTAAATTGCATGAGCATAATGAACGTTTGCATGCGTCGGCTAACACGCTGGGGTTTAAAATTCCTTATACAGTTGCTGAATTAGACACAATCACCGCAGAATTGATTCGGCGAAACAATCTGCAAGACGCCTATATTCGGCCGATTGCCTGGTGTGGAGAAGAAACCATGAGTGTTGCCTCACATTCCTGCAGAGTGCACGTGGCCATCGCTGCTTGGCCATGGAAATCCTATTTTGCAAATAAAAACGGTGCAAAAAAAGGATTAAAGCTCATGTGGGCTGATTGGATCCGCCCTGCCCCTTCGACAGCTCCAGTCACCGCCAAGGCGGCAGGGTTATACATGATTGGCTCCTTATCGAAGAACAAAGCAGAAAAAGCGGGGTTTGATGATGCCTTGATGCTGGATTATCGTGGTTATGTGGCCGAATGCACTGGTGCTAACTTCTTTATGGTTAAACATGGCGTCATTCACACCCCCATTGCCGATTGCTTTTTAGATGGCATTACTCGTCAAACTGTCATTGGAATTGCAAAAAATCACCATATTCCAATCATTGAACGTCATATTCATCCTCATGAAGTGACCGACGCTGATGAGATTTTTATAACAGGCTCTGCAGTTGAAGTAATGCCTGTCTCTCAAATTGGCAATCAATCCTTTGGAGTGGGAGCAATTACCCAACGCATGAGCCAAGCTTATCATGAATTAGTAAGGGGATGAGGAATCAAAATGAAAACCTTATATGACAAAATCTGGGAACAACACCAAGTTTGTAATAAACCTGACGGCACCTCAATGATCTACATCGACAAACACCTAATCCATGAGGTCACGAGTCCACAGGCTTTTGCAGGAATCGATCTCGCCGGTCGGAAAATTCGCCGTCCTGATACTATTTTGGCAGTTAGCGATCATAATGTCCCTACCTCGAACCGTCACCTAGGTATTGCTGATCCCGAGTCACAATTACAAGTGCAAATGCTACAAGACAATTGTAATCGCCATAAGATTCGCTACATCGAACTGTTAGCCAGGGAGCAAGGGATTGTCCATATCATTGGGCCCGAGCAGGGATTTACACTACCAGGAACCACCCTAGTCTGCGGCGACAGCCATACCTCCACCCATGGTGCTTTTGGGGCCTTAGCATTTGGTATTGGTACTTCCGAAGTAGAACATGTCTTTGCAACACAAACCTTGATATTAAAAAAATCAAAAAACATGCGTATTTGCATTGATGGGAATCTAGGTTTTGGGGTAAGCGCAAAAGATATTATTCTCGCGATCATTGCCAAGATGGGTACTGCAGGAGGAACCGGGCATGTTATTGAATTCACAGGTTCTTTAATCCCATCCCTGTCAATGGAAGCCAGAATGACCATTTGTAATATGGCAATCGAAGCAGGAGCACGTGCAGGCTTAATCGCACCTGATGAGGTTACTTTTTCGTATTTAGAAGGTCGACCTTATGCGCCTCGTGGCGAGCTATGGACTAAGGCCGTGGATTATTGGCGTGGTTTGCAAGCCGATAGTGATGCAAAATATGATAAAGAAATAAGCATAGACGCCAGCAGGATTGCTCCTTATGTAACCTGGGGTACTAGCCCAGAAACCGCCTTACCCATTGATGCTTTAGTGCCCGATCCCGCTCAAGAATCTGAACCGGTCAAACGAAATTCCATGTTACGAGCTCTAGAGTATATGGGACTAACCCCAGGGACACCTTTGCAAGCAATTAAAATAGACAAGGTATTTATTGGCTCATGCACCAATGCTCGCATTGAAGATTTGCGCGACGCTGCCGGGGTGATTCAAGGCCGTAAAGTTGCAGCAGGAGTCCATGCGATGGTTGTTCCTGGTTCAGGTCTGGTTAAAGAGCAAGCAGAACGCGAAGGGTTAGATCAAATTTTTATCGCTAGCGGTTTTGATTGGCGCGAGCCAGGTTGTTCGATGTGCCTTGCCATGAACGCAGACCGACTACAGCCTGGTGAGCGCTGCGCATCGACTTCAAATCGTAATTTTGAAGGACGGCAAGGTCGTGGTGGTCGCACACATTTAATGAGCCCGGCAATGGCAGCAGCTGCAGCAATTACCGGAAAATTAACCGATGTGAGAACTTTGTAAACACCCTGTATTGGGATAAGGCGCAGTCATCCCGAACACAGGCGCACGTCATCCCGAACACAGGCGACGTCATCCCGAACACAGGCGACGTCATCCCGAACACAGGCGACGTCATCCCGAACACAGGCGACGTCATCCCGAACACAGGCGACGTCATCCCGAACACAGGCGACGTCATCCCGAACACAGGCGACGTCATCCCGAACACAGGCGACGTCATCCCGAACACAGTGAGGGATCTCCCTAATCTTGGGAGATGTCTCGCAAAGCTCGACATGACGAATTTATTTGAGAGGATCCAATCATGCAAGCATTCACAACAATTACAGGTGCCATGGCTTATTTGCCCATTGCTAATATCGATACCGATATGATTATCCCCAAACAATACCTTAAGACTATAACAAGGACAGGGCTAGGGGACTATTTATTTGCTGAAATGCGTTACGATCAAGTGAATAAACCAAAACCTGAATTCATTTTAAATCAACCCCCTTTTCAAAAGGCAGCAATTTTGTTAGCTGAGGAAAATTTTGGCTGCGGTTCCAGCCGAGAGCATGCTGTCTGGTCCTTAATGGATTTCGGGATTAGAGTAGTTATTGCGCCAAGCTTTGCCGATATATTTTATAGTAATTGTTTCAAGAACGGATTATTGCCGATCACGTTGTCTCGGTCCGCGATTCAACAACTTGCACATCAAAAGGCTAACCCGGTAACCGTGAATTTGGAATCGCAAACAATTAGCCTGGATGATTTAGAAATCCCCTTTTCAATTGATGCCTACAGGCGCGATGCCTTATTGCAAGGCCTAGACGAAATCGGTGAGACATTAATCCATGAGAGCGAAATTTCTGCTTTTGAACTGAAACAAAAAGCCGCACATCCCTGGCTGTTTTCCGGAGATAGTCATGCGTAAATCCATTCTTATTTTACCAGGCGATGGCATAGGGCCAGAAGTAACTGCCCAAGCGGTCAAGGTGCTGCAATGGTTTAACCAAAACTCACCCCATCATTTTGATCTGCAGTATGGATTAATCGGTGGCGCTGCCATTGATAAGCACGGTTCACCTTTAGATGATGAAACCCTCTCCATCGCCAAACAAGCAGATAGTGTTTTATTAGGTGCAGTGGGTGGGCCGCAATGGGATCATATTGATAATCGGCATAAACCAGAGAAAGGTCTACTCAAAATTCGTAAAGAATTAGGCCTCTTTGCTAATCTGCGACCTGCTACAGTTTTTCAGGCACTCCTGGAGTCATCGCCATTAAAAAAGGAGGTTATCGATGGCCTTGATTTAATGATAGTGCGTGAGTTGACAGGTGACGTTTATTTTGGTGAACCGCGTGGTATTTCCATGATTGCAGGACAAGAGGTTGGATTGAATACCATGCGTTATTCCACTTCTGAAATTGAACATATAGCTCGTGTTGCTCTCGACTTAGCCAAACAACGTCATAATCGCCTGTGCTCTGTTGATAAAGCAAATGTGTTAGAGACTTCCCTATTATGGCGAAATACGGTACAACGGCTAAGAGATACTGAGTATCCCGACGTCAATCTTACCCACATGTACGTCGATAATGCTGCTATGCAGTTAATCCGCAATCCTAAACAATTTGATGTGATCGTTACCGCCAATTTGTTTGGTGATATTTTATCCGACGAAGCCTCCATGTTAACAGGCTCTCTAGGCATGCTACCTTCCGCCTCGTTTGGAGAGCAGCATTCACTGTATGAACCAATCCATGGCAGCGCCCCTGACATTGCTGGAAAAAACCTGGCAAACCCCTTAGCAGCAATATTAAGCCTGGCTATGATGTTCCTGTATTCTTTTAAATTGGATGCAGAAGCACAAATGATTCAAATGGCAGTATCCCATGTTTTAGACAGCGGATTTCGCACAAAGGACATTATGACTTCATCAGGTACATTGGTATCAACCGAGCAAATGGGGATCGAGGTCATTGCTCAGCTTAACAATTTGTAAGCTAGAACGATGCAACTGCCCATTATCAACTTGGGGTTGAGCTTTCTGAGAAGGAAACCTTTATCAAACCAATATTGACTGACTTGAACTTTAGTCGCAATTGATTTAGTCTAAAAGTACTGGACTTTGGACAAACTTCGATCTGAACGGGCCCGGGCCCGTGGGCCAGCCCGAGCCCGCCCGAGCTCCGGCTAATCTACTTTTTGCGCCATTTTAGTCAACATCATAACAATGCGAATAAGTAAATCTCTAGCTAAGCGATAATGTTCTTCATGTATAATGAAACTATAAAGCAACCAACACAAGTGCAAAATGATTTTGAACGAATTATTCGAATGATTGGGACACCAGCTCAACCACCCAAACCCCGAAAAAAATCCCTTGGACGACAAGCGGGGAACATTCAAATGGGAGTCCTTCCCCAAATTTCCCCTGCTATTGCCCAAAAAATAGCAACAGAATTCACCGCTGAAGCTTCGAATACAATTAAGCAGTTTGTTGTAAATTATGCGATCGCGCGATATGTCGAGGTTATTTATACCCCGGAAGGTAACACGGATGGCTCAGTCCTTTTTGATAAAAATTTATTTAATATCTATAAACACTTACCTGATGATTTTTTGCTTCAAAGCGACGAGAAGCAATTAGAAATTATGCAAAGAGTACCCCTGTCGAAGAACTTTCGCATTTATGATGCTGCTACTAGGGCAAAGCCTGATGTTGATCAACAGGGTACAGACGAAACGATTTCATACAAACTAGCATTGGCATTAAAATTTATTGGCAGAACTGACTTTATTTTAGATATCCTGGAGAGGGTAAAGAAACGAAATCTTCCTCTTGATTTAGCAATGGTAAAATCAAAAGTAGAAGAGACTGTGGGAAACCTTTTCCTAGCCAAGTCATTACTTGAAACTATTCTAAAAAATGAAAGTCCTTTTGAATTTTCGGCAGTGGAAAAAAGCTACATAAAAGACCCTTTCCCAGTCGCGTTCATATTAGAAGATGAATCGTTGCTAGAGCCCCCCTCTAAGGACGAGTATAGAAGCAATTCTGTTTTGGTATTAGGTCTTGATATTAAAATTATTGCCACTGAAGAGCGCTATTTAGAACGTTTGACTGCTTTTTGTAAGCAGTATGATACGCTTAAAAATTTCCAAATTAATACAATCGAGCAAATTCGTAAATCACCTAATCAATATGCAACTTCAACTCTGATAGATTCTTTTGGGTTTCTCGCAAACAGTAATGAAAATCAGCAAACAAATACGGGTATCTCATGTAATGTTATGTAAGGGTTTTGGTAGGGCCAGTGGTCAACTATTAGGAACTACTCAACCCTTGGATATGTGCTAAAACACAGGATTTTAAACCATGCAATGAATACCCGCCTTCTAAAACCGAAACAATACGTCCGTGACAACACTCATCAGCGATTTTTTTAATTTTTTTCGTTATCCACAAATAATCTGCTTCTGTAAGTAATAAATTAGCCATGTCATCATAAATATAAGCATCAAATCCAGCGGAAAAAAAGATCATTTCAGGTTGGAATTCTCTTATTTTATCAAACCAATATTGACTGACTTTTTGTTGAAATAAGTGAGTGCTAGTTCCTGCAGGAAGTGGAATATTAATAATATGTGAACTTACTGTATCCGCACCGCTAAAAGGGTAGAAAGGGTGTTGGAACGATGAGCAATATAAAACCCGTGGATCAGCTCGAAAAATATCTTCTATGCCATTGCCATGGTGGACATCAAAATCAACAATAGCGATGCGTTGAAGCTTATATTGCTCCAAAGCATAAGCCACAGCCACCGCAACATTATTAAAAAAGCAGAATCCCATGGCGCCTTCCCGTTCTGCATGATGCCCCGGAGGGCGTACGTTACAAAATGCTTGGCTTACTTCACCACTTAATACCAAATCAACTGCTAAAATAGCAGACCCCGCTGCACGTAACGCTGCAGTCAACGAATAGGGATTCATATACACATCAGGGCCATAGATAACTAATCCATGAGAGGGGGAAGCTTGAAATATAGCATTAACATGATCTTTACTGTGGACGGCTAATAATTGCTTTTCTTTGACTAAAGGCGCTTTGTAAGCTTTTAAAATCGGGGTGAAATCGCATTCTTTTAATTGATCCTCAATAGCCTGAATCCGCGCAGGCTGCTCTGGATGAAAGGGCCCCATCTGATGTAATAAACAATCTGAATGAGAAATAAGCGCAATTGTCATGTAATTCCTGCTATTTCCTTTATCTATATCTATATTGTAGGTAACTATTCAGCTCAATTCACCAACCCCGAGGGGTTGGGTAGCTTTAGACAAATCCAAATATTGTTGATTGGGCTCACAGCTTAATCTTAGAACTAATCCGGTTTATATCGATGACTCATATAATAAATTGCATCTATTAATGCGTCATTTGAACAGTACTTCTTATCAACATTTGCTTCTCGGCACAAGCCACCATGGTACATTAGCCCTTTGCCAATTTTCACACTATACATTAAATAATCTATAGATGACTTGTACTTGCCGGGATTTTTTTTCGCTGCAAGATTTGCTTCTTGAAAACGAGAATCCCATACTTTTTTGTCAAAAGCAGCAGGAGCTTTTATTGCTTTCGCTAACTTAGGGGCATGGCAATTTTGACAAGCAACTTCATAAGTTTTCTTTCCCAGCTCCTCAGCAAAAGCGACTGGATTTATTAAACTCAAGACTAAAACGATCACTATATTTTTCATTATCCCATCCTTTGCATTCATGACACTTCAATATTAAGAACAATTCATAATAACTGGACTTTGGACAAACTTCGATCTGAACGGGCCCGGGCCCGTGGGCGAGCCCGAGCCCGCCCGAGCTCCGAACAGTGATAAGTTACAATCAAATCCAGATTATTAGCAATATTCCAGCATAACAACGCGCAATCTGCACTATTTATTGACTATTTTATCTTGATTATGCAATGATTTTTTCATCAAGAGCCGTGTTTTTCCACTTTTTAACGATAGGATGGCGCATGCGTTTTACCTGAATGTTCCCCGCTTGTCGTCCAAGGGATTTTTTTCGGGGTTTGGGTGGTTGAGCTGGTGTCCCAATCATTCGAATAATTCGTTCAAAATCATTTTGAACTTGTGTTGGTTGCTTTATAGTTTCATTATCCTAGAAAAAGCAGTTGAAGCCGTAGCGAGCAAGTCAAAGGTGCTGAAGATGTTCGGCTTTTTTGAATTTTTTCGCGAAAGCAGTAGTCACCACTACGGTGAGCGAAAAAATTCAAAAAAGCCGAGCAGATTCAGTGCATTTGGCTTGCGCAGTAGGCTTCAACTGCTTTTTCTAGGATTATACATGAAGAACATTATCGCTTAGCTAGAGATTTACTTATTCGTTATGATGTTGACTAAAATGGCGCAAAAAGTAGATTAGCCGGAGCTCGGGCGGGCTCGGGCTCGCCCACGGGCCCGGGCCCGCCCACGGGCCCGGGCCCGTTCAGATCGAAGTTTGTCCAAAGTCCAGTAATAAGCCATTATATAAAAAAGGATCCAGCAATGCTAAAGCGTTTGCACGAAGAATTACAACAGTTTGCATTCCTGCTTATGAAATGTCGCAGGAGAGTGAGCTCTTATTTTTTATTTTGGTTTGACTTCCTCAGCAGTCTCATCCATTTCAATATCATTGTCATCGGGGGTAGGTTTAAGGTCTTTGACGGTCGATTTGTATTCTGAAATCGACTTTGCTAACCCTTTTTCAGTACCTTTTTTTATACTTTTGATGCCAGCAGCAGCTACTCCGGCGCCAAAAATCCCCAAACCAGCCACTGTACCGATACCTGCCCCTGCCATTCCCGCAATACCGAGGCCAGTTAGTAATAAACTACTACCCCCTGATGGAATTGCAGCTAATACTCCAACAACAACCAAGCCTGCAAAAGCAAAACCTAATAAGCTTCCACCCAATGCTTTCCATGCTGTGGAAGACTTACCAGACACCTGTTGCGAGAGAATGCCTAATTGACCAGCAGCAACTTTAATATTCTCTTCATTGTTTGCCTCTACAGCGAGGGCATAATTCCTACATTGATCAACAACGCGAGTTAGTTGATACAAATCTTTTTCGTTTATATCAGCCAGGTTTGATTCATTTGGGGAAATCATTGAACCAGCTTGTGTTAAAATTTTCTTACCTATTTCTTTAAATTTTTTCTTCTCTTTATTTTCTTCTTTAACTTCAATGTTAACATAACTGTTCAATATTCGGGAAAGCGCTTTGTATTCCGCAAATTGCAACGTTATGAATTCTTCTTTTGCCGTTTGCAATTCTTGATCTGTGCATGGACCATTTTTAACTTTATCCACCCATCTGTTATACAATTTCAGGCGATTTTCAATTTCCTTGTCCTCTCTTACAATCTGACCTTCGACCAATGAGGTGACTAATAATTGCTTTAGCTCACTGATTTGTTTAAATTTTTGCTGTTCATCCGCTTTATTCAAGTTGCCCAAATTAGCCATATTAATCGCTTCAAACCAAGGAGAATTGGGGAATAGAGCCTTAGTAACTTTATCTTGCGAAGTTGGGTTATTTGTAAAAAATGGTGAACTAGTGAATTGATTAAAAATTTCTAGGTTCTTTGTATGGGCGGCAATTGCTTCATTGATTAAGCCCTCAGGACTTAAAAACAAGTTATATACCTTAATCAGAGTTTCTCTACTGGTGTCATTATCAGGCAAGCTCAAAATTTCCTGTGCTAATACAGGCGCAGCTCGCCATAAAGACAGGGCTATTTGCTTTTGGACTCTGTTAAATTCTGATGTTGGGGGAGTATAGACTTGTTCCGGGCTTATAAGCACGGCATGATCTCTTTTAGTTGAAGAATCCTCCCCTATTCCAATGACGCTTTCGTCTTGAGTTATCTTCTCGTTGAAATAGTCATCATCGCCAGCAGCAGAAACACCAGTAAAGTCAAGCATACCTCTAAGAGCGTAGTATTTGCGTTTAGGGTCAGCTAATTCACCTTCCTTTGATTTATCATAGGTAAATTCCTGACTAAAATGCTGACCTGCAAGGGGCGCAAAGTAAAGTGCTTGGATTTCAGGAGCTGGGTAAGGTAAGTCCCACAAATTCACATACTTATTATTTGAATCCAATTTATTGCGAGTATTCGCATCATAGCCGGAAAAAATTAAATCAGGGCAGGCCACAACAAGCTCATCCCAATCACTGACCTCTTCTGACCTTGCTCTATACGTATTGTGCCAGTCTTGGTTGCGCTTCTGAATATCATTTGAGTCTAGGTGGGCGCTTACAGTCTGAATTCGTATACCCCCTGTGCCGTCCTTCTTACCTAGAGTGAAATTAGTAACTAACCCACCTTTATTAAAGCTACTACCCAGCATTGCTTTAGGGTTACGCCTTGCTTCCGTTGATTCTATCTCGTCGCCAACCACGAGCTCACTTTTATGAATAATAAAACTAGCAATCCCAGTGTTGGGAAGCGCTTGGGAAAGTTTGGTGCGAGTTACCATCTGAGATAAGCAGTTTACTTGATAGTCCAGGCCCCGCTCTCTAATTGCTCTTTCTAACTGTTCCTTCGCGCGACTAAAATGAACTTCTTGACAATTGATGATGAAAAAATCGGCTCCCTCACCGTGCAGCAAAGTTGCAATTTCGTTACTGGCATCAACACCAAGGGTATCATTGCCACAATTGGCTGTAATGGTGCGATATTTATATTGGGGTTTTTCATTTTTGCTACGCATAACAATCACAATAAAAGGACAGGTATTTCTTAAATTATAATGATTGTGTATAAAATAATCAATGCTTGTAATGGCCGACAAGTTCAAGTTCAGCCCTCGCAATGCTTACGATAGCCAGAGCCAAATCCGGTGAGTCACCATCATTTAAAGACCAGGCTGCCGATAAACCCGCATAAGCCAGGATCCATTTCATGAGCCTTAAGCGTTCCAGACCTGCAGCCTCTGCAACAACCGTTGCCTGACGAGCCAAGCGACCGGGTCTGGTCGCAATATCCCAATCAGGGTTACAGAAAATATTTGCATAGTCAAAACCGCGCTCTCCCAGAAGGCCTTTGGGATCAATAGCAATCCAGCCATACTCTCCAGAATCTAGAATGTTTTGATGATGGATGTCACCATGTAAGACGACAATTTCTTGGGGTTTTTTCAGAAGCTCCTCTGCCACCCTGGCAGCCTGAGCAAATATCCCACCATGTTCTATGGCTGCAGAATGCAAGGATCTAAACCAGGTAGTCAGGGGTACCAGTGTGACCGGTACTGACTTTTTATTTGTAGCATGTAGTCTGGCTACGACTTCACAAATAATCTTACTTGCTTCATCATCCAGTCCGGTTTTTACCATGTTGACCAATGAGCGCTTTCCAATAGCGCGCTCCATGAGCAAGGCATCACCCTCATGCTCAAAAATACGTGCTGCTCCCTCTCCATCCCACCAGACCATCAATGCAGCACCAATTCGCTCTTCCTCTGACAGGGCAATCTTTAACATTGCGCTAGAATCCTTATAGGAAACAGGTAAAAGCCTGCTAGTATTGGTAATGATTGGGTAACCATCCTGGATCAGATGCCATCGCTTAAGGTAGTCACTGAAAATATCGTTTAAATTCATGGAATAAATGCACCTATCTTTATTTGGGCCACTCTTTTCAGAAGGTAATTCCCCAGGTACGTCATCCCGAACGAAGTGAGGGATCTCCTGAATTGACGTACCTGGGGAGTTACTTCAGAAGTGCATTTTAAAGATTAGCAATATCTTGCACAACGTCTTCCTTTACATTCCTCCTCTAAATCAAGCGACTGCTCATGCTCCAATTCAATAATATTTGCTTTCGCATCTTTAACAAGCCGCAACACGGCGACCAAATCGATAGCGACGCAATGCGGCCGAGCGGGGCGGAGCACGCGAGGGCCAGCGGAGAGCTCGGTAAGCGCGATGCCAGGGGGCATTGCGCCTTTATATAAACCGAAATCCGAACCTAGCCCAATAACAAGTTTCCCGTGCGAAAGCGCGAATTCATCCTGTCCAGAAAGGAAATTGTAAAATGCAGCTCCCCGCTTAAAATCATTGAAATTAGCGGGAAGTGGGTGAAATGGTTTGTCCTCACAAATGCGCTGCAAAATCCACATCTCTTCACCTTGGCACTTCCCAACGCCTGTGCATAAATAAGCATCGGCTTTATCCAACGGGTCATTATTCCTTTCTGCTTCTTCCTGAAGCCTAATACATGCTCTATAGGCATTAATTAGATTAAATGGGCTCACATTATCACGATAGCGTTTCCCATGGTGTTTATACTCAATCCCTTGGCGTTGTAGAGTGCACCCTAGTATTTTTCCAATCAGTTGGTGCTCTTCATGACTTGAGCGTCTTCCAGAGTTATTTTCCATGGCGTTGAACGAGGCTTTAAAGGTATCAAAATCTACCTTATCTTTATCCGAGGCTATGCCTGCGTTAACCTCTTTAAGCTCTTTTGTTTTTTGATTGGCATAATAAAAATGGATTACTTTCTTAGTATCTTGGTAGCAAATCACGGCATCTTCATTTTCCATTACAGGAAAGGTTACTGTTTGTTGTGTCTGTTGTGTCCCATCAAATAGCGTGTAAGTTGTTTCAAATTCAGTAATGCCTTTGAAATCCTCTCCTGCAACCGTTAAAGGGTCACGGTCTAACTTGATTAAGTCATTACCCCCCTTACCCATTTCCTTTTCTTGCGTTTTACCTAGTTCATCAAGGTGTTTAGGAATGAACGGCTTTATTTTAGCCTTCATGTCTTTATCACAGTAAAACAAAATCAGTTGATAGGCTGAAATGTCAGGATAAGTCCGGCTACGTAAATCGCTGGCTTGACCTTTTTCGAATAATGCTTCAGGTTTTTGTATTACAATTCGAGTTAATCCATCCGGATCCCCCAAAATCACACGATCACGGGCCTTCTGGGCTAACTGCATAATTTTGAGTTTCATTAAGCTGGGCTTGAACAAGTTATGCGTCATGATGGAAGAATACATTAAATTTAAAACGTCTTTAGGGGATAAATGACTGGCTATTGCTCCTGCAGCATCAGAGCTTAAGGTCCCAAAAATATTGTTAGAATCTTCTGGAATTAAGCCTTGCTCTTCAAATTTACGTTTCATGAATACTCCAGAGGCTGTCGCATAAGGTGCAGAATCTACACCAGGAATCGGTGGGATACTAGCAATATAACCAAATCACTCCACACAGAAATCGGCAAAAAGACAACAATATAAGAGTTGTAATGGCAAAAAAAGGTAATTCGAGATTTATTTGTAGCGAGAATCTTTCTCAGAGGAGTATGTCAAAATCTTTGTGAACGGCTAGATATGAGTGCAGGTTGCGCGGGGCTGAGCTGCAAATTGTAAACTGACCCTAGTTTTCGCGAATATCTGGTTGAAACACGCATCAAGTGCGCAATTTAGGGTAGTAATCCATCTCTGATGAACTCTCTGGGCTATAATTTAGACTTGGGTCATAAAAATAATTCAATATGGAAAGAAATATATTTTATCGGCTTGGACAAATTATTTATTCGCTGCGCTGGTATCTTATATTGATTTGGGGGATAGTACTTACAGCCTCAGTTCTCGTGTTAATTGATATCACAGCGCCGTTTAAAAGTACCGGGTTTAGCGACGAGAAGTCTAAGAGCGCTAAGGCCCAAGAGTATATTAATAAAAAATTAGGCTATGACAATGCTAATAAATTTTTAATTATTTATCATAGCCCTAAGCTTTTAGCCAGCGACCAACGTTTTATAGATAAGATCACTAACTCACTGAAAAATTTAAAAAAATTTCCTATTAAACATGAGCTTATTCTTCCTTCGGAAAATTCAAAACAAATTTCCAAAAACAAGCATACAGCCTATGTGGTAATGATCATTAAAAGCAAAGAAATTCTCGATGAAAAAAAATTAATTAAATTGCAATCTTTGATCAAAAAACCAGCCAATATGACTATGGTTATAGGTGGAGAAGCTGTTTATCTAAATGAAATCAATAAGCAAACTGCGGTTGATCTTTATCGAGCCGATATGATTGCAACACCGATGGCAATTGTTACTTTATTATTGATCTTTGGCTCTCTTGTTGCAGCATTGCTTCCTGTTATTTTAGGAGGTGGATGTGCTGTCGTTATTTTGACTTCACTTTATCTGATCGGCAAAGGAATTACACTCTCTGTTTACACGTTAAATATTGCCTTATTATTAGGTCTTTGTTTGAGCCTTGACTATGCGCTTTTTATTGTCAACCGTTTTCGTGAAGAGCTTAGATCCGGCACAGAGATAAACAAGACTATTGCCACTACTGTTGGAACAGCAGGGAAGGCTGTTTTCTTTAGTGGATTAGCGGTTTTAGTCAGTTTAACTGCATTATTTTTATTCCCAATAAATATTCTATTTTCAATGGCTGTTGGCGGGATTATTGCAGTAATTGTTGCAGTAATTAACGCTGTTCTTATCTTGCCTGCAGTCCTTGCTGTCATTAAAAAAAGGGTTGATTTTTTAGCTATCTATATCCCAGGAAAAGATAAATATAGGCGCTTTAAATTTTGGCATTGGTTGGCTGAGAAAATTGTTAAACATCCATTGATGTATTTTTTTCCAATTCTTGTTTTTTTATTGATTCTTGGTTATCCATTCTTGTCTGCAAATTTTGGTGTATCCGATTATCGAATAACACCAAAAAATTCCGAAAGCAGAAAGTTTTTTGATAGTTATGAAAATCATTTTAATATTAAAGAATTAACTCCAATAATCCTTCTAATTCAATCTCCTCATCGACAAATTTTATCGCTTAACAACCTGATAAAATTACATGAAATAGTTGTTAAATTGAAAAAAAATCAAACCATTAGTTCGATTATAGGAATTGTGAGCTCTGATTTAAAATTAAGTCCAGAAGAGTATCACAAACTGTATAATTTACCTAAAAGTCAGATGCCAGAAAGTGTAAAAAAATTACTCTCAACGAGTACTGGAAATTCATTTACTGTCTTAAATATCAATAGCAAATATGATATCAATTCCAAGAAAACATCCGCCTTAGTGAAAAAGTTACAAAATACAAAATTTTCCTCTCGATTCGATACTGGGTTAACAGGGACTCCGGTTGTCAATGCTGATGTTTTAAAACAAATCCTTAATACCTTACCTTATGCCATGTTGTGGATAATGAGTTTTACCTATCTCATTTTATTGATTTTACTACGTTCATTATTTTTACCCTTAAAAGCAATCATTGTAAATCTGCTCAGTTTATCCGCTTGTTATGGCGCTTTAGTACTTGTATTCCAGGATGGATATTTATCGCATTACCTTAATTTTGAGCCTCAGGGTATTTTGGATATCAGCTTATTAGTCATGATTTTCTGTGCTCTTTTTGGCTTTTCAATGGACTATGAAGTCTTTCTATTATCACGGATTAGGGAATATTATTTAACTTATAAAGATAATAAGAAAAGCATCATTTTTGGTATTGAAAAAAGCAGCAGAATTATTACTGGTGCGGCCTTAATTGTGATTGTAATTTGCGGTGCATTTTTGGTTGCGGATGTATTAATGGTTAAAGCCTTTGGGTTGGGTATTGCCGTAGCTATTTTCGTCGACGCCTTCTTAATACGAATTTTCCTAGTTCCCTCAGCAATGACTATTTTGGGAAAATGGTGTTGGTATCTGCCAAAGTGGTTGGATAAAGTTCTACCCAAATTATAAAAATTCCCTATACTTTTAATAGTACTGGACTTTGGACAAACTTCGATTCTGAACGGGCCCGGGCCCGTGGGCGAGCCCGCCCGAGCTCCGAACAGTGATAAGTTACAATCAAATCCAGATTATTAGCAATTTTCCAGAATAACAACGCGCAATCTGCACTATTTATTGACTATTTTATCTTGATTATGCAATGATTTTTTCATCAAGAGCCGTGTTTTTCCACTTTTTAACGATAGGATGGCGCATGCGTTTTACCTGAATGTTCCCCGCTTGTCGTCCAAGGGATTTTTTTCGGGGTTTGGGTGGTTGAGCTGGTGTCCCAATCATTCGAATAATTCGTTCAAAATCATTTTGAACTTGTGTTGGTTGCTTTATAGTTTCATTATCCTAGAAAAAGCAGTTGAAGCCGTAGCGAGCAAGTCAAAGGTGCTGAAGATGTTCGGCTTTTTTGAATTTTTTCGCGAAAGCAGTAGTCACCACTACGGTGAGCGAAAAAATTCAAAAAAGCCGAGCAGATTCAGTGCGTTTGGCTTGCGCAGTAGGCTTCAACTGCTTTTTCTAGGATTATACATGAAGAACATTATCGCTTAGCTAGAGATTTACTTATTCGTTATGATGTTGACTAAAATGGCGCAAAAAGTAGATTAGCCGGAGCTCGGGCGGGCTCGGGCTCGCCCACGGGCCCGGGCCCGTTCAGATCGAAGTTTGTCCAAAGTCCAGAATAGTAAAACAAACCAGGATAACGGGTGTATGTCCAAAATAGAAAAGAAGGATGTCCCAAACAACTTGGTTATATGGTTAGAGAAGCAGGTTTTGTAAGAAAAAATCTGTACTTAAAACAAACAATGACTATTTTTCATAACATGCCACATTCTTGTTGGGCCAAGGCCCAACCTACGCGAATATATTTGCCTATATGAGAATTGCCCCTAATAAATTGATATAAAAAATAATTCTCTATTTTTTCTTTACCAATAATTTGATAGAGTTTCGGGATCTGAAAATTATTTGGAACGAACATGTTTAAAAAAATTCTCTTTGCAGTCATTTTGAGCGGATTTGCTTTTTCTTCTTTTGCCTGTTCACGGTCACTCGATCCAGACCACCCCGATTTTTGCGCATCCTTCAAAGCAGCGTGTAAATGTTATTGCACTGCTGCAGGCTTTCCTGGCCTAATGTGTGAAAACATGACTGATCTTTTTTCACGCATGATGGCGGTCTATGGTTCGCTTGATACTGCGTGCCGAGCACAAGTTGCACAACATAACGTACCTGCTGCTGATTGCCTTGATGATTGGAATTGCTATATGTTCGGTGGTGTTGATTCTCGTGGTCGGATTTGCAGTTCAAATTATGCTCCTTGCCCTAGATAATCAGTCGAGTTTTTTATTGTGAAAATTAACAAGTTGACCGCGTTTTGTTTTTTACCTTTTTTTCTTTATTCACTTCTGTGTTTTGGAAGTACGGAAGGAAGACCAACCTGCTTTGACCAAGCCTTGTATTTTGGTGCAATAGGGGGCTATGGATCAACGACTTGGGGTGGGCTTGTGCCGAATGAGAGCAATCAAAATTCAGCCATTAATTTATCGACTCCGATTAAAGTTACAGAAGGCGGAGGAGTCTTTGGATTTTTGATGGGTTATGAATTTATCCCGGCTTTTGCCGCTGAATTGGCTTATATGCATTATCCAGAAACAAGCATTCTATTTGATGAATCCAGTTTATTTAGTTTTGAAAACGATAATCTTACACGATTAAGGTCAAAAACAGAAACCGTGAGTTTGATGGGCAAGGTGATGTTACCTCTTGGAAACACTTGTTTCAGACTTTTTTCAAGTGCTGGAGCTGCAACAGTACACAGACACGACTTCCTTGTTAATCATTGGCGACTTAGCCCCACTTTTGGCGTGGGACTAAACTATCCGTTAGGACGACATGTAATGGCTGAGATTGCTGGAAATTACACAGCGGGTTTTGGAGAGTCGCAATTAAATCCCACAAAGTCATTTTTCCCCTTCCTCTATTCGGTAACTGGGCGGTTGGCCTTGCGTTTGTAACTGTAGGCGGAGCCCGTCATCCTGAGCGCAGCGAGGGATCTCCTGATTGTGGCATAGTGCCCAATCGAGGGGATCCTTCGCTACGCTCACGAGTCGCGGCTCGGATAATACCTCTCCTGAGCTATTACTTATTGGCCATATAAAACCCAATTGATTCAGTTTCTCGGTTCTTGCAAACAAGAATACCTGAAGCCTGCGCGGAGCAATTCATCGTTTTTCGGTGAGCTTAAAAATGATGCAAAAATAATATAAAAAAATTCGTAACTTTCCACGTCATCCCGAGCGAAGCGAGGGATCTCCAGCAAACGGCACGTATTTAAAAATTGTGCCACTGCAATGTAGTATAAATCGCAGTCTAGGTACTGGACTTTGGACAAACTTCGATCTGAACGGGCCCGGGCCCGTGGGCGAGCCCGAGCCCGCCCGAGCTCCGGCTAATCTACTTTTTGCGCCATTTTAGTCAACATCATAACGAATAAGTAAATCTCTAGCTAAGCGATAATGTTCTTCATGTATAATCCTAGAAAAAGCAGTTGAAGCCTACTGCGCAAGCCAAACGCACTGAATCTGCTCGGCTTTTTTGAATTTTTTCGCTCACCGTAGTGGTGACTACTGCTTTCGCGAAAAAATTCAAAAAAGCCGAACATCTTCAGCACCTTTGACTTGCTCGCTACGGCTTCAACTGCTTTTTCTAGGATAATGAAACTATAAAGCAACCAACACAAGTGCAAAATGATTTTGAACGAATTATTCGAATGATTGGGACACCAGCTCAACCACCCAAACCCCGAAAAAAATCCCTTGGACGACAAGCGGGGAACATTCAGGTAAAACGCATGCGCCATCCTATCGTTAAAAAGTGGAAAAACACGGCTCTTGATGAAAAAATCATTGCATAATCAAGATAAAATAGTCAATAAATAGTGCAGATTGCGCGTTGTTATGCTGGAATATTGCTAATAATCTGGATTTGATTGTAACTTATCACTGTTCGGAGCTCGGGCGGGCTCGGGCTCGCCCACGGGCCCGGGCCCGTTCAGATTGGAGTTTGTCCAAAGTCCAGTAGGTAAGAGGATGTGAGATTTTTACAAATTTTGTCTATACTAGAAATTAAGTGCTCGCAGCAACAGAAGCCATGGGTTTAGGATTATTTAATCCTGTAAAAATTAGGGTCTGTTTACAAACAGACCCTATAAAAATGGACATCGGAATCATTCTAAGTGATAAGGATTTCTTATGGAAAAAATTCAAATTCCCAATTTAAAACAAAAGGCTTCTCGTATTTGCCTAGGAACTTGGGCAATTGGTGGATGGATGTGGGGTGGAACTGAAGAACGGGAATCTATAAAGACTATCCATAACGCCCTCGAATTAGGGATTAATCTGATAGATACTGCTCCGGTTTATGGTTTTGGAACATCTGAAAAAATTGTCGGTAAGGCGCTAAAACAATATGGAAACCGGGAAAAGGTCATTCTTGCCACAAAGGCTGGTTTAGAGTGGAACAACGGCCAAGTAACAAGAAACTCCTCAAGCAAACGGATTAAACAAGAAATTGAAGACTCCCTTCAACGATTACAAACGGATTACATTGATATTTATCAAATCCATTGGCCCGATCAATCAACAGCCTTTGAAGAAACTGCGAAGACGTTAGCTTCTCTCCTAGAAGCTGGAATAATCCGTGCTATAGGTCTAAGCAATTTCTCAACAATACAAATGGAGGAATTTCTTAAATTTGCACCCATTCATACGCTTCAACCACCGTATAATCTTTTTGAACGTTCAATTGAGAACGATATTCTTCCTTTTGCAGAAAAATCACATATTACAATCTTAGCCTATGGGTCTTTATGTCGTGGATTATTAAGTGGCAAAATGAAATCGGATACACAATTTCCTGGTGATGATTTAAGAAAAAAAGATCCTAAATTTCAACAACCTAAATTTGCCCAATATCTTAAGGCAGTGGCTGCCCTTAATAAATTTGCACAAGAAAACTATAGAAAATCAGTGTTAGCCTTAGCAATTCGATGGGTATTAGACAGAGGCCATACAGTTGCTCTATGGGGAGCAAGGCACCCTGAGCAATTAGCCAATGTTGATGAAGCCATGGGTTGGAATCTAGATGATGCAGCGATGAAAGAAATTGATAAAATTCTTGAACAATGCATTCCAGAACCTGAGGGCCCCGAATTTATGGCTCCTCCCGCTTAATTGGTGGTCTTTGTTATATAATACAAGTGATTTTGGCAGCCATCTTGGATTAAAAATGACCGGTAAACTAACGCCATACGCTGATATTAACCAACTACTTGATTATTTTAATAAAAAAATTCACACCATTTTGGGAAAAAACTGTATAGGCATGTATGTGTACGGTTCACTTGCCCTAGGAGATTTTGATCCAGAAATCAGCGATATAGACTTCATTGTCATTACGAAACATGCGGTAGCAGAAAATTCATTTTTGTTGCTGGAGGAGTTACATAAACAATTTTATTTAAGCGAATCAAAATGGGCAAAAAAAATTGAAGCTGCCTATATTGCACAAAATGCCTTTGATCTGAGCAAAACAAATACAAATTCATACCCACAAATTGAAAAAGGAAGAGATTTAACTCGAGATAAGTTAGAAATGGGATGGTCTTTTCAATGTCATATATTGCGGGAATTTGGCCTGGTCGTATCCGGACCCGATCCCAAAAGTTTGTTTAGTGAGGTTAATGTTCGTCACATGCTAAATGCTGCTAAACATATATCTGAATTATGGTATCAACAGGCACACGATGAAAATGAGTGTGCTTTTTTAAAGGAAGAAGATAAATTTGTAATTTCAACGTTGTGTCGATTTTTATATTTGCTGCATTCCCAAAAAGTCGCTACCAAAAAATTGTCAGTTCAATGGGCAAGAGAAAATTTAGATCAAAAGTGGATCAATATAATGGATGACATTCTTATGGATAGAGATAAGAATACCGAGAACAAATTTCAGAATACTATTGAATTTATTCAATACACAAATGACTCTTTCTCAGGGGTGGAACTCTCGCATAGACAAATATGAAGTAGGTTGGGCCTTGGCCCAACATGATACAAGCGTCAACATTGTAAGAAAAAATGCCTACCCAAAACAAACGACGACTATTTTTCACAACATGCCACATTCTTGTTGGGCCAAGGCCCAACCTACGCGATTTTATTTGCCTATATGAGAGTTGCTTTTAAGCGCGGAAAAGTAATAGCTCAGCCCCCCTAACTCCACATGCTGCTTCAGTTTCTTCCCTTATTGCAGCGCCGCCCCGATTACTGGGGCGATGGGGTGCCCTCTAAATCAGGAGACGGCTCATGATCCAATTCAATAATATTTGCCTTCGCATCTTTAACAAGCCGCAATGCGGCAATCAAATCCACAACCACACTGAGCCCGATGCCCGCGTGCGCGCTCGCGCGGCAGCAGCCGTACCGCCGCGGGAGAGCTTTATATATTGCAAAATCCGAACCTAACCCAATAACAAGTTTCCCGCAATCAGCAACCGCGAATTCATTTTTTTCAGAAAGGGAATTGTAAAATGCAGTTCCCCGCTTAAAATCACTAAAATTAGCGTGAAAGGGGTAAAATGGTTTCTCCTCACAAATGCGCTGCAAAACCCACATCTCTTCACCTTGGCACTTCCCAACGCCTGTGCGCCAATATGCATCGGCTGTATCCTCTAGGTGACTTCTTTCTGCTTCCTCATATAACCTAATACATGTTCTATAGGCATTAATCAGATTAAATGGGCTCACACTATCACGATAGCGTTTCCCATGGTGTTCATACTCAATCCCTTGGCGTTGTAGAGTGCATCCTAGTATTTTGCCAATCAGTTGGTGCTCTTCATGACTTGAGCGTCTTCCAGAGTTATTTTCCATGTCGTTGAACGAAGCTTTAAAGGTATCAAAACCTGCCTTATCTTCCTCTGAGGTGATACATGCGTTAAGCTTTTTAAGCTCTTTTGTTTTTTGATTGGCATAATAAAAATGGATAACGCTCTTAGTATCTTGGTAGCAAATCAAGGCATCTTCATTTTCCATTAAAGGAAAGGTTACTGTTTGTTGTGTCCCATCAGCTAGCGTGTAAGTTGTTTCAAATTCAGTAATGCCTTTGAAATCCTCTCCTGCAACCGTTAAAGGGTCACGGTCTAACTTGATTAAGTCATTACCCCCCTTACCCATTTCCTTTTCTTGCGCTTTACGTTGTTCATCCAGGTGTTTAGGAATGAATGGCTTTATTTTATCCTTCATGTCTTTATCACAATAAAACAGAATCAGTTGATAGGCTGAAATGTCAGGATAAATCCGGTTACGTAAATCGGTGGTTTGACCTTTTTCGAATAATGCTTCAAGCTTTATTTTTACAATTCGAGTTAATCCATCCGGATCCCCCAAAATCACACGATCACGGGCCTTCTGGGCTAACTGCATAATGATGAACTTAATTAAGCTGGGCTTGAATAAGTGATGCGTCGTGATGGAAGACTTCATTAAATTTAAAATATCGCTAACGGATGAATGACTGACTATTGCTCCTGCCGCATCAGAGCTTAAGGACCGAAAAATATTGTTAGAATCGTTTGGAATTAAGGCTTGCTCTTCTTTACTTTTTGACACAATAACACCTCACACCAACGGATAAGGAGCAAGAATTATACATAAAACCAACCTTGCTGCAGAGAGAAAAAACAAATATCGTTTAGTGTCAATTTAACTGAACTTTGGACAAACTCCAGTCAGTTAAAAGGATTAATAATTTCTACTCCACATTCTGTGAAATCATTTACATTCCGTGTTGCAATAGCTGAGCCTTGTGTATATGCAATAGCAGCAATTTGCCCATCCAAGATGCTTAGTGGTCTGCCTAATTCCTTCCTTTTACTCATGATTTTGCCGTATGTATACGCAGCAGATTCATCAAATGAAAGAACGCGATGTTTAAACGATTCGATAATTGCTTTATTAAATGCCTGTACGAGTTGCACTCGACGCCTACCTTCGGGTAACGCATTTAGGCCATAGGATATTTCTGCAATACTAATAGTACTAATAAACAATTTTGTGGTTTCTTGCTGATCAAGCCAATTGATAACTTTGCTAGAGGGTGAGGGCTTCATCATCTCCGAGATTATATTAGTATCAAATAAGATCATTCATTAAAATCCATTGGATCATGCGGTGTTCGTTGTAAAACATCCAAGTCAATGCCATGCTCATGGCCAAAATGCTTTCTAAACACATCGCTAATCTTCGCAGGCGCGGTCACAATTTGAGATATAATTTGGCGCGCCTCCTCTTCCATAGATACCCCATGTTTAGCAGCCCGAATCCGTAATTGTTCGTAGACTTGTTCATCTAGTTTTCTGACACTTAAACTTGCCATCATCTGTCTCCTTAGAAACAATCGCTGATAGCCAAATGATAGCAAGCGCTAGCAATGCTGTCAAATGAAAGCACAACTCAAGCCTTGACAATTAGGCGCGGAGATGAAGCGATCATCAAGATAACACAGCATGTTGAAGAAATTGGCGTTAGCTCAATCGTTATAGGTGAATTATTAAGTGGCTTTGATTCCGGAAGCAAAACAGTATAACTGAGACTGTTTCCCACTTTGAAATATTCCCACTTTGTCATATAACTGGACTTTGGACAAACTTCGATCTGAACGGGCCCGGGCCCGTGGGCGAGCCCGCCCGAGCTCCGGCTAATCTACTTTTTGCGCCATTTTAGTCAACATCATAACGAATAAGTAAATCTCTAGCTAAGCGATAATGTTCTTCATGTATAATGAAACTATAAAGCAACCAACACAAGTTCAAAATGATTTTGAACGAATTATTCGAATGATTGGGACACCAGCTCAACCACCCAAACCCCGAAAAAAATCCCTTGGACGACAAGCGGGGAACATTCAGGTAAAACGCATGCGCCATCCTATCGTTAAAAAGTGGAAAAACACGGCTCTTGATGAAAAAATCATTGCATAATCAAGATAAAATAGTCAATAAATAGTGCAGATTGCGCGTTGTTATGCCGGAATATTGCTAATAATCTGGATTTGATTGTAACTTATCACTGTTCGGAGCTCGGGCGGGCTCGCCCACGGGCTCGGGCCCGTTCAGATCGGAGTTTGTCCAAAGTCCAGCATATAAGTACTTATATGACAAAGTATTATTGGAGAATTCCATGACCACAAAAATGTTACGACCAGACTCTAAGGGACGTATAACATTAGGTTCTATAGCTAGTGGCATTAGCGGGTATGTTATGCACCAGAAACCAAACGGTACCGTTATTTTAGAACCCTTTATCGAAATTCCTGTGAAAGAGAAATGGCTTTTTGAAAATACTTCAGCCTTACAAAAGGTAAAGACAGGATTAACTCAGGCAAAAAATAAAGAGCTGCTCGATAAAGGTAGCTTTTCCCAATTTGCTGACGATGAAATCGAGTAGTGAATGTTTAAACTATTATTGCCATCACCCCTCACCCATGATCAGGTGGTAGTTCAGCATATCTGATTTTGTGACAAAAGCTCATCCTCTATAGGTGGTCTCTGCTGAGGTTGAACTGGGGATGATTTCTGTGCAGCAATTGGATTACGATACTGCCCTGGCTTTTCTGGCTCTTCTGATAAACCATTATCAGGTTTATTACCTGGAGACTGATTTGGACCAAGGCTATTTAAGACTTCATAATGAGAACTTTGCTCATTATTTATAGGCACATATTCAACACGACGCCTACTGTACTGTAAATACGTTACCATAAGGACGACAATAACTATTAGCATCAAAAGAAGGATAGGTAGAATGATAGCTGGGGCGGTGGCAGCTGTAATTGCACCAGCACCCGCCGCAGCACCTGTAGCCCCACTATAGTAAAGTAGCCCACCAATAGCTCCTCCAACTAAGCAGCCCACACCGAGGCCGAAGGCGCCGAGGGCAAGTAGTCTATTTGACATGTTAATTAACTCCTCAAATGATAAAAGTAGGCATCCTAAATGTGTTTTTGGTTTTTATCAAGCTTTTTTTTATACAATTGTTCTTAAAATAAAGCTTCATATAGGCCAACAAACCACTGAACTGCGCGCGCCCATGCTTGTTAACGGAATTATTTTCTCGAATTAGGGTCTGTTTACAATTTGCTAGTTTGCCGATAGAAGCTTAGTCTAACTCACCTTCTGCGTCAGTGTTGTTTTGTGCTAAGAATTTATTTTCGTGGTCGATGACAAAACCAGCGAAAATGCGGACAAAACGGTCGTCAATTTTTTCGGGATAATGTACGCTGACGGTCCAGGTGTTATCGCTAAAATTTCGATTTAGTTCTGCAATGGGATGAGGATTGCCGGCTGTTTCCAAAATGGCAAATTGTCGGAAATCTGGGGTTGCATAGGCAACAGCAATCTCAATTGAATTCCCTTCTTCATCGTATTCATAGATACTGAATTTTGCGGCTTCAAGGGTTGCTAATTTGCCGCTAATCAAACCAATTTTTACACCGCGAGTATCATACATATCAATGTCTTTAGCCCAGTGATACAGAATGCCAGGAGATAAAACTCGGGTAATACCAGTGGCTTGCCAGCCATCTTTATTCGATAAATCATAGTTGGTGCGAACACGGAAGGCACTCTTTTTGACTGTTCCGGGGTAGGTTTCTTGTAAGGTTGATTTAATTTGGTATTGCTCAGAAAATTGATAAACATGCTTTGAAATTGAAAACGTATAAGGATGATCTTCATGGACGCCTGCTAGGGCTACAGAGGACAATATTGCAAACAGAACAAACAGGCACGATCGATATGATTTACACATTTTATACCACCTTATATATTGATTAATAATATTGCAACAAACTTGAGTCAGGTTCGGTAGACTTGCCCCCCTAGAGTATATTTATATCCATCCAACAGGTACTTGAAGAATCCTCTCGCTCAACCACAATGTCTCTGAGGCTTGATTGATCAATAAACCAAAAGGTAAATGGTCATTTTCAACAAATCTCGTCAAAGAATCAAGTTGTTTTAACTGAGTCATCGTGCTGTAAATTTCGGGCGCTGCAACCGAAATTTGCAGTTCGTAAAGGTAAAACTCCCCACGTCATCCCGACATCCCCCGTCATCCCCCGTCATCCCCCGTCCCCCCGTCATCCCCCGTCATCCCGAGGAGCTTGCGACGAGGGATCTCCATGCAGTGGCACAATTTTTAAATATGTGCCGTTTGCTGGAGATCCCTCGCTTCGCTCGGGATGACGGGGGATGTCGGGATGACAGGGGGATGTCGGGATGACAGGGGGATGTCGGGATGACGGGGGATGTCGGGATGACGGGGGATGTCGGGATGACGGGGGATGTCGGGATGACGGGGGATGTCGGGATGACGGGGGATGTCGGGATGACGGGGGATGTCGGGATGACGGGGGATGTCGGGATGACAGGGGGATGTCGGGATGACGGGGGATGTCGGGATGACTGGGGGATGTCGGGATGACAGGGGGATGTCGGGATGACGGGGGGATGTCGGGATGACGGGGGGATGTCGGGGGGAGTTACATTCTCCATCAAACGTGAAATAATTGGAAAATAATATCAATTTGCATTAGTAAAATAATTATATGGGACAACTGCTTTTTAAAAATTGTCAACTTCTTGATTTACAGAAATCTGAAATTCGGGACGGTTGTTATGTATTAATCGAAAACAACCTCATTCGCGAAGTTAGCACGCAACCTATTCAATCATCCAAAAGCATAAACTTTGATTTAAAAGGAAAGGTTTTAATGCCAGGGCTTATCGATGCACATGTGCATGCTGCCCTAGTGACTAATGATATTAGCAAGATAGCGTATTTACCCAAATCGTATATCGCAGTTAAGGCGGCGCGTTTCCTAGAAGGAATGCTTCTGCGTGGTTTTACAACGGTTCGCGATGCGGGTGGTGCTGATTATGGATTAGTAGAAGCAATTAACGATGGCTATATTAATGGTCCACGCCTTTTTATTTCAGGAAGAGCAATTAGTCAAACAAGTGGTCATGGTGATTTCCGACCGAAAACAGCCTCAGATAATTGTTTTTGTTGTGGCGGCGGGCCTTTTGGTGTTCTGGCAGATGGTATTTCCGAGGTACGCAAGGCGGTTCGAGAAGAATTAAGGCAAGGTGCTAATCAAATTAAGGTAATGGCATCAGGTGGTGTTGCTTCACCAAGCGATCCAATTGGAACACTTCAATATTCTCTTGAGGAATTACGCGCTATCGTTGAAGAAGCAAGTAACTGGAATACTTATGTTATGGCACATGCCTATACTCCTCAGGCAATTGAAAGAGCCGTAGAGTGCGGAGTACATTCCATTGAACATGCCAATCTTATTGATACTAAAACTGCTCAACTTGTCGCCAACAAAGGCGTCTACGTGGTGCCCACTTTAGCAACCTATGAAATGCTTTCACGTTTTGGTACCCAATTGGGATTTCCAGCAGATAGCATTCAAAAATTAACAGCAGTGAAAGAAGCTGGCTTGGAAGCATTAGCTTTGTGTAAAAAGGCAGGCGTAAAGATAGGTCATGGGAGTGATCTGCTAGGTGATATGCATCCCTATCAAAGTGAAGAATTCACTTTGAAATCACAGGTTTTATCCGCTGCGGAATGTTTATATGCAGCAACCGTTACGAATGCAGAGATGATGGGCTTTACTGGTAAACTGGGTGTGATTGCACCAGGTGCTTTTGCTGATCTATTGGTGGTGAATGGTAATCCTCTTCATGATTTAACACTACTTCAAGAGCAGGGAAAGCATTTAGTTGCTATTTTAAAAAATGGGGTTTTTTATAAAAACCAACTATCTGCTTAATACTCTATTGGATTATTAAATGTTTCAATCAGCTTTAATAATTGCACTAATAACTTTTAGCGTCATCACTCGAGCAGCCCTCCCTGCTGATCCAATCCAGCGTTGTTTAGATATTAGAAGGCTCGCGGACTTTACCACAAGACAGAAAATGGCCGCCAAAGAGCCCGGTGTATTGCCCTTTAAATTTCATAAAATTTCAGCATCAGAGCTACCGTTAGATAATTTTGTGGGCAATATGGATGAAATTATCAAAGCGTTAAATATTCAGATTGAAAACTGCAATAAAAACCAGAGTGAATTTAAGACAGTTACGATTGCTGGTCAAAAATTCAAACACCAAGAATGGTGCCATACTATCAACAGAAAAATGCTCAGTCTTGCAATAGCTGCTCATGGCGATTTTCAAAAATATTTATCAGACATCAAAAACGAATTTGACTGGTATAAAAGCGATGGCTGGCCTGAAAATCATGCAGGATTTAAAAAAGGTGAGTTTCAATTTACTGCCTATTATGCGCCAGCCGCTGTTGAGGCTAGCACCAAGCGTGGTGGAGCATTTTTATATCCTATTTATAGTAACCCAGGTGTTGTATATGTAGCTTCGGAATGCAAAAAATTTAATTTGCAAGCCCCTCTTTGCGGAGTTGACCCGCTTACCAAAATGGTGCGTGGATTTTGTCTGAAAAATGCCAATGGCACCTACTCGTTACCACCAGACCGAGACGAAATTGATCATGGGGCTTTAGATCCAAAATATATAATTGGCTATGTCAAAGACCCAAATGACCCGGCTTTTTTAATGCTTCAAGGTTCTGGCTCACTAATGCTTGATGGCAAATTATTTCATATCAATTACGATGGTGCAAACGGCAGGCCGCGCACCATGCTTGGTCGCATAATCCAATGCGCACAAGACCCAACCTGTGGCGGCAACCTGGATACAATTGAACGTTGTGCTAAAGATCCTAAATGTCATGATGAAGCAAAGTTACGCTGTAACATGTCTAAAAAAATTAAACAAAGCGCTGCATCAGAAAAGCAAATTCGCCAATATCTAGATAACCCTCTTAACCGTGATATTGCCACCAACTTGCGAAATCGAGATCAAAGCTTTGTATTTTTTGCTAAAGAAGAGGGTGGGCCTTATGGTTCAGAAAATATTTCTCTAACTCCACACGCTTCATGCGCAACTGACCACAAGGTAATCCCTATTGGAATGAATTTTATCTATAATTGCAAAAAATCGACTTCATGGTGTGTGGCCCAAGACTCAGGCGGCGCCATTACGGGAGCTCATGTTGATATCTATAAGGGTGAAGGTGACCGCGCTGGTGTAGAAGCAAATGCGATAAACCACGCAGGCTCATTATATGTGGCACTGCCAAAAAGCCAGCCGTCATCCTGAGCGCAGCGACCCAAGCCGCGACCGTTGGGAGTGGATAAATCATATCCGCTTACTTACGTGCGCGGCTCGGGTAAGATCGCTGCGCTCAGGATGACGTGGCGTTTTCAGATGTGACCAGTGGGCAGATATGCCGAAAAGGGCTTGACAAAATTAAATAAATCTAATAAATATGACTATAGGAATATAACCATAGGCATAAATATGAAACAAACCACGCATACTCTTCAAGCCGGTAAATTCAAGGCCCAATGCTTACAACTAATGGATGAAGTTAAACAAAAGCATATTAGCATCACGATCACTAAGCACGGAAAGCCTGTAGCCAAACTGGTTCCTATTGAGGAAAGTGATGAAGATTTTTTTGGATGTCTTAAAGGTACTGTTACTATCCAAGGTGATATTGTAGCCCCTATTGATGTAGAGTGGGAAGCTGCAAAATGAAGGGTCTTTTGCTGGATACGCATGTTTGGATTTGGTACGCCATTGGCAGCAATGAAATAAATCAATCTTTGCGCAAGGAAATTGGCAATGCAATCAAAAATAATAACGTTTACATTGCGGCAATTTCTCTGTGGGAAATTAGCATGTTAGAGTCTAGACGCCGCTTAATTTTAGAGATGCCTTGCTTAGAATGGATAAAAAATGCAATTGATTATACACATGCCCAAATATTGCGCTTATCACCAGAAATAGCAGTTGAAAGTTGTAATTTGCCTGATGCATTTCATGACGATCCCGCAGATCGTTTAATTGTTGCGACTGCTCGTGTGGAAGCGCTTAGCATTGTTACGAGAGACAAACGTATATTAGACTACAGTAACCGAAAATATATTTCTGCTATTAAAGCTTGATGTAAACTGGAGTACATTGCACTCAATGGGGCTTAATATATATTTTTTGCATGCATTATAACCATTGATAAAACTAAGTTTACAAGTAACTTCTCATTTTTGGCCGAAAACGCCACGTCACCCTGAGCGCAGCGAAGGATGAAGGCTGGCTTTTCGGCGCAAACTAGCGAATTGTAAACAGACCCTAACTTAACCAAATATTATGTTTTTTATGCCATTCTTCAATAGATAACAGTGGATATTCTTGACAAATCGTGCCCTGTTTGTGCGAAGAAAGCTCGCACCAATTCGCCTTATAGTTCACCATAATATGGACTATTTCTGGTGGTTTTGGTAATGGCGTATCGATAGCAGAGGCAAAGGGATGTATCAACTCTGGCCATTCTGGATCAGATACCCATAGGCAGCTTGCGCACCGTTTGCAAAAATGCCTAGCAGCTGAACTTTCTTGTGACTGTTCTTTTTTCTCCGGATTAAGGCGGGCATGATAGATGGAAATAAATTCCTCCCCTCTTACAATAAGGGTATCTGCAATAGCCATAATATTAATTGCATATCCTCCCCCTCCTGCCGTCTTTCTGCAAATTGAGCAATAACAACGCATATAGGGATAGGGCGAGTGACTTTCACATGTAAATTCTACCGCACGACAGTGACATGACCCTTGTAGATGCATTGTTAACTCCTTATATGTATATTAAATTAAACCCTTTATCAAAAGACTTGACCCCTCCAACTTGACCCCTCCAACTCTTGATGATTTACGTGCTCAAATCGATACCTGTTTTTCCACCTAGAACGATAAGTCTATTCCAAGTGCTTTCGACTTTAAAATCACACCAACTCCCATGACACCACCAACTTTCTCACATCGGCAGCATTAATTTTTTCATCATCAATTCCATTTGATAATGAGGCACTGGATGCCATTTTGCTATAAATTCGCCTTTAATTTCAAATCCTGCTTTTTTATAAACGTGTACAGCTCGGGCATTGGTCTTTTCAGGGTCAATAAGCACCTTTTCTTTTTGGGAAAATTCGCTCATTAAAAATTCATGGCAAGACATTCGCAACTCCAATCAGGCCAAAACATAATCAATGTCTCCGGAATAACCCCATGGTAATTTTCAAAATTTTAATTTTTCCTTAAATCGAATGTCACAATAATCTAATTTTTTTGTCACAAAAAATACTATATAATTGTGACATGTGGGAGGTAATATGACAGAATTTCTGGCAGAAAAAATAAAGAATCGTATTCAGCAGCACGGTGAAGGATGGTGTTTTACACCAACTGATTTTGCTGATATTGCCAATAATGATGTCGTGAGGCAAACCTTATCGCGCTTAAGTAAAGTTGGTTTTATTGATCGGCTGGCAAAAGGGGTTTATTACTTTCCTTATTACCATAACACACTCGGTAAACTTCCGCCAAAAATAGAAGCTATTATTAATGCTATACAAAATGCCTATTATATAAAATGCCAACCTACTGGTGCCTATGCTGCCAATTTACTTGGATTGAGTGAGCAAGTTCCTACAAATATAGTTTTTTTGACTGATGGTCCGTCAAAAAAAATACAAATTGGAAACAAAAAAATTATTTTTAAAAGAACTACTCCTAAAAATATGATAACTGCTGGAACACTTATAGGTCTAATTATCCAAGCAATAAAATTTATTGGAAAAGAACATATTAATAGCAAATATATAAAGCAGCTAAAAAATCGTTTAACTGATGAACAAATTAAACAATTAAACCGTGAGGTACATTTGGCTCCAGCATGGATTGCCAAATTAATAAAATCACAAGTGATTGGAGAATAAATTGGAAGTTTTTGCAAATAAACCTGAAATTGATAAGCAAGCTTACTATGAACTTACTGCAGATAAAAAAAGTTTGCCAAAAAATATTATTGAAAAAGACTTTTGGGTTTGCTGGACACTAAAGCAATTATTTAATTTGCCTGACATTGCAGAACACCTTATATTTAAAGGCGGAACATCACTTTCAAAAGCTTACCGCATAATTGAGCGTTTTTCTGAGGACATTGATATTTCTATTGATAAAAAATATTTGGGATTTACAGATGGCCGCGATCCAGAAAATGCTTCCTCCAAAAAGAAACAACGAGCCCTGATCAAAGAGCTAACAGATAAATGCTCTTTTTTTGTTCAAAATGAGTTAAGAAACAAACTCACTTCTCAGTTTTCTCGAGATCTCGATTATGCTGATGTTGATTGGAATATCGAGATTGACCCAACAGACGTCGATAAGCAAACATTGTTATTTTATTACCCAACCACATCCCAAAAAACAATTAATGCATATATTCGACCTGCTGTAAAAATTGAACTAGGAGCACGAGGGGCTGGGAATCCATTTAATATTTGCAACATAACGCCATTTATTAAGGAGGTTCTCCCAGATGAGCATATCATATCAACAGTACAGATAAAGACTTTAGCTGCTGAAAGAACATTTTGGGAAAAAGCTACTATTTTACATATGTATGCTAATTGGCTTGAAAATAAATCCCTACCATTAAGACAATCCCGTCACTTTTTTGATTTTTATAAACTCGCTAAATCCAATATAAAAAAATTGGCGCTACAGGATGTGAGTTTATTAAAGTCTGTTGCTGACCATAAAAAAATTTATTTTCGGGCGGGATGGGCAAATTATGATAGAGCCAAGAAAGGTACTTTAAACCTTATTCCTCAACATATAGTGCTAAGGGCTTTAGAAAATGACTATATACAAATGAAAGAAATGTTTTATGGGGAGCCTGTGAGTTGGGATAATATTATTTCCGAAATAAAAAAATTTGAATCTGAATTTAATAAAATATGAACACAATCAAAGTTTGCAGAAATAAAATAGCATCATAATGGATTCACAAATGTTGGCAGAAGGTTTGAGTACTATTCAATAACTTTCTCACATCGGCAGCATTAATTTTTTCATCATCAATTCCATTTGATAATGAGGCACTGGATGCCATTTTGCTATAAATTCGCCTTTAATTTCAAATCCTGCTTTTTTATAAACGTGTACAGCTCGGGCATTGGTCTTTTCAGGGTCAATAAGCACCTTTTCTTTTTGGGAAAATTCGCTCATTAAAAATTCATGGATCATTTGAACGGCCAAACCCTTACCAAGATAAGCAAGATTACAGATAAACAAATCCAGCGTAATAGCATTTTCTTCTACAAATTCTGAAGTAATAAGGTAAGCAAAGGAAGTGTTTTCATCGTAAGCTATCCAATGTTGTGCCCAATTGTTGTTATTTGGGAACTTTTCCAAGTCCTCGAGTGTGTTTTTTAACCCATCACTATGCAGCCATTTTTGGATATGTTCTTGGGTTAACCATTTTCGAATCAGTACCTTATCTTGCTCTTCCACAAGTTTAAAAGAAAAGCGGAAATTATTTTTCATCATGATCTCAAATTAATTCAAAGAACTAAGTAACTGGACTTTGGACAAACTCCGATCTGAACGGGCCCGAGCCCGTGGGCGAGCCCGGGCCCGCCCGAGCTCCGAACAGTCATAAGTTACAATCAAATCCAGATTATTTTAGCAATATTCCACCATCACAACGTGCAATCTGGTCTATTTATTGACAATATTATCTTGATTATGCAATGATTTTTTCATCAAGAGCTGTGTTTTTCCACTTTTTAACGATAGGATGACGCATGCGTTTTACCTGAATGTCCCCCGATTGTCGTCCAAGGGCTTTTTTTCGTGGTTTGGGTGGTTGAGCTGGTGTCCCAATCATTCGAATAATTCGTTCAAAGTCATTTTGAACTTGTGTTGGTTGCTTTGCGGTATCAACACGCGTGCATGCCAAAGGGATCAACCAAGGCGTGTTTGTGCCTGTTTTTTCAGGCAAGTAAGCCGCAATGCTGTATTTGTGACCCAGCGTTATCGGTTTGTTGCCACAGACGGTATTGGGCGCGTAAACATAACTCCTGTCCTCTAACGTCGGTGAAAAAACACGAGGCTGTGGCGTGCAGTCTACTGTAAATAAATGAAATCCGCGCTATCGATAAAATCACTTCAGCCTTCCCTCGTGGCAGAGCTTATTTAACCGACCAGCTTCAACGAGCTGGAACCTCAATTTCATTGAATATTGCTGAAGGCTCAGGTGAGTTTTCCACCAATGAAAAAAGCAGATTTTATCACATGGCAAAACGTTCGGCCACAGAAACTGCGGCGATCCTGGAGGTATCCAAACGTGCAAATATTATACATGAAGAACAGTATCGCTTAGCCAGAGATTTACTTATTCGCATTGTTATGATGTTGACTAAAATGCCGCAAAAAGTAGATTAGCCGGAGCTCGGGCGGGCCCGGGCTCGCCCACGGGCTCGGGCCCGTTCAGATCGGAGTTTGTCCAAAGTCCAGTATTATAAGTTTCAACGAATTACTTTGGGTACAAAACAAATTCCTTGCATTGCAAAATATCTATCGTGCTCTGAAACCAGGGAAAAGAGCCCATCTAGTGTTTTTTGCTTTTCATGGTCGACCTAAGAATGATCGCTTTTTTTATCAAACAGCGCGCCAAAACAATTGGAAAACCTATTTTCACAAATTTACACCTGATTATTACGAAACAACACTGAGTGAATTTGGCTGCATATTACAACAATTAGGTTTTTTAATTCATCGTATGGAAATTAAATGCTACGATACCTTATTTGAACATCAAGACGATTTGCTTAATTTTTTTGAAACATGGGGCTCTCATCATAAGCATTTACCGACTAATAAAAAACGATCCTTTCTAGCCGAAGCCGCAGAAAATTATTTAGACCATCATCACTTTAATCCAAAAGAATCATTTCCATATCAGGAATATTTGCTTGAGGTTGATTGTGAAAAGCCCTGTTTTTCTTTAACTCAAGAAAAAAAGAATACCTATGAATTCGGCGAAGTAACATTGACAAAACAAGAGACCTGCGTCCTTAAACATTACTTGCAAGGGAAATCGGCAAAAGAAATTGCTCGAGATACTGGCACAGCATCTAAAACAGTTGAGTTTTATATCAGTAAAATCAAGGAAAAGTTAAACTGTTCTTTACGCTCAGACGTTTTTCGAAAAGCTAGAAATGTAGGACTTTTTCAATTGATTTATGATCCTCGATTGTAAAAAGATTCTAAAAAATTCGTAAAAAAAATGCTGTCTGAGAATAAATTTTACGGCATAAGGTATAATTAATCACTAGTTTTGATTTTGAGCAATTTTATGTCTTATGCAAAAATGACAGAATTACTTTTGCTGGATGTCATGTCTAAAGCACAGATCCCAGGGGTTTCTATTGCCTTTCTAAGTAGTGATGGAACCCTATCTACTCAAGAACGGGGCCTTACAGAGGGTTGTGGTCTTCTTGCAATGCCAGTTGACCCACTCAAATGTCCATTTAATAAGCTGGGCTTAGGAAGTAAAAATGCAGTAGTTCTATTTGATAGCACGCTTTATTATGTGAATCAAACGACACAAAGCGTTCAGAAAATTCAGTTGGATGAAAGCAATCAATCCTCCTATCAAACGTTACGAGAACGCTGCACCGATACTTATAAATTGGCTGATCCTAAGGAGTATGAGTTAATAACCACTCTAACAGGTCTTCCACCGCCTAGAGAGGTGAAACCAGAAACTGTTTTTGGCGCAGCCTCGCTAAGCAAGCCCATATTTGCCTATTTAGTACAAAAATTGATACAAGCAAATGCGACGAAGCAAGCAGAACCAGGGACAGGCAAATTTAATTTGGATAAATTCAATTTGAAACAATTTGATTTGGATACACCTCTTTTTCATATCCTCCCATTAGAAGAATTTGAGATAGACGGAATGCAATTTGATATGTCTGACAAATCTGCTGTTTCTAGCGCTAAAGCACTCACTGCAAGGATGGTGTTATCACATACCACAGGCCTGGCTCATGGTGGAATGAACTTCCAGTTCATTCCTAATCCTGAAGAAAAAAACCCTAAAGAAAAAATGCATGGGTATTCCAATGTTGGTATTATTTATTTACAGCAAGTGATTGAAAAACTGACTGCAGCAAATCTAGAAACATTAGCTAAAAGCCATGTATTTCATGCTGATGTTTGTAATATGACTCATAGTACTTATGAACCCTCCAAAGTCTATCACTCGGTTTTGCCTACTGAAAAAGAACCCTTATTTGATGAAATAAAGCCCGGTCAAATTGTCGTGCGACAAAAAGATGAGCACTTAACAGCATATTGGCTTGAAAATGGAAAAATGGTTCATCGTTCATTCCCTGAAAAGGAAGTATCAGCTATTGTTGAACTATTACCCCCTGTTGGTAAATCTTCAAATAATCTGGATTTGATTAAGGCGATTACTTTTCAGTATAAATGTAAAGAACCTAAGCCATGTGCCGCAAATACTCTGCGTACTACAGCAGAAGATTATGCAAAGTTCGTCAAACATCTAATCAATGATAACTCCATTGAAAATCCTTTTGCTCCTCATGCCTTCATGACGCGTGATAGAGGTTTGGCTGGAGCGATTGGAATTGCTAGAGACAAGATACCCGAGCCCATTCTAAACCATGTTGCATGGGGTTTAGGTTGGGGATTACAAACCAATGAAAAAGGTGAAGTTATTACAGCCTATCATTCGGGGGACATGAATGATTGCAGAGCGTGGGTTGCAATCAATTTAAAAGACAAGAGCGCTGTGGTATTTTTTGCCAACTCGCATAATGGACATATTCTTGCAGAACAAATTGTTTCTTCGAAAATTCAAATAGACCTGGCTTCGAACTATTTTTTCTCAAAATGGGGTTTTGCTAGAAATTTAGATGAGTTATGCGGTAAAACCAATAATTGGGGTATAAATTCATGTCCAAAACCTAAACCGGTCGCTTCCCAAAGTTCGATGAGTTCCTTAGAGGAGCTACAAAAAAGAAATAATATTCCAAGCATTGCCACAGCGACTATTTCCGATAAAGGAGTCATTACACCACAATCCGTTGGCGTAACCAATGTTGATAAGCCCGAAAAAAAGGTCACGAGTGAAACCGTTTTTGAAGCCGCCTCATTGAGTAAGCCTGTATTTGCTTATCTTATTTTAAAACTAGCGCAAAAAGGAGTAATTGATTTAGACAAGCCACTCCATAAATACGGCGATTTTGGTCCTCCAGAGATGCGAACCGATGAAAATTATAAAAAATTAACTGCACGCATGATTTTATCCCATCAGGCAGGATTACCTAATGAATTTCCATCACCAGAATCTGAAAAATATATTTCTGAGGCAGGAAAAACATTTGATTATTCAGGCGTGGCTTATGAATTCTTAGGTAAAGTTGCGGAAAATATTACTTCAAAATCACTGGAAACTTTAGCTCAAGAAGAATTTGCTAAGCTAGGCATGACCAATAGCAGCTTCATGCCACCCACTGGTTGTAGTCTCATTAGACTCTCAAATGAAGAACAGGAACCAACATCCCAAAGCATTAAAAAATTATTAATCGATACGCTAGATAAACAGGGTCAATTAAGCATTATTCTTCATAAGGAGAAGTTATTTGTTGCTGAAAGAGCAGCAGATGGCAGCGTAGAAATTACTGAAAAAAATTCCAGTCAAATTGAAGAAAATAGTCTGAAGGAAATCAAAGCTCGCTTTGCTCAAATACCCCCATTTTTTTGGTCGAAACCCATACCTGTTGAAGCTCGAGAATTACCCCTTGTGGCTACTGTTGCAGGCCATCCCCCAGAACATGCTGCAACGATAGCAATAGGCCACGATCAAGCTGGTTCAGTAAATCTTAAGCAAAAATTTTATAAGGCTCATCCGGCAGGCTCTTTGTATACGACAGCCTCTGATTATGCAAAATTTTTAAAAGCCTGTGTTAACGATCCCTATATTAGATGGGAAATGTTTAAACCGGTTGTTTCATCATTAAATGATAAAAAAGATACTAAAGCAATTCGCCAGGGAGTTCCTACTGAGGTTTTAGAAAAAATCTCTTGGGGCCTAGGTATTGGGCTCCAGAAAAATACCGATGGAACCCGTATCGCCTTTCATTGGGGTGACCATGGAACTCAACGTCATTTAGCAGCCATTAATCTTACGACCGATGAAGCTGTTGTTTGTCTCACTAATAGCGAGAATGGGCCAGCTGTTTTTCGAGCAATTGCAGAGCCTATAGTTGGCGATTTAAGCGCTATGGGACAATGGTTATCCCTACGAGAAAAATTACCTATGGATAAGACTGTAAAAGAACGACAACGTTTAAAAGAGCAAAGAGAAATTAACAGGACAGATGATACTGCCCCCGTAGGACAACAAGAAGGAGAGCAAAAGCCTTCTGGTTTAGGGCTGACCTAGTTGCCTCAAAGCACCCTGGTCCTTGAACAAACATCAGCGAAGAACTTTGCACCAGTATCCCCTCTTCCGCGCGTCTTCTCCCCATGTCTGGGGAGAAGGGAAAATGAGGGAAATTCTTTGGGAGTGAATGTTACCCCCCCCCCCGTTGGGTCTTCCAAAAAGTGTTTGATTTTTATCCGATACAAGCGTATCATAACTTATTATTTGTTTCATTTCTAAATTGAGGCTTTTGAAATCCGATGAAAATTACAGCTTAAGTATACCCTGACGAGACTTGGGGTAAAGATTTTTCAAACTATCCCTAATCCATACTTAAGAGCGTAATATCATGCATAAGCCTATCCGATTTAAAGACCTTGGTCTTTCCTTCCAACATAAGCAATGTTTCTCTGATTTTAGCGAAGAACTGCTGCATGGCCGTCGTATTGCGATTATTGGTCGTAATGGCGCAGGTAAATCAACGCTACTGAAAATCATACAAGGGACATGGACCAACTATGAAGGAAGTATAAGCTTACCTGAAGATGTCAATATCGGTTATCTGCCTCAAGTCGTTATGACTTCCAAGCCATTAAGCGGTGCGGAACGTTTAAACCGTGCGCTCACTGAGGCACTTTGCCATGCGCCAAACCTCTTATTGCTTGACGAACCCACGAATCATTTAGACAAAACAAACCGACGCGCGTTAATGAATCATTTGCGTCGTTACAAAGGAACCTTAATCATGGCCACGCACGATGTGGAATTATTGAGAGGCAGTATTGACACGATTTGGCATATTCAAAGTGGAAAACTACATGTCTTTACCGGTAATTATGATGATTACCAACACCTGTTAGTCCAAAAGACCGCTTCTATAGAAGAAGAAATGGCCCAACTACAACGAAAAAAGAGAGAAATCCATCTGGCAAAAATGAAAGAACAAGAACGCAATAAGACTATGCGTAGGCGAGGTGAAAAAAGCATCCAACAACGAAAATGGCCTACGGTTCATTCCTCTGCGAAACTAGGTAATGCTGTAAAAACAGGTAATCAGCGCTTACATCATATTCAAGAGAGGAAAGAGCATCTTGTTTCTGAAATGGCAGGACTTTATCGATCTGAAATCATTCAGCCTCAATTTCAATTGAAAGCCTCAGCGCATCAAAAATCGGTGATAACCATTAACGAGGGAACTGTCGGTTATAATGATGATGCCATTATTTTACGCAATATTGATTTTCATATGCGCTCTAAAGAACGGGTTGCTTTATGTGGTGACAATGGCTCGGGAAAATCAACTTTCGTCAAGGCTATTTTGGCAGAAGAGTCCTTAGCAAAGACGGGGGCTTGGGTGCTACCTAACTCTGCAAGTATTGGCTATTTAGACCAACACTACCAAAACCTACCTGCCAACAAAACAGTTTTTGAAATGATGGAGTCTCTCATGCCTCATGCGACAATTCATGAACGTCGGTCACACCTTAATGACTTTTTATTCCGTAAAAATGAAGAAATTGAGACACTCATTGCAGATTTATCCGGTGGAGAAAAGGCAAGACTTTCCTTGTCTTGCATTGCAGCTCGTCCTCCTGATTTACTGATTTTAGATGAAATGACCAACAACTTAGATTTAGAAACACGTGCTCATGTGATTCAGGTTCTAAAAGGCTATCCAGGGGCCATGATCGTCATTTCGCATGATCAGGATTTTTTAAAAGCGATTGATGTTGAAACAGTTTACTTCATTCATCAAGGAAAAATCGAATGGATGTCGTCTCTCGAGGAGATAAAATGAAAAGTGCACACTCTCTCACTTACTTTATTTTACAAGCGCTTAAACCTTATAAACGCTATATTTTTATGTTTGGCTTTATCGCACTCTATTGGGCAGTAAATAATGCGTTAGCACCGTACGTACTTAAAATCATTATTGATACGGTCGTAGCCCATGAAGGAAATCGACAAGAGGTATGGCAAGTCGTACAACCCTATGTGCTATTTTATATCGCACTATGGGTAGGCATTGCGTTTGATATGCGTTTATTGGATTGGGTCAAATTGCGAGCTTTTCCGAGTATACGCCAAGACCTGATGAATAAGATGTTTGATTATTTAACAGAGCACTCTTATCGTTATTTTCAAAACAATTTTGCCGGCAGCTTGTCCAATAAAATTGGAGACATGCACTCTGGGGTTATCACGATATTAACAACCCTAGATGATGCTTTTGCACAATTTCTTGGATTAATTGTAGCGATTGGGATGATGTTGCTAGTGCATCCTCTTTTTGCGGTTACTCTAATAGGCTGGGCCGCTTCTTTTTTATGTATTTCCTATTACTTTTTCTATCCTATTCAAAACCTATCGCATATTTTCTCGACCACTCGTACTAAAGTATTTGGTCGCTGGGTAGATAGTATTAGTAACATTACAAACATTCGATTATTTTCTCGAAATGCCTATGAAAGTCAACGTATTAGAAAGTCGGTCGCTGAAGCCATCAGTCAAGATAGAGCTATGGAGTGGACAATTATCAAGATGCGGATTTTTTGGGATATCAGCATCATTGTGCTTATTGGTGCAAATATTTTGCTCCTGGTTAATATGTACCAAAAGAACCAGGTTTCTGTAGGGGATTTTAGTTTTATTATTTCCCTGTCTATTAGTATTTTTTACAACCTTTGGTATCTAGCTAGCCAATTTGTAACGTTTGCAGAAGAGGCGGGAAAATGTAAACAAGCCTTAAGCATCATGGAAATGCCTCATGAAATCATGGATAAAAAAGAGGCGACACCATTGGTTGTAAACGACGGGCAAATCGAGTTTCTTGATGTAACCTTTCATTATCACGAAGGGGCTCGTCTTTTTGAAAATAAAAACATTGTCATTCCTGCACGACAAAAAGTGGGCTTAGTAGGTTTCTCAGGAAGTGGAAAAAGTACCTTTGTGAATCTCATTTTGCGTCTCTTTGATGTGGAATCAGGTGAAATTCGCATCGATGGGCAAAATATTGCCATGGTCACACAAAATTCATTGCGTGAGCAAATTACCATGATTCCCCAAGATACGACCTTATTTCATCGAAGTTTACTCGAAAACATCCGTTATGGGCGTGTGACAGCATCTGATGAAGAAGTGATTCAAGCCTCTAAAATGGCGCACTGTCATGAATTTATCAGCCAATTAAAAAATGAATATCAATCGTTAGTTGGAGAGCGAGGGATTAAATTGTCAGGTGGGCAGCGCCAACGCATTGCTATAGCCCGAGCCATGTTAAAAAATGCACCCATCCTTATATTAGACGAGGCGACTTCAGCATTAGATTCTGTCACTGAAAAGTACATACAAGATGGATTACATACCTTGATGCAAAATAAGACAACCATTGTGATTGCACATCGTTTATCAACACTATCTCAAATGGATCGTATTTTGGTTTTTGATGCAGGTCATATTATTGAAGAGGGTACACATGAGGAACTGATAAAAGCCAATGGTCATTATGCACACTTGTGGCAGATGCAGGCTGGTGGATTTTTACCAGATCAGGACAGTGATGAAGCAGCCAAAATCTAAAATGAAAAGCGACACACTTGTGACCAAGCTGTATTGAGTATTATTTCAGGTTTTATAGTTCCAATATAATATCCTGAATTATTTAAGGTACTAATAGCCCATTCTATATGAGGAACCTTCATAGCAAATGCCTATGATCCGCAATCACTTCATTAATAGTTCCCAAGGCCCTTTTTGCTTCAAAATTCATATCAGTTTGTTGGTTAACAAGATACATCATCGCTTTCCATAAAGCCCAAGCTCGTCCTCGTGCCCAAGTGTTTGGCTCAAGTTCTAGTGCTTCTAAAAAAATGCTTCGACTTTTACCTTCAAATAGTGTCCAGGCAATAGCAAGATCACACGCAGGATCACCGATTGCTAGTTGGCCAAAATCAATAACCGCACTTAATTTTCCCTGAGAGAGTAACAAATTGCCGACACTCACATCACCATGAACCCAAACTGGTTGACCCTTCCAAGAAGTGGATAGTGCTATTTCCCAAATCTCTCTTGCGGTACGAGAATCAATAGAGTTCTTCAAGTCTTCGATGGCTTTTCGAGTTTCTGAATCATAAACCACTAAATCTCCACCTCGGTAAAAATTGTGAGAACCTGCAATAGGACCACCCGTTGAATCTATGCTTTGAAGTGCCTTGAGAAATAGAGCTAAGTCATTTGCAAACCCACACAAATCATTAATTGGGAGACTGAGCGCTGTCTCTCCTGGAAGCCAGCGATTAATGGACCACTTCCAAGGATACGTCTCATCAGGCTCTCCCCTCGCAATAGGGGCAGGTATAGGAAGTGGAAGAAATCGCGCAAGCATTGGCAACCAGACTTGCTCTTTTTCCACAGAACCTGCATATTCAGCGCTACTCGGCATACGAATCAGCATTTCCGTACCTAAATGAAAGGTTCTATTGTCCCAACCACTATTTTTTACCGCTTGTATTGGTAGATGACTCCATGCTGGAAATTGTTTGTTAACTAAGTTACGAACCAAAGTTTCAGTAATCTTTATCTTCTGTATACTTGTCATTTCAAAGCACCCTAGTCCCGTGGGACAAACATCAGTGAAGAACTTTGCACCAGCATCCCCTCTTCCGCCCTTCGGGCACCTTCTCCCCATGTCTGGGGAGAAGGGAAAATGAGGGAAGTTCTTGGGAGGTCATTAATTTTGAAGAAGATAACTTTATTCCAATGCCGCTGTAGGTAGCAGGTGAAATAGCAGCTAACATAATTAACAAACTGATGGAGAAAAATTCTTGCTTGACGCACCTTGACTCAAAATAATTTAAGGTATTATATCATGCATTATCTTATCCATTCTCAAGCATATAGGACTATCATCTCGAAATTTACTTTCAAACCCTTATCACCGGGTGACCTAGACTTACTAGGTCAATGGTTTAGTCAACCTCATGTTCTAGAATGGTGGCAAGATGATCTTTCACCTGAAGAAATAAAAGACAAATATGGCAAACCAATCGGAGATCCTGTGGTTTGCCCTTATATAGCCTACTTAAATGATAAGCCTATCGGATTTATTCAGTACTATTGGGCAACTCAAGTAGGTGACGGTTGGTGGCCAAATGAGGAAGATGATACGGTTGGGACGGATCAATTCATTGGGGAAGTAAACTATCTTAATCAAGGGTATGGGACACTAATGATGAAAGCCTTTATTAAGTTTCTTTTTAAAAATCAAAAAATTAACAAAATCATTACTGAAGCAGAGCCCAATAATATTCGAGCCAAACGTTGTTATGAGAAAGCAGGTTTTCAAAATGTTGGTTTGATTGAAACACCAGATGGTCATTCTATATTAATGGTGATAAAGAGAAAAAATAACGATTACCACCTTTAATCCTAATAGGTATGAGGACGTGGTCTGTAGCGGTAAATTAGTTGACTCTCTCGATACTTATCAAATCCCAGAAGCAGCATGGGTGGGGTGCTATTACGCAGCTAAGTCGTGATTTACATAGTGAATTTCCAGAAATGAAAGGGTTTAGTCCGCAAAACCTAAAATATATGCGACGTTTCGCTGAAGAATATAACCTAGATCTAATTGGTCAATAAGCTATTGACCAATTACCATGGGGGTATAACCTTACACTGATGTATGAAGTGCCAGATAAAAGAGACTAGGACGTAATAAGGTTGATTTAGATGAATGATAAGGCTACAAGCACAAATCTTTTTCGAGATATCTCATTGTTAATTGAGTCGACAAAATCTCATGTTGCTCGTGCAGTAAATTCTTCTATAGTTTTTTTATACTGGAAAATTGGCGAACGTATTCACCGAGAAATATTAGGCACAGATAGAGCAGAATATGGTGAAGAGGTCATAAAGCAGTTAGCAAAAGAACTTGGCTCAATTTATGGTCGTGGTTTTGATACTAGGGCCTTATTTAGGATGGTGCGATTTGCTAAATTTTTCCCTGATGAACAAATAGTGGTGACACTGTCGCCACTATTATCGTGGTCGCATTTTATAGAGTTCATCTCACTCGAAGATGTATTAAAAAGGAATTTCTACATACTGGACTTTGGACAAACTTCGATCTGAACGGGCCCGGGCCCGTTCAGATTGAAGTTTGTCCAAAGTCCAGTAAAGGTCAAATGGAGCTTTATTTGAGGTGGTTAGATAAATACGAGAGAAGGCCTCACGAAAATCAACCTTTAGGATTGATTTTATGCGCTGAAAAAAAACAAGAGCATATTGAATTATTAGAGTTGAGTAAAAGCGGCATACATGTTGCTCAATATTTAACAGAACTACCATCGAAGAAAATCCTTGAAGAAAAATTACATAATGTGATAAAAATTGCGCAGGAACGCATAGCACGGATGGCTGCTATTAGCCATGATTAGGAAGGGACCTTAGCTTAGAATGACAACTACAAAATTAAAGTGGGAACAATGAGGGCAAAGGTAAAAGCGGTGGTTCAAGGACTATTTTAGCTTTCAAGTCCAATAACAGAGTGATTTGGCTACATCTCTTTGCTAAAAATGACAAGGAGCAAGGTAAACGTCCAGAGATTCTGGGCGAATCCATTTATGCCCGTGTTAAATCGCCAGGGGATCAAAAAAAAACATTTATGGCCTATCCGGTTAAAAAAACTTCATCTATCACAGTTCACTTCACACTAAATGACGCTTGTTTTTGCGCAAAATATAACCTGATATAGGCTCGGACGTAGGGTGGGCAAAGGAGCGCTAGCGACGTGCCCACCAATGTACTGTCGGCAAGCTTGATATACCTTATCCGTTAACTCATATTTTGCTTGTAGAGTACACTTTCACATCAAAATAATTGATCCAGATTGCTTTTTCACCACCATGCAATGGAACATTGTTCATCCATTGATAAACATAACGAACATTCGATTTCTTTGGATCGACTACCTCATGACGATAACATCGTCCGCATCCCATTAAATCCCAAGTGTTTCTTTGGCTTCATGCCGTTTACAACCTTCTACATATTGCTTTCATATAATGGTGGGCACGCGCAGCGAAGCCCACCCCACACCTTACTCATTTAACAGTCGCTTTTTTACTACATCTGCTTCACCATTACATCCCCAATTCTTATCGTAAAATCCTCGGTAGCCTCCTCGCATAACAGCGGCCGACGGTCATAAGACCACAGTAAAAAAATAGGTGCCGCCTTTTACAAACAAACGATGATATTCGCTCATGATTTAAAATTCGTCCATGGTTGGTTGGAGTGTGGCGGGCACGTCGCTAGCGCTCCTTTGCCCACCCTACAACAGGCGGGTGGTATCAACGCAGCATGCATGCTCACACGAGCGATATTATCGTTAATCTGACTTTAAGAATAGTAAAATTGTGCGAAAGAATGTTGTATAAAGAGGCTGAAACACGCTAAAGGATTGGCCTTATCTATTTACCCAGAATCGCTGGTAAACGTCATGCACATGGCGCCATTCTAAAAATATTGAATACCTTAGAAAGGCACGGAATTGCGGCTTTAGTATAATTTTAATTTTGGATAAGAAAAAGTGCTCATTGGGTACGCGCGTGTTTCAACTGTATAAATAAAAATTTATTCAGTTGGCATATGCGCCAATGTCCATTCAATAGTTTTAGTCAAAGCTTGATTGACTGAGTAAGCTTCTTCATATTGCAATTCGTTGCGTATCTTCGTGGTGTCGTAAACAATAGCTTGATTCCAATCGAATGGTTCTCGTAAACTTTCAGGAAGCTCATTTTTTTCTTTTTCAATGATTGTCCCTTGCCAATTCACCAAAGATGCAATTTTTTGTATCCATTCTTTTTCTGTCAGCTTAAATGGGTGCCTCCTAGTATTAAAATATTCATTTTTACCTTAATAGCTTGAAATTATCAAATTCATAATTGATTAAAACTCAAATAAAATCAACGAAGTTGACCTAAGCAGTTACCCATTCTAGTTACAGTCTCAAAATAAAAGATGGGTTCTGGGTCATCTATAGAAATGAAGATATTATTCCGGTAATCCAATAAATTTAGGAGTTTGTGATAATTTCTCTTCCCAACATTTTTTAGAGTCAGTAAAAATGTGTGCTGTCGGCTCAAAATCTTGGTCACCGTCTAAACAACCTGCTGGCACTTGAATTACCTTGTTTTTATCATCGATAACTCGCGGTAAGGGACAACCACAACGGCTACAAAAACACTTACCAAAATGTGTTCCTTCATATTCGTAATCAGTACAAATCTCTTTTCCTTTCTCCCACACCAACATACCATTGCCAAAGAATAAATTGCTACCATGCGCACTTCCACTACTTTTCTGACAACGTGAACAATGGCATAAGTAAAAGCCATTCACTGTCCCCTTTAAATTAAAACGCACTGCTCCACACAAGCATCCACCATGAATTTCCATCACGAACCTCTCATCAATAGTACGGGAGAAGGATCAGATAACTCTTCCAAGCGATATAATCGCCCGGCATAAGCCGTAAGCTGCTCTGCTTTTTCAAGCATTGCATCCCCAACATACCAACAAACACATAAAATCGCCTGAATGATGCACCAGCTTTAAGCTCACTTCAATAAGCATTGATTATTCAAACCTGACAATATGAGCAATAAACAGTACTTCTTTGGCCTATACGCATAGACAGCAAAATCTTATTGCATGTAACGCAGGGAAATCCATTTCGGCCATACACCTGCAATTGATGCGAAAAATAACCAGGTTTACCTTCGCTATTCACAAAATCTTTCAGTGTGGTACCTCCTTGTTGAATTGCTTGGTGTAATATATTTTTGATGGCGTCCACAAGCTTGGCCATTTCTATCTCCGAGACTAAACACGCAGGTCTTATTGGATGAATGCCTGCTAAGAATAATGCTTCTGCCGCATAAATATTGCCAACACCAACCACGATATGACTATCCATGATGAATGATTTAATAGATTTTCTTCGACCTTGAGCGACATGCCATAAATATTTTGCAGAGAAATCAGGTGTTAGTGGTTCAATCCCTAATTGTGCTAACAGTGGGTGCTGCAAAAATTCCCCATCAGCCCATAATACTGCGCCGAATCGCCTGGGGTCGGTGAAGCGCAATACAGCATGATGAGCAAACTCAATATCAACATGGTCATGTTTTTTGGGAGGTATTTTTTGTTTTAAGATACGTAAACTACCTGACATTCCCAGATGTAGGATAAGTGCACCTTGTTCGATTTCAAACAATAAATACTTGCCACGACGAGTGACTTTTTGGACTACTTTGCCTTGCAACTGTTGAGATAAGTTACGGGGGATATACCATCGCAATTGGTGCTGTCGGATGACTATCTGTGTGATGGTTTGATTTTCTATATAGGGCTGAATACCTAGTCGGGTTGTTTCAACTTCTGGTAATTCTGGCATATCATGCTCACATCTCTTAATTTAACCTAAAAACAACTTAGTTCTTGCTTTGGCTTGTTCCCAATACTGTATTATTATCTAGTCCTTTCCAAGACTCCCCAGGCAACATGCTCAACTTGAGCACTTGAACCCCATGGGGCGTATTCTCGCCATTCGGTTATTGCTGAGATGGGGATCATATATCTAACTCCACTTCCTCATTAACATTAATATTCCATCGCTCATTTTTCTCGATGATGTTTAAATTCTCACCAGGACTCAACCAGATGTAATTCACCGGTTTTCGCAATAATAAAGCGGCATATACCACTTCGCTCAATTCCTCATGGTCTGTTATATCAAGTAAATACCCAAGCCTTTGCATCAAGGTGGTTTTAACGGGTAGTATTTCAATCACCTCTTTAAATTTGTCTTTATTAACAGAATCAGCCAAGTCAGTGATAACTTGAGCCATGTTATGGATATATCCTGCATGCTTTGGATAATCACACACATCTATCATGGTAAGTTCTGGACTTGATATGCTTATAGAACTGGTATAAGAATTAATTTTGTTTACGCCCACATCAGGTATTGTTTTTTTAACAATAAATTCAATCGATACATTTCCAATTGAAATAGACCTGGTTTGTTTGTTAGTGATAACTTGAAATCGCTGTGGTTGTTGGTGGGATGCGCCGTAATAAGAGGCTGCGGATAAAAGACTAATATAATAGGGTTGACCTAAATACTTCATCAGATCATCTATAAACCAATCCGCAGGTAAACAGCCTAGTGAAAAATGCTGTGGCGGTATAATAATGTAAAACCCCTCTCTTACCAAAGCCAGCTCTTTTTTCTTGGCTAGTCTGTTTGCAGAATTAATAAAAGATGGGGTACTACAACCAAGTATTTCTATAGCTACTTTTTTTCAAAGCTATATCTGCCTTTTTGAAGGAAACGTTTTATTAAGGATGACAGGTTTTCATTTTTCATATTCAAATAATAACACAATTTATTATAATTTGCATATAAAAATAGTTTTTGACCGCATAATTTAGGGAGCCTGTAAAAACCGGTGGACACTCTGTACCAGATGAAACTAAAAAAAGTAGTTTGGATTCCACCAGAAAAAATCGTAATCAATGAATAACTCTCTTATTTGGGGCATCGAGTAGTTTTATATTATTCACCCCCTCCTCAACATCAGCTTCCGGTCAGGAGTTCTCGGTGATGCTTAGAAGCCTTGCCGGATAAAGCCCAATAAAAATACTCATCGCAACGTATTTTTTAACCACCCCCCGAAAGCTTGATTTTATGTGGAGTTTTTGTAAAAAATACGCAAAAACCGCCGGGAGCTCCTGCTTGTAGTATTTTCCAATTATACAATGAGCGAACTGATGTTATAGATTGAAATTATCTATTGAGTGCGGTGGTGTTTTATGAAAGAACGAAAAGAACAGCAGGAATTATTAATGAGACAACTGCTAGATAATGCGAATATTCCTGCATTATCGTTAGGTTGGTATCAAAAAGAACAAGGCACTCTCCATACCGTGGCTTACGGAAAGACTGACACATTAGCACCAAGCCCTGTTGATACAAATACGCTATTTCAAGCAGCATCCCTAAGTAAGCCCGTATCAGCGGCTATTGTTTTAGATTTGATTGATCAGGATAAAGATAAGCCTGATCAGGATCAGGATAAATGGACTTTAAATACCCCTCTGTATAAATATGACCCCGAATTTGGACCAGAAGAACTTCGGAAAGACCCAAATTATCAAATAATTACAATTGGCATGATCATTGGACAATGTTCTGGTCTGGCAAACTTTGGCGAAAATGGTGGCGATGGAAAAAAATTTATCGCAGCCCCTAACAGTCGATTTACCTATTCAGGTGTTGCACTTGAGTTTTTAATGAAAGTTATTGAGAAAAAAACGCGTAAAGAATGGGAAGTAATTGCTCAAGATTTTTTTAAAAAAGCGAAAATGGAGAATTCTACCTTTAAGCGGCAGTTGCCAGACGGCCATCTCCATGATACCCCCCGAGATATTGCCAAAGCGCACGTAGCAGATCCACCTAATGGCCCCCTTACTCCTTTACCACCATTGCCAGACGATGTACCAGGGATCCCGGCTGGATCGATGCTTACAACTGCAGAGGACTATATCACCTTTCTACAGTATTGCTTTAAAAATAAGTACCTTAACTCAACACTGCTGGAAGGTGATTTATCAACCCCCCCGCCAACGTTATCCCCCGAGACGTCGCGAGTCAAATGGGGCTTGGGAATGGGGGTTTATAGTGAAGGTGACCCCCAAAAACCCGAAAAGACAATTGCCTTTCATTGGGGGAGTAATAAAGGCTCCATTTCATTTTGTGCTATGGACATGGCAACGGGTGATTGTGTGGTAAGTTTTGCAAATTCAATGAACGGACCGTCTGTGTTTCAACAGGTAGCTGAACCTATTGTTGGTGATATAAAGCCCTTATTCCAATGGTTATCCAAGTATTGTTATTTTAATGATGTAAACCGACCCCAAAAACCAGATGCTATTACCACAACAGTTCATTCGATTCGTTTATTAGCAGACTTTGAACCCAAAAAACCTACGGATAGTATGCAAAAAATGATCATGCTCATGCCCTCTATTTCTAAACCAGAATTAAAACCAGTTGAATCGCAAGAGCAAACGGCCACTGTAAAAGCGCCAACTCCACAAGAAATTGGGGAAGAAAAAGAAAAAATTAAAGAGGCAGAAAAAAAAGAGTCTGCTGCTGAAGCAGCAAAATTACGCTGTCGGGTTTGTTTTAGAGAAATCGCACCTAAGCGCCTTTGTTCTGGACATGGAGGAGGAGGAGGCGGCGGCGGCGGGGATAGCACCACCTCTGATAAGACATATGAGGAAAAAGCAAGTCCTGGTGAAGATAAATCTCTAACTAAACCACGCAAAGAAGTTGAAACTGCGGATGAATTGATAGGCGAGTTTGGTGCAGAAGAACTTGATTCAGAGTCGAGTTTTGACCCAGAAATAATTGCGGAGTTGATCGCCAAAGAACTATTGCTGGTTGATAGTGATCGCGAATCAATGACCCTTACCATTAAATTGCTTTGTGAACCGAATGTATTAACTGAAGAACAAAGAGAAGAATTAAAAAAATTCATGGAAGCGATTATTAAAAAATTCAATGCATTTAAAGAAGAAAATCATCTTTCTGATGAGTGTATCCAAATTATTCAAGATGAAGAAGGAAACATACGTTCTCTTCGTATTACCATGCCCACATTAGCCTTATACGATGCATTTATCCAACGGCTAGCAAATAATTTAGTGCCCATACCTAGTCCGAAAGCACAAGCAAGAGATGAAAGTCAAAAGACTCAACGTGTTGCTCCAACACCCTTGTCAATAGAACCTAAACCATCTGAATCCACACAAGATAAAGTGGAGCACGATGAGGTTCCTAAAGAAGAAGAGGATAAAGAACAACGAGTCTTTAATCCATCTCCTTTTTCAACCAACTCCTGGTAAAAATCATTAGTAACTATTTGGGGGCGTGTGGAATAACCACCAAAAGTGTTAATTCCGAGCTAGACAGCCATAGCCAAAGAATGTTCCAGCAATTTGATAGCCAATTACAGGTCAAAAACTTCACAAAACTCATCAAATGCCATAATTATTTCTTTAGGATTTTCAAACCACGGATAGTGTCCAGCTGCAGCAATTAATAGCTGCCTCAAACTCTCATTATCCGGGTTTTCATCGTATTTTTTTTCTGCACTAAGAATGTTTGAATCCACATTGTTTTTGCAATACTCTGCAAAATTTTTTTGCCATGATGAATCTGGCGCTGAGCCTATCAGCACAAGACCATGCAAAATGCCTTCAAGTTCCGGCATGATTTGAACATACATACCAGGAGTTGAATGAGCAACCAGAATTACTTTATCGAATGCCGTTGTGGCTTGAATAATTGAAGAACGCCAATTTGAAATCGGTTTATCTTTTAAAACATTTGAACCGTCACTGGGTAAATCAAAATGCCAGATGACACCAGGAATCTTATTTTTAAGCAATTCAGTTAGAGAAGCTAATGCTTCTGATCAAGACCTGGTCCTCCTGGTAGAAATAACCAATTTATCTCACTGTTATTATGTGCGCTTTGAAATTGCAACCTGCCGCCATCTAATGTCCATAAATACTGTTTCATAGCGTAACTATTTCATTTGGCAGCCCATTAGATTTTGCTCCTATATCAACATTACGATATCTTAGGTACAAATATAAAGTAGTCTTAGAAATACCCAGCTGCTCGGCGATTTTCTTTACTGGAATACTACCATTTTTATAAAGTGCTTCCGCAATAGCTGCTTTTTCTATTGCTGCTTGAGACATGCCTTTAGGTCGCCCACCTTTTCTTCACTGAACCGCTTTATCTTACTAAAAAACGGCGTACAATGCGACCTTTGTTGGTTGAAAAATAGGCCATCCAAACCTCCGTTTTTTTGAGAGCGGTTAATTAACCGCTCTCATCTTCTGCAAGTCCGCGTGAAATTTCACGCCCGATGCCACGACTTGCACCAGTTACAATCGCAACTTTTTTTGTCATTGTTTTTAATCCTTTATTTCTTCAGGCAAATTTTCCGCTAAAAACTCTTCTATAGCCATTTTTACAATAGCCGGCGGGAGTGTCTTCATAAAACATGTGCTATCAAATTTATGATATCTGATTGATTTGAAGGTGGCAGACTCATCAACCATTCACTGAATTAAATCTCCTTAATGAAGCCACTGGACTGATGTGTCCAATAATTATAATAAGCACCCTTAATCGCTAACAATTCATTATGTGTTCCTGACTCTAAAATATGGCCTTTTTCAAGCACGATGATTTTATCCATCGCTTTTAATGTAGATAATCGATGTGCAATGATTAAAGCGGTCTTATCAGCCAACAATGTATCCAATGACTCCTGTATTGCAAGTTCTGTGGCAGAATCTAATGCGGAAGTTGCCTCATCAAACAATAGAATCGGAGCATTTTTTAAAATAGCCCTTGCAATTGCGATACGTTGCCTTTGGCCACCCGATAATTTTACACCCTGCTCACCGATGATCGTGTCATATTGATGTTCTAGTGCAGCAATAAAATCATGACATTTAGCTTTTTTAGCAGCACTAATCACTTCCTCCTTGCTAACATGGTCACAACCATAAGCAATGTTTTCAAAAATGCTACGATGAAATAAGTTTAAATGTTGGGGAACAATCGCAATTTGGCTACGCAGGGAATCCTTAGTAAAGTCAATAAGATTAATCCCATCGATTTCAATACATCCCTGATTAACATCATATAAGCGCATGATAAGCTTCATGAATGTTGTCTTTCCTGCCCCTGAGCTTCCAACAATTCCAATTTTTTGCTTAGCAGGAATCGATAAACTAAAGCTCTCAAAAACGGGTGGCTGCCTTGGATAAAAGAAAGTGATGTCCCTGATTTCAATATTCCCTCTGGAAATTTTATGGCTGGAAGCGTCTTCCTTATCGGCCACATCAGGATGATGCTCTAATAAGCTTAACCCATCTTGTAATAATCCTATATTATAAATGAACTCTAAAAAGCAATTACCAAGACTGCTGGTTAAACCAGCAATGGCTGTTACCGCTGTCATGACGAATACCACCTCACCAATGCTCACAAGCTGTTTTTCATACCCAATGATCGAACCAATTAGATAAAATGCCACAAGGGCATTCATTGCAAGATGTTGCACCAACATGACTTTATTTGCATGACGATTACGAAGCTGTTCTTTGTCAATCAAATCATTCATATTGTGTTTGATCAACTTGGTTTCTTGGTCAAAAGTGGCATGATGAATAACGGATTGAATATTCGTAAGAACATCTACAATATGACCATTAAAAACACTACAGCTGTCTGCAAATGTAGATGCTTTCATTTGACCCACTTTGGCTGATCGATAGGTATAAATGATAATGGCTATCCCCCAAACCCACAGTGCAATGCCAAAATAAGGGATGACTGTAGATAATAAAATTCCTGTAATTAAAATTGCTAAAGACTGAGGGAAAATCGTGAAAAACAAATTAACGATAATAGGTTCTAATCCTATGCAAGCATTCATCACTTTATTAGATAAAAATCCTGATTTTTTGGCTTCAAAATAATCGATAGATTGTTTGCCTAAGTGAGTAAATAAGTTTTTTACCATCATTGATTTATAAGTAGGAATGCTCAAGAGTGAAAACAAGCCACTGGCATAATAGCCAATACTCCGTAACACATGGATAATTACATACAAGCACAAAGGGAAAAGAACTAATGAATACACAGAAACAGATTCAAGACCATGTGTTTTGATTCTGTCGATAATAACGCCAAATAGGTAGGACATATATGGCAATGTAAATGCCCAAAATAGTCCAAATGCAACAAAGAAAAAGGTGCTGCATTTGTGTTGACGCATGTAATCAAATAATAAACTCAACACGGTTGATGTTTTTTTGTCTATAATCATAAATTAAATAAAACTATGCCCGCTTTGAGCGTTCCATAATGTATTATAAAAACCACCGGCATCGATTAGCTGTTTATGGTTACCCATTTCGATAATTTTACCCTTGTCATCCAAAAGAATTTTTAAAACATAGGGCTATAGTACATTATGGACGGATGAATAAATACCTACAAGCAGCATGGCAAAAACCCACCAACGATAAGGGGTCGCCATTTCGAAGAAAAAACTACGAAAATTTTGTGGTCTACTTATTTTTGACATTAAGATCCTTTTTAAACCTTCATCTTAACTACTGGACTTTGGACAAACTCCGATCTGAACGGGCCCGAGCCCGTGGGCGAGCCCGGGCCCGCCCGAGCTCCGAACAGTCATAAGTTACAATCAAATCCAGATTATTTTAGCAATATTCCACCATCACAACGTGCAATCTGGTCTATTTATTGACAATATTATCTTGATTATGCAATGATTTTTTCATCAAGAGCTGTGTTTTTCCACTTTTTAACGATAGGATGACGCATGCGTTTTACCTGAATGTCCCCCGATTGTCGTCCAAGGGCTTTTTTTCGTGGTTTGGGTGGTTGAGCTGGTGTCCCAATCATTCGAATAATTCGTTCAAAGTCATTTTGAACTTGTGTTGGTTGCTTTATAGTTTCATTTGTCCTGAATGTGGGCAAGTACTTTTCCCACGGATTTGGGAGGGTATTAGCCATAGTTCGTGCCATGTACAATTGGGCATAGGCAATCATCACAAGCTGCCACCAGGCCTCCTCATGTCGAAGATCGGGAGTTTGTAGTTTATCCATCAATAATCTGTTTTTTCCATATCTGAAAAAATGTTCAATATCAAAGCGATGGCGATAGCTGGTAAAATTATCATACAACGATAATTCCATGCGTCTTTTACCTGCTGCCGTCAACCAAAGGGGTCGCTTGAATAACAATTCACCGGATTCTTTATAGACCTGAACGCGCAACAAACGCAAGGGATAATCAGATAGTTTGTTGCCCTTTTTGCCTATCTTGATGACTGCGTTCCAGCAGTCTATTTTTATGATTTGAATTTTTCCTTTGGCGCTCGTTTGTCAAAACGCAACGGATTCGTCTGGAGCCCGCCATGTTGCTGGATTGTTTAACTGATGAATATCACCATAGACTTTAGGGCGACCACGTTTTTTTGTAATTGGGCGCGTAAACATGACTCCTGTCCTCTAACCTCGGTGAAAAAACACGAGGCTGTGGCGTGCAGTCTACTGTAAATAAATGAAATCCGCGCTGTCGATAAAATCACTTCAGCCTTCCCTCGTGGCAGAGCTTATTTAACCGACCAGATTCAACGAGCTGGAACCTCAATTTCATTGAATATTGCTGAAGGCTCAGGTGAGTTTTCCACCAATGAAAAAAGCAGATTTTATCGCATGGCAAAACGTTCGGCCACAGAAACTGCGGCGATCCTGGAGGTATCCAAACGTGCAAATATTATACATGAAGAACAGTATCGCTTAGCCAGAGATTTACTTATTCGCATTGTTATGATGTTGACTAAAATGCCGCAAAAAGTAGATTAGCCGGAGCTCGGGCGGGCCCGGGCTCGCCCACGGGCTCGGGCCCGTTCAGATCGGAGTTTGTCCAAAGTCCAGATTGTAAGGCTGTTTATCTATCTCGGCCTCCATTATATGCTACGATGCCATGAGATTCGATTAAAGAAAAACCATGAAGACCACAAACATTCCAGAGAATTATCAACACACCTCCCCTGCTGGTGCCGAAGTTAGATTACTGATGAATAATCATTTTGGTGGCATTGCCCATTGTACGTTAAGAAAAGGAGTTATTTCCAAAGCGGTTCGTCACAAAACAGTCAGTGAATTTTGGCATGTCCTTTCAGGAAAAGGGGCTATTTGGCGAAAAAATGGAGATCAAGAAACCATAACTGAACTCAGAGCAGGTGTAACTATTGATATTCCATTAGGTACTGACTTCCAATACCGTAGTGATGTGCATGATTTAATCTTTATTTGTATCACAATGCCACCTTGGCCAGGCCACGATGAGGTAGAGTATCTTGATAAAGGGACTTGGATATCTCTTCTTGGAAAATAGGGAAAGCTATTTCGTACACAAATAAGCTCATACCATTAGGACAAAATCTGTTATGAAAATAACCTATGCTAAGAGAAGTATTTTTTCTGAAACATTTCTCCGGTTTACTACCTGTGCCATTACTTATTGAAGAAGTGCCTCCAGAAAAAGATGTTGCTGGAGCCACTTTACTTTCATATGGGTCAATTTAAAAATGTGCTTAGACTTGTGTTTTCTGTTTGATAAAATGTTCTCAATTACACACTACAGTACTGGACTTTGGACAAACTTCGATTTGAACGGGCCCGGGCCCGTGGGCGAGCCCGAGCCCGCCCGAGCTCCGGCTAATCTACTTTTTGCGCCATTTTAGTCAACATCATAACGAATAAGTAAATCTCTAGCTAAGCGATAATGTTCTTCATGTATAATCCTAGAAAAAGCAGTTGAAGCCTACTGCGCAAGCCAAATGCACTGAATCTGCTCGGCTTTTTTGAATTTTTTCGCTCACCGTAGTGGTGACTACTGCTTTCACGAAAAAATTCAAAAAAGCCGAACATCTTCAGCACCTTTGACTTGCTCGCTACGGCTTCAACTGCTTTTTCTAGGATAATGAAACTATAAAGCAACCAACACAAGTTCAAAATGATTTTGAACGAATTATTCGAATGATTGGGACACCAGCTCAACCACCCAAACCCCGAAAAAAATCCCTTGGACGACAAGCGGGGAACATTCAGGTAAAACGCATGCGCCATCCTATCGTTAAAAAGTGGAAAAACACGGCTCTTGATGAAAAAATCATTGCATAATCAAGATAAAATAGTCAATAAATAGTGCAGATTGCGCGTTGTTATGCTGGAATATTGCTAATAATCTGGATTTGATTGTAACTTATCACTGTTCGGAGCTCGGGCGGGCTCGGGCTCGCCCACGGGCCCGGGCCCGTTCAGATCGAAGTTTGTCCAAAGTCCAGTCAATTACACACTACAGTAAAAACGATGATTATTTTGGAACAAGAAAATCTTCAGCTTTTAATAGGATACCAGAAAGAAAACAAGTATAGGCAGGCGTTCAATCAGCTTGCAGTGAATGTTTTTGAGCTATCCTTTGAAGACTGGTATCAAGCAGGATATTGGAATGATAAATACATTCCATACACCCTATTTAAAAACGAGCAAGCCATTGCCAATGTTTCCGTTAATGTCATTGATTTTGATGTATTAGGCAATCCTATGCGAACCATACAAATTGGTACCGTGATGACTGCGAAAAAGTATAGAAACAAGGGATTAAACCGGTTGCTCATGGAATATATTTTAAAAGATTGGTTCGATGCGGCAGCATTCATCTATCTTTATGCCAATCCATCTGTATTAGAACTGTACCCAAAATTTGGTTTTAACTGTGGTCATGAGTACGTGCATTTTGGCACCGTCGACCATTTACCACATAACGCTTCTACTTATGAAAAATTAGACATGGCCAAACAAAAAGACCGGGATTTACTTTATCATCGTGTCAAGCACTCTGCTCGTTATGCGAAAATAGCCATGCACGATAACAATGATTTGGTAATGTTTTACGCCACATCGCTATTAAAAGACAATGTATATTACCTCCCTACTGAAGATGTTATCGCCATTGCAACAGTGGATGATGAGACGCTAAACCTCTGGGATATCTTTGGTTTGCAATGTATCGAACTTGATAAAATTATTGCGGTCATCGCACCTCAATCAGTTAAAGAGGTCATCTTTGGATTTACCCCTATCGATTGCAGTCCCTATCAAGTAAAACCACTCGTCGGGGAAGATACTCTTTTCATCAAAAGCAAACAAAAGTCTATATTGGATATAGAATCACTCATGTTTCCGTTATTATCCCATGCATAGCCTAAACTTAGTTATCTCATGCCCGTCACATGAAGACAGGGTTGATTTGGAGTAATCTAACTAATTTGGAATTAAGGAATATCCTTATGAACGTTACACCCTTGTATCAAATAGCAAACCGGACTCTACGTAGATGCCAATCCTGGCTCGGCATAGCAACACTAGGTGCTCGAGCCATTATCATCAATCAAAACAATCAAGTTTTATTGGTTAAGCACACCTATCAACCTCATTGGTACATCCCAGGTGGTGGCGTAAAGAAAGGAGAGTCAACCAAAGCTGCTCTATTACGAGAGCTAAAAGAAGAAGTTGGATTAATTACCCTAGAGGAGCCCACCCTCTTTGGCATTTACCATCATCTTTATTTAAAGGTAAACGATTATCCTGTCGTATACGTCGTTAAAAAATTTTCACTCACTGAAACGTCTTCTCCTGAAATTGAAGATACGGGATGGTTTGATTACACCGCCCTACCCGCAATGATAAGCCCTGGAACAAAAAGAAGGTTAACCGAATATTTTACCAATCAACCGCCATCTGAAACCTGGTGAATAATGAACACAGTTTTTAATAAAATGATTGAGCTCTATAAAGCAGGTTTTCGCCAAGAACATGAAGCCACTTGTGGGCCTGCATCAATTATTCTTGCTACCATTGGGCTAGGTTTTGAACGAAAACAAGAATCAGAATGGACAAACACTAGTTACTCTCCATGGATGCCTGTTCACCAATTTTTAGAAAGAGGAATGGCCTTACATGAGCTTCATTTAATTTCTGAGCTTGTTTATGAAAACAAGCTCGATATTACTGCAAAACGTGCGTATGGAGAGGATTTTCCTTTATTTTTAAAGGATATTAGAGAATCGTTTCGAACCAAGCATTCTGTCATTGTTGCTAATTATAGACAGGATGATTTCATTTCTAATTTTGTTCCTTGTTTACAAGGAAACCCTCATTATTCTCCAATAGTCGGCTGGAAGCCTAAGGAAGGTAAAGTACTACTTTGTGATATTGATGCAGCTATCCAAGATTTATACTGGATAAACATTAAAACTCTTTTTCAATCCATGAGCCATTATAATCCTGCTCTTAATCTTCCTAGAGGATGGTTGGTTCTTAAAAAAAGAGACAATGTAGCCTCAGGCCTATTATCCTAGAAAAAGCAGTTGAAGCCGTAGCGAGCAAGTCAAAGGTGCTGAAGATGTTCGGCTTTTTTGAATTTTTTCGCGAAAGCAGTAGTCACCACTACGGTGAGCTAAAAAATTCAAAAAAGCCGAGCAGATTCAGTGCGTTTGGCTTGCGCAGTAGGCTTCAACTGCTTTTTCTAGGATTATTATAAATCCTCGTTCTTGAAGATACTGGACTTTGGACAAACTCCGATCTGAACGGGCCCGAGCCCGTGGGCGAGCCCGGGCCCGCCCGAGCTCCGAACAGTCATAAGTTACAATCAAATCCAGATTATTTTAGCAATATTCCACCATCACAACGTGCAATCTGGTCTATTTATTGACAATATTATCTTGATTATGCAATGATTTTTTCATCAAGAGCAGTGTTTTTCCACTTTTTAACGATAGGATGACGCATGCGTTTTACCTGAGTGTCCCCCGATTGTCGTCCAAGGGCTTTTTTTCGTGGTTTGGGTGGTTGAGAATGTTCAATATCAAAGCGATGGCGATAGCTGGTAAAATTATCATACAACGATAATTCCATGCGTCTTTTACCTGCTGCCGTCAACCAAAGGGGTCGCTTGAATAACAATTCACCGGATTCTTTATAGACCTGAACGCGCAACAAACGCAAGGGATAATCAGATAGTTTGTTGCCCTTTTTGCCTGTCATGATGACTTCGTTCCAGAGCTTATTTAACCGACCAGCTTCAACGAGCTGGAACCTCAATTTCATTGAATATTGCTGAAGGCTCAGGTGAGTTTTCCACCAATGAAAAAAGCAGATTTTATCGCATGGCAAAACGTTCGGCCACAGAAACTGCGGCGATCCTGGAGGTATCCAAACGTGCAAATATTATACATGAAGAACAGTATCGCTTAGCCAGAGATTTACTTATTCGCATTGTTATGATGTTGACTAAAATGCCGCAAAAAGTAGATTAGCCGGAGCTCGGGCGGGCCCGGGCTCGCCCACGGGCTCGGGCCCGTTCAGATCGGAGTTTGTCCAAAGTCCAGTATATATTCCATCTTATTGAAGTCCTGGACTTTGGACAAAGTCCAGTGAAAAAAAAAAATTTAAAATAAACCAATTGACATCATTTAACTAAAAATTATACAATGTTTATTAACGTGCAATAACTATTTAAATTTAAGAGAACAATTAATGTTTAAAAGCATAGTAGCCCAAATTATTAACGTCATTATCGTGGTGGTGCTTACCACCTCGAGGTGTGGGCCTATGTCTTAAAAACTAAGACTAGCTGGGAAAAAACCCCGCACCTCCTAAGAGCTGCGGGGTTTTTTTTTACCTAAATTTTTAGTGTGAGGAAGAACCGTATGAAACGAACAGGCGCACAAGCAATCTTGCAGTCACTACTTTGTGAAGATGTAAATTTGGTATTTGGTTATCCAGGTGGTGCCATTATGCCTCTTTATGATGCTTTGTATGATGTGCGCTCTTCTATCCGACACGTTTTAGTCCGTCATGAGCAAGGTGCTGTGCTTGCCGCAGAAGGTTATGCAAGAATTTCAGGGCGTGTAGGTGTTTGTATTGCAACCTCTGGACCTGGAGCTACAAACTTAATCACCGGGATAATGAATGCAATGATGGATTCTGTGCCCATTGTTTGTCTTACTGGCCAAGTTTCAAGCTCTTTTTTAGGAACAGATGCGTTTCAAGAAGCCGATATCATTGGAATGACTTTGGCTTCGACTAAATGGAACTATCAAGTCACACACGCAGCAGAAATCCCAAAAATTCTTGCCAAAGCATTTTATCTTGCACAATCTGGACGACCAGGACCCGTGCTTATTGATATTACGAAAGATGCACAGCTGGAGCTATTCGACTTTGCCTATCAAAAATTTCTATCCTCAAAAGGAGTAATTAATCAGAGCAAACTGGATAATAACTTAATAGAAAAAGCTTCCTTGCTTATCAATCAAGCAAAAAAACCGTATTTGTTAGTAGGTCATGGTGTTTCAATTTCTGGAGCAGAAAAGGCACTGCTTCATTTTGCTGAAAAAACAGGGATCCCTGTTGCATCGACTTTACTTGGATTATCTGCTTTTCCTGTCGACCATCCTTTGTATGTTGGCATGTTAGGAATGCACGGAAATTATGGTGCTAATTTGCTAACGAATGAAGCAGATTTACTCATTGCTATTGGGATGCGATTTGATGACAGAGTCACTGGCGATCTGAGTTGTTACGCAAAGCAAGCTAAAGTCATTCACATTGACATTGATTCGTCAGAAATTAATAAAAATGTCTATGCTGATGTCGCTTTATTAGCAGATGCAAAGTATGCATTGGAACAATTGAGCGCATTCGTAAAACAAAACACGCATACCCGTTGGCTTAATCAATTCAAAGACTGCTATCAGATTGAGTATGAAAAAGTAATTAATAATGAGATACATCCAGAAAGCGGTCAAATCAAGATGGCTGAAGTAATCGACCAGTTGTCACAGAAAACCGATGGGCAAGCGGTTTTAGTGACTGATGTAGGCCAACATCAAATGATTGCGGCTCGCTATTATCAATTTAAACAGACTAACTCCAATGTAACTTCCGGTGGATTAGGCACCATGGGCTTTGCATTACCTGCAGCGATTGGAGCAAGTCTTGCCACATCCCGTGAAGTCATAGCAATTATCGGTGATGGTGGTTTTCAAATAAATATTCAAGAACTCGCTGTCATTGCCCAGGAAAAATTACCAATAAAAATAGTCCTTTTGAACAATAGCTACTTAGGAATGGTCAGGCAATGGCAGGAACTATTCTTTGATGCCCGTTATTCCTTTACTGAATTGAAAAATCCCAACTTTATTAAAATTGCTGCGGGTTATGGACTTTGCGCCAAGCGGGTGGAAAACAGAGACCAATTAGGATCAGCAATCGATGAAATGCTTCATGCTAACGAGGCTTATCTGTTAGAGGTTGTTGTGGAAAAACAAGGTAATGTTTTTCCAATGATACCAAGTGGGGCAGCTGTTGATGAAATGCGTTTATCGTAAGAGGAGGTTTAACATGAAATATATCTATGCCCTATCGGTTGTAACAGAAAATACAACTCGTGTTTTACAACGCATGGCCGGCATATTTGCACGAAATCGTTTAAACATCGAGCAGTTAACAGTCTTCGAAACGAGTAATAAAGGTACTTCATTTTTTAATATTGTCATACATAGTGATGCTAAAACGATTGGTCGAGTCGTAGAGCAATTAAAAAAAATTGTGGAACTAATGGAGATTAAAATCAATAGTCAAATCCCACTCACGGAGGTTTTAGCGAGGCATGAACATGCCGCATAAACAAAAAAAAAATTTACAACAACTAAGAGGAGATAGAGATGTCAATAATGCAATTTGGAACAATCGATGAAAAGGTAATCACTCGCGATGAGTTTCCTTTGGAGAAAGCGCAAGCTTTGCTAAAAAAAGAAATCATTGGTGTGATTGGTTATGGGGTTCAGGGTCCTGCGCAAGCGCTTAACCTAAAAGACAATGGTTTTCATGTCATTGTTGGTCAGCGACGCAACACAGCTTCTTGGGATAAAGCTGTTGCAGATGGTTGGATAGAGAATAAGGATTTATTCGATATAGAACAGGCTTGTGAAAAAGCTACGTTCATTTGTTATTTGTTGTCTGATGCTGCGCAAATGCAATGCTGGCCAGTGATTAAACCCCATTTAACTTCTGGCAAAACACTTTGTTTTTCACATGGTTTTTCAGTCAGTTATAGCGATAAAACCAAGGTATTTATTCCTGAAAATATCGATGTCGTTTTAGTTGCACCTAAAGGTTCAGGCCGCAGTGTTCGTCGATTGTTTTTACAAGGCAAAGGCATCAATAGCAGCTACGCTGTTCATCAGGATTGCTCAAAAACAGCAGAAGAAAAAGCACTGGCACTTGGCATTGGTATTGGTTCTGGCTATTTATTTCATACGACCTTCAAACATGAAGTGTTTAGTGATTTGGTTGGTGAGCGAGGTGTATTAATGGGTGCTTTGGCTGGAATCATTGCTGCTCAATATCAAATATTACGCAAACACGGTCATTCACCAAGTGAAGCCTTTAACGAAACTGTTGAAGAATTAACCCAAAGTCTCATCCCTTTAGTTGCTGAACATGGTATGGATTGGATGTATGGGAATTGCTCTACTACTGCACAGCGCGGCGCCCTAGATTGGTTACCTCGATTTAAAGACGCTGTAACACCAGTTTTTGAAGAGTTATATCAAAGTGTTGCTAGTGGACATGAAGCTGATGTGGTCATCAAGGCAAATAGTCATCCTGATTATAAAGAGCGCTTAGATGCTGAGCTGAACAGTATGCGGCATGAAGAATTATGGCAAGTGGGGAAAAAAGTTCGCGAACTTCGAGCCTCAAATAAATAGAGAGGATAGTGTATGTACCAGCTCATCGATTTTGTCACAAAAAAACCGGTTAAACCTGAGGGGTTCATCTTTACAGGTGAGGAGTCACCTTGGGAAATCCTTATGGATTTGGATTTGGTTAAAGCTAAAATAAATTTGGATTATTTTAGAATAGCACCGCCTTGTCTTGCCAAGTATTTGGCGTTAATGCCGATTCAAAAAAATTCTGAATTTATTCACTTAAGAGAAACAGCAACACCCTTAATTAAAAGCAACGTATTAAGTAAGCGTTTAGGTGTTGATTTGCATTTTAAAGTAGAAGCGACTAATCCAACTGGATCCTTTAAAGACCGTGGCTCGGCTGTTGACATTTCTGTGGCCAAAGAATTAGGAGCTGGTGCCATTATTCTTGCTTCAACAGGGAATATGGCGGCTTCTTGCGCCTGTTATGCAGCAGCAGCTAAAATTCCCTGTTTTGTGTTAGTTCCAGAAGGGGTTCCCCTTGCAAAATTAGCGCAGGTGATTGCTTTTGGTGGACATATTATCCAAGTGAAAGGCAATTATAATGATGCTGCAAATCTGGCAAAAATTATTGCAGAGAAAAAAGGATTTTATTTAGCAGGTGACTATGCTTATCGCGTTGAGGGTCAAAAAACAGCTGCTTTTGAAATGCTTGATCAATTATTGTATCAATCACCTGATATAGTGGTTGTTCCCATAGGTTGTGGTACCAATATTACAGCTTATGCAAAGGGGTTTTTTGAATATTTTCAGCTGGGATTGATTGACAAAATCCCTCGATTAATCGGTGTACAAGCCCAGGGTGCTTGTGCAGTGGTTAATAGTTTTAGCCAGAATACTCAATCAATAACCCCATTGCACAGTACAGACACCTTAGCTTCTGCAATCGCAGTACCGAATCCTATTGATGGAGTAAAAGCGTTGGAGGCTATTTATACTACCGATGGTTATGCAGTGGCCGTAACCGATCAAGAAATACTTCAAGCACAACATCTATTGTCTACCGAAGAAGGTTTGTTTGTTGAAAGTGCCTCTGCTGCAACAGTTGCTGCGTTAACTAATCTAGTACCTCAGCTTCAATTGGCTAATCAAAAGGTAGTTTGTGTACTCACCGGAGATGGTTTAAAGGATGCCAATATAGTGTTAAGAGCAGCTAAAAAACCTCCAACGATTTATCCTGATGAAAAAGAATTTTTGTTGCTTGATGAAAATAATTTCTTCAAGAGTAAGAGCATGGTTTTTGTTGATAAAAATCATGCATCAGAGGAAGTATATAATAATTTTTATGGAGATAGTCATGGATAAAAAGATCAATAAATACAGTGCTCATATTACCCAACCTCGATCTCAGGGGGCATCACAAGCTATGTTGTTTGCTACAGGTTTAACGGAGGCTGATTTAAATAAAGCGCAAGTGGGTATTGCCAGCGTTTGGTTTGAAGGCAACCCATGCAATATGCATTTATTAAATTTTGCTGAAGTAGTTAAAAAAGGCGTACAAGAGACAGACTGCATTGGTATGCGTTTTAACACGATTGGTGTTAGTGATGGTATCTCCATGGGTACTGACGGAATGCGTTATTCCTTACAGTCACGTGACTTAATTGCTGACTCTATTGAAACAGTGATGGCTGCCCTTTGGTACGATGCACTGATTGCTATACCAGGTTGTGATAAAAACATGCCGGGCTGCTTAATCGCCATGGGCCGTTTAAATCGCCCTAGTTTAATGATTTATGGTGGAACGATAAAACCAGGACTCTGTGATAAAAAGCCAATTGATATTGTGTCTGCCTTTCAAAGTTATGGCCAATACCTTAGCGGCGAAATCAATGATCTACAACGTCGTAAAATTATTCGTCACGCCTGTCCTGGTGCGGGCGCCTGTGGAGGAATGTATACCGCAAATACAATGGCCTGTGCGATTGAAGCATTGGGCATGAGCTTGCCCTATAGTTCTTCTACTCCTGCAGAATCTCCCGAAAAACAGCAAGAATGTTTAGATGCAGGGAGATGTATTCGGTATTTACTCGAACAGGATATAAAACCGAAAGACATCATGACACGTCATGCTTTTGAAAATGCGATGGTACTGGTTATTGCTTTGGGGGGATCTACAAATGCTGTTCTGCATTTATTAGCCATGGCAAGAGCAGTTAGTGTTCCACTAACTTTAGAGGATTTTCAAACCATGAGCGATCGAGTGCCTTTGATTGCTGATTTTAAGCCAAGTGGACGCTATGAAATGGCAGATCTACACAATATAGGCGGAACCCCTGCTGTTATGAAAAGGTTATTGAATGCAGGATTATTACATGGTGATTGCATGACGGTTACTGGTAAAACAATCGCCGAAAATCTTGAATCTTTACCTGAATTAACAAAAGGTCAATCCATTATTCATTCGTTACAAAATCCAATTAAAGCCACCGGTCATATCCAAATCCTTAAAGGCAATTTAGCCCCAGAGGGTGCTGTAGCAAAAATCACTGGTAAAGAAGGAGAGCAATTTAGTGGGCCTGCCAGAGTTTTTGATTCGGAAGAAAAAATGGTTGAAGCTTTGGAAAAAAATCAAATCCAAGTAGGTGATGTGATTGTCATTCGTTATGTAGGCCCTAAAGGTGGTCCTGGAATGCCAGAGATGTTGAAACCAACTTCAGCCATTATGGGCTCAGGCCTCGGAGACAAGGTTGCGCTAATTACCGATGGTCGTTTTTCAGGGGGATCGCATGGTTTTATCATTGGCCATATCACGCCTGAAGCACAAACTGGCGGACCCATTGCTTTAATAAAAGATGGTGATCGTATCAGTATTAATGCACAAACAAATAGTATTCATGTCGATCTAACCGAAGAAGAACTTCTAAAACGACGAAAAGAATGGTGCATGCCTGATTATAAGGTACAACAAGGTACTTTATACAAATATATTAAAAATGTAATGCCTGCCAATTTGGGCTGTGTTACTGATGAATAGAGGAAATAGACTATGATGCAATCAACAGAGACGATATGGAAAAATGGAACATTAATTCCCTGGCAAGAGGCAACGGTTCATGTACTATCGCACACATTGCACTATGGTGGTGGGGCCTTTGAAGGGATCCGGTTTTACAATACATCACGTGGTCCCGCAATTTTTAGGTTAAATGATCATGTTAATCGACTTTTTTATTCAGCAAAAGCATTAAAAATGCCTATGTCTTTCTCAAAAGAAGACGTTGTAAATGCAATAAAAGACGTAGTGCGTGTGAATAAACTGGAATCGGGTTACATTCGCCCGATCGCTTTTTATGGTTATGGTAAATTAGGTGTTAATCCTGTAGGTAATCCCGTTGAATTAGTGATTGCCTGTTGGCCCTGGGGAGCTTATCTCCCTCATGAAAGCGTTGATGTAAAAACCAGTAGCTACATTCGTATTCATCCTGATTCGACCGTTGTTGATGCCAAATTGTGTGGACATTATGTCAATAGCATTTTAGCTTCTCTAGAACTACAAGGGACTCACTACCATGAGGCGCTATTATTGGATTGTAATGGCCACATAACAGAAGGAGTTGGTGAAAATTTTTTCATGGTAAAAGACAACACCCTCTATACCCCCAATCTCGGAGGCATATTATCCGGCATTACTCGTGACACAGTGATCAAATTGGTGTCTCACCTAGAGTTGAAGGTTATTGAAGCTGATATTTCACTTTATGATGCTTACCAGGCTGATGAAGCTTTTTTTACCGGCACTGCGGCAGAAGTAACTGCGATACGTTCGATAAATGATAAATTTTTAGGCACAAAAAATAATGGAAACGTTACTGCGCAAATAAAAAAAGCGTATCTTGATATTGTGCACGGAAAGCACAGTGAATTTGTAAATTATTTAACTCTTATTGAGCCGAAAACGCCTCGTCATCCTGAGCGCAGCGATCTTACCCGAGCCGCGCACGTAAGTAAGCGGATATGATTTATCCACTCCCTAACGGTCGCGGCTCGGGTAAGATCGCTGCGCTCAGGATGACGGCTAGCTTTCCGACGCAACCTAGCGAATTGTCAACAGACCCCAACTAAAAACAGGAAGCTAACATGGCGTTTTTAAAAAATAAATGTTTTTTGGTCAGCTTAATGATATTGACTTCAAATATTGTACTTGCTGGAGAATTATTCCAAGCAGGAACCCTAATTAGTTTAATGAACGGCGTGTATCAAGGTTCCACTCGATTCGATGAATTATTAGCCCATGGAGACTTTGGACTAGGTACTACGGACAGTGTTAAAGGTGAAATGGTGATTTTTGATAATCAAGCCTATCTATCCGATATTACAGGTCATGCAATTCCAATTGCAGGGAGTGAAAAAACTCCCTTTGCGATGATAGTTCGATTTCATCCTGATCAAACTGTCACTCTAACTAATGTGAATAATATCAAAACACTTGAGAAAAGAATTGATGAGCTACTGCCAAGCAAAAATTTTTTATATGCAATCAAAGTTAGTGGAACTTTTGATATTGTAGGGCGAACTGTCGCACCAATTAAAAATAATGCCCCGCTTCAAGGTTGGGTTGAAAAACATCAGCGTATTTTTAATCTTAAAAAAGTAAACGGAACATTGATTGTGTTCCGGGCACCAGATTATGCATCACCAATAACCGTCCCTGGTTATCATATTCATTTTATTTCTCAAAATAAAACACAGGTATTTCATCTTTATGATGTCCATTTCAAAAAAGCACGCGTTGGAATTGAGATCATAACCAAATACACACTACTGATCCCAACTAATAATGATTTCAAAGTTGCCAATTTAAAACAGGTAACTACTACAAGTATTTCTAAAATGGAAAATATCATTGGGGTCTGACCAAAAATATGCATTATAAAACAAATAGATATCTTCTAATTTACCCAAGTTTTTACCCTTAAAAACTAATTTTAAAAAGAAAAATAGCTTTTAAGAAAAAACCACTATTTCCCATGGCTATATCAAGAGATGACATTTACTGTATTAATTAAGAAAAGTAATTTATAAACTCCGATGAACCAATGATTTTGCTTTCTGTCCATAATAACTCTTACTTTTGGGGTCAGCTTACTTTTGGGGTCAGACCCCCATTAAACCCCTGCAGACCCCCATTAAACCCCTGGCTATAAGCGAAACCTGTATCGTAACTAACCCTTAACATAATATTTCATCCCCTCGTGAGTGGCTTCAAATCCTAGACGTTCATAAAATTTTTTTGCTCTTGTGCGCATTTTATTAGTAGTTAATTGAATGATTGAGGCATTGTTTGATGTTGCAAATTGAAATGCCGCCTTCATCATCCACTCCCCAATTTTTTGTCCTCGATGGCGTGCTAACACATGAACGGCTTCAATCAATAGGCGTGTGGAGCCCGCGAATGTCAGCGATGGTATTACAGTAAGCTGGCATGTACCGGTTATTTCATCGTTTAAAGAGACAATCATCAGGTATTGATTGGGATCATTATCAATTCGGTAAAATGCATCGATATAACGTTGATCAATCTCTTTACTTCTTAGCTCGCGTGCTTTTCCCAAATCATCCTCTAAATACAAGTCAATGATTGACGGCAGATCTTCAATCGTTGCTTTGCGTTGAATAAGATTATGCATATATCTATCTCCTCAGCGACCCGACCAACCAAAGCTGATCCCTTTACGGCTCTTTAGGAACCTCCAAAAATGCTCAGCCTAAAAATTAGGAAACATTTCTGAATACGGTAGGGCAAAATTTGGTCAATCAAGTAATATTGATCGGTTGTTGCTAGTTATCATTTTTTCTCGTAATCAGGCCAAGTACTAATAATTTCCTTAACTTGTTCTTCTTCATTAAATTTTTCCCAAATTATCCCGTTAGTATCTATTTCTGAACTGAATTTATCTACTGTAGAATCTTCCCAACCAAGATGGCGAACAGTCCCATTTTGTTCCTTCGTTTTTCGAATCGAAAAATTCAAAATATCAGTTCGCCAAAGCGCATATTCTCCATCAATAATAATTTGAGGTTGTTGTCCTAAACGGAGAGAATAATCAATAATAGACTGCTCTATGTTGAATACACCAATGGCTATATGAAATTTCTTCATGATAAATACTCCTCTTAAATTAAATCATTCCCCCAAAGTAGTCACAGTATCCATAAATCCGGTTTCTTCTTTACTTCGGCAAAATGTTTCCTGGATAAAAAATAGCACTATGAGTGCTAAAACCAAAGAAACAGGTAATAAAAAAAGCGATAAATGGTATCCTTGTGTTGAAAATCGATGGATCTCATTAATTATTTTTCCATCCCAAGTCCAGTCCAAAAAAATGCCGACTAAAGGCTCATATAACGCTTCACACACTGAATCAAACGTGTTCATAAAACCAAGCACAGTGGCTGCCAAGACGATAGGAAATATTTCGCGAATCATTGCAAAACTTGTAAAAAACCCGCTTGTACCAAATCCAAAAGAAAATAATAAAAAGATTAAAGAGAGCAATGTCAGTTGAACGCTATAAATCACGATGGATAAACACAATAAAGCAAGAAAAGTTCCGAAAAACAGTATCGGTTTTCTTTGTCCTATGTAATCAGATAACCAACCCCAAAAAGGAGCGCCAACAGCAAATCCTATAAAAATAAAGGATATTGCGAAAGCTGCGTCGGTCCGTGACAAATGATAAGCTGTTTCTAAAAAGGGAACACCCCATAATCCTCCAAAAACTGAAACTGGCGCAAAAGCAAGTCCACTATACAACGATAAAAACCAAGTTTGTTTATTTCGTATAATCGTTGTAAACGAATAACTTACTTTATTTATATTTTTTGATGGAGCAGTAGCCTTTATTGGTCTATCTCTGACGATAACAAAATAAAAGATCCCTAAAAAAATACCTGCCAAACTAATTATCATCAGCGCCATCCGCCAACCTGCTTGTTGTACTAAAATAGCTAATGGCATTTGTCCACCAACAGCACCCAACATAGCCGCTGACATAAACATGCCTGAGACTAAAGCAAACCGTTTTGAAGGAAACCACAGTGAAGCGAGTTTAAAGCAAGATACAGCAGCAAAAGCAGCGCCAGCTCCAATGAGTGCCCGAGCGACACAAGCAAGCCATAGTGTTGTTGTTTGCGAAAAAATAAAGGCGCTGATACTGCACAGAAAGATGGCACCGGTGGTAAGCAATCTTGGGCTGTATTTGTCGAGTAAAATTCCCACCGGTATTTGCATCACCAAATAGGCATAGAAGTAGAATGCTGAAAGATTCCCAAGGCCTGCACCATTCACCTCAAACGCTTTCATGAGGTCAAACGTCATGACACTTGGTGAAACTTGGATTAAATATTTGTAAAAGAAAAAGCTTGCAGCCATCGTCCAGATAATCCAAGGATAAATCACAGCTGACCATTTATAGTAGCATCTATTCCTCTTCATCATTCCCCCCTAACCAGTTTGTTATAGGCTGGGTGATTGCGCCGATTTGAGCGACTGGAGTTACTTCATTACCTAAAGATTCAGGTGTCATAATTTCATAGGGCTTAATTAAAGATAAGAATAGTTTAACTACTTTGCTTTGGAATTTTGTTGCTAATATCTTAGAAAATTGTCAATTATTGATTAATTATACTAATATATATTTATTTGTTGATATTAAATGCCAATATCAAAGATATTCTAGTATATTTATTTAGAAATCCAAACTATGGTTGATAGAATTGACAAAAAAATACTCGAAATTTTACAAGCAAATACTCAAATGAAATAAAATTAAGCCCAAGCACGAACCTTCTATCCTTGAAGCCAATATTCAATTGCATATAAAGGAATTTCTTGTAAATGATCCTGCTTAGCAAATTGGCCTTCAGAGATCTTTAAAGCAGTTTTAGCGTTAGGATGTGTATCAAAATATACTTTTAAGCTTTTCATGCCACCTTTTAACCTGGATTTTACTTCAACAGGCACCACTTGTTTATTTTTAATAGTAATAAAATCAACTTCTGCATTTCCAGCCTTGGTTTCGTTTTGCCAGTAATACAATTGCATAGATTTATTCTCATCTCCGTATGCTATGAACTCTTGGGCTACAAGTTGTTCAGCCATATAACCTAAGTAGTTTATTTCCATCGGTTGGGTAACCCATTGAGCTAAATCTAATCCTAACATTCGTTGAGCAATACCAATATCGAACATAAAGAGCTTGAATTTTTTTATATTGATTTCAGCACCTAGAGGGTAATTTTGAGCAGATGTGTGAAAACATGGATAGGTAATACCTGCTTTAATAAGTAAGCTTAGTGCTTGCTTAATGGGATATGTTTTTGATTCTTGATCTACGTGCTGATAGATAAATTTGCTACCCAATTGTTTGGGGACAGATAAAAAAACTTTGTTAACTGCTTCAATCTGGTGGTGTTTGGCATATTTTAGAAAATCATCTTGGTAATTTTCAATAATCCTATCCTGTAGTCGCTGGCAAACACGTATATCGCTAAATTCCGTCCAGGCTTGAACAACAGCGGGCATCCCTCCTAACCACATATAATGACGCAATTGTTCTAGGAGTAATTGATGGGTTGCACCATCGATTTGCCCTTTTAAAATAAACGCGCGTAAATGATCGCATCCCACAGCTGTTAAAAACTCCATAAAGGATAGGGGATACAGGTACAGATATTCGACTCTACCAACAGCCATGCCTATTTTTTCTAAGGTAAACTCAATTAATGAACCAGCAGCTATTACATGTAAATCTGGATAATCCTCTTTGAAATAACGCAAATATTTCAGTGCAATCGGACATTCTTGAATTTCATCGAGGAATAACAAGGTTTTTCCTGGAATAATGGGTTTACCAGTATAAACGTTCAATTTTTTTACAAACTCTGCAATATCAATATGCTCTGTAAACAGAGCACTAGCCCGTTTGTCTTTTTCGAAATTAATTTCAATGTAATATTCAAATTCTTGACCAAAAGCCTGCACTAGCCATGACTTTCCAACTTGTCTGGCACCACGCATTAGTAAAGGGACACGTATGGGATCGTGACGCCACTGTCTTAAGTAATTGATTTTATCTCGTTTCATCTAGTTATTTTAGAAAAAAATCGGGGATAAATCAATTTAAATTAGAAAAATACTGGGGATAAAGAGTGATATTTTAGAAAAATAGTCAGACATGTATATTCTACCACACAACAGTGGCATACCCCTTGTAGATACATTGTTAACTCCTTATATGTATATTAAATTAAACCCTTTATCAAAAGACTTGACCCCTCATGCTTTATGACCCCTCATGCTTTACTAAGACTCGCTTATGTTTTATAATATCTAGATAGATAACTAGTTAAAATGGTGTAATAAATGAAAGATATCAGTGTGTTTGATGCTAAAACGCATTTTTCGAGCTTAATTGATCAGGTCTATCAACAACGTGAATCGATTACAATTACCCGCCGAGGTGTACGAGTCGCCAAGATTATGCCAATTGAGGAACAGCAAAAACAGAGTGTGTCTACCCTTCTTCGTGAATTGGATATGTTAAGCGAAGAAATTGGGAAGGACGGTGTCGGTTTGAAAGAAATCAAGAAAATGAAAGAAGAAGGCCGAGAATGAAAATAAAAACGGATTTCGTTTTAGATTGTTCAGTGACAATGACTTGGTGTTTTAAAGAAGAGGCGAATCGATTAAGCCAACTTGCACAAGCACGTCTATTGGAGAATAGAGCTTGGGTGCCGAGTATCTGGCCTCTTGAGGTGAATAACGTCTTATGGGTGGGAATTCGTACCAAGAAAATCACTGAAATACAAGCCAAGCGTTTTAAATTTATATTAAATAGTTTGCCTATTGTTGTTGATCTAAAAGCCTCAGACCTACGCAACGATGTCATTTTGGATCTGGCTCAAAATCATAAAATTTCTTGCTATGATGCAGCTTACTTGGAACTCTGTTTACGTGAACATTTGCCTATTGCAACACTCGACATGGCATTAGCAAAAGCTGCTAAAGTCTTAGGAGTGGAATTATTATCATAACTTTGGGTTCTGGGGGAATTTTGCTCGTGGCCTAAAAAAATTTTTGCGACTGAACCATTCGATGAACGGTGCTCAGCAAAAAGCGCAAGCAACGGCACTTCGTCTGCTAACGGGTTCTTTATAGGTATTGATACCTAAATATTTAAGTTTTAAGGTTGAATGACTGTCTTTCACGGTAATTGCTCAGTTTATTGATATTGCGGCACGATACATTTTGCGCCATTTTAGTCAACATCATAACAATGCGAATAAGTAAATCTCTGGCTAAGCGAGCGAATGAAAAACAGGTAGAGCTCACTTATCAAAAAAATATTTTTTTACTCCAACTGCCCACGGATAAACTAGAACATTATCAATGCGTTTTATATACTGATCTCTACTTAGGCAAATAGCTTCGCAATCCCCAAAATCATGGGCAAGTGTTTTTAATGTTGATAAATGGCGACTCTCCACCATGGTAGCGCTTTTTATTTCAATAAATAGAATTTTCTGACCAGGACGCTCAACGACCAAATCAATTTCCGCACCATCTTTGGTGGACAAATAAGCAAAGCGGTAATTACGATAAAGCGCTTTGCGTTTCGGTGAGCTGTATTAATCTCTCAAACATGTATTACGCCATTTTCAGCTTATATTTAATAAATTGTACGCCATTTTTAAAAATTACCAATGAAAATGTCGTGTCAATATCGTTCTATCAAGAAACTCGGTAACTCCCCAGGTACGTCATCCTGAGGAGCTTGCGACGAGGGATCTCCATGCAGTGGCACAATTTTTAAATATGTGCTGTTTGCTGGAGATCCCTCGCTACGCTCGGGATGACGTGGGGAGTTACGAAACTCGTTCATCTAAAATCAGGTGCTCTAGAGCAGCGTGTTATATGTATCTTGTTGATTTTATTAGGGAAAAATGGCGCGCTCGGAGGGACTCGAACCCCCGACACCTTGGTTCGAAGCCAAATAATCAAGATAAAATTAACAATAAAATCAGTAAGTTGCGATGTAACAAATTTAGCAATTACTGCCTAGAGCTGCCTAAAACAACTGGGGTTATATTACAGTTTGTTACAAATTTACTACATCAGTTTATTTTGAGTTTGTTAAACTAATAATCAAAATACATCTATCATCTAGCAGGTGATCAAAAGGTTGATTTGTAGAGTGCCTCTGATTTTAATTGTTTCATTGGGATTTCCTTCGAATGCTGCACAACTTATGTTTTCTGAAGAGCAAATTGAAGCGTTAGTCCTAGGTTCTTGCTGGGCATTGCCACCATTGCTTTCCCGCATCACCATGGCAAATAATTTACAAGATCAGCAGCAATTCTCAATTTGAGGTCTAAATCATAACTTTATGGCTTTTTCATGAGTTAATTGGTGATTTAGCGATCAAAGAATCAGATATTTTTATATCAATCTGATTTCGATTTCCCAAATTGAGAATTGCTGTCAATCAATTTTTATGATTGAATTTATGCCGATTTATTACTTATCGAGTTAATTGAAACTCTAAAATACGCTTATACTTAAATGACAATCAAATATTATGAAGATATTTTTAACAACAGAGCGTCTAACTCTAACTATCCCTCAATTAAATGATATTGATGAAGTATCAAGACTCCAATCTGATCCTGAAGTAATGAAATATATTGGTGCTGGGATACGCTCAAAAGCAACTGTCAGATCCTTTTTAGATATGGCTATTGCACATTATGCGAAACATGGTTTTAGCTTTTGTTCACTACGTGAAAAATTATCTAATGTTTTTATTGGCCAGGCAGGGCTAATATACCTAGGTTATGATGACAATCAACCCAATATAGAAGTGGGTTATCGATTACATAAAAACTATTGGGGGAAAGGTTACGCTACAGAACTCACTAGTGCCTTAATGCTATGGGCATTCCAGTACCTTTCAATACCAAAACTTATGGCTGTTGCACACCTAGATAATAAAAATTCACAAAATGTTCTCATCAAATCAGGCATGATTAATACAGGTACAATAGATTATTGGGGTAAAGAAGTGCTGTGTTTTGAAATTACTAGCGAGCAATGCCTACCCAACACAACATGCTAATTTTTAGCACCGGGACAGAAAGATTATTTAGAGCCCTAAAACAACTTGTTCCTTATTATTAGATGAGGCAATTAACACTAACAAGCGGATTACCTAGATCACGCATTGTCTATGGTCTTGGCAAGCTGAAGGACCGCATCAGTAGTTTGTTGTGAGTATTTCATATTGGCACATTCAAGTTCATGAAAGTTTTTTTCATCATACCACTTCAAACTATAGACAAATCCAGAGCTTTCACTCCCTTCAACATGAGTTAAGGTTGCTTTATTATTAACAAGATATTGAACATCTTCTTGTGCTAATCGTGCTGCACTGTTAGCCGCTTGTACGTTCATGACACTATAGGCGCATACACCAATAGGCGGGGCTTTAAAAAACTGCGTTATACCAGACCAACCACCCTTGTCTTTGTGAAAACCACCTTGAGGTGCTGAGCCGATCACATGTAGAGAATTTTCTGTAAAACGCAATCCTTCTTTTTCCTCTAAGCCCCTATATTGAAATGCAAGCGGGATATCTTGAGCATGAGCACGTAATTCAGTGCTGGTTGGGCTTAAATTTTGTTTTGCAAGCGCATGAGTTTTCTTAATAGTGGACTCGAGGTCCAATAGCTCTCTTGCGCGATTAGTATAAATGTTTACATAGCCCTTGGTTCTGATTTCTTCATCATCTTTAGCGCCTTTTAAGAGTTCTTCCTCTGTCAAATTCATCGTAGAGCGCGGTACAACTCTGATTCCTGAGCCAGGTGTAGGAAGCCCCATAGATTCCAACATTTTTATGTTTTCTTCTTCTTGAGCTGTTTTTTCTTCTGCGGATAAAGCAAACGTTACCGTAGAAGCTACTACGAGAGCGGTACAAATTAGTGTTTTTCTCATATTGCTATTCCTTATGTTACCAACCATCAATAATTTCACAGCCTTCCGCGTAGGTTGTATCGAAGGGAACTGTCTCATGGTAGCTTTTGAGATAATGATAGCCCCAGACTACAAAACCTCCGTGCACACCCTCTCCCCAATGGATAGCAGCTACACGGTCATTGAGATTAAATCCAGTATCAATCAGGTGGACTTGCTTGGTGGGTATGTGCTTATGAATACTGACCACTTTCCAGTTATAAGGATGACCGCTCCACCACGTAATTGATTCGTTATTGTAACAATTCGCTCTGCTGTGAACAGTTGTTTTATACAGCCCAGCATGTACACAAACTGCAATCAGCAGCAACGCAAAAAAGGTTAATTTTGGTATACAATTCATGTGCAAATTACTCCTTAAGACCGTTCCTTGTATGTTAGACTTTCCTTAATTTCCCTAGGGGACGTGACATAATTATCTTCAAAAATATTATTGCTGTAAACTCTACTCTAGGACTACTTTTAATAACAAGATATCTTGCCGATTATGAGAATGATGACAGAACGCCTTTTGCTCATAGAAATTAGTCAAACTCAGGTGTATGTTGAGTGCGAGCGGCGCAGATATGCAATTCCCCTCTATGCCAGCCGAGTTGCCGCAGGCTATCCATCGCCAGCGGATGAATACATCGAGCGTTACATTGATTTAAGTCCTAATCTAGTAAAAAATCCGGCAACCACTTTTTTAGTTATTGCTACAGGTGACTCAATGACTGGTGTAGGTATTCAATCAGGCGATATGCTGGTTGTCGATAAACAAATTGAAGCAGGTGACGGTAAGATTGTGATTGCAGCAGTTGATGGTGAACTAACCGTGAAACGTCTATCACTAACACCGCATTTAATGCAATTACTTCCTGAGGATCCGCCGTATAAACCCATAACCATTACGCCTGAGCAACATGTCGTGATAGGGGGAGTAGTTACCTATCTACTAACTAAGAAAGATAATGCATTCTGCCGACTGTCATGATAGAAATTGACTATGCACTGCTAACCAAAGAGGCGCTAAATAATCTGATTATTGATGTGATCACACGGCAAGCTACAGATTATGGAGAAAAAGAACGAAGCATTGCCATCAAAAAGGCTGAGCTTTTGTCTAAATTAGAGCAAGGTGAAGCGGTTATTGTTTACGATTTGAAAGAAGGATTTTGTGATATTGTCGGTGTTGATAAAAAAGTCAGTAAATACAATCTATTCGAGGAGAAACCTTAGTTATGAAGAGGAGAAAAGGGGTGGTCCTAAATTATAAGAAGAAAAATCGCTTTATTTTACAATCCATTCAAACTTATCATTGCTAGTATGTAGCGAAGTAGCACTGAAAAAAACAGTTTAAAGAGTATACACGTAAAGCGATGTCCATGGGTTGGCAATAACAAACCTCATTAAGAGCATTACCACGATACGGAGTGGGGTGTTCCCAAGCATAATGATAAGAAACATTTTGAAATGATTTTGCTTGAGGGAGCTCAAATGGGGTTAAGCTGGGAAACGATACTTAAACGACGTGAGGGTTATCGTGAAGTGTTTAAACAGTTTGACCTTTATTCGGTTGCAAACATTACGAATGCCGAGCTTGAGAGATTACTGACTAACCCTAGTATCATTCGCAACCGTCTCAAAATATTTTCTGCACGGCAAGATGCGCAGGTGTTTATCACGATTCAAGAAGAATTTGGTTCATTTAACCACTACGTCTGGCAGTTTGCTCAAGGTAAACCGATTATTAATCAACCGAAAACATTACAAGAGGTCCCCACTTGTACAACAGAGTCCATGGCATTATCGAATGATTTAAAAAAAAGAAGCATGCGTTTTGTTGGGACAACCATTATTTATGCTTACATGCAAGCAGAGTTGGCTTGGTGAATGATCATGTCGTAGAATGTTTTCGGTGTTTAACCTAGTTAGGTAAAAATAGATGGCAAATAGAATTCAAGGTAAAGTGAAATGGTTTAATGACCAGAAAGGGTTTGGATTTATTGAATCCAATGGTAAAGATTATTTTGTACATTTTTCGGCAATTTTAACACAAGGGTTTAAAACATTGGCTGAAGGCGCCCTGGTTTCGTTCGAAGTCTCGCAAGGAAAGAAAGGATTGCAAGCTGAAGAAGTCGAATTGGTGTAATTCATCTTCGTACACGACAATTTTTTAATTCAGTAGTAACTCATTGAAATATAAATATAATATCACGTGTCAAGCGTGAGGTTATATTTATATTTTTCATAGTTTGAGAGGTCAATTTTATCTTTCATATTTTTACGCGGTTTGAGTATATTCACTGGGTCACCCCAGCAGACCCCTCCTCAGTTTCTATGCTGTTATTGAAGGGTTTTTAAAAAAGGGGCTGACCGCCCCTTTAAATCCCTGGGGATATTTAAAAGTGGTATTTAAAAACAAAGAAGCGGCCTACGCCGCTTCTAAATACCACTACGGTCATTGGCGTCCCCGCCTGCACCGTAATTATAATAATAGCATGGTTAAAAAAGTGGACTCCTAACCGATAAATAATTTGTAGCTGTTCAAAGTAAGCGCTCAATAAACCCCACCTATATAATTTAAAAAATATCTCAGATACTTGCTTGTGTTTAATGACTAAGGAGTATTGGGATGAATGCAGAAAATAGATTGAATCAGCAAGGGTTTTGGAAAAACCATTCAGCGGCATGGAAAGTTATAAGTTACACATTAATCGGTTCCACGCATTAAGGATCGTACTGAAATATCTTCATCAATCTTAGACCAATGAACACCCATGCCGTTACCAATAAAACGCCACTCTTTTCGCTCAGCGTCAGTTGCGTCTCGTAGCTTTGGAAACCATTCCAAAGGAGCTGAAACTTCCCGACCATCAGCTAAGACAAAATGCAATGAAGTTTTAGTAAAATTAACATCGACTGCATGATCATCGAATTTAATTGCCAAAGTACCCATACCATTTCTCCAAAAATAATTCTTTATGTTCAATTAGTAATAATCTAAGTTTACTCAATTCATGACTTCTAAAGCCATATGAACTGGCTAAACTAACCGGATTTAGCCAAAATTTACCAACTTTATCCCCATGTTCAATATGAATATGGGGTGGTTCATTTCCTTCTAAACTAAAGAAGAAAAACCGATAACCTTTAATATTTAATACAGTAGGCATCCCTTTGTCCTAAAAATATTTTAATAAACCTACGCGGCCTTAAAGTTAATGACATCCTCTAAGGAATAATCTGGATCATTTGAACTTAACAAATTACTAAAATCATAGGTTCCATGTAAGTTTACATGATGCCAGGTAAGGATTGAGGCACTAGTAATGCTTTTAAGTAATAATTCTCTTTGATCTGAATCTGATCGCATAATGATTATTATACGATGAATTTTACGCAAGTGTTACGTGTCGAGCTATTTGATCCAAGTTGTCCCATAATCAGTTAAATTTATATTTGGGGGTTTTACCCCCAAACCCCCATGCTCGCCGCAAGGCAGGGTTGCGAGTAATTACTCGCAACCCATTGAAAGTATTGGGTTGCCTACAAATTGTCAAGGATAAACCCTTCGGGTGCACTGCGTGCATCCTTGACATTTTTCCGGCTTATAACAGGTTGAGGATTATGGGACAACTTGGATCTAATAGTCTGGCACGTTACAGCCGCCAACTCATTGAGCATGCCCACGGCTGTTGTGAATAATGCGGTGAAGCCTTTTATAATAGATTGATGGGCAATATTGCGCGCTATGGTACTTTTCCCAACCCCATTTGGACCGCATAAAAGGACAAGAGTAAGTAACTTAAACTAGTGATAACCTGCGCCATCTGTGAGCGGGTTTAAGTAGCCATCTACAGCAGTTACCCTTCCTCACCCATTAACATCATCTTTTAATTATCTTGTTTCTTACTGGACTTTGGACAAACTTCGATCTGAACGGGCCCGGGCCCGTTCAGATCGAAGTTTGTCCAAAGTCCAGTACTGTAAGACAATTGATTAATTAACTTTTCTGGTGAAATTATTAATTGTGCCGACAGTGTAGGCACTTTTGTAATCGGTTGTGAATAATCGATTGGAAGTAAGGTTTTAAATTGTGCCGACAGCGTCTGCACAATTTGAGGATACGTGCGATAAAACCGAAGATAATCATAAAGTTGGCGGCGCTGACAATTGCTCACTTTAAGTGCTGTTAGCTCTTTTGATAACTCGCTTAGAAGCTTTTCCCCATACCCTGCACGATCTGAGCCATTTAGCTCATATTCAGCTATATAACAACCAAATAACCAATTACGTAAGGTTAGGCTCACATTAACTGCTCTGTTGGCATCTAATGATAAGTCATTGTGGATTTGCTGAATTGAATTAACCAGGTTTTTGAAGCCCAATTGTCTGTTTGACATAGACATCTCTTAACAAAATTTCCTATTTATTCTTGCCACAGAATAACTGGTTACTGAATATTTAAGATTATAAGCCTATCGGCAATTGTCTCACCAGTGGTGAATAGGTTAAAAGGATGAGAAACCTCTTAAAATACTTGTGGATTTCTCAAGCTAACCACTCAAAAATTGCACAGCACCATCCCAACCATCTCCGGCATCCCCATTTTTTATAGACTTATAAGCACCATAAAGAGCAACGCCGATATTTAAATCCATTTCCTCTGGAGGAACACCTACAAAATTGTAGGCTAGCTTTAGCTCATTAATGGATGATCTAATATGCGTACTTTCTGGTGAAAAAACATTCCTGTATTTCTTTTGGTGATAGGGGGCGACGCTCTTCATTTCCATCAACTCTTGTGCACGAGGAGCATCTTCTTCAACATAGCCAGTTTTCTGCTGCTCCTCATTCATGGACAAGTACTCCTGAATTTTTTTCGCCATATAATCGTCATTTTGAGCATCGGATTTTATACGGGATTGCAATCGTCGTTAGCAGATACGCGTTGATATCTAACAAAGGTTATTTTTGTGGTTACAACTGCTTTTAGTGCTCCAAGCTCAAGCCATTTTTGCATTTCCCTCTTTGAAATGGCTGACATCACATCTATATAAAAGCTTTAACCTTTAACCCTACCCAATTACAGACGCGCAATTGGCCTGCACTTTCGAAAATGAATAATAAAACTAAAAATAAAATTACCCAAAATATAGGGAGAAGCAAAAGAGTAAAAAAGTAAAAGAAAGTACACCCCTCGCAATGTTCATTGCTTATAAAAAGTATTATCAATTCATGGGGTTATATAAAATTCCTTGTCGAATTTGCATCACACTGATAATTGCTATTAGGTGTGCATGTACTCTTTTATTATAATCAATAGGTTGTGAAAAATTCACACCTATTACACACCTGATTAATCCTGTTATTTTGAACTTTACACCGTACAAATACACCTATATTATATGATGATAATAAATAAATTTTTCTACACAAATGCCAAAAATATATTGCTACTTAGAGCAACAAACAACCGATCAGCTTGAGCAAATTAAAATAGATGAAGGCTATAAATCATCCTCACAGGTAGTGAAAGAGATGACAAATTTAGGGATAAAAACCTACATTCATAGTAAAAAAGATCAATTATCAAAAGACGATAAACATCGCTTAGAAAAAGACAAAGAGCTGACACAACATCACACTATGTATCTGCTTCGATTGCTAGCATTAAACGCTGATATATTACGTTGTGTTTACAATCCATCAAAACTAGCCAATTCATTTGGGAATATTGAAGAACATCTTGTTAAGATAAAACAAAAAGTGCACCAGTTTATCGATGGGTATGTATTAGTATTAGTATTAGCGGAGCAACGATTTTAAATACAACTCAATTTCAAATTACTGATACGGGGACGCCTTTAGATAATGTGGTTATTTCTGTTACGTCTGTTCAAGGTGGCTATTTTAGCTTAGTCAATACATCAACTCCTATTTCTGATTTTACTTACTATCAATTACAAAATGAGCAAATTCAGTTTGTACACAATGGTACAGCACTTCCACAAATTACTTTAAGTGTAGGAGATGGTTCAGGTGAGCCGGTGCTCATTAGTCCCTTAGTGAGTTTTTTAGATACGAATAATCCTAATGCTCCTTCAGTACCATTAGCGGCTGTGATTGGCAGTGTGGTAGGAATTACTGTTTTTGCAGCAGCGGCAGGAATGGCTGCATTTGGCATTTTTAAATGGCGTCGAGAACAAGAGCGAGAAGAAAAACAGGCTCATCTAACACCAGAGTTAAAAGCGGTAGCTAACCCACTGCAAGTGAATTAAAAAAGGCTGAATAATTTGGGATGCACATTTTTTTGTAGGTTAAAAAACAATTAATTTTAATTTAAAAGGAACTTTCAAATGCCCTCTTCTTTTACGAATACCACGAATGTTTCATCATCTGGTACAACTCCCTCCCCTTCTCATCCTATAGTTAACAAAACAAATAGCAGTACAGCAAGTGGGTATGTTCCCACAAGCGATTTAGGTTATGGCGTGGGAAAATTATTAAGAGGTGCTTTTGATTTAGCAAGCAATGCGTTGGGAAGCTGGTGGAATCCAGGACCTTCGCAAACGGAAATAGCGCATCAAAAACAACATAAAATTTACCGCCAGGGGTTGGAAGAATGTGTTAAACATTTGGATCGAGCACTCGATAATCTGCGTAAAAATCCGAATGATCCGCAAAGTTTGAAACGAATTGAAAAATTAGCCTCGCATTATGCGGCTTATGTTCAACCGGCACCAACAGACGCATTAAAACAAGTTCAAGAAAAACTTTTTCAACCGATAGAAACACAACTGGAGCGGCTAAAAAATACCGCTCTCAGCCAAGCCGTGCGGGAGTTATTGCCCTTGTTGTCTCGGCAAGATTTTCTCTCAGAAAAAGAGGCACTGTCCCCAGAAGCGGAACTAGGAATTAACGATAATGCACCGGCGCAATTAAGCGCTGTAGAATCCATTCCTGCTTTTACGAATAAACGCGCTGTCATGCAACAATCCTTTCCTGCCACGTTTGATTTGAACAATTTGAATGGCAACAATGGCTTTATGATTCCAGGCATCGCATCGAGTAGTTATCTCGGTATTTCCGTCAGTACGGCCGGCGATATCGACGGGGATAACATCACCGATCTCGTCTTGGGGGCTCCTGTTGCAAGCTCGAATAACGGCACGGCTTATGTTATTTTTGGCAGTCGTGGGGGATTTACTTCCCCTTTTAATTTAACGAATTTGAATGGCAACAATGGCTTTATGGTCCCTGGTATCACATCGAGTGGTGCTCTCGGTAAGTCCGTCAGTACGGCAGGGGATATCAACGGGGATAATATCACCGATCTCGTCTTGGGGGCTTATAATGCAAACTCAGGTAACGGCATGGTGTATGTCATTTTTGGCAGTCGTGGAGGATTTGCCTCCCCTTTTAATTTGAACAATTTGAATGGCAGTAATGGGTTTACGGTTCCTGCCATCGCATCGGGCGGTAGTCTGGGTTATTCCGTCAGTACAGCAGGGGATATCAACGGCGATAACATCACCGATCTCGTCTTGGGAGCTCTTAATGCAAACTCGGCTAACGGCACGGCGTATGTCATTTTTGGCAGTCGTGGGGGATTTACTTCCCCTTTTAATTTGAACAATTTGAATGGCAGTAATGGCTTTATGGTCCCTGGTATCGCATCGGGTGGTGAGCTAGGTTATTCCATCAGTACGGCAGGGGATATCAACGGGGATAACATCACCGATCTCGTCTTAGGGCCTCGGGGAGTAAACTCGGCTAATGGCACGGCGTATGTCATTTTTGGACAAAATACGGTTGTGGCTCCTACACCAACGCCTACACCAACCCCTACACCAACCCCAACCCCTGCACCAACCCCCACTCCCACTCCCACTCCCACTCCCATAACCCCCCCTACTTTAACCATAGTTTTAGATATCTTGTCTAATGGCACTATCATCTTAGAGTCAGGTCAACTTCCCATCACAAATCAAAGTGTCATTTCGGTAGAATCCATTCAAAATGGCTATCTTACGATAGTTGATAACCCGTTAATCCCTATTCAGAATTTTACCTATTACCAACTCGAGAATGGACAAATTCAGTTGCTGCGAAATGGAACAGGTCCCCTCAATCTCACTCTCAGTTTTAATGACGGCTTAGGTCAAACACTACTCATTAGTCCCTTAGTGAATTTCTTAAATACGAACAATCCCAATAATCCTTCCGTACCAATAGCGACTGTGGTTGGCAGTGTGGTAGGAATTACTGTTTTTGCAGCAGCGGCAGGAATGGCTGCATTTGGCATTTTCAAATGGCGTCGAGAACAAGAACGAGGAGGAAAGCAGGCTCATCAGACACCAGAGTTAAAAACGGTGGCTAACCCGCTGCAAGTGAATTAAAAAAGGCTGAGTAATTTTAGGATGTAATTTTTTTGTAGGTTGAAAAAAGCTTAGAAACACTATCAGTTTTAATTTTTAAAAGGACCTTTCAAATGCCATCATCTCCCACAAATACCACGAATGTTTCATCGTCTGGAAATGCAACTTCCTCCTCTTCTCATCCTACAGCTAACAAAACGAATATCGGTACGAGCCAAATGTTTAACACATTCTTCTAACCCCTGACGGTAAATTTTATGTTGTTTTTGAAGCGCTATTTCTGCTTTTGAAGGTGCTGGATTCCACCAACTTTGATACGCATTCCACGCTAAATCAAAAGCCCCTCTGAATAATCTCCCCACACCATAGCCGAAATTGTTCTCGGGATCATACCAGCCTGCTGAATTTGTATTAGTTCGATTCGCTGCTGCAGGCGAAGTTACGTCACTTGCATTTCGAGTTGATGTCGCATGGGTTGTATTTGTTGTATTAAAAGAATATGGCATAGCAATTTCCTTTGTTAAATCGTTGGCATCATTGAGCAGCAGGTCCACGTTGTAAGGGATTCGCTACGGCACTTAATTCCAGTGGTGTATGAGCTCGCTGCTCTTTTCGTTCTTGATTTTGGCGATGTTTAAAAATGCCAAATGCAGTTAATCCAATCGCAGCAGTAACCGCTACTGCTCCGATTGCACCGCCAACACAGCAGCGAGTGGTACAGAAGGACTATTGGGATTGTTCGTATTAAAAAAGCTCACCAACGGACTAAATAGTACCGGTTGGCCTGAACCATCTCCTATACTGAAGGTTATTTTGGGAAGTGCTGTTCCATTGTGCACAAATTGAATTTGCCCATTTTGTAATTGATAATAAGTAAAATCGGTGATGGGGGTTGAGGAATTCTACGAGCGAAAATATCCATCTTGAACAGAGGTAACTGAAATCACCACATTATCTAACTTCGTGCCAGTATCCGTAATTTGAAATTGTTGTGGATTTAAAATGGTTGTGCCGTTGAGGTTGAATCTAAAAGCAATGTTGTTGACCTGTAACGGTACTTTGAGTGGTACTAAATTGAACCCAGCGGTGCAGCTGGTAACGTTGTTTGTCCATCCGTAACGGTAAAATTAAATTCAGGCGCAATCGTACTGTTATCTTGTATCAATTCCACATTGCCTTGAGAAAGGTCACTGCCCAAAAAGCTCGAAGCATTATTCCAAAAACCACTGCTATTGCGGTTTGAACCTGTGCATGGGTTATTCCTGTGACGGTAAAATCGTTCCCAAATTAGGGGTGGTACTATTTCCACAAGTAGCGGATAAATCATTGGGAGTTAATCGTAAATTTTGGCCTTGGTTGATTTGGATGTTGTGATTGTCCAGGGTTAGAGGTTGATTTGAAGGACAAGGGGTTAAATTGGTAGTTGATGGAGGAGCAAATGTAGATGTGGGTGTTGGAGTTGTCACAGGTGTAGGCATTATGGGGGTTGTGGTGAATGTTGGAGTTGGCGTAGGGGTGGATGCAGGCATTGATGTTGATGTAGGTGTAGGAGTCACAACTGTGTTTTGCCCAAAAATGACATACGCCGTGCCGTTACCCGAGTTTGCATGCATAAGCCCCCAAGACGAGATCGGTGATGTTATCCCCGTTGATATCCCCTGCCGTACTGACGGAATTACCTAGATAACCAGTCGATGCGATGCCAGGGATCATAAAGCCATTGCTGCCATTCAAATTCGTTAAATTAAAAGGGGAGAGTAAATCCCCCACGACTGCCAAAAATGACATACGCCGTGCCGTTATTCGAGTTTGCACCATAAGCCCCCAAGACGAGATCGGTGATGTTATCCCCGTTGATATCCCCTGCCGTACTGACGGAAAAACCTAGCTGACCACCCGATGCGATGCCAGGGACCATAAAGCCATTGCTGCCATTCAAATTCGTTAAATTAAAAGGGGAGGTAAATCCCCCACGACTGCCAAAAATGACATAAGCCGTGCCGTTATCGAGTTTGCATAATAAGCCCCCAAGACGAGATCGGTGATGTTATCCCCGTTGATATCCCCTGCCGTACTGACGGAAATACCTAGATAACCACCCGATGCGATGCCAGGGACCGTAAAGCCATTGCTGCCATTCAAATTCGTTAAATTAAAAGGGGAGGTAAATCCCCCACGACTGCCAAAAATGACATAAGCCGTGCCGTTACCCGAGTTTGCAGCATAAGCCCCCAAGACGAGATCGGTGATGTTATCCCCGTTGATATCCCCTGCCGTACTGACGGAAATACCTAGATCACCACCCGATGCGATGCCAGGGACCATAAAGCCATTGCTGCCATTCAAATTCGTTAAATTAAAAGGGGAGACAAATCCCCCACGACTGCCAAAAATGACATACGCCGTGCCGTTATTCGAGTTTGCAGCAGGAGCCCCCAAGACGAGATCGGTGATGTTATCACCGTTGATATCCCCTGCCGTACTGACGGAATAACCTAGATCACCACTCGATGCGATGCCAGGGACCATAAAGCCATTGCTGCCATTCAAATTCGTTAAATTAAAAGGGGAGACAAATCCTCCACGACTGCCAAAAATGACATAAGCCGTGCCGTTACCGAGTTTGCATACAGGAGCCCCCAAGACGAGATCGGTGATGTTATCACCGTTGATATCCCCTGCCGTACTGACGGAAATACCTAGATAACCACCCGATGCGATGCCAGGAACCATAAAGCCATTGCTGCCATTCAAATTCGTTAAATTAAAAGGGGAGATAAATCCTCCACGACTGCCAAAAATGACATACGCCGTGCCGTTACCCGAGTTTGCATTATAAGCCCCCAAGACGAGATCGGTGATGTTATCCCCGTTGATATCCCCTGCCGTACTGACGGAATAACCTAGATCACCACCCGATGCGATGCCAGGGACCATAAAGCCATTGTTACCATTCAAATTGTTCAAATCAAACGTGGCAGGGAAGGATTGTTGCATGACAGCGCGTTTATTCTGAAAAGCAGGATTTATTTGGTTATCTAGCGGTAAATTAACCATGTTTAGTGTAGAGGTAGAAATTTGTTCACCTCAGCGCTAACATAAACTGACCCACCTATAGCTAAAAAAACTGACCCACCCATTGTATTCCAAAAAACTTGTCATAACTCAAATCACGGACTGCGCTACTGTTTAAGTAAGCTCATTTATAAAGGAGCTGAGCATGTGTCGCAGAGGATTATGCAAACACTGTGGTATTTCATTTGAACGGCTCAAAAATCCTGCCCAATCGTATTGCTCAAAAACAGCCTGCCAATTGGCACGTAAACGAGCATGGCGCCGGAAGAAGATGAGTCAGGACGTTGATTATAAGGCAAATCAGCGAGCTGCTAATAAGCGTTGGCAATCAAAAAACGCCAGCTATTGGCAAAGGTACAGAGCAAAACATCCTGACTATGTTGCAAAGAATCGCACTGGACAGCATAGACGAGATAGCAAAAGACGGGGTAAGGCGTCATTTCTTGCAAAGAGCGACGCGTTCCCATCAGACCCCCTAGTTCTCCCTGGTACCTACTTGCTAACCCCCCTGATAGGAGAGACGCTTGCAAAGAGTGACGCGTTACGCGTCAAAATCCTTGTAGAGCCTGGAGAAAATGCCTTTGAGAGCCTGCTTGCAAAGAGTCTACCGTATAGCCAACTAAAAACCTAGTTGGTTACAATGCGACCATAATCTAACGGAAGACTATTATTATGAAACAACCTGAAGTCAGGGCCCTTGAATGGCACCAGCTTGATGTACGCTATGCGGACATTCGTATCCATACACAAACGGCCATTAATCGTCTTATACGATCGATTCAATCCCATGGGTTGTTGATTCCCGTTTTAGTTGTACCCTGGAGGAGTGCTGAGTCAAGCGAGCGTTGGGTTGTCATTGATGGCTATTTACGTATCGCAGCATTCCAGGCACTACGACACGACAGCATAGAGGTAGTTGTTTCTAGCCACACTATGAAAGACGCCCTTATTGACCTATATCGCCAGAATACTTCCCGTGTCTGGGAAGCCTATGAAGAAGCTAAATTAGCACAAACACTCATCAGCGAGCATCAACTTTCACAGACTGAGGTAGCCCAACAGCTAGGTAAGAGCAAGAGTTGGGTGTCCTACCGCCTGCAGTTACTTCAAGATCTCCCTGAATTTGTAGAACAAGCAATACGTCAAGGCGTATTGTCAACTTGGACAACCCAGCGCATTATCTTACCGTTCGCGCGCGCGAACAGTGAGGGTGCAAAAAAACTAGTCAAGTACTTAGAAACAAAAACACACGCCAGTAGAGACATTCAAGCCTATTATACGCATTACTTAAGTAGTAATCGTCAAACCCGTAAAAATATGCTGGATGAGCCACAGCATTTTTTTAAAGCCCATGCTTTTCAAATGAAATCAGACACAGTGCCACTTGATAAACTAGCCCCTGAAGAAGCTTGGGAAAGTATCCTTGCGCTGTGTTTATCCAAACTGAAGCGACTTGAGGGTATTCTCCCTGCAGTGTTTTATCCAAAGCAAGCATCGATCGAACGCAGCATGCTCATGAAGCCCTTGTCAGCATTGCTTAATCAAGTCCATCAACTACAAAAAAATGTTGAGGAAAACCACCATGTATGATCCGGTTATAAAAAGTACCATTAAACAACTTCATCAGATAGGTAAGAGTATTAGAGAAATTAGCAGATCCCTGGGTATTTCACGAAATACAGTTCGTTCAATATTGCGCCAAGAAGTTAACCTCGAGTTAATAGAAAAGCAAGACCTTCTTGAGCTCATTCGAACCTTACTGGGTTCGTGCAAAGGGAATTTAGTTCGTGTTCATGAAATACTGACTGCAGAACACCAACAAAACATCGCATACAGCACATTAACTTATTGGGTACGCAAATATGCGCTTCGAGATAACCCGAGGCAGCGTGTCGGTGAGTATCTTTTTGAGCCAGGAGAGGAAATGCAACATGATACCTCACCCCATTGGCTGGAACTCGGTGGAAAACGAGTCAAAGCACAATGTGCTTCGCTTATATTTGGTTTTAGTCGCATGCTTTTTGTTCAGTATTATCCTCGATTCTCACGTTTTGAAGCGAAGTCGTTTCTCTCTGATGCCTTGGTTTTTATGCAGTCTTCCTGCAATCGCTGCATCATTGATAATACCAGTGTCATTCTAGCAGGTGGTGCTGGCGCTTACGCCGTTGTGGCACCCGAGATGGTGTTCTTTAGTCGTGTCTTTGGCTTTCAATTCATAGCACATGCTGTGAATCACGCTGATCGTAAGGGTAAGATTGAAAGACCTTTTTATTATCTTGAAACCAATTTTCTTGCTGGACGTGTTTTTAAGGATTGGCAAGATTTAAATAACCAAGCACGTGCTTGGTGTGAGGCGGTCAATCAAAAAGTGAAACGTCATTTGGGAGAAAGTCCAACAATATTGTATCAACAAGAACGCCCATACTGCATGAGTTTACCGAAAGTGTTGCCTCCTATTTACAATCAGTTGCAACGCATGGTCAATTCTGAAGGTTACATTAGTGTTGAAACCCAGCGTTACTCCGTTCCAGAGCGATTGCTTGGGCAGGTGGTGGATGTTTATCAATACATGAACCACATTGATGTTTTTTACCAGCATCAAAAAGTAGCTACGCATCAAAGAGCAACAGGACGGCCTTACCAGCGCCTTTGTGATAAAAGCCATCATCCTACATTGAGGAAAGAAGCGATGCTTAACGAATTGTCTGAAGCACAGCGTAAGCTTACTGGGCTTCATCCCCTATTAGACCTCTACCTTAATGACCTAAAGTCACAGGTAAAAGGTCGAGGGTTTTCAGTATTTAAGCGCTTACTCTATTTTAAGGAGCTCTATCCTCAAGATGCATTTATCGCTGGGATCGTCAGTGCACAAAAGTATCGTTTATACGATATGAATCGCCTTGAACGCATCATATTGCGTTCTATCCAAAGTGATTTTTTTAACCTTTAGTCGTGAGGCGTTTTCTTATGTATGACGAATTACATCAATACCTCAATCAATTGCGTCTCAGGGGAATGGATGAGCTACTAGACAGTGTGCTTTTAGAGGCTCAGAAAGAGGGGCTCTGCGCACAGGATGTCCTGCATAAACTTCTTGTTGCTGAAACGCAGTACCAAAAAATACGCGCTTTAGAAAATCGATTAAAAAATGCTAAGATCCCCTGGGAGTGGAGCATTGATACCTTCCCATTTCAACGACAACCGGCCATTAAACGTGACCAAGTCATGGCATTGGCTAAATTAGAGTTCATTAAAAGCGCAGAAAATATTACACTCATTGGCAATCCAGGTGCAGGGAAAACAGGCATAGCTATCAGTTTATTACGCTTGGCAATTACCAATGGCTATAGAGGGCGCTTTTACAATGCTCAGGAGTTGTTAAACGACCTGTATACCTCACTAGCGGATAGAAAGACGTCTAGTCTCTTAAAGAGCATCGCAGCCTACGATTTGTTAATCATCGATGAGCTCGGATATTTAACCTTAACCCCGGAACAAATCAATATTTTCTTTAAACTGATTGATATGCGATATCGCAAGAAATCAACCATCATTACAACCAACCTAGACTATACTCAATGGCACGAAATCTTTAAGAGCAAACCACTGGTCGATGCTATGTTGGATAGATTCAGGCATTATTGCACGACTATTTCAATTCTGGGGGACAGTCTTCGCGCTGCCAGTGAAGTAAACAAACCGCTACAATCCACGTAAGTACCACGCTTAAGCATCGGAAAACCATCCTGAATAGGAGTGAATGCGCTTAGTTAATACTATGAATCCTAAGGAGTCTATTCTTTTGATCACCCCAACTGCCCGATAGGCATCTTCTCAAGGGGAAGATGACAAGGAATCTATCGAAAACTTGTGAGTAAACTGATGGATAACCTGGTGCAGTAAGCTGCACTTCAGGTTACCCACAGCTTACATCACAAGTTTTCAATAGATGGATTTATTTTATATTCCAACAATAATCTTTTATTTTTTTTAGTCTAATAGCTCGTGTGCTAAGCACTCTCGCTATTATGTTTTTGCGCATTTAGTGGGTCAATTTTTCTTAGCAAAAGTGGGTCAATTTAAGTTAGCGGCGAGGATTTGTTCAAGATGGCGTTTTTCGTTGGGAGGATTTTTGACTGTTTTTTCTTCATCATAATAAGCTTGAGAAAGCGGTACACCATATTCATCATTTTGTATTGCAGAATGAGTTTTTTTATTTTTTTCTGCCGAAGAGCCTATTGCTAACACGGGCAACAACATTTTTAATTTCTGTTTTAAACTTGGATCAGATAATCGCTCTACTTGCTCACTAATCGGTTGAAAAAGTTGTTGTTGATAAGCATTCAATTCCATCGCAGGAGCAACATTCACATAAGCCGCATAATGCTGCGACAGATCATCAATTTTTCCTAGACTTGCTGGATCATTTGGATTTTTTCGAACATTTTCGAGCGCAGGCTCTAAATGTTGAATACATTCTTTTACACCAGCTACATAAATAGCCTGTTGTTTTTTGGCAATTTCTTCAGGAGAAGGTCCTAGATTGGGATTCCACCAACTTTGCCACGCACTCGAAGCTAAATCAAAAGCCCCTCTGAATAACCTTCCCACGCCATAACCTAAATCGCTTGCTGGATCATACGCATTTGCAGTACTGGTATTCGTTTTGTTAACCGTAGGATGAGAAGATAAATGAGTCGCACTGCCAGATGATGAAACATTTGTTGTATTTGTAGAAGATGATGGCATTTGAAAGTTCCTTTATAAATTAAAACTGATTATGTTTCTAAACTTTTTTCAACCTAAAAAAAAATTACATCCTAAAATTCCCCGTTTTTTTAATTCATTTGCAGCGGGTTAGCTACCGCTTTTAACTCTGGCGTTTGATGAGTTTGCTTTTCTTTTCGTTCTTGATTTTGTCGATGTTTAAAAATTCCAAATGCACTTAATCCAATTGCAGCAGTAATCGCTACAGCTCCTAACGCACCGCCAATTACAGCAGCGAGAGGTACAGAAGGAGTATTGGATTGATTGATATTAAAAAAGCTAACCAAAGGACTGACAGGTATCGGTTGGCCTGAACCATCTCCTACACTGAAGGTTATTTTTGGAAGTGCTGTACCATTGTGTACAAACTGAATTTGCCCATTTTGTAATTGATAGTAAGTAAAATCAGAAATAGGAGTTGATGTATTGACTAAGCTAAAATAGCCACCTTGAACAGACGTAACAGAAATAACCACATTATCTAAAGGCGTCCCCGTATCAGTAATTTGAAATTGAGTTGCATTTAAAATTGTTGTTCCGCTAATGCGAATACTAAAAGTAATATTGCTGACCACTGGCATACTTTGATTAGTACTAAAATCAATCCTCACCGGTGAATTTAATATCGTTTCTCCATCCGTAATAGAAATATTTAACTCAGGTGGAAATGTGCTGTTATCCTGTAACAAAGCAATATTGCCTTCGGAAAGATCAATCCCTAAAAAGCTCGAAGCATTATTCCAAAAACCGCTGCTATTGCGGGTTTGAACCTCTGCATGGGTTATTCCTGTGATAGTAAAATTAGTTCCCAAATTAGGAGCGGTACTATTTCCACAAGTAGCGGATAAATCATTTGGCGTTAATCGTAAATTTTGGCCTTGGTTGATTTGGATGTTGTGATTGTCCAGGGTTAGAGGTTGATTTGAAGGACAAGGGGTTAAATTGGTAGTTGATGGAGGAGCAAATGTAGATGTGGGTGTTGGAGTTGTCACAGGTGTAGGCATTATGGGGGTTGTGGTGAATGTTGGAGTTGGCGTAGGGGTGGATGCAGGCATTGATGTTGATGTAGGTGTAGGAGTTACAACTGTGTTTTGCCCAAAAATGACATACGCCGTACCGTTATTTCCAGGAGCCCCCAAGACAATGTCGGTGATGTTATCCCCGTTGATATCCCCTGCTGTACTGACGGAACTACCGAGATTATCAGTCGATGCGATGCCAGGAATCATAAAGCCATTGCTGCTATTCAAATTCGTTAAATTAAAAGGAGAAGTAAATCCCCCACGACTGCCAAAAATGACATACGCCGTGCCGTTACCCGAGTTTGCACCATAAGCCCCCAAGACGAGATCGGTGATGTTATCCCCGTTGATATCCCCTGCCGTACTGACGGAATTACCTAGATAACCAGTCGATGCGATACCAGGGACCATAAACCCATTGCTACCATTCAAATTACTTAAATTAAAAGGGGAAGTAAATCCCCCACTACTGCCAAAAATGACATACGCCGTGCCGTTATTCGAGTTTGCCTGATAAGCCCCCAAGACGAGATCGGTGATGTTATCGCCGTTGATATCCCCTGCCGTACTGACGGAAATACCGAGATAACCATTTGATGCAATGCCAGGGACCATAAAGCCATTGTTGCCATTCAAATTGTTTAAATTAAAAGGGGAAGTAAATCCCCCACGACTGCCAAAAATGACATAAGCCGTGCCGTTACGCGAATTTGCAGCATAAGCCCCCAAGACGAGATCGGTGATGTTATCCCCGTTGATATCCCCTGCCGTACTGACGGAAATACCGAGATAACCACCCGATGCGATGCCAGGGACCATAAAGCCATTGTTGCCATTCAAATTCGTTAAATTAAAAGGGGAAGTAAATCCCCCACGACTGCCAAAAATAACATAAGCCGTGCCGTTATTCGAGTTTGCAACAGGAGCCCCCAAGACGAGATCGGTGATGTTATCCCCGTTGATATCCCCTGCCGTACTGACGGAAGAACCTAGCTCACCATTCGATGAGATACCAGGGACCATAAAGCCATTGCTGCCATTCAAATTAGTTAAATTAAAAGGGGAGGTAAATCCTCCACGACTGCCAAAAATGACATACGCCGTGCCGTTATACGAGTTTGCAAAAGGGGCCCCTAAGATGAGATCGGTGATGTTATCACCGTTGATATCCCCTGCCGTACTGACGGAAATACCTAGATAACCACTCAATGCGATGGCAGGAACCATAAAGCCATTGTTGCCATTCAAACTCGTTAAATCAAAAGGGGAAGTAAATCCCCCACGACTGCCAAAAATGACATACGCCGCGCCGTTACCCGAGTTTGCATTAAAAGCCCCCAAGACGAGATCGGTGATGTTATCCCCGTTGATATCGCCTGCCGTACTGACGGAACCACCGAGATAACCACCCGATGCGATACCAGGGACCATAAAGCCATTGTTACCATTCAAATTGTTCAAATCAAACGAGGCAGGGAAGGATTGTTGCATGACAGCGCGTTTATTCTGAAAAGCAGGATTTATTTGGTTATCTAGCGGTAAATTAACCATGTTTAGTGTAGAGGTAGAAATTTGTTCAAGATGGCGTTTTTCGTTGGGAGGATTTTTGACTGTTTTTTCTTCATCATAATAAGCTTGAGAAAGCGGTACACCATATTCATCATTTTGTATTGCAGAATGAGTTTTTTTATTTTTTTCTGCCGAAGAGCCTATTGCTAACACGGGCAACAACATTTTTAATTTCTGTTTTAAACTTGGATCAGATAATCGCTCTATTTGCTCACTAATCGGTTGAAAAAGTTGTTGTTGATAAGCATTCAACTCCATCGCAGGAGCAACATTCACATAAGCCGCATAATGCTGCGACAGATCATCAATTTTTCCTAGACTTGCTGGATCATTTGGATTTTTTCGAACATTTTCGAGCGCAGGCTCTAAATGTTGAATACATTCTTTTACACCAGCTACATAAATAGCCTGTTGTTTTTTGGCAATTTCTTCAGGAGAAGGTCCTAGATTGGGATTCCACCAACTTTGCCACGCACTCGAAGCCAAATCAAAAGCCCCTCTGAATAACCTTCCCACGCCATAACCTAAATCGCTTGCTGGATCATACGCATTTGCAGTACTGGTATTCGTTTTGTTAACCGTAGGATGAGAAGATAAATGAGTCGCACTGCCAGATGATGAAACATTTGTTGTATTTGTAGAAGATGATGGCATTTGAAAGTTCCTTTATAAATTAAAACTGATTATGTTTCTAAACTTTTTTCAACCTAAAAAAAAATTACATCCTAAAATTCCCCGTTTTTTTAATTCATTTGCAGCGGGTTAGCTACCGCTTTTAACTCTGGCGTTTGATGAGTTTGCTTTTCTTTTCGTTCTTGATTTTGTCGATGTTTAAAAATTCCAAATGCACTTAATCCAATTGCAGCAGTAATCGCTACAGCTCCTAACGCACCGCCAATTACAGCAGCGAGAGGTACAGAAGGAGTATTGGATTGATTGATATTAAAAAAGCTAACCAAAGGACTGACAGGTATCGGTTGGCCTGAACCATCTCCTACACTGAAGGTTATTTTTGGAAGTGCTGTACCATTGTGTACAAACTGAATTTGCCCATTTTGTAATTGATAGTAAGTAAAATCAGAAATAGGAGTTGATGTATTGACTAAGCTAAAATAGCCACCTTGAACAGACGTAACAGAAATAACCACATTATCTAAAGGCGTCCCCGTATCAGTAATTTGAAATTGAGTTGTATTTAAAATCGTTGTTCCGCTAATGCGAATACTAAAAGTAATATTGCTGACCACTGGCATACTTTGATTAGTACTAAAATCAATCCTCACCGGTGAATTTAATATCGTTTCTCCATCCGTAATAGAAATATTTAACTCAGGTGGAAATGTGCTGTTATCCTGTACCAAAGCAATATTGCCTTCGGAAAGATCAATCCCTAAAAAGCTCGAAGCATTATTCCAAAAACCGCTGCTATTGCGGGTTTGAACCTCTGCATGGGTTATTCCTGTGATAGTAAAATTAGTTCCCAAATTAGGAGCGGTACTATTTCCACAAGTAGCGGATAAATCATTTGGCGTTAATCGTAAATTTTGGCCTTGGTTGATTTGGATGTTGTGATTGTCCAGGGTTAGAGGTTGATTTGAAGGACAAGGGGTTAAATTGGTAGTTGATGGAGGAGCAAATGTAGATGTGGGTGTTGGAGTTGTCACAGGTGTAGGCATTATGGGGGTTGTGGTGAATGTTGGAGTTGGCGTAGGGGTGGATGCAGGCATTGATGTTGATGTAGGTGTAGGAGTTACAACTGTGTTTTGCCCAAAAATGACATACGCCGTGCCGTTACCGAGTTTGCAGCATAAGCCCCCAAGACGAGATCGGTGATGTTATCCCCGTTGATATCCCCTGCCGTACTGACGGAATTACCGAGATAACCACCCGATGCGATGCCAGGGACCATAAAGCCATTGCTACCATTCAAATTACTTAAATTAAAAGGGGAGACAAATCCCCCACGACTGCCAAAAATGACATAAGCCGTGCCGTTATTCGAGTTTGCACCGATAAGCCCCCAAGACGAGATCGGTGATGTTATCACCGTTGATATCCCCTGCCGTACTGACGGAAATACCTAGATAACCACTCGATGCGATACCAGGGACCATAAACCCATTGCTACCATTCAAATTCGTTAAATTAAAAGGGGAAGTAAATCCCCCACGACTGCCAAAAATGACATAAGCCGTGCCGTTATTCGAGTTTGCATCATAAGCCCCCAAGACGAGATCGGTGATGTTATCCCCGTTGATATCCCCTGCCGTACTGACGGAATTACCTAGATAACCATCTGATGCGATGCCAGGGACCATAAAGCCATTGTTGCCATTCAAATTCGTTAAATTAAAAGGGGAAGTAAATCCCCCACGACTGCCAAAAATGACATAAGCCGTGCCGTTATTCGAGTTTGCAACAGGAGCCCCCAAGACGAGATCGGTGATGTTATCACCGTTGATATCCCCTGCCGTACTGACGGAAATACCTAGATAACCAGTCGATGCGATACCAGGGACCATAAACCCATTGCTACCATTCAAATTACTTAAATTAAAAGGGGAAGTAAATCCCCCACTACTGCCAAAAATGACATACGCCATGCCGTTATTCGAGTTTGCAGCATAAGCCCCCAAGACGAGATCGGTGATGTTATCACCGTTGATATCCCCTGCCGTACTGACGGAATAACCTAGATAACCACTTGATGCGATGCCAGGGACCATAAAGCCATTGCTGCCATTCAAATTCGTTAAATTAAAAGGGGAGGTAAATCCTCCACGACTGCCAAAAATGACATACGCTGCACCGTTATCTATGTTTACCAGTTGAGCCCCCAAGACGAGATCGGTGATGTTATCGCCGTTGATATCCCCTGCCATACTGACGGAAATACCCAGACTACCGCCCGATGCGATGGCAGGAACCATAAAGCCATTACTGCCATTCAAATTGTTCAAATTAAAAGGGGAGGCAAATCCTCCACGACTGCCAAAAATGACATACACCATGCCG
>CAVXEK010000002.1:0-92716 GCA_963760845.1 uncultured Gammaproteobacteria bacterium | reverse complement strand
TAACTTAAATTGACCCACTTTTGCTAAGAAAAATTGACCCACTAAATGCGCAAAAACATAATAGCGAGAGTGCTTAGCACACGAGCTATTAGACTAAAAAAAATAAAAGATTATTGTTGGAATATAAAATAAATCCATCTATTGAAAACTTGTGATGTAAGCTGTGGGTAACCTGAAGTGCAGCTTACTGCACCAGGTTATCCATCAGTTTACTCACAAGTTTTCGATAGATTCCTTGTCATCTTCCCCTTGAGAAGATGCCTATCGGGCAGTTGGGGTGATCAAAAGAATAGACTCCTTAGGATTCATAGTATTAACTAAGCGCATTCACTCCTATTCAGGATGGTTTTCCGATGCTTAAGCGTGGTACTTACGTGGATTGTAGCGGTTTGTTTACTTCACTGGCAGCGCGAAGACTGTCCCCCAGAATTGAAATAGTCGTGCAATAATGCCTGAATCTATCCAACATAGCATCGACCAGTGGTTTGCTCTTAAAGATTTCGTGCCATTGAGTATAGTCTAGGTTGGTTGTAATGATGGTTGATTTCTTGCGATATCGCATATCAATCAGTTTAAAGAAAATATTGATTTGTTCCGGGGTTAAGGTTAAATATCCGAGCTCATCGATGATTAACAAATCGTAGGCTGCGATGCTCTTTAAGAGACTAGACGTCTTTCTATCCGCTAGTGAGGTATACAGGTCGTTTAACAACTCCTGAGCATTGTAAAAGCGCCCTCTATAGCCATTGGTAATTGCCAAGCGTAATAAACTGATAGCTATGCCTGTTTTCCCTGCACCTGGATTGCCAATGAGTGTAATATTTTCTGCGCTTTTAATGAACTCTAATTTAGCCAATGCCATGACTTGGTCACGTTTAATGGCCGGTTGTCGTTGAAATGGGAAGGTATCAATGCTCCACTCCCAGGGGATCTTAGCATTTTTTAATCGATTTTCTAAAGCGCGTATTTTTTGGTACTGCGTTTCAGCAACAAGAAGTTTATGCAGGACATCCTGTGCGCAGAGCCCCTCTTTCTGAGCCTCTAAAAGCACACTGTCTAGTAGCTCATCCATTCCCCTGAGACGCAATTGATTGAGGTATTGATGTAATTCGTCATACATAAGAAAACGCCTCACGACTAAAGGTTAAAAAAATCACTTTGGATAGAACGCAATATGATGCGTTCAAGGCGATTCATATCGTATAAACGATACTTTTGTGCACTGACGATCCCAGCGATAAATGCATCTTGAGGATAGAGCTCCTTAAAATAGAGTAAGCGCTTAAATACTGAAAACCCTCGACCTTTTACCTGTGACTTTAGGTCATTAAGGTAGAGGTCTAATAGGGGATGAAGCCCAGTAAGCTTACGCTGTGCTTCAGACAATTCGTTAAGCATCGCTTCTTTCCTCAATGTAGGATGATGGCTTTTATCACAAAGGCGCTGGTAAGGCCGTCCTGTTGCTCTTTGATGCGTAGCTACTTTTTGATGCTGGTAAAAAACATCAATGTGGTTCATGTATTGATAAACATCCACCACCTGCCCAAGCAATCGCTCTGGAACGGAGTAACGCTGGGTTTCAACACTAATGTAACCTTCAGAATTGACCATGCGTTGCAACTGATTGTAAATAGGAGGCAACACTTTCGGTAAACTCATGCAGTATGGGCGTTCTTGTTGATACAATATTGTTGGACTTTCTCCCAAATGACGTTTCACTTTTTGATTGACCGCCTCACACCAAGCACGTGCTTGGTTATTTAAATCTTGCCAATCCTTAAAAACACGTCCAGCAAGAAAATTGGTTTCAAGATAATAAAAAGGTCTTTCAATCTTACCCTTACGATCAGCGTGATTCACAGCATGTGCTATGAATTGAAAGCCAAAGACACGACTAAAGAACACCATCTCGGGTGCCACAACGGCGTAAGCGCCAGCACCACCTGCTAGAATGACACTGGTATTATCAATGATGCAGCGATTGCAGGAAGACTGCATAAAAACCAAGGCATCAGAGAGAAACGACTTCGCTTCAAAACGTGAGAATCGAGGATAATACTGAACAAAAAGCATGCAACTAAAACCAAATATAAGCGAAGCACATTGTGCTTTGACTCGTTTTCCACCGAGTTCCAGCCAATGGGGTGAGGTATCATGTTGCATTTCCTCTCCTGGCTCAAAAAGATACTCACCGACACGCTGCCTCGGGTTATCTCGAAGCGCATATTTGCGTACCCAATAAGTTAATGTGCTGTATGCGATGTTTTGTTGGTGTTCTGCAGTCAGTATTTCATGAACACGAACTAAATTCCCTTTGCACGAACCCAGTAAGGTTCGAATGAGCTCAAGAAGGTCTTGCTTTTCTATTAACTCGAGGTTAACTTCTTGGCGCAATATTGAACGAACTGTATTTCGTGAAATACCCAGGGATCTGCTAATTTCTCTAATACTCTTACCTATCTGATGAAGTTGTTTAATGGTACTTTTTATAACCGGATCATACATGGTGGTTTTCCTCAACATTTTTTTGTAGTTGATGGACTTGATTAAGCAATGCTGACAAGGGCTTCATGAGCATGCTGCGTTCGATCGATGCTTGCTTTGGATAAAACACTGCAGGGAGAATACCCTCAAGTCGCTTCAGTTTGGATAAACACAGCGCAAGGATACTTTCCCAAGCTTCTTCAGGGGCTAGTTTATCAAGTGGCACTGTGTCTGATTTCATTTGAAAAGCATGGGCTTTAAAAAAATGCTGTGGCTCATCCAGCATATTTTTACGGGTTTGACGATTACTACTTAAGTAATGCGTATAATAGGCTTGAATGTCTCTACTGGCGTGTGTTTTTGTTTCTAAGTACTTGACTAGTTTTTTTGCACCCTCACTGTTCGCGCGCGCGAACGGTAAGATAATGCGCTGGGTTGTCCAAGTTGACAATACGCCTTGACGTATTGCTTGTTCTACAAATTCAGGGAGATCTTGAAGTAACTGCAGGCGGTAGGACACCCAACTCTTGCTCTTACCTAGCTGTTGGGCTACCTCAGTCTGTGAAAGTTGATGCTCGCTGATGAGTGTTTGTGCTAATTTAGCTTCTTCATAGGCTTCCCAGACACGGGAAGTATTCTGGCGATATAGGTCAATAAGGGCGTCTTTCATAGTGTGGCTAGAAACAACTACCTCTATGCTGTCGTGTCGTAGTGCCTGGAATGCTGCGATACGTAAATAGCCATCAATGACAACCCAACGCTCGCTTGACTCAGCACTCCTCCAGGGTACAACTAAAACGGGAATCAACAACCCATGGGATTGAATCGATCGTATAAGACGATTAATGGCCGTTTGTGTATGGATACGAATGTCCGCATAGCGTACATCAAGCTGGTGCCATTCAAGGGCCCTGACTTCAGGTTGTTTCATAATAATAGTCTTCCGTTAGATTATGGTCGCATTGTAACCAACTAGGTTTTTAGTTGGCTATACGGTAGACTCTTTGCAAGCAGGCTCTCAAAGGCATTTTCTCCAGGCTCTACAAGGATTTTGACGCGTAACGCGTCACTCTTTGCAAGCGTCTCTCCTATCAGGGGGGTTAGCAAGTAGGTACCAGGGAGAACTAGGGGGTCTGATGGGAACGCGTCGCTCTTTGCAAGAAATGACGCCTTACCCCGTCTTTTGCTATCTCGTCTATGCTGTCCAGTGCGATTCTTTGCAACATAGTCAGGATGTTTTGCTCTGTACCTTTGCCAATAGCTGGCGTTTTTTGATTGCCAACGCTTATTAGCAGCTCGCTGATTTGCCTTATAATCAACGTCCTGACTCATCTTCTTCCGGCGCCATGCTCGTTTACGTGCCAATTGGCAGGCTGTTTTTGAGCAATACGATTGGGCAGGATTTTTGAGCCGTTCAAATGAAATACCACAGTGTTTGCATAATCCTCTGCGACACATGCTCAGCTCCTTTATAAATGAGCTTACTTAAACAGTAGCGCAGTCCGTGATTTGAGTTATGACAAGTTTTTTGGAATACAATGGGTGGGTCAGTTTTTTTAGCTATAGGTGGGTCAGTTTATGTTAGCGCTGAGGCAATAAATGATATTATTTTAAACAAAATAAAAACAAAACATCCCATTAACTTAGTGACGACTTCGGCACTATTTCAGGCTCATTCTTGGATTGGAAAATACTGCCCTGTTTGTTGGTTTGTCACGTTCTAAAACGGGTATGTCTTCTTAAGATACGGAAACTCTTCTTGCATAATGTGCAGGACTCTTGCTAAATCCGCTTGCGATTTGATTATCAGAATTACTGTATCATCACCAGCGATGGTCCCCAAAATGCCTGAGTTATTAGTAGACGTGGGCGAATAAGCAATGAAACCGATCGCATTGCTCCACGAACTGAATAATAAAGATTGAAAGTGTAGGTAAGCAGCTAGTGAGGATGATGATACTCGCTCATAGGCTCTTCTTTAATTTTGACTTCTGGCCTTAGCCGTTGCTCTTGATTCACTGAAAAAGCCGACCCTTCTAAACTATGAATACGTAGATTAGTCATCCCGTTTCCTGCTGCAAGGCTAGGGTTTGAACTTCCTGCAATCGAAGAGGCCGAACTATAAGAATTCCCTTGGCTTTGGGCAGTACTCGTTGAGGGGCTAATAGAGCTAGCTAAACGAGCTGTGGGTACTGAAGTTTGCGTTGGTGGCAATTGTAAGAGTGCTGGTCCTGTTGCTGCGGGTCTGAAAAAATTAACAGGTGTACCTATTGGAGAATTAATTGAACTTGAAGAAAATGAAGAACTAGGAGATGTAAACGGCGTATGTGGTGGGGTTAGACTTGTTTGCTCTCGTTCACTCATTCGATTTGGGTTTGGGTGGTGAATGGAGGAATGGGTATTCGCTGAAGCTTGAATCGAAGATGGCAATTGAGGAGTTGCATCCAATCTTGCTCTCTTTTTATCAAGTGCATCTTCGCTCTCATTTTCACTTTTTCTTTTGTTATTAGGTTGAGTAACACTAGAGCTTGAAGAGCTTGGGTGTGAGGTGCTGGCTTGGTTATTATTCATGTCTAAAATAGTTATTCCTTTCGCCTTCAAAGAATTTATCTCTTCAGCCTGAAGTCCAAGCTTTACAAAAGACTTAACAAGAATCTTGCGACTGAGGCCTTTCAATAAATCCCCGGCCGCCCTTACCGCGTTTTCATCAAGGGAATGAAGCCCAAGAGTAGTCACTTTACAGTTTGGGTCTTTCAATAAATCCCCGGCCGCCCTTACCGCGTTTTCATCAAGGGAATAAAGCCCAAGACTAGTCACTTTACTGTTTGGGTCTTTCAATAAATCCCCGACCGCCCTTACCGCGTTTTCATCAAGGGAATAAAGCCCAAGACTAGTCACTTTACTGTTTGGGTCTTTCAATAAATCCCCGACCGCCCTTACCGCGTTTTCATCAAGGGAACGAAGCCCAAGAGTAGTCACTTTACAGTTTGGGTCTTTCAATAAATCCCCGGCCGCCCTTACCGCGTTTTCACCAAGGGAATGAAGCCCAAGAGTAGTCACTTTACAGCTTGGGTCTTTCAATAAATCCCCGGCCGCCCTTACCGCGTTTTCATCAAGGGAATAAAGCCCAAGACTAGTCACTTTACTGTTTGGGTCTTTCAATAAATCCCCGGCCGCCCTTACCGCGCTTTCATCAAGGGAATAAAGCCCAAGACTAGTCACTTTACTGTTTGGGTCTTTCAATAAATCCCCGGCCGCCCTTACCGCGCTTTCATCAAGGGAATGAAGCGTAAGAGCAGTCACTTTACTGTTTGGGTCTTTCAATAAATCCCCGGCCGCCCTTACCGCGTTTTCATCAAGGGAATGAAGCACAAGACCAGTCACTTTACAGCTTGGGTCTTTCAATAAATCCCCGGCCGCCCTTACCGCGCTTTCATCAAGGGAATTAAGCACAAGCTGAGTCACTTTACTGTTTGGGTCTTTCAATAAATCCCCGGCCGCCCTTACCGCGTTTTCATCAAGGGAACGAAGCCCAAGAATAGTCACTTTACAGCTTGGGTCTTTCAATAAATCCCCGGCTGCCCTCACCGCGTTTTCATTAAGGGAATGAAGCAAAAGATTATTGACTTTACAGCTTGGGTCTTTCAAAAAATCCCCGGCCGCCCTTACCGCGTTTTCATCAAGGGAACGAAGCTCAAGATTAGTCACTTTACAGCTTGGGTCTTTCAATAAATCCCCGGCTGCCCTTACCACGTTTTCATCAAGGGAACCAAGCCCAAGATTAGTCACTTTACAGCTTGGGTTTTTAAGTATCTCCCTAAGCTTTACCACTGACTCTGAAAGAAGAGAACTAAGATGAATCTCCTTGATTGAACATTTTGGGTCTAATAACCCAGTTGATAAAATATCTATTACTGAGCCGGGTACATTGTTAAGACCAAGTACCTTCAAGGATGTCTTTTCTACAAATAAATTTTTTAATGCCCAGGTTAGATACTTTTTTTGATTATCATCTAAATTGGGGTCAATGCCTGCTATTGATAATTGGGATAAATTCTTTGCGTTAAAAATCTTTAATGGTAAGTCGAGATTAATTTGTTCATTCTCTAAAATAGTTGTCATCAGTTGTCTCGGAATAAAAAATAATAATTGTGGGTAAATTATACGCATTTTTAGTAAAATTACAAGCCCTGTTTGTTGGTTTGTCACGTTCTAAAACGGGTATGTCTTCTTAAGATACGGAAACTCTTCTTGCATAATGTGCAGGACTCTTGCTAAATCCGCTTGCGATTTGATTATCAGAATTACTGTATCATCACCAGCGATGGCCCCAAAATGCCTGAGTTATTAGTAGGCGTGGGCGAATAAGCAATGAAACCGATCGCATTGCTCCACGAACTGAATAATAAAGATTGAAAGTGTAGGTAAGCAGCTAGTGAGGATGATGATACTCGCTCATAGGCTCTTCTTTAATTTTGACTTCTGGCCTTAGCCGTTGCTCTTGATTCACTGAAAAAGCCGACCCTTCTAAACTATGAATACGTAGATTAGTCATCCCGTTTCCTGCTGCAAGGCTAGGGTTTGAACTTCCTGCAATCGAAGAGGCCGAACTATAAGAATTCCCTTGGCTTTGGGCAGTACTCGTTGAGGGGCTAATAGAGCCAGCTAAACGAGCTGTGGGTACTGAAGTTTGCGTTGGTGGCAATTGTAAGAGTGCTGGTCCTGTTGCTGCGGGTCTGAAAAAATTAACAGGTGTACCTATTGGAGAATTAGTTGAACTTGAAGAAAATGAAGAACTAGGAGATGTAAACGGCGTATGTGACGGGGTTAGACTTGTTTGTTCTCGTTCACTCATTCGATTTGGGTTTGGGTGGTGGATGGAGGAATGGATATTCGCTGAAGCTTGAATCGAAGATGGCAATTGAGGAGTTGCATCCAATCTTGCTCTCTTTTTATCAAGTGCATCTTCGCTCTCATTTTCACTTTTTCTTTTGTTATTAGGTTGAGTAACACTAGAGCTTGAAGAGCTTGGGCGTGAGGTGCTGGCTTGGTTATTATTCATGTCTAAAATAGTTATTCCTTTCGCCTTCAAAGAATTTATCTCTTCAGCCTGAAGTCCAAGCTTTACAAAAGACTTAACAAGAATCTTGCGACTGAGGCCTTTCAATAAATCCCCGGCCGCCCTTACCGCGCTTTCATCAAGGGAACGAAGCACAAGAGTAGTCACTTTACAGTTTGGGTCTTTCAATAAATCCCCGGCCGCCCTTACCGCGTTTTCATCAAGGGAATAAAGCCCAAGACTAGTCACTTTACTGTTTGGGTCTTTCAATAAATCCCCGACCGCCCTTACCGCGTTTTCATCAAGGGAACGAAGCCCAAGAGTAGTCACTTTACAGTTTGGGTCTTTCAATAAATCCCCGGCCGCCCTTACCGCGTTTTCACCAAGGGAATGAAGCACAAGCTGAGTCACTTTACTGTTTGGGTCTTTCAATAAATCCCCGGCCGCCCTTACCGCGCTTTCATCAAGGGAATAAAGCCCAAGACTAGTCACTTTACTGTTTGGGTCTTTCAATAAATCCCCGGCCGCCCTTACCGCGCTTTCATCAAGGGAACGAAGCCCAAGAGTAGTCACTTTACAGTTTGGGTCTTTCAATAAATCCCCGGCCGCCCTTACCGCGCTTTCATCAAGGGAATGAAGCACAAGCTAGTCACTTTACAGTTTGGGTCTTTCAATAAATCCCCGGCCGCCCTTACCGCGCTTTCATCAAGGGAATTAAGCACAAGCTGAGTCACTTTACTGTTTGGGTCTTTCAATAAATCCCCGGCCGCCCTTACCGCGTTTTCATCAAGGGAACGGGAAGAAAGATAGTCACTTTACAGCTTGGGTCTTTCAATAAATCCCCGGCCGCCCTTACCGCGTTTTCATCAAGGGAATAAAGCCCAAGAGTAGTCACTTTACTGTTTGGGTCTTTCAATAAATCCCCGGCCGCCCTTACCGCGCTTTCATCAAGGGAATAAAGCCCAAGACTAGTCACTTTACTGTTTGGGTCTTTCAATAAATCCCCGGCCGCCCTTACCGCGCTTTCATCAAGGGAATGAAGCGTAAGAGCAGTCACTTTACTGCTTGGGTCTTTCAATAAATCCCCGGCCGCCCTTACCGCGCTTTCATCAAGGGAATTAAGCACAAGACTGAGTCACTTTACAGCTTGGGTCTTTCAATAAATCCCCGGCCGCCCTTACCGCGCTTTCATCAAGGGAATTAAGCACAAGCTGAGTCACTTTACTGTTTGGGTCTTTCAATAAATCCCCGGCCGCCCTTACCGCGTTTTCATCAAGGGAACGAAGCACAAGAGTAGTCACTTTACTGCTTGGGTCTTTCAATAAATCCCCGGCCGCCCTTACCGCGTTTTCATCAAGGGAACGAAGCACAAGAGTAGTCACTTTACAGCTTGGGTCTTTCAATAAATCCCCGGCCGCCCTTACCGCGTTTTCATCAAGGGAACCAAGCCCAAGAGTAGTCACTTTACTGTTTGGGTCTTTCAATAAATCCCCGACCGCCCTTACCGCGTTTTCATCAAGGGAATTAAGCCCAAGACTAGTCACTTTACTGTTTGGGTTTTTAAGTACCTCCCTAAGCTTTACCACTGACTCTGAAAGAAGAGAGCTAAGATGAATCTCATTGATTGAACATTTTGGGTCTAATAGCGCAGTTGATAAAATATCTATTACTGAGCCGGGTACATTGTTAAGACCAAGTGCCTTCAAGGATGTCTTTTCTACAAATAAATTTTTTAATGCCCAGGTTAGATACTTTTTTTGATTATCATCTAAATTGGGGTCAATGCCTGCTATTGATAATTGGGATAAATTCTTTGCGTTAAAAATCTTTAATGGTAAGTCGAGATTAATTTGTTCATTCTTTAAAATAGTTGTCATCAGTTGTCTCGGAATAAAAAATAAAAATTATGGGTAAATTATACGCATTTTTAGTAAAATTACAAGCCCTGTTTGTTGGTTTGTCACGTTCTAAAACGGGTATGTCTTCTTAAGATACGGAAACTCTTCTTGCATAATGTGCAGGACTCTTGCTAAATCCGCTTGCGATTTGATTATCAGAATTACTGTATCATCACCAGCGATGGCCCCCCAAAATGCCTGAGTTATTAGTAGGCGTGGGCGAATAAGCAATGAAACCGATCGCATTGCTCCACGAACTGAATAATAAAGATTGAAAGTGTAGGTAAGCAGCTAGTGAGGATGATGATACTCGCTCATAGGCTCTTCTTTAATTTTGACTTCTGGCCTTAGCCGTTGCTCTTGATTCACTGAAAAAGCCGACCCTTCTAAACTATGAATACGTAGATTAGTCATCCCGTTTCCTGCTGCAAGGCTAGGGTTTGAACTTCCTGCAATCGAAGAGGCCGAACTATACGAACTCCCTTGGTTTTGGGCAGTACTCGTTGAGGGGCTAATAGAGCTAGCTAAACGAGCGGTGGGTACTGAAGTTTGCGTTGGTGGCAATTGTAAGAGTGCTGGTCCTGTTGCTGCGGGTCTGAAAAAATTAACAGGTGTACCTATTGGAGAATTAATTGAACTTGAAGAAAATGAAGAGCTAGGAGATGTAAACGGCGTATGTGGTGGGGTTGGACTTGTTTGTTCTCGTTCACTCATTCGATTTGGGTTTGGGTGGTGAATGGAGGAATGGGTATTCGCTGAAGCTTGAATCGAAGATGGCAATTGAGGAGTTGCATCCAATCTTGCTCTCTTTTTATCAAGTGCATCTTCGCTCTCATTTTCACTTTTTCTTTTGTTATTAGGTTGAGTAACACTAGAGCTTGAAGAGCTTGGGTGTGAGGTGCTAGCTTGGTTATTATTCATGTCTAAAATAGTTATTCCTTTCGCCTTCAAAGAATTTATCTCTTCAGCCTGAAGTCCAAGCTTTACAAAAGACTTAACAAGAATCTTGCGACTGAGGCCTTTCAATAAATCCCCGGCCGCCCTTACCGCGCTTTCATCAAGGGAACGAAGCACAAGAGTAGTCACTTTACAGCTTGGGCCTTTCAATAAATCCCCGGCCGCCCTTACCGCGCTTTCATCAAGGGAACGAAGCGTAAGAGCAGTCACTTTACTGTTTGGGTCTTTCAATAAATCCCCGGCCGCCCTTACCGCGTTTTCATCAAGGGAACGAAGCCCAAGAGCAGTCACTTTACAGCTTGGGTCTTTCAATAAATCCCCGGCCGCCTTTACCGCGTTTTTATCAAGGGAATGAAGCGCAAGAGTAGTCACTTTACAGTTTGGGTCTTTCAATAAATCCCCGGCCGCCCTTACCGCGTTTTCATCAAGGGAACGAAGCCCAAGAGTAGTCACTTTACAGCTTGGGTCTTTCAATAAATCCCCGGCCGCCCTTACCGCGTTTTCATCAAGGGAATAAAGCCCAAGACTAGTCACTTTACTGTTTGGGTTTTTAAGTACCTCCCTAAGCTTTACCACTGACTCTGAAAGAAGAGAGCTAAGATGAATCTCATTGATTGAACATTTTGGGTCTAATAGCGCAGTTGATAAAATATCTATTACTGAGCCGGGTACATTGTTAAGACCAAGCGCCTTCAAGGATGTCTTTTCTACAAATAAATTTTTTAATGCCCAGGTTAGATACTTTTTTTGATTATCATCTAAATTGGGGTCAATGCCTGCTATTGATAATTGGGATAAATTCTTTGCGTTAAAAATCTTTAATGGTAAGTCGAGATTAATTTGTTCATTCTTTAAAATAGTTGTCATCAGTTGTCTCGGAATAAAAAATAAAAATTATGGGTAAATTATACGCATTTTTAGTAAAATTACAAGCCCTGTTTGTTGGTTTGTCACGTTCTAAAACGGGTATGTCTTCTTAAGATACGGAAACTCTTCTTGCATAATGCGCAGGACTCTTGCTAAATCCGCTTGCGATTTGATTATCAGAATTACTGTATCATCACCAGCGATGCCCCCCAAAATGCCTGAGTTATTAGTAGGCGTGGGCGAATAAGCAATGAAACCGATCGCATTGCTCCACGAACTGAATAATAAAGATTGAAAGTGTAGGTAAGCAGCTAGTGAGGATGATGATACTCGCTCATAGGCTCTTCTTTAATTTTGACTTCTGGCCTTAGCCGTTGCTCTTGATTCACTGAAAAAGCCGACCCTTCTAAACTATGAATACGTAGATTAGTCATCCCGTTTCCTGCTGCAAGGCTAGGGTTTGAACTTCCTGCAATCGAAGAGGCCGAACTATAAGAATTCCCTTGGCTTTGGGCAGTACTCGTTGAGGGGCTAATAGAGCCAGCTAAACGAGCTGTGGGTACTGAAGTTTGCGTTGGTGGCAATTGTAAGAGTGCTGGTCCTGTTGCTGCGGGTCTGAAAAAATTAACAGGTGTACCTATTGGAGAATTAGTTGAACTTGAAGAAAATGAAGAACTAGGAGATGTAAACGGCGTATGTGACGGGGTTAGACTTGTTTGTTCTCGTTCACTCATTCGATTTGGGTTTGGGTGGTGGATGGAGGAATGGATATTCGCTGAAGCTTGAATCGAAGATGGCAATTGAGGAGTTGCATCCAATCTTGCTCTCTTTTTATCAAGTGCATCTTCGCTCTCATTTTCACTTTTTCTTTTGTTATTAGGTTGAGTAACACTAGAGCTTGAAGAGCTTGGGCGTGAGATGCTGGCTTGGTTATTATTCATGTCTAAAATAGTTATTCCTTTCGCCTTCAAAGAATTTATCTCTTCAGCCTGAAGTCCAAGCTTTACAAAAGACTTAACAAGAATCTTGCGACTGAGGCCTTTCAATAAATCCCCGGCCGCCCTTACCGCGCTTTCATCAAGGGAACGAAGCACAAGAGTAGTCACTTTACAGTTTGGGTCTTTCAATAAATCCCCGGCCGCCCTTACCGCGTTTTCATCAAGGGAATAAAGCCCAAGACTAGTCACTTTACTGTTTGGGTCTTTCAATAAATCCCCGACCGCCCTTACCGCGTTTTCATCAAGGGAACGAAGCCCAAGAGTAGTCACTTTACAGTTTGGGTCTTTCAATAAATCCCCGGCCGCCCTTACCGCGTTTTCACCAAGGGAATGAAGCACAAGCTGAGTCACTTTACTGTTTGGGTCTTTCAATAAATCCCCGGCCGCCCTTACCGCGCTTTCATCAAGGGAATAAAGCCCAAGACTAGTCACTTTACTGTTTGGGTCTTTCAATAAATCCCCGGCCGCCCTTACCGCGCTTTCATCAAGGGAATAAAGCCCAAGACTAGTCACTTTACTGTTTGGGTCTTTCAATAAATCCCCGGCCGCCCTTACCGCGCTTTCATCAAGGGAATAAAGCCCAAGACTAGTCACTTTACTGTTTGGGTCTTTCAATAAATCCCCGGCCGCCCTTACCGCGCTTTCATCAAGGGAATGAAGCGTAAGAGCAGTCACTTTACTGTTTGGGTCTTTCAATAAATCCCCGGCCGCCCTTACCGCGTTTTCATCAAGGGAATGAAGCACAAGACCAGTCACTTTACAGCTTGGGTCTTTCAATAAATCCCCGGCCGCCCTTACCGCGCTTTCATCAAGGGAATTAAGCACAAGCTGAGTCACTTTACTGTTTGGGTCTTTCAATAAATCCCCGGCCGCCCTTACCGCGTTTTCATCAAGGGAACGAAGCCCAAGAATAGTCACTTTAAGCTTGGGTCTTTCAATAAATCCCCGGCTGCCCTTACCGCGTTTTCATCAAGGGAACGAAGCCCAAGAGTAGTCACTTTACAGTTTGGGTCTTTCAATAAATCCCCGGCCGCCCTTACCGCGTTTTCACCAAGGGAATGAAGCACAAGAGTAGTCACTTTACAGCTTGGGTCTTTCAATAAATCCCCGGCCGCCCTTACCGCGCTTTCATCAAGGGAATAAAGCCCAAGACTAGTCACTTTACTGTTTGGGTCTTTCAATAAATCCCCGGCCGCCCTTACCGCGCTTTCATCAAGGGAATAAAGCCCAAGACTAGTCACTTTACTGTTTGGGTCTTTCAATAAATCCCCGGCCGCCCTTACCGCGCTTTCATCAAGGGAATGAAGCGTAAGAGCAGTCACTTTACTGTTTGGGTCTTTCAATAAATCCCCGGCCGCCCTTACCGCGTTTTCATCAAGGGAATGAAGCACAAGACCAGTCACTTTACAGCTTGGGTCTTTCAATAAATCCCCGGCCGCCCTTACCGCGCTTTCATCAAGGGAATTAAGCACAAGCTGAGTCACTTTACTGTTTGGGTCTTTCAATAAATCCCCGGCCGCCCTTACCGCGTTTTCATCAAGGGAACGAAGCCCAAGAATAGTCACTTTACAGCTTGGGTCTTTCAATAAATCCCCGGCTGCCCTCACCGCGTTTTCATTAAGGGAATGAAGCAAAAGATTATTGACTTTACAGCTTGGGTCTTTCAAAAAATCCCCGGCCGCCCTTACCGCGTTTTCATCAAGGGAACGAAGCTCAAGATTAGTCACTTTACAGCTTGGGTCTTTCAATAAATCCCCGGCTGCCCTTACCACGTTTTCATCAAGGGAACCAAGCCCAAGATTAGTCACTTTACAGCTTGGGTTTTTAAGTATCTCCCTAAGCTTTACCACTGACTCTGAAAGAAGAGAACTAAGATGAATCTCCTTGATTGAACATTTTGGGTCTAATAACCCAGTTGATAAAATATCTATTACTGAGCCGGGTACATTGTTAAGACCAAGTACCTTCAAGGATGTCTTTTCTACAAATAAATTTTTTAATGCCCAGGTTAGATACTTTTTTTGATTATCATCTAAATTGGGGTCAATGCCTGCTATTGATAATTGGGATAAATTCTTTGCGTTAAAAATCTTTAATGGTAAGTCGAGATTAATTTGTTCATTCTCTAAAATAGTTGTCATCAGTTGTCTCGGAATAAAAAATAATAATTGTGGGTAAATTATACGCATTTTTAGTAAAATTACAAGCCCTGTTTGTTGGTTTGTCACGTTCTAAAACGGGTATGTCTTCTTAAGATACGGAAACTCTTCTTGCATAATGTGCAGGACTCTTGCTAAATCCGCTTGCGATTTGATTATCAGAATTACTGTATCATCACCAGCGATGGCCCCAAAATGCCTGAGTTATTAGTAGGCGTGGGCGAATAAGCAATGAAACCGATCGCATTGCTCCACGAACTGAATAATAAAGATTGAAAGTGTAGGTAAGCAGCTAGTGAGGATGATGATACTCGCTCATAGGCTCTTCTTTAATTTTGACTTCTGGCCTTAGCCGTTGCTCTTGATTCACTGAAAAAGCCGACCCTTCTAAACTATGAATACGTAGATTAGTCATCCCGTTTCCTGCTGCAAGGCTAGGGTTTGAACTTCCTGCAATCGAAGAGGCCGAACTATAAGAATTCCCTTGGCTTTGGGCAGTACTCGTTGAGGGGCTAATAGAGCTAGCTAAACGAGCGGTGGGTACTGAAGTTTGCGTTGGTGGCAATTGTAAGAGTGCTGGTCCTGTTGCTGCGGGTCTGAAAAAATTAACAGGTGTACCTATTGGAGAATTAATTGAACTTGAAGAAAATGAAGAGCTAGGAGATGTAAACGGCGTATGTGGTGGGGTTAGACTTGTTTGTTCTCGTTCACTCATTCGATTTGGGTTTGGGTGGTGAATGGAGGAATGGGTATTCGCTGAAGCTTGAATCGAAGATGGCAATTGAGGAGTTGCATCCAATCTTGCTCTCTTTTTATCAAGTGCATCTTCGCTCTCATTTTCACTTTTTCTTTTGTTATTAGGTTGAGTAACACTAGAGCTTGAAGAGCTTGGGTGTGAGGTGCTGGCTTGGTTATTATTCATGTCTAAAATAGTTATTCCTTTCGCCTTCAAAGAATTTATCTCTTCAGCCTGAAGTCCAAGCTTTACAAAAGACTTAACAAGAATCTTGCGACTGAGGCCTTTCAATAAATCCCCGGCCGCCCTTGCCGCGCTTTCATCAAGGGAACGAAGCACAAGAGTAGTCACTTTACAGTTTGGGTCTTTCAATAAATCCCCGGCCGCCCTTACCGCGTTTTCATCAAGGGAATAAAGCCCAAGACTAGTCACTTTACTGTTTGGGTCTTTCAATAAATCCCCGACCGCCCTTACCGCGTTTTCATCAAGGGAACGAAGCCCAAGAGTAGTCACTTTACAGTTTGGGTCTTTCAATAAATCCCCGGCCGCCCTTACCGCGTTTTCATCAAGGGAATAAAGCACAAGATTAGTCACTTTACTGTTTGGGTCTTTCAATAAATCCCCGGCCGCCCTTACCGCGCTTTCATCAAGGGAATAAAGCCCAAGACTAGTCACTTTACTGTTTGGGTCTTTCAATAAATCCCCGGCCGCCCTTACCGCGTTTTCATCAAGGGAACGAAGCTCAAGAGTAGTCACTTTACAGCTTGGGTCTTTCAATAAATCCCCGGCCGCCCTTACCGCGTTTTCATCAAGGGAACGAAGCACAAGCTGAGTCACTTTACTGTTTGGGTCTTTCAATAAATCCCCGGCCGCCCTTACCGCGTTTTCATCAAGGAAATGAAGCACAAGATTAGTCACTTTACTGTTTGGGTCTTTCAATAAATCCCCGGCCGCCCTTACCGCGTTTTCATCAAGGGAATAAAGCACAAGCTGAGTCACTTTACAGTTTGGGTCTTTCAATAAATCCCCGGCCGCCCTTGCCGCGCTTTCATCAAGGGAATGAAGCACAAGAGTAGTCACTTTACAGCTTGGGTCTTTCAATAAATCCCCGGCCGCCCTTACCGCGCTTTCATCAAGGGAACGAAGCCCAAGACTAGTCACTTTACTGTTTGGGTCTTTCAATAAATCCCCGGCCGCCCTTACCGCGTTTTCATCAAGGGAATGAAGCAAAAGATTAGTCACTTTACAGCTTGGGTTTTTAAGTACCTCCCTAAGCTTTACCACTGACTCTGAAAGAAGAGAGCTAAGATGAATCTCATTGATTGAACATTTTGGGTCTAATAACGCAGTTGATAAAATATCTATTACTGAGCCGGGTACATTGTTAAGACCAAGTACCTTCAAGGATGTCTTTTCTACAAATAAATTTTTTAATGCCCAGGTTAGATACTTTTTTTGATTATCATCTAAATTGGGGTCAATGCCTGCTATTGATAATCGGGATAAATTCTTTGCGTTAAAAATCTTTGATGGTAAGTCGAGATTAATTTGTTCATTCTCTAAAATAGTTGTCATCAGTTGTCTCGGAATAAAAAATAATAATTATGGGTAAATTATACGCATTTTTAGTAAAATTACAAGCCCTGTTTGTTGGTTTGTCACGTTCTAAAACGGGTATGTCTTCTTAAGATACGGAAACTCTTCTTGCATAATGTGCAGGACTCTTGCTAAATCCGCTTGCGATTTGATTATCAGAATTACTGTATCATCACCAGCGATGGTCCCCAAAATGCCTGAGTTATTAGTAGACGTGGGCGAATAAGCCACGTATTTTCTATCGATGAAAGAAGCCAAACTACTCGCGCTACCAGGGTGGGTATGTAAAACAATGAGCCCATAATCAGAAATTTGCAGATTAAGCACGAGAGGCAAGCTTGGCCTATTAAAATCCACTACGCGATAAATCCCAGCCACCTTAGCAATCTTTAGTTTTTTTAAGCGACGCGATAAAGTAGCTTGCGGAATGTCATAGCCCCTCTCTTTTAACCTACTTTGCAAATCAACCTGCTCAGCAATTTCCTCGGTCTGCACAATATTCAAAATATGCCCAGCAAGAACATTGTCATATGACATAGTTGTCTCTTCTCTCAGTCTGAATATATCACCATTATTTTGAAAGTATATTCATTTTCTGTTGACATCACAAGCAAAAATGAATATAGTCAAGAAATGCATAAAATATGAATATGGAACCATTATGAAAAAATCAACTAAAAAAATCGCCTTAGCCTACTCTGGTGGACTCGATACCTCAGTGATGATCCCCTGGCTTAAAGAAAATTATCAGCAAGCGGAAATTATTGCTGTCATTTGTGATCTTGGCCAAAACGAAAATCTCACCGCCATCAAAGAAAAAGCGATTCGAAGTGGGGCGTCAAAAGCTTATGTTGTTAATGTACAAGACGAATTTGTGCGCAACTATCTCTGGCAACTCGTTAAAGCTGGGGCACTCTACGAAAATCAATATATTTTAGGCACGATTTCTAGACCCCTCATCGCTCAAAAGCTAGTCGAGATTGCCGTTAACGAAAAAGCGGATGCTGTTGCCCATGGCGCCACCGGCAAAGGGAATGATCAAGTTCGTTTTGAGTACACCGTAAAGGCGCTTGCTCCCCAACTTACGATTATTGCCCCCTGGCGAACATGGCAAATCAAATCAAGGCAAGAAGCCATTGATTATGCTAAAGCACATGGTATTGAGGTACCGGTGACACCTAAATCACCCTATTCGCGCGATCATAATATTTGGTATATTTCTCATGAAGGTGGTGTTTTAGAGGATCCTAGTCAGGAAAAGCCCGATGATTTGTTATTAATGACTAAGTCTCTCGGGCAAACACCCGACCAAGCCGAATTAATCAGCATCGATTTCAACCAAGGTGTTCCCGTTGCTGTGGACGGCACCCTAATGAAACCGATCGCATTGCTCCACGAACTGAATAATAAAGCCGGTAATCATGGTATCGGTGTAGCTGATATCGTCGAAAATCGCCTAGTCGGCATGAAAATCAGAGGGGTTTATGAAGCACCCGCTGCTGCAGTGCTTTATAAAGCGCATCAAATGCTCGAGAGCCTTTGCCTTGATCGTGCCACACTTCATTTAAAACAATCCTTACAGCAAACTTATGCCAACCTTGTTTATGAGGGGCGTTGGTTTTCGCAAACAAAACAGGCCCTTGATGCCCTGATTGAGGTCACTCAAAAACACATTACGGGGACAGTCAAGTTAAAACTCTTTAAAGGCAACATGATCCCCTGCGGGATGCAATCTGCTTTTAGTTTACACAACCCTGAGCTTGCTACTTTTGAATCAGACAGTGTATATAATCAACAAGATGCGGAGGGTTTTATCAATTTATTCTCCCTATCTGCCAAAGTATATGGCATGGTACACAAAGGAGATATGAATGAGCCATAAAACCTGGGGCGGGCGTTTTAAAAAACCCCTGGATCCGAAAGTGGTAAAATTTAATGCTTCTCTTGCCTTCGATCACGTGCTCTACACGCATGACATAGTCGGCAGTCAAGCCCATGCAAAGATGCTCGCCCGCCAAGGACTCATTACGCAAGAGGAGGCCCAAGCGATTACAACAGCTCTAGAAGAAATTGCCAACGAAATCACACAAGGCTTACATCCTCTTGATGACGCCTGTGAAGATATCCATATGTTTATAGAGCATTTGTTAACCAATAAAATCGGTGATACTGGGAAAAAATTACATACGGGCCGCAGTCGTAATGATCAAGTCGCACTCGATTTAAGGCTTTATACCCGTGAAGCGTCCGAGCAAATTACAAACCACTTGCAAAAGCTAACTCAGACTTTGCAAGAGTTAGCCAATAAACACGCCAAAGATAGGATGCCTGGCTATACCCATTTACAACAGGCACAACCGATTTCTTTAGGGCAATTTTTTGCTGCTTATCATGCTATGTTTAAGCGTGACTCAAGTCGATTACACGACTGGCTAGAGCGCATGAATTTTTCTCCCCTGGGTGCAGGTGCACTGGCAGGATCTAGTTTGCCATTAGATCGATCCTGGGTTGCGAAACACCTTGGGATTTTCTGGGGTTATTGAGAATACTCTCGATGCAGTCAGTGATCGCGATTTTGTTATTGAGTTTTGTGCAATTGCCTCCATCATCATGATGCATCTTGCCCGTTTAGCAGAAGATTTGATTTTGTGGGCAACCCAAGAGTTTCTTTTGTTACTCTTGATGATGCTTTTGCAACAGGTTCATCACTCATGCCCAATAAGAAAAATCCTGATGTCTTAGAGCTTATTCGTGGTAAAACGGGGCGAGTATTTGGTCATCTGGTTGGCATTTTAACTGTAATGAAAGCATTGCCACTTGCTTATAATAAAGACATGCAAGAAGATAAAGAGTGCCTGTTTGATACAGTGGACACTTTGCTTGTTTGCTTAGAGATTATTTCACCCTTTTTACAAAGTCTGCAGTTCAATACTGAATTGATGCAAAAAAAAGCGGATACTGGCTATTTAGATGCAACCACTATTTTGGAAACTTTAGTCCTCCAAGGCGTTCCCTTTAGAGATGCTCATCATCAAGTAGGCCAGTGGGTCAGCGAAGCCCTGGAGAAAAACTGCTCACTTACTGAGATCATAGGAGCTACGCAACCCCTCTCGGTAAGTGTCAGAAAAGAACTTCAAACCACCAACCCCTCTCCCCGTTCCCGGGGCGAGGGGGGAAATGAGGGAAGTTATTTGGAGGGGGACAAGAAATGACTAGAGTTCGCCACTTGTTAACTGGATCGGAGTTAAGCAGCCAGGAAATAACAGCCATTCTAAATCTCGCAAGCCAACTTAAACAAAATCCTCAGCACTTCAATCAGGCGCTAGCGTATAAAAATTTAGTAATGATTTTCGAAAAACCATCCTTGCGCACGCGTCTAAGTTTCACCCGGGCAATACAAAGCTTAGGGGGAAGCGCGATCGAAAGTGTATCCAATACAAGAAAAGCTGAAGAACCTTGCGATTTAATACGCGTGCTAAACGGTTATTGTGATTTTGTTATGGTTAGAACCCATGACCATGCGATTTTACAAGAAATGGCCACTTATGCCACGATTCCTATCATCAATGGCTTATCCGCCTTATATCATCCTTGTCAAATCTTAGCGGATTTACTCACCCTCCAAGAGCGCTTCGCCAGCTTAGAAGGTTTAACGCTGGCCTATATTGGGGATGGCAACAACATTTTACACACCTTTTTAGCACTTGCTCCACGATTGGGGATAACAATAAATTATTGTTGTCCGCCAACAAATCAACCCAACGCCAAGATCCTCGCCAACTCTTTGCATAGCTTCTCCCAAAGAACTTCCTTCATTTCCCCCCTCGCCCCGGAAACGGGGAAGGGGGCCCGAAGGGCGGGAGAGGGGATGCTGGTGCAAAGCTCTTCTCTGATGTTTGTCCCACAGGACTAGGGTACTCGCATAAGATTAGCGCTTATTCAAGCCCAAAAGCTGCCGTGCATAATGCACATGCTGTTTACACGGATGTTTGGACAAGTATGGGATTTGCCCAACAGGCTGAAGAAAATTTTGCTGGCTTTCAGGTCAATGAGGCCCTGATGGCTTATGCAAAACCTGAAGCAATCTTTATGCATTGCATGCCAATGGAGCGGGGTAAAGAAGTCTCAGTAACCTTACCTGATGCACCAGCTTCGGTAATATTTACCCAAAGTGAAAATAGATTGCATGTACAGAAAGCCCTTTTGTTATTTCTGCAGGGAGGAAGTTAGGGCCAAAGTCGTCAGGCTAAGAAAGAAATCATCTAAAATTGCATAATTTGTTCATAAAATACACCGTCATTGCGAACGTAGTGAAGCAATCCCAGCGACCTTTCCTAGCATCTCTTAAGGCCACTGGATTGCTTCGTCGCTCCGCTCCTCGCAATGACGGCTTCACTGCGTTCGTAGTGACGGAGCTCCGCTCGCAATTTTAATTTCATTCTTATCAAGGATCTGTTAGTATTTTTTTTTCAAATTTAACAGGAGGATAAATTATGGCCATTATTAATGGTAATCGTTCAACTAAAAAAGAGAAAATCAAAGTAGAAATTAGCGCTGATGTTCTGAAACAAATTAAACAATATTGTAGCTGGGCAAAGATTGATGATATCGGCTTTTTTATTGAAGAAGCAGCTTATTTCGTTTTTGCTAAAGACAAAGAATGGAAGCAACATCAAAAAGCGACTAAAAAATCTGAAAAAGAATTAGCCTAATTAATGATTACTGCCTACTTAAGTGATAAAACATTACAAGTACACGAAATTGGGGAAGGAAATCTTTCCCTATTGAACGAAGCGGTTTGGATTGATTTACTGCACCCTAGTAGGATAGAAGAATTACAGCTAGAGAAGTTACTCGGCTTTGCGATTCCCACCCGCGAAGAAATGAGTGAAATTGAGTTATCCAGTCGCCTTTATAAAAATAAAGATGCGCTGTTTATGACATCCTTCATGATTGCCCAATCAGAATCACCTGATCCAAAACAGGATGTTGTCACTTTTATTCTTACCAAACAACAGCTAATCACCATCCGCTATATTGAACCTCAAGCATTTAAACTCTTTGTTTCGCAGTTACATAGTCTTGGCTTTATTCATAATCATGCAGCCACTGTCTTGATTGAATTGCTGGAGGCAACTATCGATAGATTAGCGGATATTCTGGAAATCATTGATCATAGGTTGGAAGAGTCATCTACACTTATTTTTAGGCCAGAGTATACCTCACTCGAAGGGAGAAAAACCAAATTATCAGAATTTAATCCAAGCAATTGGTGCCAATGCTGACTTAAATGCAAAAGCCCGCGAATGCCTAGTTACCTTTAGCCGCCTCATTCCATTTTTTGTTCAATCTGTGGCACAGACACTGGATGATGAAGGGCAAGCTCGCTTAGGTACCGTGAGTAAAGACATCGGTTCGTTGAGTGATCATGCGAGCTTTATTTCGAGTAAAGTCAATTTTCTCTTGGATGCAACCTTAGGCATGATTCATATTGAACAAAATGCGATCATCAAAATAGTTTCTGTTGCAGCAGCCATCTTTCTCCCCCAACCCTTATTGCCAGCATATACGGGATGAACTTCCAATTTATACCAGAGCTTTCTTATAAATGGGGCTATTTTATGGCTCTTGGGATGATGGTTTCATCAGCCATAATTCCTTATCAATATTTTAAGTGGAAAAAATGGCTCTGAGTCCTGAGCGCAGCGAAGGACCTCCAGGGTTGACAACTATGCCACATTCAGGAGATCCTTCGCTGCGCTCAGGATGACGAGGCAGCGCGCTCGGATGACGAGGCAGTGCGCTCGGGACGAGGCAGTGCGCTCGGATGACGAGGCAGTGCGCTCGGATGACGAGGCAGTGCGCGCGGATGACGAGGCAGTGCGCTCAGGATGACGAGGCAGCGCGCTCGGATGACGAGGCAGTGCGCTCGGATGACGAGGCAGTGCGCTCGGATGACGAGGCAGTGCGCTCAGGATGACGAGGCAGTGCGCTCAGGATGACGAGGCAGTGCGCTCAGGATGACGAGGCAGCGCGCTCGGATGACGAGGCAGTGCGCTCGGATGACGAGGCAGTGCGCTCGGATGACGAGGCAGTGCGCTCAGGATGACGAGGCAGTGCGCTCGGATGACGAGGCAGTGCGCTCGGATGACGAGGCAGTGCGCTCAGGATGACGAGGCAGTGCGCTCGGATGACGAGGCAGTGCGCGCGGATGACGAGGCAGTGCGCGCGGATGACGAGGCAGTGCGCTCGGATGACGAGGCAGTGCGCTCGGATGACGAGGCAGTGCGCGCGGATGACGAGGCAGTGCGCTCAGGATGACGAGGCAGTGCGCTCGGATGACGAGGCAGTGCGCGCGGATGACGAGGCAGTGCGCTCAGGATGACATGGCGATGCGCTTAGAAGGGGGGCGACTTAACTTACTGGTGATGGCACACCACCAACACCGAGCAAATGCATAATCAGAAGGATAACGAAAATAATGACAAATATGAAAAATAGTACTTTTGCTATGTCGACAGCAGTTGATGCAACACCTCTAAAACCAAATATCCCTGCGATTATTGCAACCACTAAGAAAATAAGGGCCCATGTTAGTAGCATAATTAACTCCTTTTAGTTTAGTTATCCTCATACTAGTATAGTAGGCGTGAATTTGAGTTTGTAAAACCAGGTTATTCAGCGGGGGGATTTCCGTTTAAAACCCAGCGCGTGGAGGCGATCATCGATGCCAGGATGGGTAGAAAACGCGTTGGTAAAAGACTTTACTGGATCGATATCAGATGGATCGAACAAATACGAAGCCTGTCTTACCTGCTCATGAGGGGTGTTGCCATAATCTTGAACGTATTGCTCTGCATGTAAGTGATTATCCTCTGAGATTTTCAGTAAAGCACGTGCCATCGGTTCATTATCCCGCATTAATTCCACAGCTCCGGAATCTGCCATGTATTCGCGGGTTCGACTTAAAAAAAGCATTAATACCACTGTAATTAACGGTAATATATAGCGTAAAAAAGTAATGACTAATACCAGTTGATTATTTCCCTCCCTATCATCACGGCGAAAAATTACTGAATAAAACAAGAGATCGACTACGATTAGCAAGATATTAGAAAGTACGGCAACCATTAACGTCAATTTGATATCATGATGCCGTATATGGCTCAACTCATGGGCCATAACCGCCTGCATTTCAGCGCGATCTAATTTTTCCATTAAGCCACGCGTAATAGCAACCATTGCTGATCGTTCACTATAACCGCTAGCAAACGCATTCATATAATTCGCCTCAATGAGGTAGACCTTGGGCATAAAGTCTAAGCCCGCGGCAACTTTCATTTCTTCAATTACGTTGTAGAGTTGCTTCTCTTGCAAGTTTTTTGCGTTTTCTGGGGTAATTTGCCGCGAATCTGTACCCAATAACATGATTTTGTCGTACATAGCATAAGTGATCATTAAAGAAATGACCGCAAAACCAAACATGAGCAACGTAGCGTAAGGTATTGCCCTTAGCGTGAGTAAATCCAATAAGTTCTGTGTCAAAGTAGCAGGCGGGTAGCGTGTTTGTTCTAGAACTATCGTATCAACGATTAATCCAACCCCGGCATAAATAACAATAAAGAGTGCAATAACCCATCGGGTTTTGCGCTCATTTCGTCGCAATTGCTCACGCCAATTACCCACAGATGCATGATAATCAGACAAGCCCATAAATGAACTCAAAATTTAACCGTATAATCTTCATGTGCCTTAATTTGCTCCTCTGGCAGTGACCAGTATTCAAATGCTTTATCTAATTTGTCATGGAAAAAATCAACTATCATCGATTCAAAAAAGGACTTTTTCTTTGCTTCATAGCGCTCAACACTATCGTTATAGGCTTGTTTTGAGTAAGCTAACTTATTTTCTGTGTTAACTATCTCTTCCTGCAACTGCAGCGCATTTTGATTAGCTTTTAGATCAGGGTATTGCTCAAATACTACATTTAAGTTGGAAGCAATCTGGAAGATGCCATTTTCGGCAGCCATACGCCCCTTCTCATCGCCAGCAGCCCTAGCAGCTTGCGCCTGACTACGCAGTGCCACTACATCCTTTAAAGTAGTCTTCTCGTAATCCATGTATTTTTTTACTGTTTCAATCAGCGACTCAAAGACCTTATAGCGCCGATCTAATTGAATATCGATTTGTTTCTTATTGTTATTAACTTCCTCTATTAACGCAATTAGCCTATTAAAGATACCGACTGCCCAAATCACTAAAAGCGCGATTATCACTATAATTACAATCAGAAAGGTCCGCATCATGTTACCCCTTTTAATGTAACCATCATTTATTTATAGTCCTAAAAATAAGAAAAGATCAAATTTTATCAATCGTCGGCCATAAATGATAAAAATGGTGGATGGGCCCATTGCCTTTTCCCACATCCTCATCTTTAGCAGCCTCAATCGCTCGCAGGATGTAGCGTTTAGCAATCTGACAAGCGGTGACTAGATCAAAACCCAGAGCTAAGCAGGAAGCAATGGCGGCTGACAAAGTACAACCGGTGCCATGGGTATTCTTTGAAATAATCCTTGCACTGGTGAACCACTGCCCATTTCCTTGCTTTGTAAGCAAAAAATCATTCGAGTGCTCGGCGTTTAAATGACCGCCCTTCAAGAGAGCATTTTCTGCCCCCAACGCCAGTAATTGCTGAGCCATCTCAGGCATTGTAGTAACCGCTCGCCCTAGTAATATCTCTGCCTCCGGTAGATTAGGTGTTATGAGGGTAGTTAATGGAATAAGCAGCGTTCGCAGAACATCCAAGGCATTTGGATCTAATAACGGATAGCCGCTTTTGTCGACAGTAACAGGATCGAGAACAATGGGAATATCTTGAGCATTTTTACTGATAAAATTAGCCACGAGTTCAACAATTTCTTGTTTAAAGAGCATGCCGATTTTAATACTGTCGGGTTTGATATCGGCAAAAATTGCATGCAATTGCTCGTCGATTGCTGATAGAGGAAGTTCATAGCAGGATTTTACCCCCTGCGTATTTTGCACAGGTAAAGCAGTCAACACTGTCATACCATAGCAACCAAATGCAGAAAAAGTTTTCAAATCCGCCTGAATACCAGCACCACCAGAACCGTCAAATCCCGCAATGGATAAGGCTTTATATTGCATAAGTGCTCCCTTTCCTCCCGTACGGGGGATAACCGTCATCCTGAGCGTAGCGATCTTACCCGAGCCGCGCACGTAAGTAAGCGGATATGATTTATCCACTCCCTAACGGTCGCAGCTCGGGTAAGATCGCTACGCTCAGGATGACGGGCTCTTAAGTTGTAAAGTAACTCCAACTATTTTATGATTTAAAATCATAAAATTAATAAATGGGCTTAAACCATGTTAAAAAAAACGTTATGGACAGCGCTACTTCTCTGCACCATTTTAACCAAAAGCCATGCTGCACCTCCTCCCCCTTCAAGCTATCTGCCTGTTGTTGATACGGAGAGTTTTCAAACAGTACTCGATCGCATGTCAAATGCAAAGCAAGCGCTTAACGATAAACAGCAAGCATTACTGAATCAGCGTTACGATTTAAGCAATAAACCCTCGCAAGATACCATGTCTAACGGCAAACCTGTGCAAGAAGGGGTACGAGTAAAATTACCAGCAGGAGTAACTTGGGATACGTTAGCAAAAATGACACCTGAGCAAATTAAGGCGCAAGGACTATACCCGCAAGGTTTTCTGCCTTTACCCCATCCTAATCAGAAAGAAGGAGGGATGCTCTTCCCTAAATTTGCAATTGATGAGATTAAAAAACAAGAAGATCGTGATTTAACCCGTTTTGATCTTGATTTCGATATTCCCGATCATTTTTTACCACCTTATCCACCGCCTATTTACCTAACCACCCGGCCTGATCTAGGTGACGTTTCGCAAGGAAAGCTAGTTACGATCGCGAATTATTATGAATTATTTAATGGGATCCTTAACCCCAAACAGATTGAAGGGTTAAGACTCCTGTTAACGCCTTTTCCGCAACAGCAATTCAATCAGACCGACGATCGCCGGTCAGTAAAACCAAGTCGCGGCGTCGCATGCCTTGATTGCCATGCAAATGGACATACTAATGAGGGTACTCACTTGGTTGGCGATATTCGTCCCCAAGAATTTCGTCATCGTATTGGCACACCGAGTTTGCGCGGTGTTAACATTCAGCGATTATTTGGCTCTCAGCGCGCACTTAAATCAGTGGAAGATTTCACTGAATTTGAACAACGAGGGGCTTATTTCGATGGGGATCCGGTCATTGCAACTAAGAAAGGGGTAAATATCCTTGAGCGCGGCAGTCAGGTGCACTTTATGGCCGAATTCCAAGAGATTTTGGACTTCCCGCCAGCGCCTAAATTAAAATGGGATGGTAAATTAGATCCTGCCAAAGCCACACCGGCAGAGTTGAGAGGACAAGAGTTATTTTTTGGCAAAGCCCAATGCTCTACCTGTCATATCCCCCCCTACTATACCGACAACACCATGCACAATTTGCAAACTGAGCGATTTTTTAACACTCAGATGATTAATGGGCTTAAAGCAGTCGGTGATGGTTCGATAAAAACTTTCCCACTCCGCGGAATCAAAGACTCACCACCCTATCTGCATGACGGTCGTTTGCTCACTTTGGCTGATACCGTAGAATTTTTTAATCTAGTTTTAGGGCTTCAGCTTAATGAGCAAGAAAAACAAGATTTAACTCAGTTTATGAAGGCACTTTGAGAGCTTGTTCCATGGCGTCTTTGCGAACCGAAGGTGAAGGCGTCATTGCGAGGAACGTAGCTTGCGAGGAACGTAGCTCCCCGTCATTGCGAGGAGCGTAGCGACGAAGCAATCCAGCGACCTTTTTTACCATCTCATAAGGCCACTGGATTGCTTCGCTAACGCTCGCAATGACGGAGCTAGCGCTCGCAATGACGCTCATATGCGGGTCTTATGGGATAGCAAAGCTTTTAAAAAATGGCCGGTGTAGGATGCCTTATTTTGCGCTACCATTTCCGGAGTGCCGGTAGCGATAACTTGCCCACCTTTACTACCTCCCTCAGGACCTAAATCAATAATCCAATCAGCTGTTTTTATCACATCCAAATTATGCTCGATGATAATAATTGTATTGCCCTGCTCACGTAAACGGAACAAAACACTGAGTAATTGTTTGATGTCATGAAAATGTAACCCTGTCGTAGGTTCATCAAGGATATATAAGGTATTCCCTGTATCTCGTTTAGATAACTCCCGAGCCAATTTAATTCTTTGCGCTTCGCCACCGGATAAGGTTGTCGCACTCTGTCCTAAACGGATATAGGACAAGCCCACATCCATTAATGTTTGGCATTTTCTTGCTAGAACAGGGATTGCCTCAAAGAAACTACGCGCATCCTCGACAGTCAAATCTAAAATTTCATGGATATTTTTTCCTTTGTATTCAATTTCCAGAGTTTCTCTATTGTAACGCATGCCTTTACAAACATCACAAGACACATAGATATCAGGTAAAAAATGCATCTCTACTTTAATTAAACCATCACCCTGACAAGCTTCACATCGTCCTCCACGCACATTGAAACTAAAACGACCAGGTTGATAGCCGCGGGCCCGGGCTTCGGGTGTACTCGAAAATAATTCACGAATCGGTGTAAAAAGTCCAGTATACGTTGCAGGATTTGAACGGGGTGTACGGCCAATCGGGCTTTGATCAATATCGATAACCTTATCACATAATTCTAACCCTTCAATGGCTGTGACAGCCCCGATAGTTAAAAGACTTGCGCGATTCAGTTTATTAGCGGCGATAGGATACAACGTATCATTAATTAAGCTTGATTTTCCAGAGCCTGAAACTCCTGTCACACAGGTAATCAGTCCCAGTGGAATGCTCACCCTAACATCATTTAAGTTATTACAATTAACCCCAGTTAAATGAATCATTCGTGACTTATCAATTGGCACTCTAAGCGTTGGCACTGCAATGGATTGTTTACCGGAGAGGTATTGTCCCGTTAAGGATGCCTGATTGGCCATAATGTCTTTCGGCGTACCGCTAGCAACAACCTTTCCGCCATGCACTCCTGCACCCGGACCAATATCAAGCACATAATCAGCAGAAAGAATAGCATCCTGATCATGCTCTACTACAATGACGGTGTTACCTAAATTGCGTAAATGGAGTAGCGTCTTAAGTAAACGATCATTGTCACGTTGATGCAGCCCAATGGAAGGTTCATCAAGGATATACATTACCCCAACAAGACCGGAACCTATCTGACTCGCTAGGCGAATCCGCTGCGCCTCCCCTCCTGAAAGGGTTTCTGCACTGCGAGTAAGCGATAAATAATCCAATCCCACATTCACTAAAAATCCTAAGCGTTCTACAATTTCCTTATTAATTTTGGCGGCAATCTCGCCACGATACCCAGTGAGTTCTAGGTTGCTAAAAAACGCATACGCTTTTTCTATCGAGTAAGCTGTAATTTCTGGCAAATTTTTATCATCAACAAAAACATGACGAGCTTCTTCACGCAAACGCGCACCATGACATAACTGACAAGGGCGCGAGGACAAATATTTGGCCAGCTCTTCGCGAATCATTGGGGAATCTGATTCCTGATAGCGACGCTGCATATTAGGAATTACCCCTTCAAACGGATGTTTTTTGACCATATAATCGCCATTTGGGCGTTGATAACGAAATTCAATAACTTCTTTCCCACTACCATAGAGCACCATGTCTTGCATTTTTACCGGTAAATCACAAAATGCCGTATCAATAGCGAAACCAAAATGAGCCGCCAAAGACTCCAACATCGGGTAATAATAGGTGGTTTTTCTATCCCAACCACGGATAGCCCCTTCAGCCAAACTTACCGTTTTATTGTGAACTACACGCTCAGGATCAAAAAACTGATCAACGCCCAGACCATCACAGGATGGGCAAGCTCCCATGGGGTTATTGAATGAAAAAAGCCGAGGCTCCAATTCACTCAAACTGTAGCCACAAACAGGACAAGCAAACTTTGACGAAAATACCATTTCGGAAAAATCGCCATCAACAGGCGCAACAATCGCTATGCCCTCAGCGCAATTAAGCGCACTCTCAAACGATTCACTTAAGCGCTGTGCAAGTTCAGACCGAACTTTAAAACGATCGACAACTACTTCAATGCTGTGCTTTTGGCGCAAAGTTAATTTAGGCGGATCATCTAATTCACATAACTCACCATCAATTCGCGCTCGCACATAACCCTGTGCTTGTAATTGCTGCAACAATTGCACATGCTCACCTTTTCGCTCACGCACCACTGGGGCCAAAATCATTGCCTTACTACCCTCAGGCAGCGCTAACACTTGATCGACCATTTGACTTATGGTTTGGGCATGTAAGCTCACACCATGTATCGGGCAACGAGGTTCTCCCACTCGTGCAAAGAGTAGGCGTAAATAATCATAAATTTCGGTAATCGTTCCCACGGTTGAACGCGGGTTATGAGATGTTGCCTTTTGCTCAATGGATATAGCAGGTGATAATCCCTCTATCGAGTCGACGTCCGGTTTTTCCATCATTGATAAAAACTGACGCGCATAAGCTGAAAGCGACTCAACATAGCGACGTTGACCTTCGGCATAAAGTGTATCAAAAGCAAGAGATGATTTGCCGGAGCCGGAAAGCCCGGTAATAACGATTAATTGATTGCGTGGCAATTCTACATCAATATTTTTAAGATTATGAGTTCTTGCACCACGGATACTGATGGAATGCATAGGATGTTTGGCTCAAAAAAGCGAAATTATAACTTCAATTAGTATTAAAGCAAATTATGACCGTCATTGCGAGTACCCTAGTCCAGTGGGACAAACATCACCAAAGAACTTTGCACCAGCATCCCCTCTCCCGCCCTGCGGGCACCCTCTCCCCGTTCCCGGGGCGAGGGGGAAAATGAAGGAAGTTCTTTGGGAGGAGCGTAGCGACGAAGCAATCCAGTGGCCTTAAGAGATGCTAGAAAAGGTCGCTGGATTGCTTCGCTAATGCTCGCAATGACGGGGTATTGAGCAATAGTATAAAAATGGCTAAAATCGAGTTAAAGATGATATACTCTCCGCACGCTAACTGATTCGAATTCGCTATGCGCTCACTTCTCAATTTTCTTGTCAGCTCTATCCTGATTCTCTGTGTAAGTTTTGCCCATGCTGATCACAGTTTAAAAGAATTTGGCAAGCAAATTAGTGATTCAGTCATCACAGCCAAAATCACAGCTAAGTTCACTAAAAATCGCAATCTTAATCCTTTAAAAATTTACGTCTCAACTTTGAATGGTATTGTCACTTTAAGAGGCAATGTCAAAGACAAGCAAGCTTTTGTTGAAGCATTACAACTTGTCAAGGTAACTAAGGGGGTGAAAGCAGTCGATGCTGATGATTTGGAAATCAAACAAGTCAATACTCCTCTGACTGACGCTTACATTACTGCGAAAGTTGAAGCAGCCGTTTTACGAGCAAAAGTTTTCGACGATGAATCAATTCCTTTGGTTGGTATTAATGCCTCAACTACAGACGGTACAGTAACCCTTTCGGGGAACGTCAAATCGGAAAAATCAATCGTCGCAATAATAAAACGCGTAACTGCTGTGCGGGGGGTAAAAAAAATTATCTCTAAATTAGAAGTAAACAAGTAACTCCCCAATACCGAGCTACCACAATGAAACTCTACATTTTGCCGTTAATCGTTCTTCTCTTCATTTATTGTATAGTTTTATACCTTATTTTTTCTTACCAGCGCATCATCGATTTCACCCCATTTTACACGTCTGCTTATGCCCTTCTTCAGGGAACAAACCCGTATCCAATTCAAGTGAAAATGGCTGTTAATTTAAACCCACCATTTTTTGTATGGGTTTTTAGCCCTTTAGCGCGTTTGGGGTATCGTGCAGCATTAATTATTTGGTCAATCAGCTCATTGGGCTTAGGTTTGATAGGGGCGGGAATTGCTTTTCGCTACGCATTTTCCAGTGAAAATTATCAGAAATATCGGTTAACTTTATACCTTATTTATTTTTCCTTTTTCCCAATACTAATGGATACATCGATAGTACAAGTCGGGGCAATTTTATTGTTCCTGATCATGCTTGGCTACCATTTTTATCTTACCAACCGCCACACTTTTGCCGGAATTGCATGGGGGATTATTATTGCCCTCAAAATTTTTCCTGCTTTACTATTTTTCTATGTTTTAAAACAGGGTCGCCAGCAAGTATTCATCAGTATGCTTATAACATTCCTGCTGGCCTGGTTGTTGCCACTTTTAATTTATGGCCCAACTATATATGTCCAATATTATACAATGCTAACTCGCATACTCTGGTTTGGTGATAGTTGGAATGCGTCCATTTATGGCTTTATGTTTCGCCTCTTTATTGATACAAAGTATCATTCACATAACTTAGTTCCGATTGAAGCTGTCTATAGTGTTGTATTTTTTATCGTCTTAATTGTGTACTGGAAAAAACTTGGTCCAGCCACAATTGCTGGGGAGGTACAACACGTAAATCATCAACCCTTTTGTCTGACTCTAGCCATGATGATATTCTTAAGCCCATTTGGCTGGTTGTATTATTTTTCACTCCTTATTTTTCCCTTAGCGTTAACTTTCGCAATTTCTTTTGCCAAGGAAGCAACTGCTGTACCTCTCTACACCTGGACGTTATCCTTTTTCTTTATTAATTTCCCACAAGCCTATGTGATGAACAAATCTATGCATGATCTGAGTGAGCGCTTAGGTTTATTTTCATTTTGCTTTTATGGCTTATTCCTTCTGGTTTATCAGTTGATGCGCAATCAACAAATTCCAGGAAATAATGCGATTGACATTGATGAAATTTATGACAATGAGCGAAAGCGCCGCTTTGTAAGCGTTATCTTCATTTTATTCGCCTTTGGCTTAATTGTACCGCTTAATAGCTTTCTTATTCGTCTATCAATGACAAATAAAAACCCACAGGAAACAAGCAAAATTATAATAGGTCGGCAATTGCCATAATGAATAGCAAGCGAATCGTACCCATCACATTGGTTTTAATCCTCAGTGGCACGTATTACTTGATTTTATATAGGCTGATAAACGAACACCCTATCCTCGATTTTACTTCTTTTTATTCCGCCATTTTAACCCTAGCGAACATGCAGAATCCCTATCAAGCCTTATCAAGCAGCTTTTTACCAGTAACCCAAAAATTGTCTACAAATTTAAATCCACCCATTGTCTTCTGGCTGTTCAAACCACTCGCTAATTTTAGTTATCAAACCGCTACCTTTCACGCCTATTTATCGGTCAACATCATTTTAAGCAGCCCTTAGAAATCCTCTATGCTATTTTATTTTTTCTCTTATTCATCGGGTATTTTCGCAATCTCCATACATCTGCGATAAATACAGTAAATCACCAACCTTTTAGCCTAACTTTAGCTATGATGTTATTACTGAGCCCAATGGGCTGGGTTTACTATTTTTCCCTCCTGATTTTTCCGCTTACATTAACTTGGATCGTTGCTATCAAGGCACTTAATTTCACAAATAAACCGATTTTATTCTGGCTGCTATCTCTTTTTTCTTCTTGACTTACCGCAAAGTTATATTATGACTAAATACATGCAAAATTTTGCTGTTCGTCTTATCTTTTCATCATCCTACTTCTACGGTTTACTCTTGTTGAATTACATCTTAGCGCAGAAAAAAATAATCCCAGGGAAAAATGAAATAGTTTGCAGCAAGGAAAATTATCATTTTATAGCTATCACTTTTTTTATCTTACTATTTGGGGTGATAGTGACAGCCCTAAAGATCACAGCGTCATTGTGAACCTAACCCGTCATTGCGCTCCTCGCAATGACGGTATTAATTGACAAACTCGCTACTGGGGTCTAACGTTAACTGAAAGGCACTCTGATTGTCTCAGCACTGTAAACAATGATTGACTTAATTATTCACACACAACCTGACGACGAAAGCTGTGGGCCTACTAGCTTGCATGCTATTTATCAGTATTATGGTTCGCCTATAGGGCTTGATCAGGTTATTAAATCCGTGGAGCGTTCACGCTCAGGGGGAACTTTAGCACCAATGCTAGGCAAACATGCACTACAACATGGCTTTGACGCCATTATTTACATCAATAACCTTGATATATTTGACCCGAGCTGGTTTACATTAGAACAAGGATATGGCCATCAGGACAATCTAACTAACAAACTCATAACACAAATGCAACATAAGTCCGGCAGAGCAATTACGCAAGCCAGTAAGGCTTATTTAGAGTACTTAGCTCTGGGGGGCCAAATACGATTTTCCACATTGAACAACCGATTATTAAATGACTATTTCCGCAAAGGCATTCCTATCTTAACCTCTCTGAGCGCTACCTATCTTTATCGTAGTTCACGTGAGTGCTACACCAAAAAAGGTGAGTCAATCTATGATGACATCCGTGGCACCCCTTGTGGTCATTTTGTTGTATTGCTCGGTTATGACAGCAAAAAACGACAGGTTCTTGTCGCTGATCCACACCGACAAAATCCAATTTCACAAGATAATTACTACAAATTAAACTCTGATCGCTTAATTAATGCAATTTTACTTGGCGTTTTTACTTATGATGCTAACTTATTAATAATTCAACCAAAAGAGCACTGAATGGAAACAATAATCGTAACGGATGTACCGGGCAATTGGGATTTTTTATCCTCCCAAGCTTCGCTTGTTCATGCTTCAGACTATTTGTCCCAAGCCAGTTATCATCAAAGTAAGTCTGTACGAGTGATCAATCTTTGCCGCTCTTATAATCATCAAACTATTGGCTATTATGTGTCATTACTTGCTCATGCTCGTGATCATAAAATTATTCCTTCAGTAGACAGTATCCAGGATGTCTTAAGTGCAAGTTTGTCGAGGTTCATTTCGCAGGACGTTGATGAAGAAATCCAACACAGTTTACATGAAATTAAGGGTGAAGAATTTGTTTTCAGCCTTTATTTCGGCCAAAATATAGCCAAATGTCATACCTCTCTGGCTAGAAAGCTCCACAGCTTATTCCCACTACCAATGCTTCGCTTTACGTTTGAAAAGAAGAAGCAATGGCGTATTAAAGAACTACACATTCTATCCCCTGATAATGTGCCCTTTCCCCATCACGATTTTATGCGACAAGCAGCGGAAAATTACTTATCAAAAAAACGCTTTCATCAATGGCGAAAAAAGCAACGTTTTCATGACCTTGCAATTTTAATCGACCCTGGAGAACCTAACCCTCCTTCCAACAAAAAAGCCCTAGATATTTTTGCCAACGTTGGTGAATCTATGGGCTTAAATGTTGATTTTATTGAAAAAAACGAGAGTAAAAGCATTGCCGAATATGACGCCTTATTTATTCGCGCTACCACCGCCGTAAATCATTACACCTATCGATTTGCAAGGCGGGCCGCTCAAGAAAATCTTGTCGTTATTGATGATCCCCAATCCATCGTTAAATGCAGCAATAAGGTTTATTTAGCAGAGCTCATGCGCAGCCATCAGATCCTGACTCCGGATACCATGTTTATTAGTAAATACGATAAAACCATTCCAGGAATTGAATTTCCCTGCGTATTGAAACGGCCTGATAGCGCTTTTTCACACGGAGTCATTAAACTTGATGACGCCAAAGCATTACAAAAATCGCTTGCTCAATTTTTTAAAAACTCCGATTTGGTCTTGGTACAACCCTTTATCCCTACTGAATATGATTGGCGTATTGGCATCATCGATAATAAGCCTATTTTTGCCTGCCGGTATTATATGGCGCAAAACCATTGGCAGATTTTTAATTGGGACGCCATCAATGAGAAAAGGATAGGAGGGTATGATACTGTACCTTTAAATGAGGTTCCTGAGGGAATTATTAAAACTGCGCTAAAGTGTACTCGTTTAATAGGTGATGGCTTGTACGGGGTGGACATTAAAAATCATGGCGATAAATACTATGTCATCGAAGTGAACGATAATCCAAACATCGATTGTGGTATTGAGGACAGCCTCCTTGGTGAAGCACTCTATGAGCAGATTATGAATGTCTTTTTGCAACGGATCCGCAGGAAGCATGGTTATGGCTAATTATTCCCTTTTTTCTGTATTAGGTCTTGAAATTGAATACATGCTTGTTGATCGTGAGAAATTAAACGTCCAACCCAAGAGCGATATTATCCTGAGCCACTTGGCTGGGGAACAAGTCAATGAAGTGAAGCTAGGTGACATCGCAATGAGTAATGAACTTGTGATGCACGTCATTGAATTAAAAAACAACGGACCTAAGCCAGCAACTGCGCCCCTAGTGCAGCAATTTCAGCAGACTATAGACCAACTGCAACCTGTATTAGCCCAGCATAACTTACAATTGCTTCCTACTGGTGCCCACCCATGGATGAATCCACTCACTGAAACTAAGCGCTGGCCACACGGTAATAGGTCTGTTTATCGTCAATATGACGCTATCTTCAACTGCCAAGGACACGGCTGGGGAAATTTGCAATGCATGCATATCAATTTACCTTTTGCTAATGATGAAGAATTTTGTCAATTGCATAATTCTATCCGCTTAATTCTACCCCTATTGCCGGCACTAGCGGCAAGCACTCCTTTCCTCGATGGGCAAAAGACTGGCTACAAAGATTCACGTTTGTGTTTTTATGGAACAAACCAGCAAGGCATTCCTGCGATTAGTGGTGACATCATCCCTGAGTTCATCCGCTCTGAAGAAGAATATCAACAAGACATTTTAGAGCCCATGTATAAAGCGATTAGCCCTTTTGATCCCGAAGGGATCCTACAGCACGAATGGCTTAATTCCAGAGCAGCTATCCCTAAATTCAACATTCAAGCCATTGAAATTCGTATTCTCGATTCCCAGGAATGTGTCCAGGCAGATATTGCCATAGCACTTGCCGTGCACGCTATCTTGCGAAATTGGCTTACTCACTCTCATTATCATTTGGACAAACCTTGTGACAGTAAGCGCTTACGAACTGTCTATGATCAAGCGTTAAAAAATGGTTTTGCTTTTAGCGTGGAGGATTCAGAATTATGTGCTCAGTGGCAACTGCCAAAACGTAAAATGACTGCCCATGCGATTTGGTCACAACTGCTTGAGCGGGTCAGCACTGATTTGGATAGGTCTAGTCAAACTACCCTCGAGACTATTTTAAGCCAAGGTAATTTAAGTGAACGCATTCTACGCGCCTGTGGTAGTGATCATAGTAAATCGACATTAACCCGAGTATATAGGCAGCTTGGGGATTGCCTGCTTACAAATCAGCTCTTTAATCCGTTATGAAGGAAATTGCTCTGGTGGTAAGCTGCGAACATGCAGTGAATACTGTGCCAAAGGCTTATCAACCTCTCTTCGAACCTCATCTTCCGTTATTGCAATCTCATCGTGGCAGTGATTTTGGTGCCCAAGCTATCGCTATGGCTTTTAGCGAAAACTTTTGTTGTGATCTTATCCAAGCGCAAACAACTCGCTTGCTGATTGATTGCAATCGTAGCCTGCACCATCGCCATTGCTTTTCAGAGATTACCCGTTTACTGGCTAACGAAGAAAAAACAGCGCTCATCCAGCAATATTATTTACCTTTTCGCCGGCAAGTGGAGGAGTGTATAAAAAGAATCCTTCACCAAAAGAAGTTTGTTTTGCATTTATCTATCCACAGCTTTATTCCAATATTAGATGATAATCCACGCAATACTGATATTGGCTTACTTTATGATCCCAAACGTGCTAATGAAAAAAGATTGGCAACACTTTGGCAGCAACAGTTTAAACAACGAACCATCCCCCTCCGTGTCCGTCTGAATTACCCCTATCGCGGTATAGCTGATGGATTTACTACTGCTTTGCGTAAAATCTTTGCAGATGATGAGTATGCAGGTATTGAGCTCGAGTCTAATCAAGCGCTAACAAGCAGCACAGCGTCACTGTCTTCTCTATGTAATGCGCTTGTAATGACGCTTCGGTCGGTAATTAGGACAGAGGCACCTTTTTAACTCTGTGCCTAACACTCCTGGGCTTCGCTAGCGCTCTTAACTAACTTTAAACCCAGTCTGGGTTGTAGAGAGTCGCATGTTCGTCATTGCGAGCCTTTATACAAGGCCTGAAAAACGTACCGAACTAACATTGTACCGTCATTGCGAGGAGCGTAGCGACGAAGCAATCCAGCGACCTTTCCTAGCATCTCATAAGGCCACTGGATTGCTTCGTCGGAAGCTCCTCGCAATGACGGGCTAATGTTAGTAGTTCAGAGCGTTTTTCAAACCCTGTATAAACGCTCGCAATGACGCGCCTGCACGGGGAATGACAGAGGCGCAATATCGATATGACAAAATTTTATTCATATTTAATATTCTCTTAACATTCACTCCTTATAATAAACATTAATGCTTAACTCTACCTTGACATAAACGATGCCAGATATTAATGCCTCCTTATTTGCCCATATTGAAAACGACGCTTATATGACTGGAGCCTATGGGCTTGCAGGGAATTATTTTGCTAATACCACGCAATATTTAAAGCAATTTTTAGAGCACCTCAAAACCAGTGGGGAAGATTTTCCTGCTGAGTATACAAAAATATTAGAGGATACCGATTATCTCGTAGAGATTGAAAAGCAAAAAAACAACATTGCCAGCTCTTCTGACCCTGAACAACAACTCAATACGCTGAGTCAGAAAATTGCCGACGATATTCTCAAGTTACCTATAGGTAACCAAATATCCCTCCCCGGTGGTTGGAGTGATACTAAAGGTGGCCATGGGATGATTTATGAACTCATCCGCACAGCAGAGGGCTACCGATTTAACGTAATCAACGCCGGCGCAGGAATTCAATACCATGCAAAAAAATCAAGCCGAGAAAAAGAATTATACAATCCAGTGAAAGCCTGGAGTTTTCCTAATCCTACTACTTCTGAGGCAAAAAAAGAGCTTAATCTATTCATTAAACGCCTTATTAAAATAGACCTTCCCGTCAGACTGCAAAAACAAGCAGCTTCAGACAAATTACTCTATGAAAAAGTTCTACCCACTATTAGTTATATTAAAGGTAGCGAAATTGAAGCGGATACTATTCCTGCGTATGGCTACACGGCTGGTCAGTTAGGTCCAACCTGTACTGAGCGTGTCATTCACCAAAAGCTCAAAATCAATTCCCCCTCAGCTGCATTCTATGAGCGTTTTATTTTTAACTACAAATTCTATGCGCTCGAGCAATACGCTACAGCCTGCTTTAACGGTAAACAACCCTTTACCCTAGCGGTGCAAGACCAAATTAATGTGGCGATTGAAAATAATTTTAAGATATTAAACACCCCTGGCTTATTCAACAAAGACGAAACGGATAAGTATTATGATAAGCTCAAAAGGATACAAAAAAGCATTAATGCTGTTCAGTTAAAACCAAAGGAAAACCAACCTGCGACCCAACAACCGCCTCAAACCCTAACTTTGGAGGATGGCTCTCATCCAGCCTCAAGATCATCCCATAGCCAACCTAATTCCACCAACGAACCCTTTTTTAAAATTGAATTAGGTAAACAGAATCTTCTTTATAATTTGGATAAAACCATTCAAAAAATTGAGCAGGTAAAAAACCCAGCAACGCAGTATTATTACCTTGAACAACTTATTCTAGCGCTGCCCATCAATGCTAGTTCAAGTGGCCTAACCAATGATTTTTATAGTAATCTGCAACTAAAGCAGGAATATAGCGATTTTGCAAAACACATTGATACGATTCAAAATTTATTGCACAAGCTGCAACAGGAATGGCTTAAAGGTATCCAATCCCCTAACGTATCCCTTCTCGTTTTATCTGTAATATCGCTCCAAATTGATACCCAGTTTGAGCTCAGTAAAAAGCAAACTCTCCCTCCCTTCATGCCTTTCGCAGGGGTCATGATGGAGTCAGTCATTGGGAATTGTGAACGAAATCCATTGTGGGCAACGAATAATCCCACTCATGACCAACGATTTAAAGCATTACAAAATCGCTTTATGACGGCAGCACAACTAAATGATTCTTTTTATTTTCAATACTTCCAAAGTCTATTAAACACAGAATCACAACTCAATGCAGAATTAAAGAAGCAATATTATACCCAATATAGCTCTGAGTGTACTGACTACCACAACGCGGTTCGCAACAAAGGACTGGAATCGCTTTTTTTAATCGCAATGCATTTGCAAGGTAATACAACACTTGACGCAAAATTTAACCCCCTCATTGATAAAATAAAAGCCCACATCGACTATGAATCCAAATTAAGGCGAGCAATTAATCCTTTTTATACTAACCAATTATCAGATGCCCCTACACTCTCCCTGGACTTTTTACACAAGGAATTCCGCATTATATCGCCACTTTATCCTACGTTTGTTCACTGTCAGGATTTATCCAAGGAGATGGCTAAACACAAATATGCATTACCCAACTCTCCTGCTCGCGACGCGCTCGAAGCGGATATTTCCCAAAATACGAGGTACGTGGAAAGGATACAGGTAAGAACAAGTAACGGTATTCAGCTAAACCCTATAAAAACAGAGGACAAGGAAACCAATTCGCCTATCACTCAGGCCGACATTGCTGCACGTGATTACCTTCATCTTCGCACTATCCCCTCGTTGCAAATCGCCCTAACGCTCGATTATTTCACTCGCCACGTGGCTAAATTGGCCAACGAAGCTGACCAACGCTATGTCGAGGCTAATCTTTTCCAGCCGGGACTTTTAAAGCAAGCGCTGAAAAAAACGTCTTTTTTACCGCAATTTAATCGATTTTTAACCACCGGTTTACGCTTTTTTAGCAAGAATGGGCAACATACGCGGGAATCACTGTTATTTTTACGCCTAGACTACTTAGTGAGCCAATATCTCTACTGCATCGATAAACCAGCAGGCCTGCTGCGTTTACAAGCTCTTCAAGAGCAGCTGCTTAAACAGATTTCCCAGCCTAATGAACCAGACGTTACTTATGTCCAGCAGCAGTATTTATTTCTAACCCTGATGGCCCGAATTGAGCTCAAAGACGACCCAGGTGAACTCTTTGCCCTGGCATTTGCTGCTTATTTTTACATCCAAAGTCATGCAAATCCGTCTATCCTTGAGGATTCAACCCACCGCATTGAGGTCGATAAGGCCATTGCTAAATTTCAACTGCTGGCAAGTCAGCAACCTGAAAAACGGATTAAACAAGCTATCGAACGTTGCCTAGCCAATGCACCCTCGACCAAAGCTACCCAACCCCTCGAGGTAAACATCAGAAAAGAACTTCGAACCACCAACCCCTCTCCCGCCCTGCGGGCACCCTCTCCCCGTTCCCGGGGCGAGGGGGAAAATGAGGGAAGTTCTTTAGAAGCTACCCAACCCCTCGAGGTAAACATCAGAAAAGAACTTCGAACCACCAACCCCTCTCCCCGTTCCCGGGGCGAGGGGGAAAATGAGGGAAGTTCTTTAGAAGATTTAAAATTAGAAAGCGGCAGCTTCCCTGTCTATCGCTTGACTAAGGGAACTGACGTCGTCGAAATGAATGTTCTTTTGGGCAAATTCTTTGAAAAAGGCTTAGCTCGCTCGGGGGTGCCGTTCTCCCTACAAAATCACCCATTGATGAAGCATTTAAATTTGCACCATGCCCAAGACTGCTTAGCCACAGCAGACAACGAATTCATGATTTTGCCCACTGAGGGGGTACGCTTATTTGGCTCGAAGAACAAGACAATTGTCCAAAAAGACTGGACTGTTCAGGGCCAAATTCAGTCCTACGAACTTCGCGGGCTAACTAAAGACCATCTCGCCCACCGTGCTAAATACAACGGTATTACTCCTCTGTCTCTCCAGACTACGCTACCCAAGGTCCTGACCGATGGCACCATCGATTATTGGCAAAATACCTCGTCTCCAAAAGAGGGCTTATTAGTCCAACATAATCGTCCCCTTTATCGCCATGAATCAGGTCGCTTTATTGCGCTTGATAAGGATGGCAAAGCAACCCCTTATCAATTAACACCACTCAACCCACGCTGGAGTGCTTTCCTTAATTCCTTTGAAAGCAATGCCTTTATTCTTGCAGAGGAAAGCCCAAGTGACACAGTCTTCAAACTCCCGCGTTATAACCTGAGCTTTTGCCTTAAATCCGGTCAGCAGGAACCCTCGCTTAGTCTTAAAGAAACCGATGAACAGATTATTGAATGCCCCTCTCCCATTCACCCTGCAGTGGCTGGACTAGTCCTTAAAAATGAGCAGCAAACCCGTTATTTAGTACCTGTAAGCCGATTTTATGCAACCGAGAAAGGCGCTCAGAAAAGCGACTATTATCCTGTAGTGCATGACACGCAAGGAACCATCGCAAACGCCTGCCTTGCCCATGAATGGAAGAGGCGTCCACCGCTTGAGAAGCCCCTGTGGAACTATCAAAACTCTGAGAAGTCAGTGAGTTTTCGCCTTAAAGACGGTGAGCCCATCGCCGATACCGTCGCTGATGCCCTTTACTTAGCTTACATGTATCTCGCAACAAACCAAACTGAAAAAGCATGGAAAATACTCCATGATTGCAACACACGACTCGGGGGATTAACAGGCGACCCAGCAGAACTCCAATTCATTGCCTGGATTTGCCAAGATTTACCGCACGTTCTACCTGACGAAAAAGAAGACAGTAAAGCGACAAGAGCAACACCCCCTTATGTTGCCTGCCAGCTCAAAGCGATGAATCTTTTGGGCGATTACCTGCTGCAAGACCGCAAGTTTAATCTTAAACCCCCACAGGCTGATAATACCGCTAACTATCACTATGCTTCCCTGCAACACCAACAACTCAAGCAATTTCTCGATACCTTACCGAGTACAATTTACGCCTCATTCACGCGCCTGCAAGCAATGCGTCGCCATCTTGATCACCGGTTCATCTTATCAACGACTGAGTGTAAGAATCTCTTGAATTATTACCATCAGTCCCAGCCAAAAGGTGCTGCACCTCTCGGTGCCCTAGGCTATGAATGGATGTGCTTAAGCCTTGAGTCTCTGCAACAAGAGCGTGAGTCTCTACTTGCGCGAAGCAAAACAGGAACCAGCACCCAGGCTGACCAACAAAGGCTAGCATTGATTAACGATAAGCTCAAAGAATTAAAACCTGTGCTCGCCAAATCAACGATACTTGAAACAATTCCGATTGATTTAAGTTTACCCGCTAAGGTTGAACTGATACAAGATAGCACCACAAGCACGGTATCGAGTGAAGAGAGCTGGCAAAATAAGCTCCCTTGGAAAAATCAACAACTCCAGGAATCTGACCTACAAAAAGCCATTGATGCCCTTTCCTCAAACATCGGTGAAAACGAATTCTCCACGTATTTTCCCGCTTATTTTCAGATAGCCTTTGGCGAGCAAGGACCGAAACGCCAGCAACTCGCTGATTTCTGTAGCCAAATGCTCATTGCTAACCGTCACCAACCCCTAGACAAGCAAGACTCTGACATCCCTTTATTGTGCAATGTCCTTTATCGTGTACTCCATAATAAAGCCACGGTGCTCTCCGTCTTAAGTTGGCAGAAACTTAATTTCGCTGGTTTGGTTAGTCTAGTCCGCAGTTATCTGGTGCCGCCACTTACTGTTTATCAGGCGAAAGATGTTTATCAAGACATTTTAGCGCGACCTGAAGATATTTTAGGGCAAGAACGCCCAGTTCGTAAGCCGCTCATTACCCCAAAACAGCAAGACAAGAAGGAAGACCGTGCATCAATAACGCAAACAACGGCCAACCCAGAGTCAACTCAAGACAATTCTGAGAAACAACAAGACCATTCAATACTAGCGCAAACAAAAATCGATGACGATTTAACTCAAAGCAACCCTAAGGCAAAGGAGCAATTAGGGCAATTAGTTTTAAATTATAGGGCTCTGGAAAAACAAACTACAGCGGAAATTACAGCCTTAGGTCAATCGTTAACGGATAATTTAGAACAGCGATTTACTGTTGAAATAGACGCTGGGAAAAAACTATTTACTTTAGAGAAACAGCAAAAAGCCCTTGCCCAACAATTCATTACCGAGCCCGATTTCGCTAAGGCAATACTCGAAGCTGCCAGAAAAATTTCAGCTCCTCTAGCACTGCAACGGGATGACACGTGGGCTAAAGCCTTAGACTTCGCTAAACAAGGCCCCGAATCACCAGACCAGGCAAAAACCTGGAAAATACAAAAACGCTCTAAAGCACGCGCTAAACTCAGCAAAGCTGACCTGTTGTCCATGTATTGCAGTGGGGATGTTGCTTACAGCGTCGAGAAGACCGGCCTTAGCCCTGAAAAAGCACAAGAATTACATGAGCTGACCCATCACGCACTTTGTCAGGGAATACAGCATCAAATTGCTGAAAAAATAATAAGCAATCTGGAAAAATCCCTGCAAAAAAACGATGTCAACTTGGCCCTACAAGCCTTGGAATTATTAGCAAAAGAAGAAATTCCAGGCTTAGACACCCCGTCTACAGTCATCATACAGCACGAAGATGACATCCTACTCCGTAATCGGCAAGCGAGCGCATTTAAAACTCATAAAGAATCGCAACAGGTTGATAGACTTGAAAAAATCATCCCAGGCGGGGGTAAGTCGAAGGTTATTCTCCCGGTTCTAGCCGAAGAGGCAGCGCAGGGAGACAACCTTGTCGTTATTGAGGTCCTTGAAGCATTATTGACCACCAATCATATCGATTTTAACCGCGTTTCACAGCGTTTATTTGGCAAGCGTGCCTACCGTTTTGAGTTCGATCGCGACCGTGATTGCTCACCAGAACGTCTCGAGCAAATGTATCATTATTTCACTGACGTCATGACATCCCGCTGCTATCTCGTGTCGACGCGTGAGTCCACCAGGTCCCTAGAGCTTAAATACGTGGAATTTTTAGAGAGCGACGATATCAAACACGACAAGGTTTGGGAAAAACAAGTCTTTTGGCTCGATAAAATTACCGGACTCTTTCGACAGGATACTGATGCGTTTATCGATGAAGCCCATGAAGCTTTAGGGCTTAAGTACCGATTAAATTATACCCTAGGCACACCAAAATCCATCGACCCAACTCTGATTTGCAATGCTATAGCGCTTTTCAATTTCATCGATGTCGACTTTATTAAGCAGGCCCCCTCGTTTGACAACCGATATGATTGGACTGAATTCAAAAAGAACCTTGCGAAGAAGCTTATTCACGATGACCAGAGCCCTTTAAAAGAGTTTGTTACTAAAGCCGCCAAGCAGTATGGCCAAGGTATTCACGCAATCCTCATGGACTACCTGTTAGACAAAGGTGAAATGAGTGAGGCCATTACTCAGGCCAGTCCAGAGGACCAGGCATCGCTGGCCTTCTTTAAGGAACAGATTGCTACGTTTCTTCCTGACACGCTGCGTCGTAAGCTTGATTTCCAGTATGGCGCATCCAGGCTAAAAGGCTTAAACCCCATCGAATACACGCTAGCCATCCCGTATGGAGGAAATAACTCCCCGAATGAGCGGAATCGTTTTGATGTGATTGAATCAATCAACTGCACCATCCAGATGATGCTCATCAAAGGGGTTAGCAAAGAACTGCTCAAAACACAAGTGATGCAATGGCAAGCGTTAGCCCGACAAGAATTATTCCAAAATCCAAACCTAAAAACGCTTGACGAAACACCCACAGCGCAAGGGTTTGCTCTTCTTGATGCAGGCTCTGGTCTAACGTTAAGCCAACTTGACGTCAATAACACTGATCAAATGACTGACCTGCATACGCGCCATAAGACTAATCGTTCGCTCATTTCGTCGTTGCTGCAAGAGCAGACTTTAAAACAAATTCATCATGATAAATGCATTCTCTCCAGTGACTCGTTCAACCATGTCGACATGTATCGCCGCGTTATCTGCGTCTCTGGGACACCAAATGATACGACACTCCATCAACGCCTAAGCTACGACCCAACCACATCTCTCGGTACCGATGGTTATATCCTTGAAGTGTTAGAGGATAAAAAGACTCCCATTTCAAGCCGTGATTATCAAACTGTTTCGCAATTTATCGAAGCAGTGATAAACAACTCGGCAGCACGGGAACGTACACGCGCCATCGAGGATGTCAATGCTACCTTAACCGGAGTAACGAATAGTCAGGTAGCAAGCGAATTAGTCACCTATATCAAGAAAAATCCGAGCCATTTCAGCAATCCCCTAAAACACGTGCTCTATTTTAATGAACAGCAAGTCTTATGTGCGCTGGATCTCAATAAACCAGACCAACCCATTGAGCTTGGAACCAGTGATGATAAGGTAATTAACCTCATCCTTGGTTCAACACCCGACGAGCGATTTACCTATTATGATCAACCGCATACTTTAGGGGCCGATCTAAAGCAAGCGGACAATGCACACGCCATAGTATTCATTGACGAAAACTGTTCCTTCGAAAATTACCTGCAGGGTAACTGGCGCATGCGAGGGCTCAATCAAGGGCAAACCACTGAACTGATTACCCCCCAACGCCTGAACGGAGTGACTCGTTGCGATCTGACCAAGCGCCTAGTGCTGAATAAGCATAATGTACTGTTGGTTGATAATATCTTTGCTGCTAAAGGGCGAATGGCTAATCTCATGCGCCGCACCTGTCTTTCCCGAATTCAAGATATGCCTTGGGAGCACCCTAAGGCCAAATCCGAACTGGCACGCCAATTTAAAGCGTTTTTTGTAGAGACCTCTTCGCTTGATCTAGCCGCCCTGTATGGTCCTATTAACAAGGAGCAAGACGTCCCTCTTCTTCTTGACCATACGAAGAAACACTTACTAGCGCTTTGGACTGAATGCCATAAAGCGGCAAACGTCCCGCTCACTGAGCAAGAACTTGAGAAAATAGGCCTTGCTTTACAAGGCATTATTGATAAAGCCATCCCCTTGTGTTCAGCAAAATACAAGGGACCAAGCAACGTTGCTAAAGAAGTGCAAATCCAAAAGCAAATCCAAAAACAGATCCAGATTGAGCGTATCAACCTGAATGCCTGTTATAATTCCAAATTGGATGAATCGTATTATACAGCTTGGCGCTCCTATACTGTAGCCGATTTCCTTCAGCGCAAAGAGGCAAAAGAAAATTTATCCGTAAGCCTGGATGCAATGTGCTCAGGCCATGAAAAATTAACTGCCCCCCTATTTTCTAGCGCACTCAGAGCGAGTAAAAACTATGCTACTGTCTACTACGGACAACGAGAGAGTCTCAATGCCTTTTTAAAGCCTGTCTTTCTTGTCTGGTATCATTTTGAGGGCGAGACATTACAGGCCACTATTGTGACCCCACAAGAAGCAGCAGAAATAGAGCCTCACATAGAGGACTCTACCAATAGCTGGATAGCCACTACACTGGACACCGTAACTGCAGGTAATCCACCACCGAACATTCTCGCTAGTCAACAATACCAGTCTTTGCGTGAACAAGTTCGCTTTTTTAATGGGGAATTCGAACCGCTGTTGAATCAGGACACGCCTTTAATTTGGCTGAAAGAAAAATCCGTTGACAAAATCGCTTTCTTTGAAAACCAATTACAAGTTTATCGACCCGGTAGTGAGACAGAACTTGTGCAACTGAAAGCAGCATTAGCTCAAGGAACTGCTGAAGGGTTTGACTATATTAGCCAACATCCTTTCGAGGATCTGACTCAATTTGATTGGAAAAATCTATTTCCCAAAACGATTCCTGTGCAGGCTGCGGAATACCGAAAACTCGCCAGCACATTTGTCTACTTAAATCAACATTGGTTGGAAAAAGATCTTGTCGTCACTGACATACAGCAGCAATTTAATTTACCACTGAGCAGCCTTAGCATGCTTGACACCCATTTAAAACATCTTGCTTCGATCAAAAATTTGCTCAATCGCTTATCACGCGGCTTCAGACAACCCTTTTCTCCAGAAGAAAAAACCTGCTTTGCAACCTGTGTAGGCCAATCCTTTGATACATTTTATAGCCACACTGGCATCCAAACAGTCGAGCAAACGAAACCATTAGATCGCCAAAGTCAGCAATCATGGCTACTTGCGAATATTGAAGCCCTGCAGCTAATGCAAAACTATCCAGCTTTAAAAGGCAAATCAGTGATGCAGTACCTTGCGATGATTGCTGAAAATGCCTCATCCATTGACGTTTTACATCGGCTAGTAAAAGTAGACAATCCTGCAGACGATCTCCTCCGTAACATCTTGTTTAACCCTGTGTGCAATCTTGCAATTGTCCAAATGATACTAGACTCTAGTACTACCCTTTCTAAGGGGATACTTGTCCTTCTAGCACAACGTTGCCTATCTAAAGCGCTTGTCGATAACTTGCTGTTAAAAAAGGAAATCAGTGAAGAGATTTTGATTGAATTACTTAAGCATGATTTTCTGGATGAGGATCAACTGTTAGCAATTTTAAGCAAGGCGCAAAACTCTGATACGTTTACCCGCCTCTATAAACACCAAGCCGCAATAGCAAGCCCTCGTGTCAAATCAGCTATAGCGCAGAATCCTTTATTAACTTCAGACCAAATACTCCCCTTTTTAGCTGGAGTAAGTGAGAACGATTTAATAGCCATTTTAAAAATACGATCAGATATCAATTCACATCTATTAATCGATATCGCAACCAAAGCGACTTCCTCCTCGATTCTTGTTGCTGTACTGTCGCATCAAAATGTCAATACCGACGTGATGAATGTTGTTACGCAGCACCAATTATTTTCTGCCGATTTAGCGCAACTGCTGGTAAACAAGCTCAACGAGGGAGGCAACTTTCCTTCGAAGAAGCTTACCTGTACTATTATCGAGGCGTTTCTAAAAACCAACGACCCGAAGTGGGAATCAGCCCTCTTTCAACTATTTGCAAATTACCCCTATCTGGTCACTTATGTTAAAGGCTACAAGGTAACCCCAGAATTTGGATTAAAGATATTACGACTCTTCAACAACCTAACCGTCGTGTCAGAAAACCTACCTATTACGCAAATGATTGAAATTGCTGATGATAAGGACCTTCGCCTTTTTATCGGCATTGAAAAGATTCGTGAGTTTTCCGAAGATGCGCTACCTCTAATCGCGCGCAAATGCCAGAGCAAAGATTCTGTCAATAAATTGCTCGATAGAAACGATTTGAGCACGAAAGAGCTTCATGCACTGCTTAGTAAAACGTTTATCGATGAAGCTGACCTCGTGCGGATTTCCACAAGGACCCAAGAACCCCAAATCCTTGATTGTATTTTTAACCATCCGGCAAAAAATCATCGTGTGATTATGTGCCTATGTCGACACTCAGCACTTTCTGTTGAACTTTTGCAGTCAATCTTAGCAAAGGAAAATTTTAGCAATGATGAGTTGCTACAAATTTTAAACCTTCCTGTTGCGAACAAGCTTGTCTTAGCAACTGTCGCAAAGAAAGCAGGCATTAGCTCTGATGTCCTTTATAGCATAGTAACAGATCCTATGGCTGCCCCTGCAACTGTAAGTGCGGTTATCGATAATACAGCATTTACACCTACCATTGCGCAACAAATTATCAAAAAGCACTCGCTAACCATTTGGGGCACCCGAATTATTGCTGAAGAACATGACTTATTTAAGAAACTTCTTCATAAATTAATTGAACATAATCAAAAAACACAAGACGCTGAATGTGAAAAAGCCATTGTGAAAGTACTGGAAAAGTACCCCCGAGAAACACGTGAGTTTCAAGAAATTCAAGGCATCATTACTCAACAACCAGTCAGCCCAACTTTGGGGCTTAAAGTACTTCCTCTATTTAATTATAAGGTAGATGGCTTACCCATTAAAGACATGATCGAAATTGCTAAGGAAGGCAGGCAATTTGTTGTGTTCGGAACTGAGGAAAACAACCTTCATGACCTCATTGCTGCTGGTAAAGCAGGGCAACTTTCTGAGGAGCTGCTGCAGTTATTGGCAAAAAAATGCAATAGCGAAGGAACAGTTGACGAATTCCTCAAGATCCAGCCGCTTAGTGTGGACACATTACCGATCATACTTCAGAAAAATTTTCTGAATGAAGCTCAATTATTACATCTTCAACAACTTGCTGTGGATTCCCGTAATCTCTTATCTGTGGTGTCACATCCTAATGTAACCTCTAAGGTGATGAGTGCTGTTATTAATCATAAGGCCTTTTCAAATGATGTTGCGCAGCAGATTATAGCGCAGATAAGATTTACTATTGGTAATCAGGTTATCTCTGCGCATCACGAGTTATTGAAGCAATTAGTGAACACAGGTCTTGCCCGATACCCTACCTGCCCCGAATGGGAAAACACTATTGCGCAGGCGTTGCAAAAATGTTTGTTGGAGCCAGTCCTTTATTTTGACATAGTCGATATTGTTAGCAAGCAAAGCCTAGAACCAAGTTTGGCACTGAAGGTTCTTCCTCTATTGGGTGAGCACATTATACATAGCTTACCCATAGAAAGAATGATTCCAATTGCTAACGACGCCCAGCTAATCCAGTTGACCAAGACGATTAAACCAGGACAATGTTTTGAAGAATTTACCGCCTTGGCCCAGAAATGCGAAAGCAAAGAAACAATTAAACAATTATTAGACAGAGACGATTTGCCTCCAGGTGCACTGCTAGCTGTACTAGATAAAATACCTGACTACGAAAATTTACATCGGGCACTTGTTCACAGGCAGCTATCAACAAAAAATGAGCGTGAAAACTGGCTGAAAAAGATGGAGACAGAGCTTCAAGCTCAGGTAGCTAGTGCAGCTAATCTAAATTTGCAATTACTGACCGCTTTAAATGTCCTCAAGCTGAAAGCTTGCACTCATGCAGTGAAAGCAATTGATGATCCAAAGTATGCAGAGGCTGCTAAGACCTCGATTGAGCTCTATCGCGAACTACGGAAGGAAATTCAGGGCGGCAATGATCTAAGCACAACAGCTCAATCTCTGGTAAATTGCCAGTTAGCTATCGAGAAAGCAATGCCAGTTCTGGAGACCCATCGGGGCTACAAACAAGCTTTTATGGATATTCTAAATGTTATTCTGGCAATCCTTACTTTGAATATTGCTCAATGTACGTCTGGAAACTGGCGAATTTTTAACCTAAAAACAGACAGCATTGAAATTGTTAATCAAATCAAAGCAAGCATTAATAATAAGGCTGATTCAACAGCTACTTCCTACGCCACTCAGACTCCTGGAACAACCTTTTTTTCTGGCTCTACTACTCCCACCAAAGCAGAGGATCCCCCCGGGGATGAATTAATACCGGAAGTGTAAGACTCTAGCTGGGTTGTAGAAAGTCGTATGTTCGTCATTGCGAACGCGAACTGCCGTCATTGCGAGCGTTAGCGAAGCAATCCAGTGGCCTTATGAGATGCTAGAAAAGGTCGCTGGATTGCTTCACTGCGTTCGCAATGACGTGCTTCACCTTCGGTTCGCAATGACGGAGTATTGAGCAACATTATAAAAATTGCCATCGCACCAAGCTTAATATTCTCTTAATATTTTCATAATATAATGATTACCCATGTTTAACTCTAACTTGACATAAACGATGCCAGATATTGACGCCTCCTTATTTGCCCATATTGAAAACGACGCTTATATGACTGGAACCTATGGGCTTGCAGGGAATCTGTTTACTAATACCACGCAATATTTAAAGCAATTTCTAGATCACCTCAAAACCAGCGGAGAGGATTTTCCTGCTGAGTATACAAAGATATTAGATGATACCGATTATCTTGTAGAGATTGAAAAGCAAAGACGCGATATTGCCAGCGCCTCTGACCCTGAACAACAACTCAATACGCTGAGTCAGAAAATTGCCGACGCTATTCTCAAGTTACCTATAGGTAGCCAAATATCCCTCCCCGGTGGTTGGAGTACTACTAAAGGTGGCCATGCGATGATTTATGAATTCATCCGCACAGCAGAGGGCTACCGATTTAACGTAATCAACGCCGGCGCAGGAATTCAATACCACGCAAAAAAATCAAGCCGAGAAAAAGAATTATACAATCCAGTGAAACCCTGGAGTTTTCCTATTCCTACTACGTCTGAGGCAAAAAACGAGCTTCATCTATTCATTAAACGCCTTATTAAAATAAAGCTTCCCCCCGCACTGCAAAAACGAGCAGCTTCAGACAAAGTACTCTATGAAAAGGTTCTACCCACTATTAGCTATATTAAAGGTAGCGAAATTGAGGCGGATACTATTCCTGCGTATGGCTACACGGCTGGTCAGTTAGGTCCATCCTGTGCTGAGCGTTGCATTCACCAAAAGCTCAAAATCAATTCGCCCTCAGCTGCATCCTATGAACGTTTTATTTTTAACTACAAACTCTATGCGCTCGAGGACTACACTACAGCCTGCCTTAACGGTAAACAACCCTTTACTTTAGCGGTGCAAGACCAAATTAATGTGGCTATTGAAAACAATTTTAAGATATTAAACACCCCTGGCTTATTCAACAAGGACGAAACGGATAAGTATTATGATAAGCTCAAAAGCATACAAAAAAGCATTAATGCTGCTCAGTTAAAACCCAAGGAAAGTCAACCTGCGGCCCAACAGCCGCCTCAAACCCTAACTTTGGAGGATGGCTCTCATCCAGCCTCAAGATCATCCCATAGCCAACCTAATTCCACCAATGAACCCTTTTTTAAGATCGAATTAGATAAACAGAATCTTCTTGATAATTTGGATAAAACCATTCAAAAAATTGAGCAGGTAAAAAACCCAGCAACGCAGTATTATTACCTTGAACAACTTATTCTAGCGCTGCCCATCAATGCTAGTTCAAATGGCCTAACCAATGATTTTTATAGTAATATCGTAACTCCCCATGTACGTCAAATTCAGGAGATCCCTCACTTCGTTCGGGACTTCGTTCGCGTACCTGAGGAGATACGTCATCAGCAACTAAAGCAGCCATATAGCGATTTTGCAAAACACATTGATACGATTCAAAATTTATTACTCAAGCTGCAACGGGAATGGCTTCAAGGTATCCAATCCCCTAACGTATCCCTTCTCGTTTTATCTGTAATATCGCTCCAAATTGATACCCAGCTTGAGCTCAGTAGACAGCAACGCCTCCCTTCTTTCATGCCCTTCGCAGAGGTCATGATGGAGTCAGTCATTGGGAATTGTGAACGAAATCCTCTGTGGGCAACGAATAATCCCATCCATGACCAACGATTTAAAGCATTACAAGATCGCTTTATGACGGCAGCACCGCAATACGACTTTGTTTATTTTCAATACTTTCAAAGTCTATTAAACACAGAATCACAACTCAATGCGGAATTAAAGCGCCAATATTATACTCAATATGGCTTTGGCACTTGGTCTACTGACTATCACAACGCGGTTCGCAACAAAGGACTGGAATCGCTTTCTTTAATCACACTGCATTTGCAAGGTATTTTGACAACAAAACTTGACGCAAAATTTAACCCCCTCATTGATAAAGTAAAAGCCCACATCGACTATGAATCCAAATTAAGGCGAGCAATTAATCCTTTTTATGTTCAGCAATTATTAGATACCTGCCCACTCTATTTGGACTTTATACACAAGGAATTTCGCATTGGATCGCCACTTTTCCCTACGTTTGTCCACATGCAGGATTTATCCAAGGAAATGGCTAAACACAAATATGCATTACCCAACTCTCCCGCTCGCGACGCGCTCGAAGCGGATATTTCCAAAAATACGAAATACATGGGAATGATACAGGTAAGAACAAGTAACAGTATTCAGCTAAACCCTATAAAGACAGAGGACAAGGAAACCAATTCGCCTATCACTCAGGCCGACATTGCTGCACGTGATTACCTTCATCTTCGCACTGTCCCCTCGTTGCAAATCGCCCTAACACTCGATTATTTCACTCGCCACGTGGCTAAACTGGCTAACGAAGCTGACCAACGCTATGTCGAGGCTAATCTTTTCCAGCCGGGACTTTTAAAGCAAGCGCTGAAAAACCCATCTTTCTTACCGCAATTTAATCGATTTTTAACCACCGGTTTACGCTTTTTTAGCAAAAATGGGCAACATACGCGGGAATCACTGTTATTTTTACGCCTAGACTACTTGGTGAGCCAATACCTCTACTGCATCGATAAACCAGCAGGCCTGCTGCGTTTACAAGCTCTTCAAGAGCAGCTGCTTAAGCAGGTTTCCCAGCCTAATGAACCAAACGTCACATATGTCCAGCAGCAGTATTTATTTCTAACCCTGATGGCCCGAATTGAGCTCAAAGACGACCCAGGTGAACTCTTTGCCCTGGCATTTGCTGCTTATTTTTACATCCAAAGTCATGCAAATCCGTCTATCCTTGAAGATTCAACCCACCGCATTGAAGTCGATAAGGCCTTTGCCAAATTTCAACTGCTGGCAAGTCAGCAACCTGAAGAACGAATTAAACAAGCTGTCGAACGTTGCCTAGCCAATTCACCCTCGACCAAAGCTACCCAACCCCTCGAGGTAAACATCAGAAAAGAACTTCGAACCACCAACCCCTCTCCCGCCCTGCGGGCACCCTCTCCCCGTTCCCGGGGCGAGGGGGAAAATGAGGGAAGTTCTTTAGAAGCTACCCAACCCCTCGAGGTAAACATCAGAAAAGAACTTCGAACCACCAACCCCTCTCCCGCCCTGCGGGCACCCTCTCCCCGTTCCCGGGGCGAGGGGGAAAATGAGGGAAGTTCTTTAGAAGATTTAAAATTAGAAAGCGGCAGCTTCCCTGTTTATCGCTTGACTAAGGGAACTGACGTTGTCGAAATGAATGTTCTACTCGGCAAATTCTTTGAAAAAGGCTTAGCTCGCTCGGGTGTGTCGTTCTCCCTACAAAATCACCCATTGATGAAACATTTAAATTTGCACCAGGCCCAAGCGTGCTTAGCCACAGCAGACAACGAATTCATGATTTTGCCCACTGAGGGGGTACGCTTATTTGGCTCGAAGGATAGGATAGTTGTCCAAAAAGACTGGACTGTTCAGGGGCAAACTCAATCCTACGAACTACGGGGGCTAACTAAAGACCATCTCGCCCACCGTGCTAAATACAACGGTACTACTCCTCTGTCTCTCCAGACTACGCTACCCATGGTCCTGACCGATGGCACCATCGATTATTGGCAAAATACCTCGTCTCCAAAAGAGGGCTTATTAGTCCAACATAATCGCCCCCTTTATCGCCATAAAGCAGGTCGCTTTATGGCGCTTGATAAGGATAGCAAGGTAACCCCTTATCAACTAACGCCACTCAATCCACGCTGGAGCGCTTTCCTCAATTCCTTTGAAAGCAATGACTTTATCCTTGCAGAGGAAAGCCCAAGTGACACAGTCTTCAAACTCCCGCGTTATAACCTGAGCTTTTGCCTTAAATCCGTTCAGCAGGAACCCTCGCTTAGTCTTAAAGAAACCGATGAACAGGTTATTGAATGTCCCTCTCCCATTCACCCTGCAGTGGCTGGACTAGTCCTTAAAAATGAGCGGCAAACCCGTTATTTAGTGCCTGTAAGCCGATTTTATGCAACCGAGAAAGGCGCTCAGAAAAGCGATTATTATCCTGTAGTGCATGACACGCAAGGAACCATCGCAAACGCCTGCCTTGCCCATGAATGGAAGAGGCGTCCACCGCTTGAGAAGCCCCTGTGGAACTATCAAAACTCTGAGAAATCAGTGAGTTTTCGACTTAAAGACGGTGAACCCATCGCCGATACCGTCGCTGATGCCCTTTACTTAGCTTACATGTATCTCGCAACAAACCAAACTGAAAAAGCATGGAAAATACTCCATGATTGCAACACACGACTCGGGGGATTAACAGGCGACCCAGCAGAACTGCAATTCATTGCCTGGATTTGCCAAGATTTACCGCATGTTCTACCTGACAAAAAAGAAGACAGTAAAGCAACAAGAAAAACACCCCCTTATATTGCCTGCCAGCTCAAAGCAATGAACCTTTTGGGCGATTACCTGCTGCAAGACCGCAAGTTTAATCTTAAACCCCCACAGGCTGATAATACCGCTAACTATCACTATGCGTCCCTGCAGCACCGACAACTCAAGCAGTTTCTCGATACCTTACCGAGTACAATTTACGCCTCATTCACGCGCCTGCAAGCAATGCGTCGCCATCTTGATCACCGGTTCATCTTATCAACAACTGAGCGTAAAAATCTCTTGAATTATTACCACCAATCCCAGCCAAAAGGTGCTGCTCCTCTCGGTGCCTTAGGCTATGAATGGATGTGCTTAAGCCTTGAGTCCCTGCAACAAGAACGTGAGTCGTTACTTGCGCGAAGCAAAACAGGAACCAGCACCCAGGCTGACCAACAAAGGCTAGCATTGATTAACGACAAGCTCAAAGAACTAAAACCTGTGCTCGCCAAATCAACGATACTTGCGACAATTCCGATTGATTTAAGTTTACCCGCTAAGGTTGAACTAATACAAGATAGCGCCAAAGCGGTAACGACTGGAGAGAGCTGGCAAAATAAGCTTCCCTGGAAATTTGAAGGTTTCCAGGAATCTGTCCTACAAAAAGCCATTGATGCCCTTTCCTCGAACATCGGTGAAAACGAATTCACCACGTATTTTCCCGCTTATTTTCAGATAGCCTGTTACGACCAAGGACCGAAACGCCAGCAACTCGCTGATTTCTGTAGCCAAACGCTCATTGCTAACCGTCACCAACCCCTAGACAAGCAAGACTCTGACATCCCTTTATTGTGCAATGTCCTTTATCGTGTACTCCATAATAAAGCCACGGTGCTCTCCGTCTTAAGTTGGCAGAAACTTAATTTCGCTGGTTTGGTTAGTCTAGTCCGCAGTTATCTGGTGCCGCCACTTACTGTTTATCAGGCGAAAGATGTTTATCAAGACATTTTAGCGCGACCTGAAGATATTTTAGGGCAAGAACGCCCAGCGCGTAAGCCGCTAGTAGTACAAACAACGGCTAACCCAGAGTCAACTCAAGACAACCCTGCGAAACAGCAAGACCATTCAATACTCGCGCAAACAAAAATCGATGACGACTTAACTCAAAGCAACCCTAAGGCAAAGGAGCAATTAGGGCAATTGGTTTTAAATTATAGGACTCTGGAAAAACAAACCACAGCGGAAATTACAGCCTTGGGTCAATCGTTAACGGATAATTTAGAACAGCGATTTACTGTTGAAATCGACGCTGGGAAAAAGCTATTCGCTTTGGAGAAAGAGCAAAAAGCCCTTGCCCAACAATTCATTACCGAGCCCGATTTCGCTAAGGCAATACTCGAGGCTGCCAGAAAAATTTCAGCTCCTCTAGCACTGCAACGGGATGAGACTTGGACTAAGGCCTTAAACTTCGCTAAACAAGGCCCCGAATCACCAGACCAGGCAAAAACCTGGAAAATACAAAAACGCTCTAAAGCACGCGCTAAACTCAGCAAAGCTGACCTGTTGTCCATGTATTGCAGTGGGGATGTTGCTTACAGCGTCGAGAAGACCGGCCTTAGCCCTGAAAAAGCACAAGAATTACATGAGCTGACCCATCACGCACTTTGTCAGGGAATACAGCATCAAATTGCTGAAAAAATAATAAGCAATCTGGAAAAATCCCTGCAAAAAAACGATGTCAACTTGGCCCTACAAGCCTTGGAATTATTAGCAAAAGAAGAAATTCCAGGCTTAGACACCCCGTCTACAGTCATCATACAGCACGAAGATGACATCCTACTCCGTAATCGGCAAGCGAGCGCATTTAAAACTCATAAAGAATCGCAACAGGTTGATAGAGTTGAAAAAATCATCCCAGGCGGGGGTAAGTCGAAGGTTATTCTCCCGGTTCTAGCCGAAGAGGCAGCGCAGGGAGACAACCTTGTCGTTATTGAGGTCCCTGAAGCATTATTGACTACCAATCATATCGATTTTAACCGCATTTCACAGCGTTTATTTGGCAAGCGTGCCTACCGTTTTGAGTTCAATCGCGACTGTGATTGCTCACCAGAGCGCCTGGAGCACATGTATCACCATTTCACTGACGTCATGACATCCCGCGGTTATCTCGTGTCGACGCGTGAGTCCACCAGGTCCCTAGAGCTTAAATACGTGGAATTTCTAGAGAGCGACGATATCAAACACGACGAGGTTTGGGAAAAACAAGTCTTTTGGCTCGATAAAATTACCGGACTCTTTCGACATCATACCAAAGCGTTTATCGATGAAGTCCATGAAGCTTTAGGGCTTAAGTACCGATTAAATTATACCCTAGGCACACCAAAATCCATCGATCCAACCCTGATTTGCAACGCTGTAGCGCTTTTCAATTTCATCGATGTCGACTTTATTAAGCAAGCCCCCTCATTTGACAACAATTACAATTGGACTCCATTCAAAACGAACCTTGCGAAGAAACTTATTCACGATGACCAGAGCCCTTTAAAAGAGTTTGTTACTAAAGCCGCCAAGCAGTATGGCCAAGGTATTGACGTAATCCTCATGGACTACCTGTTAGACAAAGGTGAAATGAGTGAAGCCATTACTCAGGCCAGTCCAGAGGACCAAGCATCGCTGGCCTTCTTTAAGGAGCAGATTGCTACGTTTCTTCCTGACACGCTGCACCGTAAGCTTGACTTCCAATATGGCGCATCCAGGCTAAAAGGCTTAAGCCCCATCGAATACACGCTAGCCATCCCGTACGGAGGGAATAACTCCCCGAATGAGCGGAATCGTTTTGATGTGATTGAATCAATCAACTGCACCATCCAGATGATGCTCATCAAAGGGGTTAGCAAAGAACTGCTCAAAACACAAGTGATGCAATGGCAAGCGTTAGCCCGACAAGAATTATTCCAAAATCCAAACCTAAAAACGCTTGATGAAACACCCACAGCGCAAGGGTTTGCTCTTCTTGATGCAGGCTCTGGTCTAACGTTAAGCCAACTTGACGTCAATAACACTGATCAAATGACTGACCTGCATACGCGCCATAAGACTAATCGTTCGCTCATTGCGTCGTTGCTGCAAGAGCAGACTTTAAAACAAATTCATCATGATAAATGCATTCTTTCCAGTGACTCCTTCAACCATGTAGATATTTATCGCAGCGTTGTGTGCGTCTCTGGGACACCAAATGATACGACACTCCATCAACGCCTAAGCTACGATCCAACCACGTCTCTCGGTACTGATGGTTATATCCTTGAAGTGTTAGAGGATAAGAAGACTCCCATTTCAAGCCGTGATTACCAAACTGTTTCGCAATTTATCGAAGAAGTAATAAACAACTCGACAGCACGGGAACGTACACGCGTCCTCGAGGATGTCGATGCGACCTTTGCCGGAGTAACGAATAGTCAGGTAGCAAAAGAATTGGCCACCTATATCAAGAAAAATCCGACTCATTTCAGCAATCCCCTTAAACACGTGCTCTACTTTAATGAACAGCAAGTCTTATCTGCTCTGGATCTCAATAAACCCGACGAACCCATTGAGCTTGGAACCAGTGATGATAAGACAATTAACCTCATCCTTGGTTCAACACCTGAAGAACGATTTTCCTATTATGATCAACCGCATACTTTAGGGGCCGATCTAAAGCAAGCGGATTTTGCACACGCTATAGTACTCATTAACGAAAACCGTTCCTTCGAAAATTACATACAAGGTAAATGGCGCATGCGAGGGCTCAATCAAGGGCAAACCACTGAACTGATTACCCCCCAACGCCTGAACGGAGTGACTCGTTGCGATCTGACCAAGCGCCTAGTGCTGAATAAGCATAATGTACTGTTGGTTGATAATATCTTTGCTGCTAAAGGGCGGATGGCTAATCTCATGCGCCGCACCTGTCTTTCCCGCATTCAAGATATGCCTTGGGAGCACCCAGCCCCTTTAGAGCAAACATCGGAAAAGAACTCCGAACCACCGAACCCTCTCCCGCCCTTCGGGCACCCTCTCCCCGTTTCCGTGGAGAGGGAAAAAATGAGGGGAGTTCTTTGGAAGCAGGCTAAGGCCAAATCCGAACTGGCACGCCAATTTAAAGCGTTTTTTGTAGAGACCTCTTCGCTTGATCTAGCCGCTCTGTATGGTCCTATTAACCAGGGGCAAGACGTCCCTCTGCTTCTTGACCATACGAAGAAACACTTATTAGCGCTTTGGACTGAATGCCATAAAGCAGCAAACATCCCGCTCACTGAGCAAGAACTTGAGAAAATAGGCCTTGCTTTACAAGGCATTATTGATAAAGCGATCCCCTTGTGTTTAGCGAAGTACAAGGGACCAAGCAACCCCCTTGCTCACGGAATGCAGATCCAAAGACAAATCCAAAAACAGATCCAGATTGAGCGTATCAACCTGAATGCCTGTTATAATTCCAAATTGCAGGAATCGTCTTATGCACATTGGAACTACAATACTGTAACCAATTTCCTTCAGGGCAAAGAGGTAAAAAAATCTTTATCCATAAGCCTGGATGCAATGTGCTCAGGCCATGAAAAATTAACTAGCCCTCTATTTTCTAGCGCACTCAGGGCGAGTAAAAACTATGTTTATGTCTACTCCGGACAACGAGAGGGCCTTCATGCCTTTTTAAAGCCTGTCTTTCTTGTTTGGTATCATTTTGAAGGCGAGGCATTACAGGCCACTATTGTGACCCCGCAAGAAGCAGCAGAAATAGAGCCTCACATTAAGGGCTCTACCAACAGCTGGATAGCCACTACACTGGACACCGTAACTGCAGGTAATCCACCACCGAACATTCTTGCTAATCAACAATACCAGTCTTTGCGTGAACAAGTTCGCTTTTTTAATGGGGAATTCGAACCGCTGTTGAATCAGGACACGCCTTTAATTTGGCTGAAAGAAAAATCCGTTGACAAAATCGCTTTCTTTGAAAACCAATTACAAATTTATCGACCCGGTAGTGAGACAGAACTTGTGCAACTGAAAGCAGCATTAGCTCTAGGAACTGCTGAAGGGTTTGACTATATTAGCCAACATCCTTTCGAGGATCTCACTCAATTTGATTGGAAAAATTTATTTCCCAAAACGATTCCTGTGCAGGCTGCAGAATACCGAAAGCTCGCCAGCACATTTGTCTACTTAAATCAAGATTGGTTGGAAAAAGATCTTCTCGCCACTGACATACAGCAGCAATTTACTTTACCATTTAGCAGCCTTAGCATTATTGACACCCATTTAAAACATCTTGCTTCGATCAAAGGTTTGCTCTATCGCTTATCAGATAGCTCCAGACAACCCTTCTCTCCAGAAGAAAAAGCCTGCTTTGCAACCTGTATAGGCCAACCCTTTAATACATTTTATAGCCACATTGGTACCCAAACAGTCGAGCAAACGAAGCCATTCGATGACCAAAATCAGCAATCATGGCTACTTGCGAATATTGAAGCCCTGAAGTTAATGCAAAACTATCCGGCTTTAAAAGGCAAATCAATAATAAAGTACTTTGAGAGAGTCGCTACTGAGACCTCATCTTATCGCGTGTTACATGAGCTATTAAACGTAGACAAACCTTCAGACAATCTTCTCTGTAATATCCTGTATAATCGTTTGTCCGGTCCTAAAATCGCCGAAATACTACTAGACTCGAATGCCACCCTTTCTGAACAGGTACTGATGCTTTTAACACGACATTGCACAACTAAAGAGCTTGTCAATAAATTGCTGTCAAAAAAAGAAAGTGGTGACCTAGTTTGCGATGAATTAATTGTAAAGGATTGTGTGGGATCTAAGCTCTATGATCTTCTGGATGAAGAGCAACTGTGGGTAATTTTAAGCAGAGTGAAAAAATCTGAGACGTTTGCCAAACTTTGTAGACACTCTGTCGCAATAGCAAGCTCTCGTATCCAAGCAGCTATAGTCCAGCATCCTTTATTAGATTCAGAACTATTGCTCTCTCTTTTAGATGAAAAAATAGTAAGCGAGAACACATTCCTAAACATTTTAGAAAAACGACCTGAAATCGATGAACAAGCATTAAACTTTATCGCAACCAAAGCGACTTCCTCCTCGATTCTTGTTGCTGTACTGTCGCATCAAAATGTCGGTAACAACGTGGTGAATGTGATTATGCAGCATCCATTATTTTCTGTCGATTTAGCGAAACTGATGGTAAACATGAGCAAAGGTGAAAGCCGTAAGAAGATTTTGAGGCTGAGTGATCTTCCCAGTAGGATTTTCGAGCAGTTCCAAAAAACCCAAAACGCTGACTGGGAGAATGTACTCTTTCAAGCATTTGACAGTTACCCAGATCAAGTGAGTGTTGTTAAAGGCCACCAGGTAACCCCAGAATTTGGATTAAAATTGTTACGTCGCTGCGACAAACAACAAGTCGTGTCAGGAAACCTACCTATTACGAAAATGATTGAAATTGCTGATGAGACGGACCTTCCCCTTTTGATCGGCATTGAAAACATCAGTGTTTATGACAAAGATGCGCTGCTTCTACTCGTGCAAAAATGCCAAAGCAACGATTCTGTCAATAAATTGCTCAATAGAACAGATTTGAGCACAAAAGAGCTTCAAGCACTGCTTAGTAAAGATTTCCTCGATGCATGGCAACTATTGCAACTTGCGGGAGAGGACAGGGACAGCAAGACACTTGATCTTATTTTTAACCATCCGGCAAGAAATGATGATGTAGCTAAAGCCCTATGCAAGCACCCAAAACTTTCCGCTGAACTTTTGCTGTCAATTTTAGCAAAAGCAGGTTTAAGGGGGCATGAGTTGCTAGAAATTGTATACAATCCTGTTGTGAACAGCCAAATCCTAACAGCTATTGCAAACAAAGAGGTTAATGATGTAATCCTTTGTGCTGTAGCGACACATGTTAAGGCTGACTCTGCAGCGATATGTGCGGTTACTAACAATAAAGCATTTACACCTGCCGTTGCGCAACAGATTATCAGAGAAATTAGCCACAATTTAAAGGGCGCCCCAATTGCTCCTGAGAAACACATCTTATTTAAGATACTTCTGCATAAATTAATTGAACGTAATCAAAAAACACAAAGTGCAGAATGGGAAGATGCCATCGTGCAAGTGCTGAAACAGTACCAGCAACAATCACCCGCGTTAAAAAAAGCAGTGCAATCCATCGTTACTCATCAAATCACCCCAACTTTGGCGCTTAAAATACTTCCCCTATTTGATAACCAAGTCACTGGTATACCTATTCTAGAAATGATTGCAAGCGCTAAAGATCTTTCTCAGCTCATTGCGGCTGGCAAAGCAGGGCAACTTTCTGAGCCGATGCTACAGTTACTAGCAAAAAAATGCCAAAGCAAAGAAGAAGTTGGCGGATTCCTCGAGATCGAAAAGCTTAGTGCGGATACATTACAGATCATACTTAATAACGATTTTCTTGATGAAAATCAATTAGTTACCATTGCAATGTTCAAGGCCAAAGAAGCCAAAACTCTTACTCTTATTTATAACCACCGGGCAAAAGACACTCTGGTAATTAACTGCTTGCTTCGAAACCCAGCATTTTCTTCTGAGCTTTTGCAGTCAATCTTAGCAAAGGAAAATTTTAGCGATTCTGAGTTAAATAAAATTTTAAACCATTCTGCTGTGAACAGCGCTGCCCTAACAACTCTCGCAATGAAAGAGGGCACTAGCTCCAATATCCTTTCTGCCATAGCAAGACATAGTTTTGCTAGCTGTTCAGTGTTAAATGCTGTTATCGACAATAAAGCATTTACACCTGCCATTACGCAAGACATTATCAGAACGATCATCGCGCTATGCCTTGTTTCGGACACCAACACGATTACTCTGGAACACCATACCTTATATAAGAAGCTTCTGCGTAAATTAATTGACCGCTATCAAACAACACAAACACAACGTGCCGAATGTGCAAATGCCATTGAGCAAGTGCTGAAAGCGTACCAGAACTCCACACCAGCGTATAAAAAAGAAGCGCATGGCATCGTTACTCAACAAATCAGCCCAACTTTGGGACTTATAGTACTCCCTCTATTTAATTATGAGGTAGCTGATTTACCCATTAAAGGAATGATTGAACTTGCTAATAATGAGGAGGATCTTTTTCACCTTATTGTTGCTGGTAAAGCAGGGAAACTTACTGAGCCGATGCTGCAGTTATTGGCAGCCAAATGCCAGAGCATAAAAACAGTTAACGAATTTCTCTCGATCCAAACGCTTAGTGCGGATACATTACAAATCATACTTAAGAAAGTTTTTCTGAATGAAGCTCAATTATTGCATCTTCAACTCATTGCTGCAGATTCCCGCAATCTCTTATCTGTGGTGTCTCATTCTAATGTAACCCCTTTGGTGATTAGCGCCGTTATTGGTCATAAGGCATGTTCAAATGATGTAGCGCAAAAAATTACAGAGCGACTTCCCGGTGGTAATCAGGTTAAACTTGAACATCACGAGTTATTGAAGAACCTAGTGACAACAGGACTTTCCCAATACCCTAACCACCCCGAATGGGAAGATACCATCGTTCAAGCGTTGAAAAAATATCCATCGAAAACAATTTATTATCATGACATGCTCAGTATTGTTAGAAAAAATCGCCTAAAACCAACCCTGGCACTGAAGGTTCTTCCCCTATTGGGTGATGACATTCTATCCAGCTTACCCATAGATGCAATGATTCCAATTGCTGACGACGCACAGTTAATCCAGTTGACCAAGACGATTCCAGAAAAACAATGTTCTCCAGAGCGATTTATCGCTTTTGCTAACCAATGCAAAAGCGAAGCAACAGTTGGACAATTATTAGCAAGAGACGATTTACCTCCTGAAGCACTGCTCGTTGTACTTGATCAGATACCCGACTACGAAAATTTACGTAAAGCCCTTATTCTCCCCCAGCTACCAAAAAATGAGCGTGAAGACTGGCTGCAAAACATGGAGACAGCGGTTCAAGCACAAGTAGCTAGTGTAACTAGTCCAGATCAGCCATTACCTGCCGCTTTAAATGTCCTCAAGCTAAAAGCTTGCACTCATGCGGTGCAAGCAATTGCTGATCCACAGTATGCAAAGGCTGCTGAGGCCTCGATTGAACTCTATCGCGAACTGCGGAAGGAAATTCATGCCAGCAATGATCCAAGAAAAGCAGATCAATCTCTGACAAATTGCGAGATAGCTATCCGGAAAGCAACGCCAGTTCTGGAATCCCATCGTGGCTACAAACAAGCTTTTATGGACATAATCAATGTCATTCTGGCAATTATTACTTTAAATACTGCTCAACGTAAGACTGGAAATTGGCGCATTTTTAATCTAAAAACAGACAGCATTGAAATTGTTGATCAAATCAAAGCAAGCCTTGATAAAAAGGCTACAGCACCCACTTCCTCTACCACTCAGAGCCAGTCAGCCTTTTTTTCTGGCTCTACTAGGCCTACCCTGACAGGGGATTCCCTAACCCAGACTGGGCTTGAAGTTAGTTAGAAGCACAAACTGCATCATTGCAAGCGCAAACTGCCGTCATTGCGAGCGTTAGCGAAGCAATCCAGTGGCCTTATGAGATGCTAGAAAAGGTCACTGGATTGCTTCGTCGCAAGCTCCTCGCAATGACGGCTTCACTGCGTTCGCAATGACGATAATTTTGTATCTGCTTTAAAAAATGGCTAAACTCAAGTTTAAATTTTGTGGGGATCATTCAGCGCCTTCGCGGGGATGAATTTATACATAAAAAATGCTAGCTTAAACTACAGAAATTCACCCACTTTGAGATCATCATGAGTCAAACCAAACGATTACTTTCCTATGCGCGCCAAGGTGATTTTGCTCACCCTGGGGAGATTGAAGCCATACAATTAGCGATGGCGCCCATTGCCAAGCATAAAACACAACGGCTTCTTGATGTGGGATGTGGGCTGGGGGGAACAGCGCATTATCTCCAACAACGGGGCTGGGGAGAGATCGTCGGTATTGATGTTGATAACGACGCTATCCAATACGCGCAACAGCATTATAAAGATGCCTCATTCATCCATGGTGATATTCTGCAAGCGAACGATTACTTTGCCACCCCTTTCAATGTAATTTGCTGCTTCAGCTCATTTTTCTGTTTCTCTTCGCAACAAAATGCTCTGGAGCAATTTGCCCAGATCGGAGAAAAAAACTGCACTTTAATGATTTTTGATTACTCGCGCCCTGCGCTATCAGCAGTGAATGACTTTTTTCCCTGGTCAAAGACTGAGTCGCAGTTTCATCCTATTTATTTACCTGAATTGAGAGTAGCAATTAACAAAAGCAGGCTGGCGCTTTAAAACCAGTTTAGACATCAGTACTCAATTTGAACATTGGTACATCCAATTACTACACCAATTTGATACGAAGCGAGAAGCAATAATCACCCGATTTGGTAAATCACTATTTAATCAAATGTATGATGGGTATCAACAACTCCTCACAGCGATCAAGCAACAAAAAAATAGGTGGGGTCATCGCTTATGCCAACCGTTAACTCTCAATATCGTCCCGATATTGATGGTCTTCGTGCTATTGCAGTTCTTTCCGTAGTCAGCTTTCATGCATTTCCTGCTTTGCTCAAAGGGGGGTTTGTTGGTGTCGATATTTTCTTCGTCATCTCCGGTTTTTTAATTACCAAAATAATCTTGGAGAATTTAGCTAAAGATACCTTTAGTTTTGCCGATTTCTATGCCCGCCGTATTCGTCGCATTTTCCCCGCCCTTATTCTTGTATTAATGACCTGTTACACATTGGGTTGGTTCTTGCTCCTAGGTGATGAGTACAAGCAACTCGGTAAACACATGGCTGCAGGGGCCGGATTTATGGCTAACTTCGCTTTCTGGCGGGAGGCCAGTTACTTCGATAACATCGCCGAAACTAAACCCTTCGTGCATCTGTGGTCATTAGGTATTGAAGAGCAATTCTATATTGTTTGGCCACTTTTACTTTGGTGTGCCTGGAAAAGAAAATTCAATATCCTTTTCATCATCAGCGCAATTATTTTAGTTTCCTTTGGACTCAATGTTGCTAAGGTCCATCGTCATCCAGCTGCCGCCTTCTACTCCCCAGCTATGCGTTTTTGGGAGCTACTGACCGGGGCTTTACTCGCTTATTTTACTCTACACCAACTATCCTGGGAGGCTCAATTAAACCTTGGCTCTGCTGGTAAGACTAGAACCTTAAGACTATCCAGCACCCACAAAGCATTAGCTAACGTTCAATCCCTATTCGGTTTCGTATTAATTATCCTGGCAATGGTGTTCATCGATAAACGAAAGGATTTTCCAGGCTGGTGGGCTTTATTACCTTGCGTAGGCAGCTTCTCCATCATCGCCGCTGGACCTCAAGCCTGGCTAAACCGCTTTGTCTTAGCTCATCGAATAATGGTCTGGTTTGGTTTAATTAGCTTTCCCCTTTATTTATGGCACTGGCCTTTATTATCTTTTGCCCACATTCTGTTAGGTGAAACTCTAGCAATAAAAACCTCCGCTGTTTTAGTAGCAACCAGTATCGCTTTGGCATGGTTTACCTATAAGCTCATTGAAAAACCGCTTCGTTTTAACAAGCGGAGTACCGTTAAGCTGGGGTTAGTTGTCAGTATGCTGCTTATTGGCCTTACTGGTTACACCACTTACCACTATGAAGGCTTTATTTTCCGGATGAAGGATCGCAGTGAATATGCGGATTATTTTGATAATTCTGATCTAAAATACTTTGCTAAAATTGGCCTTCCTGCAAAATACAGGACTGAATGCGGGTTTTACTACGGGCAGATGACAGGCCCAATTGACCCGAGCTGTTATACGCCAAAAACAAATTTATCCGTCTTTCTTTGGGGTGACTCTCATGCCCAACATCTCTATTATGGGTTATTAAAAACCTTACCTAAAGAAATCTCCATCTTGCAGATCGCAAGCTCTAGTTGCCCGCCCTCTTTCGTCGATAAAGCAAGCCAAGACGATAGATTACTGTGCTGTATCAAACCGTTTTGCACTAGAAATGATTAAAAGCCATGTCCCACAAATCGTAATTCTTGCCCAAGCTCAATTTCATGAAACCAATCCTAGTTTCGAAACAATTTCAACTGAATTAAAAAAATTAGGCGTAAAACAAGTTTTTGTGCTTGGGCCAATGCCTGCCTGGAACATGCCTTTACATAAGTTAATACTCAAAAAATATTGGCATTTCACCCCCAAACGAATTGCTAACGAACTTAAACCTGATGTACTAGTGACAGAGTCGGCGATGAAAACAAAATACTTAACCACCGATAGTAAAGTGAAGTACATACCCGTACTGGATATTTTCTGTAATAAACAAGGCTGTATAAGTTATCTTGGCAATAACAAGCGAGAGGGCTTAGTGACTTTCGATGCGAGCCACCTTACCCCGCGAGGCTCCATTTTCATAGCAAAGCGTCTTTTAAAATCATTGATTTTGGAGGAATTTAAACAGCAGGGATATCAATTGGCTGCAAAATAGGGTACCGCGAGGAATGTTTAAAAAGCATATAACCTTCTCCTATGTGGATTTTAACAAAACCGTCATCCCTATCAAAATACACGCAAGACCTATATAACTTTGCATGGTTAATGTATCTTTGAAAAAGAGAATACCCATAATTACTGTGACAATAAAATTAATCGATGTAGAAAGCGGGATTACCAAGGATATTTGTGAGAGCGAAAATGCTCGTACACCAAAAAACATGGAAATAATAAGAAGGATAAAAGCTAAAGCTATTTTCATATCCATTAAAAAAATCATAAATTCATAGGGATTTGTTACTTTATAGGTAAGTAATTTATCTTTGATGAAAGCAGCGCTCGAATTGAAGATAGCATAGAGGCCACAGACAAGAAAAACCAAACTAACTTTCATAATAAACCCTTTCTTTGATAACTTTTGTTGGATTTCCTACAGCTACAGTATAGGAAGGGATAGCTTTAAAGCTTCAATGATTGCGCAAGTATCCAAAATTACCATTCATCGTACCCTGATAAAATTGGTTCATTGATATCTCCATGCACTTTCACGCTCACAGAACCTCGTAATTCCTTAAGTGATTTATATTTATTTTTGCTTAATACCAACTCTGGATGATTATGGTGGTAATCACAAGCTGCGATTCATTTTCTTCAACCCACTTGATATATTTGCGTAGTATGTTGGATAAACTCTCTTTTCCCAACAGTTTTTGCATTTTGCATCTCTTTCTCCGATAGCTCCATTCGTAGCCAGGCCTACGAATGAAAATATTTTGGGCGATACTGTAACGCTTGCGTCTGCGTTACCGAACTAAGCTAGCTTACCCATGAAAAATTTGGTGGGAGTATTCTAAAAAAACTCCCTCCTGAACTCAAGCAATTGCGGTAACGCAGACCCAAGCGCAAGCGTTCACGATTTGTCAACATCTTTTTCGTGCGTAGGCCCTTGGGCCGTTTTGGAGATAACCAGTGTTTTCTAATTTCAAAATGAGTCTGAACGAATATGATAATTAAATACACATTGTTCTTATAGTCTTCATTTTTTGTTATTAATTTTTATAAAAATTTGTTATTGAGCCTGTGGGTATGTGGTCGCGAAGCCAGCGAGTGTGGTCAAGCTGTGGAGAACGCGTCTTTTTGCGTTATCCATGGCTTGTCCACACGTCCCGGAGGGCGCTGGCTGGTCCGAAGGACGCGTCCACATATCCATAGGCTTGCTTCCTACACACTAAAATTTATTTAAGAAACGGGGAGCTGTTTTTTGCTATCCTCGGTAATGTGCTTAAATAATAGCGTACGTTGCTGTTGTAAGTAATCAGCAGCCTCATTATCTGTCATCTTATTGGCAATGTCATCCAGCATTTTGAAGGTCACCTCAGCCCTTAAATACTGTTCTGCTTCTGGGATAGATTTAAATTTTTCATAGGGTGTCATCATATCTTTATATTCATATTTTTTTCGCTCTTTTCCCTTTTTATCAATAGTGATAGTTGGATAGAGACAGGGGCGATGGTAGTTCACGTATAGGTTTAGAGCGTTTTGATTAAACTCATTAATACGAACAGCATATCGTTGTGGGATATGGGTGTATCCAAAAATTTTGCGTACAACAGCAGCATTTTTTCCTTCCGCTAAGGCATTATCATTTGAATGCCTTGGCCTTGATTTTGTAAATTCAATCAATAACTTACTTAATAATGTTGCGACGGTTTTATTCACATACTCCCCGCCATTGTCTGTGTGAAAATTTAGTACTTTGAATGGAAATGTTGCTAGAAGTGTTTCGAGGACGGGATGTAGATAATGCTCAGAAATCCTTTCAACGCTAATGACTACCTCAAACTGAGTCACTTCATCCACTGCGTTAATATGATAGACCCCTTTACAGCCATCTAAGTCGCCCTGATGCACTGTGTCAATACGGATATAACCAGGCTTTCCGTTGGCCTGTGGCTTTCTGCGTTCGCCTATATGAACCCCTTTCTGACTTTTTGTTTTTTCATAATGGCATCTATATTTCCTATAGCCTGAAGATTTCCGCAAATTATAAATATGCGCCACCGATATCCTAGATAAGCGTTCATAGCTTTTTTCATCGAAACAATTATATGCACGCTCGCATAGCTTCTTCACCATAAACCCATTGGGTGTAGCATGTCGTTGATCTAACTGGGCCAACAAGACCACATCCCCAGGCGTATAAATACACCCTGAATATATCACTAAAATAAATTGAGGAGCTCCATTGCTTCATTAGATCAATGAGATAGAATTATTTTCGCCAAAAAACGATTCACCCACTGGGTGAAACAAGGAGCGAAAATGATCATGACACAGAGTGCATTACCCTTCCAGTATCAAACCGAAAAAACTGACTCTGGATTAACGGGATTTGCTGGATTACCACTCTATTTGGATCTTGCGAGACAAAGCGGTTTTGTTCAGTACATCAGTCAAACCCTGAAGACAAAAACACGGGGATGGACCGATGCTGAAATGATTTTGTCATTAATATTGTTAAATTTGGCTGGCGGTGATTGCATCAGCGATATTGAGCGCCTTGAACAAGATGCGGGGTTCAGGACATTGCTTATGCAATTTTCTACACACGGCATGAAAAGAAAAGAACGACGGGCTTTTGAAAAGCGATGGAGAAAAGAAAAAAGCCGTGGATTACCTTCCAATGCAGCAATTCACCGTTATTTGCCAAAATTCCATTCAGCCGAAGAAGAAGCAAAACGTGTAGAAGGCACAGCGTTTATTCCTGAGCCCAATGCCAACCTGATTACTCTAATGAGTCTGAATCAACCCTTGATTGCTTGTATTCAACAGCAGTCACCCTCTAGTGTTGCGACATTGGATCAGGATGCAACATTAACTAACACCTATAAACGGAACGCCCTTTACTGCTACAAAGGTTTTAAAGCTTATCAACCGTTTAACACCTTCTGGGCAGAGCATGGCATGCTATTGCACAGTGAATTTCGAGACGGTAACGTGAATGCAGGCTTTGAACAATTACGGATTTTAAAAGAGACACTGAGTTTATTGCCATCGGATGTAAACCACGCCTATTTACGCTCAGATAGCGCTGGTTATCAAGAGGATTTGATACGTTATTGTGCGGAGGGTAATGACCCTCGTTTTGGTGTTATCCCATTTGCAATCGCAGCCCGCGTCAGCGCCGGGATTAAAAAAGAAGCGCAATCGCTTGATGAGAAACATTGGCACCCTATTTATCAAGAAGATGCTGATGGCACAAAAATAAAGACCAATCAGGAATGGGTTGACATTTGTTTTGTGCCAGAGTGGGCTGTAAGAAGCAAAGCCAGCTACCGCTATTTAGCCATTCGTGAGGTCATGAAGCCAGTAAAGACTAAAGGTGATGAAGAACCTGATTTGCCCTTTCAAACGATGACATCAGATAGGGTGACTTATAAATTATTTGCTGTTGTCACGAATCGCGACATGGATGGTTCAGATCTGATTCAATGGCATTGCAAGCGTTGTGGTAAGAGTGAGCACGTGCACAGCACACAAAAGGAAGGGCTGGCTGGTGGTCAGTTGCCATCGAATCTATTTGGGGCAAATGCGGCATGGTGGGCGATCATGGTGTTATCGTTTAATCTTAATCGGTTGATGCAAATTGCAGTGCTACCAAAAGATCTCAAAGAAAGTAAAATGAAGGCTCTGCGATTTCATATCATACAGTTGCCAGGTCGCGTTATTCATCATGCAAGGCAAGTGTTTGTTCGTGTTGAGAGTCATTGTTGTGAGCTGCTTCAATTGATAAGAGGTAAAATTGCCAAAGTACGCAGTGGGATTGAATTATATGCACTTAATACGTCATAGGTTGGAGTCGCTAGCGCGACCTGTTTTTAAATCTACCTCCCTTGATCCTTTTCCACACTACATCTGGGAAAAAGGAAATGGATCCGTTTGGCCTGCTAGAGGGGATTTAAGACTTGTTGTTTGATAATTGAGAATAAAAATGACAAATACAATCTGAAAATGATAAATACACCGTGAATTTGACCACCAGTGTTTAATATTAAGTCAAAAATAGCTGCGCTGGTGGAAAAATGCTAGCTGTTTAATTTTTTGACGATCAAATTAGGACACTCAAATCCATTGTCAGTCCTTTGGTAGCGCCTTACACTACCACACTCCGTGTAGCGTTGAATCATCCGTCTAAGCTGCTGCCTAGAGTATCCTGTGATTCTTTCTAAAAACCGAATAACAGTTCCTTTCTCATTGCGCTTGAGCTGTCTATATGAATAGCGTTTTAATACACCGTCTACGAATTTATAGCGCTCATCCTTTGTAGAGGCAATAGCAAATGCAATCGTTTGGCTACCATCTAAAAATAATCCCATTTCTGATACTGTTAACTTGTCTATATTCATGATCGTTTTCATCCGTTGATCATGAAGACTATTTATCGAGTGTCCAGACTCATTTCATGTTGGAATTACGGGACACCCTTCAGACTCATTTCATATTGGAAAACTCTAGGAAGTATTTTCTAATCCAGAAATGAGCCTGAACTAGGCCGAAATCGAGATGGTTAATTAGACAACAAGATTCTATCAAAAGACCTTAAAATAAGAAATTGTTATTTGTATTAAAACGAGCCCATCTGTCGATAACTTGTGATGCAAGCTGTGGGTAGCCTGTAGCGCAGTTTACTGCGCCAGGTTATCCATCAGTTTGCTCACATGTTATCGATAGATTCCTTTTCCTTCTCCCTGGGGAGAAGGTGCCCAAAGGGCGGATGAGGGGGTTTAAATAACCATCATACCTTGTTGAGTGGTAATGGTTCACAGAAGTAACTTATAAGTAACGTTATTTATCATGTAATGTTACTTATATGTTACTTTATATTTTACATTACTTTATTTCTAAACTCTAAAAGCCTGAGGTTGAGAGGCGCCATACTCTTTAGTCACATTTGGGGCCTCTTAAATGTCGATAGCCTGACCTAGGAGTCAAGGTCTGCTTCACGCATTGAGGGCTTCTTAAAAATAATTTGAAACATCTTTCTTTGTGCTTGGCGCAGCTTTTGGGCCGCTTGCAAATCAGTACAGCTCAAAGCAATCTGCTCTAATGCTTCAAAATTGAACCCTTCTTTTAAGTACTGCTGCGCATGCTCGAGTGATTTTAGTTTCTCATAGGGCGTCATCATGTTTTTATAGGGGTATTTTTTAACTTCCTTTCCCTTTGCATTCACACTCACTTCTGGGAAATGGCAGGGCCTATGGTAATTTAAGTAGGGTACTAAGTAGTTTCGGTTAAATTCATTAATCACAGGGGCCCATTTCTGTGAGATATGGATATAACCCAAGTACTTCCTTACTACAGAGCCATTCTTAGTCTCAACCAGTGCGTTATCATTTGAATGCCTGGCGCGTGATTTGGTAAACGCAACATGAAGCTTATTGAGTAATTGGGCAACCCTCTTGTTGATATACTCGCTGCCATTGTCCGAATGAAAATTAATAACCTTGAATGGAAAAGCCTCTATAAGCTCCTCTAGCACAGGAATTAAATAATTTTCACTGATGCGCTCAACACTGATAACAACCTGAAACTGGGTTACTTCATCCACTGCATTAATGTGATAAACCCCCTTCACTTTGTCTAAATCGCCCTGATGGACCGTGTCAATCCGAATATAGCCTGGTTTGCCGTTCGCCTGCGGTTTGCGACGCTCACCAATATCTACTGCTGTATATTGGGTTTTCGTAAAATGACGCCGTTGACGTTGGTAGAACGTACTTTTACGCAAATTATAAAGGTGGGCAACCGAGATAGTGGCCAAGCGAACGTATGCTTCATCACCATACACATGATAAGCGCGTTCAAATAATTTTTTCGTGGTTGAACCACTCAATTGCTGATGCAGCTCATCCGTTTTAACCAACAATAAAATGTCCTCACGAGTATAACGGGTTGGAAAGGTTGCTTTAGAATGACTCCTCTTGCCAATCCAATGCTGGGTTTTATACTGCTGGATGAGCCTTGTTAGCTGGGAACGCGAATACCCCGCACCTCGTAACAAGTATTCCTTTATCACGACCTTTTCTTTTTTTCGTAATAAAAAATACCCCGTCCGTTTTAATGTACCCGCTATCCATTCATAGCGTTGCTCTTTACTGACTGTAAACTCAACCTTGTCAGCACCCGTCAAAAATGTTCTGATAGCATCAGGGCTATCTAGCTTAGAATCGTTCATTGTGATCATAACACCTTATTTTGAACGATTTCGGCTTCGATGGCCCTCTTTATAACATTTTCAGGCTCATTCCCATTGGAATCACATCAGATTTTCAGGCTCATTCTGCATTGGACAAGACTTAGGATTTGCTTTTCTGGTTTTTGAGTGTATGCTTGGATGAACACGCGGCGGCCTATGCCGCCGGGCTGCTTCAACGGCATGTCACTAAATTAATCAGGAATGGGGAGTGGGCTTGGGTTGATTATCCACAATGGCCAGCGCCTCAAGTTGCGACTCCAGATTGATAAAATCCTTTGTTCTCACTTCACATAACGCCTTCACGGCGGCTAAATCAAACAGCACCCGCGAACACCACGCACCCAGCCGCCCCGGCCGACACACCACGGCTAAACAAAGTGCCGTGCCTTTTACTATTGCAAAATCAACACCTAATTTAGAACCACCCGCGAACCAATTCTCGTTTTTGCTAATTTCCCAATTATAAAATTGCTGCGTCGGCATGGACGCAAACGGTTTTGTAAAATCTGGCAAAGGATAAAACGGCCTAGTAGAGCAGTATTCATAAACAACATGCATTGGACAAAGATTTTGCGCGCCGCCAACACCATTTACCCATTGTTTATCCGCAGCACCCCAATTAACTTCATCCTCATTGAGAAAACCAACTTGGGTCTCTAGTTCCTTAATGATGGTATTCTCAAAATCACAATGACACTCTGTAACTTGTTTGCCTTTGAGGCAGTAAGTAACGCCATTCTCTTTTACATTTTTATATTGAGAAATTAATTTTGCTATAACTTTTGACGTCTCTTCGCTTTGGGATATGCAATCAAGCATTACTGTCCACATGGGCTTATCTTTTGCCCATAAGGTATATTCAAATGCACTGATATTTTCGAATGTTCGACCAGAGCAATCAGTCACTATTCCCTGTGCAACGATTAATTTAATATTGTCCGTTAACATTGCTTTAACAATGTCATACCTGCCTCGTGTAGCATAATGTAAAAATTTACGAATATTGAGAATGGGGGTAAATAGGGTTAAATGTTGATTTGAAATTAAAGCGTAGTTTAATACATCAGGAGTGGGTAAATGTTGTGCTGCCTCTAATTGCATTTCTGGTGGTAAATTAAAAAATAATTCTAATTCTAATTTATTTTGCATGATTGTTGTCCTACTAGGAAATAAAAAATCCACATTATAGTCGATTTTATTGGATTTATAAATATCAGTTTGATAGTTATTTAGTAAATAGGATTTGGCTTCGTCTAAAATGGATGAAGATAAGGTAAAGGGGAAATCAGATTTATTATCTGATGATTAAAACATTAAAAAAAGATTGCTCTCTAAATGACTTGTTTTTTATACATTAATCCGAGGTCACACCCGTTAAAATATTATGTAAAGTTATGCAGATAAGTCGTAGCGCTTATTATAATTGGCGTAGCTGCGGTCCTATCGTGCCAAATGAAGAAGAGGCCTTGGTTAAAGACAAGATAAGAGCCCTATTCAAGAGAAGCAGGAACACTTATGGAAGCAGGCGCATAGTCAAAGCGATGAAAGAAGCGGGCATTGAAATTGGTCGCTTTAAAACCAGAAAGCTAATGGAACAACTTGGACTGGAAGCTCGTTACCCTAAGAAATATAGGACAACAACCGATAGCAATCATAAGTTAGCGCTTGTCCCTAATATACTGTGTCGTCAGTTTAACCCTACTAGACCAAACCAGGTATGGACAACGGATATCAGTTATGTTTGGACATTGGAGGGCTTTATATATATAGCAACAGTAATGGATCTATATTCGCGCCAAATTGTGGGTTGGGCTATTGATGACCATATGAAAACTTCGTTATGCCTGCAAGCATTGGAGATGGCTTATTGGCGAAAAAAACCAGAGTCGGGGTTATTACACCATTCTGATCGTGGCAGTCAGTATGCTAGCAATGACTATAGAGAGCAATTAAAGCGAATGGGTATGCGACAAAGTATGAGTCGTAAAGGCAATTGTTGGGACAATTCCCCGAAAGAAAGGTTCTTTAGGAGCCTAAAATATGAATGTCTAAACTATGAAAGGCTTGCTAATAAAGCGATGGCAAAATTATGCATTCTTGACTATATCGCCTTTTATAATGGGCAAAGAATGCATTCTACTTTAGCCTACAAAACGCCATTAGCTTATGAGCAGGAATTTTATCGCAAAGCAGCTTAAAACTGCTCAAGCAGGAGCGCCAGGATGGCGCGGGCTTGAGTAGTCGACAAACCGCGGAAGCGGTGCGTCAGTAGGGAGGAATTTTGTAAAGAAAAAAATTTTAAAAAGTGTCCTACATCACTTGACCATTACATTGTGGTAAGAGTGAGCACGTGCACAGCACACAAAAGGAAGGGCTGGCTGGTGGTCAGTTGCCATCGAATCTATTTGGGGCAAATGCGGCATGGTGGGCGATCATGGTGTTATCGTTTAATCTTAATCGGTTGATGCAAATTGCAGTGCTACCAAAAGATCTCAAAGAAAGTAAAATGAAGGCTCTGCGATTTCATATCATACAGTTGCCAGGTCGCGTTATTCATCATGCAAGGCAAGTGTTTGTTCGTGTTGAGAGTCATTGTTGTGAGCTGCTTCAATTGATAAGAGGTAAAATTGCCAAAGTACGCAGTGGGATTGAATTATATGCACTTAATACGTCATAGGTTGGAGTCGCTAGCGCGACCTGTTTTTAAATCTACCTCCCTTGATCCTTTTCCACACTACATCTGGGAAAAAGGAAATGGATCCGTTTGGCCTGCTAGAGGGGATTTAAGACTTGTTGTTTGATAATTGAGAATAAAAATGACAAATACAATCTGAAAATGATAAATACACCGTGAATTTGACCACCAGTGTTTAATATTAAGTCAAAAATAGCTGCGCTGGTGGAAAAATGCTAGCTGTTTAATTTTTTGACGATCAAATTAGGAAAACTCTTAACCTTTTCATCCACCAATAAATGATCTAAGATTAGCAGCCATGTTAAAGATTGCTCAACATGAAAAAAGTAGCCATAGTACAATCCAACTACATTCCCTGGAAAGGATACTTCGATCTGATCGCTGCTGTCGATGAATTCATTATTTATGATGATATGCAGTATACACGCCGTGATTGGCGTAATCGCAACCTTATTAAAACTCCACATGGCCTGCAATGGCTAACAGTTCCTGTGCAAGTCAAAGGGAAATATCATCAAACTATTCGGACCACGATGGTTGATGGAGCGAATTGGGCATTATCGCATTGGAAAGCATTGTCATTAAACTACCGTCGCGCACCTTTTTTCGATACTATTGCGACCTGGCTTAAGCCTTTATATTTAGAAACAATTTCTCGACCCTTTCCCAATTAAATCGTCAGTTTATTGAATCGATATGTCATTATTTAGGGATTAAAACCACAGTGAGCAACTCATGGGATTACAAATTGGAGGGAGACCAAACGGAGAAATTAAGCAATTTGTGTCTGCAAGCGGGTGCAAATGAGTATTTATCTGGACCATCGGCAAAAGAATACATTAATGAAGACATTTTTACCCAAAACAGATATAAAATTAACCTGGTTCGATTATGCTAATTATGCAGAATATCCTCAACTCTGGGGTGAATTTAAACACAATGTAACTATTCTTGACATGCTGTTTAATTGCGGCAATAACGTAAACCATTTTATGAGATTTTTACCACAATGAAACTTTCAATTGTTGCTACTCTTTATCAATCTGCAACTATATCGAAGAATTTTATCAACGTGCAAGTCTTGTTGCCCAACAATTTGCAGGTGACGATTATGAAATCGTTTTCGTCAATGATGGGTCGCCAGACAATAGTCTAGAACTTGCAATTCAACTGACTGAGTCTGATCATCATGTTATTTTATTTGATCTCTCTAGGAATTTTGGCCACCATAGCGCAATGAAGTTGGGACTTGAAAAATCCCAAGGGGATTATATTTTCCTTATCGACAGCGACTTAGAAGAAGCTCCCGAATGGCTCAGCGATTTCCATACCCAAATGATCAGAGAAAACGCAGACGTTGTATATGGTGTACAAAAAGAGAGGAAAGGCGGTTGGTTTGAACGATTAAGTGGTTATTTACACTATACTCTTGCTCAATTTATTGTTAAATATTGACCATCCAAGAAATATAACCACAGCACGATTAATGACTAGGCGCTATCTAGACGCGTTCTTAACCCATCGAGAGGCCGAAACGGTCATATCCTGTTTATGGGTCATTACCGGATTTAACCAACGTCCACACATTGTCAAAAAAAATGCGAAAGGCAGTACTGCCTACGGTTATTTTAAAAAATTATCTCACTCAGTCAATGCAATTACGTCATTTAGTGCTGCTCCCCTTAGAATGATTTTTTTTTGCGGAATTCTTATTTTTTTGACCGCTATTTGTTATGCCTTATTTTTAAGTATTAGCCATTTTATGATGGCGGCCGCTGTCGATGGTTGGACCTCGATTATGGTTTCCATTTGGATATTAGGGGGAATGATTATTTCGTTTATTGGCATAATAGGAATCTATTTGGCAAAAATATTTTCGGAAGTAAAACAAAGGCCTTATACAATTGTTAGAGGTAGATATGGACGATCAGACTAAAACTATTAATTCAAGCTATGAACGGTATTATTCCGCACGAATCAGACCTAAAGTATACCCAACAGAATTTGTTGTTAGAACATTCCTAGCCAATTATCCGAAGTTAAATTTTAAAAAACCTGAGCCTGGCAATGAAATTTTGGATATGGGCTTTGGGGATGGTCGCAATACTGCTTTTCTGTGTGACTGTGGATTTTCAGTCTCTGGCGTTGAGATTACTCAAGAAATTGTTAATCAAGCGACTAAGCGATTAGCGACACTCGGATATACTCCAGACTTGCGTGTGGGTAGAAATAGCAATATCCCTTTCGCAATGAGAAATTTGACTATATATTAGCGTCTCATTGTTGCTATTATTGTGATGAAGGCGAAACACTGTTTAATAATTTGCGGGAGTATCATAGGGTACTAAAAAAGAAGGCTATTTAGTTGCCTCAATAGCCAATAAGTCATCTTTTATTTTTGCTCATGCCGGAAAGTTAGTAGATGGGACTATGCGTATTAACCAATGATCCTTACCAAAATCGTAATGGTTATCGATTACACGCTTTTAATACTACAGACGAAATAGCTGACTATTTTTCCCCACTATTTAAACACGCTTCTTTTGGTTAGCTGATAATGACTATTATGGTATTTATGAGCGAGTATTTTGGATTGTATGTCAAAAAAGATAGCGAGATAAACAATGAACACTTATATTGTTGTACCGGGGATAGTTGCAATCATAGACCCCTTTCCTAGGCGATGATGGGTTGCACTGCCCAAATGGGCATCTTTATCCTTATCTTCAGCACTTTAAAATCCCTATCTTTAGTTCTGTAGCGGAACCGAATGATTATACCCAAAACGAAGCTGCAACAATCCATGATAATGGCCTACAGTGGGTTTTCGCAACATTCGGCACGGATGAACCTAGCTTAAGAGAAAGCTTAGTCTCGCGTCTTCATCTAAGCAAAGGCCAAACTGTTCTTGTAACTGGGGCAGGTACAGGAAATGATTTACCCTTTATTGTCAACGGACTTGAAGGTGGGGGGATTATCTACGCGCAAGACATCTCTCAGCAAATGTTGATGGAGGGTGTAAAACGATATGGCTCCTTATCTAATGCCGATGTACAAATTCATTTTTCTGCTAGTGACGCATTGAATTTACCCTTTGCCAACAATGCTTTTGATTGCGCGTATCATTTTGGTGGTTTAAATCTATTCCCAGACATTCAAAAGGGGATAGCAGAAATGGATCGAGTGGTTAAGCCAGGAGGACGAATAGTAATCAGTGATGAAGGTATTGCCCCTTGGTTAAAGCAAACACCGCTTGGGGGGATGCTCATTCAAAACAATGCCCTGTATGCTTATGATGCTCCATTGTCTCTATTACCTAGCACCGCCAAATCGGTCAAGCTGTCTTGGGAATTGAACCATTGTTTTTATGTTATTGAGTACGTTGTTTCAACTGCCCCTACTGAAATAAATATTGATATTCCCCATGTAGGAAAGCGAGGAGGAACTATTCGCAAACGATACTTTGGCCAGCTTGAAGGAATAGACCCTTCATTGCGAGAAAAAATTTATGCTAAAGCGAAAGAGTTAGGAATGAGTCGAGTGGAGTATCTGGAGCAGTTACTTAGTCTGCATCTTAATTGAGGGTATAGTGAAAGACTGTCTACAACAAAGGAAACCTTTTGCATGGGAAAAAATAGGGCTAGTTTTTGCACCTAATATTCCTAGTTTCACTCATGGTTCTCATCCATGCGCCATCCATGTTAAGGATGATTTGTTTGTTGTTGCTTTTACTTGTCGGGATCCGCAGCAGCGATCACACATTTTTTTATCGTATGCAACAGTTTGTGCTGGCAACATGTCACTTATTGGGCAACCTAAGATGGCATTATCACCTGGAGCAAACGGCTATTTTGATGCGGATGGAGTAATCAGTGTTAGTTTCGTCAGCCACAATAATCAAACATACTTGTACTATGTCGGTTGGCAAAACCTGCCTGATAAGTTGTGGATTTGCGATACAGGCCGAGCTACTTTAAACATGGACGATTTAACCTTAACAAAAGAATTTATGGCCCAGTGCTCGGGCGTGATAAAAATAACCCTTTATTTGCAGCCGCTACCGCATTTCATATCAAAGATGATATTTGGCATACCTGGTATAACTCTGGGATTAAATGGGAAAAAAGGGAGGAGGGTTGGCGCCACTATTATGGCATTCATCATGCGCAATCAACAATGGCGTGGACTGGGTTTGTGACCCAGGGTTGTGTATACCCTTTGCTGATGAATACGAATATGCTTTTGGACGCCCATCAGTCTACTACAAGGATGAAATCTATTATTTATGGTACGCGCACCGGGCTACAAAAACGACTGCAACCTATCGGATTGGCTTTGCTTCGTCCAGGAATGGGCAGCATTGGGAGCGCAATGATGCTCTATCAGGAATTGATGTCTCTCATTCAGGATGGGATAGTGAGATGATTTGTTACCCTTATGTGTTCGAGCATCGTGATTTTCTTTATATGCTCTATAACGGTAATCATTATGGAAAAACAGGGTTTGGATTAGCGACAATGAATTAACGGAGCCCTAGATTAAGACATGAAAAAAATCATACTTGCAGGTAATGCGGTTACAGCAGAAATTCTTTATGGTTATCTATCGGCAGACCCTCGTTACCAAATCATTGCATTAACAGTGGATGATGAGTTCATTGAGCAAGGCGCTCTTCGAGAGATAGATTCTATTCCTCTATCACATCTCGGTGAAGTAGGTAATCCGCCAGATTGCTCTATCATCATGGCTATGGGCTATCATGACATTAATCGTAGCCGCGAATCCATGTTTCTTCGCCTCAAAAAAATGGGATACCAAATAGAGACTTATATTCATCCTGAGGCCAAGGTTTTTACTCAGATACCCCTAGGGGAGGGCTCTGTTGTGTTGCCTTCTGCAGTCATTGAACCCCATGTGTACTTAGGCGCTAACAGTGTGGTTTGGCAAATGTGACGATAGCTCATCACTCCTCCATTGCAGAAAATTGCTGGCTTGCCTCGGGGGCTGTTATTTCGGGAAAAGTTCAGGTAAAACAAAATACCTTTATTGGCGTTAACGCAACTCTTGTTAATGAAGTCACTGTCGGAGAGTATTCTATTGTAGGTGCCGGAGCGCTCATTACCAAAAGCATAAAACCCTATAGTGTTTATCTAGCTCGCTCGGGTGAAGAGTTCCGCTACTCGTCACAAGATTATGTCAACTATTTTGGAATATAAATGAATAAACGGCTGCTTGGTATTTTAGCTGAGGTATTTGGGTTGCGCAGTGAGCAAATTTTACCTGATCTCAGTAGAGATGATTTGGGCAACTGGGATTCCTTAAAGCAGATGGATTTGGTCATTTCTCTTGAACGTGAATTTAATATTGTTTTAGAGATTGATGACATTATAAAAATGGATTCTGTAGGCAATATTGCCAAGGTTCTTGTGACTAAGGGTGTGGATTTGGAGCTTAATGGTGCAATCGCCCTGATTTCAGGTGGCGCCAAAGGACTAGGACTTACCCTCGCAACTTATCTACAGGCACAAGGTACTACCGTTATAGTTGCTGATATCGATAAACAAGCCCTAGCTGGCTTACCTCAGGGAATAGAGGGTTATGCTCTTGATGTGACTTGCCCCACTGATGCCCAAGCGGTAGTGAAATCAATTACCGATAAATTTGGTCGCATTGATATACTAGTGAACAATGCCGGGATAATTTATAGCGAACCCATGGTCAATCTTATGAATCAGTCTCGCCTTATGCATGATTATGGCCAGTTTCGTAAATCCATCGTGGCTAATTTAGATTCCGTCTTTATTATGAGTACAGTAGTTATCGAACAAATGGTCAGGAGTAGGGTAAAAGGTGTCATTATCAATATGAGCTCTATTAGTGCCTGTGGCAATGCAGGGCAAACTGCCTACTCTGCGGCTAAAGCTGGAGTCAATGCCATGACAGTAGTGTGGTCTAAGGAACTTGGTAAACTTGGGATACGCTGTAATGCGGTAGCGCCTGGATTTATCGATACTCAGTCAACACGGTCTGCTCTAAACGAGTCCATTATTAAGCACATTAAAACAAATACACCATTACAGCGGTTAGGACAGGCAGAGGAAGTAGCCCAAGCAGTAGAGTTCTGTATAACCAATGACTATGTCAATGGCATTGTGCTAAGTGTTAACGGAGGTCTGACAATATAGATGATCAAAGCAGAACAGAGTCAGTATAGGGACATCCATACAATCTATTGCAATAACAAATTTTTTTTCCCTCTAATTAGCGCCGTCTTACTGAATGAGCAAGAGGGTACCGTTTATGTTGATGATCCTATCTCGCCTAAGCAAGTGTATGTAGAGCATGCATTTGGTTTTGCGCAGATTTTTGGGCAATGTGTTGAGGAATTTGAGCAACAACTCGAAAGTTATTTTTTCACCAATAAAAATTTTATTCCGAATAAAATCCGCCTTTATGCGAATTATTTGCCGATTTTTCTTAATGGAGAACAATATAATCCACTGCGCTCCTATAGACAACGTTTCACCGTTAAAGAGAAAAACTTTTGTAAACAGACTATCCACTACGCGGTAGATGCCCGCCCAGTTGATGTGACTAATGTTGACTGCATCGCTAATCAATTTGGCCTTGTCACACGATTTTGGAGAAATTGTACCGATTTTGTGCAAAAGTCTCGCGCTATAGTGGTTTATTACGAGGGTAAGCCTGCCTCAATATGCTATTCTGCAGCTGAAGCAAACGGTTATATTGAAATAGATGTTCTTACTTTACCAGAGTATAGAAACCGTGGGCTGGCGAAGCTGGCGGTGATGAATTTTGTGAAGAGGTGTTTTGAGCTTTCCCTAACGCCACTATGGGATTGCTTTGCTAATAATTCTGCTTCGGTGAGACTTAGTAAATCAATAGGCTTTAGAGAAAGTAATGAGCCCTACCCTTTTTTTACGATTAACAAATAGGGTCTGCGGAGGAAGTTATGTTTAACCATTTTTATAATTTAGGTTTGCTCTTTAATGAGGTGGTCGATTCCCACCACGATTTCCCTGCTTTGCGTTATGCTGATAGCCACTATACTTATGCTAATTTATTGCATTTAGCTGAAGAACTAGGACAATTTTTGCTCGCTAAAGGGGTACAGCGGGGTGATGTTATTGCCATCGGCAACAATAAACGTCCATTATCTTACGCTCTCATGTTCGCTGCACTCCGCTTAGGTGTTGCTTACGTTAATATTGATGTCACTGCTCCCACAGTTCGCAATCGTTATATTCTTGAAATTAGTCAGCCTACGCTATTATTTTATGATGATGATCGATACATAAAACCCATGCAGGATCTAGCAGAAGGGAAAGACTATGAGGCGATAAAGCTCTCAACAGAGATCTTGCAAGCAATTTCCACTATGGAGAAAAATAACCAACAGCAATTAGTACAAGACGTAGATGGCTCCTGTATTGCTTACATCATGTTTACCTCTGGCTCCACAGGAATTCCTAAAGGAGTAGCTGTCACCCATCAAAACGTACTTCATTTTATATCGTGGGGTCAAACTTATTTTAAAATCAATAAATCCGATAATTTTGCGAACTTAAGCCCAATGTACTTTGATAATTCGGTATTTGATTTTTATGTAGGATTATTTTCCGGTGCATCAATCAGCCCTATCTTTTCAGAGTTATTAACACAGCCCTATGAACTTGTTAGTTACGTGGGTGCTAGGCAGTGCAGTATTTGGTTCTCTGTACCTTCCCTACTCATCTACCTTATGGCCATGAAAGCGATAAGGATTAGCGAGCTCACTACACTGCGCTATATTATATTTGGCGGCGAAGGTTACCCGAAAGCCGAGCTAAAAAAGCTCTATGATCTATTTGCTCAACAAGCCCAATTAGTCAATGTTTATGGTCCCACAGAATGCACGTGTATTTGCAGTGCCTATCCACTATCTACAAATGATTTTCAAAACCTAGATGGGTTACCACCTCTCGGTAAACTCAACAATAACTTCGACTATTGCATTTTAGATGAACAAAATAATGACAGCGATAAAGGTGAGCTTTGCCTTATCGGCCCTAATGTTGCTTCAGGTTATTTTAATGATTTAGAGCGAAGCGCTAACGCCTTCGTCACTTTATTTGATTCTCGGCGTTTTATGAAGCGGATGTATAAAACAGGGGATCTCGTCCAAGAAAATCGCGGGATCCTATATTTTATCGGACGTAAAGATAACCAGATCAAACACATGGGGTATCGCATAGAGCTGGAAGAAATTGAACATGCCCTAATTAAGCTCCCAGTAATAAATCAAGCCGCAGTGATTTATCAGCGCACGAATAATTCCTATGGTAAGTTGATTGGTTTTGTCGCGACCACAGAACAAATCGATGAAAGTTATGTATTAGAACAATTAGCACAACGAATACCCGCTTATATGCTACCAAGCCAAATTGTGATTTGTGATAAGCTACCTAAGAACGCAAATGGGAAAGTAGACAGAAAACAATTACCTTCTTTTATTCCGACAATACACACCACTGAGCCTAGTGAAAGCTAGCCACTTATAGGCCTACACTTTCTACGGGAGAGGAAGTATGCGGCTTATTTCGAGATAATTTAGATATGATTTCTTTTCCATACTGCTGAATTGGTTTCTCAAAATAGAAGTAAGAAAAGATAGCTAATGTAGCTGAAATTGTAAGCACTGCAATCGCAGCTAATAAATGCAGTGAGGTGCTAATAGTAGGCTCTTGATTAAAGAATATACCGTGAATAAGTCCATTAATGGCTTGATGATACATGTAAAGTCCATAGGAAACTAAGCCAATTTTTGCTAGAACCTTGTTACGCCATATCGCATTGAAAATGTTCTGTTGATAAGTGTAAATTCTAAGGATAACAATCGCCCACATCAGTGCCATCATACTTTGTTTTAATGGAAATATTGCGCCACTTGCTCCTGTCCACCATGTAAAAGTCCAATTAGTCAGGATTAAATAGAGGAAAAGCAACCCGATAATATCAAGCAACCTTCTAAATTGAACCGCGATACTAAAGGCCATCTTGTTTCTTAGAATGAGCGCTAAAGCCACACCATACATAATTGCATCCGCACGTGAGGGTAGTAACACATAGCCAGCATACCAAGATCCAAAAATACGTTCGAACACATCACGCAAAACCGGAGCTATGCAAATACAACCAACAACCAGTGCAATGATTTTTCTTTTTGTCATAAAATATACAGCAAAAGGAAATAATAAATAAAATTGCTCTTCAATAGCTAAAGACCAAGTCATGGCCATCCACCTTGGGCCACTATATCCGTGCAGAGCTATCGGTATACTCTGGGTGAAAGTCGCAAACGTCCATATTGGAGGTCTGTACTCTGCGAGAAGCCAATTATCAAATCGTGTTATGTTAAAATGACTAGTAATAAAAAGGGCAGCTGCATAAGTCGCGATCATCAAATACGCAACAGGGAAAATGCGAGCGATACGCTTTATCCAAAATATTTTAAAATAATGGGGTTTGTTCTTAGCATCAAGAAGAATGCCACCTATCAAAAAGCCGGAAAGCACAAAAAATAAATCTACACCACTGAGAAAAAGCCAATTAAAACCTATAAACCAAGCTTGTAAAGGGAAGAAAATCCCAGTTAAGCAGTGAGCAATTAAAACAGAACCACATGCCCAGCCTCTAATACCATCTAATTCAGGAGTATGTTTTAAATAATTGCCGTCTGAAAGAATAGGAAATGATACATTAGCTGGAAGAGGAAACACTTTATTAATACAAACTTTGCAAAATAAGATAAATTGATGCAAATGTAAATATTGATATATTCTTAGAAAACAGATGGATATCCATTGAATTCCTTTTCCTATTTTGGTTTGAAGCTGTTGATTAGCGATGCTCATAATAACCGTGACTATCCTTAATGCACTTGATTTTTTTACAGTATACTACAATGCAGAATTGTAAACAGACCCTAAATCGAATTCTTGAGATAAGTACCATTTATGCTTAAAATGAGCGACTCACTATTTTTTCGATATACTTATGAAAGGAATAATTCTCGCAGGTGGTAGAGGGACCCGTCTTTATCCTTTGACAAAAGCGACCAATAAACATCTCTTACCAGTGGGTAATGAGCCGATGATTTACCATCAAATCCGGCAACTTCAATTAGCCAACATTACCAATATCTTAGTGATAACGAGCACAGAGCACATGGGAGATATCGTAAGTTGCTTGGGAAGTGGATCTGATTTGGAGTGCTCCCTGACGTATAAGGTACAAGATGATCCCAAAGGTATTGCACATGCCCTGGCATTAGCTGAGGATTTTTCTAAAGGCTCAAAAATATGCGTTATCCTCGGCGACAATGTTTTTGAATACAGTATCCGCCCCTACGTTGAACGCTTTCGTAACCAGGCTCAAGGGGCACGTGTTCTACTAAAAGAGGTTAACGACCCTGAACGCTATGGCATAGCAGCGCTGGATGAATTTCAGGTTTTAGACATCGTTGAAAAGCCAACAATGCCCAGATCAAAATATGCAGTTGTTGGTCTCTATTTTTATGATGAGCAAGTATTTGATTTTATAAGGGTATCAACCCATCTCCCAGGGGCGAATTGGAAATAACCTCGGTGAATAATGAATATATAAAATCACAACAACTAGAGTACGATTTTTGCATCGGTCGCTGGACTGACGCAGGCACATTAGAGTCATTGTTTGAAGCGAATAAAATCCTTCTCAGAAATAAAAACCGAATTTTAACCCATTATGAATAAATATACCCCAAAAAATATATTGGTCACGGGAGGCGCTGGATTTATAGGCAGCCACTTTATTCGTTTGTTGCTGCAGCAAAAGCACTATTTTATTGTTAACCTAGACTTGCTAACTTACGCAGGCTCATTGGATAATTTAGCCGATATCGAGAATAACTCAGACTACCTATTTGTTAAAGGAAACATAACTGACAAAGAATTAGTGCTCGATCTACTTCAACGATATTGCATCGATACGATTGTTCACTTTGCCGCAGAAAGCCATGTTGATCGGTCAATTCTACAACCCGATGCTTTTATTCAAACAAATATTATTGGCACTTATAGTTTATTAGAGGCGGCAAAGCATTATTGGCAATTAAAATACCAATTAAACGAAAACAGCTGTCGATTTCATCATATCTCCACTGATGAAGTGTATGGAAGTCTAGGTTCGAACGACCGCGCATTTACTGAAAACTCAGCTTATGATCCAAGTTCGCCTTATTCTGCTAGCAAGGCAAGTGCTGATTTTTTGGTGCGCTCTTATTACAAAACGTATAAATTACCGATCACCTTGTCCAATTGCTCCAATAATTTTGGCCCTTACCAGCACCCCGAAAAATTTATTCCAGTAGTAATTAACTCATGTCTACTGCAAAAACCGATTTCTATTTATGGAGATGGTAGTAATATTCGTGATTGGCTTTATGTAGAAGACCATTGCCAAGCAATTGACAAAATTCTCCATTTTGGCGAAGTAGGAGAAACTTATAATATTGGATCACAAAATGAAAAGAGTAATTTAGAAATAGCAAAAATAATTTGTTCACTAATGGATGAGATAAGGCCTACAGGGAATAGTCATGACGATCTAATAACCTTTGTTACCGATAGACCAGGTCACGACTGGCGCTATGCGATAAATCCGGAAAAAATTAACAACAATCTCTCCTGGCATGCAGAATTTAATTTCAATAATGCTTTGAGGAAAACCATCACTTGGTATAGCGAAAGGAATTTCAGCTAATACGACCCACATCTAGGGGTCCTATCTTCCTTCATAAATTTCATACCCTTTATTTTCCAAAATTTTATGATACTTAGCTCCAGTTAAGTAGGTTTTATGGATATCCCATCCTTCAATAGGAAAAGCAGGTAAAGAATTCACAACATAATTTGGTAAGCGTACTTTCATACCCTGATGGTTATTAGAAAAGTAACAATAAAGCACATATTCTCCCGGCCGCAAATTATTAACCAAAAGATAACCACCTGATAAAACCCCAAAATAAATATATTTTTTATTATCCGTATCTAGCCGCTCGATATCTGATTGTAATCGATCAATAAACTGTGCTATGTCGGGGTCTAAATATAAGCCTCTAAATGGTCCTGATCGAGTAACTTTTTCATTATTCTTATAAATAGCAATACCGACTTGTTTCAACCCATAAACACAGTACAGTTGGAAAAAAAGAATTGCACCGATCCCGAAAATCAGTAAACCCCGTGTAATTAGATAATTCATTCGGGTTTCTGCACTCTTCTGCCCGACAAGGTAAGCAAACACAAAAGCTAACAATGTAGCTGGGAAAAACCCTATATTCAAATTCACAGCAAAATTTGAGCTAGTTGCACTAGTTAGGTACCCAGCAAGTAGACTAGGGACCCAAATAAAATAGAATAGCTTTTTCGCAAGTTCATTGCTGCGTAGAAAAAATAAAAACACATAAGCCGCTGAAAATGCAACTGAGTTTAAAAAGTAGAACGTCTCATGATAATCTGGGTGTAAATAACTAATATAAAATAACGGGAGAATGAGACTCACAACAATAAGCATGAGTGCCACTAGATTAAATTTCCTTAGAAAATAGGCGAGGCAGATAAGCAGGAAACTGACGGTCAAATATTTAAAATAAATTGCCTTTATCTCTTTAATAATGGTGAATAATTTAGCTATCAGACTATCATTATAAGGAGAATAATAAGCAATATGAGAATTATGAGATAAGTTATGGAGAAAACTAATTTCATCTTTTATATTTAAACTAGTTAACTTGAAAAATCCAAACAATATCCAAATGAGCACGATGCTGGCGCAAAAAAATAGGGTAAGAAGAGTGAAAAATAACCTCCCTTTCTTTTTCATAAAAACGAGAATATAACCATTAAAGAGTACTAAGAAAAATAAGAAAGGGGGATACGCGCAGCAAAGAAGTAAATTAAGCAAGGCAAACACAAGATAATGCAGAAAATGCATTGAATCATCGACCACAAATACGAAGGCCTGAAAGACGATGATTGTCCAGAATAAGGTGGTTAATGTGTCATAATGAAAGTTATTTATGCCAAAAGGATGAAAAATTAAAATATTTATTGCTATGAAGAAAGCAACTATTGTTGGAAATATTTTTTGCGTTACAAAAAAAGTATACAAAGCTAAAAAGAAAGAGAAAACGATATACAGCTCTCGGGTAAACAGAATTAGACTATCTCTCCCATGATGTATAATAAGGCTCAACTTAACTAAAGGGGTTAGCAGCAAACCAAGAGGTATAATTGCTGAAAAATCGTCGACAAATGGTCTTTGACCAATCAGAAAACGGTAAGCTGTCGCAAAGGGAAAACTTTCGTCAGTCAGCGGACTACCAAAATGAATCAGCATTGTGAGTAAGCTTAAGCCTAAAATGCTAGTAATAACAATAATCCATAGATCTAGGCGATATATCCCCTTCTTCCCACCAATGTCCCTATTAGACTGAAACATGAGACTCAGCTGCCATTTGGTAAATTAAATCCACTATTTTTGGTATGTTTCCTTCAATACCTTCCCATATGGGCAGCCTGACAACGAGCTTATACATTTTTTCACACACCGGGAGTGGTTTTTGGTTTCCTGAAAATCGTTGACCTGCGGGTGATAAGTGCAGAGGAATGTAGTGGAAAGGCGTAGCAATCCCCTTTTCCGCTAAATATCGCCTCAACGTCATTGCCATTCTTTCATTTGGAGCAAGCAAGTAATAAATATGACCATTGTGCTTGCAAAAATCTGGGACCAAGGGTCTCCTAAAACCGTAGTTGTTTTCTAGCTCTCGCAAACTGTCATGATATTGATGCCAGATTTTTAGCCGTCGCTTCGTGATTTCTTCAAGTCTACTTAATTGGCCATATAAGAGTGCTGCATTAAGCTCACTCATCATGTAAGAAGACCCCAAATCCTGCCAGGTATATTTGTCAACAAATCCCTCAATGAACGCTTCCCGATTTGTGCCTTTTTGCCAAATTATTTTAGCCCTAGCGAGCATTGCTTCATCATTAATGATTAACGCTCCGCCAAATCCCCCGGTTAAGTTTTTTGTATAATGAAAACTGAGTGCTCCAAGATGTCCCAATGTTCCTAGGTGCTTATTTTGATATTGCGCACCAATACATTGTGCTGCATCCTCTAAAACCAAAATGCCGTATTTGTTGGCAATTTCGTTCATTTGCTTCATCTCGCAGGCGATCGCAGCATAATGCATTGGGATAATAGCCTTTGTTCTTGGCGAAATCAGTGCTTCAATGTTGCTAACATCCATATTTAACGTATGCTCATCAACGTCGACAAAAACAGGCTTTGCGCCGAATAAAGCAAAAGCATTTGCAGTCGACACAAACGTGTAACTTGGAATGATAACTTCATCCCCCGGCTTCAGATTAAGCAACAAAGCACTCATTTCTAAAGCAGCAGTACAGGAATGAGTCAGTAAGACACTTCTGTTGTAGTAATTTTCTAAATACTGCCTACATTTTTTAGAATATTCCTCAGAAATGAATTTTTCTGGATTGGCCAACAAATCATTAACTGCATTAATTTCAGGATAAGAAAATTTTGGAATGGTATAGGGAACAGAGACCATATTTTTGATTGGCTGCTATTTGACGAATTAAACGACACTAACATAATGGTACTTGAGGATCAAGATACCCATCGGGGGTTGCTTTAATCCGTAAAAAATAATGGCGGATCACTCGCAGAATACTGGTTCGTTCGCATTATTAGCTCTTGTTATACCAATATAAATGTCAACTTCATCTGCACCGCGATACAACTCAAAATCAGAAACATACTCGCGCTTATACTCAGAATTTACTTCAAAGTAGGCCCACACCCGTAGCCAAGTTTCTATAACAGTTTGAGGCATTATTCCTTTTCCACTAAAAACTAAATAATCACCCGCCTGAATCCTCACTGTAGAAAGCTCAGGCAAAGATTGACCAGCATCTAAAACCCCGCCTATGGTTACCGTATAATTACCATTGGCATCTGAATCATAATCAGAGTACACACCGTAAACTTCAGGGTTTGCTAGAAGATTGGGCTTCTTATTCACAATTGCCAAAAACTCTTGCCAAAGCTTAGGTAACCTTGCCATGCTTTTATCGAATTCTTCACTACTTTTAGTGCGCACACTAACGCCAGAGACAGTAAAACTTTCAACAGTGATCAATTTGGGTGCCTGGAATGCCATGTCAATTCTCCTTATAAATGTTCCAAGCTAATCATAAACTTATCGTGTGACAGATCCTGTCAGCATTGTTTGTTAACGGATCTTGCAGTGATGACGAGTGGTTGTAATTCTAAAGGAAGAGCTTCCATATCAAATTCGAGACAATAATTCCCCAT
>CAVXEK010000001.1:0-728162 GCA_963760845.1 uncultured Gammaproteobacteria bacterium | reverse complement strand
TGGGTAACCTGAGTGCAGCTTACTGCACCAGGTTATCCATCAGTTTACTCACAAGTTTTCGATAGATTCCTTGTCATCTTCCCCTTGAGAAGATGCCTATCGGGCAGTTGGGGTGATCAAAAGAATAGACTCCTTAGGATTCATAGTATTAACTAAGCGCATTCACTCCTATTCAGGATGGTTTTCCGATGCTTAAGCGTGGTACTTACGTGGATTGTAGCGGTTTGTTTACTTCACTGGCAGCGCGAAGACTGTCCCCCAGAATTGAAATAGTCGTGCAATAATGCCTGAATCTATCCAACATAGCATCGACCAGTGGTTTGCTCTTAAAGATTTCGTGCCATTGAGTATAGTCTAGGTTAGTTGTAATGATGGTTGATTTCTTGCATATCGCATATCAATCAGTTTAAAGAAAATATTGATTTGTTCCGGGGTTAAGGTTAAATATCCGAGCTCATCGATGATTAACAAATCGTAGGCTGCGATGCTCTTTAAGAGACTAGACGTCTTTCTATCCGCTAGTGAGGTATACAGGTCGTTTAACAACTCCTGAGCATTGTAAAAGCGCCCTCTATAGCCATTGGTAATTGCCAAGCGTAATAAACTGATAGCTATGCCTGTTTTCCCTGCACCTGGATTGCCAATGAGTGTAATATTTTCTGCGCTTTTAATGAACTCTAATTTAGCCAATGCCATGACTTGGTCACGTTTAATGGCCGGTTGTCGTTGAAATGGGAAGGTATCAATGCTCCACTCCCAGGGGATCTTAGCATTTTTTAATCGATTTTCTAAAGCGCGTATTTTTTGGTACTGCGTTTCAGCAACAAGAAGTTTATGCAGGACATCCTGTGCGCAGAGCCCCTCTTTCTGAGCCTCTAAAAGCACACTGTCTAGTAGCTCATCCATTCCCCTGAGACGCAATTGATTGAGGTATTGATGTAATTCGTCATACATAAGAAAACGCCTCACGACTAAAGGTTAAAAAAATCACTTTGGATAGAACGCAATATGATGCGTTCAAGGCGATTCATATCGTATAAACGATACTTTTGTGCACTGACGATCCCAGCGATAAATGCATCTTGAGGATAGAGCTCCTTAAAATAGAGTAAGCGCTTAAATACTGAAAACCCTCGACCTTTTACCTGTGACTTTAGGTCATTAAGGTAGAGGTCTAATAGGGGATGAAGCCCAGTAAGCTTACGCTGTGCTTCAGACAATTCGTTAAGCATCGCTTCTTTCCTCAATGTAGGATGATGGCTTTTATCACAAAGGCGCTGGTAAGGCCGTCCTGTTGCTCTTTGATGCGTAGCTACTTTTTGATGCTGGTAAAAAACATCAATGTGGTTCATGTATTGATAAACATCCACCACCTGCCCAAGCAATCGCTCTGGAACGGAGTAACGCTGGGTTTCAACACTAATGTAACCTTCAGAATTGACCATGCGTTGCAACTGATTGTAAATAGGAGGCAACACTTTCGGTAAACTCATGCAGTATGGGCGTTCTTGTTGATACAATATTGTTGGACTTTCTCCCAAATGACGTTTCACTTTTTGATTGACCGCCTCACACCAAGCACGTGCTTGGTTATTTAAATCTTGCCAATCCTTAAAAACACGTCCAGCAAGAAAATTGGTTTCAAGATAATAAAAAGGTCTTTCAATCTTACCCTTACGATCAGCGTGATTCACAGCATGTGCTATGAATTGAAAGCCAAAGACACGACTAAAGAACACCATCTCGGGTGCCACAACGGCGTAAGCGCCAGCACCACCTGCTAGAATGACACTGGTATTATCAATGATGCAGCGATTGCAGGAAGACTGCATAAAAACCAAGGCATCAGAGAGAAACGACTTCGCTTCAAAACGTGAGAATCGAGGATAATACTGAACAAAAAGCATGCGACTAAAACCAAATATAAGCGAAGCACATTGTGCTTTGACTCGTTTTCCACCGAGTTCCAGCCAATGGGGTGAGGTATCATGTTGCATTTCCTCTCCTGGCTCAAAAAGATACTCACCGACACGCTGCCTCGGGTTATCTCGAAGCGCATATTTGCGTACCCAATAAGTTAATGTGCTGTATGCGATGTTTTGTTGGTGTTCTGCAGTCAGTATTTCATGAACACGAACTAAATTCCCTTTGCACGAACCCAGTAAGGTTCGAATGAGCTCAAGAAGGTCTTGCTTTTCTATTAACTCGAGGTTAACTTCTTGGCGCAATATTGAACGAACTGTATTTCGTGAAATACCCAGGGATCTGCTAATTTCTCTAATACTCTTACCTATCTGATGAAGTTGTTTAATGGTACTTTTTATAACCGGATCATACATGGTGGTTTTCCTCAACATTTTTTTGTAGTTGATGGACTTGATTAAGCAATGCTGACAAGGGCTTCATGAGCATGCTGCGTTCGATCGATGCTTGCTTTGGATAAAACACTGCAGGGAGAATACCCTCAAGTCGCTTCAGTTTGGATAAACACAGCGCAAGGATACTTTCCCAAGCTTCTTCAGGGGCTAGTTTATCAAGTGGCACTGTGTCTGATTTCATTTGAAAAGCATGGGCTTTAAAAAAATGCTGTGGCTCATCCAGCATATTTTTACGGGTTTGACGATTACTACTTAAGTAATGCGTATAATAGGCTTGAATGTCTCTACTGGCGTGTGTTTTTGTTTCTAAGTACTTGACTAGTTTTTTTGCACCCTCACTGTTCGCGCGCGCGAACGGTAAGATAATGCGCTGGGTTGTCCAAGTTGACAATACGCCTTGACGTATTGCTTGTTCTACAAATTCAGGGAGATCTTGAAGTAACTGCAGGCGGTAGGACACCCAACTCTTGCTCTTACCTAGCTGTTGGGCTACCTCAGTCTGTGAAAGTTGATGCTCGCTGATGAGTGTTTGTGCTAATTTAGCTTCTTCATAGGCTTCCCAGACACGGGAAGTATTCTGGCGATATAGGTCAATAAGGGCGTCTTTCATAGTGTGGCTAGAAACAACTACCTCTATGCTGTCGTGTCGTAGTGCCTGGAATGCTGCGATACGTAAATAGCCATCAATGACAACCCAACGCTCGCTTGACTCAGCACTCCTCCAGGGTACAACTAAAACGGGAATCAACAACCCATGGGATTGAATCGATCGTATAAGACGATTAATGGCCGTTTGTGTATGGATACGAATGTCCGCATAGCGTACATCAAGCTGGTGCCATTCAAGGGCCCTGACTTCAGGTTGTTTCATAATAATAGTCTTCCGTTAGATTATGGTCGCATTGTAACCAACTAGGTTTTTAGTTGGCTATACGGTAGACTCTTTGCAAGCAGGCTCTCAAAGGCATTTTCTCCAGGCTCTACAAGGATTTTGACGCGTAACGCGTCACTCTTTGCAAGCGTCTCTCCTATCAGGGGGGTTAGCAAGTAGGTACCAGGGAGAACTAGGGGGTCTGATGGGAACGCGTCGCTCTTTGCAAGAAATGACGCCTTACCCCGTCTTTTGCTATCTCGTCTATGCTGTCCAGTGCGATTCTTTGCAACATAGTCAGGATGTTTTGCTCTGTACCTTTGCCAATAGCTGGCGTTTTTTGATTGCCAACGCTTATTAGCAGCTCGCTGATTTGCCTTATAATCAACGTCCTGACTCATCTTCTTCCGGCGCCATGCTCGTTTACGTGCCAATTGGCAGGCTGTTTTTGAGCAATACGATTGAGCAGGATTTTTGAGCCGTTCAAATGAAATACCACAGTGTTTGCATAATCCTCTGCGACACATGCTCAGCTCCTTTATAAATGAGCTTACTTAAACAGTAGCGCAGTCCGTGATTTGAGTTATGACAAGTTTTTTGGAATACAATGGGTGGGTCAGTTTTTTTAGCTATAGGTGGGTCAGTTTATGTTAGCGCTGAGGCCTATATGAACCCCTTTCTGACTTTTTGTTTTTTCATAATGGCATCTATATTTCCTATAGCCTGAAGATTTCCGCAAATTATAAATATGCGCCACCGATATCCTAGATAAGCGTTCATAGCTTTTTTCATCGAAACAATTATATGCACGCTCGCATAGCTTCTTCACCATAAACCCATTGGGTGTAGCATGTCGTTGATCTAACTGGGCCAACAAGACCACATCCCCAGGCGTATAAATACACTCAAATCCATTGTCAGTCCTTTGGTAGCGCCTTACACTACCACACTCCGTGTAACGTTGAATCATCCGTGTAAGCTGCTGCCTAGAGTATCCTGTGATTTTTTCTAAAAACCGAATAACAGTTCCTTTCTCATTGCGCTTGAGCTGTCTATATGAATAGCGTTTTAATACACCGTCTACGAATTTATAGCGGTCATCCTTTGTAGAGGCAATAGCAAATGCAATCGTTTGGCTACCATCTAAAAATAATCCCATTTCTGATACTGTTAACTTGTCTATATTCATGATCGTTTTCATCCGTTGATCATGAAGACTATTTATCGAGTGTCCAGACTCATTGCATGTTGGAATTACGGGACACCCTTCAGACTCATTTCATATTGGAAAACTCTAGGATTTGCTTTTCTGGTTTTTGAGTGTATGCTTGGATGAACACGCGGCGGCCTATGCCGCCGGGCTGCTTCAACGGCATGTCACTAAATTAATCAGGAATGGGGAGTGGGCTTGGGTTGATTATCCACAATGGCCAGCGCCTCAAGTTGCGACTCCAGATTGATAAAATCCTTTGTTCTCACTTCACATAACGCCTTCACGGCGGCTAAATCAAACCGCGCCCCGCAAGCCGCCCGCGACCGCCACGCACACCGCGCACCGCACCCGCCCAACAGGCCTTTTACTATTGCAAAATCAACACCTAATTTAGAACCACCCGCGAACCAATTCTCGTTTTTGCTAATTTCCCAATTATAAAATTGCTGCGTCGGCATGGACGCAAACGGTTTTGTAAAATCTGGCAAAGGATAAAACGGCCTAGTAGAGCAGTATTCATAAACAACATGCATTGGACAAAGATTTTGCGCGCCGCCAACACCATTTACCCATTGTTTATCCGCAGCACCCCAATTAACTTCATCCTCATTGAGAAAACCAACTTGGGTCTCTAGTTCCTTAATGATGGTATTCTCAAAATCACAATGACACTCTGTAACTTGTTTGCCTTTGAGGCAGTAAGTAACGCCATTCTCTTTTACATTTTTATATTGAGAAATTAATTTTGCTATAACTTTTGACGTCTCTTCGCTTTGGGATATGCAATCAAGCATTACTGTCCACATGGGCTTATCTTTTGCCCATAAGGTATATTCAAATGCACTGATATTTTCGAATGTTCGACCAGAGCAATCAGTCACTATTCCCTGTGCAACGATTAATTTAATATTGTCCGTTAACATTGCTTTAACAATGTCATACCTGCCTCGTGTAGCATAATGTAAAAATTTACGAATATTGAGAATGGGGGTAAATAGGGTTAAATGTTGATTTGAAATTAAAGCGTAGTTTAATACATCAGGAGTGGGTAAATGTTGTGCTGCCTCTAATTGCATTTCTGGTGGTAAATTAAAAAATAATTCTAATTCTAATTTATTTTGCATGATTGTTGTCCTACTAGGAAATAAAAAATCCACATTATAGTCGATTTTATTGGATTTATAAATATCAGTTTGATAGTTATTTAGTAAATAGGATTTGGCTTCGTCTAAAATGGATGAAGATAAGGTAAAGGGGAAATCAGATTTATTATCTGATGATTAAAACATTAAAAAAAGATTGCTCTCTAAATGACTTGTTTTTTATACATTAATCCGAGGTCACACCCGTTAAAATATTATGTAAAGTTATGCAGATAAGTCGTAGCGCTTATTATAATTGGCGTAGCTGCGGTCCTATCGTGCCAAATGAAGAAGAGGCCTTGGTTAAAGACAAGATAAGAGCCCTATTCAAGAGAAGCAGGAACACTTATGGAAGCAGGCGCATAGTCAAAGCGATGAAAGAAGCGGGCATTGAAATTGGTCGCTTTAAAAGCAGAAAGCTAATGGAACAACTTGGACTGGAAGCTCGTTACCCTAAGAAATATAGGACAACAACCGATAGCAATCATAAGTTAGCGCTTGTCCCTAATATACTGTGTCGTCAGTTTAACCCTACTAGACCAAACCAGGTATGGACAACGGATATCAGTTATGTTTGGACATTGGAGGGCTTTATATATATAGCAACAGTAATGGATCTATATTCGCGCCAAATTGTGGGTTGGGCTATTGATGACCATATGAAAACTTCGTTATGCCTGCAAGCATTGGAGATGGCTTATTGGCGAAAAAAACCAGAGTCGGGGTTATTACACCATTCTGATCGTGGCAGTCAGTATGCTAGCAATGACTATAGAGAGCAATTAAAGCGAATGGGTATGCGACAAAGTATGAGTCGTAAAGGCAATTGTTGGGACAATTCCCCGAAAGAAAGGTTCTTTAGGAGCCTAAAATATGAATGTCTAAACTATGAAAGGCTTGCTAATAAAGCGATGGCAAAATTATGCATTCTTGACTATATCGCCATTTTATAATGGGCAAAGAATGCATTCTACTTTAGCCTACAAAACGCCATTAGCTTATGAGCAGGAATTTTATCGCAAAGCAGCTTAAAACTGCTCAAGCAGGAGCGCCAGGATGGCGCGGGCTTGAGTAGTCGACAAACCGCGGAAGCGGTGCGTCAGTAGGGAGGAATTTTGTAAAGAAAAAAATTTTAAAAAGTGTCCTAAATCACTTGACCATTACATTAGAGGACAGGAGTTATGTTTACGCGCCCAATACCGTCTGTGGCAACAAACCGATAACGCTGGGTCACAAATACAGCATTGCGGCTTACTTGCCTGAAAAAACAGGCACAAACACGCCTTGGTTGATCCCTTTGGCATGCACACGCGTGTTGATGCCGCTCAACATAGTGAGCTGGTCGGGATGGAGCAAATTGCTGCTTGCATCAAATCGCAAGGTGCTTTCTCAAACCAACTGTCTGTCTCACTTGGTGATACTGCCTACAACAACCCGTTATGTTTGGGCATTGCAAAAAGCAATGTGAATCAAGTGCACATCAGTCGTACCAGGAATAACAGAAGATTTTTTTACCCCTATGCCCCGGATGAGACAACAGATACAAAAAAACGTGGTCGCCCTAAAGTCTATGGTGATATTCATCAGTTAAACAATCCAGCAACATGGCGGGCTCCAGACGAATCCGTTGCGTTTTGACAAACGAGCGCCAAAGGAAAAATTCAAATCATAAAAATAGACTGCTGGAACGAAGTCATCAAGATAGGCAAAAAGGGCAACAAACTATCTGATTATCCCTTGCGTTTGTTGCGCGTTCAGGTCTATAAAGAATCCGGTGAATTGTTATTCAAGCGACCCCTTTGGTTGACGGCAGCAGGTAAAAGACGCATGGAATTATCGTTGTATGATAATTTTACCAGCTATCGCCATCGCTTTGATATTGAACATTCTCAACCACCCAAACCACGAAAAAAAGCCCTTGGACGACAATCGGGGGACATTCAGGTAAAACGCATGCGTCATCCTATCGTTAAAAAGTGGAAAAACACAGCTCTTGATGAAAAAATCATTGCATAATCAAGATAATATTGTCAATAAATAGACCAGATTGCACGTTGTGATGGTGGAATATTGCTAAAATAATCTGGATTTGATTGTAACTTATGACTGTTCGGAGCTCGGGCGGGCCCGGGCTCGCCCACGGGCTCGGGCCCGTTCAGATCGGAGTTTGTCCAAAGTCCAGTTAAAGAAGCAAAATATTTAATTTCCTTATAATGAATACCATTGATATTAATTAATTTTTTCCTACATGAACTATACTCGTATTAATTAAGGAAAATTTAAATGGAGTTTTATCATGAACACAATTTTAATCACTCCATTAGAATGTAGATTACTGGGGTAGTGCTCCTGATTATTGGGTTATTTTTATTATTTCATGTCTGTAATCTTCACATTTAATTCATACATAAAGCATGTTTATTTAAATGTAGCAGGATTATCAAAGGGTCTAGTCAAATAACCTGAGCTAAACCTGATTATTTGAAAATACTCTAATATCGAATAACGCAATAAAACACACATTTCTTTGGCTTTCGTATACGGAGATAATTATGAAAAAACAAGGAAGAGTCCGGAAGCACAATAAAGATTCATTATCATTAATTGATAATGAATCAAAAGACTCTCTGAAAGTAAGTATAGATAAGCCTTTACATGAGTGGTTAAGTCATTTTGCTGGCCGGTTATCACCGCCTGCTGTATTGGCTGCCTATTCATACTTGATCTTTCCCCCAATAATTCAATGGTCAAATATTTAGTAGATCAAGGACACACTGTATTCATGACTTCATGGCGAAATCCTGACGAAAAAGATAGAAATTTGACTATGGAAGACTATATCAGTCTCGGCGCAATGGATGCGATGAACGTGATAACGAGCATTGTGGCACAACAAAAAATCCATTCAGTCGGATATTGTCTTGGTGGAACTGGACATAGTTATCAACTCATGACACATAAAAAAGGTGATAAAGACATTTTTCCAGAACTTTGGCAACAAAAAGCCTCACAAAATGAAGGGTCCTGGTGGCCTGCTTGGCAACAATGGCTCGCCAGGTATTCTGGTAAAAAAGTGTTGCCACCAGCTCTGGGAAATACGAAACAAGGCTATAAAGTTTTATGTGACGCACCGGGCACTTATGTTTTGCAAAAGTAAATTGAGGCATAAAAGGAGTTTTTATGAAAAGTGTAGTGCATTAGTTACCGGAGGAATAGGTACAACGTTGTACGAACACCAATTGGGCATTTTGGTGGATTTTTTAAAAAGCACTCCACTATAGAGCTTGGTGCCACATTCATTAAAGCAGTAAGGGAGATTTACATGATAATTGATCTGAAAAATAAACAGGGTTTAGTAACCGGAATCGCCAATGAACACAGCATTGCCTATGGATGTGCCGAACAATTTCGTGAAGCGAATGCAGAATTAGCAACAACCTTTCTTAATGCCAAAGCAGAACCTTTCATGCGCCCCTTGGCACTACAATTAAAATCACCCCTTATTCTTCCTTGCGATGTGCAAAAAGAAGAGGAGATTATTGCTTTATTTGCCGCGATTGAAAAAAAATGGGGGAAGCTGGATTTCATGTTGCATTCGATGGCCTTTGCCCCTAAAACTGACTTGGAAGACCAACTGGTTGATTGTACTAAGGAGGGATTCCTGGAGGCGATGGATATCTCCTGTCATTCCTTAATTCGTCTGTCAAAATACGCCGCACCCTTGATGAAAAACGGCGGTAGCATCTTGACTATGACCTATTATGGCAGCCAAAAAGTCATACTAAATTATAATTTAATGGGTGTAGTCAAGGCGGCATTAGAAGCATCTGTGAGATACCTGGCTTATGAATTAGGACCGAAAAACATAAGAGTCAATGCCATTTCACCAGGCCCCATCAAAACACGTGCTGCATCTGGAATTCCTAATTTTTATGAGTATATCGACGCGGAAGAAGCAACGTTCCCCATTGCATCGTTTGGTTGATATTAAAAATGTCGGTAATTTAGCGGCATTTCTTGCTAGTGATGCTGCTATGGATATAACAGGACAGGTACATTATATTGATGTAGGTTACTCCATTATGGGTTGATGATTATCAAGGAGCATTGCTATGTCTTTTATTGAAAATCGAACATTTGATGAACTTAAAATTGGTGACTCAGCAAGCATTAAGCGCACATTAACCCCCAAAGACATTGAACTCTTTTCCATCATGTCAGGTGATGTGAATCCAGCTCATGTGGATGCGGAATATGCAAAAGATGATATGTTTCATCAAATCATTGCACAGGGTATGTGGGGTGCTGCACTTATATCAACGGTGCTTGGTACAGAACTCCCGGGCCCAGGCACCATCTATTTAGATCAAACACTTCGATTTTCTGCTCCTGTTGTACCTGGTGATACGATCACGATCATCGTCACGGTGACTGATAAAAAACCTGAAAACCATATAGTTGATTTAGAATGCAAGTGCGTGAATCAAAATGATAAAACAGTGATTAGTGGTGTTGCCACAGTTATGGCACCAACCGTTAAAGTTAAAAGAGAACGAATTGAATTACCTAAAGCCATTTTAAAAGAGCCTAAAGGTAGATGGTATAAAAATCTAATCAAATTAACAAAAAATTTGACTCCTCTTAAAACAGCTATTGTGCATCCTGTTGATCCACTTGCCCTACAAGGTGCCATTGATGCAGCAAGAGAAAATCTCATTATCCCAATTCTTGTTGGTCCAAAAGATAAAATCCTCGCTGCAGCCAATGAAGCCAAACTGGATATTTCTGCATATGAGCTTATTGCAACTCGCCATAGCAATGAATCAGCTGAAGTTGCTGTAAAACTTGCAAAAGAAGGCAAAGTAGAAGCATTGATGAAAGGAAAAATCCACACTGATGAATTGATGGAGCCCGTTGTAAATAAAGAAACGGGCTTGCTTACTGGACGGAGAATGAGCCATGTATTTTATGTAGAAGCCCCAAATTATTTCAAACCTTTATTTCTCTCTGATGCAGCACTTAATATTCGGCCTAATTTAGCGAGAAAAAAAGGACATCACCCAAAATGCGATTGATTTGTTTCATACCTTAGGTTTTGGCACTCCCAAAGTCGCCATTGTTTGTGCTGTCGAAACGGTCAATGAAAAAATGCAATCCACGCTCGATGCCGCAGCATTAAGTAAAATGGCAGATCGAGGCGAGATAACTGGCGCTATTGTCGATGGGCCGCTGGCATTTGATAACGCCATTTCTATTGAATCTGCACGTGAGAAAAATATTAAATCTGAGGTTGCGGGCTATGCTGACATCATTATTGTTCCCGATATTGAATCGGGCAATATGCTTTATAAAGAAATGACTTATATGTCAGGCATGGAAGCAGCGGGCATGGTAATGGGTGCGAGCGTTCCCATTATTTTAACCAGCCGTGGAAGTGATGATATTTCTCGAAAAGCATCTTGTGCTATGGCGCTGGTGTATGTGCGTAATAAGGAGAAATTAAATGACTGAAGTCATATTAGTGATTAATTCAGGTTCTTCAAGCATTAAATTTTCGATTTTTGCTTGTCAGCAAAAATTAAATTTACTTTATCATGGCGAAATTGAAAGTATTTCAGATTCCCTTGTTTAACCATTTTAGATGCGAACCATATGCAAATAATAAAACAAAAAATTTCATCTAAAGGAACTGAAGCGGGGTTACGAGCATTTTTTAATTGGTTTGAGCATTTACCCGATTCCATGAAATTAAAAGCAGTAGGTCATCGTGTAGTGCATGGAGGCACGTATTTTTCTCATCCCACCTTAGTGACTGATGAGGTCAGTGAAAAAAATAGCCAGTTTAATTCCCTTCTGCCCTTTTCATGAGCCTCAGAACCTCGAAGCTATTAAGAACATAAAAACGATTTACCCCAACATGCCGCAAGTGGTTTGTTTCGATACCACCTTTCATCGCACCCAAGAAAATTTGGCAACGCTTTTTGCTATCCCAAGAAAGTTAACAGACGAAGGTCTTATTCGTTATGGATTTCATGGTATTTCCTATGAATATATTGCCTCAGTCATTACCCAACATATTGGCGATATCGGCAATAAACGGGTTATCGTGGCTCATTTAGGCAATGGTGCGAGTATGTGCGCCATGCATCAACGTAAAAGTGTAGCCACTTCGATGGGACTTACCGCTTTGGATGGATTGATGATGGGCGCTCGCTGTGGGACAATTGATCCAGGATTAATTTTGTATTTATTGCAAGAAAAAAAATTCTCAGTCGAACAGGTAACTACCTTGCTTTATCAAGAATCCGGTTTATTAGGCGTCTCTGGTATTAGCAGCGATATGCGAAAACTGCAGTCAAGCGAGGAGCCTCATGCAAAAGAAGCGGTTGATTTATTTTGTTTTATCGCAGCCAGAGAATTAAGTGCACTATGTGGCATTTTACAAGGATGTGATGCGATTGTTTTTACGGCAGGTATTGGTGAAAAATCGGTACTCGTTAGAAAAAAAATCTGTGACCGATTGAAATGGTTAGGTGTTGTCTTGGATGAAAAAGCAAATAGCAATAATGCTTCCATCATCAGCCAGAAGACAAGCAATATTATAGTCAGTGTCATTCCTACTAATGAAGAATATATGATTGCTCAACATACAATGGATAAAGTAGTTGGAACTATTAATTAGTTCTGTTTCATAAGGATAAAATGATGAAATCGAATACCGATAAACACCCTCCGCCAAAATCGAAGCAAAATACTAAGGACGACCTCAAATCGATTCCCATGGCGGAATTGTTGAAAAAATTGGATGCATCGCCAGACGGACTCAGTCAAGCTGAGGCAAAGAAACGACTGATTCAATATGGACCTAATGAGCTTGAAGAAAAAAAGATTAATCCTTTCCTAAAATTTCTTACCTATTTTTGGGGACCTATACCCTGGATGATTGAAATAGCGGTGATTCTGTCGGCTGTGGTCCAGCACTGGCCGGACTTTTTCATCATTTTATTCTCCTTATTTCCAATGCTGTGGTGGGATTCTGGGAAGAATATCAGGCAGGTAATGTCATCGCAGCTCTTAAAGCCAAATTAGCCATTAAATCTCGGGTGAAACGAGATGGGAAATGGATAACCCCACCGGCTTGTGAATTGGTGCCGGGTGATATTATCCGGATGCGGCTGGGCGATATTGTACCAGCAGATGCGCGTTTGCTGGACGGTGACTCTGTGGAGGTAGATCAGTCGGCGCTAACAGGAGAGTCATTGCCTATCACGCGTAAGATCCGGCGAGGCAGTATTTTCAGGGTCTATCATTCGCCAGGGTGAAATCAGTGCGCTGGTCTATGCTACGGGCGAGAACACCTACTTCGGTAAGACAGCACAATCTGGTGGAGGAAGCACACACGGTCAGCCATTTTCAACGCGCGGTGCTTAAGATTGGCAATTACCTCATCATTTTTGCTTTAGTGATGGTGTCGGGGATTATTACTGTCTGCGATCTTTCGTGGCGACCCTATTCTGACCACGTTACAGTTCGCTTTGGTGCTGACCGTAGCAGCTATCCCTGTAGCAATGCCAACAGTGTTATCGGTGACCATGGCGGTTGGTGCGCGCTTGCTGGCCAAGAAAAAAGCGATTGTGAGCAAGTTGGTGGCTATTGAGGAATTAGCGGGTGTTGATGTGCTGTGCGCTGACAAGACTGGCACTCTAACCGAAAACAAACTGACATTGGGCGACCCGTTCTGTGTCGCATCAAGTTCACCGCGGAGCAAGTGATTCTCAATGGCGCATCTGGCATCACGAGTGGATGATAACGACACCATTGATTTGGCTGTCATGGCTGGATTGAAAGGTAAGGATTCGTTAAAGGGTTATCAAATGGTTCATTTCATGCCATTCGACCCAGTGCACAAACGCACAGAGGCCACGATTAAGGGCCCAGACGGGAAGGAATTTAAGGTAACCAAGGGCGCACCGCAGGTGATCTTAAAATTAGCAGCCAATGCTGCTCAGGTAAAAGCTGATGTTACTAAGGCGGTCAATGAATTCGCAGCGCGTGGCTTTCGTTCATTAGGTGTGGCACGAGCCGAGGGAGAAGGTCAATGGCAGTTTGTTGGCGTATTACCTTTGTTTGATCCGCCGCGCAAAGATGCCAAGAAAACCATTGCGACTGCGTTTGCAATGGGCGTAAAGATCAAAATGGTTACTGGCGATGCACTGGCCATCGCAAAGGAAACTGCAAGAAACTGGGGATGGGCTCGAATATTCTTGATGCCAGTACTCTGGGTAATGCAAAGCGTAAAGAAACGACAAAGATGACCAAGTACATCGAGAATGCAGATGGTTTCGCCCAAGTGTTTCCCGAGCAGAAATTTCACATTGTAGATGTCCTGCAAAAAAGCGGGCATATGGTTGGCATGACAGGGGATGGAGTGAATGATGCCCCCGCACTAAAAAAGGCTGACTGCGGCATCGCCGTATCAAGTGCTACGGATGCAGCACGTGCGGCAGCGTCCATCGTATTAACAACACCCGGCCTATCTGTGATTATTGATGCAATCAAAGAAAGCCGGAAAATTTTCCAGCGCATGAACAGCTATGCGATTTATCGTATTGCCGAGACCTTGCGTGTGTTGTTGTTCATGACAGCAGCTATCCTTATCTTCAATTTTTACCCCTTGACGGCAGTGATGATCGTAATGCTGGCGTTACTCAATGACGGAGCTATTCTATCCATTGCCTATGATAATGTTCATTACAAAGATACACCTGAGGAATGGAACATGCGTATGGTACTAGGGATAGCATCGGTGCTGGGTATCATCGGCCCCGTCGCATCCTTTGGCCTATTCTATCTTGGTGGCCAAGTGTTTCACCTCACTCACAAGCACCTCCAACCGATGATGTATCTGATGCTGTCAGTGGCTGGGCATATGACCATTTTTATTACTCGCACTCGTGGCCCATTCTGGTCCATACGCCCGGCACTTATATTATGGATGGCTGTGTTGGGGACACAAATCCTGGCGACATTTATTGCGGTTTATGGCTTCCTGATGCCACCACTGGGCTGGGGTTGGGCAGGATTCATATGGGGATATGCACTTGTTTGGGCACTCTTGACTGACCGTGTGAAACTCGTCGCATATCGGATTTTTGATCCTGTTAAAACAAAACCTAAACCTGGAGCCAAGGTAGAGCCTATGTCCAAAGTCCAGTATAGAGGGAGTGCTAATTAATTAATTTTTATCAAAAACTTTTAGGTTGGGCCTTGGCCCAACCTAAATTCATCAGATGCCGGCTTCAATTAAAATTGACGGCAACGTAAGTGACCCCAACGATTCATCTTACAGGAGTGCGATGGACCTCGATGTGCTGGTGCCATACGGACTCGATGTGTTTGGGCCATATGGGCTCGATGTGCATGAGCCATACGGGCCATATGGGCTTGATGTGCTTGGGCCATACGGGCCATATGGGCTTGATGTGCTTGGGCCATATGGGCTCGATGTACTTGGGCCATATGGGCTCGATGTGGTTGGGCCATATGGGCTCGATGTGCTTGGGCCATATGGGCTTGATGTACTTGGGCCATATGGGCTTGATGTTGGGCCATATGGGCTTGATGTATTTGGGCCATATGGGCTTGATGTATTTGGGCCATATGGGCTTGATGTACTTGGGCCATATGGGCTTGGTTCGCTTGTGCCATACGGATTTGGTGTGCTGGTGCTATTTGGACTCGTTGTGCTGGTGTTATATGGACTCGTTGTGCTGGTGCTATATAGACTCGGTGATTTTGTACACACATGCCATTAGGGGTTCTATGAAAGCCGGGCCCACATCCATTGCTGGCATTGGCAGTTGAAGTATAACTTGCTCCTATAAAGAACAAGCTGAACAGACAAAGGCTAGATACTAAAGCGGATACATGCTGAGAGTTGGTTTTCATGGATTGCCTCCTTTCCTATTTTTTCCCTACCAACTAAGTATAGGAGCTAATTTCCAGGTTTGTATAATTTTTTTTCAATTTGTCCTTTATGTCGTACTTCTAGTTAGGAATCAATGGGATAATTCAGGATCTATTGATATAATGCAGCACTACGTCTGAGATCATGTGGGCGTCCATGGCTGTACGCCGGTAAAAGTACTGCAGTGTAAGCAGTAGCTCCAATCCCTAACAAATGGCAATAAGAATTTAGGTAGGTAGTATGAAAATTTTTCCAGTTAAATCCCTCTTAGCATTGATCATTACAAGTTTTCTTTGTATTACCAGTGCCTCTTCCTTTGCTGTCACGCAAAAGATATCAATTCAGAAGAAGTTAGCTGAGCTTGAAGCGTCCTCAGGTGGGCGAATAGGACTCTATGCCATTAATACGGCAAACGGCACACACCTACAATATCGTGCGAATGAGCGCTTTCCTACTGGTTGCACTTCCAAAGTCATAGGTGTCGCAGCTGTTCTACATCAAAGTATGAGTGATAGCGCTTTGTTGTCACAAAAAATAAGCTACTCAAAGGAAGAGTTAACTAATTGGAACCCAATTACTGAAAAATACCTTTCTTCTGGCATGACTGTTGAACAATTATGTGCCGCTTCCATTAGTTATAGCGATAATACCGCCATGAACCTTCTGGTTAAAAAAATGGGTGGATTAGAGCAAATGAATCGCTTTGCTCAATCCATTGGTAACGATTCATTTCGACAAGATAATAACTGGCCAGAGGAAGCTTATTCTGGAGGGAAAGGAAATTTAAAGGACAGTTCTACGCCAAAAGACATGGCTACAAGCTTACAAAAATTGGCATTTACTGATGCCTTAGCTAAACCTCAAAGGGAAATGCTAATATCATGGCTAAAAGCTAATATCACAGGGGATTTTCGTATTAGGGCAGGAAGTCCTGAAGGGTGGACTGTAGCAGATAAAACAGGTACCGGTGGAGCCTATGGCACAACGAATGATATTGGAATTGTTTGGCCTCCAAACTGTGATCCAATCATAATGGCAATTTATTACACGAGTGATGATAAAAAGGCAGTCAAGAAGGAACACCTTGTTGCGTCGGTTACACGCCTATTAATTGATGAACTTAGCAAAGATAATCAGTGTATCAGAAAGCAGTTGGTAGTTTAGTGATGAAAATTGCTGATGCAGCTCATCCGTTTTAACCAACAATTTCAACGGTCAAGCAATGGGAGCAGGGAGAAAAGCGGCCACGCGGTACATCACTGAGGCTTTTAAATTTAATTGCCACCAAAGGACTGTACCTGGCCAAAATTTGATTTCATGTCTATAATATTTATTGCCAACCTCACATAAGGAAGATGATTATGGATAACTATTCACTTAAAGGCATTAAACTTGTACTTGTTTCTTCTTTAATAACATTAGCCCTGGGGTTTGTAGGAAATGTAACTGCAGCAGGGACTCTACAAACACAATCAAAGTCATTTACAAAAGCGGTAGTATTGGCTAAAAGAACGGTAGTACACACTAACCCGGTAACCAAAAACCCCGTAGTACGCACTACTAGACCGCTACTACGCGGTAAAGCGTTATCACGTTAATGAAATGACTTTCATAACTAAATGAAATTTATCAAATCGAGTAGGAGGCAGGATGCGCTGTCCTCCTCTTGATTTTCGTACGTATAAAGTCGCTTCTGATATTTATCGTTTAATATGAAAGAAAAGCGACGAATTCGTTGAGACACAATTCAATGATCGCGCTCGACAGATTAAATGAATATTTTGTTCTGTTGCTTGATGGCCTAGAGCTCCGGAACTTGCACTGGGACGCAAAAAGTATTGAATTAAATTTTTTAATTGAACAATATTAATCCTACGCATGTATTTTTATACTCATTCACAAAGACTGGACTTTGGACAAACTTCGATCTGAACGGGCCCGGGCCCGTGGGCGAGCCCGAGCCCGCCCGAGCTCCGGCTAATCTACTTTTTGCGCCATTTTAGTCAACATCATAACGAATAAGTAAATCTCTAGCTAAGCGATAATGTTCTTCATGTATAATGAAACTATAAAGCAACCAACACAAGTTCAAAATGATTTTGAACGAATTATTCGAATGATTGGGACACCAGCTCAACCACCCAAACCCCGAAAAAAATCCCTTGGACGACAAGCGGGGAACATTCAGGTAAAACGCATGCGCCATCCTATCGTTAAAAAGTGGAAAAACACGGCTCTTGATGAAAAAATCATTGCATAATCAAGATAAAATAGTCAATAAATAGTGCAGATTGCGCGTTGTTATGCTGGAATATTGCTAATAATCTGGATTTGATTGTAACTTATCACTGTTCGGAGCTCGGGCGGGCTCGGGCTCGCCCACGGGCCCGGGCCCGTTCAGATCGAAGTTTGTCCAAAGTCCAGACAAAGAGAAAACCTATTTTTATAAAGTCAACATTGAAACCAACAACATATTTGAATTAATAAGGCAGTAGTTTATCGATTTAACTAGCACGTTTCTCACCTTGTTGTTTATGTTCAACGATCAAGCGTCTATTTGGTTTCTTATGTGGTTGCTCTTGAATCTATGTCACTAAGTGATATAATTAATTAAAAAAAGAAAATAAATGGATGTTTTTAAAAATGCTGAGTTTCACAACTGGGCAAAAAAATTAGGTATTACAGATGAGGTGCTCAGTGAGGCAATAAAAGAGATCAGTCTGGGAGGCTATGAAGCTAATTTAGGCGGGAATGTCTACAAAAAGCGCATTCCTTTGGGGAATAAAGGGAAAAGTGGCGGAGTACGAACAATATTGGCTTTCAAAATAAATGATAAGGCATTTTTTATTTATGGTTTTGCTAAAAACAAAAAAGACAACATTGATGAGAAGGAGCTGAAAGCATTAAAGAAATTGGCCAAAATTTATTTAAATTTAACTGATGAAGAACTTGCTCGCACTGTTTTGCGAGGAGAGTTGATTAAGATCGAGAGGTGAATAATGGATAAATCAATTTTAGAAGTTGTCCATGAGTCAGCAAAAGGGCTCTATGATGCAGGTATTGTTGATGCAACTACGATGCATGAATTTGATACGTTATGTTTGCCGCCAGTAAAGGAGTTTACTCCTCATCAGATTAAGATGCTGCGCTTAAAGGAGCATGTAAGCCAAGCGGTTTTCGCTAAATATCTAAACACCTCTTCTTCAACGGTCAAGCAATGGGAGCAGGGAGAAAAGCGGCCACGCGGAACATCATTGAGGCTTTTAAATTTAATTGCCGCCAAAGGACTGTCTGTTTTAGTTTGGTAGGTACCTTCGCTATCTTTTCTGAGCATCAGTAGAGTAAAATGTTTTTTAGCTGTTTCCTGGAGTCTCCATGAAAAAATTTCTCCTATCTCTGCTCTGGTTTCTGGCCCTGTCTTCGTGTTTATGCTTTGCTTATCCTGTCGGCCACCCATTCCCACCTTTTCTGATCGCGGGGAATTTGTATTACGTCGGTACTGATGATCTGGCCAGCTATTTAATTCCTACTCCGAAAGGAAATATGGTTTATTAAGTTATAACCGCTCAAATCCTTTTATTGATCCTCAAGGGTATAAAAAACATATTGCAGATAAAGAGAAACAGTTTTATCAGGAGTTGGAAAAATAGGGAGGTGGACATGCTAAGTTAAAAAATATTCACCCCGGTGAAATCCTCCTTTTAGAGAAAATCCTCAAAGCATGCTCATTGCAAGATTTCGTCAACAAGCTCCCTTTAATCAACTCGATCCAAGTGCGTTTTATTCGTCAGGAGCTAAAGGTTACATTGATTATCAATTTCTCAATAAGGGGGGCATTGTTGAATAATTCGAAAATATTGGTTTATTTTACAGCAAGATAACTAATGACGTGCCTTTTTGCAAGCATGCCTCATTATTAAGTTATAACTTCATGAACGTGCCCGGATGAAGCTAAGGGTGTTCAATAATGTGAAGGTTATAGAAGACTTAAGAATACCTCCCAGTAATCATTTAGAAAAGTTAATTGGTAATTGTGAGAGTGAGCGAAATGAAAGTGACACTTTATCGAATCTCTTTTAATCGACCAGTAAGATATCGATGTAAAATATTAGTAAGCAATGTGGCATAAGGAATTCCTTCTCTAATAGCAAGGGCTTGCGCTTTTTCTACATCACGCTGAGTCATGCGAATGTTGACGCGCTTTACTTTTGTACCATTTTCCCTGAAAATTTTTGTGATACGCTCTATTTCTGCTGCTTCATTGCTGACTGGTTCATACCCTCCCACTTCTAATTCATAAATCATTGCTTGCTCATCATCGAAACCCCGTTTTCTCGTTTTACTCATTTTATTAAATCCTCATAATATTTCTTATGTAAGCTCCTGGATGGGTAAATAGTTTTGAGAAAAATTTTATGATTATCTTCTACGAAAGGAACTGCATAGGTATAACCATCAACAAATACAACGAAAATATATTGATGTGAATATTTGGGTTCTTTGCCCTTAACAATTCCCAGTAAGTGCCCATTTTGTATCGCAACAACCACCTCTTCAAAACCAACTCCTCGTTCGGCCAGGAGTTTAATATTCTTATTTTCGTCCCATTCGAAATGTTTTGTATATTTCATCTAACTCGATTTTTGATATTTATGTGGTATTTTAGAACACAAATCTGGGGTTGTCAATATTCGCGATTTTATTCGCGATTTGATGCGAAATGCTGAGGCATGCGCTTGTCTATGCTAGTATAGGTTATCCATCTCAAGAGCAGGGCGCTGGGAGTATTTTTCGTCTGCACGGAGGGCAAGGTATGGTGGCTTTAGGATTTAAAATGGCTGATGCTAAATGGCCTACTATAGAACAGGCCTTTAAAGAAGGTTTTCCCATAATTATCCCTTTGGGTGCTGAATGTAAAGAGCATGGATATCATCTGCCAATGAATACCGATAAAATCATTGCAGAATTTTTAGCTAATTGGGTCATGCATAATTATTCTGCCTTAATTGCTCCAACAGTAACCCAGAATTTTTTTCCTGCTTTTGTAGAGTATCCTGGATCATCCACCCTAAGTTATGAAACATCTGTTAATTCCATTGTAGAAATGTGCATGAATTGGCATCAACAGGGGGCTAGGCAATTTTATGTTTTAAATACGGGTATCAGTACAAATAAAGTGCTAGCTAAAGTAGGTGATATTTTGACGGAGGCAGGGGTTGTATTTCATTATTTTGACTTTACCACCCTTGAGAAGCATCCAGAAATTGTAAAAATAACTGAACAAAAAGGAGGAACACATGCAGGCGAAATTGAGACTTCACTCCTATTGTGTATTAAACCTGAGGTAGTCGATTTATCGCAAGCACTCCCTGAGAAAAGTCCCAGATAAACCAGGGCCCTTAACTCGAGATATTACCTCCGCCACTAAACAAATTTCAATTTCAGGAGCCTTGGGTAATCCAACGTTAGCTACCTATGAAAAAGGTGAGGTAGTTATTCGTGTTTTAAAAAAGTTGCTGCAACAGGATTTAAGCCAATTAGACTTTCCCCATAGGTAAATTAGAAGCTGGAGCCGATGCCCCTCGTGCAATGATAATAATATTTACACCAAGAATTTAAAATGATATCTTTGACCACATAAATTCCTACAAGGATTCTTATGAGCCAATTAATTATTCGTTACCCATGATTTATCAGCACGGTGGAAAAAGACCAGGCGCAGGACGACCAAAGGGGCAAGGAAGATATAGCGAAGCTGCGACTCCCTTCTTGCGTGAGTGAAGTTATGCGATTTACTGAGCTCCCTAAGCAAAAGGTGCATCAATTTCCCCTTTACATCAGTGCTGTACGAGCGGGTTTCCCCTCACCTGCAGACGATTACATCGAAGATTTTCTGGATTTGAACGACTATTTAATTAGCCATCCTGCAGCGACATTTATTGTTAGAGCTGCAGGTGATTCAATGACTGGAGTGGGTATTCAGTCTGGAGACATACTTATTGTCGATAGAAGTCTTGAACCGACTCACGGGAGGATTGTGATTGCGGCGATAGATGGCGAACTTACTGTGAAACGCCTTGCCTGCTTACATGGGCGGGTAAAATTAATGCCTGCAAGTGACAACCATCAACCCATCGATATTACTGATGAGCAGGAGGTGGTAATTTGGGGTGTGGTTAAGCACGTTATTCATTCGTTTGGCTAAACTGATGTACGCTTTAATTGATTGCAATAATTTTTATGCAAGCTGCGAACGGTTATTTCGTCCTGATTTGCTAGGTCAGCCCATCATTGTTTTATCGAGCAATGATGGGTGTGTCATTGCCCGCTCTAATGAGGCTAAAGCCTTAGGTATCAGTATGGGCGCACCTTTTTTTACAGTTAAAGACGCTGTGTAAAGAACATAACATACATATTTTTTCCTCCAATTACGCTCTTTATGGTGATATTTCTCATCGTGTCATGTCAGTCATTCAAGAGGCTTGGGCTGATGTGGAAGTGTACTCCATTGATGAAGCATTTTTAGATTTATCCTCGCTACCAGTTTCTAGGCATGATAGTTTTTGTATCGCCTTGCAAAAACGTGTTTTAAAGGAAATCGGTATCCCAACGTCGATTGGAATTGGCCCAACAAAGACTCTGGCCAAAATTGCTAACCACATCTGTAAAAAGGAGTTAAAAATTCCCGTTTTTAATGTCACTGAGCAGCGTCAATGGCTTAAACGTATTGCAATCGGTGATGTTTGGGGTATCGGTAGACAATGGCAACATAAACTGATGCAGCAGGGCATCGTTACGGCCTATGATTTAGCATGCATAAATCCTCATTTGCTTAGAAAACAATATAATGTAGTAATGATGCGAACAGCCATGGAATTGCAAGGAATTGTTTGCCATGGTTTGGCAGAAATACAGCTAAATCAGTCAATCATGTCGTCTCGATCATTCGGTGAGATGCAGATCAATTATGACCCTATGGCGCAAGCGATTAGTTTTCATTGCGCCAGGGCATGTGAAAAATTAAGACGGCAAAAATTAGTGACACAATACGTGCATGTGTTTGTGCAAACGAATCGTTTTCGGGAAGATTTAGCGCAGTACTGTAAAAGTATCCAATTTAAACTAATTAATCCTAGCGATGACTTAATTGTTATCACTAAAGTTGCTAAGGCCTGTTTAAAAAAATTGTTTAAAGCGGGCTATCAGTATAAGAAGGTAGGCGTTTGCCTTGAGAATCTTATTCCTAAAAACCCAAGGCAGCTTGATATGTTCAATCAGCTCTCAGTTGAGGTGTTAGCTAAGAGTGAAAAATTGATGAAGGTGATTGATGCCATAAATAAAAAATATGGAAGTGAGACGATTCGCTTAGCCGCAGAAAGCTATAATCACCGTTGGACAATGCGATCGGGGCTTAAATCACCTGCTTATACGACACGCTGGAGTGATTTGCCGATTGTAAAAAATCAGACTTGAACAGACCCTAGGTCACAATGGAGATGGAGTTTGTTACGAATTAGTGGGCGCGTTTGATATTCGTTTTTTTGGTTGTATCTGTAGAAACAGATTTGGTCATTGTGTCAGCAAGACCGAAGAGATCGACGTCTACTCCAGGTGGAAAAAGGCACTTAGTTAGGTTCCCCACGACTACATCTGGGGTCGCGGTTGATAAAGCTGTCGCCACTGATTCTAAAAATGGAATACCGCGCTGAACATCTGTCAGAGACGGGTTAGTTTCTGGAATCATCTTGGCAAATAGCCCCCAAAATTGGCGTAAATATTCAAACCATAACAGACTATTGCTAATTATCATTCTTGTTTGTTTTGCTAATAGCTTATCAGGTCTATCAATAAAATCATTGACCTCCAGATGATCGATGTTTTTTATAAATTGGAGATTAAGTTGAAACAGCGATTGCAGAGGCGATAATGGCGACTTTTTGCTAACCTTCCTTTTGTTGGGCATAAAGTATGTCCTAGCTAATAAACTATATTTTAACTATAGATTAACATCAGTTGATTTAGCAAATATTAGGAAAAAGCCGTCATCCTGAGCGCAGCACCCCGTCATCCTGAGCGCAGCACCCCGTCATCCTGAGCGCAGCACCCCGTCATCCTGAGCGCAGCACCCCGTCATCCTGAGCGCAGCACCCCGTCATCCTGAGCGCAGCGAAGGATCTCCTGAATGTGGCATAGTGCCCAAGTAAGGAGATCCTTCGCTGCGCTCAGGATGACAGGGCGTTTGCGCTCAGGATGACAGGGCGTTTGCGCTCAGGATGACAGGGCGTTTGCGCTCAGGATGACAGGGCGTTTGCGCTCAGGATGACAGGGCGTTTGCGCTCAGGATGACAGGGCGTTTGCGCTCAGGATGACAGGGCATTTGCGCTCAGGATGACGGGGCGTTGCGCTCAGGATGACGGGGCGCTGCGCTTGTAAAATGATTACCACTCTGCCGCTGCTGAAGAATTGATATACAATTTGTCGATAAGTTCCACTTTTAGCGAAGCAGGGCCGCGTGCTTTGGTGGTTACTGATCCAACGCAGTTCCCATAAAATTCAATTGCTGATCGGGCCGCTTCGAATCGCTCATTTTCAACCGTGTGAAAAGCGCCAATAAGGGCGGAGAGAAGGCTGTCTATCCCAGCTACTTTCTGAAGAAGAGTTGAATCAAAATTGAATTTATCTAACTTATCAGAGTCAATCACTGTATTGAATTTCCCACTAACTACTATGGCGATATTGTACTTTTCTGCCAATTTTTTTGCATTTTCGATAACTAAACTATCATCAAGTGGAATGTAATAATTGGGAATGGTTTTTTGCTCAGTGAATAGACTAGTAAGCTCGTTAGGGTAACCTCGAACAATAGAAATTTGGTGATTTTTAATGAAGCCAAGTGCGGTAGTCGTCCTATAGTTGCTTACACCTGAACCGACTGGATCTAATACAACAGGCTTATTATTGGCATTTGCACTTTTGCAAATTCGATGGCAAAGTTTTACGAATTTATCGTCTAATTTACCCAAATTAATAACCACGGCGCTCGCAAGGTTAAGAAGTTCATCGATTTCTTCCTCTGCATTACTCATTAAAGGGAATGTACCGATGCTGCGTAATCCACTAGCAATGAGCTCCATGGGATAATAATTAGTAATATTTAAGGTAAATGGTTTTTCATAGTAAAGTTTTCTCAGGATTTCTTTCGTTTTATTGGTCATGATCACAACCCAAGCCAACGAATAAATGCATTAGACGCTCTAAGTCTAACCGATGGTTTTGTTTCAAAATCAACGGTATAACTTTTTGATGTTGGAGAGGGATCCAGCCTGATTTGCTTTATTTTCCCTAAATCAACAATATGCATTTCTGTTGCATAATAACCCCGTACCATCTTAATGACTGGAATAACAAAATAAACAGCATTCAAGGCCTCTTTGTTATTGTTGGCAATAGTTTCGAATTCAGTAGTACTTAAGGCAATGTATTCAGTGTTATTAATTTGACGGCGGAGCATTCGTTCTAAAGGCGCTTTGTTGTGAAATACCTGTTCATAAGTATCGGCTGGCATTACAACAATGGGTTCGCTGTCTTGATGTTTGAAGCTGGTGTTGGCAAAAAGTACTGCTTCCCTTTGGTCTTCCGGTGGCTTCATTTCTGTTTCTGATTTAGCTGCGAATCGAACGGGAGAAAGATTATTGCAATTTAAGAATTTTGATTTTACAAACCAATTGTCGCTAGGATAATACATCACGAATAACGATTGATTTTTTATCGTGTTAATTACGGCTGAGATGAGATTATCGGGTACGGCAGGGCATCCCCAGCTTCGGCCGGCTCTCCCGTATTTTTTTATAAAATCTTCATCAACATACCAACCCCCATGCATGACAACAGATCGATTGGCTGCGTTATCATTAAAGCCGGGGTCTAAACCATCTAATTTCAAAGACAGACCGTGACGGCCATAGTAGGGGTCTTCAGTTTTGTACACGCCAATGCTGCTGGATTTGCTGTTGAATTTATTGGAAAAATACTGGGACAATAAAGTTCCTGATTTAATACCATGTGACACGTAGGTATGAAAGAGTAATTTTTTCTCATATAAATCAAACACCCATAGGCGTTTCTCACTCGAAGGTAGAGAATAATCAATAATGGTTAAAATATGATTGTGATCAACCTTATATTCGTTTGCACATTGTAAAGATTTTATGACTTTATCAATGACGGGCCGATTCAGTGCACTTGCCAGTAACATATTCTCTATGTCTTTTAATGATTGGTCAGTTATTTTTGGTGAAATAAGATTTGGGCTGATAATCGCCATTATTTGCATAATTGGACTATCGTCTTTATCTGTTATTGTTTTTGTATGGATGTGTTTGTGAGAAGACAGGGAGAAACAAGTCGAAGTGACTGCTAGCATCAATAGCAGAAATTTTCTCATGGCGTTTCCTTAATAGGTATTATTCTCTTTTTTGAACTCCTATAGGATATATAGACTAAATTTTAAACTTATCAATAAATTTTTAATCATAATGCGCACGTCATCCCGAACGAAGTGAGGGATCTCCTGAGTCTGGTACGTTATTGAAATATTCTGGGATCCCTCGTTACACTTGGGATGACGTGCCTGGGGAGTTTCTGGACAATTAAAGCGGAGATGAGAATTGTAAGCAGACCCTACCCATCTATAGCCGGATTGCTAGCGACATAGGTAGTTTTTCCTCGTTCTTGGTAAAAAAGAACAAAGAATCCAATAACCGCCAGAGCTAATGTAACGGGGATAACGCTTAAGCCATAAATGAATGCGGTGGTCTTGGTTGGGCCGCCAAAATTATTGATCAAAAGACCTATAGTCGTATGGAACCCATAACCAAAGCTCATGATAATCATATTCGCAATAGCCGTTGTAATCCCTGCGTAATCTTCGGGTAGATAAGTCGAAGCTTTATAAATGGCCAAGATCTGGTAGGCACAGCAAACTCCAACCAGAATAAAGCCAAAGACCATCGTATTAGAATCCAGTTGTTGAGCAATTAATGCTAAAAACACAAGCGTCATCGCCAGTCCTGCGCCGATAATCACCGCGAGATAATTGTTTGTTTTCTCGGCGATAAAGCTGAGCAGAGGTGCGCCAAAGCACATACCAATAAAAATCATGGAGGGTAAATAACTGGCAAGCGTTGCATCAAAGCCGTAAACCCGTTTAATAAACGCTGATCCCCAAACATCGGCAAAACCTTCCAAAGGCCCAACCATCAGGCCGGATAATAGGCATAAAGCGATGATTTGGCGGTTGCCTAATACTCGTTTTACATCAGCTGCAATCGAGCTTGAATGAGAGCCTTTTTCTATTTCAGGTACGATAAAATAGGTCAGGGCAGCCAATAACAGACCAATGAAAGCAAAAATTTGGACAACTGCTTGGTAGCCTAACGTGCTGCATAGATAACTCACAGGACCACCGCCGTAAATAGCACCGATTAGACCTATAGTCACCGAAAAGCTGAGCATTCGCGTAAAAAGCTGCTCTTTGAAGGCCATGCGAATAATTTTAAATGTTCCTAAGATTGCCGCTGACGATCCCATGCCGATTAAGAGACGGCCAATCATTGGGTACACCCAACGCTCAGCAAAAATAATAGGCAGAAGGCCAATTACAGTCAAAAGAATGCAGCCAGCCATAACCCTTCTTGGACCAAACCGATCAAGCATGATGCCAATCGGTAAGTGCATTAACGAATAGCCGAGATAATAGATACCAGAAAATTGGCCAAAAACAGCAGTATCAATATGAAATTGCTGAATAAAATTATCCAGCATTATATTGGGCATTACGCGAAGAATGTACTGATAGGCATAAAATAGGGAAGCAATTATCCATATTCCCCATGCTGCCACACGTGTAATTGATGTATTCATATACACCCCATAATATGGGCATCACAAAACTATGTCAATCCCTAGGCTCTGCAAACCTTTAGGTTGTTAGGCTGAAAATTACGGTGTATCTTGAGTGCAATTTGTAACAAAATAGAAAATCTATATTAATTTTTATACTTTTATTAAGATTTGTTTGGTGATATTTAAATAAATTGTTACAATATGGCTAATTCTTAAATCACAGGGTACTTAGCAAACGATTTAAACTGCTGGTAGGTCTATAGAGTTTTCAGAGAGGTAAATCTCATGAGTTTATCAAAAAGCGAAATATTTTTATCAGAGCCCGAAAAAACACAAATAAGAACAGATTTCGAAAAAGTAGTAGACGATTGTTGCGAAACTGTTAACATTGCAGAACTATGCAAGGGGATGAAAGGGGAAATTATCTCATTTTGTATTGACCACAATATTCGATTCTATAATTTACCAAGTCTTAAATACAATACACGTGCTGATTTATTAATCAGATTGGTTAATTTCATTAATACAAAAGGGCTTCAGGGGTTAGGTAAGTGGAAGGATGATTTTGCAGTATTTCAGGCCTCAGAATCTATAGGCTTAAAGGAACAACATCACAAGGCTGATAAAACGGTTAAAGCGCAACATGAGCGAACCGGAGAGGTTAGGCCGGACACGTTATTAACACTGCAAGATATGGCTGATCTTTTTCGTGCTCAACATCAATCTAACGATATATTAACTACGCAGCCTTTTTCATATTCTGATGGTACTGCGTGCGGGAGAGTTGCAGCATTGGTAACAGATAAAGAAAAAGAAATATTTTTGCCGATTGTTGATGATGGTCATTGGTTTTCTTTACAGAGGATAGGAGGTGTATGGTTCCTTCAGGATTCACAACCCACTGCTAGTGCTTCTGCTCTAACTCCTCGGCAAGTGAAAATTTTAAGGAATAGTCAAAACTTTTTGGCTGAAGTATACCAAGGAAATAGCTATGGGGAATTAACTTTCCAGACCAGTGCAGATCAATTTAATGATTATGATTGCGGTAGCCGCGTGGTCAATAATTACAGAGCAAAAGTTGATATAAACCATGTTCCGAAAACACATGAGCAAATTTTACAAGAGGCCTTTACGCTACAAAATAGTCAAGGGCAATTGACCTTTGCACCTTCATCAGCTAACAGTTCTCGAAGCACAACAACTACGAATACTGATCAGTCAGTTACTGCTAGCAGCAGTGGCGTGCAAACACCATCAAGTTCGTCGCTTGGTAAGCAAGATCAATCACCGGGGAAGTCATCTACTGCTAAAAAACAGGACAATGAACAGGAAAAGCAGCGTGAGCTAGAAGACAAGCGCGAGAAGCTGCGGCTTGAGGTTGAAGCGGCGAGAAAAGAAGATCAGCGTATAGGGCAAGAAAACCAGCGCAAGCAGGAAGAGCGGCGCGAGCAAGAAAATCAGCGCATAGAGACAGAGAAGCGCGAGCAAGAAAGGCAGCGCGAGCAAGAAGAGCAGCACAAGCAGGAAAAGTTGCTTAGGCTGCAACAAGAATTGCCCTCTGTCGCAGAGATACAGCAAAGGCATCAAAGAAAGCAGTCTGAACCGCAAGACGTGCAGCAGGACAGGAGTCGTCAGTCATCACCAAGGTTTTTCCCATTAGGATCACAACAAGAAATGCAATTTCAGAGCAAATTGCACAAATTAGAATCAGCTCTAGAGGCGCTTGAAACTAAAGCAGTTCAGTTTGGAAAGTTGAAAGGCAATTATGACGAAGGGTCAGAAGAGCATAGCAATTATGAGAAGGCTGAAAATGCTGCAAGAGGTTTGAAGAGCGAAATTAACGACCTTTTAGGTATATACAAAACCAGTTGGGATAATCCAGTAGCCTATGAAACTTTTAAAAATGCAAGTGATGAAGCTGTAGGTAGGTATAATAAGACTGTGCTTTCACACCATCGTGATTTGTCGAAAACTATTGTTGCTAACGTTCTTTTAGCGATTTTAGGTCTTGGGGTTATTTATGGAATAGTGCTAGCGGTAGACAGTGCATTGCACCACGGAAGAAGGCCTACCTTATGGCAAACACAATCGGAAAGAAAGGCATATACTGTAGAAGATTTAGTAGATGATCTTGCCCCGCCAACTAGAGAGATGTGAACGTAGTATTTTTGTAATCGCTCGCGGGGCCCCTTGCCCGCAGCGTCATTGCGAACCGAAGGTGAAGCCGTCATTGCGAGGAGCTTGCGACGAAGCAATCCAGCGACCTTTCCTAGCATCTCATAAGGCCACTGGATTGCTTCGCTAACGCTCGCAATGACGGAGCTAACGCTCCCAAAGAACTTCCTTCATTTTCCCCCTCGCCCCGGGAACGGGGAGAGGGTGCCCGCAGGGCGGGAGAGGGGATGCTGGTGCAAAGTTCTTTGGTGATGTTTGTCCCACGGGACTAGGGCACTAGCAATGACGGCTAGTTTTTATTTTTCCAATAAAAATTTAACTTCATCAATCATCGCGGAAATTCTCGCTTGCAAATAGTGATCCTTTTTAGCTAAGGTTTGGGCTAGTTTTAATTGGCGAATAGCATCTCGCTTGCGGCCTTGGAGAAGTTGGCATTGAGCTTGAGTAAAATAAGCATAACTTTTACGTTGTGCCATAGCTTGTGCGTGCGCGAGTGCTTCACATAAAGGTAAATCTTGCTTAAATTGCCTTGAACCTTTTAGTAATACACTGGCTGCTCGTTCTGCTTGTCCGGCAGCGAGTAATCCTTGCGCATAACTCATTAGGGCTGCATAGTTTTCAGGATAATTGACTTGCAGAATACTTAATCTTTTTAACGCTGAATCAAATTGTTGAGAGCCAATTTCAGCCTGTGCCATCGCAATTTGATAAAAGAGATTATCATGATCTTGCTGGATCAGGGGCAGCAAATGCATTTCAGCTTGCTGGAATTGATTGATGTTAAGTAAGGTTAATGCATAGCCATATTGACAGACAGCATTATTTTTTGGCTGACATTGGCGTTGATAGTACTCAAGTAAATACTTGCTATCATTGATTCCTGCGCCGCGAATTATTTCTTTGAACAAGCGATAATTTAAGTTATCAGGATATTGCTTTTTAGCTATACGAGCACTGCGGTTTTCAGCTTCTGCAATGCGATAGTCATCAAGTGGGTGAGTTCTTAAAATTGCCGGTATATTGGCAGTATAGAAATAACGTGAATTTTGCTGCATTTTTTTAAAAAAGCTTGCCATGGCTCTTGGGTCTAAACCCGATTTAATTAGCATATCAATACCAATTCTATCTGCTTCTTTTTCATTAGAGCGGGTAAAATTGATACTATCCTGGGCAAAGCCACCTATTGAAGCCATGAAAGCACCAGAACCTAAGGTAGGATTGATTACCCCTAGGGCAAGAGATGCCAGCATAGAGGCTATCATGGGGATCCGCATTTGTTTTTGGTGCTCGATCATATTGTAAAGATGGTGCAATCGAACGTGAGCAATTTCATGCGCCATAACTGCTGCTAACTCGCTTTCATTCTCGGTCGCGAGAATAAGGCGAGTGTTAACACCAATGTAACCTCCGGGTCCTGCAAATGCATTAATTTCATTGGATTTTACAATAAAAAAATAGGGGGTAGGGATGTGGGCAAAATGAGCTAATCCTCTGCCCAAGTGATTAATATATTGACTAGCCAGTGGATTGCGTTCCACGCTATCCGATTGATTAATCTGCTGAATAAATTCTTTCTCCAATTCTTCAAGTTCACTGGTTGAGTAGGGAGAAAGTGAGAATACATTAAGAGGCAAGAACTGCAAAAAGACCAGCAATAATCCTAAACGTCCTGCAAGAAACCTTTGTCGTCCAAAACGGTGCAATAGGCCCATTCGGTTGCTCAATGAAAATGATAATTGGAGTATATCATAGTGGGTGCTAACTTGAGAGGCCCTCATTGTTGGGCCAAGGCCCAACCTACAACCGTGACCTATGCAAACGTAGGTTGGGCCTTGGCCCAACAATGGGGATCTGCCAAACTCCTTTATGCCAGATTTCATCTACTGTAACTCCCTCCGTCATCCCGAGCGCAGCGAGGGATCTCCAGCAAACGGCACGTATTTCAAAATTGTGCCACTGTAGGGAGATCCCTCGTCGCAAGCTCCTCGGGATGACGTACATGGGGAGTTACCATCTACTCATAAAGTGAATAATTTGTTATCATATCGCATATTTCACCAGTGATTTAATTATGCATAAATACTTTATGCTTGTTGCTCTTGAGCAGGCCTGGCTTGGGCGGGGTAGTTGTGCACCAAATCCAAGTGTTGGGGCCGTTGCGGTTCGTCATGGCGAGGTCATCGCCTCTGCCTGGCATGAAGGAGCCGGATCAGCCCATGCAGAGCAATTAGTCCTTGACCAGGTTCCAACCAGCATGCGGGATGTAATTTTGTACGTGACTTTAGAGCCGTGTAACCACTGGGGTAGGACTCCACCTTGTGTAGAGGCAATTATTCGTTCTGGTATTGCGCAAGTCATTTATGGTTTTAAAGACCCAAATCCTCTTGTCGCTGCAAATAATACCCCAGAGCTTCTCCAGGCAAAGGGAATTAAGGTATTGCATTACCCCTTAGAGGAAATTGATGCATTTTACCGAAGTTACCAGCATTGGACTTTAACAAAAATGCCGAGGGTCACTGCCAAACTAGCTCAATCATTAGACGCTAAGATTGCCGGGGAAAACGGGAAGAGGTGTTATTTATCTAACACAGAGTGCGCTAAATTTACTCATATTAATCGTTTGCACAGCGATGTTATTTTAACTACTGCGCAAACGATTAACCTCGATGATCCTCTACTGAATGTTCGTTTGGAGGATAAGGAGCAAAGTAAAGTTTTGGCAATTATCGATAGCCATTTGTCCATGAATAGTGAAGCAAAAATTTTTAAGACAGCAACGCATTGTCATATCTATCATAATGAATGCCAGCAGGTGAATAATCCCCACCCAAACTGCTCCTATCACGCGGTTGCGGCTAACGATGGTTTACTTGATTTACGGGCGATTATTAAACATCTTGGTGCTCTCGGTTATCACGACGTTTGGGTTGAGGCAGGTGCCCGTCTTTTTGCCGCTATGCATCGAGAACGATTAGTACAAAAAACGTATCTTTATATCACGCCTACCATTTTGGGTACGCAAGCAATATCGGCATTTATTGGGGAAGCTATTTTTACTCATCAACCGAAAGTAACATGGCAAATAAAAGCTGACAATGTGATAGCATGCCTTGATTGGTAGGTACCTATTCACCACAATTCAAAATCTTGCTGAAAAGTCATAAAGTAGGAGGAAGAAAAGAAACGATGTTCACTGGGATTATAGAGCAACAAGGCGAAGTAGTGGCCAATACCGCAACCGAGCTTGGCAATCGTTTAGAAATTATGTCGCCTTATCAGCAACTCGCCGTAGGGGAGAGCATCGCTATAAATGGGGTCTGTTTAACGTTACTTCCAGGGCACAGTAATCACCTGGTTTTTGATATTTCTCCGGAAACACGACGTATCACCACTCTCGGTCAATTAAAGGTTGGTGATAAGGTGAATGTGGAGCGTGCTATGCAGGCCACGGACCGTTTTGGTGGTCATTATGTATGTGGCCATGTTGATACGACTGCTTCTCTTAAATCCATGACAACCCTAGATGAGTTTGTCGAGATTAGTGTTGGTGATTTTGCCCTGTGTGCTAGCATGTATCTTTTACCTAAAGGCAGCATTACTCTTGACGGGGTAAGTTTGACAATCAATGCAGTGAGTGAAGGCAATATTAAATTAATGTTAATCCCGCACACTTTGGCACAGACAACATTGGGCCAGTTAGTCATTGGTCAACGTTTAAATGTGGAATTCGATTACTTGATCCGAATCGTTGCGCATCAGATAGCAGGGCAGTTAAAAAAAGGTGAGGTAAGTGTTATATGACAAGTCATTTTGCAACCATTGAGCAAGCAATTGCAGCATTAAAAAATGGTCATATGATCATATTAATGGATGATGAAACTCGAGAAAACGAAGGCGATTTAGTTATTGCAGCTCAGTATGCTACTGCTGAAGCGATTAATTTTATGTCTCGTTATGGTAGAGGGCTGATCTGCTTACCTATGACCGGTACGTTGATTGATAAATTAGGGCTGCCAATGATGGCGATGAACAATCGCTCGCCCTATGGCACTGCATTCACCGTTTCAATAGAAGCAGCTAGTGGAGTCTCCACCGGAATTTCAGCTATGGATCGTGCTCGTACTGTTGCCGTTGCGATTTCTCCTGACAGTGGGCCGAATGATATTGTCTCGCCTGGACATATTTTTCCATTACGAACAAAAGAAGATGGTGTGTTAGAGCGGCCAGGCCAAACAGAAGGTAGTGTTGATTTAGCTCGCCTTGCCGGTCTTACGCCAGCAGCTGTCATTTGTGAAATCATGAATGAAGATGGCACGATGAGTCGGCGCGATGAGTTAATCCTTTTTTCGCAAAAACACAATATCCCCATCGTCACCATCAAAGATCTCATTGATTATCGCATTTGCCATGAGCGCTTAGTCGAAGAAGTCGTCACTACGCCTATTCCTTTGCATGAACATGGTGATTTTGTGATGACTGTTTTTCATAATAAGCTTGATTCGGCAGAACATTTTGCTTTAATTAAAGCACCGGTACATAGGAACCAGGTCCCCTTAGTACGAATTCATTCTGAATGTATTACTGGGGATGTCTTTGGCTCATGCAAATGTGATTGTGGTAGCCAATTACAACAATCTTTGACGCAAATTGGTAAAGAGGGTGGCATACTTGTTTACCTTCGCCAAGAAGGGCGTGGGATAGGGCTTGCGAATAAATTAAAAGCCTATGCGCTGCAAGAGCAAGGTTACGATACTGTTGATGCAAATTTGCAATTGGGTTTCCCTGCGGATAATCGCGATTACGCAGTGGCCTATCAAATTTTAAGCCATTTAGGAGTCGAAGTGCTGAGATTATTAACGAATAATCCTAACAAAGTCACCTCCATTGAAAAATATGGTTTAAAGGTGTGCGAACGAGTACCCTTAGCCGTTCAACCTACTCCTGAAAGTCGAGATTACTTAAAAACGAAGCAGGAAAAGTTGGGTCATTTACTGGCTATTGATTAGATTACTATCCGTCATTGCGAGTACCCTAGTCCTGTGGGACAAACATCAGAGAAGAGCTTTGCACCAGCATCCCCTCTCCCGCCCTTCGGGCACCCTCTCCCCGTTTCCGGGGCGAGGGGGGAAATGAAGGAAGTTCTTTGGGAGGAGCGTAGCGACGAAGCAATCTAGTGGCCTTATGAGATGCTAGGAAAGGTCGCTGGATTGCTTCGTCGCTACGCTCCTCGCAATGACGTGCTTCACTGCGTTCGCAATGACAGTGAAGGGTAGCTGTCCTTTTTAATGTGGCGATATATAATTGGTACAGAACTGCTTATCTGAGAGGGTGTAACTCTCCATATAGGCAAATTAAATCGCGTAGGTTGGGCCTTGGCCCAACAAGAATGTGGCATGTTGGGCCAAGGCCAAACCTACTTCAAATTTGTCTATGCGAAAGTTACACCCTATTTGAGATTTGAGGTACATAGTTATGGCTGGACACAGTAAATGGGCTAACATTCGTTTTCGCAAGGGTGCGCAAGATGCGAAGCGAGGAAAAATTTTCACAAAATTAATTCGTGAAATTTCCGTTGCTGCACGAACAGGCGGCCCTGATGAATCAACTAATCCAAGATTACGCGATGCGGTGAGTAAAGCGCTTAAAGCCAATATGAAGCGCGATACAATCGATAATGCGATTAAGCGAGGCGCAGGTGGTTTAGATGGCGAAGGCATGGTTGAAATGCGTTATGAGGGTTATGGGCCTGGTGGAGTTGCTATACTTGTTGATTGTCTTTCTGACAATAAGAATCGTACTGTTTCTGAAGTGAGGCATGCGTTTACTAAATTTGGCGGCAATTTGGGAACTGATGGCTCAGTTGCTTATCTTTTTACTAAGCAGGGTGAAATTCTTTTGGCTGCTGGTCAATCTGAAGACAAAGCGATGGAGATAGCGATAGAAGCAGGTGCGGATGATGTGTTGCTTGAAGAAGGACAAATCGAAATTATTACCGCCGCTGATGCTTATCATAGCATATTAGCTGCAATGCAGAGGGCTGGGTATGAAATTGAGCAATCACAGCTGACCATGCGAGCGCAAACAATGGTTCCATTAGCTAAGGAATCCGCAGAAACCCTACTAAAGCTAATTGATATGTTAGAAGATTTGGATGATGTACAAGAAGTTTACAGCAATGCAGAGTATCCTGAGGAATTATTAGCATAGCCAACCGCATCTCTAGGGGTCCGCAGTGAGTATTATTTTAGGGATTGATCCAGGTTCTCGAATTACAGGGTATGGGGTCATTAGGGAAGAGAATCGACAGCTTCACTACATTGATAGTGGATGTATTCGTACTTCAGAAGGGGTATTAAGTCAGCGGTTACTGGAAATTTTCAACGGCATTTGCCAATTAATGGACCACTATTCCCCCAATGATGTTGCAATAGAGCAAGTATTTATGCATCAAAATCCGAGTTCAGCATTAAAATTAGGCCATGCGAGGGGTGTAGCCATGGTTGCTGCTGCCTCACATCGAGTTATCGTCAATGAGTATTCTGCTCGTGAAATCAAGCAATCAGTGGTAGGTTACGGAGCAGCAGAGAAAGTGCAGGTGAAGCAGATGGTCGTCAATCTGCTTATGCTGAATAACCCGCCACAAAATGATGCAGCCGATGCCCTAGCAATAGCGATATGTCATAGTCATATGCGACATGGTTTGGCCGCTTTGCAGCAGAACTGTCGAGAGTCAAGGAGACGTAAGAAATGATAGGTTGGTTGAGTGGCCAAATTGTAGATAAACACCAATTGGGTAAATTAGTTGTTGATGTTAATGGGGTTGGCTATGACGTCGAAACCTCTTTACAGACGTTTTTCCAACTTGAGTCCCATCACGGAGTAATTGGGCTACATATTCATACTGTTGTGCGTGAAGATGCCTTATTGCTTTACGGATTTTTAGATAAACTAGAACGGGCATTATTCAGGGCATTAATTAAGGTAAATGGTATCGGGCCAAAAATGGCGATTACTATCTTGTCCAGCATTACGCCAAATGAATTTATCCAATGCATTAATCAACAAAATGCGCTATACCTAACAAAATTGCCTGGAATTGGCAAGAAAACTGCTGAGCGGCTAATGATTGAAATGAAAGATAATATACAACAGTTTAGCCCAAGTGAGATAAACCGAACTACAGTAAAATCAATAAGTAACGTGCGTGACCAGGATGAGGCAATCAGTGCTTTGGTCGCGTTGGGCTATAAACAGCAGGAAGCAGCAAAATTAATTTCTAAAATTGATGATGGTAATAAAACTTGTGAGCAATTGATCCGCCAGGCACTGCAGCTATTAGCGAAGTGATAAGCCCCGTCATTGCGAGGAGCGTAGCGACGAAGCAATCCAGTGGCCTTATGAGATGCCAGGAAAGGTCGCTGGGTTGCTTCGCTAGCGCTCGCAATGACGGACGGGGTATACGCTCGCAACGGTCTAAAGAAGGAAAGGTAATCTACCCCAAAGATATAGGAAAATAAACCCGCACAATTAACCCTGTGCCTACAGGGGGTGAGCTAAGTTCTACTTTGCCACCGTGAAGGGTGGCGATCTGCTGCACGATTGCTAAACCTAATCCGCTGCCAGGACTTTTATTACCTAAGACGCGGAAGAAACGCTCAAAGACTCTAGATTGTAGCTCGCTGGGAATACCCGGACCATTGTCGCTTATCTCAAGAATTAACTGTTGATTCTTGGCATAAACACGAACTGAAACTTTGCCATTCTCTTTAGAATAACGAATTGCATTATCGACTAGATTACGAATAAGAATGCCTAATGCAGTAGGATTGCCGGCAAGTTTTGGAGGATGTTCATCATGTTCAAAGTCAAGCTCAATTTGTTTCTCAACGGCAGTTGGTGCTAACATCGCTAACACTTCGCGTGCTATTTTGACTAAATTCACATCGTCAATGTCGTTGATACTCGATGCTTCTGGTACTAGCTTACTCATAGTAAGTAACTGTTGGACGATATGAGCGCTACGATTAACACTCACTATTAATTTCTGAAGTGCTGAGTTTTTTTCCTCAATATTAGTGGTATTCAGTGCGACTTGTGCTTGCGCTTTTAAAGCAGCGAGAGGGGTGCGTAGTTCATGTGCGGCATCGGCAGCAAAACGTTTTTCACGTTCAAAACCTTCTTGCAGGCGATAAAATAATTTATTTAATTCATCAATAACTGGTTTGATTTCTTCAGGAACTTCCTGTAAATCCACTGGTTCTAGGTGAGTTGGTGCGCGGTTAGCAACTTCTTGCGCCACCCGATCGAGGCTGTCTAAGCCTCTACCAATAATAATCCAAATAAGTAATCCTGATAAGGGGAAGGTAAGTAACATGATGTAGAGGTCATCCTGGGCAATCCGATGACCTAATTCGTTTCTGGTATCATATCGTTCAGCCAGGACAGTCCGCACCCCAGCTTTCTCATTGTAGGAGGTAAACACACGCCATTTTTGTTTACCAAGCAATTTATCACTAAAGCCGTCGACTTTACCAGTTAAAGGTATTTTGGGTGCCGTTGGTGAATGAAGTAAAAGCTTGCCTCCATTGGTCCAAACTTGGAAATTGAACTTATCAAGGGAGTTCATTGGCGATAAATCGTTTAAAAAACGGCGTTGATAATAATTATCTATTTTCTGGGGGATAAGCTCTAAAGTATCTTGGATTTTGGAGAGCGGTCGTTGATGGAGATCATCGCCCAGCAAGGCTTGATAAGATAAAGCAGAGATTGCCATTAAGTTATCAAGATGTTCTTGAATGTCTTTTTGATCAAGGTAAAAATTACCAATAGCGGTAAGGGTTGTTGTTATAGTAATTGCTAATAATAAATTAATTAACAAAAATTTACGAATAGAGGATTTCACAATACTTAACTACTCTCAACTTTTTCTGCCATGTAACCCACGCCACGAATAGTACGAATAAAGTTGGCGTTGAGTTTTTTACGCAGATTGTGAATGTGGACTTCCAACGCATTGGAATCCACGTCTTCATCCCAACCATAAATGCTTTGCATTAATTGTTCACGAGATAAAACTTGGCCACTATTTTCGAGTAATTTTTGTAATAAAGCAAACTCGCGGCGGGGAACATTAACCATGATGTCGTCCACATAGACTGAGTGTGCTGCAGGGTCCAAGGTAATATTCCGATATTGTAAGACTGCATCAGCTCGTCCTTGTGAGCGCCTCACTAAGGCGCGGATTCTAGCGCTTAATTCATTTAAATCAAAAGGCTTAGTCATATAATCATCTGCCCCACTATCGAGACCTTTAATGCGATCCTCTACAGTTTCACGTGCGGTAAGGATAATAACTGGGGTTGCATTGCCATCATGACGAACGCTTTGCAGAAAGGTTAGGCCGGATAGTTTAGGTAAGCCTAAATCCAAAATAATCAGTTCAAACGATTCAGATTTAACCGCTGCCCGTGCTGCCTCTCCATCTTTTAGCCAATCAACAACATAACCAAATTGAGTGAGGCCAGTTTTAACTGCGTCACCAAGTAATTCATCATCTTCAACGAGTAGTAATCGCATTACTGCTCCTAATGTTCTAGGCAGCTCTAAGTTGAGTCGCCTGAGGGTTGATGTTCGACATCCTTTTCAATGATGTGTCTGGTCAAGTAAATTGCCTGAATGAGAACAAATACTAAAGTAAAACCAGCACCGCCAAACAATTTGAAGTTAACCCAAATGTTAGTACTGTAATAGTAGGCAACATACAGATTAACGCTCCCCATTAAAACGAAAAACAAGGCCCAAGCAAAATTTAATCGATACCATACCTTCTGTGGCAAGCTAATATTTCCTTCCATCATTCTTTGAATCAGCGGTTTTTTACTGATTAAGTTCGAGCCTAGGAAAACTAAAGCAGTTAACCAGTAGATCCCAGTCGGTTTCCATTTAATAAACCACGGGTTATGAAAAAATAGGGTAGCTCCACCTAATACAAAGATTAATCCCAAGCTGATTAGATGCATCTTTTCATAGCGTTGGTGTTTAAACCGATAAAAAGCAACTTGAAACAGCGATGCAGCCATAGCAACGGCTGTAGCACTATAGATGCCAAATAGCTTATAGGTGAGAAAGAAGACAAATATCGGGAAAAAATCAAAAAATAATTTCATAGGCCCTTTATTAATTTTTAACATTAACTTAATTATATCACACGATTCTCCTTCATATGTACGTCATCCCGAACGCAGTGAGGGATCTCCTGAATGTGGCATAGTGCTCAATCAAGGAGATCCTTCGCTGCGCTCAGGATGACGGGAGAGGGAGATCCTTCGCTGCGCTCAGGATGACGGGAGAGGGAGATCCTTTGCTGCGCTCAGGATGACGGGAGAGGGAGATCCTTTGCTGCGCTCAGGATGACGGGAGAGGGAGATCCTTTGCTGCGCTCAGGATGACGGGAGAGGGAGATCCTTTGCTGCGCTCAGGATGACGGGCGCTGGTTGACCCTATCCAATTACCAATTTTTGACCGAGTTTTAATCGGTTTTTATCAATGTTGGGATTTAATTGCGCAAGGGTATGAATATTAGTGTTATTATGTTTGGCAATGCTGCTCAAACTATCACCGGTTTTAACGATATAAACCCCATATTGTACGGTACGTTTCCAGATGATGAGCTGGGAGCCAGTTTTCAAGGCTGAGAGTTCATTGGTAGGGTTCCAACTTTGAATAGTTGCAGTAGTTACATTATATTTTTTGCCTAATGTTTGGTAAGTATCTCCAGGCTGAACAATATGAACAACTTTATAAGCTTGTGAAGTTGCTGGTCTGCTAGTTTCTATAACGGGTAACGTTTTGTGGACCACAGTAGTATTTTTGCTACTTGGAATTAATACGTATTGCCCAAGTTTTAATCTATTGGTCTTTAATTGGTTAAGCTCACGGATAAGTTTGACTGTAGTGAAGTATTTTTGGGCGATTAATCCTAAAGTATCTCCGTTGTGTACCTGATAGCGCGTCCAACTGACCCGCTTTTCAGTGGGAACAGCAGCAAGATTTCGATTAAAGTCAGCCACTTTGTCCGTGGGGATGAGTAAGTTAAATGGTTTATAAGGCGCTGTTGCCCAACGATTATAGCCAGGGTTAAGCTTAATCAGATCTTTATAAGACATCCCGGCAAGTTTTGCCGCATGGCTAAGATCAATCTGGCTGCCGATATTAACTTCCTCAAAGTAGGGGATATGAGGGATGTCCGGAAGGGTAACCCGATATCGCTGGGGATACTTGATAATTTCGGCAAGAGCAAGCAGACGCGGCACATACTCCCTTGTTTCAGTGGGAATTGGTAATGCCCGGAAGTGGATATTACCCCAGCTTTGGCCGCTGTTTTTTAGTGCGCGGGCAATTGTTCCTTCCCCTGAATCATAAGCAGCAATAGCCAAGATCCAGTTGCCGTTAAAATACTTATTTAAGTAGGTTAAGTAATTGAGGGCTGCATTGGTAGAGTGGCGAATACTGCGCCTGGCATCAAACCACCAATCTTGTTTTAAGCCTAAATCAGTGCCGGTTCTAGGCATAAGTTGCCATAATCCTGCCGCACCAACGCCTGAATAAGCGAAGGGATTAAAAGCGCTCTCTAGCATTGGCAAGAGAGCAAGCTCACCAGGTAGTTTTCGCCTACTCACTTCGGTAACTATATGATAAATATAAGGTTCAGCTCGGGCTAATTTCTGCAAATAGTCTGGGTGGTTAATTAGCCAACGCAATTGTGCTTGCACGTCAGGTTGTCTGATTTCATGATTTAATTTAAATTGACTACGTAACACTTCCCAAACATTCGGCACCATACGGGCATAGAGCGTATTGGAAAACAGATAAAAACAGCAAAAGAAAAAGATAAAACGAATAAAGCTTAAGGAGTTAAACTTCAATATAAGCGCCTTTTTATTATTATGGCTAATCAGCAGTGTACTAAATAATGGGGTCTGTTGCCAATTCGCTAGTTTGCGCCGAAACATCAGCCGTCATCCTGAGTGTGGAGCATATGTTGGGCCAAGGCCCAACCTACGTATACGTTGGTCAAGAGATCGTAGGTTGGGCCTTGGCCCAACAATGGACTGCGCTCAAGATAACCTGGCGTTTTGGCCCAACAATGGACTAAAACTTATCTTTATCTGCTCTGATTTGCTTAAATACCGATAAGGAATCGCTCCCTTTACTCCCCTTAAGCTTGGCGTAGTGTTCGACAGTAGGGATTTGAGTTCTGAGAAATGGATTAATTTCCTTTTCCACAGCAATGCTTGAAGGCAGAGAGCATGGAATTCCTGCATGAAGCAGTCTCTGTGCATAGTTACGAATAGCCACATTCTCAGGCTCAACTGTGGCAGCAAAGTGCAGGTTGCGCCGGGTGTATTCATGGGCGCAATACACTTCGGTGTTATCGGGTAAATTTTTAAGCTTTTGTAAAGATTCGTGCAATGCTTCAATTGTGCCGTCAAATACTCTGCCGCAACCCGCAGAAAATAGAGTGTCTCCGCAAAATAACCAACCGTGGTTTGGTTCATAAAGACTAATATGCGTTGCAGTGTGTCCAGGGGTGCTTAAAACTACAAAATGACAAGAGTTAAGTTGCAATGCATCCTGGTCTTGGAGGATATGAGTAACCTGGGGCATACGAGGATCCTTCGGCCCATAAACAGGGATTTCAGGGTTAGATTGAAGCAGCTCTGATGTACCGCCAATGTGATCATGATGATGGTGAGTCAGCAAAATTGCCTTAAGGCTTATGTTTTCCTGAGCTAGGAAATCAAGAACAGGCTTAGCTTCTCCTGGGTCAACGCAGATAGCCTGTCGGTTATCCTCGTTGATAATTAACCAGATATAGTTATCAGAAAAAGCTGGAATGGGTAGTACTTTCATCCTAGAACTCCTTAATCCCTAACGGATGCATTAAGTTTATGCCAAAACAACTGGGAAACGCCACGTCATCCTGTAGGAGTCACCACGTCATCCTGTAGGAGTCACCACGTCATCCTGTAGGAGTCACCACGTCATCCTGTAGGAGTCACCACGTCATCCTGAGAAGTCGCAGCGAAGGATCTCCTGAATGTGGCATTGTGCTCAACCAAGGAGATCCTTCGCTGTGCTCAGGATGACGTGGTCTGGGGTCTGTTGATAATAAAAGAAGAACCCTTCGGATTAAATAAAGTTTTTAAGTGCTGCAGGGCTATTTTCATTTCATTGGCAAGCACATAAGGTGGATTAATAATCCATAAACCGCAGCCGGTCATTCCGGCTTGATTGGCATTAGTTAAATTAAACTCAATACGCAGTGTTTCTTTAGCAGCTATATTGTTCATACCACGTAATAATTGCTCGTGTAATCGTTTGTCGACTATAGGATACCAAAGGCAAAAAATACCGGTGGCAAAGCGTTGATATGCCGATTTTAGTGCTTTGGGAATTTCTTTATACTCCGTTTTTACCTCATAAGAGGGATCGATAAAAATTAAACCACGTCGCTCAGCAGGGGGGAGTAATGCATTGAGGCTTGCTAGGCCATCGCTATGGCTATAGAAAACCCTTTTTCCTGGATGAGGTAACTGCTGCAAATACTCAAATTCCCGTGGATGTAATTCGCAACAATAGAGTCTATCTTTCTCACGCAGCATATTAATAGCAATAGCAGGGGAGCCTGGGTAATAATTTAGCTCACTAAGCATTTTCGTATTCATGTCTTTAATGACTTGTAGATAGGGCGCGAAGATTGCCGGTAATTTCTCTCGCTGTTCCCAGAGAAGAGTTATACCTCGACAACTTTCACCTGTTTTCAGCGCTTGGCTATTTTTTAAATGGTACTTACCTTGACCTGCATGGGTTTCTAAATAAAAGAGTGGCTTGTCTTTAGTCACTAGGTAATGCAATAGCCGAGTAAGCGTTAAATGTTTAATAACATCGGCAAAACTGCCAGCATGGTATCCATGTTGATAACTGAGCATAGGAATATTCTCTACCTGATAGGGACCCTATGGTATTAAAAGGGTTCGTTTGAAGTCAATTCTTAAACAATTCTGCTGTTATGCTAAGCTCGAGAATCAATTGATTGCAATAATTTGTCTTTTTTATATCCCTGGACTTTGGACAAACTTCGATCTGAACGGGCCCGGGCCCGTGGGCGAGCCCGAGCCCGCCCGAGCTCCGGCTAATCTACTTTTTGTGCCATTTTAGTCAACATCATAACAATGCGAATAAGTAAATCTCTAGCTAAGCGATAATGTTCTTCAAGTATAATGAAACTATAAAGCAACCAACACAAGTTCAAAATGATTTTGAACGAATTATTCGAATGATTGGGACACCAGCTCAACCACCCAAACCCCGAAAAAAATCCCTTGGACGACAAGCGGGGAACATTCAGGTAAAACGCATGCGCCATCCTATCGTTAAAAAGTGGAAAAACACGGCTCTTGATGAAAAAATCATTGCATAATCAAGATAAAATAGTCAATAAATAGTGCAGATTGCGCGTTGTTATGCTGGAATATTGCTAATAATCTGGATTTGATTGTAATTTATCACTGTTCGGAGCTCGGGCGGGCTCGGGCTCGCCCACGGGCCCGGGCCCGTTTAAATCGAAGTTTGTCCAAAGTCCAGTATATCCAGCAAGCGTGATTATATGTGTAATTTTCGCTCATTATTTGTCAAACAAGGGTAAACTATGAAACCTAAAGTCGACCAATCCTTAACTCCAAATGTTTTTGGAACCTTAAACGAGGATGTTGCGCGAGTAATCGCCAGTCACTCTTCCGTTAATCACATCTTAAGCTTAATGTCTGTATGTAAAACGACTTATCATTTATTCAAACCCAATCTAGCTTTAGTTTTAGCACCGAAGGCCCAGATTTTTGTTGTTCAAGGAAACCCAGATGGATTAGCCTTAATCGCAAAACATAAACCAGAGGCCTTGTTCGAGAAGGGACAAGTTATCGATTTGCGCAGACGAATTTTTCCTAGCATATCAGCGTATCAGCTCACTATTTTTCTCTGTGATGCGGACATGAAGAAAACAATCGACCCGTTCATTCCTGAGGAGTTGAGGGAAAAACGCCAAGAACAATATGCTGAGCTTGGCAGCGGAGGTGCTGATTTAATTAAGCTTGACTTTGACCCTCTAAAGGCAGCGGAGAAGGATTTCAACAGCATTCTTACGTTTAAGACAACCTATAATTTATTTGGTACACAAAAGGAAGTCACTTTTCCTTTATTTGAAAATAAGGACGCCATTATTTATTACCAAGATAAAAAGGGTAAGGTCAATTTCTACTATGCCAATCGTGAAACGAAAGCGATTAAGAAACTTTCCGTTTGGACTAACACGGAGGAAGACACCCAAGCATTTAAAGCATTTACATTGTCCTTTGCTGAGATGGAAAATAACTCTAGTCGTCGCTCAAGTAATACAGAGCACCAACTGCTTGAAACGATGCTGCAATGCAAACTACACCGTGATGGCATTGAGTATGAGCAAGATGGTATACATTACCGCGATAGCCGTACATCGTTTCGATTGATTAATGCCTATAGAACCTGCATCAGGTTGTATGAGGAAGAGGGGGCGGATTCGGACTATGATGTCCAGTTGGAAAAAACAAACGACTATTGGTGCAAAGTTGTTGGAAAAGCCCAGGGTGAAGAAATGTGGTTACTACAACGCATTTGTGAGAAATTTCACCCACTATCTACCAATTTTTTCAATTTCAAGCGTGGAGTTGGAGTGATGATTTATAATCAAACTACCCGTGATTATGAGGATATGCTCATGGACGGTAAATTGGTTGACGAATTCGGTTTGAATTTTGCAATTTCTGGGGCCAGCGGCCCCTACGCTATTGCACGTTCGCCGTATCCCGCGATGGGTATGGAGGCTTTCAGTTGGCCGCGGATCTGATTGCGATTTGCTGTCTTGTTGTAAGCGCTAAGGCAAAGGTTATTACATGTGATCAAGAACAGGATTTGCAGCCACAGAGCATCTGCAGTGTGCAGTAGCTGCTCTGCATCATGATCAGCAAGTTGTTGCATTTTTGCTAACAGTTGAGGACGGCGCTTTTCTTGAAACAAATCAGCAATCATTTTGCTGTCATTAAGCGCGATCCGACTATTATGATAATTACCTATCTTAAACAATTCTGCTGTTATACCAATGTAAGAAGAGAGAGTCCAGGTACTTTATCAAAATCCTTCACATTGTTGGTAAGTAGTGGAAAACCATGCGCAAGTGCAGTAGCTGCAATTTGTAGATCATGTACGTTAGAGGATAATTTGCTACGAGGCTTTAAAAAATAGGCATAAATTTCAGCGTAAGTTCGAGCTACTTTCTCATCAAAATCTAAAGCAGGAATTTTAGATATTATGCTTTCAACAAAAGCTGCTCGTTTTATTTTTATCGAAATTTCACCCGCTAAATGGACTCCCATTAGTAGTTCAGAAACACTAATGGAGGCCATGTATGCTTCCCCATAGTTGGAGTAACTTTCTAATTTATCTATATTTGTTCGTTGATTTTCAACGTTAATAAAGAAATTTGTATCAATTACTAGTCCCATGGATTATCCGGAATTGCTGCATTAGTCTTAATAATTTTTAGGTCGTTAACCATATTGGTAGCATCATCCTCCAAATTAGGTAATGATCTCAGTAAGTTAGCAAGTTTACTTACGGGAAAACCTGATTTAGGTGGGGGACTTAATTCAGCGATAGTTTGTGTGCCTTTGGTAATATAAAGACTTCGGCCAGATAGCCGAACTTTATCAATAATCATAGAAAAATGGCGAACGAACTCTGTCGCTGAGATAGTTTCGTGAACGGAATTTTTCATAAAAGATTCATACCTCATTTTGAAATGTCTATATGTATTATAAGTAAAATACATAAAATTTGCAAAACTGGTGTTTGGGTGAGTTTTCACTATGCTGAGGTAGATTTCCCAGTCGAACAAGTTGCAGTTTCAATACCAACTTTAGCAAAAGTAGAGCTCATAAGCTCAGGGTCTATTTGCAAATCATTTGCTGCATTCAGTACACCGCAAGCGCCAGTTATGAAATCGCTATTCGGTGTCCAATACTTTATGTTGGCATTGACCATCACTTGAAATGCTTTTTTAATGCCAATAGCATGCGCAAGCAAGTAAAAAGCGCGATTAAATACACCACTTCCCTTATGGACAATGAAGCTTTGCCTTTTCTGTGGATTGGTGAAGAGTTGATTAGCAAAATCGACCACTCTATCGTAGCTAATGGAACAATTAACACCGTTTTTCTGTGCTAATTCACTATCTAAACATTCTGCAGAATTCCCGTCATCGGCAGGGTAGTCCATAAAGCGAATGGCATGTTTGTACGGATTACGTGTGATAGTTTCGCCAATGCCCCAGGTGATCTTGTTAGGGGTTAGATAGATTTTATTGTAGAATTTTGGATTTGTTGCAAGTACGTAGGCACGGGATGCTAGACCTGCCATATCTGAAAAGGATTCGTTGATAGCCCCCGATTGATCATGATACTCAAGGTTTGCATGTTGCTCGGTGAAACCATGGGCTATTTCATGGGCAGTAATATCCAAGGAAATGGGCGGGTAGTATTCTTCGCCATCGCCAAAAATCATGGTTTGGCCATCCCAAAATGCATTATCAAGATGCTGACCGAAATGGGTACGTATGACAAGTTGCATTGGTTTGCCGCTTGCGTGCTGTAATGCATTGATTTCATACCAATTTTGGTACATATCTATAATCACATGGCCAAAATAATAGGCATCATTATTCGGTGAATAAGCGCCATGAATCGGTTCTCCCAGATTATTATTGCAGGTATATTGATAAGGCTCATGGATTTCTTCATCCCAATCCCATTGTTCTTTGACATTGATTAGCTTTACTTTGGCACTTTCCATGATACAGAGCGTATCATTTTGCGTTACCTCAAGACCCGGTAAATCGTCTTTTCCATACCAATACTCATGAACTTTCTCATTACCACCTGGACCGCTATCAAGGTAGGTTTTGATATTATCCCATTGCTCAATAATTTCACCTGTTTGGGCATCGATAATAAAGGAAGGCCAAGCTGGTTTAGCATCTGATTTAATCGTTTTAAACGAGACTAAATAGGTGAGAATAAGTTGATTATTACTATCTGCCCGGATTTGCAGTTGACTCAATGCAGCACTAATGCCTGGGAGGCCATAAGCTTGTAGGTTGGGCCTTGGCCCAACAATAGCTGGCGGGTTATTAAAATAAGCCTGCTTAGCTAAATCAAGCGCTGCTTGGCTAGTGATAGCTGGTTGAGTATTAAGTTCTATTTCCTCGAGCAAATGGCCGTTTATCTGGGCGCTTATCTTGGTGTTATTCATTTGCTTACTATCCTTCGCAACCATTATTTGCGCACCAATGACGGGTATGTCTTTATAGAATTGCTGATAACGGGTAATTGTTTTACTACCTTCTTGCGTTTGATTGACGGGTTGTAAGCTTGTCAGTGGAGCATGGTGCAAATCGATGGCACTCGTGGCCAAGAGAGCAGGGGATACTGAAATTAAGGAGATAAGTATCAATCGTTTACACATGGGAAATTTGTTTGTTAATAAGCGGCCATATTGGCATAGTCATGGGCATAATTCTACAGGCTACACTTAAAATGATAAAGCCATTAAGGAGCATTCATGAAAGTCGTCTGGCTTACTGATATTCATTTAAATTTTTTAGATCGTAATTCACGCAACCGGTTTTATGAAGCGATAGCTATTACTAAAGCAGATTTAGTCATTATTAGCGGGGATATTGCTGAAGCGCCTTCAGTAGGGGATATCTTAATTGAGATAAGTAAAGCGATTAATCGACCGATCTATTTTGTGTTGGGAAATCACGATTATTATTTTGGCGAGGTGCAAGAAGTACGGGAGCAGATGACTCAACTATCGCACTCGGAGCCGTTACTCCATTGGCTTGGTGCAATCGAACCTGCCTTACTAAACAAGAACATTTATTTGATTGGGCAAGATGGTTGGGCAGATGGCCGTTATGGCGATTATTATCGAAGCCCGGTTGAGGTCAATGATAGTAGGTTGATTGTCGATTTATATTTGCAGCAAAGTTTAGGTAAAAGGCAATTGTTAGAAAAAATGCAGCAACTGGCTGATGCCGATGCCCAAAAATTAAGGGACAAATTATTAGCAGCGATTGATCTTAAGGCCGAGCAGGTTTTTGTCATCACGCATGTCCCGCCCTTTAAAGAAAATTGCTTTTATCGCGGCAGGCCAAGTAGTTACGATTTTTTACCCTTTTATGCATCACTAGCTACAGGGAATGTTTTACTTGAAGTAGCCACTGAACATCAACATATAAAGTTCTTTGTGTTTTGTGGGCATACCCATGCTAAAAGTATAACTAAGCCGCTAGCGAATTTGACGGTTAAATCAGGCCAAGCAGAATATTACATGCCTGAAATACAAGAGATTATTAACGTTTGAGAGCCCCGTATAGAACGAAACTCCACTGTAAATGCGGTGAAACGTTCGATACCAATTGACAACTGTATGATTAAAAATTATACTTTCAACCAAATTTGTAACTCCCCAGGTACGTGGGGAGTTAGGGTGCAACTCTCATATAGGCAAATAAAATCACGTAGGTTGGGCCTTGGCCCAACAAGAATGTGGCATGTTGTGACAAAATAGTCGTTGTTTGTTTTGGGTATACCTTTTTCTTACAAAGTAGACGCTTGTGTCATGTTGGGCCAAGGCCCAACCTACTTCAAATTTGTCAATGCGAGAGTTGCACCCGGGAGTTACCCCAATTTGATTCGGACCTATCAGAGGTAGTAATGTCTTATCAATTAAATCTTACCAACAAAAGGGCCAATAAATTCCTTGATGAGTTTAAGAAGATCCCAGCTAATGCGACTTCGATTGCGTTAAAGGATAGTACGCATGACAGGTCTGTTGATGAATTAGTGACAGCTTTTGCTGCTATCCCAGCCACTGTGACTGAGCTTCATTTGTGGGATAATAATCTTAACGCTAAATCTGCCGATGAACTCCGCAGAGTCTTTACCGCCATCCCAATTAATGTGAGATCCCTTAATTTAGGCATGAATCACCTTGGCAGCAAAGCTGCTGCTGAATTAACAGCAACCTTTGCCGCAATCCCAGCTTCAGTGACTTCGCTTAATTTATCGATGGATTACCTTTACGAAAAATCTGGTGCTGAATTAGCGACAGCTTTCGCTGCTTTCCCAGCTACCGTGACTTCGTTAGACTTAGGTTCGAATAGGTTTAATAGTAAATCTGGTGCTGAATTAGCGACAGTCTTTGCCGCTATCCAAGCCAACGTGACTACCCTTGTCTTGTCTAATAATAATCTTGGCTTCACACCAGGAGCAGAATTAGCTATAGCCCTTTAAGTCCATTCGCGCTACTGTGACTTCGCTTAACTTACGTAAGAATAGCCTTTGGCACACTCAATTAGCTAAGGCCTTAGCTGCTATTCCGGGTAATGTGACTTCGCTTGACTTACGTGAGAATGAGCTTGGTAATCTATCTAGCAAGAAATTAGCTGAAGCTTTTGCTGCCATTCCAGAGACTATCACTTCCCTTGATTTAAGCAATAATGAGTTGCATAGAAAAACTCTTCCCGAATTAATCCAGATTATTGCTGCCATCCCTAAGACAGTCCGCTCCATTAATCTGGGTGGTAATGAGTTATTTGTAGGTAAATCAGCAAAAAAACGGGATGAATTACTCAAAGCCTTAAGCCATTATGAGCAACATGGGCGGCTTATTTTAAGCCAGAATGGCGAAGCAGCATTTTTAAGAGCTTTGCTACCTATGGTTTCAGCAGCGAGGCAAGGGATACTACTCTCCGAGCTTGTAAGTAAAATCTTAGCCTGGTTGTTGCCTAAACAAAATAAAGTGACTGATGAGGAATTAGTCAATGGCCATGCATTTAAGATTCTTGTTTCTCTACAACGTCCCCGATTTGTTAAGGAATTTTGGGCAAATAATGAAAGCGATGCTCATGGGGTAAAAAGAAAAAATCCTCATGATAAGGACGACGTGCCAGCTGCTAAGAAAATTAAACCTGATGGTGATGCAGCAGGATCTAAAACCAACGCATCATCTCTCTGGGTTACTCAGCATAAAGCCGAAACACCAGATAACGGTTCGTCATCGTCACAAATGAACTACACAACATAATCGCTTGGTGGGCTGAGTGAGCTACACTGCCATTAAGTTAAGGGTGGATGCAACTCCCGTATGGGCAAATTTAAAGTAGGTTGGGCCTTGGCCCAACAAGAATGTGGCATGTTGTTGGGCCAAGGCCCAACCTACGTGATTTTCACCCATTAACAGTAATAATTTTCACTGATCTAGGGTTCTTTAACCAGCATCAGTATCCCCCCACCAATAATGAAAAAAGGCAACAGTGTTGCCATTCCTAAGCGTTGACTTGCGAAGAACGTAGTAAAAATTCCAACGACTAATGGACCTAGAAAACTAGTAATTTTACCGCTGAGTGAATATAACCCATACATACGGGTGATCTCTTCTGGTTTTGCCAGACGGGCAAGCAAAGTACGGCTTGCTGCTTGCACTGGCCCCACAAAAATGCTTAATGTTGGCGCAGATAGCCAAAATAAAGTGGTGGATTGCACAGTCAATAAAAAACAATAGGTGAGCAGTAAACCAGCTAGGGCGATAAGTGTTGTGTTTTTTGAGCCAATCCAGTCATCGACCCAGGCGAATAAAGCGGCTCCTAGGCCTGCAGAGATATTCATGATAATGCCAAGAACAACGATCTCACTCACGCTTAACTTAAAGGTTCCTGCCGCATAAATTCCGCCTAGAGCAAATACGGTATTTAGACCATCCATGTAGATGATGCGGGCGATTAAAAATAAGAAGAGATTTTTTTGCTGGGGCAGATGTTTTAAAGTAATCATTAATTCCTGAAGTCCTTTTTTTATGGCGGTGCTAATAGTAAAATAGCTTGCTTTTGGGGATCGGATAAAGAGAAATTGAGGTAAGCTAAAAACCGCTATCCAAACAGCCACTAATAGAGCTATAGAACGGATATTCACAGCATTCTCTTTAGGTACATTTCCAGCAATAAAAAAATATAGGGCTACCAATAAACAAAAAATTCCGCCTATATACCCGCATCCCCACCCCCATCCTGAGATCCGGCCAAGGTATTTTTCTGGGGCTATATTAGGCAGAAAGGCATTATAAAAAACAAAACCCACCTCTAAGGCAAAGTTGCTAATAAAAATGCTGACTAACACTAAAGCGATGGAATTATGAGGATAAGCGAACCATAAAATAACTGTAGTTAAAATTCCCAGATAGGTAAAACAAAATAACCAATGCTGGCGATGCCCACCATAATCCGCTATAGCGCCAAAAACTGGACTGGTAATTGCAATTAATAGTGCAGAAGCAGAAATGGTATATCCCCACAAAGTAGTCCCTATAATTATATTGGGTGCAATTTCATTAGCAAAATAAGTTGCAAAAACAAAAGTAAGGATCACCACAAAATACGATGCAATTGCGAAATCATAGAGTGCCCAGGCGATAATTTGCTTAGTTTTAGCCTTGTTAGTCTGCATGTATGCTCCTGTATTCTGTATGCAGTGTCCTATACTAACCGTAATAGAGGTACTCCTACAATTAACCCGAGCATACTATGGTTAATAAAATTTGTTTTAATAATAAAATACTTATTCTTGGTTTTGGCAGTATTGGCCAAGCGATTCTGCCCCTATTATTTAAACATTTTAATTTGTTGTCTACTCAGGTTGTGATCATGTCCAAACATGTAGAAGGGAGCAGTATTGCTAAAAAATTTGGTCTCTCTTTACAAGAAATGACCATTACTAGAGAAAACTATATACCTATACTGGGTTCTAATCTGCAGTCGGGTGATTTTTTATTAAATTTATCGGTCGGTGTTTCAAGCCTTGAATTAATAAAGTACTGCCAAGAGCAGCGTGTTCTATATTTAGACGCCAGTACGGAGCCATGGGAAGGAGGGTATGTCGATAAAACCTTGTCAGCCTCAGAAAGAACTAATTATGCGCTACGCGAGGCAATATTACAGTATAAAAAAGGCAGGGGAACAACAGCTGTGCTAACTCATGGGGCTAATCCGGGATTGGTGTCTCATTTTGTTAAGCAAGCTTTATGGAATTTAGCCATAGCGAATAACCTGGGGGAACTAAATTTGCAGCGCCCAATTGATTGGGCACGATTAGCACAGAGGCTAGAGATAAGAACAATTCATATTGCTGAGCGTGATACCCAAGTTTCTACCCAATCTAAACAGCCCAATGAATTTATAAACACTTGGTCAGTTGAGGGTTTGCTTTCCGAAGCAAGCCAACCGGCTGAACTAAGTTGGGGTACCCACGAGCGTCATTGGCCATCAGATGCTTGCTGTCATAGCTCTGGTTCAAATTGTGCTATCTATCTCAATCGCTCCGGTGCTGCAACTAAGGTTCGTACTTGGACTCCTTCCTATGGGGCGTTTAATGGTTTTTTAATTACTCATGCTGAAGCGATTTCTATCGGTGATTATTTAACGCTAAGGCAGGATGAAAGGGTGGATTATAGACCTACAGTTCATTATGCATACCACCCTTGTCCCGACGCAGTTCTTTCCTTGCTTGAATTGGAGGGGAATGAGGGCGCACCTCTGCTGCAAGAACAGTGCATTCTAAATAATATTGTTGCAGGCACTGATGAGCTGGGAGTCTTATTAATGGGGAATAACAAGGGAAGCTATTGGTATGGTTCACAATTGTCTATTAAGGAAGCAAAGCGGTTAGCGCCTTACAACAGTGCTACTAGCTTACAGGTAGCGGCAGGTGTGTTGGCTGGAATGATATGGGGGATTGAAAATCCTGAGCGCGGATTAGTTGAACCAGAGGGGATGGATCATGAGTACGTGCTTAAGTTAGCTCTTCCCTATTTGGGGAAAGTGGGTGGGTATTATACTGATTGGACTCCACTGCAAAAAAGGGTCGCTCTTTTTGCAGAGAAACTCGATCTTGCTGATCCCTGGCAATTTATTAATTTTTTGGTTAATTAATCCACTAGGGTATACTTACTTAATTTGTACAAGAGGGGGAAAGTATGTCGCTTTCATCAGTTAGGAAAGTTTACGATGCCTATGCTTGGTTTTATGACTTCGCGTTTGGTCGTATCTTTCATCCAGGCCGTCATTGTGCCACGGAGATCGTAAATAAAAATGCGGCCCCAAATGCCAGTGTCTTGGAGCTTGGTGTTGGAACTGGCCTATCTTTACCCCTTTACAGGCCAGATTTGCAAATAACTGGCATTGATATTTCTGAAAAAATGCTCAAGAAAGCTCAAGAACGGGTTGCAGCAACAAAGATAAAGACGAATATCACTTTGAAAATTATGGATGCTGCAAATTTAGAATTTCCAGATAACAGTTTTGACTTTATTGTGGCCATGTATGTTGCTTCTGTTGTCCCAGACATCAATGCCTTTCTAAAAGAAATAGCACGGGTCTGTAAGCAATCGGGTGAAATTGTGTTTGTCAATCATTTCGCTTCTGAGAAACCAGCTTTGCGTTTCATAGAAGAAAAATTCGCCCGGGTTAATAATTTGGTAGGTTTCAAATCGGATTTTTCTATCAATGCTATTTTAGATTTCGACCAAATTAATGTATTGGATTCTCATAAAACCAATTTATTTGGCTATTGGAAAGTTTTACATTGTAAGATGCGGTAATAATTTGTTGGCCCAAGGCCCAACCCGTCATTGCGAGGAGCGGATCTCCGTCATTGCGAGGAGCGGATCTCCCCGTCATTGCGAGGAGCGGAGCGACGAAGCAATCCAGTGACCTTTTCTCGCATCTCATAAGGCCACTGGATTGCTTCGCTAACGCTCGCAATGACGGGGCTAATCGCATGACGCTAACGCTCGCAATGACGGGGCTAACGCTCGCAATGACGGTTTAAATTCCTTCTCCAAAAAACCCACTACATAAACGTAGGTTGGGCCTTGGCCCAACAATAACTGCCATTTCGGTACGTAAGTTGCATACTATTTATTAAATCAATTTTATGAATAGCTCCCCAGCTGCGTCATTCCGAGGAGCTTGCGACGAGGGATCTCCATGCAGTGGCGCAATTTTTAAATACGTGCCGTTTGCTGGGGATCCCTCGCTGCGCTCGGGATGACGTGGGGAGATTTTTATCAAGATTAATCTTGAATCAAATTAATAAGTTATAACTTGGATGTTACAGATCAACATTACAAGGTTAATTTTGGAAACTATACTGAAAAGAAGTAGATTTGTTACAGAGATGGTGGATTTATTGAGGAATTTGAGGAAGTTGGTATAGAAAATTGGTAGGAGTCAGCCAATATGAAATCGGAAACTCAAAATAAGATTAGGCAACTGCACCATTTTTTTGAGCGCTCAGTTGATTACTATCCTGATAATATTGCCCTTATATGCAATGACTGCTTACTGTCATATAAGGAATTGGAAAACCGGGCTAACCAAGTTGCCAATTATTTGCTAAGTCAAGGAATTCAGGCAGGCAATGTAGTTGGAATACTTTTGGAACGCTCTATAGATAGCTATGTAGCCATTTTGGCAGCATTGAAGATAGGTGCGACTTATGTCCCAATTGAGGTTGAGTTTCCTGCTGAGCGTATTAACACTATTTTATCCGATTTGCCTTTTCAGGCAGTGATTACCTCATCATCGCAGCAAAAGCGAGCTGAGATTCAATTTCCCAATACCATAGTACTCGATCAATTAAAAGAACTCATCGCGCTACAACCAAACACTCGACCTAAAGAGAAGCAGCAGCCTGAAGATAATGAAAATTTGTGCTACATCATCTACACCTCTGGTTCAACGGGTAAGCCTAAAGGCACCGAAATTACCCATCGTAGTATTTGCCATTACGTTGCTGTCAGTAGTGATATTTATCAGATGAGCTTTTACGATAGGGTGTATCAAGGTTTTTCTTTAGCTTTTGATGCTTCATTAGAGGAATTATGGATGGCTTTCGCTAATGGTGCGACTTTAGTGGTATGTACAGATAAAGATACTCGTTCAGGTGTTGGGCTAGTGCAATTTTTGCAAAAACACGAAGTGAGTGTTTTATCAACAATTCCTACTTTATTAGCTACTTTGGAAGGTCAGCTGTCGCAGTTACGGTTGTTAATTCTAGGGGGGGAGGTTTGTACTGCTAACTTGATTAAACACTGGAGTAGGCCAGGGCTAAGAATAGTGAATACCTATGGCCCAACAGAAGCAACGGTAATTGCGACCTATGCAGAATGTAGCCCAGATCAAGAGGTGACAATTGGTCGGCCATTACCGGGTTATGAGATCGTAATCGTTGACGAAAATTTGCAGCCTGTTGCAGCGGGATGCAAGGGTGAGTTATGTATCGGTGGGGAAGGCTTAGCGCGGGGGTATGTCAATCGACCTGAAATGACTACTGCTAAATTTGTGCCAAATCCTCTTGAGGGCAGCAAGCGCTTATATCGCACTGGCGATATAGCTTCAGTGCTAGCGAATGGTGAGATCCAGTTTTTGGGCAGGGTGGATGATCAAATCAAATTGCGTGGTTATCGCATTGAACTTAACGAAATAGAAACCGTTATTAAAGAGTTTCCTTTTTCTTAGCCAAGCAGTTGTTTCTTGCCAAACTTTGCAGCAACAACCTGCGCTTGTAGCCTACTTGCAAGTTGAGGAACAATTTGATTTCGAAGGATTTAAGCAATTTTTAAGTAAGCGATTGCCTCATTATATGATGCCAAGTTTATACGAAATAGTCGACTCTTTCCCCTTGCTAACCAGTGGTAAGGTGAATCGCAAGCAACTCCCCACCCCAAAACAAAAAGTGCATACTAGCAATTACCTAGCACCCAAAACAAAACTAGAAAAGAAAATTGCTACGATATGGAAAGAAGCGTTAAAGTGTCCATCTGTATCAGTTAATTCTGATTTTTTTCAGCATTTAGGCGGCCATTCCTTGTTAGCCGCCAAAATTGTCTCTGCATCACGTCATTATCCTGAAATGGCCACCATGTCGCTTATCGATCTGTATGAAAACCCCACCATTAAGCAATTAGCTCGTAAATTTTATAAAATAAATAAAAATAAGGATGAACACAGCTCAGCGGAGAAACCGAATCATGCGGCGCTTGAAAGCGATGCCAATTTAAGCACCCGCTATCGCCTGTGTGGGCTGATGCAAGTGATTGGTACCTACTTTTTGCAGGGCCTTAAGTCCTGGCAGATTTTACTCTTTGTCTTAATATTTACCTATTTACTTGATAAACATCTGCTTCTTTCATTGGAAGATATAGAATTTTTGCTATGTATCTTATTCGTTTTACCCCTTGTTCTATTAACTATATCCATTTCAGCAAAATGGATATTGCTTGGGCGGCTTAAGCCGGGGAATTATCCCCTATGGGGATGGTTTTATGTCCGCTGGTGGTTTGTATCTCGGATCCAAGAAACTGTTGCCCCAGTGACTAGTTTAGTTGGTTCTCCTCTAATCAATCTTTATTGTCGATTAATGGGGGCAAAAATAGGTAAAAATTGCTTTTTGGCTACACAGTTCATAAACACATTTGATTTATTAGAGATTGGTGATAATTCGAGTGTTGGCTATGATGCAAAACTGTTTGGCTATGTGGTTGAAGATGGTTTCTTAAAACTAGGCACAATTACTATTGGTGAGAATTGTTATGTAGGTTCAAGAGTAGTTTTAAGTATCAATACCCGATTGCAAAATGATGTTATTCTCGAGGATTTATCAATGTTGCCTCCTAACGGGGTTATTCCTAGGGGACAATGTTACCATGGTTCGCCTGCTCGGCCAGAAAAGACAACTCTTAAAAAATATTTTATGAGTTTACCTACAGATACAGAGTCCGATGCCGTTAAAAATATGACGTACGGAGCCTTGCATTATATTTCCTTGCTTTTTATTGCTGTAGTTTATTTTGCAGCGCTTGTACCAGGAATCGTATTAGTTGACTACCTATTAATCGATAAAGGGGTGATTTATGCCGTGTTTTTCGGAGCACCGGTGGCTTCCTTCTTGTTCATCGTTTTACTTTGCATCAATATCTTTTTAGTGAAGAAAGTGCTATTAGGAAAAATGACCGATGGGAGCTATAAGATTAAAAGCATGCGTTATTTGCGCTATTGGATTGTTGAGCATTTAATGGATACTCCCGATTTGTCTGTGATTGCCGAATCGTTAGTTTATCCTTTCTACATGCGCTCTTTAGGGGCTAAGATTGGTAAACGGGTTGAGATGGCAGAGCTTAATCATCTTGCACCTGATATGCTAACGGCTAAAGATGAAAGCTTTAATGCGAGTGCTGTTTCAGTTGGCGTACCGAGAATGTATTTTGGGTATGCAACATTTGCACCTTGTATGCTTGGAAAACGCTCATTTGTTGGTAATGAAGCATTACTTCCTCCAGGTAGCGAATTGGGTGATAATTGTCTCTTAGGCGCTACCTCTGTTCCTCCACTGGATAATTCTGCAGCAAAGCCTGATACAGCTTGGTTTGGCTCCCCTGCTATATTAATGCCCCGGCGTGAGATTGTTAAAGGTTTTTCCGAGCAAAATACTTATCGTCCCAGCAAATCGCTCTATATAAAGCGCAGTTTAATTGAGCTAGTTCGAGTAATTCTGCCTACTACCTTTTTTCTAATCCATTTAATTGGACAAATATTGCTGGTCGATTTTCTCTATCCAGCTTATTCACTGGCGGAAACAATTATCTATTTTCCTGTTTTGGATTTTTTAATTTGTCTTGTTTTAGTGGCAATTGGCATCTCGCTCAAATGGTTGTTGATGGGGCGCTATCGTGAAGGGGCGAAACCATCCTGGTCGGTATTTATTTGGAAATGTGATTTGCTGCAAAGATTCCAGACTTGCTTTATTTCACCAACAATGTTGGAGCCATTACTTGGTACTCCGTTTATCGCTTTTTTCATCAGGTTATTAGGTGCTAAAATTGGCAAACGTGTTTATATTGAAACCACTGAATTTTTTGAATTTGACCTCATAGAAATTGGTGATGATGTGGTACTGAATGCAGGTTCCATTGTTCAAACGCATTTGTATGAGGATCGAATTTATAAGATGGGTCAGATAGTGGTAAATAATAACTGTACAGTAGGAGATTACTCTATCCTACTCTATAACACCGTTATGGAAGAAAATTCTAAATTAGGGAGTTTGTCATTATTAATGAAAGGTGAAACCCTGCCCGCAAATACACAGTGGGAAGGCATCCCAGCACAAGTAAGCAGTGTGAACGTAAGGAATACGTTAAGCGATGTGTATATCTTACTTAATGAACCCGCAACTGAGAATACAGTTGAGGCAGAGTTGCGAGTCATAGACCGAAAGTGATGCACGATCGGGTGTGATTATAACTGTGCTCTGCAATGATGGCCGCTTGGGAGGGGGCTCATATTACTAATTGTTAGGCGAGCCTGCGCGAGGAAAATCGATTTAATGCCGTGGCTATTTGTTTATATAGATCAGGCAACCAACGAGGTTGAGCAAAATTTGATGTGGCTGGTTTGCTTTTGCGTAAATCATTGGGTGCAATGATTACCTTGATATGACTCAACCCAACTCGATATGCAAGCAAGAAAAGCTGATCAATCGCTCTATCGCCAACAGCTAAGCAACCTGCTGACAACGATTTGCCATGCAAGAAGATATTATTGCCTAGTCGTCTACGACCATCTTTACTAGCTTGTATGCGATCATAATTATTAGGGTAATTGATCATCATCGATAAATGCATGCTGCTGAAGGGATTAAACGTAGTTAATTGGTATATTCCCTCAGGAATTTGGCCATCTTTTTCTTTTAGCTTTGGGCCTAAGCGACCGCTGGACGCGGTAAGGGGATAGTTATGAATAAAACGCCAAGCTTGATTTTCATTTTTGGCCCATAATTCAAGATTTTTTTCTTTTTTGAATGCTAAAAGGGCTATTTCTCTTGGGGGGTAAGCTACATGGGCGTAAGAGAAAAATCGAATTAACTCAGGTTCGGTTCGCAGACCGTACTTGCTTATTGCATGATCAACGGCGTTATCCCAATTTAATTTAGGTGCCATGCCAAAAGTCGGAGCAAAAACAACTAATAATAAGGTCAACAGCAAACTGCGCATAATCATTTTTATGAAAAATTTCCCGTATCTTAACAAAAAAACAATCTATAGAACAAATTTATCAACCTATAAAAGACTAGGACCTTTCACTACAATAAAAAAAACAATTTGTGCTGTCAATTCATAATAGCTCACCTCCCCACTCCGTCATTGCGAGGAGCGTAGCCTCCCCGTCATTGCGAGGAGCGTAGCCTCCCCGTCATTGCGAGGAGCGTAGCGACGAAGCAATCCAGCGACCTTTTTTAGCATCTCATAAGGCCACTGGATTGCTTCGTCGCTACGCTCCTCGCAATGACGGGGGGAGCCTGAGCTATTTACGTCAATTCAACTGGTTTTCTAGAAATTTAGCTTGTAATTGGGGAGGTAGCTGTTTTATGACGAAGTTAGGCGCGTTCCTCAGAGGGCCAATAGAAGGTAGTAATCCATAGTGGTTAGGGCACATAAAGCGGACGATATTATCTGTTCCTACTTTATAAAAAACATATTTATAACTGCAATAAGGTTGCTTATTAAAGGTGGCAACTTGAAGGATAGGAGTACCGGCAAGCCTATTTTCAACAAAATTTGCGTTTACCCATAGATTGATTACTAGAAGTGTCCCCGCAGTGATAAGTGCTGCTGAGAGCAGGCCAGCACTATAGCGCAGAATTGTATTCTGTATCTCGTCAATTGCAGTGGTTAATAGGTAAATGATACTGAAAATGAGCACAAATAAATTCAGCGAGTAAATTGCGGCATGTAAGTAATTAAAATAGCTACCTAATATCTCTCCCCCTGAAGCTCGATAATGCAAAATAAGAGCAATGAGACTTAGCCATAAGGTGACAATAATATAATTTTTTCGTCGCCATCCAATGCCAAAAATCAAGATGACAAGTCCCAGTAGCGGGAACAAAGAATGAATTATTTCCAATATGTTGATCATCGCGTTAGTCCCTTTATGAGCATAGTTACCCCTAGTTTAACTCAGAGATGCATAATTGTTCTAGGCTCTGGGAAGTAGCATCATTAGCCAGCTCTACTGGAGTCACTCCATATTGATGCAAAATTGCCCAAGCTAAGAGTAATTGGGTATAGTAACCAGCATGCGTAGGATTGGCTAATGACCCTGAAGGTTGTTCCAGTGTTTCTGCTGAAGAAGAGGAATTTAATGCTTTATCTATACTCTGTATCTCAGCTTTAATTATTGTGCATATCTGATCAATACTATTAGTTCTCTTGAGTTGATTCTTAAGAAGGGTAGCGCGAGCATTATGATGATGGCCTAAATAATGAAAGCTACACCAAACGATCGTAGGATTAATTATGTAACGCATAATTCCTGTTTGTTCATAAGTGCTTATGATAGTACTGATTTCAAATTTCAGCCTGTGAAGTTGAGGTGTTATCTTTTGTTTCGGATAAGTTAGATACGATTTGGAGTAGAGTACTTCATTTGCCGCTGAAATAAGAGTGATAGAGTGTAGTCTACCACTCTGCAGTTTTAATTTTGCAAAACCACCTGTACTGGCTTTCTCATTTTGTTCTGCTTGACTCATATAATTGAGAGGGGGGAACTCCTGTCCTGGTAAGGTATAAGAAGAGGCTGTCCGATCATTACTTGAGCCTCCTCCTGTGTAGATGGTATTCCCGTGTGTTGGATGCTCAACATAACCTAGCAAATGATCATGGCCAACCGCTTTGGTCCATTTTTGTACCTCAGGAAGGATACCTAAATCAGTACAAACCTTTTCCAGAACCTTATGTTGATTGCCGATGAATTGACTATCGCCGAAAAAATAAGGTCCATAAATAGAGCTTTCGTCACGGTCTAAATGCCTTTTTCCTATGCTAGGTCCAATCGCATGATGAGATATTAATAGGTTATTTTTAACTTGAGAATTCTGTACAACCCATTGAAGCCATTGTTGCTGGGCTTGATCAAAATGCAGGGTTGTCGAATCGATAAAAACAATCTGAAGAAAAGGCTTCTGCTCCCCATATTTTATGCATTGTATCCGATAATAAGGATGGCAAATCAATGAGGCTTGTTCATTAATTATTTCTGCAGCATGATTGCGTCGACACAACAACAGATCTTGATCTCCATAAGCAGGGTCTTCTCCCCACATTGGAGTAATGGCACCACTCTCATGATTGCCGAGGGCAGCAAAGTTTTTGGCTGTGCCTAATGCAGCATAGGGACTAAAATAGGATTTAATGTCTTCAGCTTTAGTGGTAAGACTGACGCAAGGGTAAACCATATCGCCAGTAAATAATGCAAGAGAGGATTGATTGTCTTTGTTGTCTTGTTGGATAGCTTTAGCAACTTCAGCTTGCTCGTTAGAGTCGTCACCACCGCAACCGGTAATAAATAGTTCAATTGCGTCATCATAGGTTGTGAATTGATAATTGGTATCTATAATCTCAGAAGATATCTTCGTGTTACTTTTAGTTAGCTGGTCATGCGCATCCCAAAAATTTGTACGTCCTCTCATGTCGGCTCGCTAAATCCCTATAGAAAGGGCCCCATTATTCAATATAATCAAGAATATTGCAATCCGACGGCGGGCGAGCCGTCGTCCTGAGCACAGTGAAGGATCTCCTGAATGTAGCATAGTGCTCAACCAAGGAGATCCTTCGCTGCGCTCAGGATGACTGATGCTGGCGTAGACCGCTGCCTCCTGCAGCCTACGATTGCTCTCTTATCAACAATAATACGGGTTCCACTTCGGCAGGGAGTGGCGAAATTCTAACCTGTAAAGGAACGGAGTGCAGTACAAAGGAGGGTAGCGCTGCCCTTACATAGCTAAGGGAGTTAGATTTGATCGTATTTATGGGATTTTGCCCTTTTTTTATTTTTAAAATACGTGGGTGCACTGAGCCAATCCAAATTGGCTGGCGAAAATGTTGTAGGTGATAATTTGAACGCCAAATGCGTAAAATTTGTATTAAGTTTCCATCGTTGGGTGTGAAAGTCATGACGAGTACGGGCTTTCTATTCAAATAAAGTTGAGCCATAAGTGGTAATTCTGGAGAAAAGGGTTGTTTACTTATCCGTATTATTATTGAGTGGAAAAATGAATCATTCTGTTTTTGCCAACCATGAGTTGCTAATGCATCTTCTAAATTTTTAAGCGAGCCTGCATACTGGATATTAAAAAGACTAATATGCTTTCCGAATCGGTTGGTGCGATAGATCGGTAGCAGTGGTTTAGTTTGATTCCACCACCGCTCGTCGGTAAAAACGTACTGGGCAAAATAGGGTTGATGATTGCGCAGCCAACTATTGTAATTGATTAGAGAAGATAAGGCAGTGGCAAGAAATAGTAAAAATAAAATAAGTAAAGGAATATAGGGATGACTAGCAATGCCTGGTTTGTAACAGCGGTAAAATAACCAATGAGCCAGACTAATACTCAATCCACATAAATAGGCACTGAGACAATCGGTAAACCAATGGTCACCAAAATATAGCGAAGTGAAGCCAATAAGTAACAGGCAAGTGGCTAAGATTATTTGCAATAGATGATTAGCACGTGTGCGACAATAAGCACTGAGATAGAGGATAAAAGTGACTAACAACGTAGTGGCAAAACTAAGCGTAGTAATCGGAAATGAGCTCTTAATCTCCCCATTGGCAAGTGTTTTATGGCCTAATACATGGATAGTAAGCAAAATAATTGCACACCAGACACTAAGACTTAACCAATAAGCTAAAGTACGTAGGTCACGATAATATAAGGTTAAGGCAATGACAGAGAGTAATAATGTGATCAAGGTTATAGGACTACCTATTTGAGCTACTAGGGTAAAAAATATATCGAATGAATGGGTTCGTAAGCTTTGGAAAAGAAGCAGTATTGGTTGATTAAGCCCTACAATGGAGCTGCCATAAAAGACGAGTATTGTCAGTAGGCAAAATGAGAAGGCACTTAAAATAAATAAAATGAATAAGGCAGCGGTGAAGTAGTGATTCACTTCATCATTTGGCGTCAAGCGGCGTGCTATTCTTCCTAGGTAGTGAGTACTAATAGCCCATAGCCAAAAACGATGCAGATAATAACGGAGAACGCGGTTAGTTTTGATATATAACCACTTCAGCCCTACGCTTAATAACCAGATACCAGCAAGTAATATCAAGATTAAGATGAATAAACGAGTAGCAATTTCAGGTGATAATTCACTACTTGCTGTACCGATTAATACTCCTGGTAACACATGAAGCATTGCCCAGATAATCGCCGACAAGACATTAGCGATAAAGAAACGCCAGCGATTCATGTGCATCATGCCGGCAATTACAGGGATGAGTGAGCGTAAAGGCCCAACAAAACGGCCAATAATTACACTCTTCCCACCATGACAAGCAAAGTAATCTTTACCATAACTTAGCCAGGTTGGATAGCGACTGAATGGCCAAATATTAACAAGACGATCACTATAAATATAACCTAAAAGATAGCTAGCACCATCACCTGCAATTGCGCCTAAGGTAGCAGCCAACAGGGTTAAATCAGTGCGCATTACCCCAGTGCCTGCAAGAAAGCCAATCGCAGTCATAGTCACTGAACCCGGAATGATGCTACCCACTATAGCTAAAGACTCACCAAAGGAGATAACAAAAGTTATCAATAAAGCCAATTGTGGATGATCATGCAGCCAAAGGGTTAGGGGTTGAATATAGTCAATAAATAATTGCATGTTAGGGTCTGTTTAAAATTCTACCATTTTGGCCGAAAACGCCACGTCATCCTGGTTACAGCGCTCGTCATCCTGAGCGCAAGATGACGCGTTTTCGGTAAATCGAGAAATAAATGTCTCAGCAAATAATTTACTGACCTCACCAATATTAACTGTAGGAACATAATCACTCATCTGTGTCATTGCAAGTTTAGCGAACCCGCAAGGATTAATACCGGTAAAAGGAGTTAAATCCATAGCAACATTCAGGGCTATGCCATGATAGGTACAACCATTTTTTACTCGTAAACCGATAGAGGCAATTTTTTTATCCGCAACATAGACTCCTGGTGCACTACAACGCAGTGTTGCGTGAATCTGATAATTTTCCAAGACAGCAACCAGTATTTGTTCTAAATAGCTTACTAGAGTTCTTATTCCCAGATGCCTTCTGCGGATATCCATCAAAACATAGCCTACTAATTGTCCAGGTCCATGATAGGTAATTTGCCCACCTCTATCAGATTGAATTAGTGGAATTTCCCTCGGATTTAGCACATGCTCTGCTTTACCAGCCTGCCCCTGCGTATAAACTGGTGGGTGTTCAAGAAGCCATAATTCATCTAAGGTACCTTCATGTCTTGCCGTGGTGAAATGCTTCATTTTTTCCCAAACAGTAAGATAGGGTTGTGAGCCTAGATTGTGGATATTGATCATCATAGCACCATCTTGATATCAGGGTGTTTAGTGAGTTCCTGATAAAGCCCATCAAGTGACTGTTGGTCATGGACAAAAACGGTAATGGTAAGTGATACGTAGTTGCCGTACTGGCTCTCTTGATAAATGATGGCTTCATCAGACGTATTTGGAAAGTGTTTACGCGTTATCTGGTTAATTTCAGTGGCAAATAATTCAGTTTTTTTGCCAATTATTTTTATTGGAAAATCACATGGAAACTGGATTAACGATTTATTATCACTCATAGCTAGTTATGAGCCAAACCAGCTGCGAAAAGTTAAGCGAACAGCATCTTTCATTCGAGTAAAGACCCCTCCTTTAGGAATATCAGCGAGGGCATAGATTGGGAAATTTCCCATGGCTTTATGGTCAAATTGAATAATTAATTCACCAACTTTATCACCTTTTGCAATGGGTGCTACTAAGTTTTTGGGCACTTTAGTATTAATGCTTAGCCGCTGATACTGGCCATTAGGAATAGTAACATATTGATTCTCCCGCATGCCAATTGCTAGCTTATTTGCGCTACCTTTATAGATAGATACCGTACTAATAGGTTGTCCCGCCTTGTAGAGCTGATGGGTTTCAAAAAAACGAAAGCCATAATTAATTAGACGCTCACTGTCATCAGCACGAGCAGTTTCAGTTGGTGAGCCCATTACGACCGCTAGCAAACGCATATTGTCGCGTTTGGACGAGGAAACCAAGCAGTATCCAGCTTCACTAGTATGGCCCGTTTTAACGCCATCCACTTGACTATCCCGCCAGAGTAACCGGTTGCGGTTTGGTTGCCGTATTCCATTATAGGTAAACCATTTTTCTTTATACCAATGGTAGTATTGAGGGTAATTATTAATCAAAGCGCGACCAAGAATGGCTAAATCTTTGGCTGTCGTATAAAGGTTGCTATCAGGTAAACCAGTACTGTCAGTAAAGTGGCTACTTGCCATCCCCAATGATTTAGCTTGCTGATTCATAATTTCTGCGAATCCTGGTTCGCTGCCTCCCAGATGCTCAGCCATTGCGACACACGCGTCATTTCCAGAGTCTACAATAATCCCCCTAAGTAGATCCTCGATGGCCACTTGCTGGCCTTCCTTCACAAACATGCGTGATCCACCAGTTTTCCAGGCATCGCGACTAATTCGAACATTATCAGCAAGATGGATTTGCCCATTATGTAACGCATTAGAGATCACATAAAGGGTCATCATCTTGGTTAAACTTGCCGGAGGTAATTTTTCCTCGCTGTTTTTTTCTACGATAATTTTGCCGCTGTTAACGTCGATAAGGATATAAGATTTCGCGTTAAGAGTAGGCGGGGAAGGAGTAATAAGCGGCTTATTTGCAGGGTTAGCAGGAGTAGGGCCACTTGATAAAGAGCTTGTGGGTAAAACTCCTGCTGATGCATAAAAAATGCTGGATTTTAAAACTAGGGTTGCTAAAAAGAATAAGCGACAGCTAGAGAGTGATAACTTCATGGTTTTTTGCTCATTATTCCAAAATGCCATCATCTTATCACAGCCGTGCAGGACAAAAAACCACTGACCACGAAGTGAGTTAAACCGTGTAGGATACTTTGATTTCTGGACGTTATTAATACTATTATTTCATTGTTTGATCAGGGTTGGCAAATGGTATTGGGGTGCCTGTAGCGGACAATTCTATTTGTCCGCTACATCCTTATTACATTACCAGACAGTTTTGAACAGTATCTTGAGTGTGATTTTGCCCCGCTGTTGGCTGCTGAGGTGTTACCTGTTGAGCTGGGGGCCGAGTTTGTTGGCCGATATTTGTAACAAAACCCGCATTGTAATTTGATAAGTTTTGAGTAGTTGAATTATTAGCATCGCTGGTGTTTTTTAGGTCATGTTTTTTGATTATGGCAAAAAATCCGTCTCCTGATAAATGCACTTGTTGAGAACCATTATTGGCAGTATGGGATTTCAGCGAAAAATATGGAGGTGTCACGTTAACTCCCTCTTCTTTTTGTACAACTAACTTATCATCATCCTGAAGAAATTTGTCAATATCTCCTCTAGATAAAGAAATTTCGTGATCCTTTGATAAGCCTAGATGCGTCCTAATTCTTTCTTTTAATTCTTTAATACTGGACTTTGGACAAACTTCGATCTGAACGGGCCCGGGCCCGCCCGAGCTCCGGCTAATCTACTTTTTGCGCCATTTTAGTCAACATCATAACAATGCGAATAAGTAAATCTCTGGCTAAGCGATAATGTTCTTCATGTATAATGAAACTATAAAGCAACCAACACAAGTTCAAAATGATTTTGAACGAATTATTCGAATGATTGGGACACCAGCTCAACCACCCAAACCCCGAAAAAAATCCCTTGGACGACAAGCGGGGAACATTCAGGTAAAACGCATGCGCCATCCTATCGTTAAAAAGTGGAAAAACACGGCTCTTGATGAAAAAATCATTGCATAATCAAGATAAAATAGTCAATAAATAGTGCAGATTGCGCGTTGTTATGCTGGAATATTGCTAATAATCTGGATTTGATTGTAACTTATCACTGTTCGGAGCTCGGGCGGGCTCGGGCTCGCCCACGGGCCCGGGCCCGTTCAGATCGAAGTTTGTCCAAAGTCCAGTTAATAGTTATTGTTTCCTCTATTTCAATGCTACAAGCCTTACCACCTAGAGCTTTAAAAATAATTTGCATAGTACACCCCTACAAGTTTGATGAATTTAGCATTCTACTTAACTTCAGAATTATTGTCAAATATTTATACAATACCGACAGACGAATTACCATTCCTCTGGATAAATCTGTGACAGGATACAAATACGCACCACCTTGACAAGCACAATGCAACTGCATATAGTTACAGTATGAGCAAACAAGAAAAACCACTAAAAAAGGCTATCAATAATCCAAATGATTTGTCATTTGCTGATTTTGAGAGTTTGCTTAAGCAGTACGACTGGATGTTTAAAAGGCAAACAGGGAGTCATGCTATTTGGCACTCCCCAACAGGTTATCGGTTGGTCATCCAAAATAAAAGTGGCAAAGCTAAGGGTTATCAGGTTAAACAGTTTTTAATGCAGATTGAAAAGGAGGGAATACAATGAAAGATGTTTTTGATGGGTTCACCGTTAATATGTATCTGGATGAAGATGAAGAATACACCGCCTACTTTTCAGAATTGCCGAATGTCTCAGCTTCAGGTGCAACCCCAGAGGAAGCTATCCATGAGTTAGAGCAAGCATGGGATCTTATGAAAGAAGACTATCACGCAAGTGGTGAGGAGATACCTATTGCCCCCAGCCATAAGCAGTACAGCGGCAGTTTCAATATCCGTATTGATAAACGCATACATCGAAGTCTAGCTATAGAAGCTGCGCAATCGGGCATTAGCCTAAATGCGTTAGTCGCTCAAAAATTAGCTCAAGCTGTCAGAGCTGATATTATGGAAAAATAAACGGTTGAAAGGAATATGGTCATTTGTCCAGCCACTGATCTCCCATCCCAATATTGTAATTTTACCGAATTCTCTCTTGATTGGATTACTTGGGTGGATGAGGTGCTACTTGAGGTGGAGACAGCGGAGCTCAGTTGTTTTTCGTCCGGTACAGAGATATATTAACGAAAAAAATTACTCAGAGGGGAATAATGCGCTTTTTCTGTATCTTCTTCTGCTTCTATTTGTTAACAAGTTGTTCGAATAAATCAATTCCTGTCTATCTACAAAGGGACCAATTCTCAAATCTAACCAGCATGTCGTAGCCAAAAAAGGGTATGGTTCTGAAATAGAGGGACGGGGCTCCTGCCGGTCCAATACCTGCGTTTTTTAAAGAAGCCAAACCAAAAAATGAACCTTTTAGCCGCTATGGTAATCCCGATTCTTATGCTGTCGCTGGTCATACCTATAAAGTGATGCAAAGCTCTGGAGGTTATAAAATACGGGGTATAGCATCTTGGTATGGGACTAAATTTCATAAAAAACGCACGTCTAGTGGAGACAAGTATGATATGTATGCCATGACTGCTGCTCATAAAACCTTACCTTTGCCGACTTATGTAAGAGTAAAGAATTTGCGTAATGGCCGTGAAGCGATTGTGAAAGTGAATGATCGAGGGCCTTTTCATTCTGATCGAGTGATTGATTTATCTTATGCAGCCGCTGCTAAGCTAGGCGTGTTTCCAAAAGGTACCGCTCCTGTCGAAATAGAAGCGCTTGCTACTGGGAAAAAAATTGCACATTACTATGTACAAGCTGGTGCTTTTAGTTCGCAACACTTAGCTAATTTATTGCAAATTAAATTAGCAAAATTAACGCCTTCCCCAGTTACCATAGAGAAGCATGCACAACATTACATTGTGAAAGTAGGTCCTTTTGCCGATAGAGGGATGACCGATAGATTGCGCACGAAATTAGCTTCCAATGGGGTGAAGAATGCGTTCTCTCTCTTACAATAACCAACCTTTTCCCTTCTCCCATTTGCGGGTAGAGGTGTGTCTGCGCAGCGACGGATGAGGGTCTCTCAAGTTAGCACATATTTGCATGACAAATGATAGGGGGGATCTCAATGCTACAACCCATATTAAAAAAATACACCAAACATAAAAAATTAGCATTATTTTTTCTTTCTTTTCAATTAATTATCACATTTCTATTCTTCATTTGGCCAGCCTGTTCCGCGCTAAGCCAAACCTTTTTTTTCAGTGACTCGTTTGGTTTACATAACCACTTTGCTGGCTTAACCAATTTTCTTGATTTACTTCAGGATCCTGATTATGGTAAAGCGTTGCTGGTCACTTTGCTAATCGCTTTTGCTGTTGCATTGTTGACGATGAGTCTGGGTTTATTATTAGCTGTATTGTTGCACAGTCGCGATAGGAGTAAAACGATTTATAAATCGTTGCTGCTATGGCCCTATGCTGTTGCTCCTGCTGTGGCTGCGTTATTGTGGCGTTTTCTTTGCCAACCCACGCTGGGTTGGTTAGCCTATGGTTTACAATTTTTGGGTATTAATTTCAATTACCTGACTCATGCTAACCAAGCTTTGCTGGTAGTAATAATAGCTGCCAGTTGGCAACAATTTAGTTACAATTTTCTTTTTTTCTTTACGGCAATAAAGGCAATCCCCTCTGTTTTAGTTGAAGCAGCGATTATCGATGGCGCATCAGCCTGGCGACGTTTTTGGCAAATTATTTTTCCGTTACTTTCACCAACCAGTTTCTTTCTATTGGTGATGAATTTGATTTATGCCTTTTTTGATACCTTCGCTATTATTGATATCCTGACTCAGGGGGGGCCAGGCAATAGCACGACGACTCTAATTTATAAAGTATACAAAGATGGTTTTGTTAGTATGGATCTAGGCAGTTCATCGGCGCAGTCGGTAATACTCATGTTGATAGTTATTAGCCTTACTTTGTTCCAGTTTCGTTATCTTGAAAACAAGGTGCATTACCAATGAAGCTGCTACAGCGTATACTTGCCCATGCGACGCTATGTGGTTTCGTTTTTCTCATGTTTCTGCCTCTTTATTTAGCCCTTGTTGCCGCTAGCCATGAAGGGGCAGCAATGATGCAGGCGCCTCTACCGCTATGGCCTGGTGCTGCTTTATTCCACAACATTAAGACGGTACTGACTGAAGGGCTGGTCGCTACTGGCGGGCAACCAGTATGGCATATGTTATTGAATAGTTTATTAATGGCCATGCTGATAGCGCTAGGCAAAATACTCGTTGCTTTATTTTCGGCTTATGCGTTAGTTTATTTTGAACTTCCTTGCCAAAAATTATTATTTGCTATTATTTTTGCAACAATGATGTTGCCAGTAGAAGTTCGTATAGTGCCTACTTTTCAAGTCATCGCTTCGTTTGCATGGTTAAATACCTTCGCAGGATTAACGTTGCCGTTGATGGCTTCGGCAACGGCTACATTTCTGTTTAGACAATTTTTTAAAACCATTCCGCAAGAGCTGGTTGATGCTGCAAAGATCGATGGTGCTGGGCCCCTACGATTTTTTTTTGATATCCTTTTGCCATTATCTAAAACGCAAATTGCAGCCTTATTTATTATTCTATTTGTCTATGGCTGGAATCAGTATCTCTGGCCGCTAATTATTACAACGGAGAGTAATATGGCTACAATTGTGATGGGCATTCGTTATTTAGCAGGTGTTGCAGATCAAATTCCCCAGTGGCATTACATCATGACTATAGCCCTAATCGCGTTATTACCACCCTGCATACTAGTAATAACCCTGCAACGTTTTTTAACATAATGAATCTCCCTTCTCCCCTTGGGGAGATAGTGTCGCGCAGCGACGGATGAGGGTCTTTCAAGTTAGCACATACACCAAACAGGTACCAAAATGGCAATGGTCAATTTACAACAAGTCAGCAAATATTACGGTCAGCAACTTATTCTTGATCAGATCAACTTAACTATTGGCAAAGGTGAGTTTGTTGCCGTAGTAGGGCCCTCTGGTTGTGGTAAATCCACACTGCTGCGTTTAGTAGCTGGGTTAGATACAGTCAGTTCCGGCAAAATTTTGATCAATAATCAATGTGTCAATGAGATCCCGCCAGCAAAACGTGATATGGCAATGGTTTTTCAAAGTTATGCCCTTTATCCACACATGACAGTGTTTGATAATATGGCTTATGGTTTAAAGATGCGGGGCATGAAATCAAATTTTATTCGGCAAAAAGTTGCTGAGGTGGCCGCTTTACTGCAATTAAGCGACTATTTAACGCGTAAACCCTCTGCGCTTTCTGGTGGTCAATGCCAGCGAGTGGCGATGGGAAGAGCTATTGTGCGCTCTCCGGCAGTGTTTTTATTTGATGAGCCTTTATCAAATCTTGATGCAAAATTACGCACGGAAATGCGGCAGGAAATAAGAAAATTGCATCAACAATTAATGACAACGTCTTTGTATGTTACCCATGATCAGACAGAGGCGATGACGATGGCCTCAAAGATTGTCGTTTTAAATAAAGGACGAGTAGAGCAAATTGGCTCTCCAAAGGATCTGTACCAGCAACCAGCCTCCTTGTTTGTTGCAGGTTTTACTGGTCATTACCCAATTAATTTTATACCTGCGAAAATTAACATGAGCAGTCGAAAAGTAGTCACTGAAATTGGTATTGAGCTACCTTTGCCGAATAAGGCAGAGTTTCTTTCTTGTGGCGAAGACGTGATTTTAGCAATAAGGCCAGAGCATCTTTATGTTGCTGCAATGAATAAGCAAGGCGCAATTAAGGTAAAAGTAGATTATATTGATGATATGGGTGCAGATAAATTAATTCAGGTTTCGAGCCAATGCGGTAAGGCACGTTTTGCGGTCAGGACATCAGCTGATGTCGAAGTGCATGATAGTCAACTTGTCTTGGAGTTTGGAGTCAACAAAGCGAATCTGTTTCACCAAAAAACGGGACTGCGTTTAGGGGGGTGGCAAGATGCACCAAATCCGACCGTTCCAGATAGTGGGGTGATCTCTTACCATGACTAAAAAAAATAAATCACTGCGTCCAATTGATAAACCTTTTTATCATTATTGGCAGGCTTTATATCATTCATTCTTTAACAATAGGTTATATGTTGACGTAGGCAAGCGTTGGAAAGGTTTAGGGATTGGTTATTTATTGTTTTTGATGTTTGTAGTAACGTTGCCATTTTCCCTGCGAGTCATCATCGATTTCAATCGCTTCTTTATGGAGGATCTTGTGCAACCGCTGCAGCAGTTGCCAAAACTGTATATCCAGAATGGCACAGTATCTCTTAATAAACCGATGCCCTATATCATCAAAAATAAGCAAAATCAGGTTGTAGCGATCGTTGATACGACCGGCACAGTCAATACAATCGATGGATCATTCCCATTTCTGACTGTTTTAATTACTAAAGATAAACTTTTTTACCACTTTCCTTCGCCCCAGTTTTTTTTCAATACAAATGCTGTGCAAAATCCAGCGAATCCTGTTTATGTTTACTCGTTTAAAAAGGAAAGTAACACTGTGTTTGTAGGAAGTGAGTGGGTTAAATCTTCGAGTATACTGAATTTGAAACGATTTTTTGCAATCTTGATTTATCCAACCGTTGTATTCATATTTTTTGCATTCTTTCTAGTTATTTTATTGGCACTTGCTTTGCTGGGGCAGTTAGCTGCGAAATTATTGAGATTTACCATTACCTACCAACAATCCTGTCGCTTAATCATGGTTAGCGCGACCCCTTTTATGGTGGTATTGTGGATATTGCTGGTATTGGGATGGTTTTCCAATCGCATCGGATTTTTTATGCCACTACTGCTCATTCTTTATTTTTGCTTCGCGGTCATAGCACTGAAACAGGAGAGTCAAAAATTGGTGTCTCGTAGGGTCTGTTGACAGATTCGTACTATTTTGGCCGAAAACGCAGGATTTGCTGCGCTTCGCTGCTCATTTACTCCATGTAAACTGCGCTGCGATGCTCGCAATTCCTGCGTTTTCGGCGCAAACTAGCGAATTGTCAACAGACCCTATAGAGAAAGGGGACATTATGCTGTGTAGTCTGATTATTTTGGCAGCCATAGCAGCAGCCTTTTTGTTATTAACTCAACAAGCATCTATTGCGGTTTGGGCTATCAGCTACGCGTTATTTGCCTTATTCATTGAACGCTTCGCTGTACCTGGTCTTATTGGGCAAATTGTCTTATGGGCAATTTTTGTGCTGCTTATTTTAGGTTCGTTAAATCCACTGCGCAGAAATTTATTATCACGCCATCTTTTTGCAATGGTCAGCAAAGTAATGCCGGTAATGTCTGCAACTGAGCGAGAAGCTTTGGCAGCAGGAACTATTAGCTGGGAGGGGGACTTGTTTTCTGGTTCGCCTGACTTTACTGTTTTGCTCAATGCGCCAGTTGTGAAATTAACTGCTGAGGAGCAGGCATTTATCGATGGCCCGGTAAATGAGTTGTGCCAAATGGTTGATGATTGGGATATCACCCATGTGCGCACTGATATGCCGCCTGAGATGTGGGAATTTATTAAAAGCAAAGGTTTCTTTGGCATGATAATTCCTAAAGAATATGGTGGCCTTGATTTTTCTGCCACGGCCCAAATGACTATATTAGCTAAGCTTTATGGTCGTTCAGTGACTGTAGGCAGTACGGTTTCTGTTCCTAATTCCTTAGGCCCAGCTGAATTGTTATTAAACTATGGAACCAAAGAACAAAAAGATTTTTACTTACCTCGCTTAGCAGATGGACGAGAAATTCCTTGCTTTGCCCTTACAGGACCCAATGCCGGATCCGATGCGGCTTCAATTCCAGATCAAGGTATTGTATGTCGGCAAGTCATTAATGATCAGGACGTCTTAGGCATTCGTTTAACTTGGAACAAGCGCTATATCACGCTTTGTCCAGTAGCGACAGTGATTGGTTTAGCTTTTCGCTTATTTGATCCGGAAAATCTGTTAGGCAAGGGGACTGATGTTGGGATCAGTTGTGCTTTAATTCCTGCTGACACACCTGGGGTTATTCAGAGGTAGACGTCATTTCCCCTTAAATACTGCTTTTTTGAATGGGCCTACCCAAGGGAAGGATGTCTTTGTGCCAATAGACTATCTGATTGGCGGTCCTGCCATGGCTGGAGCTGGTTGGCGGATGCTGATGGAGTGTTTAAGCGCTGGCCGCGCTATCTCTTTGCCATCAAGTGCTGCGGGGGGCACACAAGTTGGGGCACTTGCCAGTGGTGCTTATGCCAGAGTCCGCAAGCAATTTAATCAATCTATCGCTAATTTTGAAGGAATCGAAGAGCCCTTAGCTCGTATTGCAGCAAATACTTACATTGTCGATGCGGGTTTAACAATGACAGTGGCTGCAATCGATCATGGAGCAAAACCGGCGGTGGCCGGCGCGATACTGAAATCCAATACGACGGAGCGAGCACGTCAGGTGGCTATCGATGCTATGGATATTCATGGAGGTAAGGGAATTTGTCTAGGTCCGAACAATTATTTGGGACGTGGTTATCAAAGTGCACCCATCGGAATAACGGTTGAGGGGGCTAATATTTTAACTCGTAATTTGATCATTTTTGGTCAAGGGGCTATTCGTTGCCACCCTTACGTATTTCGTGAATTTGAAAGTATAAGAGAAGGTAATCGCAATGATTTTGATGATGCCTTTTGGGGGCATGTTGGCTTTGGCTTGGCAAATTTAGCAAAGACTTTTATTTTTGCCTTTACGGATGCACGGTTTACCAGAACCCCTAAGAGTATTGTCAGTCGCTATTATCAATGGGTGCATCGTTATAGCGCCAACCTAGCTTTTCTTGCTGATTTTGCGATGGTTGCTATCGGTGGAAAATTGAAGCGTAAAGAAATGATTTCAGCTCGGTTAGCTGATGTCTTAAGTAAGTTGTACTTTACTTCTGCGGTGCTTAAGCGTTTTTATGAGGATAATGAGCCTCTTGCTGATCTATTGTTAGTGGAGTGGTGCTGCCAACAATTGCTGCATGAATGTGAACTTGCTATTCGCGGGGTTATTGCCAATTTCCCTCTACGTTTGGGACGTGTCGTGCTGAAGTTACTCCTCCAGCCTTTTGGCAGCCAACGTCTTCAGCCTTCAGATAAATTGAGTAAGAGGGTTGCACACTTGCTTACAAAACCGAATGATACCCGCTCTCGGTTAACGCGTTTTGTCTTTGCAGAGCCGCTTGCGAATTGTCCCCTTGGACGACTGGAGCATGTTTTCCTTAAGCTTTGTGCCGTTGAAGAACTGGAAAAGAAAGTAAGTCATGCTGTTAAGGCGAAAAAATTGCGCTCATTAACCCTACTTGAGCAAATCGATGAGGCAGAGCAGGCAGGAATTTTAACTGCCGACCAGGCACAGCAATTAAAAGAGACAGAGCAAGCACGCCAGGAAATTATCGCGGTGGATGATTTCGCCGATGAAGACTTAAGAAGACAACCTACGCTTCTTCAAAGACCTCATCAGGCATAGTGACATTAAGCTCAAGAACTGCATTAGCTCCCATTCGCTCCAGATTTACACTGACCCGATCGCGATTGATGCGGATATATTTCTCAATAACTGCCAGAATTTCTTCTTGCAATTTTGGCAAATAATCTGGGGTGTTACGCTGCGAACGCTCATGGGAAATAATAATCTGCAGACGTTCTTTAGCAACAGAGGCTGTATTATTCCGCTTCCTGAAGTAATTAAGTAGGCTCATGCGGGTAAATCCTCCTTGTTTTTACCGAACAGGCGGCGTAATAATCCTTTCCGCTCTAGACTAACAAATCGCATAGGTCGTTCTTCGCCAAGAAAACGCGCGATAGCATCATGGTAAGCGAGACCAGCATCACTGGTTTCATCAAGGATAACTGGTGTTCCAGTATTAGACGCTTTAAGAACAGCTTTTGACTCAGGAATCACCCCGATTAGAGGGATAGCGAGAATATCGTTAACATCATCAACAGACAGCATTTCACCTTTTGCTACACGTTCTGGATCATAGCGGGTTAACAACAAGTGCTCTTGAATGGGCGTGGCTTTATCGACTGCCCGTTTCGTTCTACTTGCTAAAATGCCTAAGATTCGATCAGAATCTCTTACCGAAGATACTTCAGGATTAGTGACTACAATAGCATGATCGGCAAAATACATAGCCATATGTGCACCGGTTTCAATACCCGCAGGGGAGTCACAAACAATATAATCAAATTCTTTTGCCAATTCGGATAAGACTTTTTCCACTCCAACAAGGGTTAATGCATCTTTATCGCGTGTTTGCGAAGCAGGTAAGATAAAGAGATCAGGCACGCGCTTATCTTTTATCAGGGCTTGATTTAAATTGGCTTCCCCATTGATTACATTGACAAAATCATAAACAACTCTGCGCTCACATCCCATGATAATATCTAGATTTCTAAGCCCGATGTCAAAATCAACAACTACTGTTTTATGACCATATAGAGCAAGACCTGAAGAAATGGCTGCTGAGGTTGTGGTTTTACCCACTCCACCTTTTCCAGATGTTACGACAATGATTGTAGCCAACGCTGCACCCTAGTTAATCGATTAAATTTTTATGTGCCAGTTTACACGTTATTGTTTATCGAGTTCAAGCACAAAAAAAGGTATAGCGAAATTAAATTTTAGAATGTTGGGTCGCTGGGTTTGGATAAAGCAGGTCATTGTTGGGCCAAGGCCCAACCTACGATCTTATGACCTGCGTAAACGTAGGTTGGGCCTTGGCCCAACAATAACTTGGCTCAAAAAAGATGAAAATCCCTAGAGCCTATTAGTACCAACCATTAGAGCCGCAGCAATCACTTAGAGAAACAGTGCTGCAACAAGAAGTACAGGTAGAATAACCGCAATTGTATCCACAACCCGTAACAAGAGTTGTTGAGGCAACGAGCACTGCAAATATTAGTATTTTTTTCATGACGGCGTCCTTGCTTAGTTATTTTCATCAATTAGTATAGATTATAAATTACACAAATTGATCTAAATAATTATTTTATGGAGTTTGTCAATTTAAATAGCATAATTAATGCCTAAACGATTACCCCGTACCTTGGGCACTACATGTCCACATAATTAGGGCCACCACCCCCTTCGGGTGCGGACCAGACAATATTTTGGCGAGGATCTTTTATATCGCAGGTCTTACAGTGGATGCAATTTTGGGCATTGATTTGTAATCTTGGCCCTTTCTCTTCTTGCACAATTTCATAAACAGCTGCAGGGCAGTAGCTCACTTCAGGCGAGGCATACTGCTGATAATTTACCTTTATTGGCAGAAGGGGGTTACGTAATTTTAGATGGCAGGGCTGATTGTCTTCATGGTAGGTGTTCGATAAATAGACGGAGGAAAGCTTATCGAAGGTTAGAACACCATCAGGTTTAGGATAATCAATTTTTTTAGCCTTATCTGCTGGTAGTAAGCACGAGTAATCTTCATGATATTTCAGTGTCCAGGGTGATAGTCCTCGGCTAATATACGTTTCAAAAGCTGCGTTAGCTAGACCGAACCATAAACCATGATGGAATCCTGGTCGGATGTTTCTTGCACGGTATAATTCATCAGCAAGCCAAGATTTTTTTATTTTCTCAGGATAAGCTGTCAGTTCAAGCTCGGTACCCTGCTTCTGAGTTAAGAGTTCAAAACAAGCTTCGGCTGCTAACATCCCTGATTGCATGCTGGTGTGGATCCCTTTAATTTTCGGCACGTTAAGAAAACCTGCCCCATCACCGATTAGGGCTCCCCCTGGAAAGGTTAGTTTCGGTATAGATTGCCAACCGCCTTCATTCAAGGCGCGTGCACCATAGCTAATCCGTTCAGCACCCGTTAATAACTCTCTCACCAGAGGGTGAGTTTTGAAGCGCTGTAATTCAGCGAAAGGATTAAGCCAGGGGTTTTTATAGTCCAAGCCGACAACAAAGCCAATTGCAACGCGATTATTGGACAAGTGGTAAATAAATGAACCACCATAGGTTTTATTGTCGAGAGGCCAACCTACTGTATGAATAACCTGGCCAGGATGGTGTTTCTCTTGCGCAACTTGCCAGATTTCTTTAATGCCCAAGCCATAGGTTTGCGGCTGTGTTTTATCACGTAAATGGAAGTGCTGCATCAAAGTTTGGCTTAGTTGGCCACGACAACCCTCAGCAAAAAGGGTTTGCTTGGCGTGTAAGTGCATGCCTGGCTGATAATTTGGCGATTTATTTCCAGCTTTATCAATGCCAACACTGCCGGTCGAGACCCCAATAACTTGGTTTGCCTTATTATAGAGGACTTTTGTAGCAGCAAAACCCGGATAGATTTCACAACCCAGTTTCTCAGCCTCGGTAGCAAGAAAGCGGCAAAGCTCCCCTAAACTGATAATGTAGTTGCCGTGATTGCGCATAGGCTTTGGGGTAGGGAGGCGATAAGCACGGTTTTTGGATAGAAAATAAAAGAAATCCTTCGTTACTTCTGTATCCAGAGGCGCTGTTTGCCAATAGTCAGGTAGTAATTCTTGTAAACTGCGTGGTTCAAGTACAGCTCCAGAGAGAATATGAGCACCGACTTGCGCCCCTTTTTCAAGTATGCAAATACTTATTTGTTTATTTTCGCTTGCAGCCAATTGCTTAAGCTTAATCGCAGCAGATAACCCCGCTGGACCCGCGCCGACAATCACTACATCATACACCATTGATTCGTGTTCCATGTTCTCTCCCCAGCTTGACGCCTATACCTTCGCTTATCAAGGTTTTGCTTACAAAATCATCGCTTTTCTTGCCAGGAAGATCAAGATGATTTCATCCGCACGGGGAGCTAAACTAGTGGAAAATTTTCACTAAATGCCGTATAAGATGGGGTAGGTTAATCCCGTTAGGCAACTAAAGGAAGAAATCAGCATGATACGAAGAATACACTTCATTGCAATAGGATTTTTTCTATCCTTTAATGCATTTGCGAATTCTAATTTGCCATCAATGATTGCAACCCCTACAGATTTAGATAACCGATGGTCAATTATTACAAGTTTAGGTTATGGTGATTACCAACACATGTACCGCTCTGACGGCAAAACTGCAATTGGTCGCTTTGCACTTGCAGCTGAGCTGCTTACCGCAAGCCAAGCTAATTTTGGTTTAGAGCTTGGCCTCCAAACCGGTAGTCGCATGCGTTTTGTCATTCCGCATGGTCCGATAGCAATTGTAGAGTCCCCTGTACGAACTGTAATGAAACCAATGTTGGATTTATTGATAACTGCTTATGCGAGCCCTTTAAATGAGAGCCTGCTTTTTACCCAAGTAAAAGGGGGAATTGCTTATCGTCATTGGCAAATAGATAATTATAGGATAAGCAACAAATCAGGGATTGCTGGGGAAGTCCAAGCCGGCTTAGGTTATCCACTCACCGAGATCACTAACTTGAGTATACTCTATCAGGGGGTTTTTGGTGGGAACCCCAAATTTCGTGTTAACCCACTTACGGAGTCTGGGTTTATGTCGAGTTCTCCTGTTGAGCATGGTTTGCTACTAGGTTTTTCGGTAATCGCTTAAGAGTCCGTTTACAATTCTACTATTTTGGCCGAAAATGCAGGATTTACTGCGCTTCGCTCCGTCATTGCGAGTGCAGCGAAGCAACCCAGGGGTTCATGGCTGGAAGCTACCAGAGTATAACAAGGCTTGATTAATGGATTACATTAAACATTTTAGTGAACAAAGTGAAAATTACCTGCTTTATCGTCCTACTTATCCTGATGCCTTATATAGTTATCTCAGTGAATTAGTTGACGAGCATGAAAGTGCTTGGGATTGTGGAACAGGAAGTGGACAAGCTGCAGTTGCTTTGGCTAAGCATTTTACACAAGTAATAGCAACTGATATTAATCAGGCACAGTTTGATGTCGCCAAAAAAAATGAAAAAATTCGTTATATTTGTTGCCCAGCTGAAAATACACCAATTTTACCCAATTCAGTTGATTTGATCACTGTTGCGCAAGCCTTACATTGGTTTAATTTTACTTTATTTTATAAGGAGGTAAGCCGAGTCAGCAAACCCACAGGTATTATTGCTGCCTGGTGCTATTCGTTGGGTTATTTTGAGAGCACAGTTGATGTGGCTATCACCAGGCTTTATCGTGATATCTTGGGGGATGATTATTGGCCAGTTGAGCGCCGCTATATTGATGAGGGATACCAAACAATCCCCTTTCCTTTTACCAAAATCCCTTCACCTTCTTTTTTGATTGAAAAAGAGATGGATTTTGCACAATTACTTGGTTACTTGAGTACCTGGTCGGCAGTTAAAGAATATCAACAACGCAATGGAGTGAATCCACTAAATCTAGTTTATAAGGAACTTGAGCTAGCTTGGGGAAAGCCAAAGCAGGTTTATACGATGCGCTGGCCTTTACATCTATTAGTTGGCTCAGTTCATGGCTCTTAATGAACTTCCCTCATTTTAAAAGCCTGCAAGGACTATTTTCCCTCTTGATTCGCCTGAGATAAGTTGCTCGTGAGCCCGATTTAGGTTGGCTGCGTTAATAGGACCGTAATTATCGTTGAGTGTGGTTTTAATTAACCCTTTATCCACTAATTCAGCTATTTTGGTCAATATTTGATGCTGCTTTTTCATATCAGCTGTTTTATACATGGAGCGGGTGAACATCATTTCCCAGTAAATGGTTATACTTTTTAGTTTGAAAATTCTAAAATCAAGATTTTCAGGGTCGTCAATTAGAGCTATTTTAGCTTGTGGCTTTAAACAGTTGGCTAGTTCTGTAGCGTGTTCTGCACTATGAGTCAGGCTTATCACATAGTCGACATGGCCTATACCAAGTTGATTTAACTGCTCCAGCATAGGCTTATTGTGATCAATCACTTGATGAGCGCCACATTGTTTGATCCATTGTTCTGATTGTTCACGCCCAGCCGTACCAATAATTGTTAACTCAGTAAGTTGTCTTGCTAACTGCACTAAAATAGAACCAACCCCTCCAGCAGCACCAGTAATTAAGAGACTGCCTTTTTGTTTAGCAGATAGATTTAAACGGTCAAATAGAAGCTCCCAGGCGGTGATTGAGGTTAATGGTAAGGCAGCAGCTTGTTCAAAAGAAAGATTTTTAGGCTTTAGTCCAACTAGGCGTTCGTCCACTAAGCTAAATTCACTATTACAACCAGCACGTGTTAGGTCTCCTGCATACCAAACTTCGTCACCAGGTTTAAAAAGAGTGACCTTATTACCAACTTCCTTAACGATACCCGCGGCATCCCAGCCAAGCACACGAGGTACTCCCTCTTTAAGGTGTGTCCGCATGCGCACCTTACAATCAATAGGATTTACAGCGATTGCTTTATTCTCCACTAATAAATCATGCTCAGTGGGGGCAGGGGTGGGCAGTTCTATGTCAACCAGGTAATTGTATTCATCGTCGGAAGCTGGTTTTATACAGCCAACTGCTTTCATAGTTTTACCCTTGAGTTAGGTGTAATTCTAAATATAGCGCTTTTTGCGGTAATTAGGTATATGCACCGTCCAAACTCAGAGATTCTGGGCGAATCCATTTATGCCCGTGTTAAATGGCCAGGTGATCAAAAAAAAACATTTATGGCCTATCCGGTTAAAAAAACTTCATCTATCACAGTTCACTTCACACTAAATGACGCTTGTTTTTGCGCAAAATATAACCTGATATAGGCTCGGACGTAGGGTGGGCAAAGGAGCGCTAGCGACGTGCCCACCAATGTACTGTCGGCAAGCTTGATATACCTTATCCGTTAACTCATAAACTTGATGAAACGAAAAGGCAATCAATGTTAATAAATAAAAATTGAAACACAGGTTTTTATCGCCATGGCCATAAATGGAGATGATCAGGTAAAACAACCAACCCATCCATGCGATAGGGGTGTTTGTCCATCACCTATCGAAATGCGGCTTTCAAACGGATTAATGCAACCTCCTCGCATAACAGCGGCCGACGGTCATAAGTGACCACAGTAAAAAAATAGGTGCCGCCTTTTACAAACAAACGATGATATTCGCTCATGATTTAAAATTCGTCCATGGTTGGTTGGAGTGTGGCGGGCACGTCGCTAGCGCTCCTTTACCCACCCTACGACAGGCGGCTGGTATCAACGCAGCATGCATGCTCACACGAGCGATATTATCGTTAATCTGACTTTAAGAATAGTAAAATTGTGCAAAAGAATGTTGTATAAAGAGGCTGAAACACGCTAAAGGATTGGCCTTATCTATTTACCCAGAATCGCTGGTCCAAACTAGCGAATTGTCAACGGACCCATATGTTAATTACTGGACTTTGGACAAACTCCGATCTGAACGGGCCCGAGCCCGTGGGCGAGCCCGGGCCCGCCCGAGCTCCGAACAGTGATAAGTTACAATCAAATCCAGATTATTTTAGCAATATTCCACCATCACAACGTGCAATCTGGTCTATTTATTGACAATATTATCTTGATTATGCAATGATTTTTTCATCAAGAGCCGTGTTTTTCCACTTTTTAACGATAGGATGACGCATGCGTTTTACCTGAATGTCCCCCGATTGTCGTCCAAGGGCTTTTTTTCGTGGTTTGGGTGGTTGAGCTGGTGTCCCAATCATTCGAATAATTCGTTCAAAGTCATTTTGAACTTGTGTTGGTTGCTTTATAGTTTCATTTGTCCTGAATGTGGGCAAGTACTTGATTCACATTGCTTTTTGCAATGCCCAAACATAACGGGTTGTTGTAGGCAGTATCACCAAGTGAGACAGACAGTTGGTTTGAGAAAGCACCTTGCGATTTGATGCAAGCAGCAATTTGCTCCATCCCGACCAGCTCACTATGTTGAGCGGTATCAACACGCGTGCATGCCAAAGGGATCAACCAAGGCGTGTTTGTGCCTGTTTTTTCAGGCAAGTAAGCCGCAATGCTGTATTTGTGACCCAGCGTTATCGGTTTGTTGCCACAGACGGTATTGGGCGCGTAAACATAACTCCTGTCCTCTAACGTCGGTGAAAAAACACGAGGCTGTGGCGTGCAGTCTACTGTAAATAAATGAAATCCGCGCTATCGATAAAATCACTTCAGCCTTCCCTCGTGGCAGAGCTTATTTAACCGACCAGCTTCAACGAGCTGGAACCTCAATTTCATTGAATATTGCTGAAGGCTCAGGTGAGTTTTCCACCAATGAAAAAAGCAGATTTTATCACATGGCAAAACGTTCGGCCACAGAAACTGCGGCGATCCTGGAGGTATCCAAACGTGCAAATATTATACATGAAGAACAGTATCGCTTAGCCAGAGATTTACTTATTCGCATTGTTATGATGTTGACTAAAATGGCGCAAAAAGTAGATTAGCCGGAGCTCGGGCGGGCCCGGGCTCGCCCACGGGCTCGGGCCCGTTCAGATCGGAGTTTGTCCAAAGTCCAGTAATTAATTTCTTAAATTTTCTTATTGGTTTTAAGAAGTTGTAAAATTTTCTGTAACAGGATAAAATATTTCTTAAATCATTTAAGATATTTTAAGAAATAAGAAATATGAAAAATCAAAACTCATGGCACTTTGCAAGACCGGTGTTAGCAAAAAAATATCTCGACCTTTTTGAAATAGGTTTAACTTCAGCACGAGGTTTATTTGCAAGAAGACGCATGGGAAAAACAGAGTTTTTAAAGCAAGATCTTATACCTGCGGCTCAGAAGGTAGGGTATTTAGTCGTTTATACAAATCTTTGGGAATTAGAAATTGATCCAGCTACTGCCTTAGTATCAGAATTTTACAAGACGATTGAGCCAAAGGGATTTAATAGAGTTTGGACTGCCTTAAGTAAGCCTCTAAATATCAAAAAAGTTAAAGCTTCAGGAAAATTAGTGGGAGTCGGGGAAGGCGCAGTCGAAGCAGATTTAACAGAAACAAAAAAAACAGTTGGGTCTTTGCTATCGGAAGCTATGAATACTTTCGACAAAACTAAATATCAGATGATATTGTTGATTGATGAAGCCCAAGTTCTTGCATATGAGGAAAATTCTCACTTTGCTCACGCACTAAGGGCAGCATTAGATATTAGGAAAGACCGCATTAAAGTAATTTTTGCAGGAAGTTCGGAAGCAACTCTACGACGTATGTTTGGAGTAGCATCAGAGCCATTTTATAACTGGGCTCCTCTAGAGCCGTTTGAATTATTAGGAAGAGAATTTGTGGTGTCTATGGTAGAAAGGGTAAATAAGATATCTAAATATCCAATGGATATTACTGAGGCTCTTGACTCGTTTGAGAAATTAAAGAATACACCAGAATTCTTTAGAAGATATATAGAATGCTATTTGAGTAATCCTGAAAAAGGTTCTGCTGTCGCTCTAGAAACCACTAGAAAGAAAGTATTTAATGATGATAATTTTAAGCGTCAGTGGGAAACATTATTGCCAGCCGATAAAATACTGTTGTCTATGATTGCGCATGGGGATAGTGATTTACATGGGAAAAGATCCCTACAAAAGCTTAGTGAAGGGCTTGGAATAGACAGCGCTAATAAAAATACTACCCATAATGCATTAAGAAGATTATCGAATAAAAATTTAATTACTAAAATTGAATTTGGCATTTACCAGTTTGAAGATGAGGCTTTTGTCGATTGGGTAAGACATAGAATTGATTAGGGTCTTCGCGGGGATGACAATGTAGTATACTTAGAAAACAGTCATTCAAGTTGGATCGATCACCATGAGAATAATGTTAAGTGGGTTATCGTTATTGTTTGTGGTATCAGTTCATGCGGCAGGTACGATTGTAGTGAATGTTCCTGCAACGCAAAGTCAATTTCAGGTTACTTTGCCTGCTAATCGCACAACGGGTTATCAGTGGACGGTTACACATTACGATAAATCCATTTTGCAATTCGTGGCAAGCCACTATATTGCTCCCCAGTCAAAATTGATAGGTGCCGGAGGGAAGATGCAGTTTACTTTTTCCCTAGTTGCTGGCAAAACTTATCCTGCCAGTACTGATATTCATTTTAAATATGCTCAACCGTGGGAACCAAAGAGCCGCAGTTTACAAACAGTGACCGTTAACTTTTACCACACAAGGATCAAAAAATAGCACAGAACAAGTCATGCTCGAACGAGCCTGTGCCTAGTTTTAGCCCCCAACCTGCCATGCTGCGTTCTGGAGATCATTTAGCAATTGCCATTGTGTTTAACCCTTTGATAAAGTACCTTATTTTCTGAATCTTCTGAGTAGGGATAATATATGAGGTGGCTTCGCTTTCAGTTGGGTATGCTGATATCTTTGTTCTCTGCCTATTCTTTTTCTCATGTTGTCACGTTTTATGGCTTCGAAAGCATAGAACACTACCATGGGAGATCTAATGGGGAATACTATATTCAATTAGCTAGCTTTTCCGCTTCGTTAAATGCGTACCATTATCAAAGCAAGATGCAAGCAAAGATTAGCCAGCCAGTCAAAATTGAGCGCAAGGGGGGAAGCTATGTGATCGTGGTTGGCCCTTTAAAGTCTATGGCTGCAGTTAGAAAAGTGGCTAATCAGGCGAATAGCAAGTTTGTGCCAACGCAAACTGAGCAACCAGCAAACCTTAGAGCTGGCCGTATTAAAGCGCAGCAAACAACAACCTCGATGGCACCGGAAAAAGAGCCTTTTACACAAAGGCTAGTAGAACAATTCCCTCTGCTTTATGAAAATTGGTATCTCACTGCAGGGGGAGGGATGCAATGGAATATATTACCTAAGACAGTGAGAATGGCTGAAAATACGCAAGGACTGGCTGGGGCTGCTTTGGGTTATCGTTGGGAATTTAATAATCCATGGGTACCCGCTTTTATGCTAGGATTACGTTATTTTACCGTCACTTCTCGCAATATCGGCGGAGCATTTAGCCCAAGCTCTACGGAAGTTTCCTCAAATGTTGGTTTGGCGATGACAAAACTTAATCTTTTCCAGTATAGCTTGTTCTCTCTTTACCTCGATGGTGGACTCGGTTTAGCGTTTAACAGAGCGAAAGGAAACAGCGAAACTCCTGCAGCCCAAGCTACCTTGGGAGTAAATCCTAATTTTGTTGATCGTACGAGTACTCATTTTGCTTACACGTTGGGAGCAGGGCTTGATCTGCTATTGGCTAATCGTTTCATTGTATCTGGGGGTTATGCCTATCAAGATCTAGGCAGTGTCTCTTCAGTTCTAAGCGCTTACAGATCCAACGCGGTATTTCTCAGTGTGAGTTATTTATTTGGTGATCGGTAATAGCTTAGCCCCATAGCCCCACATGCCGCCCCAGCGGCGTCATTGCGAGCATTAGCTGTCGCATATCCGAGCCGCGCACGTAAGTAAGCGGAGCCCGTCATCCTGAACATCGCAGGATAGTGAGCTGTTACGGTGATCGATAATTGAGCAATAGCTCAAGCCCCCATCTAGGTCTAGACTTAGATGGGTACCTGAGCTATTGTAGAATTGTCAACAGACCCTAAGCTTGCGAAACCTCTACTTCTTCAGCTTGGGGGCCTTTTTGGCCTTGTCCTGCTTTGAAGAGTACAGTTGCACCTTCGGGGAGAGTTTTGAAGCCGCTGCCTTGAATAGCACTAAAATGAACAAAATAATCTTTGCCATCACATTCAATAAAGCCAAAACCCTTGCTTTCGTTAAACCATTTAACTTTACCACGCAGTTTGTCTATCATAAGTTACCTATTTGTAATAATTTGAAATTTTATTGTAGCATCATTATGCAATCTTTCCAGTGTTCTAAATAAAAAGTTGCACTTAGAGGCTACTTGTTCATTATACACTATTTAGTATAGGATTTTTAAGCAATTTCTTCACATTCCATCATTTATTATCGATGCTTTGTTTGTCTAGGGCTAACTCCTATTAGATTTATACCTGTATTAAACAAGCTTGCTGAGTATAAAGGCCGGACAATTATTACAGTCCCGGAAAAATTATTTTTCTTATCGGCGGCCTGCACAAAGCTGTGGTTTAGCCATTTTGCATCCTCGATAAATATACGTACGCAGCCGTGGCTAGCGCGGTAGCCAGGGATATCATCCGAACCATGCAATGCAAACCCTTTATGGAAGAACATGCAATAAGGCATACTTGCACCGCCTTTGCCCGCGGGAAAGGCATTGGAAATGCAGCGCTCATTCTCTTTACTAAAAACTCTAAATATGCCAGTCAAGGTATGGCATGAATTGTTACTATCGGAGCATTTGTCACTACCTGATGAGATGGGTCCCCACTTTACTAATTGCCCTTGTTCATCGTAGGCAACCCAAGCCAGTTTTTCTTGATCAACAATGATTTGCTTATCTGAAGAAGGCTCAATTTTTAGAGGAAACGGGGATATATCAAATAGAGTCACAGTGGCTAAGTGTTGTGGCACCGCAATAACTTTGCCTGGCGATAATGGGTTATAAGTGCGGTTTAATCGTTGCACGAGATCACGTTGAGTTTCATCAGGGAATAATTTATTCCAGTTTTCTCCACTTTGAATTGTGATGCACTTATATTGGGGATAATTGCATAACCCAGGACCATAATAGATTGATGCAAGTTCCGTTTGTTTTTTTTCCTCAGTTTTTTGTATTTTTTCTGCTTTTGTAATTGTAGGTAGCAAGATTATTATCAGTAAGATTATTAGTCGTTTCATGTTAAATCCTCATTCATTTCAATTAATGAAATCAAGATTAAAATAGAAATTTCTATTTGGACCTTATGAGCAAAAACATCAAACAATTTATAATTATTATTGATAATTAATGAGAAAATAATTTCTCAAAAATTTGTGAAAATTATTCATCAATATTATAGTAATGAAACGAGATTATTACCAATGAAAGCCGTCATCCTGAGCGCAGCGAAGGATCTCCTTGATTGAGCACTATGCCACATTCAGGAGATCCTTCGCTGCGCTCAGGATGACGGGCGCTGGCATAAAAAACCGCACTTGGTCTTCGCGTATTGCTACTTTCCCGATTTCGGAGTTAAAATGACACTATACGAAAAAAAGGGGTATATTAAATGCGTAGTTTCTTGTCATTTTTGTTGATTGCATTATTAACTTTTGGGTTAGTAGTTAATGAAGCGGCAGCTAAACGCTTCGGTGGTGGTAGGAGCTTTGGCGTTCAACGTTCAAAAAGTAGCCTTTTTTCATCCCCCAGTCTGCCAAATAGCAAAACAATGGGACAACCTACTAATTCACGTAAATGGGGTGGAATTTTGGGTGGCTTATTGGCGGGCAGTTTGCTAGCAAGTTTATTCATGGGTAATGGGCTAGGTAGTGGAGTATTATCCTGGCTAATTCTGGGCTCAATCGCCTTCTTTTTGATTGCTTTTTTACGTAGGAAAATGCAGCCTGGTTTTCAGTCGGCGCAGCCTAATGTTTTTAGAGATAATTCGTTTAATAATGCGTCCACTAATTTTTATGCAGGAAATACGGCTGGCAATAATTTTTCAGCTTATCCAGTAGACTTTAATTCGGATGTTTTTTTGCGCGATGCAAAAGTGAAATTTATGCGGCTTCAAGCGGCTTATGATCAAAAGAATTTGCAAGATTTAAGTGATTTTACAGCGCCAGAAGTTTTTGCTGAGATCAAGATGCAATTTGATGAACGTGCTGATGAACCGAATAAAACCGAAGTTATTCATTTAGACGCACAATTACTCAATGTTGCAAAACAAGCCGATTCAATCATAGCTAGTGTGCGTTTTACCGGCACAATTAAAGAAAATAATGATGTACCCACCCAATTAGATGAAATCTGGCATTTTCGCCAATTTTTCAATAGTAAAACTTGGGTTGTTGGCGGTATTCAACAGGAAGTTCTGTAATATTGTCCGCTCCCTAACGGTCGTGGCTCGGTATGGCTGTTGGATACATCTGTCAGAGCAGCTCCGAAGGAGATGTCCCTATCCTATAACGCGATTCCGCCAAGTTCACGCCATTCCTTGATCAGGATATGGCGCCTTTTGGGGTATGTATGGCTAGTGAGAATTAATTTTTCAATTCGATCGATGCGAAAATGACGGAAGTTTTGCCTTAATTCGCACCATGCAGCCAAAATTCGTACCTGATTGTAAAAACCAACTGCGACCGGCCAGATGATACGTTGGGATTGATTTTCCTTAAGATCGATATAAGAAATGTCAATTTTACGTTCTAAACGGATAGCTTGCCGGATGAGCATTTGTTCATTATCACCCGTTGGAATTTCATGCCCTGGACCAATATAAAGACCTGAAATTTCTACTTTATTGCGTAATTCTTCAGGGAGAACTGCGGCGATTTTTGCTAAGGCATTGCGCGATGACAATGCTAATCTGGAATCTGTCTTTTTTGTTACCCACCGTGAACCAAGTACCAATGCTTCAACCTCTTCCTCGGAAAACATCAAGGGTGCTAGCATAAAACCAGGATGTAGCTGATAGCCCAACCCAGGCTCTCCATCGATTTGTGCACCTTGTCCTTGCAAGGTACCGATATCACGATAAAGCGTACGCAAGCTGACGCCAAGCTCAGAGGCAAGAGTAACACCACTCACAGGGTAGCGATTTCGCCGTAATATTTGCAGTAAAGCAAGAAGGCGTTCCATACGAGCCAAAGCTGTGTATCCTAACGTGAGGTTGGTAGCAATAATTTTGGCATATTTTGATAGAGCATTCAAACAGACTACTTAGGTGGTGGGGTGAGAGCCGTCATCCTGAGCGTAGCGAAGGATCTCCTGAATGTGGCATGGTGCTCAATCAATGAGATCCTTCGCTACGCTCAGGATGAGGGGCGCTGACAACATACTCTGCAATATCGATAATGCGATAAAAATAACGATCTGTTTCCACAGAAGAAGATACTCCTCCGATGTGAAACAAGACTGGAACAACTGAAAATCCTCTGGGTACTTTAAGCGCATTTATCTTCTCCTTCATTTCATCAATAATGCTGATATCAAGCTCCCTGCGCTTAAATTTAAATTCGCAAATAAATAAATTTTTAGTAAAAGTTTGCACCAAATAGTCAATTTGACAGCCTTTTTGGTTTGCGGTTTTGGATTGCCTATAAGAACCTGCCGATACAACATCACTAAAAGAGATTCCAATAGCTTTCAAAAGAAGAGAATGATTTTGCAATAATAAGTATTCAATCTGCAATCCTATATGGACCTCAAATCCAGGTAATTGCGACAATGAAATACTTTTAAATTCACCCAAATTAATTTTGCTGAGCTGCGCTTCTATGACTTTCAAATAAAAACGCATGTAGGGATCAAAAATACGATATAAGCTTTGTTTAAGAGGTTTTATCGTTTTAAAAGACCATAGATTTTGTTTATTTACAAATCCCGCCGTAATCAAATGATCCATCATCATGCTGAGCGTCCCGCTATGAGTAAACCCTATAGCATTGCGAATTTCAGCCAGCGTTTTCATTCCATCTTTAAGAACCTCTAATATTTTTTTATACGTTGCTCCTTTGCCATTAAAAAGATCATGGAAAATGCGATCAAACTCCAAGACTAACAAACTATCTTTTTCAAAGCATAGCTGTTTAATATTTTCATCAGCCGTCATACCAGAATTAACCTGCTCTAAGTACCAGGGGATACCTCCTAAAACACTTAAAAGCTTGTGGGTATCGTAAGGTGAACCTTGGAAACCTATTTTTTTTAACAAGAATGCGCTTTCAGGAATAGATAAAGGGTCTAAATTGATCGTTAAATTTATTCGACCAAAAAAAGCGGTACTTTTTAAAATATTTTCTTCAATCCATGTAGAAACCGAGCTGCAAAAAACCAGTAAAATAGGAATTGTTTGCTTATCCCACCAAACTTTAAGTTTAGGAATAAAAGTCGAATCTTTGGCGCCCATCCAAGAAATTTCATCAAATAAAACAATATCACCTGGCTTTATATGGAGTGATAAATGTTCAAAAGCATCGCTCCAATCTTGAAATGTCAGTGGAGGAGTTTTTAATAATAACGCAAGTTGCCTAGCAAAATGATCTCTTTGGCTTTGCGCTGTTACTCTATCTATGGGCGCGAGACCTGAGAAATTCCATAATTTATTTTGTGGATTTTTTAATGCAAATTCCGCTATTAACCGACTCTTCCCTATTCTTCGCCTACCTTTAACGGCTACTAAACTGGGCAACTGCTTATTATGTAACTGCTTTAAGCGTTCTAACTCTTGTTTACGACCAACAAATATTTGTGATTTCATAATCCTCTAATTTATGCTCAACTTAATAATAATTATTATATGAGCAAAAATTTTTGTAAAGAAAATATGCTCAAAATGAAGTTTTTGTTAATTTGAGCATAAGAGAACCACCACAAATCACCCCCTTTGATAGGTGAGAAGCGTGCACTTCCAAAATACCTAAACCAATTCCGGGAAACACGAGTGCTTTGTTGCATTGCGTAATTTCTAATAAGTAGTTTTGGTATTCAACTGCAGGGAAGGCTGTCCCTGTGGCAATCAGTACTTTGTCTTCACGCCAGGCTAAGCGGAGATTTTTCCGGTATGTGGTCGGACGCTTACTTAATATTCTCTTAAGGTATAACAATTATAATGAAGAAATTTTGTACAGGAGATTATTATGCCAAATGTTTTTGAAATTTTAGAAATTGAACCAACTAGCGATTTTAAAACGGTTAAAAAAGCATATGCCAAAAAAGCCCTTCAACTTCACCCTGATAAATTTTCCACTGCAGAAGAAAGTATACTAAGGAAAAAAAATGTGCAATTTCAAGAGCTTGCTAATGCTTATGAACAAGTAAATGATCCTAAAAAGCTAGAAGATTATTTTAATGAATTTCTAAAAGGTAAAATTGATACAGATGATTCTTCTATTCCTAAACAAGATTTCAATAACTCAAACGATTCTACTGAATTTGGGAATGAACCATCAGATGGACTATGGGTACCTAAACGTGGTTTTGTTGATATTTTCGTACCTATTGAAGTTTCTGATGTTACAAAATCCCAGGGTGCAGAGAATGATCCTGATTCTTACCCACTTAAGTGGTCTAGAAATATTGACCCTCAGACATTTGCAGATGAATTTAATTTTGATCTACTGGCAAAAATATTAAGCAAGTATAGTAAAAAGTATATTCAACAAGTAGGTGTAACCTATGAAGAAGCTGTAGATATTATTAACCAACATAGCAGTCGCAGTTACATAGTCATCGTACAGGTAAATGTTTCTTTGGGTCGTTTAACTGAGCGTATGTCTGAGTCAGATAGGTCTCCCTTTGGATTCGGCAATAGCACTGCTTATTTATGGCTTCTTTCACAGAGTATTATACATTCAGAAGACATAATTTCTGCAAAAATTATGAGCCAGGACGAGTACAAAAATTCAAAAAAATGGGGATTTCTACAACCAGTAAAGACTTTTTGGCCCCAAGATGTAACCGTTGTTAATCCGGATGCAAAATCTCTCTTAACTCCTGCTTCTCACAGCAGTAACAACCTACTATTGCCATCTCCTCTATCTTCGACGCAAAATGAGCTAAAAGTTACTCAAACTGCGCCACAGTTATTTTTCTCTCGAACAAAATTCCTAACGCTAGCACAAAAAGATGCTATCAATAAAGTTATTGACACTTTATATAGTGAAATTAATAGCTGCTGGCCTTATCCTGATAAGGATATTAAACAAGAAAAGGTAAATGCATTAGAGCAATTACTTGAGTATGGAAAAACAATGTCTGTTGTTGCTGCAGTAAGTAAAATAGAAGCCGAATTTGAAAGGGTAAGGCATGGTCGTATCAGCAACCGAACTGTGGTTTTGTTGGATAATTTAAAGCAACTCCCAACGACGTCAGATGAGTCCTCTTTGGCTAACAATAGCTTCTAAAGTTGGTGCAACCTTAACTTGATGGTCAATCGAGGCCGGAAAGTGGGGTTGCCGGGGTAACCTGGTAGATCTCCTCAACCTACTCTAGGTCTTAGATTTTCCTGAAGGGTAAATAACGGGGTTCCCAAAATAGATCTTGGATTAATCGTTCTAGATCAGCGTCTTGGTTTTTTTGCGCCAGTCCCTCGTTTATTGCGTAACGCGCTACAGTAATTGCGATGTATTTAGCAACTTCTTGTGCTTCGTTAAGAGAGGGAAGTAGGGGTAGGTAGCTCTTCTTTTTACTTGGGGAGCATTCGCTTAAGGCTTCAGTTGCTGCCCAAATCATTCCCTTTGATAGGCGAGAAGCTTGCACTGCCAAAATACCTAAACCAATTCCGGGAAACACGAGTGCATTGTTGCATTGCGCAATTTCTAAAAAGTGGTTTTGGTATTCTACCGCAGGAAATGCTGTCCCTGTGGCAATCAGTGCTTTGCCTTCACTCCAGGCTAAAATGTCAGCTGGGTGGGCTTCACATCGGTCATCAGGATTAGACAAAGGAAAAATAACAGGACGAGCACACGTTGCACTCATGCTTTCGACTATATGTTGGGAGAACGCTCCAGGCTGGGCTGAGCAACCAATTAAAATGGTTGGTTTTACTTGGTGTACGGTATCTGTTAGGCTCGGCAACAGGCCACTATGAATGGGCCATTGCTCTATTGAGCGAGCATAAGGTTTTTGTGCTTCAGTAAGCTCCAAATCAGAATCGAGTAAGAGACCTTGCCTATCAACCAGCCAAAAGCGTTGATAAGCTTCTTTTCTACTTAATCCTCGTTTGATCATCGCTTCAACAATTTGATCACTGATGCCTGTTCCAGCGGATCCGGCACCGAAGACAACAATACGATGATCTTCCAGATTTATACCAGTAATATCGCATGCAGCTAATAGTGCAGCCAAAGTTACTGCACCAGTACCCTGAATATCATCATTGAAAGTGCATAGTTTGTTTTGAAACTTTTCTAAAATTCGTCTGGCATTACTGCGGCCAAAATCTTCCCAATGCAAGAACACATTAGGAAATTGTGCGTGCACGCTGTTGACAAAAGCTTGAACAAAGGCATCATATTGCTCAGTATTGATTCGAGGGTGTTGGCAGCCAAGATACATCGGATCATCAAGTAACTCTTGGTTATTTGTTCCTACATCGAGAAAAACAGGTAAAGTACGGGTAGGATCAATACCACCACAAAGCGTATAAACCATAAGCTTAGCGACTGGTATATCCATACCGCCAATGCCCTGATCACCGATACCAAGCACACCTTCGCCATCAGTGACTACGATTAAATCGATTTCTGGATTAGAGCGATTGCTAATGATTTCTTCAATCTGATTTATATCTGAATAAGCAATATATAGACCGCGGGGTTGACGGTATTCTCGGCTGAAACACTTAGCTGCGGTACCAACAATAGGGGTATATATAGTGGGTAGCATTTCACCTAGATGTTGATTTAGCAACTTGTAAAACAGTACTTGATTTTTATCATGCAAATTATTGAGATAAATATGTTGCTGCAAATTGGTTTTGTAACTGGAGTATTGTAAGTAAGCGCGTCTTACTTGCTCATCCAATGTCTCTACACGATGGGGTAATTTACCGAGTAATCCGAATGCATGGCGTTCTTCATGAGTGAAGGCAGTGCTTTTATTGAGTTGGGGAATTGTAAGCAATGATTTACCACAGATAGAGGTTTCGATGTACAATTCGCCTGTTTGCTCATCACGAACAATTTTAAAATCAAGCATAGTTTTCAATTACAGATTTAAAGAGCATAACAATAACTAGTATACAGTATTTATTCAATTCTCATATAGGCAAATAAAATCGCGTAATAGGTTGGGCCTTGGCTCAACAAGTCAGAGCCCCAATGTCGGCAACATAGCGTTAGTTGTCCACTAGTGATAACATCGAGTGCTTTTAATAATGATTAGAGGTTGGTAATGATAAAGCGCTTGCTTATGGTATGTATGCTTTTGTTGTTGGCTGCTTGCTCAACTCAAGACAGTAAGCAATATTACCAAACACATCCACAAGCATTGCAAGATGCTGTTAAAAATTGCCCAGCAGCGCAGCCATCCGGTATAAGTTGCCAGCAGTTGACAGAAATTGCTATGGGTGTGAATGAATTAGCTTATCAATTGCAGATGAATCCACAGGCATTTGGTAAGAAAATATTGGCTTTGCAAGAGACCGTGGCTAGCCAACGGGCTAATTTAAGGGCTAACCCTAATCAGCCGGATCTGAAAATAGCGGCTAAAAAAAATGAGCATCAGCTAGCGGAATGCTTAGCGATAATACGATGGTTAGAATCTCCAGAGAGTTAGTAATGAGAATTTTAGTAAGCAATGATGATGGTGTGCACTCTCCCGGTATTCGAGCACTTGCCAGCGAAATGTCAACAATTGCTGAAGTTGTAGTGGTCGCACCCGATCGTAATCGCAGCGGTGCAAGTAACTCCTTGACTTTAACAGCGCCGTTAAGAATTAAGCAATTAGACAATGGCTATTATAGTGTGGAAGGCACTCCAACAGACTGTGTGCATCTTGCTCTAACAGGCTTCATGGATCCAATTGCTGATATGGTAGTTTCAGGAATTAATGAGGGTGGTAATCTGGGTGATGATATCCTTTACTCCGGAACTGTGGCAGCTGCAATGGAAGGAAGGTACTTAGGTTTACCGGCCATTGCTTTTTCTATGGTAGGGGATGACATTCAACATTACGACACTGCTGCGGCAATTGCCCGGCAATTAGTACTTAAGATGCGTGCTGATATATTACCTTCTCAGACCATTCTCAATGTAAACATTCCTGATTTGCCGATGGAAAAAATTAGGGGGATTGAAGTAACTCGCCTTGGTACTCGCCATGCAGCAGAACCAATTATCAAGGAATATGATCCGCGCGGTCGACCCATCTATTGGGTAGGCCCCTCCGGAATTGAAGCGGATGCAGGTCCAGGTACAGATTTTTATGCAATTAGTCGAGATTGTGTATCCATTACTCCATTACAGCTTGATCTGACGCATTACAAAGTTTTTGAGCAGCTAGCGTCTTGGGTCAAAGAATTTTCACTTCTAAGCCATGTGGGCGTACTCACGAACACAAAATAAGTATAATTTTTTCTCTGAGAATTAAATATGTACAAATTATGTGTATTAGTATTAACAATTCTAGTTACGGCGTGTGGTACAAGGCCCAATTTGGCACCTGTTGTTGAGCTAAAATGGCAACCTCAGAATCAGCGACTAACTCACACCGTGCGGCGTGGCGAAACGCTGTATGCAATTGCTTTTCGCTATGATCAGGATTACAGACAGCTTGCTGCTATGAATCGCTTGCGCAGTCCTTATGCATTGCGTATTGGTCAAATTTTGCGGGTGAGATCAGCTGTGAGCTCAGTCTCGGCAAGACGACTTGTATCGAGGCAAAGAACGCAAGCGAATTTTGCACCCGTAGCTTCACACTCGTCCCTCAGGGCGCTGCATCCTGTTTCTCGAGAGAGGGGGGGGAAGAGGAATCTCTTTAGCGGCGCAGCTCAGCAAAATCAAAGGTGGTTGTGGCCGGTTAATGGGCAAATTGTGACCCGCTTTGTTCCACAACAAGGAAAAAAAGGCATAGATATTGCTGGTAAAAAAGGTGAAAAGGTCCATGCGGCATCTGATGGAGTAGTTGCTTATGCAGGCAGTGGTCTTTCAGGTTATGGGAATTTAATTATCATTAAACACAGTGGCCAATATTTGACTGCATATGGTAATAATTCACACAATATTGTTAAGGAAGGGCAAAAAGTTAAAGCTGGACAAATTATTGCCGAAATAGGTGTTATAGATAGAAGATATTGGGGTGTCCATTTTGAAATTAGAAAATCTGGAAAACCTATAAACCCTCTGGGTTACTTAAAGACAGGCTAAAAATAAAACAGTGTGTAAGCGGTATGCCATAATGCAATAAAGAGGTGTTTTTTCTAAACACAGCAGGTGACATGATGCAGGCAGATGACGAATTAATGAAAGACAGTGAGATTCCGGAAGATGAATGGGATGAGTCTCCTGATGAGATGATGCTCAGTGAAAAGGTTAGCGACGATGAGGAAGAGGTAGCTGCTGCTGGGGTGCCAGATTTTAGTAATGAGGAGGCTTTTCCTAGTTTTCAGCGAGGTAGGCAAGCGTCCAAAATTATGGATGCAACACAGATTTATTTGAGTGAGATCGGTTTTTCTCCGTTACTTTCCGCTGAGGAAGAAGTGCATTACGCAAAACTTGCTCTTAAAGGTGATGTTGCTGCACGCAAAAAAATGATTGAGTCCAATTTGCGTCTAGTCGTTAAAATTTCGCGTCGTTATCTCAATCGAGGCTTACCCCTTCTCGATCTTATTGAAGAGGGAAATTTAGGTTTGATGAAGTCAGTGGAAAAATTTGATCCTGATAGAGGTTTTCGTTTTTCAACTTACGCAACATGGTGGATTCGGCAGACTATTGAGCGGGCTATCATGAATCAAACGCGAACCATAAGGCTACCTATTCACGTGGTGAAAGAGCTTAATGTGTACTTACGCGCGGCAAGGCAGTTAACACAGACACTTGATCATGAACCTTCTGCAGAAGAAATTGCGGAGAAAGTGGATAAGCCCCTTGAGGAAGTTGAAAAGTTGCTGGGTTTAAATGATAAAGTGGCCTCTGTGGATACTCCAATCGGTTACGATGAGAGTAAGTCCTTACTTGATACGATTGCCGATGAAAATAGTATGAATCCTGCGGAGCTACTAACCGACGAAAATTTGCGTAATCATATAGAGTCTTTATTGGATAAATTAACAGAGAACCAACAACAAGTGATTGCTAGGCGCTTTGGCCTGCGCGGGTTTGAGAAGGCAACTCTTGAGGACGTGGGCAAAGAGATTGACTTAACGCGTGAGCGAGTCAGGCAAATACAAGTTGAGGCTTTAAAAACCCTAAGAGGGTTGCTAGAGCGTGTCGGTTTAAGGCAAGAAGATTTATTTTAAACATAGCCCGTCATCCTGCGCATTTAGCCCGTCATCCTGCGCATTTAGCCCGTCATCCTGCGCATTTAGCCCGTCATCCTGAGCGCAGCGAAGGATCTCCTTGGTTGAGCACTATGCCTCATTCGGGAGATCCTTCGCTGCGCTCAGGACTTAGCTTTTGCCAGCAGGCTGAATAATTTTTTTGCCTTGCAGGGTGTGCTAAAGCTTCGTTACTTACTAACCAAGGTGTTTTTGTTTCAAACATAAATGCTAAAGTATCTTGATAGCGAGTTGGTTTCAATTCTTGCGATAGGGCACTGCGGTAGGTTTCGTAATCAGGCCCATGGGCGGTCATGCAGTTATGAATACTCACACCACCGGGTATGAAACCTTCTTTTTTGGCATCATACTCACCATAAATTAGTCCCATTAGTTCGCTCATAATATTACGGTGAAAATACGGTGGTCTAAACGTATGCTCAGCAACCATCCAGCGTGGCGGAAAAATAACAAAGTCAAGATTAGCGATACCCGGGGTGTCACTTGTCGAGGTTAATACAGTAAAGATTGACGGGTCAGGGTGATCAAAACTAACGGTGCTAACCGGGTTAAAGAGTGATAAATCATAACAATACGGGGCATAGTTGCCATGCCAGGCAACAACATTTAAGGGTGAATGATTTGATTTAGCTGACCAAAAATGATGTTGATATTTACAAATCAGCGTGACGTCTTGGTGTTTATTTTCGAATGCTGCTTGCGGATAGAGGAAATGCCGCGGATTAGCCAAACTGTTGGCACCAATTGGACCTAATTGGGGCAAAGAAAAGGGTATGCTGGTATTTTCACAAAGATAGCCGGAGGCTAAAGGGCTGGATAATTCTATTTTAAATTTTACTCCTCGCGGGATAACAGCAATTTTACCCGGGGCAATAGAGAGTTGGCCAAACTCCGTATGAATAGTTATTTCCCCTAAATAAGGAACGAAAAGCATTTCGCCATCATTATCACTAAAATAGCGATTTTGCATCGATAGGTTACATTGATAGATAAACGTATTAGCTACGCTGTTACCTGCTAGGAAAAATAAACCATCAATAAAATCTTGCTTAGCCGTGGGGTGATCTAACGGCGACCAGCGTAATGGATTGGGTGCTTGCTCTTTTGCATAAGTGAGTGGCTTGGCTTGAGGATAAGCGACATAATCTTGGTGTACGACAGAAGGGATAATGCGATAAAGCCAGCTGTGTAGATTAACATGCCTTGGTCTAGTAAACGCACTGCCACTTAATTGTTCAGCATACAAGCCTAGTGGACATTGCTGTGGAGAATTTTGATCTTTGGGTAAGGCATCTGGGATCGCTTCAGTTTGGTGATGGTTACCAAATCCGGGTAAATACACTGTGTTCTCCTTATATATGATCGACTTTACTCTGTCATTGCGAGCGTCAGCGAAGCAATCCAGTGGCCTTATGAGATGCTAGAAAAGGTCACTGGATTGCTTCGTCGCTACGCTCCTCCCAAAGAACTTCCTTCATTTTCCCCCTCGCCCCGGGAACGGGGAGAGGGTGCCCGTAGGGCGGGAGAGGGGATGCTGGTGCAAAGTTCTTTGGTGATGTTTGTCCCACGGGACTAGGGTACTCGCAATGACGACAGTAAAGATACTTTGCTTGTGATGTTATTTCTACTCCTCTTTTGGTAAACTCCAATTCCGTTTATCATGCAGCATTTTCAAACGGGGTCATTATGACGAGTTATATTTTTATCACAGGTGGGGTGGTCTCTTCACTAGGTAAAGGGATTGCTTCCGCTTCCCTTGCCGCAATTTTAGAAGCACGAGGCTTACGTGTTACGCTTATTAAACTTGATCCTTATATTAATGTCGATCCAGGAACAATGAGCCCTTTTCAGCATGGGGAAGTGTTCGTAACCCAGGATGGCGCTGAGACGGATCTTGATCTTGGCCATTATGAGCGCTTTGTTCGCACCACGATGACTAAACGCAATAATTTTACGTCCGGTAAAATTTATGAAACGGTTATTAAGAAAGAGCGTAGAGGTGATTATTTAGGGGGCACTGTGCAGGTTATTCCTCATATCACCAATGAAATTAAACGCTCAATCAAGCAAGGCGCTGATGACTATGATGTGGCGATGATCGAAATTGGAGGAACGGTTGGGGATATTGAATCGCTGCCTTTTCTTGAAGCTATCCGGCAAATGCGCATGGAGTTTGGTCCACAGCGATCTTTATTTATTCATCTCACCCTAGTCCCTTACATTGCTACCGCAGGTGAAACTAAAACAAAACCGACTCAGCATTCGGTAAAAGAGCTGCGTTCAATTGGTATTCAGCCTGATATTCTTATTTGTCGCTCCGAGAAGCCATTATCTTTGAGTGATAGGGCAAAAATCGCGTTGTTTACCAACGTAGAAAAAGAGGGCGTTATTTCGCTAGAAGATGCTAAAAGTATTTATCAGATTCCGATGATTTTACATGGACAAGGTTTAGACGAAATTGTGGTAAAAAAATTGGGTTTGACAGTAAAACCTGCGGATTTAAGCGAGTGGCAGCGAGTCGTTGATGCACAAGCAATCCAGACAATGACGGTTAAAATTGGCATGGTTGGGAAATACACCGAGTTAAATGATGCCTATAAGTCACTCAATGAAGCCCTCTTGCACGCTGGTATTCATACCCAAACCAAAGTTGAAATTGTTTATGTTGATGCCGAGTTAATAGAAAAGCATGGTCCGGAATTACTCGCCAATATTGACGCATTATTAGTACCCGGTGGTTTTGGTGAGCGCGGTATTGAGGGTAAAATCCGAGCAATTCAACATGCGCGTGAAAGCAAAATTCCTTTTTTAGGTATCTGCTTAGGTTTGCAAACTGCAGTGATTGAATTTGCGCGCAACGTGGTTGGGCTCACAAAGGCGAACTCCACTGAATTTGATAAGACTACCCCCTATCCTGTTATAGGCTTGATTAGTGAATGGTTAGAAGCGGATGGTAGAGTAAGTTTGCGTGATGAAAATGCCGATCTTGGTGGTACCATGCGTTTAGGTGCACAGCTATGTAAGATAGAGAACGATACATTAGCTTTTAAGATTTATAATAACTCGCAGATTGTCGAACGCCATCGTCATCGTTATGAGGTAAATAATCAGTTTGTCGAAGCGTTGGTACAGCATGGCTTAGTCATTTCTGGGCGTTCTGCGGACAATATGTTGGTTGAAATGATTGAGTTGCCGGATCACCCTTGGTTTATCGCTTGCCAATTTCATCCTGAGTTTACCTCAACACCCCGGGATGGACATCCACTGTTTACCCAGTTCGTATTGGCTGCACGACACATTTCACCAAAAAAAGGACAAAGCATGAAGTTATGTGGTTTTGATGTAGGTATTGATTTTCCTTTATTTTTAATCGCGGGGCCCTGTGTCATTGAAAGCGAAGAACTGGCTATAGAAACAGCAGGGTATCTCAAGGAAATTTGTGCGCAACTTAAATTGCCTTTTATTTATAAATCCTCGTTTGATAAGGCGAATCGTTCATCGATGAATAGTTATCGTGGTCCTGGTTTTGAAAAAGGTTTGCTGATTTTGGAGAAGGTTAGAGGGCAAGTCGGTGTTCCTGTGCTTACAGATGTTCATGAAGATACGCCATTATTGGAAGTCGCTGCAGTTGTTGATGTGCTGCAAACCCCTGCTTTTTTATGTCGTCAAACGAATTTTATCCAAAAAGTTGCAGCGATGAATAAGCCGGTGAATATCAAAAAAGGGCAATTTTTAGCTCCCTCGGGATATGAAGCATGTTGTAGCTAAAGCAAGGGCTTGTGGTAATGAACAAATTATGGTTTGTGAGCGGGGCGTCAGTTTTGGCTACAATAATTTGGTTTCTGATATGCGTTCTTTGCAAATTATGCGTGAGTCTGGATGCCCGGTTATTTATGATGCAACCCATTCGGTGCAATTGCCTGGTAGCAATAATGGCGTTTCGAGTGGTCAACGTGAATTTATTCCTGGTTTAGCTAGGGCTGCAGTAGCAACTGGCATCGCCGGCATTTTTATGGAAACTCATCCTGAACCTGATAAAGCACTCAGCGATGGGCCAAATAGCTGGCCTCTTGCGCAAATGAGACCTTTATTGGAAAGTTTGATGGCCATTGATAAGGTGGTTAAAACAAGCGGGGTGTGACACCATGCTAATTTGGCGGAGAGGCAGGGATTCGAACCCTGGGAAGGTCGCCCTTCAACGGTTTTCAAGACCGCCGCTTTCAACCGCTCAGCCACCTCTCCGACAGTGCTGAATACTATCTGAAGGCCCGGGCTTTTGTAAATAGAGTCTGTTTACAATTCTACCATTTTGGCCATCTCGCCTCGTCATTGCGAGCGTTAGCGAAGCAATCCAGTGACCTTAGATGCTTAGGAAAGGTCGCTCGGATTGCTTCACTGCGTTCGCAATGACGGGTATACGCTCGCAATGATGGTGCGCTATGATGCTCGCAAAATTGCAGAGGATGAGTATAATGAGCGGCATTTGCGAATGGTTGTTGGTAATAGGTGGTATATGAAACGAATTCAAGTGTTGGTTCTAATAAGTCTTTTATTTTCTTTATCTGCCTGCAAGACATGGTGGAGCAAAAAAGATGATGAAGATAATAGTGTTTACGCCGGCATGACTGCAAAGCAACTTTTTACAGATGCCCAACAATCGATCGCTAAAGGACAGTATGAAAGCGCGGCAAAACGCTTAGAGGCCCTAGAATCCATGTATCCTTTCAGTGATTTTGCCGAGAAAGCACAACTGGATTTAATTTATGCCTATTACAAAAAAGGTGATTATCCTTCGACCGCAGCGACAGCAGAACGTTTTATTCATCTTTACCCACGCGCTAAAAATGTTGATTATGCCTATTACATGCAGGGACTTGCTAATTTCCAACAGACACGTGGTGCGTTGGCAACTTCTTTTCCCATCGATGAATCTTGGCGTGATCCTGGGACGCAATCACAGGCCTATTCTGATTTTGCAACGCTGATCCAGAAATTCCCAGACAGCCGTTACAAAGCTAGCGCATTACAGCGTATGATTTATTTACGTAATATGTTTGCCCAACGCGAATTGCACACGTCAAAATATTATTATGAGCGTAAAATGTTCGTTGCCGCTATAGAGCGCGCCAATTTCTTGGTAAAAAATTACCCGCAAGCACCAAGCGCGCGCGAAGCCCTAGCGATTCTTTATAATGCAAATAATATTCTGGGCCTTCAGAAAGCTGCCGATGATGCTTTGGCGGTTTATCAGGCTACCTATCACAGTAATCCACCGACAACCATTGCGTAGCCTTTACTGGGTGCAACTCTCGCATGGGCAAATTTAAAGTAGGTTGGGCCTTGGCCCAACAAGGTTATGGAAAGTAGGTTGGGCCTTGGCCCAACAAGGTTATGGCTCGAAGTTTTGTAGGAGTAAAGCTCCTCGATGGTCAAATGATTGAAAAATTGTTATCGGTTCATCGACCCATGTTGGGCCGAGGCCCAACCTACAAAGATTTATTTGCCCATACTGAGAGTTGCGCCCGCTTTTAAAGCACGTCGCAAGATCTTACCGACGTTTGTCTTCGGTAGTTCATCATAAAACTCGACGATCTTAGGTATTTTATAGCCAGTTAAATGCTCACGGCAGTGAGCAATAACCTCTTCAGTAGTTAGAGCCGGATCTCGTTTAACGATACAAGCTTTTACCTGCTCACCCGATCCTTCATTTTTCACCCCGACTACACCCACCTCATGAACACCAGGAATCATGCTAATGACTTGCTCCACTTCATTAGGGTAGACATTGAAACCTGAAACCACAATTAAATCTTTTTTGCGATCCACGAGATAGACGAAACCTTTTTCATCGACACGGGCAATATCCCCCGTTTTTAAAAAACCATCCGCTGTAAAGGCTAAGGCTGTTTCCTCAGGGCGCTGCCAATAGCCATCCATAACTTGCGGGCCTTTAATACATAGTTCACCTGTCTCACCAATAGGAACTTCTATTTCTGCATCATTACGAATAGAGATTGTTGTCGAAGGCACGGGTAGTCCAATGCTGCCGTTATAGCTGTCCAAATACATCGGATTGATTGTTGCTGCAGGGCTCGTTTCAGTCAGGCCATACGCTTCAAGTACACGAAATTTGGTCATTTCGGCCCATTTCAATGATACGCTTTTTTGCAGTGCCATGCCACCAGCGAGAACACATTTTAGCTTTGAAAAATCGATCTCATGAAATTTGGGGTTGTTCATCAATGCATTAAACAACGTGTTCACACCTGTAATTGCGGTAAATCCAGTGTTTTTAATTTCATCGATAAAATGGGAGATATCACGAGGATTGGTGATTAATATATTTTTTGCTCCTAGCTTAAGAAAAGTAAGGCAATTCGCTGTTAAGGAAAAGATATGGTAAAGAGGTAAGGCAGTGACAATGATATCTTCACCATCAATGTGTAGTGGGGCAATCCAGGCGTAAGCTTGGAGCACATTGGCTACCATATTGCCATGGGTAAGAATTGCACCTTTGACAATACCCGTAGTACCCCCCGTATATTGCAGGAAAGCTATGTCATGATGACCTAGCTTGACTGGAGTTAATTTGCCCTGTTTACCTAATTTTAGCGCTTCATTAAAGCGAATTGCTTGTGGGAGGTTATAGGAAGGGACTAGCTTTTTAACGTATTTTACCACGGCATTAACTAATAAGCGTTTGCCTAGAGGAAGACTATCACCAATTTGAGTGGTAATGATATGCTTGATTGTTGGAGTTTGGGCTAGGGCCTTTTCAACAGTCTTAGCAAAATTTGCAAGAACAATAAGCACTTCGACGCCAGCATCATTCATTTGATGAATAAATTCATCAGCGGTATAAAGGGGATTGGTATTAACAGCAATACAACCAGCGCGCAAGATGCCAAATAAAGCGATAGGATATTGGAGCAAATTAGGCATCATGATGGCGACGCGAGTGTCTTTCTTTAGACCTAGCTGCTGCAGGTAAACTGCGAATTGGCGACTTTTCTCGGCAAGTTCTGCATAGGTCATTTCATAGCCTAAATTAACATAAGCGACCTTGTCAGCATACTTACGGCAGGAATCTTCGAATAATGAAACAAGAGAGGCATGTTCGTTGATATCAATTTCATGGGGTACGCCGTCTTGATAATACTTAAGCCATATTTTATCCACACCGATTAACCTTCTGTTATTGCTCCCCTCATGTTAGTATAAATCAATAGTTACAATCAAAAAAACAAGGTGATGGATAGTACATCATGGTTGATAATTTATTGAAATCACAGGCTTTTCGACTTAAAGGTAGGCTATATACGTTTACAGTTTTCCAATTATTGAGCAATAATCGAATGCAATTTGCCCAACAACTGGAAGAAATGATTTTAAAAGCGCCTCGTTTTTTTGATAAAACTCCTCTTGTATTAGATTGTAGCGCGATCCATGATCTTGAGCTTGATTTACAGGGCTTTTGTCAATCCATGCGTGAGCATAGTTTGGTGCCTGTAGCAATCCAAGGAGCCAATCCTCTTTTAGAAACGTTAGCGCAATGCCAAGGATTGGCGGTAATGCACGCTTCCTCCGCCCAGGATAAGATTTTAATAGAGGATACTATAGAGGATCAGGCAGTAGCTCATACCGAATTGGGCAAAAATAAATTACAGACTGTTCCAGTACGATCTGGCCAACAGCTGGTGAGTAAAGGGGGGGATTTAATCATTGCCGCTTCCGTCAGCCCTGGGGCAGAATTGTTAGCTGATGGCAATATCCATGTTTATGGGGCCTTACGCGGTAGGGCGCTTGCTGGTATTTCCGGCGATACGCAAGCTAGGATTTTTTGTCAATCGCTTGATGCAGAGCTTGTAGCAATTGCGGGATTTTATCGATTAAGTGACGCTATTGAACCCTCGGATAAACCTTGTCAAATCTATCTACACGATGAACATATTGTATTGAGCCTTTATGCTAAGCAATAAACCAGTTGAAGCAGCCTTTATTTCTGATTTACACCTTCACCCAGAAGAGCATCTAATAACGGCTCGTTTTAATGCTTTCATTGAGTGGGCGGCTGTTAATGCCCAATCAGTTTATATTCTTGGCGATTTTTTTCACGCTTGGTCGGGTGATGATGCGAACAATTCCTGGAGCCAAGCCATTGCCGAGCGCTTAAGATGGTTGTCTGCACAGCAAGTTGCTCTTTATTTTATGCATGGTAATCGTGATTTTTTATTGGGTTCCCATTTTGCTAAGGCAGCAGGAATGACAATCCTTCCTGAACCAACCGTTATTCAGCTTGGGGCTAGCAAAATTTTACTCGTTCATGGGGATAGGTATTGCACTAACGATAAAGGGCATCAATGGTTTAGGCGAATAACTCGAAATCGCTGGTTCGTAAACGCTTTTTTGCAGGTACCTACTCATCTGCGTAACAAAATGGTGGCTAAAATCAGGCAGCGCAGCCAAGACAATCGGAGCAAAACCATGGCTACAATGGATGTCGTGCTGCAGCCAATGATCGCCCATATGCAAAAACAACAAGTCGATATGGTAGTGCATGGCCATACCCATAAGGTTGGCTTAAGTAATCATCTGTATAATGGAAAAGAGTATAAACAATATGTCTTAAGTGACTGGGATGACAATCCTAAGGTATTGTGTTATTATAAATCAAATAGATTTGAGTTTTGTCTCTTGGATTTCTAGAGGAGCAGTACCATGCCATTAAACGAAGTACAACAACGTGAGATTCAGAATCAACGCGATACTGAGGTTAAGGAAAAATTAAAAGATGAGATTATCGCGAAGCAAAAAGCGATGAAGCAAGAAGCTGCTGCTGTGCGTGAAGAAGAATCAGCAGCAAAGCGCAGAGAAGATGCCAAAGATGAGGAAGGTCACTTATACTGGGATAAAGTGAATAAAACTGGTAATACGCTGATTAGTAAAGAGTTTAGTGGTTATAACGACTGGGCAGTAGCAATGCAGGGTCTTTTAGCAGCCGCTTTAGAATTGAATAAAGCGATGTATTATGATCCAATAGATCTCACCGTTTTTATACCCTACCGCGACAATATGGCTCCGTATCTTACTGCTGCTAAAGAACTCCCAGGTATGGCTTGGGATAAGGTAATTGGCGATCCGATCGCACGCAGGAGAATTGAGGCAGGCGACCTACCTGAAATGCGTCTTAGTGCGACTTTAGATGAGCAAGGCGGATTAAAATCACAAATCACAAAAAATGGTGAACCTGTCCAAGAAATTATTGACCCTGCCACAGGGGAGGTTGACTCTACTAAAGATCTGAAAATGCATTTCGACGTGGGGATAAAAATGTGGGCAAAATCAAATGGCTATGACGCTGTCGTAGAGCCGAATGTTGGTCTTGTATTTAAAGACGAGCATGGCGACAAGATGACCAAAGAAAAATTCCAAGAGTTAAACGAAGATTTCGACACCAGCCTAGAAAAATTCATCTCCGGCCGCATGGAAATGAAAGTAGAGTATGGCGGCCCATCAATGTCTCCGTCTCCTTAAACACACCGTCATTGCGAGCGAAGCCTCGTCATTGCGAGCGAAGCGAAGCAATCCAGTGGCCTTATGAGATCCATAAGGCCACTGGATTGCTTCGTCGCTACGCTCCTCGCAATGACGGGGGAGCTACGCTCCTCGCAATGACGGATGTTTTATGAACAAATTATGCAATTATCAAACCTACGTTACCTCGTGATCCAACGTAAATCACGCCTAACCCGGTATCCCACTATGAAACCGAAACACACTGTCTGTAGAACCAATTAAACTATTCTCAATGCCTAGAAAAAAATCCACCCGATTAGCAATATCCCCGCCATAACGTTTTGCCAAATGCAAATAATCTTCAAAATGGCGCGCCTCTGACTTCACTAATGATGCATAAAATTTACTCAATCTAGCATCCTTAAGCCAGGGGATCAGCGCATTAAACCGTTCACAGGATCGAGCCTCAATGATTGCACCAACAATTAACTGATCACGCAAGCGCTCTATACAACCGCCTCTAGTCACAGAACGATGCATTTTTTGGGCATAATTGGAAGGGGGTAGGGGCCCGAAATGAATATTGCGCTCCTGCATCAATGCATTGACCTTTTCAAAATGAAGTAATTCTTCCCGTGCTAACGGTGACATGACTGCGACTAACGCCTGTTTTTCGGGGTATTTAGAGATAAAGTTAACTGCCGTAGCAGCTGCTTTCCGTTCACAATGAGCATGATCAACAAGTAGGGTAGGAATATTAGCGATGGCAGCATTTAACCATGCTGCAGGGGTTGGCAAACGCAGAAAATCGATTACTATTTGCATATCACTTAGCATGACAAATTTACACTATACTATTAGGGTCTGCACCCGTCATCCTGAGCGCAGCGAAGGATCTCCTGATTGTAGCATAGTGCTCAACCAAGGAGATCCTTCGCTGCGCTCAGGATGACGGCTGGCTGCGCCCAGGATGACGTGGTGCTGTAGGGTCAGCGTGGTGCTGTAGGGTCAGACCCTATTGAAAATAAAGTATTATATCCTATGGAACAATAATGAAAGAAGCACACATAGAAGAGGACTTATCAATCTGGTTATCAACGTATGGCATGATAACCGCAGAGCGCGTTTTAGAACGCTATAAGATTCGTTTACAGCCTGAAGAATTGCTGGCTGCGATAAAAAACCCTAACTCGATTTATCACCGCTTGTTAAGGGTTCCTTTAAAGAATGTCTACAATGGCATCATTTTGCAACAGGCAAATGATTACCAAGTTTATGCGCAAAAATTATTTATTGATTACCTAATGTCAGGTGAAAGTGGCAAAGCAGAAGATGCCCCTGGCGGGCCTACCCGCGAAGACTTGGAAAGCGAGCGTAAAACACTAGTCAGAATGGCGGATGATTTTCATGACTGCGAAGCCCAGCACAATAAATTAATTGCTGAATGCCAGCAAAGTCTTATGCACTATGCAGCTGAATGGCAAAAGATTTTGGCAAAAGGCGCCTCAAAAATTCAAACAGAACTCCAATTTCACGGACTTGACAACGATCAAAAATTGATTATGCAATTGTTGCAGGTTTTATTAACCCATGCGGATCTATCCACGGAAATTAATTTGCAAGATGCTTTATGGTTGCGCGGGGAGAAAATCATGGGCGAAAAGCTATCCCCAGAGGTTAAACAGATTTTCATTAACCAGCTTACTAGACTCAATGAATACACAGCAGAAATTGATCCTACTTTGACGAATTTTATTAATCAAATCAATGAAATGGGGGTGAGCGTGCGCACATGGCGCTCTGATTTCTATAATTTGATTCTGCGAGTAAACGATTTAATTAAATTACTTCCCGAATACCAATATGATCCAACCCAAAATGAAGAAAACCGCGAATCATTGTATTTTGATGCCGATATCGGTAAAGAATAATAGGGTTTAATTAAGGAGTTTGCTTCGCACTGCTCTTAACTAACCTCAGGCTCGCTCTGGGTTGTAGAGAGTCGTATGTTCGTCATTGCGAACCGAAGGTGAAGTCGTCATTGCGAGGAGCGTAGCGACGAAGCAATCCAGTGGCCTTATGAGATGCTAGGAAAGGTCGCTGGATCAACTATGTCTCAGCGATTTTTTTAAATTATTTTTAATAGTCTAATTGCTTAAGAACAAGACAAATTAAAGTCTCTAACTCTAGCATTAGCTATAACAATAATTTTACGCATCAATGCGGTTAACGCCACGATTTTCTTTTTGCCCGCTTCAACTAATCGATTGTAAAAACTTTTTAACCACGAGTTTGAATTTCGCGCAGCCATTGCAGCCATAAACAAAATAGGTTTCACACCTTTTCGCCCATGCCCTGTTGCCCTATAGCCTTTATATAACCCGCTATCATTTGCTATGGGTGCCAAGCCAGTTAAGGATGCTATTTGTTTACGATTCAGTGTACCTAATTCGGGCACTAATACCAGTAAATAGTTCGCTGTCACTTCGCCAATACCTGGAATTGTTTTTAATACGGCTTTCTTCTTGCTTAATAGAGTATCATTCTCAATAATATGATTAACTCGTGCCGTAAGTGTATCAATTTGCTTTGTCAGCGAATCTATCATTAATTCACAGCTTTCTTTGATGTGATCGGCGCGCGGAGCCTTCAGCCTATTCTTTTCCGCAGCAAGCATCTGTTTTAAATCGCTACAGCGCTGTACTAATTCATATAACTCGAGTGATTGCTGCGATTGTGGCTTAAAACACTCCAATCGCTCATGCCTTTCATAGCCATATAATGCTAGAGATTTACCGTCTAATGCGTCTGTTTTTGCTCCATTACCTAATGACCGAATGAAATTCTTTACCTTGCGTGTGTTGGCTCTATGTACCGCAAAACCTTCCTCACACAGCGTTAACAATAATCTCATTTCATAACCGCCAGTGGTCTCTAATACAATAAAACTCTTAGGTAGCATTGAGCGGTAATCCTTTAGAAAATGTTCAATTCCTTCAACGTTATTTTCATACTCCCTAATTGATTTTTGACCATGTACTCCTACTACAAAGGTTAATTTACCAATGTCAATTCCTACAAAATTATTATACACTTCCATTTCAGCCTCGAAATTAATGTTTACGATTGTAAGCGAGCGTGCTAATGCAGCTCATTCAACTATTCAAACGTTTCGAGAGCAGGGCTAGAGTACCCAGATCCAGACGATCGGTAAAATCGATTGCTTCACGGTCGCTCACGCCCGCGCCCTTCACTTCCGTGAGGGGCTACTCTCTTGAGGCTTATCCTATCACTTTTTAAACTTACAATTGCTTCGTCGCTACGCTCCTCGCAATGACGTGCTTCGCTAGCGCTCGCAATGACGCTGTTACTGTCCGGGGGATGCGTCCGGAGTCAGTAAATTCTCCTCTTGCTGTTCAATCACATTCGCTTTACCTCTTTCAATAAGGCAGCAAAGGGCAGACAAATCAAATATCGCAATACTTGGCCCTCTCCACTGTTGCGTTCCTGCAGGGGGGGAGCGTTTGCCTTTATATAGCGCAAGAGTCTTACCAAGACTGTCAACCAATTTAGAGGAATCGAAGATCTCCTTATAACGACCTAAATCCCCATCATAAAACATAACTCCCCGGTTGAAGTTATCAAAATTTGTGGGCAGTGGCTGGAATACACGATTTTCGCAAAAGCGTTGTAGTATCCACATCACGACGCCTTGGGCTTTACCAACGCCCTTGCACCAATATTCATCTACTTCTTTGCTAGCTCCATCATATACCCTCATACATTTTCTATAAGCATTAACTACTGGAAACGAAGTACGACTATCCCGGTAGCGTATACCATCTTGTTCATACTGTATTCCTTCACGGTGTAGTTTGCGTTTGAAGATTCTTTCAATCAATTGGTGCTCTCCATCGCTTGATCGTCGACTGGAGTTATTTTCCATGTTGTCGAAGGAGGCTATTAACCCCTCGAATGCTTCCTTATCGTCTTCTGAATGAGTGCACTCGCTAAGCTGACTAATCTCTTTTGTTTCGCGATTTGCGTAGTAGAAATTGGCTTGACCCTTTATCTCTCGGTAATAAATAATTGCGTCTTTATTTTCAAATAAGGGAAAAGTAACGTCCCTTTTTGTCCTATCATATAATTCATAGGTTGCCTTAAATGCAAGAATGTTCTTGAAATCCTTCTTTGCAGCCTCTATTGGGTCAAAGGAAAGCTTAATGAGATCAGGACCTCCAATCCCAAGTTCGGCATATTGCTCTTGGCGTAGTTTGTTCAGCCTTTCAGGAATGAACGGGGCGATTTGTTTCTTCATGTCCCCATCACAGAGAAAAGTGTAGAGCTGATACGTGGATATGCTATAAAAAATACGTCCGTACGGATCGGCAATTTTCAGCTTCACGAATAAGGCATCTGGGATATGTTTTGCGATCAAGGCTAATCCATCCGGATTACCTTGAACGGCACAAACCTGGGCCTTCGGTGCCAAAACTAGGGCCAGATTGGGTTTGAATAAATTATAAGTCGTTTTACATACAGACATTAAGCTTAAGATGTGATTAACGGAAGAATGACTGGCGATTACTCGTGCAACATCCTCGTTTAAGGTTCCAAAAACATTTGGAGTTAAGGATTGGTCGTCTTTACCACGTGACATATTTTACTCTCGTTTTACAAAAAATGAGCAAAGATTATATATAAAGATAATCTTCTTGTACACAAAAAAAACGCAACTCCCCACGTCATCCCGAGCGAAGCGAGGGATCTCCAGCAAACAGCACGTATTTAAAAATTGTGCCACTGGATGGAGATCCCTCGTCGCAAGCTCCTCGGGATGACGTGGGGAGTTATTTACAGCAAAAATTATCAGGGTCTGACGATGGTGCCAGGATTCACATTCTACATTCGCTAGATAGGGTGGCTGTACGGTATTTTTTTAGCGCATCGTTATCAAGCATGACTCCACCATCAAGAACAGCTTGCGAGAAAATCGATAATTTGTCATCGTTAAAGCAGACGTGCATATATTGACGTACCGGATGAAGGAGATGATATAGATTGCTTGCTTCTGCATCGTCATCAGTGCGACAGGACGACACATTCATTTGATCAAATAACGATATATATTTGTTGTGAATTTCCTCAATAACAGACTTCAGTTTATCTATTATGGTGAGAGAGTCATTTGCTATGACTTTGTTTATCTGTTCTTGCACGCTCAAATGATGTCGGACTTTATTCTTGTCAGATAAGCTTCCGCTCTTCAATCGGATAAATTTATCCATCTCTCTTAGCAAATCGGTTACTTTTTTTTCATAGTAATGATTCATCACTTCAATGACCTTTGGAACAAGACTATCCGCATCCTGATCGTTTTTAACCCAAGTAAGCACTTGATTAAAGCGACTATGTTGTTGAAGTAAGTATTCGCCTATTTCCGGAGAACTTGTTTTCAATGCGGCTAAGACACTACTGAATTGTAATTTGGCACCCGCATTAATTAATGTTTCAACCATCTCAAATCTTTTCAAAGTAATTGCTAAATCAAGAGGTGAACGCTTAAGTTGCGGATGATCGATTTTGGCGCCAAACTGAATGATTTTTTTCAAGATATCGACTGTACTATACATGACAGCAGCAAGGACGATATTGGTATTACGCTTGAATTTGTCTTTGTAAATATAATTAATATCAAGGCGATTCGCTTGCATAACTTGAATTAAATTATCAATTGCAGAAGCATCCTTGAAGCATATAGCATTATCAAGAGCTTCTATTTTTCGAAATTGTTTACTTGGTCGAACTTTCTGCACAGGTGTTTTGCGAAGGTTCTTTGATTCAGATTGTTTCGTGATTAAAAATATCCTAGGATGATAATGCAGGGCAAATTCTTTATTTTGTTTAAGATGGTCTTCAATTTGTTGAATACGCAAGCTGAATTGTTGGCAAGCGTAATGACTTTCTGGTAATTGATCACATTGTTTGATGATTTCTTCAATGACATCAGAAAATCGATAGTTGCTGCTTCCAATTGAGAGATTACGACTGGCTACTAAACAAGAGAGAAGGTGGATTTTGTCATAGAAAAAATGCATGATTTTGCTATGAAAGACCAATTCATTTCGGCTTAGGAATTTTTCTACAAACTGAGCTAATGTGTCTGGAGTCCTAAAATAAATACCCTTATCGTTCGTTTCTATCTGATAACCAAAATGTTTACCGATGCGTTCCAACCGCCTCTGGCATTGTGAAAACAGTTCTTCGGGGGTATTGTCTGCTTCAATAAACAGAAGTTTGTTTATACCAATTTCTTGATCTTGGATGATATCGGCGATTGCCATTTTAATATCAACCAAACGGTCGTATAATTTTTTACAAGAAGGAAGTCGTAATAGCAGTACATCTGTATCCTGATCAACATCTTCTCTGACCACATTTTTTTCAATGCTCATAATGTGATGAATGATGCGTTTGGTATTCTTTTCATAATCGGATTGTTGTTTTTCAAATCCGGTTAAGCCATAACTATCATAATTGGGATTAACCCATTGTAATAATTGTTTATCCTTAAACCCGTATAACAGTATGTCAGCTAGATCGGATGCAATTTCGCGGTTCACACTAATTTTGTTGTCTCGTTTACTTTTATTAAACAGTATGCTCTGAATGGTTTTTTGATCGAGTAGATTCGCAACGTCGGCATCAAGCAAAAATTGTCTATTAAGAGCATCGCCGCCATAGTAAGATTGATCGGAATAACGATTGTTAGCAAGATCGACTAAGTCCTTAATGTGGCGATCGGTTTGATCGCAAGGAACATAATCTGGAAAATTTTCTGGGAAATAATCGATTAATTTTTCTAATATACGAGAGGTGTTTACTTGAAAATTAAAATATGCCATCAATTCTTCTGGTAAACCATCACTAATCATCTTTTTTAGTTCAGGTGCAAGCAGTTCAATGTGGTGCAGTAGCTCAATCACAGGTTTGTTTTGTTGTCTAATATTATTTTCGCTAAAAATAGTTAGAACTTGCGTTTTGCTTTTTTCCAATAATTGTTGCAAAATTTCCATCTGTTCTTTATCAATATTATTGATAGTAAAGAAGATTTCTTGAATGATACAGGGTAATTCAAAAGCTAATATTTCTCTTAAAGCCACATGGGCGCGAGAATAAGAAGAGGGATGAGTGCTATCGATGCTTCGAAAGACTTTTCCATCTAACTCGTACACATCATTATCATCTACTGTTGAATGTTTGTAAGAGGTAAAAATAACCTGTGTTCCAGATAAAATTACTCGCTCAGCTTCATCGAGAACACTTGAAATAGATTCAATATTTTTAACGTAAGAAATAGGGATTTTTATTTTTTTGAAAAGATCACAATCGGATTCCCGGCCATGTTTACGGTAGACCTCAAGATAATTTTCTGAGTCACCAAAAGCACCTTGGAATCCTTCTGTCCTATACATTCCCCAACCGTTTTTTTTAATTTCCTGTTTGATTTTATTTACATTGGCAAGAACATAATCATCAACTTGCTCAACACGAATAACCGTTTCATAAAAAAGCTCTTGAATTTCGGGTTGTTGTCGTAGAAAAAAGCATAATTTTTCCATCAGAGGATGGTTCGATTCGAATTCAATTAAATCTTTTTTATCAAACTCCTCTAACACATTAAATAATTGTTCTTTTTCATTGAAACTAAAATAGTATTGAATATTATTTTCTGTGATTGTAGAAACCTCATCTTCGCATGATTTGCCAAATAGTCGAAAAGGCATTTTCTTTGGCAAAGGGTTTTTCTTGCGAACTGATTCGGGTTCGCTTGCTTTATCCACTATTTCTTTTAGTGGGATTAACGCCGTCTTCTTAAGAAATTTTCCATAGGCAAAAACCCGTGCTTCCCAAAGAACTTCCCTCATTTTCCCTTCTCCCCAGGCATGGGGAGAAGGTGCCCGAAGGGCGGAAGAGGGGATGCTGGTGCAAAGTTCTTCGCTGATGTTTGTCTCCACGGGACTAGGGTTCTCGTACTGATTTTCCAGTCTTTTCAAGATGAGTCCAGGCCCATTTATTGAATCTTGATGTGATTCAAAATTGAATGTTGAGTTAACAAAATAGAGACCAATGTGCTTAAAGTAATTTTTACTTAATCCAAAAAGTGCAATGGCACTGTGTATTAAGACTTCTTTAATGATGACGTTTAGAAAATCATCTGTGTTGAGTTGAACATGCGCCTCATCTGCAATTTCTTCGAGTAATGAGTCTGGTAAATCATCATATTGATTGGTATCAAACGGCTTTACGGCATGATGACGATATAAGTGATTGACTAATCTATAGAAACTACAATCATCGGTATAATATCGGACGGCGCTTGCTTCCTCGTTACTCATCTCAGGGAATATTTTCGTCCTCGTGGACTCATCAATGGCAAATGCCTTTTTGCGCAATGGACCTTGAATGTTTTTAATCAGCTCGTGATAGGCCGCGATATCTTCTTGACTAAATTGAAGCAATTCAAAGTCAGGTTCATGTAAAAGTATTTGGGTTAAATTGTAAAAATGATGGTTAACGATAATCGTCATTTCGCCATTTTGATTGTAGCTCACCTCATGTGTGTTATGGTGAAGTAAGTCTTTAATTAATTGTTCAAAATGCCAAGTCGCATCGCCTTTTTCTATGGGACCATAGGCGGGCTTAAATGGTGCGTGTGAACTCATGAGCGCCTCGTGTGAGCTAGAGCCTTTTAGTTATAAAATTGAATATAATATACACAAAACGATTTTTTTGCAACCTATTTTTAATATATTATTAGCCACCATCCTATCACTTCATGTATAATATTGCGCTTAAATCATTCAATTGGAGTGCTCTATGGCAAGCGAAATGACCCTTTCTATTATTAAACCAGATGCTGTTGCTAAATCAGTCATTGGCCAGATCTATTCTCGTTTTGAAAAGGCAGGACTTAAAATTGTTGCTGCTAAGATGGCTCATCTCTCTCGAGCTCAGGCAGAGGGCTTCTATGCCGTGCATAAGGGGCGCCCGTTTTTTAACGATCTCGTTTCCTTCATGATTTCTGGTCCGGTGATCATTCAGGTCTTACAAGGAGAAAATGCTATTGCTAAAAATCGTGATTTGATGGGAGCAACTAACCCTAAAGAAGCAGCTGCTGGCACTATCCGGGCTGATTTTGCTGATAGCATTGATGCTAATGCGGTGCATGGTTCTGATAGTGCTGAAACAGCAGCGCAAGAAATTGCTTTCTTTTTTGCGCCTGATGAAGTACACACAAGATAATTCGTAACTCCCCAGGCACGTCCCGAACGAAGTGAGGGATCTCCTGAATGAGGCCCCCTGGAAAGTTACGATAATTCTTCAATGGCTCGGATCGGGAGCAGAGATGAATCAAAAAGCGAATCTATTGAATTTCAACCACCAACAAATACGCGATTTTTTTAGCCATTTGGGTGAAAAGCCCTATCGGGCACAACAAGTGATGCAGTGGGTTCATCAACTTGGCTTGCATGATTTTGCGCAAATGAGCAATTTGAGTAAGACGTTACGTGAGAAGCTGGAGCAGATTGCTGAAATTCATCTTCCTGAAATTGTCAGCTGCCAAAAGTCGGCTGATGGAACGCATAAGTGGCTATTAAAACTTGATTGTGGCAATTGTATTGAAACTGTCTTTATCCCCGAAGTGAATCGCGGCACTCTTTGCGTTTCCTCCCAAATAGGTTGTGGGTTAAATTGCAGTTTTTGCTCGACTGCTAAGCAAGGGTTTAATCGGAATTTATCAACTGCAGAAATCATTGGTCAAGTTTGGTTAGCTGTGCGTGAACTGTCACAGCAACAAGGTGTTCATGATAAAAAAATAACCAATGTAGTGATGATGGGTATGGGAGAGCCTCTACTTAATTTTGATAATGTTGTAGCGGCCATGGATATCATGATGGATGATTTTGCCTATGGCTTATCAAAACGACGCGTGACACTCAGTACTGCAGGTGTCTTACCTGAACTTGCGCGTCTGCGTGAAGTGAGTCCAGTTGCACTTGCTGTTTCGTTGCATGCACCAAATGATGAGTTGCGCAATAAGTTAGTGCCCATTAATAAGAAATATCCGCTGCATGAGCTGATGGCATTATGTAAAACCTATTTCAAAAATGAACCTAAGCGTAGAGTAACTTTTGAGTACGTCATGCTGCAAGGAATCAACGATCAACCAGAGCATGCTGCCCAGCTGATTAACTTATTGCGCGATATACCTGCTAAAGTCAATCTTATTCCCTTCAACCCCTTTCCCCTAACTGAATACGAACGCTCCTCGACAGCAACTATCAATGCTTTTCGCGAACAATTATTAGCCCGTGGAATTAATACAATCACTCGCAAAACCAGAGGAGACGATATTGACGCAGCCTGCGGTCAGCTCGCCGGCAAAGTTAACGATAGAACCAGCCGCTCACAACGTTGGCAAAAGCTGCGTTTTTCAGAGGTTCTAGCATGATTACCCTCCAGTGGTTATAATGAGCAATCTTTGCAATGCAATGTGACTATTGTGTTAAATTTATTCCGGTTGTTCCTGGGGTTAGGTTTGATATTCCTGCAAGCATGCCAACAGAAGCCAATGCTGAATGCTGAGCATGCTATGCGAGCACAACAACCAAATGATGCGGCATCGTATAATACCCAATTGGGTCTAGCTTATTTAAAGCAGGGTGATAGGCCCAGGGCAAAACGGAAGTTACTGGCGGCTTTAAATTTAGCGCCTCACTCAGCCGATGTGAATGCTGCTATGGCTTATTTTTTTGAGAAAACAGGAGACGTAAAAGAAGCTCGCCTTTTTTACAAAAAGGCATTGTCTTTAGCACCAAGTAGTGGTGCTCAGTTAAATAACTATGGTACTTTTTTATGTCGACAAGGCAACTATAAGGAGGCAGAGGGTTATTTTCTCAATGCAGTCAAAGATGTTCACTACACAAATACAGCTGGGGCTTATGAGAATGCAGGACTCTGTGTAGCGGCTATTCCTGATTACGCCAAGGCTAGACGTTATTTTGCTAAAGCGCTTGAGCAGGATCCGCAGCAAAAACAAGCCCTTTATGAGTTAGTTAAGATAGAACTTAATCAGCATCATCCAGATAATGCATTGCAATACTTGCAAAATTACTCGCAACTCGCTAGGAATGATTCTACGTTGCTAGCTATGGCAATAAAGGCGGCACATAGGGCAGGTAACACAATGTCTGAGGCAGCTTACCAACGACGGTTGACTAAGCTAAAGAATTTTACCGACCATACCGGAGTAAAGAATGACAACAGTAATGGATGAAATTCATAGCGGTACGCAAGAAAAACCTGGCATGCAGTTAGCTCGGGTGCGTGAGAAAAAAGGGTATAGTCAAGAGTATGTTGCTGGTAAATTACACCTAAGGGTCAGAGTTATCGATCTTCTAGAAGCCGATGACTATGATCAAATGCCTGAGCCTGTATTTATCAAAGGCTACTTACGCGCTTACGCTAAATTGTTAGATGTACCCCCTGACCCGCTATTGCAAATATTTACTAGCCTATATTCTGGTGAGAGAAAATTAGAAAAAACGCTGTGGCAGAGTAAACGAGAAACGAATAAAGGCGAGCGCATAGTGCGTATATTGACGGGGGTGGTTGCTGTTGCTGCTATTGTTGCGGTGGGCCTGTGGTGGCAAAAAAATAAAGATAACCAGCAGCTTTTTCCCACGAAAGAGGCCACCCCTGTTGTCGCAGAGGATGCTCCAAGTAAAACTGAAACGGAGCTCAAACTAACGGATCTCTCGAAAATGCAATCATTACTTCTACCAAGTAACGATCAAATAACTCCAATGGAGTCACAAGGTGGTTGAAAGAATTCAAGCTATAAGGGGAATGAATGATATTTTACCACAGCAGACTCCAGCATGGCGCCAGCTTGAAGAAGCGTTTACTCGTTGTCTTTTACAATATGGTTATCAGGAAATTCGCTTTCCATTATTAGAAAGCACACAGTTATTCCGGCGAACTATTGGCGAAGTGACCGATATCGTTGAAAAGGAGATGTACACCTTTACTGATTTGAATGGTGATAGCGTGACGCTAAGACCTGAGGGCACAGCGGGCTGCTTACGTGCTTGTTTAGAGCATGGGTTATTGCATAATCAACAACAGAAACTTTGGTATAGTGGCCCTATGTTTCGTCATGAAAAGCCCCAAAAAGGGCGCTATAGGCAATTTTACCAGTTCGGCGTAGAAGCTTTTGGCATGGTAGGTTCTGCTATTGAATTGGAACTTATAGCAATCTGCCAGCGATTATGGACTGAGCTGGGTATTGGTAACGAAGTGAATTTGCAAATCAACACGCTAGGTGAGTTGAGTGAGCGCCAAGAGTACAGAAAAAAGCTCATCACTTATTTTACCATTCATTTTGAACAGCTTGATGAAGACAGTAAGCGACGCTTAGATAGAAATCCAATGCGCATTCTCGATAGTAAAAATCCTAGCATGCAAGCATTAATCAATGAAGCCCCGCGGCTAATTGACTCACTGGGTGCCGAGAGTAAGAAGCGTTTTAACGCCTTATGTGAAGGATTACAGAAAATGGGGATCCCTTATGTGATCAACCCTTTCCTGGTACGTGGTTTAGATTATTATGGCCATACCGTTTTTGAATGGGTTACTGACAAACTAGGGAGTCAAGCAACAGTTTGTGCGGGTGGGCGTTATGATGCCCTTGTTGAGCATTTGGGGGGCAATCCAACACCTGCAGTTGGTTTTGCAATAGGCATGGAGCGCTTACTTTTATTATTAGAAACGCTAGCTATTCCCCAAAATGGCGCTACAATCCCTTTTTTATTCATCATTGCCAGTGGTGATGAGGCAATGCAAGAGGCTTTGCTCCTTGCTGAAAAATTGCGTAACACGGATAAGGATTGGTCGATTATAGTGAATACCGTAGGGGGGGGATTTAAAAGTCAATTTCGTAAAGCGGATAAAAGTGAGGCAGAATTCGCCTTGATTCTCGGCGAAGATGAAATTGCCCAGGGGACCGTGGGTATTAAAAATTTACGTGAGCAAGGGGAGCAAATAACCATCCCGCAGCGAGAGTTAATCCAGTATTTGCAAGATTGTAGGTAACTACTCACCACAATTTCGAAATCTTGGGGAAAAGTCAGATTTGAGTGCAAGTTGGACGAAAAACGCGCTGAAAAAGCGCAGCATAGATGGCTATGTGAGCATTTTTCAGCGTGTTTTTCGTTTAAGATGCACCAAATATGGCTTTTCGGTGAACTGTGCTAAATGGTTACGATTGTAGGAGAGGGTGATGTCTGTATACATGACAGAGGAAGAGCAGTTAACAGCAATAAAAAATTGGTGGAATAAATACAGCAATGTAATCACTGTGATCTTGTCCTTGCTGTTATTAACGGTTGCAGGTTATAAATATTGGCACTGGCATCAAGAGAAAATTAATACACAGGCCTCTTCAGCTTATGAGCAGCTTATGGTTGCCTTTGCTAATCAAGATAATAACAGTGTTCAAGCTTATGCAAACCAGTTGATTAGCGATTATGGGCAAACCGTCTACGCAGATGCTGCACGCCTAACCTTGGCTAAACTGCAAGTCAATGAGGATGACTATGATAAAGCACGGCAAACATTAGACTATGTTGCCTCGCATGCAAAAATGCCGGCTTTAAAGCAGGTGGCTAAGTTACGCATCGCGCGTTTACTTGCAGGGCAAAAAGCTTACGATAAAGCTTTAGCTGAATTAGCTGTCATTGAGGACTCGGGATACACACCGATTGTTAATGAGTTGAAAGGGGATATCTATGTCGCTACGGGAAACTATCAAAAAGCAATGGCTGCTTATAAAGAAGCTATAACGGAAGGGCGAACTAGCGGAATGGGTAATCTTTTTCTTGAAATGAAAACAAATGCATTAGCTGGATTGACGCATTCGATGGTTGATAATAGCCTTGTGCAATCGGCTTAGACCCCCAAGTAAAGAGGAAATATGTTGCGTATTAACAAAAAATTTGTAGTGCTAACCTTAGGTGTTTTATTACAAGCTTGTACAACGGTGGATGATTATTTGTTGGGAAAAGATAATACTCCCGCCCCGGCAAGCTTAAAACCAATTGGCAGTAAAGCAAAATTAACTGAAAAATGGTCGCTACCCATGGGTGGCTCGCAAAAAGCCAGTACTAATTTAAAACTGAACCCTGTAATTGCCGGCCATGTTATCTACACTGCCGATGCAAGTGGTTTAGTCCAGGCTGTTGACAGGTCCAAAGGGTCCTTGCTGTGGGCTAAAAAATTAACCAATAATTTAGTGAGTGGTCCTACAGTAGCAGCCGGCGTTATTGCAGTTAGCACCGATGCTTCAACGGTTGTTTTGCTTAAGCAGTCAGATGGCACAGAACTGTGGCATGCAAACACTTCGGGTGAAGCGCTGTCTAAGCCATTAATAGCCGGTAATAAGGTCATTGTTAAAACTATCGATGGTAATTTGTACGCCTTTAATTTGGCAAATGGTGAGAAATTATGGATGTCTGATCATGGTGCGCCAAGTCTTATTTTAAAGGCAAGTTCATCGCCAGTCATTGTTAACAATTTAGTTTTAGTTGGCTACTCTGATGGCAAAATGGATGCTGTTGATCTGCAAACGGGTCGTTTAGTCTGGCAGCGCAATATTGCTTATGCAAGTGGTGCAAGTGATGTTGAGCGTTTAGTGGATATTGATGCCGATCCTATCGTGCGTGGCGATGTAGCCTATTTAGCAAGCTATCAGGGTTATGTTGGTGCGCTCTCTTTAAAAGATGGTCAATTCCTATGGCGTAAACCTGCTTCTGTTTATAAAAACATGGCGATTGATAATAATGCACTTTATTTAACCGATAGTGATGATACAGTTTGGTCGCTCAATCGGCAAACTGGTCGAGTGAATTGGAAGCAAGTTGCCCTTAAGGCAAGAGGATTGACTGAGCCTGTATTAATGGGTGATCGTTTAGTGGTTGGCGATAAAACGGGTTTAATGCACGTTCTAGCAACACAAAGTGGTGAATTGATTTCCCGTGCTCAGATTGGCAATGCGATTGCTACTGCCCCCTCTGTTGTCGGCAACAATATCTACATAATGTCTACTAATGGTAAGTTAAGTCGCTTTGCGGTAGGGTAATTCATGATCCGTAATTGTTCAGGTTCCCTTTGTAAGTGTACTCAAATCCGACCGTTCCAGATAGAGGGGTGATCTCTCCCATGATCCCGGTGATTGCTCTTGTTGGCCGCCCAAATGTGGGCAAATCCACCCTTTTTAATCGCTTAACAAAGACGCAGGACGCGCTGGTTGCAGATTTCCCTGGCTTAACTCGCGATAGGCAGTACGGTGAAGCTCACGTTGACAATAAATCATTTATTGTTATAGATACAGGCGGTATCGGTGTAGAGGATTTAGCAGTCGATGCGCTAATGGCAAAACAATCTGACCTGGCTCTTGCTGAGGCCGATGCTGTATTATTTTTAGTTGAAGCTAGGTCGGGGTTGACTAGTTTGGATGAAACTATTGCTCAGCGACTGCGAAAAATAAACAAGCCAATTTATCTCGTAGTCAATAAAACGGATGGACTTGATGAGGAAATTGCCTGTGCTGAGTTTCAAACTTTAGGGTTTAGTGAAGTGCACCCTATTTCTGCTACCCATGGACGAGGCATCCATTCATTGATACAGGCTTTGCCAATCAGTAGTGAAATTGCTGCAGAAAAAGAGACGAGTAAAGCAATAAAGATTGCTTTTGCGGGCAGACCTAATGTTGGTAAGTCCACGCTGATTAACCGCATTTTGGGAGAAGAGCGGGTTGTGGTTTATGATCTGCCTGGTACGACACGTGACAGCATTGCGATTCCATTTACCCGCGATGAGAAACCTTATATTTTAATCGATACGGCAGGAGTGCGCAGGCGATCGCGGGTTGATGAGAAACTTGAAAAATTTTCGGTGATTAAAACGCTACAAGCAATTAAAGAATCCCATGTATGCATGATGCTGCTTGATGCTCGCGAAGGCTTGACTGAGCAAGATATGCATTTATTGAGTTTTATTATTACGGCGGGCAAGGCTCTTGTTATTGCAATCAATAAATGGGATGGATTAGCTGAAGAACATAAAGAGCACGTACGTGCTGAATTAACCCGCCGCTTGCATTTTGTTCATTTTGCCAAGATTCGTTTTATTTCTGCATTGCATGGTAGTGGTGTAGGTTTATTATTCAAAGACATTGAACAAGCCTATGCCTCGGCAATGCAATCGTTTTCTACTCCCACAATTGACACGTTTATTACAAGATGTAGTCACTCAGCATACGCCACCAATGGTAAATAATCGCCGCATTAAGCTACGCTATGCCCATGCCGGTGGGCATAATCCACCAATTATTGTGATCCACGGTAATCAACTCGACGCATTACCGGATAGCTACAAGCGTTATCTTGCCAACGCATTTGTATCTCATCTTGGTCTGGTGGGTACTCCTTTGAAATTGGAGTTCAAGGGTTCCGAGAACCCCTTTAAGGACAAGAAAAATAAACTTACCGCCAGACAAGTTAAAAAGAGAAAACGATTAATCCAGCGTGTTAAAAAACAGTGATCGTACCTCCCTTCTCCCAAGGGGGAGAAGGTGCCCGCAGGGCGGATGAGGGTCTTGACTCTTGGTAGTTTTCGCTTGAACAACTACACTCTCAAAGTCAACACATCACAAGGCACTTGATGAACCACCGCGTAGGCTGTACTACCAAGAAAAGCAGGCAGTGCACTTGCTGTGTGGCTACCGATGATTACTAAATTACAACCCAGCTCTTGTACCTTATCGAGGATTTGTTTTTTTACTGAGCCTATTTCCACATGCAGTTGCTCAGGCGGAATATTAAGGGCATCACCTAGATATTTCATTACCGTTTGGGCGTCTTCTTTAGCGGGAACGGCAATCTCAGCAAATCCTAAGCCTTGCGCTAATTGATACGAAGGTGGAGGTTCAATGACATGCAGAATATGTAATTTAGCAACAAACATGGCTGCAATTTCGGCAGCTTGTTTGCACATATCAAAATGATTTTCCTGCAAGTCAGTAGGATGAAGGATAGTTGTGTACAAGATTGCCTCGCTTAGTAAAGAGGTTTAATTAGCATAAGTGTAGTTTATCGATGATGAAAACAGCAACAATTGTTGGGCCAAGGCCCAACCTGACATTACTGTCAACCCCGCACGCTCACCTCCCATACGGGGGGCAATTTCTTGCAAAGGTAAACGAACAAAATCACGTTCCGCTATTCTAGGGTGTGGGATCTCAAGCGTTGAATTTTTAATTTTTTTATAACCATAGAGCAGTATGTCGATGTCCAATGTCCTAGCTCCCCATTTGATTTTACGAATACGCCCTTGTTGGCACTCAATTTTCTGACAATATCCAAGTAATTGCTGCGGAGTAAGGCGAGTCCGTAAGGCGACAACGGTGTTACAGAATTTAGGCTGTGTTCTTCGGCCCCATGCCGGGTTGCGATAGAAACTTGCTATCTTAACGACTTGTGAGTAGGGCAATTTGCGCAAGGCCATTATTGCCAGCCTTAGCTGGCGTTCAGGGGAGTTAAGATTGCTGCCAAGGCCTAGATAGCAAAGGGTCGTCATGATGCAGTCTTTGGGCGGCGTTTTCGTTGCTTGGTTTGCACGGGTGACAAGGAGGCAATCATATCTGCTTGCTCACTTTCACTGACCTCTTGGAAGGTAGTCCACCATTGGGCGAGCTCCAGGGATTCATCGCCGGCAAGGGCGCGTAAGGCAAGAAAATCATAAGCGGCACGAAATCGGGGATGCTGTAATAAATTATAGGCTCGACCCCCATAGCGCTTGGGGAATCGAAATTGTAATAGCCAAATTTCGCGCATAATTTGGGTAAATCGTTTTGGAATGGTGATAACTCGGTTTTGAGTAGAAATAACCTGTGACATGGCTCTTTCTAGCGCTGGTAGGGGTGGCAAACTCTCTTCTTCTTGTAAACACACGGCTCTATCTTTTAGCGGAAACCAAAGCAATACGGCAAATAAAAATGCAGGTGTAACAGGTTTATTATCACGAATACGAGTATCCGTATTTTCCAGAGCGACACCTAGCAAAGCATTAACCGGATAATCACTGGTGAATAGTCGTGTTGTTTGTTCAAACAATTGAGCGAATAATCCATAGTTGACCAATAAGCCCTGAACAGATTCCGCTTCGCCACATTGATACAGTTTTGTCATCTCATCAAACAAACGCGAACTCGAAACATGTTTTAGCATTGGAGATAATTGAGTAAGGGGCGCTGCTGTTTCTTCGGCCATTTCGAAATGCAATTTTGCACTAAAGCGTATTGCGCGTAGCATTCTTACCGGATCTTCTTGATACCGGGTCATTGGATCGCCAATCAGTCTTAATTTGCGTTGATGTACATCAGCAACGCCACCAGTAAAATCGACAATCGAGGAATCATCGATGTTGTAATAAAGCGAATTTATAGTGAAATCACGGCGCCATGCATCTTCATCAAGCGTACCATACACATTATCCCGGACAAGCATGCCTTTCTCATTAGTTTGCTGATTATCAATTTCTTGCATGTCCGAACCTCTAAAGGTGGCCACTTCGATGATATCGCGATGGTAAATGATATGGACTAGTTTGAAGCGACGGCCAATGATGCGAGCGTTACGAAATAATTTGCGAATTTGATTAGGTGTGGCATTAGTTGCTACATCAAAATCCTTTGGTACTTTACCCAACAGCAGGTCGCGTACACTACCTCCAACTAAATAAGCTTGAAATCCAGCACTATTGAGGCGATTCAAGACCTTCAGGGCGTTGGTGTTAATGTCTGTTTTTGATATGTTATGATGGCTGCGCGGAATAATGTAGCTTGATTCAACTGGCGGTTGATTAGTCCTGGTTTTGCGTAACAGCTTTTTGATTAATTTAATTATTGTCTTCACCTACTAGGTTGGTAAAATGCGAAAATATTATAGCTAGGGTCTGTTGACAATTCTACTATTTGGGTCGAAAACGCTCCGTCATCCTGAGCGCAGCTCCGTCATCCTGAACGTAGCTCCGTCATCCTGAACGTAGCTCCGTCATCCTGAACGTAGCTCCGTCATCCTGAACGTAGCTCCGTCATCCTGAACGTAGCTCCGTCATCCTGAACGTAGCTCCGTCATCCTGAACGTAGCTCCGTCATCCTGAACGTAGCTCCGTCATCCTGAGCGCAGCGAAGGATCTCCCTGGTTGAGCACTATACCACATTTTAGGAGATCCTTCGCTGCGCTCAGGATGACGGGTGCGCTCAGGATGACGGGTGCTGTCAGGATGACGGGTGCTGTCAGGATGACGGGTGCTGTCAGGATGACGGGTGCTGTCAGGATGACGGGTGCTGTCAGGATGACGGGTGCTGTCAGGATGACGGGTGCTGTCAGGATGACGGGTGCTGAGAGGATGACGGTTGGCGTTATAACTACGGGTCAAACATGGATTTTATAGAAATTATTTTTAGTCTTGGTGTATTAATTATTCTTGAGATAGTACTCGGAATCGATAATTTAGTCTTTTTGTCCATTCTCACGGATAAATTACCTAAACAACAACGCAAGAAAGCTAGACGTTGGGGTTTAACATTCGCTTGGGTTACACGGTTAATGCTGCTGGCTAGCGCAGTTTGGTTAGCTAAACTGACTCGCCCCTTATTTAGTATTGCGCAATTCTCTTTTTCCGGGCGTGACCTATTTCTGTTTGTTGGCGGTATGTTTTTAATCACTAAGGCAACGCAAGAAATTCATCGTGAAGTTGGGGACAATGCAGTTAGCGCAGAAAAGAAGGGTAAAGTGGTTTCGTTTCAAGGCGTTGTATTGCAAATTGCCTTGATGGATATTATTTTTTCATTTGATAGCGTATTAACCGCTATTGGTTTAACGCCTTATTTTGGGGTAATGGCAACGGCTATTACTTGCGCGATTTTAGTGATGATTTATGCTAGTGAGTCAGTCGGTCAATTTATCGAAAAATACCCCACGATCAAAATGCTGGCCTTAAGTTTTTTAATTTTAGTCGGTACTTTTTTAGTTGCAGATAGCTTTGCATTTCATATACCTCGAGCTTATCTTTATTTTGCAATGGGGTTTTCTTTAGCAGTCGAAATGCTTAATCTTATCAGGGATGGCCGGGGGGAGAGGTCGTGAATAGTCGATCTAGGAATATACCATGTTAGTCACGAAAGCGTTTCATATTATTGCAATGGTTGCCTGGTTTTCGGGGATTTTTTATTTACCCAGGCTTTTTGTTTACCACGCAGATGCTAGTGACCCAATCAGTATCGAGCGTTTCAAAATTATGGAGCGTCGTCTTTACTACGGTATTACTTGGCCAGCAGCGCTACTCACTACGGTATTGGGTATTTTGTTAGTTTTCTATAATCCACATTATTATTTAACTGCACCCTGGTTTCATGCCAAATTCAGTTTGGTCGTGTTGTTATGGGCATACCACCTCACCTGCGGTCATTTTCTCAAGCAATTTGCCCAGGATAAAAATCGCAGAAAAGCACTATTCTATCGGGTATTTAATGAACTACCTCTCTTGCTGTTGATAGGAATTGTGGTGTTAGTAGTTGTGAGACCGTAATAGCTCACCCCTCATTCGGCCGTCATTGAGAGCTGAAGGTGAAGCCGTCATTGCGAGGAGCGTAGCGACGAAGCAATCCAGCGACCTTTCCTAGCATCTCATAAGGCCACTGGATTGCTTCGCTAACGCTCGCAATGACGCCATGGGAGGCGCCCACAATGACGGGGGTGAGCTATTACTCCATTTCTATCATTTCAAAATCTTCTTTTGCCGCACCACAATCAGGGCAAAACCAATTTTCCGGTACATCTTCCCAGCGAGTGCCAGGTTCAATACCATCTTCAGGCCATCCTTCAGCCTCGTCATAAATGAATCCACAGATGACACAAATATATTTTTTGTAAGCTTGCATTTGTCTTGCTCTCGACCTAAAGGGGCTAATGTAGCCATTGCATAACGGAATGTAAAGTTATCAATTTTGTCACTGCAGCTAAATCAAGGTAAAATAATCATTTATTTTTAAGCAAAGGAGTGAGCTCATGACGAATTCCCAACGATTATTTGCCCAGGCGCAAGCTGTTATTCCAGGCGGGGTGAATTCTCCAGTGCGCGCATTTAAGGGCGTGGGTGGAGAGCCAATCTTTTTCAAGCAAGGGAAAGGTGCTTATTTAATTGATGTTGATAATCGCTCGTATATTGATTATGTGGGCTCTTGGGGTCCGTTAATCCTTGGTCATTGCCATAAAGCCGTTATTGATGCAGTCACTGAGGTTCTGTATAACGGAATGAGCTTCGGTGCTCCGACTGAGCTTGAAGTTAAGCTTGCACAGAAAATTATTGCGCTTATGCCGAATATTGAAAAAATACGCATGGTAAATTCGGGCACAGAAGCTACTATGACTGCAATTCGTCTAGCTCGTGGCTACACTGGTAAAAATAAGATTATCAAGTTTACTGGTTGCTATCATGGTCATAATGATAGTTTGTTAGTTAAGGCGGGTTCTGGTTTGCTGACACTGGGTATTCCTTCGACTCCAGGTATTCCAGAAAGCATAACCGAGTATACACTGACGGCAGATTTCAATAATCTTGAACAGACTGCACAATTATTTGAACAATACTCAGAGGAGATCGCTGCCGTTATCCTAGAACCAGTCGCAGGTAACATGGGTTTTGTCCTACCTAAAATTAGCTTTTTGCAGGGATTACGTGAGCTTTGTGATGCGAGCAATGCTTTATTATTATTTGATGAAGTGATGACAGGATTTAGAGTTGCTTTAGGTGGTGCACAAGCAGTCTTTAATATTAAGCCCGATCTGACCACCTTAGGCAAAATAATTGGTGGGGGTATGCCTGTAGGTGCTGTAGGGGGTAAGGCGGCCATCATGGATCATCTTGCTCCCGAAGGTCCAGTGTATCAAGCTGGGACTTTATCGGGTAATCCATTGGCGATGGCAGCTGGTTTGGCTACGTTAACAGAATTAGAAAAACCAGATTTTTATGAGCATCTTTCTGCAAACACTCAGGCCTTGGTGAATGGTCTCGCTGAAATTGTGGAATCATTTAATATCCCCTTTAATTGTGCATCCTTAGGAGGAATGTTTGGTTTTTGTTTCAACCAAAAGCAGCAGATTTGTGATTATGCTGATGTTGCTGCGTCCGATGAGGCTTTATTTAAGCGGTTTTTTCAAGGCATGTTACAAAAGGGGATCTATTTTGCGCCTTCCATGTACGAAGCAGGTTTTGTCTCTGCTGCGCATCAGCATGAAGAAATTCATCTGACTCATCTCGCTGCAGAATCCGTGTTAGCAAACCTTTCAGGAGTTGAAGCTTAATGAAAAAATACCATGTTTACGGGATCGGGAACGCGTTATTAGACAGAGATGCTCTAGTTAATGATGAGTTGTTACACGCTTTAGCTATCGAAAAAAATGTAATGACGCTTGTTGATGCGAAGACCCATGATCGTTTAGTTGCAGCTTTGACAGACTCTTTTTGCCACAGTGGTTGTGGGGGTTCTGCGGCCAATACCATGATCGCTTTAAGCCAGTTTGGTGCAGCTGGCTTTTATAGTTGTAAAGTCGCTGATGATGCTGCAGGACGATTATTTTTGCATGAATTAACTGCGCTAGGCCTTGATTGTAATTTAACGTTAGAAAACCTGCCGGCTGGTGTGACAGGGCAATGCCTTGTGTTAGTGACAGATGATGCGCAAAGAACAATGAATACTTATTTAGGTATTTCTGAAACTCTCTGCTCTGAAGTTCTTAATTTAGAAGCAATCGCTGCGTCTGACTATGTTTATCTTGAAGGTTATTTAGTTTCATCAAACACGGCGAGGAAGGCGTTATTAGCTGCTCGGCGGCATGCTCAAGCGGTAAATACAAAAGTTGCATTGACGCTCTCCGATCCAAACATGGTGCGTTATTTTAAAGAAGAACTGCTCACTGTTATTGATGGCCAGGTTGATCTTTTATTTTGCAATGAAGAGGAAGCGCTGCTATTTAGTCAAGCTGATCATTTGGAACAGGCTGTTGCCTTACTACAACCTTTAGCCAAGCATCTAGTGATAACTTGTGGTAGCCAGGGAGCTGTGTTGGCAATTGATGGAGAGGTTATCGCTATTCCAACGACACCTACGCTTGCTGTCGACACGGTGGGCGCTGGGGATATGTTTGCAGGTGCTTATCTCTATGCCATTACCCATGGCTATGCACCCCAGTTAGCCATAGAGCTAGCCAATTCAGCGGCTGCAGAGGTTATAGGGCAATATGGTGCTCGGCTGAGTAATGAAAAAGTCACAGCAATTAAAAAACAGTTTACAGCTGCCAATTACAGTTTCGCCCAGCAAATTTATACCAGGGCAAGCCGAAACCTTGCAGTGGATTTGCTTGAAAATTCTCTCAATTGATTTCTGTATCCCCAATATGCTAACATAGCTTCCTTTTCTCTGAAAAAGAAACAGCCGTCATCCTGAGCGCGGCGCCCGTCATCCTGAGCGTGGCGCCCGTCATCCTGAGCGTAGCGCCCGTCATCCTGAGCGTAGCGAAGGATCTCCTGAATGTGGCGGAGATCCTTCGCTACGCTCAGGATGACGTGACGTTATATTAATTGGAGTTTAGAAAATGTATTCGAACACTGAAAAATTTACAATGAACTTAGCTGATCGCACAGCAGTGAAAAATTCATTTAATCCGCCTAGTTCCTTCCAAACCACTAGCAAAGACAAGTATGGAAAGAAAACCGACGATAGCTCTGCCTCACCACAAGAGATATTCAACGAAGATTGTACCCAAGGAGTGGAGCTTGTGGTAGAAACCATTAGAAAATTGCGGGCCTCAGGAAAATTGGATTTACCTACTGCGAAACTAGCGTTAAAGGGACTATTAGAGCGGTTAGCTAAAATTAGAAACGGTACTGCTGTCAAAACGGGCACTATCGATGCGGAATTATTTGGGCGCTCAAGAAAAGAGAATCCTCTCTACAAAGATGGAAAACATATTATAGATATTACTCGTATTTTTAATCCTCAACATAAAGCAACACATGATCAAGTTAAATTGATATTAAAAATGTATGCAAAACCAATAATATGCGAAGCAAGAAAACAGAACTTTGGTTATGAAGGGGTGGCGAATGATAACCAGGCGAAACCTAATTCTCGCTATGTGATTCGTGTTTATACGCAACAACGTATAGAGTTTCAACCAAAAGATAAGACACAAAATCCTACTATTTTGGAAGTCACCGATGACAATATGGCGAAAATTAATGCCTTAGCTATGGATCCTAACTATACTACATCAGTAAAGTATAATTGTCCTACAGATATAAAGGATCTGTTCGATACATTAGCTAATGAACACCCGGATTATTATAAAAAAGACATCTTAGTTGGAGAAATCCAAATAAAAATTGGCGATAAGTTTATTCCTGCTACAAGGCATGTATCTTGGCATCATGAGAATTGGGCTGAGTTTGATGCTCAATCGGTAGTAGTTCTATATCATATGTTGCCTGAATATCATGAAGAAATGTTCAATAAAATTGCTGAACAATGGTTCGCTGCACTCTCCTGGAACGAAACTGCAAAAGAGGATCCTATGATTTTTAACAACATAATGGCAGATCTGCAGTTTTACTTTAGCAATTCTATGTTTCACTACCGAGGTGGTGCAGCTATCAGCAAAGTGTTATCGAAAGGCACTTATTATGAGCAGGGTTTCTTACCTCGCCCAACAGTCAGCGAGATAGATGAAGATTGTACAGCTCTATATTTCCCATTTATAGAACAGCATAGGAAAAAATTTGTTCAGTGTTTTGACGCAGTCCCAACTTCAGAAAGAACACGAGAATTTACTCTTAAACAAGGAAGATTTACGGTGAATGCAGAGAATGATGCTCCTCAGTCAACCGCTAGCAGTACAGTAGCTCAGGTTTCCCAAAACAACTGATCCCCTGCTCCTAGGGGTTTGATGGCCCCTAGGGCTGAGGGATCGTCTACACCCTCCGAGCTACCAATTTTATCTACATGTCCTATACTTTATTCTTACACAACTAAATGGAGTTAGTCATGGAAAAAGTAGTGTCTCTTCACGCCAGTGAAGATATGTTGAACCCACTCTCGGCCATTGTTCCAGAGTGATCTCTGGGCTCAATCAAGCGAGTTCAACAAAACTGGCAGAAAATTTGTTAACTACTCTTAGGGATTTTTATTGTTTAACTAGACAGGATAAGACCAATTTCTTACCTTTACCAGTCGAGCTAGTGGATGCCGATGAAACAGTGGAAATCGACTGGGCTGAAGTGAAAACATTAAATTGGGAAGCGTCTCGTTCTACCGCTCGACTTTAGTGTAATAGCTCAGGTTTCCATTTTTGCTAAAAACTCTTGCAGATGGGTTTGATCAGCCTCAGTTTGCAAATAGGATCGTAAATGTTGTATCGCTTTTTCATAATCGACCTGAGTGAATATCCCTCGCATCAGCTCGAAGCGTAAATAAATGCAGTAAGTATTGAGTACATCCGTTTCGCAGTAGTCGCGGATACGTTTAAGCTGTCCTGAACAATACTCCTCCCAAACTTTTGCTCCACTCATCCCCATTTTTCCCGGGAATCCAAGCATGGTGGCAATTTCATCCAAAGGAGCGAATGCCTTGTTTTGATAAGCAGCTAGGATATCCATGAGATCAAGATGGCGATAATGAAAACGATTGAGGTAATTATTCCAGCGAAAAGATTGCTGGTTTTCTCCTGCTTCCCAATAAGTGGGTGCACTGACCCCATGCAGAAGGGCGCGGTAATGCAAAACGGGTAGGTCAAAGCCAGAGCCATTCCAGGTCACTAAGGTTGGTGTGTATTTATCAATACCAGAAAAAAAGCGCTGAATTAAATCCTTTTCGTCAGAATGCTCATCACCTAAGGACCAAACTTTGAGGTGAGCACCTTGGCTAAGTACCAAAGAAATAGCGACGATTTTTTGTAAGTAATGGGGCAAAAATTCATTGCCAGATTTCGCACGGCGTAAAGCAAAAAGGGCGTTGGCTGTATCCTCGTCGGACAAATTATGAAGATTGTATAAACGACGACCTGCTTCAATGTCAGGGACGGTTTCAATATCAAAGACTAAGATACTCATGATGTGTCCTATTTTTCCCAGCAAAATTAGGGTCTGTTTACAATAATCGTCATCCTGAGCGCAGCGAAGGATCTCCTGAATGCGGCATGGTGCTCAACCGCGGAGATCCTTCGCTGCGCTCAGGATGACGGGCTCCGCTTACTTACGTGCGCGGCTCGGATATGATAGTGCGCGGCTCGGATATGATAGTGCGCGGCTCGGATATGATAGTGCGCGGCTCGAATATGATAGTTTTCGGCACAAACTAGCGAATTGTAAACAGACCCTATCATAGCGGAGATGGTTTGTGAATGTAATTTAGGGTCTGTTGACCCTATAGTCTTAGACCCTTTTTAACATCCTCTGGTGTGCTTGGATTGTTTTTAAGTGCGCTATTGATAGGATCAAAACCGCGGTCATATTGGATTTTTTTTGCAAGTGCGCGCAAAATATCCGGCGGGGTGTTCGAATTTTCGGCAAGGCCCCAGTCTATCAGATAGCCTTCATGGCTGGCTTGTGCTCTGGTATACAATTTTCGCAAAAGTTCTTTTGGCAGCTTCGGATTGGTAGAGAGATCACCTAAAAGATAAAAATTATTCGAATCCGTCAAATACACTAGTGTCTTCGTGCTCACATTCGGATTTTGCTCGATGAGTCGGACAACAGCAAATCCACGTTTGTTTTCTCTCGTAAGATTAAAAAGGGAACCTATTCTCTCATTTATTCTGGACTCGTTAAGGTGCGCGATTTTGTCAAGCAATGTGCTACTCGTATTGGGATTTTGAGCGATTGCAGCAAGAATATAGATATCGTAACCATACAATGAATGTTTGGGACGGTTTAAATAGGCTTGTTCGAGCTCCTGTGTATTCATGCTACTGATACGGGTGATCTCACGATAGGTTGAAAAAAGTTCTGAACCCAAGGTCATGGAAAAAAAGAGAATAGCTACAATGATAATAATCGCTAAAAAAAAACGAAACGTGTATCGATAATAATGATCAAGCAGGCCTTGTACGAATACCCCCACCCAGAATCCTACAAACGCAAATACAAGCAATACAATGACCGCTTTAAAAGGAAGAATAAACAAAGCAAGACCTGCTAGCGGAGCGGTTAAACGAAGAATAGCCATTGTACCCAATATCCCATAGAGAACTGCGGCAGTTGTGCCTAGAATCAATGCGAAGTATTTGGGTAGGTGCAGAATGGTGGAATAGCTAGGATGACGCATGCTTCGATCCATCAATATCCGAGGGAATAAAATCCTCGCGGTTAATGACATAAAATAAAAGTCTCTTGCTATTAATTTGTATCGTATTTTTAAAATGCATGCCGGCCTTATCTAAAACTCGTTGAGATTTCAGATTTTCGGGATGAGTAACAGCTACTAATCGAGTTACATCTAAGTGATCGAATCCCCAATGAGTCAGGGCTAGTACCAGCTCAGTTGCATAGCCTTGGTTCCAACAGTCCTTTTTTATTTCATATCCAATTTCAATATCCCGCTGAGTATCATCATAATTCAAATAAACAAGGCCTGCTCGTCCTATAAACGTGTTACTTTTCTTATCAAAAACCAAGCCTAAGCAAAAGCCATGTTTGTTGTAATGAACAATATCTTGTTTGATCCATTCTAAAGTTGTATCACGGTCTCGTTTACCACCTAAAAATAGCATAACATCAGAATCGGAATGCAAAATTTGATAATTATTAACATCGTTTAAGGTAGGAATGTTGATGATACAGCGCTCTGTTTCAATGAAGTGGGTCATAATGCATTATCTTCTGCATTGTAATCGAATAAATTATTATCAATTTGCACTGGCTCATGATTTCGTAGCCAATCAATAGACAATTGTATTGATTCATTCGGGGAATGTAATTCCTTATAATTCAGTTCGTCGCGTATTAGATTGGTATCGATTACTAAATTCTGTTCCCATGCTAATGATGGTTCTTTTAAGTGGGGCGGCAATTTATGATGTGGAAGTGTAATAACTTTGTTCTTCCATCCAGCAACATGGCCAATGTGCCGGATCCATTCGATTTCGCTGTACGCATAAGGTTCCCCTACATTATATATTCTATTCCCTGATCTTGTGTCTAAAGCTGATAATACAATTGCATTGGCAATATCTTCTACATATCCACGGCAGGTGCGCCAATTCGCTTGGTTTTCATCTAATAATATCGGTCTATTATCATCCATTCTTTTTAAATAAGGATAAATGCGTGAATAATCGCCTGGTCCATATACCATCGGTAAGCGCAATATAGTGCTGTTTATGTCTGAAAAGGAACGGATGGTTTTTTCAACGAGGATTTTCTCATAATGATAGCTCCAATCAGTTGGTTGAGCAGAAATCATTTTTCTATATGGATAAAAGTTTTCTCTTAAAGCAGATTCTTCATGTAATGGTGTTGGTACTAATTCGTGTGTAAATACTTTCAATAATCGATCATAAGCACAATAAACATCGCAACTACTAATGATCACAATGCGCTGTACTAAACCGCGAAAAACAGTTGCGAGCTCTCTAGTATCGTTTTCTGAATAGGGGATCATGTCTATTACAAGATCAGGTGAAAATGATAACAATTTCTCTTTAAATGATGATAGGTTAGTTCTATCACCTAAAATTGAAGGCACATGAAATGGAAAAGGGTGATTGGTATTGCCACGATGAAAAAGAACAATATCATGGCCTTTTTCATACAAAAATTTGACTACATGTGGACCTATAAATTTAGTCCCGCCGATGATAAGAATTCGCATAACTTAATATCATAAAAAGGCCGAAATATGATTTTGAAATCATCCCATAATTTCAAGAAATTATCAAATGTTGAGAATACTAGGGGCGCAACTCTCGTATAGACAAATTTGAGGTAGGTTGGGCCTTGGCCCAACAAGGTTATGGCTCGAAGTTTTGTAGGAGTAAAGGTCATTGATGGCCAAATGATTGAAAAATTGTTACCGGATCATCTACCCATGTTGGGCCAAGGCCCAACCTACAAGGGTTTATTTGCCTATACGAGAGTTGCACCTTGCGCCAATACTAGCTAGCCGGGTGCATATGTCGAACAGAATTGCTAAAATCAGAAAAATCCTAAGGGAGCTTCTCCGTGTCGGCTATGATAAAGTTAAAAAGGAAGAAATGATGCAAAATAAAGTATGCGTAATTATCGGCGTTGGACCTGGGAATGGTGCAGCCTTTGCTTCTCGTTTTTCAAAAGAAGGTTATTCTCTAGCTCTATTGTCTAGATCAGTTGACTTCATTAAAAAACTTGCTGAACAACTTGGGAATGCAATTGCCTATGAGTGTGATATCAGTAATAGCGATTCAATAAACAAAACCTTTAAGAAAATTCAGCAGGATTTAGGTCAAGTTGACGTTGTTATTTACAATGCAGGATCTGGCGCATGGGGAAATATTGAAGAAATTAAGCCTGAAGATTTTGAGTATAGTTGGAAAGTCAATGCTTTAGGCCTGATGGTAGTAAGTCAACAGGTCATTCCAATGATGAAGAAAAAAGGCCAGGGAAAAATTATCATCATTGGGGCTACTTCGTCTAGACGTGGAAACATTCGCACTGCAGCCTTTGCTCCAGCAAAAGCAGCTCAACGTAGTCTTGCCGAATCAATGGCAAAATATTTATGGCCCGCTGGAATTCATGTGGCTTTGGTCATTATTGATGGAATCATTGATTTGCCTAAGACTCGTGAGCGCATGCCCGATAAACCCGATAATTTTTTTGTTAAACCAAATGATGTTGCAAATAGTGTGTTTTGGTTAGTACAGCAAGCCCCATCTACCTGGTCATTTGAGCTTGAAGTACGTCCTTTTGGTGAAGTTTGGTCCTAGCAATTGCCACACTGAGCATTATAATCGCTCGGTTTGTCTTCCTTAGCCTGCTTTTGTTTTAGAGGAGTTGAGATAATTAAATCCTGATACAGGTATTTTTCTGCCATCAGGAAAGCACGCCACTAGTTCCAGCCTAGCACCCAAAGCAAGTAAATAGCTCCTCAGTGTTGAAATATAAATGTCATTTCGTTTTTCCAGTTGCGCGACACTGGGCTGTGTTATCTGGAGTGCTTCCGCCACCTGATTTTGCGTTACATGGCATACTTTTCTGAGTTCGTCCAGGTCCATTTCCGCCAGCATTTCAGCAGCTTTAGCTATCGCTGCTGCATTAACCTCTTTGGAGATTTTTTCAATGAGCTTTGATAATGGCTTAGCCATGATACATACCTCGCTAATTTATTGCGGACAGGTGATTTAAAAATTCCTGTTCAGCAATCGGAATCATAATTTCGTAAAAGCGTTTTTTTCCTGTTTTATCACCACCACATAGCAAAACTGCTTGTCGCTCAGGATCAAACGCAAAAAATACCCTATATGGTCTTCCTTGATGCTGTATACGTAATTCCTTGAGATTTTTTACTCTTTTTGTTCCATCAAGACTATCTACGTAAGGGCGCCCAAGATTTGGGCCCTTTATCTCAAGCAGTTTGATTGCAGTAAGTACACTTGTTTGTTCTAGTTCATCAAGTGATAAAAACCACTCATCAAACCTTTCAACAGTTAAGACGCTCCACATTAAAGACTAATCCTTAATTAAAACATAGCTTCCAGATTATATAATATCAAGCTTATAATTTGAAATTTTATAAAACGTTCCTCTAAAACCCTGCAATGGGTGAGCGAGGATTTACAAAATTGGATAGATAATGAAAAATCAATTTATTAACGTCAAACTAGATATCCAATGGGCTATCAACGTTTTAAACGATTCAGGATATGCTCTGGAGAATCCTAAGCCAGAAATAATTCTCGATACAGCTTGGTCACAAGTTTGTCGTTTTCAAACCAGACTTGGATTGGTTTATTTGAAAAAAGTACCCTCAGGATTGTCATTAGAGCCCAACGTAATTAAATTATTACAAGAACAATTCAATGCCCCTGTTCCTCATATCCTAGCTCAAAATGAAAAACTGCATTGTTTTTTAATGCAAGATGCAGGAATCCCCTTACATGACGTTTTTAAACAGGAATTTAATGCCGATATTTTAATTGATACGATGCACCATTATACAATGCTGCAATTAAACGCAGCAGATAAGTTAAACCTCTTTCTTGAACTAGGTGTCCCTGATTGGCGTCTAGAGAAATTACCAAGCCTTTATCAACAATTAATGAGCGAAGAAGCGTTACTGCTTGGCGATGGATTAACTCAAATGGAATTAAGAATATTAAAAAGTTTAGATGAAAAATTAGGATTAATTTGTGAGAAGTTATCGTGCTACAATGTCTCTGATACCTTTGACCATGCTGATTTTCATGACAAAAATATCTTAATTAATCCGAAAACCCATCAAACCACCCTGATTGATTTAGGAGAAGTTGTCATTACTCATCCCTTTTTCTCTTTTGTTAATTGCTTACATCGAGCCACAGAACACCTAAAATTACCACAGACTCAATATCGACAATTGCAAGAGGCCTGTTTCAAAAATTGGATTTCAGTAGAGTCTCCAGTTCATTTATTTGAGATCATCGCCATGATAAGTCAATGTTGGACTATACATGCAGTGCTTGGGGAGTATCGCTTAATTAAAAGCATCGATCCAATAGCAGCGAGGCTCCTTAGCCGACAAGGACGATTTGCTGGAAAATTAAGAATTTGGATGGAGCAATCAGCCACTATTTAGTCTTAACACCCCTTGATAAAGATAAAAATACTCTTACAAAAAATCAATTTTCAATATCAAAGAATACACTCGGTGAAACCCCAAATCGTTTAGATAAGCTGCGAATGTGTCCTAAAGTCAATTGACGTTGACCGCTTAAAATTTTAGATACTAATGATTGAGTTCCAATCTCTGGCAAATCATTTTGTTCTAAACCATGTTCATTCATAAGAAACTTTAACATATCAGCAGCAGAAATTTTTTTCGCTGAATAGTGCTGATTTTCATAGGCTTCAATATTACTTGCAACTAAATTGAGTAAACTAGCCGCTCGTTCATCTTTGTGATTTCGAGACCAATCCATTAGTTCATCTACAAAAGCTAAAAGTTTTTCATATTCTTTTTCATTATGAGGCACATGAGCATAAGCCACGACGTGGCCCCAATGTGATATTGTTTGTTGTACTGCTCTCATAATTTACCTCTCTTCATTGCATCTTCGTTTTTCCTCATGCTGTATTCAGCATGAGTCCAGATACGTTTTATATTGACAACCTTAGCAGAATAGTCAATTTCTGTTATTAATCGATATTTATTTCCGCCTATATCAAATATTATATACCGATGATGGACATAATCCGCGCTCGGAAAAGTCCTCCTCAGCTCATTAAGGCTTTTGTAGTCTGTTTGTTTGATTGCCTGCTCCCAAGCTGCTAGCGGATTTCTGCTATACGGATGGTCTCTCCCAAACTCTACAATTATTTTTCTTCCTATTAATATCATGTTTTAATGATATGACAAAATGTCATGGCTGTCAATATAGTATGCGCTTCAGCTGACGGGTGCGGCCTTTCCTAGATGTTAGCAAGCTACTGGAAACCCCCATTGATTTACTTTTTGCCAAAATTGTTCCCACCGCCCTGTAGATTTAATCAATGTCCTTAGGCTTAAAATTGCTTTAGCCCCCCTTATCTTTCCAGCGCATACCGGATTGGCATAATCGTTGTTTAACAATAGTCTTACAGGCGGCCTCTGTAACTCCTGAACCAATCGGATGATGAGCTGCAACATGCTCTGATCTCTTTAACGTTCTGGTTGGATTGACTTAGTGCCCAGGTAATCGGCTCTTTCATTGTTACGTTTTTTGCACAGCACTCCATTTCAGCCAAAATAGTATTAGCCGCTCTTGGCGTATGTTATAGCTCGTGACAGCGCTCCTCTAACCATGCTCTGTGCTCAATGCCTGTCATGGGGTTGGTTATGGATTTGTTTTTTCTCTGTACATTAAGATTGATTTTTTGTATAATTTTCACTCATTATTCGACAACCTCTGGAGTATTCATGAAGCGTAAATTAGAAGTGTAAGCCTTAATTCCAAAAGATCCTAACAATCTATTTGGGACCTTAAGCCCTGATGTTGCAGGAGCAATAGCCAGTCATTCATCCGTTAGCGACATTTTAAATTTAATGCAGTCTTCCATCACGACCCATAACTTATTCAAGCCCAGCTTAATTAAGCTCAGAATGATGCAGTTAGCCCAGAAGGCCTGTGATTGTGTGATTTTGGGGGATCCGGAGGGATTAACTCGAATTGTAAAAACAAAACCTGAAGCATTATTCGAAAAAGCTAAAGCCACCGATTTACGTAGCCGGATTTATCCTGACATTTCAGCCTATCAACTGATTCTGTTTTATTGTGATAAAGACATGAAGGATAAAATAAAGCCGTTCATTCCTAAACACCTTGATGAACGACGTAAAGCGCAAGAAAAGGAAATGGGTAAGGGGGGTAATGACTTAATCAAGTTAGACCGAGACCCTTTATTGCTTGCAGAAAAAGACTTCAAAGGCATTACTGAATTTGAAACCACTTACACGCTAGTTGATGAGATACAAGAAACAGTAACCTTTCCTTTAATGGAAAATGAAGATGCCGTGATTTGCTACCAAGATACTCAGAACGTAATCCATTTTTATTATGCCAATCAAACAACAAAAGAGCTTAAAAAGCTTAACGCAAGCATAACCTCAGAGGACGATAAAGCAGCTTTTGATTACCTTAAAGCCTCGTTCAACGACATGGAAAATAACTCCGGAAGACGCTCAAGTCATGAAGAGCACCAACTGATTGAAAAAATACTAGGATGCACGCTACAACGTCAAGGGATTGAGTATGAACACCATGGGAAACGTTATCGTGATAGTGTGAGCCCATTTAATCTGATTAATGCCTATAGAACATGTATCAGGTTATATGAGGAAGCAGAAAGGAATAACGGATGGGAGAAAGGCCATGCTTCTTGGTGCACAGGCGTTGGAAAAGCGCAAGGTGAAGAGATGTGGGTTTTGCAGCGCATTTGTGAGGACAAACCATTTTATCCCTTCCACACTAATTTTAATGATTTTAAGCGGGGAGTTGCATTTCACAATTTCCTTTATGTAAAGGATGAATTCGTGGTCGCCGATTGCGGGAAACTTGTTATTGGGTTAGGTTCGGATTTCGCATTATATAAGGCCGACGGGGTGAGCCGGGCGTGGCCCTCTGGGCGGGGCCGAACGGGGTCGGCGAGGGAGGCTCGCGTGGATTTGATTGCCGTATTACGGCTTGTTAAAGATGCGAAGGCAAATATTATTGAATTAGATCAGGAGCAGTCGCCTGATTTAGAGGAGAGTAGTAGCACCCCATCGCTCCAGTAATCGGGGCTGTTGTGCTTATAGTTGCGCGGTGTAGCATCGTTGCGATTTTCCTCGCCGATGCGTCCCAACATGCCTCCATAAACCAGGTTAATAGTTCGAGGGGTTGGATTTATGCACAGAATTAGATTGAGTCGCTGAATCACCACGGGACTGTGCCACGTTGGCTCTATTGTTAAACAGCCAATCTGGTGTGCGCTAGAAAGATAAGGGGGCTAAAGCAGTTTTAAGTTTAAGGGCATTGACTAAATCATCAGGCCGGTGGGAACAATTTTGGCAAAAAGTGAATCAATGGGTTTTTCCAGTAGCTTGCTAACATCTGGAAAAGGCCGCACCCCAGCTGACTTGCACCACTTCGCATAATACGCCGAAGTATTCGGGACTTGTTCCAATTGAAATATGCGTTTAATATCGGCACAAGTTTATTTGTTTTCCATTACACCATGTCCTTTCTTACAACAATTAAAAACCGGGCACGGGCACGTAGAGTTCAGTGGTCGTGTAGAGACCGAGTTCTAACCCTCATTGCATTTTCGTTCTTACTCCTATCTTGTGTGAGTAAACCTCCATCTGACGTGGATAATGTTTGTCGTATTTTTAAACAATATCCACGCTGGTACCGAGATGCCAAGGATGTTGAACGGCGATGGCGAGTTCCTGTTGCGGTGCAGATGGCAATTATCCATCAAGAATCAAGATTTAATGCTAGAGCAAAGCCCCCACGAACTAAGTTGCTGTGGATTATCCCTTTTAGACGGCCATCTAGCGCTTATGGGTATGCCCAGGCATTGCGTCCCACTTGGCGGCAATATAAAAAGGCTAGGGATGGTGGCAGTCTATTTGCTGCACGTGACGAATTTGATGATGCTGTTGATTTCATTGGCTGGTATGCTAACCGAGCTAATCATATTGCGCATGTGCCAAGATATGATGCATATAACTTGTATCTAGCCTATCATGAAGGAACAGGTGGTTATCTGCGCAGAACTTATCTGCAAAAGCCATGGTTAATTCAAGTGGCTCGCAAGGTCAAGGCACGTTCGCAACTCTATCAGGCACAATTAGAACGTTGCACGTCATCCTGAGCGTAGCGAAGGATCTCCTGAATGTGGCATAGCGCTTAACTAAGAGATCCTTCGCTATGCTCAGGATGACGGGTGCTGTGCTCAGGATGACGGGTGCTGTGCTCAGGATGACGGGTGCTGTGCTCAGGATGACGGGTGCTGTGCTCAGGATGACGGGCGCTGTGTGCTCAGGATGACGGCTGCTAAATTATGGTATAAAGAAGATTAATGTAAGGTAATAGGGGTTTATTGATGCGATTAATGTTATTAGGTGGTCCCGGGGCTGGGAAAGGGACTCAGGCACTTAAATTAATTGATTATTTTAATATACCGCAAATTTCTACCGGAGATATGCTCCGTTCTGCGATCGCTGCTGGAACTGATTTGGGTAAAAGCGCAAAAAAGATAATGGATACAGGGCAGTTAGTTTCAGATGAAATCATTATTGCTTTAGTCAAAGAGCGTTTGAATGAGCCTGATTGCCAAAATGGTTTTTTGTTTGATGGTTTTCCCCGTACGATTCCGCAAGCCGATGCGTTAAAAGAAGCGCATATTAAACTGGATCATGTGATTGAAATTGCAGTCCCTGATGGGGAAATTATTAGCCGCATTAGTGGTCGCCGCGTTCATGTTGCATCTGGGCGAGTTTATCACCTTAAATTTCACCCACCTAAGGTAGAGGGCATTGATGACCTTACTGGTGAGCCATTAATCCAGCGAGATGATGATAGAGAAGAAACCATCAAGCGTCGGTTGGCGGTGTATCATCAGCAAACTGAACCATTGATTAATTATTACAAGCGTTGGGAGCAGGAGGCTAAAATTACCCATAGTTGGGCACCTTATTTTCATTGTGTCAATGGAATAGGGAGTGTCGATAGCATTTTTGCTCGGATTTTGTCGTGTATCGCCACGGCGAAGACTACTCATGCCGACTTACCCTCTTCAATTTAGTCAATTTGACGATCTAATAAAAACTAATGAATTGATTTTTATTGGTTTTTTGGAAGAAGGTTCTGTCTCTTGTAAGCAGTTTACTCTGGCTTATGAACGGACTGCTGAGCAAAATCCAACGCTAAAATTTGTCAAAGTCAATATTGACGACGAGGCGAAATTTGCCGAGAGTTTCCACATTTTCTCCATACCCCACCTAATGATCGTTAAGCAAGGTATTCTTATCTATTCTGAAGCCGGTTCTATGTCAGAATCCATGTTAAAAGACCTAGTGCAACAAGCAATTGATAGCGACGTGAGTGAAATATGTGAACAGATTGATAACGAGGGAGGATAATTATACCGTCATTGCGAGTACCCTAGTCCTGTGGGACAAACATCAGAGAAGAGCTTTGCACCAGCATCCCCTCTCCCGCCCTTCGGGCACCCTCTCCCCGTTTCCGGGGCGAGGGGGGAAATGAAGGAAGTTCTTTGGGAGGAGCGTAGCGACGAAGCAACTCAGTGACCTTATGAGATGCAAGAAAAGGTCACTGCTTCGTCGCAAGCTCCTCGCAATGACGCCGCTAGAGGTGAGCTATTACGCTATAGTTTCAGTCGCGGCTCGCATAATATTAGGCAACTACCTAGCCAGATATTCCCCCAAGATTAGCCTATTTTCCGGGTTAAAATTTAAACCCAGCTTGGTCCGACGCCAAAGGATGTCGTCACAATCTTTAGCCCATTCTTCTCGCCGTAAATAATCGACTTCAATTTGATAAAGCCCATGGCCAAAATCATGGCCTAAATCTGCCATTTTGCCACATCCGGCAAGCAATAATTCAGTTCGGGTACCATAATTGGTCAGATAGCGTTCTTTGATTTGTTCATCTAGCCAAAAATATTTTTCATGAGCATGATGCACATAGTCTTTATACGAGTAATTATTCAGTACTGAACCGGGTAAAGGTTGCAATGCTGATGGTGAATCCCTTAACTGGGGGAAAATGTGCTGCAGCTGGTTGATTGCCTCTAATGATGCTTGGCGGTAGGTGGTAATTTTACCGCCATAAATGGTCACAATGGGTGCCGGTGAGTCTAGGTAGGCACAAGTGTAGTCTCGACTTAGAGCGCATAGGTTTTCTCCATTTGCGGCAATGAGAGGGCGAACTCCACTCCAAGTATGGATAATGCGTTTTCTCTCTAAATGGCAATGGAAGTAAGTGTTTACAAGCTTAGCTAGGTAATCAATTTCTGCACTGGAAATAGTAACCTCATCCAAGCAACCATCAAACGCAACGTCTGTCGTGCCTATCATGGTGTAGCCATGATAGGGAACGACAAAAATCATCCGCTGGTCATCATTTTGGAGGAGGTAAGCATGATTACCTTCATACAGTTTATGGATCACCATATGACTTCCTTTTACCAAGGACATTTTGCATGTGTTCTGGGTTTTCAACATCGCATTCATTGGTTCAACCCAGGGGCCTGCTGCATTAATAACCGCTTTTGCTTGAATAACCCGTTGTTGCCCTGACTTTGTTTTGACAGTGAGATGCCAAGTGTTGTTAGCTACACTCGCTTCCTTTAATTCGGTATCGCGTTGGATAGAGGCTCCCTGTTCTCTTGCTTGCAACGCATTGGCAATTGTTAAGCGTGCATCATCAGTAGCACAGTCATAAAATAAAAACCCTTTGTTGTAACCGTCGATTAAAGGGGAAAAATAAGCGCATTGCTGAGGGCGACGAATTAATTTGGAGTGTGGTAGTTCATTTTTGCGGCTTAAATTGTCATAAAAAAACAAGCCAGTACGTAATAGCCAGGTAGGGCGCATGGTGCGCTGATAAGGCAAAACAAAGGGAAGTGGGTGAACTAAATGCGGTGCTAAGTTTAATAAAAGTTGGCGCTCATCCAATGCTTTTTTTACTAATGCAAAATCATAATATTCTAAATAGCGCAAACCACCATGAATCAATTTGCTACTCGACGATGAGGTTTTGGAAGCCAGATCATCCTTTTCAATTAGGACAACTGATAATCCTCTTAGAGCAGCATCTGCAGCGGTACCACAACCATTAATCCCCCCGCCGATAATCGCTACGTCGAACAGTTGGTCCATGGTTAAGCCTTTTGCTAGGGGACATCGCGCCGTTTCTCACCGGTATAAAGTTGGCGCGGTCTGCCAATTTTTGATTTGCCTGCTACCATCTCCATCCAGTGCGACATCCATCCCACTGTTCTTGCTAAAGCAAAAATCACAGTATACATGTTAGTGGGGATGCCAATTGCACTTAACGTAAGGCCAGAATAAAAATCAACATTTGGATAAAGCTTTTTCTCAACGAAATACTCATCTTCAAGCGCAATTCGCTCAAGTTCCATCGCTAATTTAAATAAGGGAGCATCGTGAGCACCGACTGCTTCAAGCACGTCATAGCAAGTTTTGCGCATTACCTTAGCGCGTGGATCATAACTTTTATAAACACGATGACCAAAACCCATTAACCGGAATGGATCATCCTTATCTTTAGCCCGTTTGATGTAATGATCAATATGTTTAACATCACCGATTTCTTTGAAGCATATTAAGACAGGCTTCATTTGCACCACCATGGGCAGGACCCCAGAGTGCCCCAATGCCTGCTGATATGCATGCAAACGGATTAGCACCCGTTGAACCTGCCAATCGAACGGTTGAGGTTGACGCATTTTGCTCATGATCAGCATGCAAAGTGAAAATGGTATCCATTGCATCAACAATCACAGGGTTGGGTTTGATGTCTTCAGAAGGAACACCAAACATCATATGCAAGAAATTTTCTGCATAGGACATTTTATTTTGTGGGTACATATAGGGTTGGCCAATGGAGTATTTATAACTCATCGCTGCCAAAGTAGGCATTTTGGCGATTAGGCGTATCGCGGAAATGTAGCGATCGTGCTGATTATTTAAATCCATTGACTCATGATAAAAAGCAGACAAAGCCCCGACGATTCCCACCATAATCGCCATAGGGTGCGCATCACGGCGAAAACCATTTAAAAAATTGTACATCTGTTGATGGACCATCGTGTGGTTGTTGATTAGACTGACAAAATCCTTCTTTTCTTTTGTGTTTGGCAAATCAGCCATTCAGAAGGAGGTAACATACATCAAGAAAATCTTTTTTCTCAGCTAATTGCTCAATTGGGTAACCCCTATAAAGCAGATATTCCTTTGTCACCATCGATAAATGTAATTTTAGATTCACAAGAGGCGGTTGAAACAAACCCTGGATCATAAGTGAACATTCCTTGCTCACCCAATTTATTGATATCTACCACATCTGCACCAAGTGTTGGGCTATAAATGGGTAACTCAATTGGGTCGTGGCCGTCTATACTTAGTCGTGCAACTTTTTTAGTCATCGTGCCTCCTTATTACTGGATTTGACAGCCTTGTCAGTAATGGATTCAATGAGCAGCACTATATAAAAATGCTTTCGTATAGTCAATTTATAGTATTTCACCACAAGATGATCCAGTTTGGGCTGTAGATGTGATTCAATTAAACGCGCCAATATGTTATCCTTTCTTAGTAATTTGTAACTCCCCAAGTGCGTCATCCCGAGGAGCTTGCGACGAGGGATCTCCATGCAGTGGCACAATTTCTAAATACGTGCCGTTTGCTGGAGATCCTTCGCTGCGCTCGGGATGACGTGGGGAGTTACAGTAATTTTAACTAAGGACACCCCCTAGATATGGTTTATTCAGCCAAAGAAGTTATCCCTGTTAATATCGAAGATGAATTAAAACAATCCTACTTGATTACGCGATGAGCGTTATTGTTGGTCGTGCTTTGCCTGATGTGCGTGATGGGTTAAAGCCAGTACACCGACGTGTGCTTTTTGCCATGAGTGAACTGGGTAATGATTGGAATAAACCCTACAAAAAATCAGCGCGGGTCGTGGGCGATGTAATCGGTAAATACCATCCTCATGGTGATACCGCTGTTTATGACACGATAGTTCGTATGGCACAGCCCTTTTCCATGCGCTATATGCTTGTTGATGGTCAGGGTAACTTTGGATCTGTTGATGGCGATTCTGCTGCGGCAATGCGCTATACCGAAATTAGAATGTCGAAAGTTGCTCATGCCTTACTGGCTGATTTAGATAAAGAAACCGTTGATTTTAGTCCTAACTATGATGAAACTGAATTTGCGCCGGTCGTTTTGCCCTCACGCGTACCTAATCTATTAGTCAATGGCTCTTCAGGTATTGCGGTAGGCATGGCAACCAATATTCCACCCCATAATCTCACAGAAGTGATTAATGCATGTATTGCCTTAATTGATGATCCTGAGCTCTCATTTGATGAGCTGATGAATCTATATCCCAGGCCCTGATTTTCCAACCGCGGCGATTATTAATGGTAGAGCGGGTATTTTACAAGCCTACCGAACAGGCCGCGGGCGGATTTTACTTCGTGCACGCACAGAAATTGAAACAGATAATCATTCTGGGCGCCAAGCTATTATTATTACCGAACTGCCTTATCAAGTGAATAAAGCGCGCTTGGTTGAAAAAATTGCTGATCTCGTACGGGAAAAACGTATTGAAGGGATTTCTGGACTGCGGGATGAATCAGATAAACAGGGCATGCGCGTCGTTATTGAACTTAAGCGGAGTGAAATTGCTGAGGTTATTCTTAACAATTTATACGCCCATACTCAGATGCAAAATGTATTTGGGATTAATATGGTTGCTCTGGTTGATGGTCAACCACGCACCCTTAATTTAAAAGAAATTCTCGGCTATTTTATTAAACACAGGCGTGAGGTCGTTACCCGCCGTACTATTTTTGAATTGAAAAAAGCACGTAATCGCGCCCATTTATTAGAAGGTTTAGGCATTGCTCTAGCGAACATCGATGCAATGATTGAGCTTATTAAGCAATCACCGACACCACAAGATGCTAAAGAGGCACTTTTAGCTCGCTTGTGGCAAGCGGGAGTGGTCGCGAGCATGCTCAAACAGGCTGGAAGTGATGCATGTCGCCCTGATGGTTTATCCAGTGAGTTTGGCTTAACGCCAGCTGGCTATCAATTATCACCAGACCAAGCCCAAGCAATTTTAGAGTTGAGACTGCATCGTTTAACCGCGTTAGAGCAAGATAAAATTATTAATGAATTTGAAGAATTATTAGGGGTTATTCAAGGAATTACTTGACTATTCTTTCTTCTCCTGATCGCCTAATGGAGGTGATTCGTGAAGAATTACTGGAGGTTAAAACACAATTTGGTGATGCTCGCCGCACGGAAATCATCGCCTCACAAGAAGATTTAACCATTGAAGATTTGATTACTGAAGAAGATGTTGTGGTTACCTTATCGCATCAAGGCTATGTCAAATATCAACCTATTTCCGCTTATCAAGCACAACGTCGTGGTGGTAAGGGTAAATCAGCGACTAATGTGAAAGAAGAGGATTTTATTGAACGCCTAATCATTGCCAGCACGCATGATATGTTGCTCTGTTTCTCCAATCACGGGAAGCTGTATTGGATTAAGGCCTATCAGCTTCCCTTGGCCAGTAGAATTTCGCGTGGAAAACCCATTATTAATATCCTTCCTCTTGCTGATACTGAAGCAATTAATGCCATGTTACCTGTACGAGAGTATCAGCAAGGCTACTTTGTTTTCATGGCTACCAAACATGGTACAGTAAAGAAAGTACCCCTAGAGGCCTTTAGCCGCCCGCGATCGAATGGCATTATTGCAGTGGATTTGGATGAGGATGATCGCTTAGTGGGCGTAGACATTACCGATGGCACGAAAGACATTATGTTGTTTACCGATGCGGGCAAAGTAATTCGCTTTGATGAAAGCTTGGTGCGGCCAATGGGTCGAACGGCACGTGGCGTACGTGGTATTCGCTTGCATGAAAATCAATCCGTTATCTCATTAGTTGTTGCAAAGCCGCATGGTACTATCTTGACTGCAACTGAAAAGGGTTATGGTAAGCGTACCCATGTCGAAGAATACCGTGTATCAGGACGAGGAGGCCAGGGCGTTATTTCAATCCAGGTGAATGAACGCAATGGCAAAGTAGTACGTGCCTTGCAAGTTGATGATAACGATGAGGCGATGCTCATAACGGATAAAGGCACATTGGTCCGCTTTAAAGTTGATGAATTGTCCATTATTGGTCGGAATACTCAAGGTGTTCGTCTAATTAATGTGAGTGCAGGTGAGCATGTGGTGGGTATGCAGCGCATCGATGAATTGTCAATAGACCCCACTGAGCCTGAGGCAAATAACGAGACAGAAGAAGTAAACGATGAGTAGAGGTTACAATTTTGGTGCGGGCCCCTCCATGTTGCCCGAGTCTATTTTACGTGAAGTGCAAGAGGAGCTATTGGATTGGCAAAGTATTGGTATGTCAATCATGGAAATCGGCCATCGTTCACCGGCATTCAATGCCTTGATGGAGCAAGCGGAGAGTGATTTTCGATCACTTTTAAAAATACCCGACAGTTATCATGTTCTTTTTTTAAGTGGTGCCGCGCGCTCCCAATTTGCGATGATTCCATTGAATTTACTTGGACAGGGAGAACATGCGGGCTATTTAGTGACAGGGCTTTGGTCATATCTAGCGTATCAAGAAGCTTACCGACTAAAGCAGGCTTACTGTGTAGCTAATGGTGAGATATCTGGATTTACCGATATCCCAGCAACGAGCGAGTGGCAATTTAAAGACGAGACAAAATACCTGTATTTTACCCCTAACGAAACAGTCAATGGAGTGCGATTTGCTAAAATACCTAAGGTAACAGGAATACCCTTTGTTGCGGACATGACGTCTTGTTTACTGAGCGAACCCATTAACGTGGAAGATTATGGATTAATTTTTGCTGGCGCGCAGAAAAATATCGCTAATGCAGGATTGGTGATTGTCATCGTCAGTAATGAATTATTGGCTACAATCAAAAATGATGATATCCCCACCATGCTCGATTACCGTACGCATAGCTCGACAAAATCAACGTATGCAACCCTACCCACGTTTAACTGCTATTTAGCTGCGAAAATGTTTCAATGGATCAAGGATCAGGGTGGGGTAGAGGCGCTTTATAAAATAAATTGCAAAAAAGCAGCACTCATTTATAAGTGCATTGATGACTCTGAATTTTACCATTGCAGAGTCGCTAAAGAAGCGCGTTCTTTAGTGAATGTTTGCTTTACTCTCGACGATCCCATGTTGGAAGAAGCGTTCATTGATGGGGCCAAGGCCCGTGGTTTACTGGCGTTGAAGGGGCACCGAACTGTAGGGGGGTTACGTGCAAGCATGTACAATGCAATGCCTATAGAAGGGGTGGAGCGCTTAGTTGAATTCATGAATGATTTTGCCAAGGGACATAGATAATGAACGCGCTCGATTTTATAAGCAGCCCAGTAAGCCTTATACAAGGTGATATTACCGTCCCAGGCGATAAATCGATTTCCCATCGAGCGATTATCTTAGGCGGTATTGCTAAGGGTACTACCACGATAAACGGTTTTTTAGACGGTGAGGATTGCCTTGCCACCTTACGTGCTTTTCAAGCAATGGGTGTCGAAATAGAGGGGCCTATTGCGCAACGTGTAGTCATTCACGGTGTAGGTAAATACGGTTTAAAAGAACCAAAGCAGATCATTGATTGTGGTAACTCAGGGACTAGCATGCGCCTGCTTGCTGGGTTACTGGTAGCTCAGCCTTTTGCTAGTGAATTGAACGGGGATGCGAGTTTACAAAAAAGGCCTATGGAACGTGTTAGCCGCCCACTGAAGCAAATGGGGGCTGAGATAAGAACAACAGAGGGCCATCCTCCACTCTCTATTCATGGCGGCCACCCTTTGCAGGGTATTACTTATGAAATGCCGGAGGCTAGTGCTCAAGTTAAATCGTGTCTGTTGCTTGCTGGCATGTACGCTCGGGGAGAGACTAGGGTAATCGAGCCAGGCCACACTCGGGATCACACGGAAAGGATGCTAACAACGTTTTCTTATCCAATCCAAAAAGCTGAAAATACGATCATCATCAATTCAGAGAGTGAGTGTTTGGGTACAGAGATTGATGTCCCTGGCGACATATCCTCAGCTGCTTTTTTTATCGTTGCTGCTACCGTAATCCCTGGTGCCGAATTATTAATTAGAAATGTGGGCATCAATCCAACTCGTACGGGTATACTACAAATTTTAACCCGCATGGGGGCTGATATTAGCATCAGTAATAAGCGTTTGTGGGGTGAAGAATTAGTCGCTGACCTGGTTGTCAAGCATGCACCACTTGAGGGTATTGATATCCCAGCCTCATTAGTTCCGCTGGCTATTGACGAGTTTCCAGCGATTTTTATCGCTGCAGCCTGTGCAACAGGGCAGACTCTATTACATGGTGCAAAGGAATTGCGCTGCAAGGAAAGTGATAGGATTGGCGCGATGGTCGATGGTTTGCAGCGACTAGGTATCGAAGCTCAAGCCTTTGAAGATGGTTTGCTCATTAATGGTGGACAATTGCAAGGGGGGCAGGTAAATAGCTACCATGATCACCGCGTAGCAATGGCCTTTTCTATTGCAGGTGCTGTTGCGCAGAGCCCTGTCACCATAAAAGATTGCACAAATGTTGCAACCTCATTCCCAACCTTTGTAGAGACAGCCAGTAAAATCAACATGGCAATACAGGAAGTACACGATGAAGGTTAGCAGCAGTGTGCCGGTTATTACCATTGATGGTCCAAGTGGAACGGGTAAAGGAACAATCTGTCATCTGCTCGCTAATCATTTAAATTGGCATGTATTGGATAGTGGTAGTTTGTATCGCGTTCTTGCTTACGCAGCAAGAACGAAGGGGTTGGATTTTAACGATAGTTCTGCGTTAGTAGAACTTGCGCATAACTTAAATATACGCTTCGATACCAATCCCCATCACAAGAGTCAGGTCATTCTCGATGGTAACGATGTTTTTGATCAATTAAGGACAGAGCAATGTGGACAAGATGCTTCAAAAATTGCTGCTGTTCCAGAAATTAGAGACGCTTTACTCGCCCGTCAACGTGCGTTTGCCCAGGCACCAGGATTAGTAACTGATGGTCGAGATATGGGCACCGTGGTGTTCCCTGAATGCAATATTGAAGATTTATTTGTATGCTACGCCGGAAGTAAGGGCATTTCGTCGCTATTTTCAGTTGAAAGAAAAGGGAATTGATGCTAGCCTCGCCGAAGTTGTTGATGAATTAGCTAAACGTGACGCAAGAGATACACAGCGATTGCATGCACCATTAAAACCAGCAGCAGATTCGGTTTTAATTGATACAACAGGGTTAACAGTTGTACAGGTATTCGATAATGTATTAAAATTAACGGATGAGCATTTGTCGCAATGACGGGGGGAAAGGTAAGTGAACTTTATTTTTCCATATTTTTACTAAAGAGTTTATTAACATGTCTGAAAGTTTCAAAGATTTATTTGAGCAAAGTATCGTTGGCGCCCAATTTTATCCCGGTGCAATCATCTCCGCAAAGGTTATTGGTATTGATGAGGATTATGTCACCCTAAACGCTGGTTTAAAATCAGAGGGTATTATACCTGTTGAAGAGTTTCAAGATAAAAACGGCGAATTGGAAGTTCATCTCGGCGATACCGTTGAAGTTGCCCTGGATTCAGTAGAAGATGGCTATGGAGAAACCTTACTCTCCAGAGAAAAAGCCAAGCGTCAGGAGGCATGGCGCAAATTATCTAAATCCCATGAGAACAACGAGACCGTAACGGGCTTGATTTCTGGTAAGGTCAAAGGGGGTTTCACCGTTGAAATTGGCACTATTCGTGCTTTCCTACCCGGTTCTTTAGTGGATGTTAGACCCGTACGTGATCCGTCCTACTTAGAAGGTAAAGAACTTGAATTTAAAGTAATTAAAATGGATTTAAAGCGAAACAACATTGTTGTTTCACGTCGTGCCGTAGTTGAGGAAGAAAGCAGTGCTGACCGTCAAGCTTTACTTGATTCCTTACATGATGGGCAAGTACTTAACGGTGTTGTTAAAAATCTTACTGATTATGGGGCGTTTATCGATCTGGGCGGCATTGATGGCTTGCTCCACATTACCGATATTTCATGGAAACGGGTTAAGCATCCGAGCGAACTTTTGACTGTTGGTCAAGATGTTAAAGTAAAAGTTTTGAGCTTCGATGGGGAACGTAATCGTGTTTCATTAGGTATGAAGCAACTAGGCAATGATCCTTGGGTTGATTTAGTTGAACGCTATCCTATCGGTAAGAAGCTACAAGGTAAGGTGACCAATATTACTGATTATGGTTGCTTTGTTGAGATCGAAGAGGGTGTAGAGGGGCTAGTCCACATGTCCGAAATGGATTGGACTAACAAGAACGTCCATCCAAGTAAAGTCGTTTCAATGGGTGATTTGGTTGATGTTATGGTGCTCGAAATCGATGAAGAGCGCCGTCGTATATCGCTTGGAATGAAGCAATGTGTTGGTAATCCTTGGTATCAATTTTCGCAAACCCACAGTAAAGGCCAAAAGGTTCATGGAAAAATTCGGTCTATTACTGATTTCGGCATATTCATCGGCTTAGACGGTGAGATTGATGGCTTAGTTCACTTATCGGATATTTCTTGGACTGTTCCTGGTGAAGAAGCCGTTAAACAATTCAAGAAAGGTCAAGAGATGGAAGCAGTAATTCTTGCTATTGATCCAGAGCGTGAGCGAATTTCTTTAGGTCTGAAGCAACTGGAAGGCGATGCTTTCTCCAGTTATGTCGAAGAACATCCTAAAGGCTCTGTGGTTAAGGGGCAAGTGTCTGCTTTGGACGCGAAGAGCATCACTGTTGAATTGGCTCCAGATGTAACGGGTACTATTCGCGCTAATGAATTGTCTGAAGAGAAAGTGGATGATGCATCAACTTTCTTTAAAGAAGGGGAGGAGATTGAAGCGAAAATTATCAGTGTTGATAAAAAAAATCGCACGATAGCTCTTTCTATCAAAGCTAAAGATGCCCAAGACCAAGCTGATGCGATTAAGAAATATTCACGCAGCACGGAAGGTGCATCGGCGACCTTAGGGGATCTATTGAAAGAAAAGATGGCGAATAAAGAGGAAGGTAGTGAGTAGCCATCTGCAGACCCGAGAAAAAGCGTAGGACACACTACGCTTTTTTTTTGGTTTGGATGATGGGACTCAGACCCGATACGGGATACAGGGAGTGAAAATGCGTTTAATAATCATGTTATTTTATTTAATCTTAATCATACTGGGCGTGAGCTTTGCTGCTTTGAATGCTTCCTCGGTCCATGTTAATTTTTACTTTACTACAGTGAGTATGCCTATTGCTGTATTAATGACAATAATGCTTGGGGTTGGATTTCTGCTCGCTTTTTTGTTTTTCCTTTATCGTTATTGGCGGCTTAAGGTTGATTATTTAAAGCTTAAAAATCAACTAAAAATGACTGAGAAAGAGATAAAAAATTTGCGATCGATTCCATTATCAGATCAACATTAAACACACCGAACTAACATTAGACCGTCCTTGCGCGCAAACTGCCGTCATTGCGAGCAAAGCCCCGTCATTGCGAGCGTAGCGAAGCAATCCAGTGGCCTTATGAGATGCTAGGAAAGGTTGCTGGATTGCTTCGTCGCAAGCTCCTCGCAATGACGGTTTCACCTTCGGTTCGCACGGTACGCACCGCTAGCGATGACGCTCTAAGATGCATCTAGCATTGTGCACTTGCTTACGGGTGCACTTGCTTACGGGTCTAGCTTAATACCTGGGTATTTTGTATCATCTGGATCGGCACTCGACCACAAATGATCCTTGATCAACTCTTGAGCTGCCAATGCCAACAACGTTTAAGCAAATTGAAGTCAATGGAGAGCTTTAATGATTAATTTATGGCCATTATTGTTACCTGCTGCAGCCTGGTCTGGTTGGTGGGTTGCAAGCCGTAATTACTCAGGCAAACAAAGGAAGTTCGACAATCGCTTGTCTCGTGAATACGTAGTGGGCTTAAACTATCTATTAAATGAACAACCTGATAAAGCCGTTGACGTATTTATTAAACTGCTGGAAGTGGATAGTGAAACAGTTGAGACCCATCTAGCTTTAGGCTCATTATTTCGGCGGCGCGGTGAAGTTGATCGGGCAATAAGAATTCACCAAAATTTGATTGCTAGACCCCAATTAAGCTTAACAGAGCGAAAAGAAGCGCTGATGGCTTTAGGTCAAGATTATATGAGTGCAGGGGTATTTGATAGGGCAGAACGAATTTTCTTAGAAGTGGTAGAGCTAGGTGGTGGTAGTGAAGTTTACAGTTTACAAGGTTTGCTTGCCATTTATCAGCAAGAAAAAGCCTGGGAAAAAGCGCTAGATATTGCCAAAAAGTTAGAATTATCAGCTGGCCTGAGTATGCACATTCAAGCTGCGCATTATTACTGCGAAATTGCCAGCCAAGCTTTAAAAAATAATGCTATTGAAACGGCGCAAAATGCAACTAAACAGGCGTTACTAGTCGATAAAATGTCGGTTCGTGCTAGTCTTATGCAAGCTTCATTGGATATTCAGCATGGACGTTATAAACAAGCAATTCGTTCGTTGAAGCGTGTACCGCAGCAGGATCCTGAATTTCTAAGTGAAATCATTGAACCCTTAGTCATGTGCTATCGGGAGCTTGATGCTGTGGCTGAGTGTGTTGAATTTTTACAGCAAACGCTAATTGATCATCCAAGGGCATCAACTATTTTTGTTATTGCTGAATTTTTGCGGCATGAGAAAAATATGGATACCGCAATTGATTTTGTATCGGAAAAGCTCGGAACTCACCCTTCAATAAGAGGACTAAACCGTCTAATTTTCTGGCACCTTGAATCTGCACACGGCAAAGTGAGAGATAAATTGCAAATGTTATATGACATCACTAGCAAATTTCTCGATAATAAACCGATTTATCGCTGTGGGCATTGTGGCTTTGGTGGTAAGCATTTGCATTGGCATTGCCCAAGTTGTAAACAGTGGGGTAGAATGAAGCCAGTTCATGGATTGGAAGGGGATTAGTAATAAAGGCTCCTAGGGTTTGTTCACAATTCGTGAGCAGACCCTAACTATGTTGAGAAAATTATGAAATTTATTGATCTAAAAAAACAATATAAATTAATCGAAACAGAAATTTTACGCAGCATTCAAACAGTATTAGAACATGGCCAATATATTATGGGGCCAGAAATAGGCAAACTAGAGCAGCAGTTGGCAGACTTTTTAGGTGTAAGGCATGTCATTGTTAATGCAAGCGGCACTGATGCCTTGCTTATGGCACTCCTAGCACTTGATATTGCGCCTGGGGATGAAGTCATTACTAGTCCTTTTAGTTTCTTTGCTTCGGCAGAAGTGATTGTATTATGCCAAGCTAAACCTGTTTTTGTAGACATTGACCCAATTACTTACAATATCGATGTAACGAAAATCGAGGCGGCTATCTCTCCTAAAACAAAGGCAATTCTGCCAGTAAGCCTCTATGGGCAATGTGCAGACATGGAGCCAATTAATCGTATTGCAAAACAATACGGTCTACCCGTTGTTGAAGACGCGGCACAGAGTTTTGGGGCAACTTATCATGGTCGTTACTCGGGTGCTTTGTCGACCATAGGTTGTACTAGTTTTTTCCCCTCGAAACCACTAGGTGGTTACGGTGATTCAGGTGCTTGTTTCACTGATGATGATATATTGGCAGAAAAATTACTTGAAATTCGTAATCATGGGCAAAATGCGCGCTATTGCCATAAACGCATCGGGATAAATGGTCGTATGGACACTATTCAGGCTGCTATCTTAATCGAAAAAATGAAACTACTTCACGATGAGATAATTATGCGGCAAAGAGTTGCACAGCGATATGAAGAACTGCTTGCTAATTTGGTAAAAACACCGACTATCATGCCAGGTAATAGGAGTGTTTATGCTCAGTATACAATTGAAGTGCCAAACCGTGATGAATTTCAGCAACGAATGCAAATCTTAGGTATCCCAACTGCAATTCATTACCCGGTTGCTATGCATCAGCAACAAGCATTAGAGTATCTTGGCTATCAACTAGGTGATTTCCCCTGTGCGGAAAAAGCAAGTAGGCATGTAGTAAGTTTACCTATGCACCCCTACATGAGCCTGGAGGATCAACAAGCAGTGGCTAATGCAGTTAAGAGCACCCTGGTCCCGTTGGGACAAACATCAGCGAAGAACGTTGCACCAGCATCCCCTCTCCCGCCCTGCGGGCACCCTCTCCCCGTTCCCGGGGCGAGGGGGAAAATGAAGGAAGTTCTTTAAGAGTACCCTAGTCCTGTGGGACAAACATCAGAGAAGAGCTTTGCAACCAGCATCCCCTCTCCCGCCCTTCGGGCACCCTCTCCCCGTTTCCGGGGCGAGGGGGGGGCAATGGAGGAAGTTCTTTGGGAGGTCTTTGGTCAATGAGTACGAAGCTTATAGTAGCGCTTGATTTACCAAACCAAAGCGATGCACTCGCGTTGGTCGAAAAACTGCAGCCGCATCAGTGTGCCTTAAAAGTTGGTAGCGAAATGTTTACCTTATTTGGTGCTGATTTTGTCCGTAGGTTGGTGAAAATAGGTTTTAAAGTTTTTCTCGATTTAAAATTCCATGACATCCCTAATACCGTTGCTCAAGCCTGCAAAGCTTGCGCTGAACTTGAAGTTTGGATGATTAATGTACATGCTTTCGGTGGCTTAGCAATGATGCGGGCAGCAAGAAAGGCAATTGAGCCTTATGGAGCTGACCGACCACTATTAACTGCCGTAACCCTGCTAACAAGCATGGAGGCAAACGATTTACCCGCTATTGGTGTAAATTTCTCTGTTGAAGAGCAAGTGAATCGACTCGCCAAATTAGCCTTTGAGGCGGATCTTGATGGCGTTGTCTGTTCCGCCCACGAGGTTCCTGCGATTAAAAAAAGCTGTGGTCAATCGTTCTTGACGGTTACTCCTGGGATTAGGTTGGCTGGTGATAAAGCCAATGATCAAATGCGAATAACGACTCCAGCACAAGCAATTGCCTATGGCAGTGATTTCTTAGTCATAGGGCGATCAATCACTGCAGCTTCTGAGCCGGCAAAAGTTATACAAGATCTACTCTATGGGTCCAGCTCTCATATAGGCAAATAAAATCGCGTAGGTTGGGCCTTGGCCCAACAAGAATGTAGCATGTTGTGACAAAATATTCGTCGTTTGTTTTGGGTACACATTTTTTCTTACAATGTAGACGCTTGTATCTTGTTGGGCCAAGGCCCAACCTACTTCATATTTGTCTATGCAAGAGTTACACCTTGCTCCACAAAGGAATTGGCTAATGCAAAGCCCAGAAGAATTAACGCAGTATTATTTGCAAACTATGGGAATAGATAGCTGGTTATTACGTCAGACTACCCCATCTTGTGAACAACAATTAGCAGTTCTTGCGCAAGAAGTTGCCTCTTGTCAACGTTGTCCTCTCCATAAAACACGTACTCAAACAGTTTTTGCGCGAGGAAATGCAAAAGCGAAGTTGATGATTATTGGCGAGGCACCAGGATTTTATGAAGATAAACAGGGTTTACCCTTTGTTGGTAAGGCCGGTAGTTTGTTGAACCAAATGCTACACAGTGTAGGCATGGGTGAAAACGACATCTATATTGCCAATGTACTCAAATGTAGACCGCCAAACAATCGTGATCCTGCCATTACTGAAATTGAACAATGTAGTCTTTATCTCACCCAACAGATAGATTCTATTGCACCTCATTTGATTCTTGCTTTGGGTCGTTTTGCTGGGCAATTTCTCTATAACAAACAACTCCCTCTGAATCAATTACGCAACAGTATTCATCGCTACAAATCGATTCCCTTTATCGTGAGTTATCACCCAGCCTATTTATTGCGTAACCCAATTGACAAAAAGAAGGCTTATCAGGATTTAATGACGGTAAAACAATATTTGATGGAAAAAAATGAGCAGGAATTACGGCCTAACCTTGCTTGAGCTGCTTGCAAGCTTACTCATAATCAGTATTTTATGCATGTTCTGCGTACCGTTAGGGTTATCGGTTTACGAAAATAATCAATTGCAGGTTGTAGGGGATGAAATAAGCACCGCCATTCGTTTTGCCCGCAATATGGCGCTCTTACATCAATTGCCTCTTGCACTCACCCCCCTGAATCAGTCAAATGATTGGTCTGAGGGAATGGTATTGTTTGTTGATAACAAAAAACATCGACTCACTGAGCATGATAAATTAATCCAGCAATGGAATTGGCAACGGCGTGGAGTGAAAGTGAGTTGGCAAGGTTTTCAGACCAATGATTATTTATTGTTTCCCACGGAGTTGCACCATGCCGCGCTGAGCGGACATTTTGATTTGCAAAATAGAGAAGGGAGGGTAGTAAAATTAGTAATTAATCGTTTAGGGCGAGTAACGCGAGTGCAGGCCCGACCCCACATGCCGCTCCAGCGGAGTAGCACAGGGGGATGAGCCACGTCATCCCGAACGAAGTGAGGGATCTCCTGAATTTGGTACATTTTTGAAACATTCGGAGATCCCTCGTGACACTCGGGATGACGTACCAAGGGAGTTAATAAAAAATGTTAGGAGAAGAAATAGGTAAAACTTCTGTATCTGTCTTAATTACTGTCTTTGAGTTCTGGGGGACAGCATTGTTTGAAGATACACCAGAAATCGGTTGGGGAGAAGAAGAACAAGACGCCTCAGAAGCAACTTCTAAATATCTTTTCTCGTCAACACATGTTTCTTTATGTTTTTCAATTAACTCTTCTGTAATAAGATAACTATCTTTATTTTCTTCCGTTGGAATTTCAAAATAAGAATGCTTCAAACAATAAGAATAAAATTTTTCGGCAATATTATATTTTTTGTTTTCTTCATAAGAAACGCCAACAACAAAAAGTAACGTGTAAAAAATATCTACACTTTCTGTCTCTGATAATACTCTGCCCAATAAATCTACCCATGCTTCTGGGTCATCTAAAAGCATATCCGGAGAATTTTCCTTTAAAGCCTTAAAAAGTGCCGCTAATTTGTTTTTATAGCTATGAGATTTATACTTTGGCATCCAAGTTTCTGAATACCCGAGTGCATTTAATCTATAATAAACAAGGATAACTGGGATAGTTTCAGCAATTAAAGTGTTTAAGTCTGGCTTGAAAAAAGCAACCATAATCGGGGTTTTTTCTTTGGTTAAATGATCAGATTTCTTTTCTACACGTTCATCAGATATTTTTTCAGGAACGTCGTTTTTATCAGCTGGCTTGAGGAGAGGACCCATAATCGGGGTTTTTTCTTTGGTTAAATGATCAGATTTCTGTTCTACACGTTCATCCGATACGTTTTCAGGAACGTCTTTTTTATCAGCTGGCTTGAGGAAAGGAACTAAATTCAGGGTTTTTATTTCTTTTAAAAATTCAGATTTCTTTTTAAAACGTTCTTTTTTCCATCCTCTTTTAAGAGCGCTAATGTTTTGAGGAACTGATTTAAAAAGAGAAGGGATAGCGGAAGCTCTTTCATTCGCGGCAAGGATTATTTCAGAGGCAACTCTTTGGTGCTCAAGACGTTCTACAAAACTAAGCATGGTTTCATTTGGACGAAATTTTGGAGAGACAGAACATATCGTCGTAAAAAAAACATCATAAAAATTTTTCAGCTCCTTTAAATAAAGCAATTCTTCACGAATAGCATTCAGATCAACTGGTGTAGGCTTTGGGATAATGATTTCTTTCGCTTTCGCAAAATATTCAAGAAGTTTTTCGGCTCCTCCTTTAATGAAATATTTTGTATGATCGTCAGTTATTTTTTGTACCTCTATTAACTTTTCAGATAACTCCTTTATTTTCTTTATTTTTACATTATCCTGAAAAAAAGGAATGTAATTTAATACGTCGATATAAAAACAAAAATACTGGTTTAAAGAGGTTTTTGTGTTTTCGTAATTTTTTTTCATTTCAGCTTGAAGTTGAAATTTAGTATTTCTGTCATAAGAATTATAAATATCGATACCTGAAAGAACTACACCAAAAATAGCTAACAAGCTGCGACTATTTTCATTTCCAAATTTAAAATCTTTTGCATAGTCGCAAAGATTTTTCTTGAAATTATCATAGCTCTTAGTCACATTCTTTTTGAAAAGATCAGAATTATCTTTCAACGTTAAGATGGAATGAATTTGATATTGATATTTAAATGCGTCGCTTACTCTAAGTGTTAAAAAATCAATTCCCAGCTCTGAATAGCTCTGCACCCAGGTTAAAATCGATTGTTCTTGCTTTTGTGCAACTGGTTTCGAAAAATCACAAGACAAAAATTGATCAAATTGCTGAAGATTTGAAATATAACGCAGATGACCTTGCATAGTACTAAAAAAATCTTTCCCAAAAAGCGTAGTTATACCCTTAGCTTCTGACATTTTTTTCAAATTCATCAGGGCAGAATCGAGATGCACCAGGTAATCTTCTGATTGTGGATTCTTTACAATAATGTGCAATACCCTATTTATTTTTCTTAATAAACTGGGCCACATAACAAGTGAATATTGTTTCAGTGTTTCTTTATCTGGATTCGGGATTTTTTGATAAAATAAATTACTTGTTTTTTGAACTATCTCAGAAAATTTTTCTATTTCTTTCAATATAGCTTCTGAAGAAGAATTATCTAGAGACAGAGTATCAGCAAATAAAAATTGGCTTGTATCCCCAATAAAAGCACGGACAGCATCAAGCTGTTCTCCTGTAGATTGACGAATGGAAGTATCTAAAAGCCGTATATATTGATAAGTTTTAGTACTTATATTTTTATCAGCTGATCCGACCACTTGTGTCATTAATGTATAAACATTTTTATGAACAATTGGGTCCTTTGTTTTATCGGCGATATCTTCATATAAAGCTTTTATTGCAGCATCTGCGTCTAATTTGCGGAACTCGTCAAAATTTGCTAAGCAACTTGGTAAAACGATATCCGATATAGATTTTAATAATTCATCATAATAAATTTTTAATACATGAATAGTGTCTGCTTGTGAAGCTTTTATTATGAAAGCAGCTGGTTTTGTATGCATTTTAATTAACCTCGGTAGAAATTAGCAATTATTCCTATCCCTGGATAATGCTTGTAATGGTAATAAATTAATGTTGATTGGTAAACTTTATCATAAAGGATATAAAATAGACAATATGAACTCGTAAAAGACACTGATTTTGGTGAAAATATTTATATTTAATGTAACTTCCCACGTCATCCCGAGCGCAGCGAGGGATCTCCATGCAGTGGCACAATTTTTAAATACGTGACGTTTGCTGGAGATCCCTCGCTGCGCTCGGGATGACGTGGGATGACGTGGGATGACGCGGGATGACGTGGGATGACGCGGGATGACGTGGGGAGTTGCCATTTAATAATTAATCTGTATAATATTCGTACTATTCTGATTAGTTCTAGAACTACCAGCTATAACTAGGGTCTGTTTACGCACTGGACTTTGGACAAACTTCGATCTGAACGGGCCCGGGCCCGTGGGCGAGCCCGAGCCCGCCCGAGCTCCGGCTAATCTACTTTTTGCGCCATTTTAGTCAACATCATAACAATGCGAATAAGTAAATCTCTGGCTAAGCGATAATGTTCTTCAAGTATAATGAAACTATAAAGCAACCAACACAAGTTCAAAATGATTTTGAACGAATTATTCGAATGATTGGGACACCAGCTCAACCACCCAAACCCCGAAAAAAATCCCTTGGACGACAAGCGGGGAACATTCAGGTAAAACGCATGCGCCATCCTATCGTTAAAAAGTGGAAAAACACGGCTCTTGATGAAAAAATCATTGCATAATCAAGATAAAATAGTCAATAAATAGTGCAGATTGCGCGTTGTGATGCTGGAATATTGCTAATAATCTGGATTTGATTGTAACTTATCACTGTTCGGAGCTCGGGCGGGCCCGGGCTCGCCCACGGGCTCGGGCCCGTTCAGATCGGAGTTTGTCCAAAGTCCAGTTACGCAACATTTTTATATGAGATTTCTATGAAGAGAAAGCACGAGCCTGATGAAGATGTTTTCAGCGATGATGCTTCTAGTGAAGATAATTACAGTGAAGATGCCTCCAGTGAAGATAATTCTAGTGAAGATACTTCCAGTAAAGATGACCAACTGTGGGTATTCGATCTTATTCTTATGACAAAAGAGACCGAATTAAGTAAATATATAATTCGGAACCTTCTGGAAATCCTCGCAAATAAACCGAATGATGCAACTGTTTATTATCAACTCGGGCTTGAACTTTCTCAGATTGTTAGCGATAAACCTGTTCGAACATCTTTCATAGCCGGATATGGCTTTAGCTTGCTGCGCGATGCGGCCGTCAGCTATTTGAGACATGCCATCTTACTAAAACCAGATTATATTGATGCCTATAGAGTACTTAATCAATTTGACACTCTCACGGCTCGTGAAAGTAGCATGTGGGTGCTACACTTACTTTCAAAAAATAAGATTAAACTATACCGGTGTGGATGCAGATAATTTTTTTCGTATGCTAGATGCAGTCGATGAAGAAATGTTAGATAAAATGAAAAATCATACTAAGGAAGAAATCAGCACGCTAGCTTGGGCCATAGACGTGCAATATAAAGAAAGTGGACGACCACTTAAGGATTTCCTTCAGTTTCAAAAGATTGATTATGTATATTTTGATGTTGAAACTCTTTTTGAAGATTATTCTCTATTGGAGAAAAAGCTAGAACGTGCCAAAGTCTTTCTTACAAAAGGTATCTTCTTTAGTAACCCACCCGATGTGAACAAAAAGATATTAGAAAAAATGAAGGAATTAGAATTACCTCTTCAAATTGAGGATGGGGAAGTAGTCTATCCTGAAGAAGAGTCCACACCGTCCCCTCAATAGGGTAGAATCAGATGACAATTCGCTCGTGCATCTTAACACCGTCATTGCGAACGCAGTGAAGCCGTCATTGCGAGGAGCGTAGCGACGAAGCAATCCAGCGACCTTTCCTAGCATCTCATAAGGTCACTGGATTGCTTCGTCGCAAGCTCCTCGCAATGACGGTCTAATGTTAGTTCGGTACGTTTTTCAGGCCCTGTATAAACGATCGCGATGACGGTGTTAAGATGCACGAGCGGATTGTCAACAAACCCCATATAAACGCAGAGGTATTCTGTTTAAATTATGCTTATCCAAACTAGTCATTTATTAAATACCCATCACAATCCACCAACTGATTTAATACCCTGGTTAAATCATCAAGCCTCATTAACCGACAAGCTTAAACTGCTTAGCGGGGAAGCTGAGCTTGAGGTGCTGAGCCAACATTGGACAAAACCCAGCTGGTGGGATAAATTTACCTTAGGCTTAACAGAACAAACTGTTCTGCATAGAGATATAATCATGCTTTCCCGCCAGACCCCTTGTTGGTTTGCGCGCACTGTTATTCCACAGAGTACGTATCAGGCTAATCAGCATTTTTTTGACAGGCTAGCTCATGAATCACTGGGGGTAATTATTTTTAATGAACCAAGTATTCAACGCGCTCAGTTAGTAAGTTATGAAATTGATGAAAAATGTATAGAATATCATTGGCTACCTCATTGTATATTGAGTAAAAAAGGGCAAATGTGGGGACGATTGTCCATTTTTACCATTACGGAGGTTTGCGAGTTTTATTTAATAGAAATTTTTCTTCCTGGGTTTATGAGGATATTAAGTGAAGTGGATTAGTTATCTTAAGTTAATGCGTCTCCATAAACCAGTGGGTATTTTACTTTTGTGGTTTCCGACAGCCTGGGCTTTATGGATTGCTAATAAAGGTAACCCACCCTTATCACTCATCCTCCTATTTTTTCTGGGTACGGTTTTAATGCGCTCTGCAGGCTGTGTGGTTAATGACATGGCCGATCGGCATATTGATTTGCATGTGCAGCGGACACAGTTTCGTCCTATCGTTGCTGGAGTAGTTGGGCTGACCGAGGCATTATTTTTACTATTAGTCCTCCTATTTTGCTCCTTCCTGGTTCTTATTCAACTCCCCAAAACCTGTTTTTATTATGCCTTAATGGCAATTTTTATCACAGTCCTCTATCCCTTTTGTAAACGCTTCATTGAGGGGCCGCAGTTGGTATTAGGTGTGGCTTTTTCAATGGGGATCCCCATGGCCTATGCTGCTTCCTCTCAGAGACCTGATATGGCCATGCTTTATTTGTTAATGATCAATTTTTTTTGGATCCTTGCGTATGACACGCAGTATGCAATGGTCGATCGCGATGATGATTTACGCATTGGGGTGAAATCAACCGCCATCTTATTCGCTGATTATGATCGATTGATCATTGGCGCTTTGCAAGCGTTGTTGCATTTGCTGTGGCTAGCGCCTGCTGTTGCATTACAGTTCTCTTCACTTTTTTTTAGTTGCTGGTTTGTAGCCACTTTTGTTTTGCTCTACCAACAAAAATTAATTACCAAACGCGAAAGAGACCGTTGCTTGCAGGCATTCATCTCGAATAGTTGGTATGGGATGATCATGTGGATAGCGATAATTATTCACTAGTGGGTGACCCTAACTAAATCCGCAATAAATTGTTTCACTAGTTTAGCTAATTTTTCGCTAGCTTTTTCTGCTATTCGTACTACTGTTTCATGATTATGGCTAGTCGTACTAAGCCCCGTTGCATAATTAGTAATAACTGCAATTACCGCCACTTTCATCCCACAATGATTCGCCACTAAAACTTCAGGAACAGTTGACATGCCAACTGCATCCGCCCCTAAAATGCGAAAAGCACGAATTTCCGCTGCAGTCTCGAAATTAGGACCTAATACACCGATATAAACACCTTGGTGGAGGGTAATTTTTTCCTGCTGGGCGACTTGCAATAATTTCTCGCGGAGATGGGTATCATAGGCATTATCCAGTGGGAAAAAACGTGGGCCAAATTCATCATCATTGGGCCCAACTAAGGGGTTACCTGGTTGGAAATTGATATGATCAGTGATTAGCATCAATTCACCAGGCCCCACGTCTTCACGCAAGGAACCCGAGGCGTTGGTGGCTAAAAAATAATCACAACCCAGTAAGCGCAGACAACGCACGTAAGTTTTAACTGTTTCATAGGTCGCTCCTTCATAACTGTGCGCACGACCTTGTAAACAGATCACCCCAACCCCATGTAAATAGCCAAGAACTAGCTTGTTACCATGACCGAGTACGGTAGGTTTGGGAAAGCCTGGTAAGTCATCGTAGCTGATACTTACAGGATCGTCTAACTGCTCTGTAAAATTGCCTAATCCAGATCCCAATACTATCCCTAAAGTTGGTTTGAATGTTGGTAATAGCTGGTTGATTTTTTCTGCGGCTAAATGGGCAGCGCTTTTATACGTTGTTGTCATTTGTAGTCCAAGTCGGCTTAAATTTAAAGGCAAGGGGCAATAGCTCATTCATACTCATTGATTTTATTATACTCTCATGATTACAAAGATGAATCATTGTATCAGGGGTAGAAAACTCATAGATGCGTTGACGGCATGCACCGCAGGGAGGGCACAGGGTGTTTACCCCATTAAGTATCACTATACTTTTTATTTTCTGCTTGCCTGCAGCTACCATTTGGCAAATTGCTGCAGATTCAGCACAAATGGTTAAGCCATATGAGGTATTTTCAACATTGACACCGACATAAAAACTACCGTCCTCACTACATAGGCAGGATGCTACACGATAGTTAGAGTAGGGAGCATAAGCATGATTTAAAATTGCTTTTGCTTGGTCAATCATCGATTCGATTAGATCGGTCATTCATCTCTCCGAAAATTGCACAATACATCCGTCATTGCGAGCGTTTATACAGAACCTGAAAAGCGTTCCGAACTAACATTAGATCGTCATTGCGAACGCAGTGAAGCACGTCATTGCGAACGCAGTGAAGCAATCCAGTGGCCTTATGAGATGCTAGGAAAGGTCGCTGGCTTGCTTCGTCGCTTCGCTCCTCACAATGACGGCTTCACCTTCGGTTCGCAATGACGGGATACGCTCGCAATGAGGCTTTAGGCTGCACCTTCATGTCCCAGGGGGAGGGAAGATGTTTTATAGACCATAGGCTATCGGGAAAGGTTAGTATTGGCAAGATGGATGGGTATTCTCAGTATTGTCTGATCTAACATATGGATTGGGTTTAGGAATAGAATTGGGTTGATAAGTTGTACTTGAGGTAAGCTCAGTACGGCTCTCTGCTGATCTAACCAATTCATTCTCTCGGAACACATCATAACTGTTATTCTGAGTATTTGTTACATTTTGATTATCTGGCACATAGTCACCAAAGGTATAATCTACCCAATATATAAATGCCAATGACCCTAGGCCGATCGAAAACGCTCCGGTAAGGATGATTACGGTTACAGCAAATGTTGGAGCTAGAATTGCAATAGTGGTTGCTATGGCAGTGATTAGGGTCATCGTTGTTACCAGCTTGGCGTAGGTCAAATAAGTGCTTTGCTGATCGCCTGAATATTCTTTTCCATGAAGCGAGGGGTTTTCTTTTTTGTGGTATTCGCTGATGAGCCAAAGGCAATTACTGAGGACATATAACCAACTTGCAGCTAATGCAATGGGGGGGAAAAAAAATGCTGAGATGCCGCATACTACGGCTAGCATGCCGAGAACGGCAGCCATCGTATGTTGATGTTTAAATTGCGCAAAGTTATACCATTCATCACCGGAATCAAACTGATTAGGGTAAAATTGACAACCTGCAAACCAGAGGGAGTAAGCAATGAAATAGGCTAGTAAGGAAAGGAATCGTGTATGGATTGTTATGAACACCAAAGGCCCAAAATGCAACTGCGCAGCTGCAAAACCAACAAAGAAAAAAATACCGCTGGCATAAGCCAATCGATTAGCGTGATGGCTCACTGCTTGACTACCTCCTAAAGAACTTCCTTCTTTTACCTTATTCCGTTACTGGTAAGAAGCTCTTTTCCGATGTTTTGCCCCCAGGGCAGGTTATTATTAGTACCAAAACTTGGCCATGATAACTAAAATTTAATAAAACGCAAGCCCTGAGCGGGTACAAGCTACGCATTAAACATATATCCAAATCCACGCACAGTTTTAACTATAGGTTCACCTTCGTGATTATCGCCAAGCTTATTGCGCAGATTTGAAATATGAACATCAATACTCCGATCATAGGCTGTATATCGTCTGCCTAGTGCGTATTCAGTTAATTCTTCTTTAGAAAAAGCTTGTCCTGGTGACTTTATCAACATTTCGAGAATATTAAACTCAGCATTCGTTAATTCCAATAATTCACCATCATGAGTAGCAGTGCGATTGGAGGTATCAACAATGATTCCTTGGTGTTCAATAATAGGACGTGAAGTAGGGATTTTTTGTGTTCGACGCAGGATTGCACGTAATCTGGCTACTAGCTCACGCGGATTGCATGGTTTCTGTAAATAATCATCCGCACCTATCTCAAGTCCGACGATTCGATCAATATCATCACCGCGAGCAGTGAGCATTAGTACAGGTGTTTCCATGTGTTCGCGAATCGATTTTAGAACTTCGAATCCATTTAACTTGGGGAGCATAACATCAAGAATAATTGCGTCGAAAGGTTGATTAAGCGCTTTTTTAACTGCATTTTCCCCATCGTGGATGCAAACAACATTGAAGCCCTCAGGTTCTAGATATTGCACTAAAAGATCAGTGAGTTCAGTGTCGTCATCTACAATCAAGAGGTTGTTATTCATTTATTTTCCAACTGAGCGCTTATCGTAACAGGCTAAAAGTTTAATACGCCTTGCATCTGCACTAATAACCTTAAATTCAAATTCATCAATTGTAATCACTTCACCACGTTTAGGTAAGTACCCAAAGTTTGTCATCACGATGCCACCGATGGTGTCATAGCTTTCGTCGCTAAAATGAGCATGTAGTTGTTCATTGAACTCCTCAATAGGCGTGTGAGCTTTAACGATATAATACTTGTCATTATGCGCTTTAATGTAGGCTTCTTCATCAATATCAAATTCATCTTCAATGTCACCAACGATTTGTTCAATGATGTCTTCAATAGTGACGAAACCACTTACAGCGCCATATTCATCAACAACTATAGCCATGTGATTGCGGGTACTGCGAAATTCACTAAGCAATATATCCAGGCGTTTGCTTTCGGGAACAAAGGTAGTAAGCCGAAGAATATCGTACAGATCAAAATCGGATTTTTGATCGCCTTGAAAACGTAATAAATCTTTGGCATGTAAAATTCCAATGATTTCATCAGCATGAGTACCAGTGACCGGAAAACGCGAATGGCCGGATTGGGTAACTATCTCAATAATTTCTTTGAGCTTTGCATTTTGTGGGATACATGTCATTTGATTTTTGGGTAACATAATATCACGCACACGCATTTGCGTGAATTGAATCACGCCTTCAATCATCCCTAGCGTTTCTGCATCGATGAGCGAGCGGTTATAGGCATCACGTAACAGACCAATTAATTCCTCTCGATTTTGTGGCTCGACCTGCAAGAATTGCCAAAGGCGCGTAAATAACGAACCGCTTTCATCGTCTTTATTCAACGTTGTCACCCTCTATTAAATAAGGATTGGTAATACCCAGTTTAGCGAGTAATTTTATCTCAAGTGCCTGCATAATTTCAGCATCACTACTCTTAACATGATCAAAGCCTAATAGGTGTAAAACCCCATGAATGATAATATGGGCCCAATGCTCCTCCAAAGGTTTTTTAAATTCAAGACTCTCATTGTGCAAAACGGCAGGGCAGACTATGACATCACCAAGCAGGGGGTAGTCGAGCTTTATGTTATCAGGGAGAGCGCTCGGAAAGGCAAGAACATTCGTTGCCTTATTCTGGTGTCTGTAGGTATCGTTTAAGTGAGTAATTTCATCGGGATTGACTAAGCGTAGTGTTAATTCACCAGATTTCCTATGCTCATGCAAAGCGAGTTCAGCCCAAGTGATAAGTAGCTCATCAGAAATAGGAATGGGTTCATCGCAAGCATGTTGTAAATCAATATAATAACTCATTGTTTTCTGCCTTTGTTAACGCCATCATAATAATCAACTATCTGTGAGACTAAAGGGTGTCTGACAACTTCGCGGCTGGTGAATGTATGAATACTAATGTCCTTGATGTTGGCAAGTAATTTAATCGCGTGAGACAGGCCGGAGTCTGTTCCCTGTGGTAAATCAACTTGAGTGATGTCTCCTGTAATGACTGTTTTTGAGCCAAATCCCATTCGGGTTAAAAACATTTTCATTTGCAAAATAGTTGTATTTTGCGCTTCGTCCAGAATAATAAACGCTTCATTTAAGGTCCTACCCCGCATGAATGCCAGAGGAAGAATTTCAATAACATCAGTTTGAATGAGTTTCTGCGTTTCTTTAAAGCCTATCATCTCATAAAGGGCATCATATATTGGGCGTAAATAAGGCAGAACCTTTTCGACAAGGTCACCAGGCAAGAAACCTAATTTTTCTCCTGCTTCAACAGCTGGTCTTACAAAAACGAGGCGTTGTACCTCTCCTTTTTCAAAGAACTCGATTGCCTTGGAAACAGCAAGGTAAGTTTTGCCTGTACCAGCAGGTCCAATCGCAAAAACAATATCATGATTATTAATACTGTTTAAATATTCTGCTTGCTTGCTATTGCGGGGTGATATGGTTTTACGAGCTAACTTAATGGGTTGTGACATAGTAATAGAAGAGTCCTTGTCTTGCTTATTTAATAGGGAATTAATTAATTCAATGTGTATGGGTTGATCCGCGAGTTGATGAAGATGTTTGATGATTTGGATTGCTTTTTGAAATGCTTAGTTGAATCGCCAAATACGACCGCCTCATCGTGGTTGATTTTGATCTTTATATTAAAAAAATCTTCCAGTAAGTTGATGTTTTCATGGAAAATCCCACACAGATTTGCCAGTTGATATGAACTCAAGTGGGGAAAGACTAATTTTTCGTTTTGCAGTGTACTGCTCAAAGTTGTATTAAAAGTTGGTTGATCTATACATGAAGGATAGTTCATAAACGGGTTTTTTAGCAAGCTATTGTCCTGACCTAATTTGATCGTCAAAAAATTAAACAGCTAGCATTTTTCCACCAGCGCAGCTATTTTTGACTTAATATTAAACACTGGTGGTCAAATTCACGGTGTATTTATCATTTTCAGATTGTATTTGTCATTTTTATTCTCAATTATCAAACAACAAGTCTTAAATCCCCTCTAGCAGGCCAAACGGATCCATTTCCTTCTTCCCAGATGTAGTGTGGAAAAGGATCAAGGGAGGTAGATTTAAAAACAGGTCGCGCTAGCGACTCCAACCTATGACGTATTAAGTGCATATAATTCAATCCCACTGCGTACTTTGGCAATTTTACCTCTTATCAATTGAAGCAGCTCACAACAATGACTCTCAACACGAACAAACACTTGCCTTGCATGATGAATAACGCGACCTGGCAACTGTATGATATGAAATCGCAGTGCCTTCATTTTACTTTCTTTGAGATCTTTTGGTAGCACTGCAATTTGCATCAACCGATTAAGATTAAACGATAACACCATGATCGCCCACCATGCCGCATTTGCCCCAAATAGATTCGATGGCAACTGACCACCAGCCAGCCCTTCCTTTTGTGTGCTGTGCACGTGCTCACTCTTACCACAACGCTTGCGATGCCATTGAATCAGATCTGAACCATCCATGTCGCGATTCGTGACAACAGCAAATAATTTATAAGTCACCCTATCTGATGTCATCGTTTGAAAGGGCAAATCAGGTTCTTCATCACCTTTAGTCTTTACTGGCTTCATGACCTCACGAATGGCTAAATAGCGGTAGCTGGCTTTGCTTCTTACAGCCCACTCTGGCACAAAACAAATGTCAACCCATTCCTGATTGGTCTTTATTTTTGTGCCATCAGCATCTTCTTGATAAATAGGGTGCCAATGTTTCTCATCAAGCGATTGCGCTTCTTTTTTAATCCCGGCGCTGACGCGGGCTGCGATTGCAAATGGGATAACACCAAAACGAGGGTCATTACCCTCCGCACAATAACGTATCAAATCCTCTTGATAACCAGCGCTATCTGAGCGTAAATAGGCGTGGTTTACATCCGATGGCAATAAACTCAGTGTCTCTTTTAAAATCCGTAATTGTTCAAAGCCTGCATTCACGTTACCGTCTCGAAATTCACTGTGCAATAGCATGCCATGCTCTGCCCAGAAGGTGTTAAACGGTTGATAAGCTTTAAAACCTTTGTAGCAGTAAAGGGCGTTCCGTTTATAGGTGTTAGTTAATGTTGCATCCTGATCCAATGTCGCAACACTAGAGGGTGACTGCTGTTGAATACAAGCAATCAAGGGTTGATTCAGACTCATTAGAGTAATCAGGTTGGCATTGGGCTCAGGAATAAACGCTGTGCCTTCTACACGTTTTGCTTCTTCTTCGGCTGAATGGAATTTTGGCAAATAACGGTGAATTGCTGCATTGGAAGGTAATCCACGGCTTTTTTCTTTTCTCCATCGCTTTTCAAAAGCCCGTCGTTCTTTTCGTTTCATGCCGTGTGTAGAAAATTGCATAAGCAATGTCCTGAACCCCGCATCTTGTTCAAGGCGCTCAATATCGCTGATGCAATCACCGCCAGCCAAATTTAACAATATTAATGACAAAATCATTTCAGCATCGGTCCATCCCCGTGTTTTTGTCTTCAGGGTTTGACTGATGTACTGAACAAAACCGCTTTGTCTCGCAAGATCCAAATAGAGTGGTAATCCAGCAAATCCCGTTAATCCAGAGTCAGTTTTTTCGGTTTGATACTGGAAGGGTAATGCACTCTGTGTCATGATCATTTTCGCTCCTTGTTTCACCCAGTGGGTGAATCGTTTTTTGGCGAAAATAATTCTATCTCATTGATCTAATGAAGCAATGGAGCTCCTCAATTTATTTTAGTGATATATTCAGGCTGAGCGGGTACGATTGAGAGTGCGGTTTTTTATACCAGCGTCCGTCATCCTGAGCGCAGCGAAGGATCTCCTTGGTTGAGTACTATGCCACATTCAGGAGATCCTTCGCTGCGCTCAGGATGACGGGCTGAGGAGTGCTCAGGGTGACGGGGCTGAAGGAGTATAATTCTGACTCTCATCCCCCTCCATGCTTTCTGTAAAATCAATGATCGAATTAATTATTGGGGTCAATACTGCTGCTACATTGAATTCTCTGCATCCTGGTTTCTCAATTTCTGGAAGTCTCTGCCCATAAACCTCATCAAAGCGAGTCAGCATATCAGGATCATTAGTCCATAGTACTACAGGGACTGTTATGCCTTGTTCTTTCATCGCACTAGCAACATCAGGCCCATCAATAGGGGTATTTTTATAGATCGGCGGAAGAGTGCGCAGTTTTCCATCAAGAATGACTAGGTCGTATTCATTGGTAGGGGCAAGAAGATAATTAATGGCCTCGATGCCATGGCACAAAGTGACTACTTCGCATGTGAATAATTTCTCTAAGATAATATTCATCTTTTTCTGATTGGTGTCATTATCCTCGACCAAAATGATTTTAAGCTGTTTAGTCATGGAAAGCCCGGAAATTATTCACCTTTGTTAATTATAGCAAAGAGCGAAAGGGGTCTTGGTTCCTCGGGAAATCACTTGACTATAGCCTTGAAGCTATATAGCATATGACCTATAATAAAAAGGAGAGGTCATGTGGTCAATACAAACTGATGAGATGATCCCGATCGCTGACCGTGAATTTACGACGCATCTGGAAAGATTGAAGGAGGAGTAATCATGGCAAAAACTCTTGAACAAATTTTGGCAGAGCAAAAACCAGAAGTTGTAACCGAAGCACGGATGAAAGCAGAAGAAATTCTGCTTAATATTCATTTGGCTGAACTTCGAGAGCGCGTACAAAAAACTCAGGTTGATGTTGCTCAGATCCTTGATATCAGACAACCTACAGTGGCAGGAATGGAAAAGCCTGGTCGCGACTTAAAACTATCTTCTCTTAAACGCTATGTTGAAGCGATAGGAGGTAAGCTGCGTCTTGATATAGAGCTTCCCGATGGATCACACTATGGATTTTCTGTATGAAATATTGATTTTTCTATTAAATATCAAATGTAAACTCAATAATCTAAGCAAGAAGGAAAATAGTATGCATTTGGTTCACCAACATTTGTTTACGCTTTGATATACTTATATAATGTATCGCTACTAGCCAAATCTTGCCATTTATGATTGATCTACATTGTCACAGCAATTTATCCGATGGAGCACTTTCCCCTCCTGCCTTATTAACTAAGGCTCTAGAGGCTAGTATTCAGGTATTGGCTTTGACAGATCATGATACTGTGGATGGGGTTGAGCTAATGCATCAAGCTGCAGTTGGTCACCCTATTAAAATTATTAATGGTATCGAATTGAGTGCCCGCTGGAAAAAATATGATATCCATATTCTTGGTTTAAATTTTGATCTGCAGAATAAGCAGATGCAGACATTAATTAAACGACAGAATGAGAGTCGTATTGCCCGTGCTCAGCAAATTGGTGAAAAAATGAAATTATGCGGTGTTGATGATGCGTATAATAAAGCCTGTGATATTGCTGGTCACAGCCGAGTCGGTCGCCCTCATTTTGCTCAAATTTTTGTTAATGAGGGTTTGACAGATGATTTGCAGACTGCTTTTAAACATTTTTTAGGGCGGGGAAAGCCTGCTTTTGTACCCTCATCTTGGATATCAATTGCCGAAGCGGTTGAAGGGATAACCCAAGCAACGGGCCAGGCCGTAATTGCTCACCCGTTGAAATATTCTCTCACGCGCTCAAAGTTACATGAATTGATTCATGATTTTAAGGAGGCAGGTGGTGTTGGCATGGAGGTGATTTCGGGTGAAATGACAACGACGCAAATCCAAGATATGGCCGGACTTTGCTTACGTCATCAATTACTTGCCTCCACGGGCTCTGATTACCATGGTGATACTTTATCGCGTATTTCTCTTGGAAGGCAGCGCCAACTACCGCTAAACTGTATACCAATATGGCATGAATGGATTGTTCGATAGGGGATTTTAATGAGCCAGTTTTTTGCTATTCATCCTGATAATCCACAAGCAAGATTATTAAGGCAAGCAGCTGCAATTGTTGATGAGGGTGGATTAATTGTTTATCCAACAGATTCAGGATATGCATTTGGCTGTAAGTTGAAAAATAAAGTGGCTCTTGACAGAATAAGGCGGTTACGCCAATTAGATAAAAATCATAACATGACGCTGGTTTGCCGTGATTTATCCCAATTAGGTACCTACGCAAAAGTATCGAATTCAATTTTCCGCTTGCTAAAGGCGTTTACTCCAGGCTCATATACTTTCATTTTGAATGCGACTCATGAAGTCCCAAGGCTGATGTTGCATCCAAAGCGCAAAACTTTAGGGTTACGCGTACCTGAAAACAAGATCACTTTAGCATTACTTGAATGCCTTGAAGAGCCCTTGATGAGTACCACTCTGATTTTGCCTGGAGCTAAGGCTCCTATAAGTGAGCCGGAGACAATTAGAGATTTACTTGGCAACCAAATTGATTTGATTATCGATGGTGGCAGCTGTAGCCATCAACCTACGACAGTGATCGATTTAACGGGGGATTACCCGGTTATTCTGCGAGAAGGAAAGGGTGATCCAGAACCATTTAGATAATGTACCTCAATCTGGGTTGTAGAGAGTCGTATGTTCGTCATTGCGAACGCAGTGAAGCCGTCATTGCGAGGAGCGTAGCGACGAAGCAATCCAGTGGCCTTATGAGATGCTAGGAAAGGTCGCTGGATTGCTTCACTGCGTTCGCAATGACGTGCTTCACTGCGTTCGCAATGACGGTCTACAATAATGTTGGGTCTTAGCCCAGCTTCCATTAATTTTTTAGAGCGAAGAAATTTGATGTCAGCCTTATTTAGTGCGAATAAACGAGTGGTATCAGGCATGCGAGCTAGTGGCCGTTTGCATCTAGGTCATTATCATGGGGTACTTAAAAATTGGCTTAAATTACAACACCAATATGATTGTTATTTTTTTGTAGCTGATTGGCATGGTTTGACGACCCGATATGATGAACCTGGGTTTATCGAAACTATTTTATGGGATATGGTCGTTGATTGGCTTGCTTGTGGTTTGAATCCGAGTTTGTCAAAGATTTTTATTCAATCTTGGGTGCCGGAACATGCAGAGCTCCATCTTTTATTATCAATGATTACCCCGTTAGGATGGCTTGAGCGTGTTCCTAGTTATAAAGATCAGCAAGAGAAACTGCATGATAAAGATTTATCAACGTATGGATTTTTAGGTTACCCTGTGCTGCAAAGTGCTGACGTGCTGATCTATAAAGCAGATTACGTACCAGTGGGTGAAGATCAAATCTCACACGTTGAATTAACCCGTGAAGTGGCTAGACGTTTTAATTATATGTATGGACGGGAGCCTAATTTTGAAGCACTAGCCTTGGATGCAATAAAAAAAATGGGTAAAAAAAATGGCAATCTTTACAGTGAGTTACGCAAAGAATTCCAGCAGGATGGCTGTCAAGATTCCCTAAATACAGCACGTGCTTTGCTTGTTAACCAGAGCAATTTGTCAATTGGTGACAAAGAGCGCTTATTAGGCTACTTAGATGGCACGGGCAAGATTATTTTATCTGAACCACAGCCGCTGCTCACAGAGACTTCAAAAATGCCTGGTGTCGATGGGCAAAAAATGTCTAAGTCCTACAATAATACGATTGAGTTGCGTGAGGAACCAGAGCAAGTTGAGCGAAAGATTTTAACCATGCCTACTGATCCGGCTCGTGTTAAGCGTACGGATCCTGGAGAACCTGAAAAATGCCCGGTGTGGCAGCTCCATAAAGTCTATTCATCAGAAGATGTGAAAGATTGGGTGCAGAAGGGTTGCCGCACAGCAGGTATTGGCTGTATCGATTGTAAAAGACCCGTCATAGAAGCAATCAATCGCGAATTAGAGCCTATCCAATATGCAGTAAAGGAGTATGAAGCGGATCTGGGTTCAGTCAAGCAGATTGTGGCTGAGGGGTCTGAGGCAGCTAGGGAGGAAGCGAATAAAAATCTAAGCACGGTGCGTGAAGTTATGGGCTTGGATTATTAATGAGCGCTGAATTATCTGTATTGCCACTTCCCGTATTAGCAATAGTCGATGGTATGCCATTGACGGAGGTTCCGGCTGATTTGTTTATCCCTCCAGATGCACTTGAAGTCTTATTGGATTCATTTTCTGGGCCACTTGATTTATTGTTATATCTTATTCGTCGTCAGAACATTGATATTTTAGATATTCCAATTGCTTATATCACCCAGCAATACATGCAATACATTCACATGATGGAAGTACATCGCCTGGAGTTGGCAGCGGATTATCTTGTTATGGCTGCTATGCTCGCAGAAATAAAGTCGCGCTTGTTATTGCCAGTTACTCCAAGCCAAACTGAAGAGGTTGAAGACGATCCTCGTTTAGAATTGGTAAGAAAGCTTAAGCTCTATGAACAATTTAAAAATGCTGCCGAGCAGATTGACAATTTGCCTCGCTGTGAGCGTGACTTGTTTCGGGTTGTGCTTCACTATGAGAAATCAGAGCGACCGATTACTTATCCTGAGGTTGAATTGTCTTGTTTAACTCAAATGATGCGCGAATTAATCAAGCGTCAAAGTCATTTAGCTAACCATCAAATAACGCGGGAAATTTTGTCAGTGAGAGAACGGATGACGATAGTGTTAGAAAGGTTACGTCAGCATAAACGCATCACCTTCACGCAATTGTTGCGACGAACAGAAGGGCGGTTAGGATTAGCGGTCACTTTACTAGCTATTTTAGAGCTTGCTCGGCAATCCTTGCTGCTGGTTACGCAAACTGATGCGTCCTCAGTAATCCACCTGCAGGTTGCTAATGAATAACACTGAGCTTAAGTTGGTGCTGGAGGCGCTGCTAATGGCTGCAAATCAGCCTCTCTCCATACAGCAATTGCAATCGGTTTTTGCAGAGTGGCAACAGCCAAATGCTGAGCAGATACGCACTGTTTTGGCTGAATTAGCAAAGGATTATGAACACAGAGCAATAGAATTAACCTGTTTAGCAAGTGGTTATTGCTTCCAGACCAAAACGGAATATAGTGAATGGATTAACCGATTAACGAGTGAAAAACCAGCCAAATATTCCCGGGCTTTGTTGGAAACATTAGCAATTATTGCCTATCGTCAACCGCTAACTCGGGCTGATATTGAAGATATTCGTGGGGTTGGAGTGAGCAGTGCGATAGTGAAGACATTGCTTGAACGGGATTGGGTAAGGATTGCAGGGTATCGCGACGTACCAGGAAAACCTGCTGTTTACGTGACCACTAAGGCTTTTCTTGATTATTTTAATTTAGCGAATCTTAGTGATTTGCCGGTGCTCGAGGAAACGATTCCAAACTCCCCGAGCCCTGAGTTCTCCGAGCTGCTGAATTCTCCGAGCTGCTGAATTCTCCGAGCTGCTGAATTCTCCGAGCCGCGACCGTAAGGGAGCGGATATATTGACAGAGAGTACATCCAATAATGATTCGTGAACGTTTACAAAAAATACTAAGTCAGGCAGGCCTAGGTTCTAGAAGAGAAATGGAGCGTTGGATTGAGCAGGGATTTGTCCAAGTTAATGGAAAAATAGCCAAACTTGGTGATAGCGCTGAGGCTCAGGATAAAATCACTGTGCAGGGGCGTTTAATCGCTAATCCCCTCAAAGTACAGATAAAAACTCGAATATTGCTATATCACAAACCAGTTGGTGAAATTTCAAGCCGCTATGATCCTAAGCACGAAAAAACGGTTTTTGATAAATTGCCTCACTTAACTCAAGGGCGTTGGGTGCAGGTAGGTCGTTTAGATATTAATACCTCGGGTCTGCTGATTTTCACAACGGATGGCGAGCTAGCTAATCATTTGATGCATCCGAAATTTGCTTTAGAAAGGGAGTACGCAGTACGTGTTCACGGGCAAGTAAGCCCTGCTGCGATTAATGCCATGCTAAAGGGCGTCGAACTAGATGATGGCACTGCACAGTTTAAGCGCATTGAATTCAAGGGTGGTGAGGGAACCAATACTTGGTATCAAGTCACTTTAACTGAGGGGCGAAACCGAGAAGTGCGGCGATTGTGGCAGTCACAAGGCGTCGAAGTGAGTCGCCTCATTCGTATTCGCTATGGTCAATTTACAATGCCTCGCTCTCTTGTGAGAGGCAGCTACAAGGAGCTCTCAAGCAAAGAAGTAGAAGCATTCTTAAATAAAGTCTCCTCACCTTCTCCCTTCTCCCGCCAAGCGGGAGAAGGTGCCCGAAGGGCGGATGAGGGTCTCTCAAAGTGGAAGAAAAAAGAAAAGCCGGATGAGGGTCTCTCAAAGTGGAAGAAAAAAGAAAAGCCGGATGAGGGTCTCTCAAAATGGAAGAAAAGAAAAAGAGGAGAATAAATTTGCTTTGTTCTCTTAATCTTCTACTCTTGTAATAGGGGAATTATTTAGGAATATGCATGTGGATCCTAATCCTTGCTGCTTTTCTTTATGTTAATACAGCATTTGCAGATGTGATCGTCGGTTTTACAGCTTACGACAATGGCGATTACACGACTGCTTACCCTCATTTGGTTCAAGCTGCTGGAGAAGGGAATAATGAGGCCATGTATTTATTGGGAAGGATGTATCAATATGGCTACGGGGTGAATAAAGATCCAGTTAAAGCAAGTGAGTGGTATAGGAAATCAGCAGAGAAAAATAATGTACTCGCCCAATTAAGTTTGGGTTATCTTTATGACAATGGCCAAGGAGTAAAACGGGATTTGAAACAAGCTTATGCTTGGTATATGAAATCAGCTCTACAAGGAAATGCCATTGCCCAGCGCAATGTGGGTCTAATGTATGCGGTTGGCGATGGGATAGAACAAAGTGATGCCAAGGCTTTCGAGTGGTTTAAGAAATCGGCTGAACAAGGCTATGCTCGTGCCCAAGTTAATCTTGCCTATCAATACATGATGGGCATTGCCACAAAAAAAGACGTTGATAAAGCCCTCTATTGGTACCAAAAAGCAGCCGATCAAGGCGATGCAAAAGCGCAATATAGCTTAGGGCTCCTCTATACGGGTAAATATGGTGTTTCTCCGAATCAAAGCGCCGCGACTTACTGGTTTTCTAACGCTGCAAATCAGGGACATAAAAACGCCCAAGCTTATCTAGCTTATCAATATCTTAATGGTCTGGGTGTTGATGCTGATGTAAAAAAAGCAGCTCACTGGTTCCAAGCATCGGCGGAGCAAGGAAATGCAGAGGCGCAAACGGAATTGGGGCAGTTGCTGATGACTGGTACAGGGATAGATAAAGATTATCAACAGGCAGCCTTTTGGTTTAGCAAAGCAGCAGAGAAGGGTAACCCAATAGCGCAGGGCAAGCTAGGCTATTTATATATGGCGGGTCTTGGGGTAAGCAAAGATCTTCCCAAGGCTTATGCTTGGTTAAAGTTAGCCGCAAGCAATAAGAATAAGCAAGCAGCAACAGAATTTGCACAATTAGAACTGACATTAACCGCCGAAGATAAAGCACGTGGCGATTTATTGTTTAAAGAATACCGCGCTAAACAAGTACCTACCGAGCCTAACGAAGATGAGGATTAGGGCACTTTTTCACCAAGATTTATAGTGGTGAATAGATACGATGATAGCCCACTCACCTTCGGTTCGCAATGGCGCGGCTGGAGCAGCATGTGGGGTTAGGGAGCCTGATCAACCACATGAGAATTAGCCAAAAGAATTAAAGCTCTCATTGAGAATGCTCACCGTGATGTTGCCTTTATTATCCTTACTGCGTTTGATGGTTACATAAATAGTAAGATTTAAATCTGCAGTAGCAATGTCTGCTACACTCATAAAATATTGGCTATCAATGGTCACCTGCTCGCTGCGAATAGCCAATTTCTGCAATAATGGATTCACTTTTTTTAAATCAACAATCCCTTTTTTACCACGAGCCTTGAGTAATTCATTTACTTGTGCTTCATTTAAGCCATAACCAAGGGTCATCAGTAGTGGTTTTGTAGCAGTGTTTAGATTAACGGGGGTTACCTCGGGTAGCGCAGTAATATAAGCAAATAAACTGCGGTAAAGCTTGCTATCCACACCTTCTAACAGGCGAAATTCGGAAACGTTTTTCATTAATTGCTGCGCAGGATAGTAGGGTGGTTTTTGTTTCAAATAATAGGTAAAAAGGGTGTTGTCTTGACCTAGTTGATAGGGAGTAAGCCAATGCTGTAAGGTGGTAGCAAGAGTGATACGCTGTTTTGGGTTTAACTTTGTTGTATTCTTCAGTAAATTGATAAAAGCTAACTGATATTTTGGATCAGAAACATTGTTTAAGTTAAAGCATGATTGTAAATCATATAGACTTCCCTTTATCGTAGTATCTGGATAGAGCGAACGTAATTTAGTTGGAAAATCAAGTACCTTGCCATAATCACCGCTAGTAGTGAAATGATTCTCTGAGTTAGCTAATTCACCTAACGCCCAATAGGATACTGCTTGCGAAGCTAGATAGAGCTTATCAGTGACGATCGTAAGTTGAGTTCGATAGATATCGAGTTGTAAGCGTGTACTCATCGCTGTGGCGGCTATTGCAACTAAGGTCATTATAAATAGCGCAGAAATCAAGGCACTGCCTTTATTTAAGGTGTAGTAATCAGGGCTGCGACCAGCAGCGAGCTGACGTATAATGCCCATTAACTTCCGCTCCTTAATGTTTCTAGCTCTTTTGTATAAAGTGCCCCAGGGACACTAAAAAGAAAGCTCATTTTATCCCAGTCTTTTAAGGTTAAATTAATGCGGATTGCTTTTGGTAGTGGCTCCGGCTCAACGTGTTGGCTTTGCTGTAAGGCATTTGTACGCCATTCCGCCAAAACTTGTAGATTGGAGTTTAAGTAAGCAAATTGACAATTCAGCAGATTATCAACTAAGACCTTATCTTGATAAAATTTCCTATCTGCGGGGTCAAGACTAGGCCAACTTCTACGTAAGAGTTGATTGTTATGGCACAAGATAGCTATCCGTTGAAGTATGCTACGTTTTTCTTCACTATTTGGGTTAACCATACCACTACGAGTGAATTCGACATATTGTGATTCGCCGATAAACGCTGGGTAAAAATGTCTGCTAGGATCAGCCCGTATTTCCCTTAAGACTACTTGTTCAATGTCACGTTGGAGAAAAGTGACGGCAAGTTGCAAAGAGTTAAGTCGATCCGCCTGGCCATTCACCCTCGCCCTGGTATTAAATGCGTAGTACATGGCTGAAGAGGTAATGGTAGCAAGAATGGCAAAAACTGCGAGAGCTATCAAAATTTCAATAAGGGTGAACCCACCTTTCTCCCTTCTCCCCTTGGGGAGAAGGTGGCGCGCAGCGCCGGATGAGGGTCTCTCAGATTGGCACTTAATTGAACTAGCGCCGGATGAGGGTCTCTCAAGTTGGCACTTACTCATGCTTTATACCAAAAGGCAACGAGTGGATCTTTAAAGGGACCCGCTTGATTTTTGCTGACAGTGATAGTGATTTGATGCAGCGACTTAAGCGGAGTCGGATTCACTTTTGCTCGCCAGTACCAACGTTGACCAAGCATGGAAGTTACTTTGGTAATTTCTTGATTCCCCACTTGCAGCAAGCCAAGTTGGACTAGAGTCACACCTTGCATAGCAATCCAATGACTAATTGTTTTCTCTTTAATCCGTTGGGTATGGGCAACGTTTTGCGCAGTGGCTTTAAATAGGGCTGTCAATGCGATTGCAATAATTGATAAGGCCACTAGGACTTCAATTAAAGTGAATCCGGCTGATTTCTGTTGGGCTTTCATTCGACTCATCATGATGCTTTTGTGTGTTGTAAAACAAGTTCCCCATCATGCTCACCAAGCAAAGTGACGATGTTATTTTTTTGACTAGTAGCAAAATCGACCGTAAATTCAGTCATGTCCCCTGCAGAGGTAATAACAATATCCGGGTTTTTTAACTTGTTAACGCTGTTACTGCGTAGCTTAGCAATAATGTTGTTTGGAAAACTACGCCAATGAAAAATGCTTTTTGGGGGCATAGGCTGCCATGTGCCACGGTCAAAACGATAAGTTTCATAACCACCCTTATTTAAGCTTATGCCAAGCGTGTTGGTTTCAAGTACCGCTCGTTGCTGCACAAGTTTAATATAAGAAGAAAGCTGTTCTGCCGCCACAACAGCACGTCGGCTGGCCCCTAAATCCCCCAAAGCGAGCAGTGCAAACCCAATGGTGATGCCAATAATAATCACTACCACCAAAATCTCAATTAACGTGAAACCTTCATAACCCCCCTCCTTTTTTCCTTCTCCCCTTGGGGAGAAGGTGCCCGAAGGGCGGATGAGGGTGTTGACTCTTGGAAGGTCCCTCATAACTCCCCCTCCTTTTTTCCTTCTCCCCTTGGGGAGAAGGTGCCCGAAGGGCGGAAGAGGGTGCTGATTCTTGGACAGTCCCTCAACGTCCGTCCCAATTACCAATTTCTGCATTAATTCCAGTTCCCCCTGGTTGGCCCGACGCGCCTAAAGTATAGACATCCACTTCCCCATGTTCTCCTGGATTTAAGTACAAATAATCACGTCCCCAGGGATCTTGAGGCAAGGATTTGAGGTATTGTTTCCAGTCGCGGGGGATGGGGTTTGCTGTTGGTTTTTCAACCAAAGCCAGCAACCCTTGATCCGTAGTTGGGTATAAACCATTATCGAGTTTATAAAGATCGAGGGCGTTTTGGATAGCAAGGACATCTTGCTTTGCTTTGACTACCCTCGCTTCATCCGGGCGGCTGATAATTTTAGGAACCACAATGGAAGCAAGAATACCAAGAATTACAACCACAACCATGATCTCAATTAAAGAGAAACCACTTTGTCTATTCATCAAAAACTCCGAGCAATAACAATTAAGCAAGCTAATTCTACACTAAAAACAGGCCACCGGCACGAGTACGCTCACTCGTATGAAAAGTTCAGTACCTCACGGGGGTAAAATTTGCTATATTAGACGCTTCATGAATACTAGAGATGGAGTAAATAGATCAATGAAGAAGAAATTCTTAATATTTATACCCCTGCTTTTCCTCTCTGTTGTTAATTTTGCTGCAGGAATAAACAATCAACAAGTAAGCCCATTACCCACACCAACAGCAGCGAATGTGCTAGTTGGTGATTCGATAACCCAGTTTGGGCCATGGCAAACTTTGCTTGCTGGAGCAGATGTTGTTAATCGCGGAGTAAGTGGTGATACGTCTTCTCGTATTTTACAAAGAATGAATGGTGTTCTCGCGGTTAAACCAAAGAAAGCATTCTTGATGTTTGGTATTAATGATTTTGGTAGAGGTACAGATCCTGAGCAAGTTTTTAAGAATTATGAAAAAATTGTTGCAATGCTACGCGATGCGAAAATTAGGGTAATTATTTCTTCTACAATAAAATGCAGTGCCAACGAAATCCATCCACAAACCTACGCAATCAATAAAAAAGTCGATGCTTTAAATGCAAAATTAAAACAATTTTCTCAAGCCAATGGCATAACCTATATTGATATCAATGAAAAACTAACGGGCGCTAACGGATTAGATAAAAGGTACACAGTAGATGGCGTGCATTTAAGCTTGGAGGGTTACAAAGTCTGGGCAAAGTTACTGTCGCCGCTTATCAATGAGCAATAAGTAGGAGATCACCCCCACCGTTCAGCGGCGTCATTGCGAGCGGTAGCGAAGCAACCCAGGAGTGCAAGACACAGGTCTTAAATACTAGTAGCTTCCGATTTTGTATCCCTGGGTTGCTTCACTACCGCTCGCAATGACGGTTCACCCGACTAACTGCTCCATGGAAAAGACAGGTAAAAGTGTTGCTAACACAATGAACAAAACAACAGCTCCCATCAAAAGGATGACCATAGGCTCAAGAAGGGTTAAGGCTGTGTCAATTAATCGCTTGACCTCCCTGTCCAAATGAGACGCGGCTTTCTCCATCATATTGGCGATTTGGCCGCTCTTTTCGCCACTGGCGATAAGATGAGTGGCCATTGGGCTTAAGAAACCAGTATCTTTTAACGATTGACTTATCGAGCCACCTTCCCGCACTCGAACAGTAGCAAGATCAAAGGCATTACGCATCACCAGGTTGCTTACAAGGCTTGCTGAAACACGCATGGCTTCAAGCACGCTAACCCCGGCAGCGAATAGAATCGAAAAGTGTGGATGTAACGAGCAACGTTAACTGATTTGGCCAAGTAGGTTGATAGTGGTAATTTCAATATGATTCTATGCCAAACAGTACGTATTTTGTGATTAGTAAGACTCTTTATTAAAGCCGGCAATGAAGACAATAATTGCCCCAAAAATAAACGAGCCGTAGGATTTAATGAATTGACTTATGCTTATAAGTAAGATAGTCATACTGGGTAATTCTTGACCGCTTCCAGTAAAAACTGCAATGATTTTGGGTACAACAAAGGCCAATAGGAAACTAATAATTGCTACTGAAACAATGATCATTAAAGTAGGGTAGATAAGCGCCTGTTGAATTTTTTGCCGTGTTTGTTGTTGATTTTCAGTGTAATCAGCTAATTTTTCAAGCACCATGTCCAAACGTCCAGTTTGTTCACCCGCAGCGACTGTCGCCCGATAAAGTTCAGGGAAAGCAAGTGGGAATTCACCCATGGCCTGTGCTAAACCGTATCCCTCAAGAACTTTCGCACGAACACCGATAATAAGCCCGCGGACTTTGTCTTTTTCTGTTTGTTCGCTGACTCCACGTAAGGATTCCTCAACAGGTATACCAGCGGCAAGTAGGGTAGCTAATTGGCGGGTTAATAAGGCTAAATCTTGAGCAGATAATTTATCCTTTCTGCGTAATTGGTGTTGCTTTACTAGGGCACGAATTTGAGTGGGAATCATGCCTTGTTCACGTAGGAGTTGACGGGCTTGGCGTTCAGAATCAGCCTCAATAACCCCTTTCTTTATAGAGCCTGATTTGTTCAGCGCTTGGTAATGGAAGGCGCCCATAAGATTTACTTTCAGTTTTAATAGCAATTAGTTTAATCTATTGAAGCGAATAAGTCACTTTTGATCACACCTGTCTCAATCTTGGAGAGGATAATGAGTATAAATGTATTACGCGAAACAATTAGCGAGAAAGACATTAAATTTATTGATCTTCGTTTCACCGATACGAGAGGAAAAGAACAACATCTTACTGTGCCTGCAGCGGTTATGGATGATGACATGATTGAGAATGGTAAAATGTTTGATGGTTCATCGATCAAAGGCTGGCAAAAAATTCACAAATCGGATCTGGCTCTTATTCCTGATCTCGATATCCTACTTCTTGATCCCTTCTACCAAGATAATACCCTAATAATTCGCTGTGATGTTGTTGATCCACAAACTATGCTGGGCTATGAGCGCGATCCCCGTTCAATCGCTCGTCGTGCCGAAGTTTACATGAAATCTACTGGCATCGCTGACAAAGCTCTGTTTGGGCCAGAGCCCGAATTTTTTGTTTTTGATGATGTACGTTCGCAAATTAGTATGCGTGGTGCCTTTTATGAGTTGGATTCAAGCGAAGGGCATTGGAACTTAGGTAAAACAGTGGAAGGGGGCAATATTGGCCACAGACCAAGTATAAAGGGAGGTTATTTCCCCGTACCTCCAGTTGATTCATCGCAAGATTTACGTTCAGCAATTTGTCTTACTTTAGAATCGTTGGGTATGACGGTGGAAGCTCATCATCACGAAGTGGCAACAGCGAACCAATGTGAAGTTGCTACTCGCTTCAATAGCTTGACCAAAAAAGCAGATGAATTGCAGATTTTGAAATACGTAGTGCAAAATGTTGCTCATAATTTCGGTAAAACAGCGACTTTTATGCCGAAACCTTTAGTAGGGGATAATGGTAACGGTATGCACTGCCATCAATCGCTCATGAAAGATGAGGTCAATCTATTTACTGGTGATCAATATGCTGGCTTATCTGAGACTGCACTTTATTATATTGGTGGCATCATCAAGCACGCTCGCACCCTCAACGCGTTCACTAACCCAGCAACCAATAGCTATAAACGTTTGGTTCCTGGTTTTGAGGCACCTGTCTTGCTCGCTTATTCGGCTCGTAATCGCTCTGCAGCAATCCGCATTCCCCACGCCAGCAATCCAAAGGGACGACGGATAGAAGTGCGTTTCCCAGATCCTGTAGCTAACCCTTATCTTGCTTTTTCAGCAATGTTGATGGCGGGTCTTGATGGTATTCAAAAGAAAATTTACCCTGGGCAACCTATGGACAAAGATTTATATGACCTGCCTCCTGAAGAATTAGTCGATGTGCCAACGGTTTGTAATTCGTTAGAGCAGGCCATCGAGCATTTAAGAATTGACCATGAATTTTTATTGCAAGGCGATGTTTTCACTAAAGATTTTCTCCAAAGCTATATTGAGCTAAAAGAGGAAGAAATTCAAATGTTACGCACCCTACCACATCCGTATGAGTTTGAACTGTACTATAGCCTGTAGATAGGCCTTGAAATCTATCTATTTATCCGCATATTAGTAACTTCCCACGTCATCCCGAGCGAAGCGAGGGATCTCCAGCAAATGGCACGTATTTAAAAATTGACGTGGGGAGTTACACATATAAGGTACAGTGAAATTTATTCGAGGAGATTATCTATGGCAGCAAAGCAACAAACTATGGGATTCCAAACTGAAGTTAAACAAATGCTCCATCTGGTTATTCATTCACTCTACTCGAACAAAGAGATATTTTTGCGTGAGCTTATTTCCAACGCTTCGGATGCTTTAGATAAACTTCGTTTTTTAGCGCTTGCTAATGCCTCTTTGTACGAGAACGATTCTGATCTTCGTATCGTGGTCGAGTTTAATGAAAAATTAAAAACAATTACCATTAAAGATAATGGTATTGGCTTAAATTGGGATGAAGCAGTTGAGAATTTAGGTACAATTGCTAAATCAGGTACTAAAGAATTCATTAGCCACTTAACTGGTGAAGTTGCAAAAGATTCTCATTTGATTGGCCAATTTGGTGTTGGTTTTTATTCTTCATTTATTGTTGCCGATAAAGTGACTCTTAAAAGCCGACGTGCTGGACTCAGCGCAGAAGAAGGGATTATATGGGAATCTGCTGGTGATGGTGAATTTACTATTGCGCAAAAAAAGAAAGCAGATCGTGGTACGGAAGTTATTTTACATCTTAAAAAAGACAGTGAAGAATTTTTAAGCGATTGGCGTCTGCGACAAATTATTAGCAAATACTCTGATCATATTTGCTGGCCAATTGTGATGAAAAAATCGACAGAAGACGACAAGAAAGCTACGGATTTTGAAACAGTCAATAAAGCAACAGCTCTGTGGACTTTGCCAAAATCTGAGATAAGTGATGAAGAATATAAAGAGCTTTATAAGCATATTTCGCATGATTTTCAGGATCCATTGATTTGGTCGCACAATCATGTGGAAGGCAAACAAGACTATATTAGTCTGCTCTATATTCCTGCCCATGCTCCCTTTGATTTATGGCAGCAAGAAACGAAACATGGCTTAAAGCTCTATGTGAAGCGTGTGTTTATCATGGATGATGCTGTGCAATTTTTACCGCGCTATTTACGCTTTGTAAAAGGGATCGTCGATGCAAGTGATTTACCTTTAAATATTTCGCGGGAAATTTTGCAAGAAAACAAGCTTGTTGACACGATTAAATCAGCGTGTACCAAGCGTATATTGGCGATGCTTGAAAAATTAAGCAACCAAGATGCAAGAAGTTTATCAGAAGTTTTGGCAAGAGTTTGGTTTAGTGCTTAAGGAAGGGCCGGTTGAAGATTTTGCCAATAAAGAAGCAGTTGCTAAATTGTTGCGCTTTGCAACCTCAACGAGTGATTCTGAAAAACAAACTGTGGCATTAACGGACTACGTGGAGCGGATGAAGGAGGGGCAAGATAAGATCTATTACATTACCGCTTCTAGCTATAATGCGGCTAAAAATAGCCCCCATCTGGAAATATTTCACAAGAAAGGTATTGAGGTTTTATTACTCAGTGATCGCATTGATGAATGGTTAGTGGGGTACTTGAGTGAATTTGATGGCAAAAAACTGCAATCAATCAGCAAAGGTAAAATCGATCTGGATGTTGAAGATGCGGAGAAATTTAAAGAGGATGAAAAAACTCTAGAGCCAATGCTGAAGCAAATTAAAGAAGTGCTCGGTGATAAAGTAAAAGAAGTGCAATTTACTAATCGCTTAACAACCTCCCCAGCTTGTGTTGTTGCGGATGAGGGGGATATGGGTATGGAAATGCAGCGTATTTTACAAGCTGCCGGGCAGCAAGTTCCGAGTGCCAAACCTATTTTTGAAATTAACCCCGAGCATGCATTAGTAAAACGCATGCATGGTATTACGGATGAGAGCCTCTTTGCTGAATGGGTTGTGATGCTATTTGAACAAGCAGTGCTTGCAGAAGGCGGACAGCTAGATAATCCAGCAGATTTTGTCAATCGTGTTAATAAGTTACTTTTGGTGGAATAGGCCCTGAGTGGCATAATGATTTTAACCCACGTGCCGCGCTTACAGTGCGGCTGTCATTGTGTCCACAGCGTCATTACAAGTGTAGCCCGTCATTGCGAGCGTTAGCTTCGTCATTGCGAGCGTAGCTTCGTCATTGCGAGCGTAGCCCCGTCATTGCGAGCGTAGCGAAGCAATCCAGCGACCTTTCCTAGCATCTCATAAGGCCACTGGATTGCTTCGCTAACGCTCGCAATGACGGGGCCTACGGCTCGCAATGACGGGCTGCGTGCAATGACGAGCGATTATTCCTCAGTTAAGCGAAAATATTTAGTACCAAAGTAGCGCTGTAGTTTCTTCCTGATTGTGCCTCGGCTTATTCCCAGCATTTTAGCAGCTTGTAATTGATTACCACGTTTCCTTTCCATGACAGCTTGTAAAAGTGGGGGCTCGACTTCAGAAAGAATCATGTCGTAGAGATCATCAATGGATCGACCTTTATTATCAGCAAGAAATCGAGTAACTAGGCTGTACACTAAGTCTTGTAGACCTTGGTCTTGTTTTGTAATTTGATTGGTTGGTTGTGTTTCAGTGACATTCATCGTAACTTCCTTATTTAAGTTGAGCATTCTATCCAAAAACTTTCATTTGATTTTATGAAAGCAGAATTAATTGTACATGAAGTGTAATTGATAGTCTACTCTCTCTTTCATAGATTTCCTTCATATTCCCTTCTCCCCAGACATGGGGAGAAGGTGCCCGAAGGGCGGAAGAGGGTTATTTACTTCCTTCATTTTTCCCTCTCCACGCAAACGGGGAGAGGGTGCCCGTAGGGCGGGAGAGGGGTTGGTGGTGCGGAGTTCTTTTCAGATATTTACCCCGATGGGTTGGGTCACTCGCATGGCAGTTAATCAGAGTATTTCAGCTCCTTTCTTACTAATTCTGCAAGTGTGCAATCAGCTTTTTCGGCTGAAAGAGATAACTTTAGTTGGTGTAACCGTCTTTGCATGCGTGTAATAACGTTTTGGTCGTTCAACAGCTCATTTAGAGAGCGGGCTAACTCAATTGCATTACAATCGTATTGTAACAACTCAGGTACAATCATTTCATTTTGTAAAAGATTGCACAAGCCTAAGTATTTGATATTAACAACTTTCATGGCAGCAATGAAGCTAAGCAGCGAGCTTTTGTAAATAATGCACATGGGTTTTCCCAATAGCGCACACTCAAGTGAAGCTGTCCCTGAAGCAACAACGACACAATCTGAGCACGCGGCAACTTCAGCTGCTTTACCGTGGATAAATGAGATGCTTATTTTGGATTTCGCAAAATAGTTTTTAACGGTGGAGGGCTCTAAGGTACCTGCAATAGGAACAACAAAATGGAGATCATCCATTTTCTGCACAAGTATTTCGGCTGCCTCTAGCAGTATGGGTACATGTTTTTCAATCTCATTTCTTCTGCTTCCAGGCAGCATGGCTATAAGGCGTTTATTGGTGGGAAGCCCAAATTTTTGCCGAGAGCTTGCTAGGTCATCACAATAGGGAATTTTGTCGACAAGGGGATGGCCAACAAAGGAGACTGGAACCTTTGCCCGCTGATAAATTGTTTTTTCAAAGGGAAGGATAACTGCCATCCTATCTACGCAGGCACGAAGTATTTCAATTCGATTTGCTTTCCAAGCCCAAATTTGTGGGCTTATATAGTATAAAATTCGAATACCAAGCTGTTTAGCAAATTTAGCCAGACGTAAATTAAATCCTGGGAAATCGACTAAGATTAATAAGTCGGGTTTGTTCGTGCTAAGGTAATTTTTAATTGCCTTAAATCCATCTTTGAGAATGCGAAAATGCCGAAGCACTTCCGTAAACCCGGTGGTTCCATAGCGCGCTAAATCACTAATAAGATGAACACCTGCTTCCTGCATGTGCCTGCCACCAATGCCGCTGATTACAAGCGATTGTTCTTCGGCAATTAATTGGCGGACCAGTGAAGCGGCATGAATGTCGCCTGACTCTTCCCCAGCTATGATGACCAGCTGTTTAGTTCGCATATCGTGCGGCCAAATTTGTGTCGATTAAGGCAGTGATTTTAGCCGCAGTTGCCAATGCATCTCGTCCTTCTTCCCCTGTGACTAAGGGTATTGCGTCGTTCTCGATACATTCTAAAAAAGCATTGATTTCTGCTAACAAGGCATCACCTTTCTCAAATACAGATTGATGGCGAGTTATTTCTGGTATTCCTGGGAACATTTCACCCTCTCCTTTTTGGAACACCGCAAATTGCTTATTCTGGTAATCGATCGAAATGTATGAGTTAGGCTGAAAAATGCGTGTCTTTCGTTCTGTTTTAAAGCTAATACGGCTAGCTGTCACGTTGGCAATGCATTGGTTCTTAAAGGTAATGCGCGCGTTAGCAATGTCAATCGATTTAGATAAAACTGGCGCACCCTGGGCATCAATAGTTAATATTGGGGAATTAACTATCGATTGAATCAGATCAATATCATGAATCATTAAATCAAGAATTACATTGACATCCGTACCCCGAGGATTAAAGGGTGACAAACGCTGAGATTCAATAAATAAGGGTTGTTCAAGATACTCATCAAGAGCTAAACGAGCCGAATTGAATCGCTCTAAATGACCAACCTGTAACTTGACCTGGTGTTGCTTTGCCAAAGCAATTAGCTCATTCGCTTGTTTGACAGTTTCAGTGATGGGTTTTTCAATAAGGACATGAATTTTTTGCGTCAGAAAGTCTTTGGCGATTTCATAATGCTTATTTGTTGTGGCAGCGATGCTTACTGCATCAACCTTACCGAATAAGTCTTGATAATTACAGTAGGCAGGTACTTCGAGCTCTCTTGAGACCAATTCGCATGTTTCAGCATTAATATCACATACCGCGACCAAATTAGCGTTATTAAGCATCTTATATTTTTGTGCATGGAAGCGGCCAAGATAACCAACCCCTACAACCGCGCAATTTAATAGACTCATAAATACAACAGGTGATAATGAATAGGGTCGAATAATCTCATTTTCTTGCTGATAAATCAATTTTGCTTATAATTGTGGCAGGGCAAGATGTATTGTGACCATTTCCACGGTAAATTTGCTCTATAATACCAGCATCCTATCTTCGCTCTAACTTTGTACGGGATTGCAATTGTCCTGGTATTTGTTGTGTATAATATTAACAGTTTGATTATATATCTGTATATTTTATGCTCATTATGCGACAGCCTCTGGAGTATTCATGAAACGTAAATTAGAAGAGCAAGCCTTAATTCCAAACGATTCTAAAAATCTATTTCGGATCTTAAGCCCTGATGTTGCAGGAGCAATAGCCAGTCATTCATCCATTAGCGATGCTTTAAATTTAATGTATTCTTCCATCACGACGCATAACCTATTCAAGCCCAGCTTAATTAAGCTCATAGCCGCGAAGGCCCGTGATTGTGTGATTTTTGGGGATCCGGATGGATTAACTCGAATTGTAAAAGGAAAACCTGAAGCATTATTCGAAAAAGGTCAATCCACCGATTTGCGTAACCGGATTTATCCTGACATATCAGCCTATCAACTGATTCTGTTTTATTGTGATAAAGACATGAAGGATAAAATAAAGCCGTTCATTCCTAAACACCTTGATGAACGACGTAAAGCGCAAGAAAAAGAAATGGGTAAGGGGGGTAATGACTTAATCAAGTTAGACCGTGACCCTTTAACGGTTGCAGGAGAGGATTTCAAGGGCATTACTGAATTTGAAACAACTTACACGGTATTTAATGAACAACATAAAGTAACCTTCCCTTTAATGGAAAATGAAGAGGGGATGATTTGCTACCAAGATACTAAGAACGTAATCCATTTTTATTATGCCAATCAAAAAACAAAAGCGCTTAAAAAGCTTAACGCATGCATAACCTCAGAGGATGATAAGGCCGATTTTGATAAATTCAGAGCCTCTTTCAAGGACATGGAAAATAACTCCGGAAGACGCTCAAGTCATGAAGAGCAGCAACTGATTGAAAAACTACTAGGATGCACTCTACAACGCCAAGGGATTGAGTATGAACACCATGGGAAACGTTATCGTGATAGTGTGAGCCCATTTAATCTGATTAATGCTTATAGAACATGTATCAGGTTTTATGAGGAAGCAAAAAGGAATAACCTATTGGATAAAGCCCGTGCTTATTGGATCACAGGCGTTGGGAAGTGCCAAGGTGAAGAGATGTGGATTTTGCAGCGCATTTGTGAGGAAAAATCACTTTACTCCTTTCACACTAATTTTGATGATTTTAAGCGGGGAATTGCATTTCACAATTTCGACTCTGGAAAGGATGAATTTGCGATTGTAGACGGGAAACTCGTTTCTGGGTTAGGTTTGGATTTCGGTTTATATAAGGCCGCCATCTCCAAGGATGTGCAAGCGGAGGCGAGCGACTCGCCCCCTCGCGGCGGTTTTGTTATCGGTTTGGTCGCCGTGTTGAAGCTTGTTAAAGATGCGAAGGCAACTATTATTGAATTACAGCAGGAACAGTCACCTGATTTAGAGGAGAGTAGTAGTATGTTATCGCCCCAGTAATCGGGGCTGTGGTGCTTATATAGGAGAAAGCACAAATGGAGAAATGGGTTGCAGGGGTTGATGAAGTTGGCCGTGGACCTTTAGCAGGTCCGCTTATCACTGCAGCAGTGATCCTTAACAAGCCCATTGTGGGGGTTACTGATTCAAAAAAGTTAAGTGCAGTAAAACGTAAGCAATTGGTCGATAAAATCAAGGCTGAAGCCCGTTGCTTTGCTTATGGTCGTGCTGAGGTGGAGGAGATCGAACGATTAAATATCCATCATGCTACGTTATTGGCGATGAAGCGGGCTATTGAATCTTTGCCAATTAAACCGGATGAAGTCATTGTAGATGGTTTATACACCCCAGCAATCGATATCCCCTGTAAAGCAATTATCAATGGTGATTATCTAGAAAATGCAATTGGGGCTGCGTCGATTCTCGCTAAGGTGCTACGTGATGAAGAAATGGAAACAATGGATTTGCTCTATCCAGGTTATGGTTTTGCTCTCCATAAAGGTTACCCCACATTAATGCACCGCCTTGCATTGCGCAAAAAAGGCCCCTGTGCGATTCATCGCAAAAATTACGCACCAGTAGCCGTCGTCCTGAGCGCAGCGAAGGATCTCCTTGATTGAGCACTATAGTCACATTCAGGAGATCCTTCGCTGCGCTCAGGATGACGTGCGCTGCGCTCTGGATGACGTGCGCTGCGCTCAGGATGACGGTAGAACCTAAGACAAACTATTAAACAAGATCCGATGCGAACTAATCGACATTAAAATACCAAAGCCGGTAAGAAAGGTAACCATTGCGGTGCCACCGTAACTGACGATAGGTAGTGGAATACCAACTACTGGTAAAATACCCATTACCATACCTATGTTAACAAAGGCAGAAAGGAAAAAAGTCATCGATAAGCTGGCGGCTAAGAGGCGGGTAAAACTGGTTTGCGCGTGCCTTGCTATGTGAAGTCCGCGTAAGGAAATGAGCAGGATTAACGTGATAAGAATCATGCTACCAACAAAACCAAATTCTTCTCCACTCACGGAAAAAATAAAATCGGTTGCGTGTTCAGGTAAAAAATTAAGGTGCGATTGACTACCCTCAAGCCAGCCTTTCCCAAAAAACCCGCCTGAGCCGATAGCTATTTTGGATTGAATAATATGGTAGCCTGCTCCAAGAGGGTCTTGTTCTGGATTAAGTAAGGTGTAAATTCGTTGTTTTTGATAATCATGCATGACCTGCCAAACTAAAGGGGCGGATAAGCCGATTAAGAGTGCAACAATGATCAAAATACGTCGATTTATTCCGGCTAAGAAAATAACACTTAAACCAGAAGCAACGACCATGATAGCAGTGCCTAAATCAGGTTGTTTAGCAATGAATGCAGCGGGAACAAAAATGATCAATGAGGCGATAAATAACGATCGTAGATCGGTAGGAAATGATTTACGATCAAAATACCAAGCAGCCATCATAGGGATGGCTAACTTCATAATTTCCGACGGTTGAAAGCGCAATAACCCCAAATCTAGCCAACGCTGTGCTCCTTTACCAATTTTACCCATTAATATCACCGCAATAAGGAGAGCTAAGCCCATACCATAAATCCAGGGAGTCCAAGCTTTATATTTGTGCGGAGGAATAATGGCAAAAATCATCATAATGACTAAAGCAACTAAAAGTCTTATTGATTGGCGCATGAGCATGACTAGGTTCTGATTGGATGCGCTATACAGAATTAGCATCCCGATGGCGATCAAAGCCAAAAGTAACCCGAGTAAGGGTAGATCGATATGAATAGACTTCACGGTCAGGCGATAAATCGGTGCGTGGCGTGCTTTCATGACTTTACTTCACCATTCTTAAGTTCAAAATAAGCATCGATTACTTTACGCGCTACATTGGATGCAGCAAAATCATTTTCTACCATAGCAGCTACTGCAATTTCAGGGTTCTCCACGGGTGCAAAAGCAATAATTAAAGAATGATCTCTTAAATACTCAGGAATATCGTTATACTTGGCTTTACGAACTTTTTCATAATGCTTGCCCCCAAATACTTGCGCTGTGCCTGTTTTGACAGCGACTGAATAGGGTGTGTTTCGGCCAAAGCGATAACCTGTCCCTTCATTGTTAGTAATGACCGCTTGCATAGCTTCAGTGATTATTGTCCAATATTGGTCATCTTTAAGTTGCGTGGGGTATTCTTCAACTATTTTGTATTCACGAATTCCTCCCTTATCGTTTTGCAAGCTATCCAGTAAATGAGGACGGTAGCGTTTACCTTTTTGGCTTAATGAAGCAGTCGCATTTGCAAGCTGTAAGGGGGAAGCTAACATAAAACCTTGCCCAATTGAGGTAATGATAGTGTCTCCAGGATACCAGGAAAGGCCCTTAACCTGTTTTTTCCAGTGTTTATTAGGGACTAAGCCTGGGGCTTCTTCTGGTAGATCAACATGAGTTAATTGACCAAAACCAAATTGTACTAACATATCTTCTATTGCTGCAATTCCCAGTTTATGCCCTAAATGGTAGAAATAAGTATCACAGGATACAGTAATTGCCCGTTTTAAGTTGATGAAACCATGACCATTTTTTTTCCAATCACGGTAAGGGTGACTAACGCCTGGCAATCTATACCAACCTGGATCGTAAATGCTGTAATGTGTATCAACAGCGCCTTTTTCTAAGGCTGCTATGCCAATAAAAGGTTTTATGGTTGAGGCGGGTGGATATAGGCCTCTTACTGCCCGATTATAAAGAGGGCGGTCAGGCGCGGTGGCTAATTTTTGATAATCATTCGCGTTAATGCCATTGACGAAAGCATTTGGATCGAAGCTTGGTGCACTGACCATGGCTAAGATATTACCGCCCCGTGTACCTAGAGCAACAACCGCTCCCCGCTTATCTTTCATGGCTTGATAAGCAGCCCGCTGTAAGCGAGCATCAATAGTTAAATAAAGCTTGTCTCCTGAAACAGGGTTTTGTTTATTGAGCACTCTCAGCGTTCTTCCACTCACATCAGTCTCGACTTGCTGATATCCCACTTCCCCATGCAAAATAGGTTCATAAAATTTTTCAATACCCGATTTACCGATAAAATTGGTTGCACGATAGTTTGTAGGATTAACTTGCCGTAATTCTTGGACGTTTATTCTGCCTACATAGCCAACAAGATGGGCCGTCATCTCACCAAGAGGATAGTTGCGTATAAGCCTTGCCTTAATATTAACCCCAGGGAACCGATATTGATTGCTAGCAAAAATGGCAACGTCCTCTTGACTTAATTTGAGCTTAAAAGGGATGGGTACAAAGGAGCGATTTTGTTTACGAGCGCGATTAAAATTATCCACGTCATCGTTAGTAATCGATGGCAGTAGGGTGCGTAATTGGGTTAACATTTGTGTCATATTTTTAACCCGCTCAGGAATAATTTCTAACACATAGACGGGTATATTTTCAGCAAGAACAACCCCGTTTTTATCCAGAATAATACCTCTAGGAGGAGCTATTGGAATGATGCTTAGCTGATTTTGCAAGGAGAGCGTGGTGTAGCGTTTAAACTCAGCTATTTGCAAATAGGCTAAACGAAAAACAAGGATCAGAGACAAGCCTATTATCAATATAACCAGTAAATTTATGCGCAAACAGTGGATCTGTGACTCTGCTCGCTCATTTTTTAGGGAATTGTTAAAGCGCGTACCTTTACGCATGAAAACTGCCGCTTGGCGGGTTAGTTTGCCAAAGCCCTTCGAGATTATAGAAAGCGCGGCTATCGGGTTGCATAACGTGGAGCACGAAATCACCAAAATCAAGTAAAACCCATTCGCCATTTTCGAGGCCATTTTGGCTAAGGGCTGCTAATCCGGCTATTTTCATTTGCTCCGCCACCTTTTCGGCAATTGCTTTGACATGCCGGGATGAACGCCCACTACAGATAATCATATAGTCAGTTACGGATGTTTGTTCTCTGACATCAATAACGATAACATCAATAGATTGAATGTCATCTAGAGCTTTTTGTAGTTGAACTAAGAACGATTGTTGTTCTGGCATAAGCAAGGAAAACCTTATTCAAAAGCGAAAAATGATAACAGTAAAAACAGAAACTCTCAAAGGGTCCTGAATTGGAAGGGTCCTGAATTGGAGGGTGCAACTCACATATAGGCAAATAAAATAGCGTAGGTTGGGCCTTGGCCCAACAAGAATGCGGCATTTTGTGACAAAATAATTGTCGTTTGTTTTGGGTACACATTTTTTCTTACAATGTATTCGCTTGTATCGTGTTGGGCCAAGGCCCAACCTACTTCATATTTGTCTATGCGAGAGTTGCACCTTTAATTGGAATAGGAGCTCCCACGTAGTAATTTTCAAAATTAATATGTATTTGGTATACTCACTCTGCGCAAGTTTTTTGTTGACCGGAGTACCTGTATGTATACCAAAGTTGAAAACCCATTATTTAATATCATTTCTTCAAATATAGAGCCATTTAAAAACGATTATCAAATTGAACTAAAGCAGTCTACGCAAAGTGTTAACTATCTTCTAGTAACCTTAAATCAACCCAAGGTGCAGGAAATATTAGTTCAAGAAAAAGTTTATCAGGTAAATGAAGCACATATCTCAGTCTATGCGGATGTTAGAAGAGAACGAATAAAAGATGAAACAAGCCACCATCTTACCTTAACCCTAGAGCGCGATAAAAAGAAGTTTATTGCACATACTTATTTCAATAAAGCCAATAAATTTTGTTTCGCTACACTAAAAGACTCTGAAGAAGTATCTATATCAATAGAAGTAAATAAAACTAGTTTTTTACAATCTTCTTATAGTTATGTAACTGATTTTTTCAATATTATTTCCGGAATTTCAGAAAAAATAGATACTGAAAATCGTGCACAACACCAAGAACTTTTAAAAGAACTTATTGCTAAAGAAACAGTATGGAAAGATACTCAGGTCGCTGATACAAGAGAAAAAGCTTGGGAGGACTATAACCAGCATTTAATTAAGTTAATCAACCATCTAAAAGCTTGGGAAAATAGCACTATTCAGCCTGATCTCCACGCGATTAGATACTTTACTCATCTTAAGAAACGGTTGGATAAGCAACCAAGTCAACTCTTTCGTGTCGAAAAATCTTCAAATTTTGAGGAACAAGAAGGCGAAGATATTGCAACTCCTGCATTACAAGCTAGCGAACTAAGTATGGCAGAAACCTCAGCGCAAAAAACTCTTTTGCGGAATAAAAGATTAGCAGAGATCAAAATTTTACTTGAAGATTTGAAAAAAATAGGAGGTATAACAAAGTGGAATAAAATTCTTAAGGAACATGCTTTGCTAATTGAAAAACTCGATCTATTAGAGTCTGATAATGAACTGTTATCTTGTATCTTACGTATAAGGGTTCTTGAAGAAACAGCGCATGAGACACTCTGTACAATTTTAAGTTCTCGTAAAGACTATGCCAAAATTTCTAAGAAAGAACTTGAAGAATTAATTAAGCTTGTTCCTACTATCCAAAGTAAAGCGCTGTTTATTGCAGTGCAAGAAGATCGTGCCCAAGCAATTGATCTGATGTTTTTACATCACAATTATTTGAATTCCAATATAACAAATCACACTAAAAACTCCTTGTTTATGCTTGCCTCGACTGATCAATCAAGTAAAAGCTTTACCTGCTTATTGAAAATAAATGCCTTTTGCGATGGTTTTACTGCAGAAAAAAATAGTCGTACTTTATTAATGCAAGCATGTAATAAGCTAAATGAAACCAATATACAAGCCTTGCTTGAAGCAGGCGCATCACCCTTTATTAAAAGCGATGAGGGCTATAATGCGTTCGGTTATTTAACTATGCGCGATGACCGAATTCCACCATTAAACTTGGTTAAGTTATTTTTAGCCAGGCTATTTCCTAATAAAGATGCCGACTCGTTGGTCAATTCCCTACAAGGAGCTCTAAATCAACAAGGAACAGCGTTCACATTTGCCTGCCAAAAAGGATGGCTTAATCTTGCAAGCTTGTATTTAGAATGTGGAGCAAATCCTACTATAGCCAGAGAAACTGACTTAAATTGTTCTATGACAATTTGTGCGGCAAAAGGGCATTTGGAAATTTTTGCAGTCATTTTAGAAAAAAGTAAATTTGAGCTAGAAAGAAAGTATTTAGTTAAACCCTATTTAGCAGCTAAAAATTGTCAACAAGCTAAAATTATTCAACTCATTGAAGAGTATGCGAGAAAACGTGGGTTTTGTATCACCGAAGCAAAAAATACTGAGCAAGTTACTCACTTTGGTGCAGGAACTAGTCAGGAAATTCTGAGGTCGATGGCCTCTGGTAGTCATCCTGTATATAATCTCATTAAAGAAAAAATAGTTTCCCAATTAATAAATATTACGCCAAATAAAGACTGGAAGTCCAATCAATCAGCCCAAAAATGCTGGCTTGAATTAACTAGCGAGGAAGAGGCGAAAGCTATTTTGCAACATTTTAAAACTGCGTATCCAGATATTGGTATGTCACTTATGTACAAAAAAGATGTTTTACCCAAAGTTCCAGTATTGTTATTAGACAATTTTGAATATCCAAAATTGTGCAGTGTTCCTATATTTATTTCTCAACCTCAAGACGAGCAGCAAAAACAAGTATCGACGGGAATAGGGGTCACGGAATAGTAGGAATAGAGGAATAGGGGTCAAGTCTTTTGATAATAGTATTTAATTTGTCCTAATCGATATTTATACTCTTTATCAAAAGACTTGACCCCTATTTTCTACTTTATCAAAAGACTTGACCCCTATTTTTCCTTAAATTATTACTATTAAAGGGCAATTTCTATGCTAAAAATGTTATGCGTTCTCTTTAGCCTTCTGCTGTGTGCTGCTTGCCAAGCGGCTAATCATCATCCACAGGAATTTCTGCAATCTATTAAAGACAGTAAGGATGAAGGGAAACAAATTGTGCAGCATTTTTGTTCTAATTGTCATGCAGTTAAACCTATAATCCCTCTTGGCGCACCTAGAATTGGGGAAGAAAATGATTGGCGACCAAGGGTTAAAAGTGGATTAAAAACGTTATTTGCTCATACTGCAGAGGGGTTGAATGCCATGCCGGCACGTGGTGGTTGCTTTGAATGCAGTGATGAACAGCTCATGTTAGCCCTATTAACAATGCTACCTGAATCATTAAGGAATTCACTTTTAATGGCATCAAAAGATCATAAAATAAACAAATAGTAAAAATAAATTATAAAAAAGACTAAATTTATTCAAAATCCTCCCGATAACATAATAAAAAAGAAGGAGGATAACCAATGAAAAAACAACTCATCATTGGCTCGTTGTCAGTACTGGCGGCATCGTGTGCATCCATGGATAGGTCGGTAGGCATTGTGGACGATGCGGGGTACACGCATTACACGATGGGTATTAATTCCGATCATCGAGGTGCGGGTGCTTTCCCAAGCCAACGTGAAGCAACAGGAAAAAAAGTGTTTATTTTCGATCCGAAGGCGACTGCGTGGGCAGCTTATGATCCGCAAGGTAACCGTGTTAAAACAGGTAGTGCTTCCGGTGGTAAAGATTACTGTGAAGATACCGGCAGGGGTTGTCGCACGGTCACTGGTACTTTCCATGTCTACTCTAAGAAAGGGGAAGAGTGCACTTCAAGCATCTACCCAATTGAAACGGGTGGCGGTGCACGTATGCCTTACTGCATGCATTTTAGTGGCGGGTATTCTATCCACGCGGCTTATGAAGTGCCCAACTACAATGCTAGCCATGGTTGCATAAGGGTGCTACCTGGTGCAGCGAAGTGGTTAAATGAAGATTTTATGGATGTTGGTACGACAGTGATTGTAAAGCCGTATTAATCAGAGCTATCCACAATATTTTCCGAGCCGCGACCAATATTACCCGAGCCGCGACCAATATTACCCGAGCCGCGACCAATATTACCCGAGCCGCGACCAATATTACCCGAGCCGCGACCAATATTACCCGAGCCGCGACAATATTACCCGAGCCGCGACCAATATTACCCGAGCCGCGACCGTTAGGGAGCGGATAAACAATATCCGCTCCCTAACGGTCGCGGCTCGGATATAATAGCGCGGCCAAGACACAGTTACTGAGCGCTATAGGAGCTCTGCGACTGCAAATCCTCATCTTGCTCACATTCGATAACCTCCGCCTTAGCGCTTTCAACAAGCCGGCAAAGGGCAATCATATCCTGGACAATTCTATCCCGGTGGTCATCGAAATCTGGTGAACTAATTTCCGCCGGAACATCTCCGTAACCATTGCATATTGCAAAATCCAAACCGAGGCCATCAGCCAATTTCCCATCCAAAGTCAATTTCTCATCCAGGAGCACCGGGATCATAATTTCATGAGCAGTATTGGTAAAACGATTAAGCCTCAAACTTTTAATCGTCATTCTTCTATTAAAATTGTCAAAATTGACAGGCAGTGGGTCGGATCGCCAATCTGTCTTACAAAGGCATTGTAGTAACCACATTTCTTCGCCCTGGGCTTTTCCAACAGCTGTGCGCCAATAGTCACTTGCTTCTCTTTCAATCTCATCTAATTCCTCTTCTCGCCCGTCCCTCATCTCATCCCGAAACAGACCAAACTCCTGATAGAGCCTGAGGCAGGTTCTATAGGCATTAATCAATCGAAACGACGTACGGCTATCATGGTAATCAATACCATCTTGTAGATACAGTATACCTTCACGGTGTAGTTCGTGATTGAAGATTCTTTTAATTAATTGGTGCTCTTCATCACTTGAGCGTCGACTGGAGTTATCCTCCATGTTTTTGAAGGAGCCTATAAAGTTCAGCAATGCTTCTTTGTCGTCTTCTGAACAAGCGTATTTGTGGGGGTTATCCTCGATGTCGTCGAAGGGGCTATAGTAGTGGTTGATGCCTCGTTTTTTGAATAATTGCATTCGCCAATTTGTCTAATCTCTTCTGTTTCGCGATTGGCATAGTAGAGACTGAATTTACTGTCGAATTGCACGCAAATAATGGCGTTCATATTTTCAAATAAAGGAAAAGTGACTTCTTTTTGTGTATCATCATCTATATTATAGATTGTCTTAAACGTAAGAATGCTGTCGAAATCGTCCTCCGCTGCCTCTAATTGGTCAAATGACAGCTTAATGAGGTCAGCACCTCCGCTGCCAAGCTCAGCATATTGTTTTTGACGAATTTCGTTCAACCGCTCAGGGATGAGTGGGGCGATTGTTTTCTTCATGCCCGCATCACAGAGAAAAATAGTGAGCTGATACGCTGATATGCTATAAAAAATTCGTCCGCGCAAATCGATAACTCGTCCCTTCTCGAACAAGGCCTCTGGTTTGTGTTTTGCGATATGGGCTAATCCATCCGGGTTTCCTTGAACGACGCAAGTCAGGGCCTTCATTGCCAAAAGTGGAATTAGACTGGGTCTGAATAAATGATAAGTCGTTTTAGATACAGACATTAAGTTTACGATGTGGTTAACGGAAGAGTGACTGGCGATTTCTCGCACAACATCCTCGTTTAAAACTCTAAAATCATTGCTTGGATCGTTTGGAGCAGAAATTTGCTTGTCTTCGGAGCTGGAGGTGTCGGGGATAGCTGAATTTTCTTGAGCATTTTGGTTAGTACCATTGCTACCACTCTCGGTCTGGCAATAATTTCTCTTCATAAAAAATCTCCTAGAGCTATAAAATATTCAATAAGAAGAGGATAATAACAAAAAATTATTAATGTTGCACTACTTTTGAACAAATTAACTCAACTGGAGGCATTACACGCACTTCGTAACTCCCCACGTCATCCCGAGGAGCTTGCGACGAGGGATCTCCATGCAGTGGCACAATTTTTAAATACGTGCCGTTTCCTGGAGATCCCTCGCTGTGCTCGGGATGACGTGGGGAGTTACCGCACTTCATGTCTTAGCCAAATATTTTTTCAATAGCTGATTAATCTGCGCGGGATCAGCCTGTCCCTTCGTCTGCTTCATGACTTGACCGACAAAAAAGGCGAGCAATTTCTCTTTACCCGCGCGGTAATCGGCGGCTTGCTGGGGGTGTTGGCCAACGATGGTTTCAATAATACCTTCCAAGACACTATCGCTACTTACTTGGGTGTGCCCTTCTTTTTGGATAATTTCTTCGACTGTTCCTTCACCTGCCCACAATTTGGCGAAAATCTGTTTTGCCCGTTGGGTCGATACTTTTTGATCAGCAAGTTCGTTTAATAAGGGAGCAAATGCAGCTGCGGAAACGGGTGAGGTTGCAAAATTGAGATTCGCTTCATGAAGAGCAGCGGTAAAACTTCCTCTTAGCCAATTCACGATGGTTTTTTCATCGGCATGGCTTAGTGTTTTTAAGTGGTTAAAAAATTGATAGTTTGCTGGTGAGGAAAGTAGGAAGTGGATGTCTTCCTCGTGCAAATCGTTATTCTTGCCAAGATTGCGTTTGATTTCCTCGGGTAAGGGCGGCATCGATTGTTTAATTTTTTGTAAATCTTCCGGTTTAATGTGAATGGGCAATAAATCCGGATCAGGGAAATAGCGATAATCATTCTCGCTTTCTTTCGATCGTAGAACCTGGGTTGTATTGCTATTGGGGCAGTAAAGCCGCGTTTCTTGCTTAACCTGCTTCCCTCGCTCAAGTAAATCTCGCTGCCTCAATTGTTCATAATGGATGGCTTTGTCAATGAAGCGAAAGGAATTGAGATTCTTTAGCTCAGCCCTCGTGCCTAATTGTTCTGCCCCTTTTGGTTTAAGGGAAATATTCACATCACAGCGGAAAGATCCCTCTTGCATGTTCCCATCACAAATGTCTAAAAATCGCACTAATAGATGCAGCGCTTTTAGGTAATCGACTGTTTCTTCCACAGAACACAAGCAGGGGGCTGTCACAATTTCGAGCAGGGGAGTTCCGGCGCGATTTAGATCAATGCCTGTGTACTGGGAATGGGCATCATGCATGGATTTACCAGCATCTTCTTCTAAATGTGCTCTGACAATCCTAACTTGCTTTTCCTGACCACCCGTTGTAATCGTTAGATAGCCGTCGTACACAATAGGGCATTGGAATTGACTAATTTGATACCCTTTCGGTAAATCAGGGTAAAAGTAGTTCTTACGCTCAAAATAGGAATACTCATTGATCTTAGCATTGATTGCCAATCCAAATTGAATTGCCATAGAAACCGCTTTTTGATTGAGCACAGGTAAAATACCAGGAAGCCCTGCATCAATGAAACTAGTTTGTGAATTGGGTGCTGCCCCAAACGTTGTAGCGGTGCCAGAAAATAATTTTGATTTTGTCTTTAGTTGGGCGTGGACTTCAAGACCAATAACAGTATCCCATTCCATAGCCATATCACCCTGCGCAGGTTGGTCTGGCTTGGTGCCAGGTAGTACATTGTTGATACTGGTGCGCACAATTGAGCAGCAGCGCCTCACTAAAGTGTTTCCCAATTAATTGCATCCCAATGGGTAAGCCTTGGCTAAATCCTGCTGGTATAGAAAGCGCAGGAAGCCCTGCTAAATTAGCAGCAACTGTAAAAACATCAGCTAAGTAACGCTGGACTGGATTGTCTACTTTTTCCCCCAGTTTAAACGCACAAGTAGGTGTAGTAGGGCCCAAAATAAGGTCCACTTTGTTCAACGTTGCTTGTAATTCATTTTGGATTAAGCGTCTTATTTTTAATGCTTGTAGATAGTAATCATCAAAATAGCCAGCGGAAAGGATATGCGTACCGGTAAGAATGCGGCGTTTAACTTCTACACCAAAACCCTCAGTTCGAGTATTGATAATTTGCTCGCGTAGAGTGTCGCCTTGTTTACTGCAATAGCCAAACCGTAAGCCATCATAGCGTGATAAGTTTGATGATGCCTCAGCGCAAGCAATAACATAATAGCAGGGGACCCATAAGGGTTGTAAAGTTAAGTCAAGCTCAATGATTTCAGCCCCTTCTTGCTGAAAAATTTTTACTGCTGCCTGGATTGCTTGTTGGATATCATCAGCAACTTCTTCATGGAAAAAACAAGACGGTAAGCCAATGCGCAACCCTTTGATTGCCTGGTTTAGAGTTGCAGAGTAATCAGGAATAATTTTATTTGCCGAGGTGGAGTCACTAGGATCAAAGCCGGCCATTGCGGGTAATATCAAGGCAAGATCGTCGGCGCTGGGTGCCAGCGGTCCTCCTTGATCAAGGCTTGAGGCAAAAGCGACCATACCGAAACGCGAAACCAAGCCATAGGTTGGTTTAATTCCCGAAATTCCACAGAACGCCGCTGGCTGTCTAATTGAACCCCCTGTATCTGTTCCAGTAGCAAAAGGAACTAAATCGGCAGCAACAGCGGCAGCGGATCCACCAGACGAACCACCAGAAACGCGTTCGTAATCCCAGGGATTTTTGACTGGGCCAAAGTAGCTGTTTTCATTCGCTGAACCCATGGCAAATTCATCCATATTGGTTTTACCAAGCAGAATTGCCCCGTGCTCTGCTAATTTGCTAACTGCTGTAGCTTGGTAAGGCGAATAATAATGTTCCAGCATTTTTGAACCGCAGGTAGTGGGCAACTCTTTTGTACAAAAGATATCTTTATGTGCCATCGGTATTCCTGTGAGCGGGTTTGCATGGCCTGCCTTAAGGAGTTTATCGGCTGCATCGGCTGCAGTTAACGCTTGCTCTTCATTAATTACGGTGATAAACGCGTTAAGTGAGCGGTGATGTTGAATACGCTTAAGATAGTGGAGAGTTAGTTCCCGGCTGGAAATCGTACCTTTGCGCAGTGCGTGGATTAATTCACGTAAGGATTGCTTATGCATAGACTTATTGTCCCGACTCAATCACTTTGGGAACTAAATAGAACCCATCTTGGAAAAGAGGGGCGATTGCGGCTAATTGGGTACTGCAATCGGTCTCGTTTACTTCATCACTTCTTAAGCGCTGCTGTAAATCAAAAGGATGAAACAGGGGAGCTACGTTAGCTGTATCTATCTTACGCAATTGCTCAATGAACTCCATGATTGCCTTGATATCTTCTGCCAGATGAGAGTTATTATCTGAGCCACTTCGTAAATAGGCGAGCTGCTCTATCTTGGCTAAATCGCTTTCAGTGAAGGTCATAGTGGATCCCGAAACAGTTGAACAAAAAAGTATACCCTGCATTTTGTCAATCTGAAAGGATAACCGAGCAGGGCCCAGGGCAATCGCGACTTGGTTGCAATAATTTGTCTTTTATATATCATGAAGAAAACAATCGACCCGCTCATTCCTGAGCGGTTGAAGGAAAAACGCCAAGTACAATATGCTGAGCTTGGCAGCGGGGGTGCTGATTTAATTAAGCTTAACGTTGACCCACTAGAGGCAGCGGAGAAGGATTTCAACAGCATTCTTGTGTTTAAGACAACCTATACTTTACCTAACCATAGTTTACCTAATGGTAAACAAAAAGAAGTCACTTTTCCTTTATTTGAAAATAAGGACGCCATTATTTATTACCAAGATAAAACAGGTAACGTCAATTTCTACTATGCCAATCGCGAAACCAAAGCGATTAAACTACTTTCCGTTTGCGCTAACACGGATGAAGACGTGCAGGCATTTGAGACATTTAAAGCCTCCTTCAAGGACATGGAGAATAACTCTAGCCGTCGCTCAAGTAATACAGAGCACCAACTGATTGAAACCATGCTGCAATGCAAACTACATCGAGATGGTATTGAGTATAAACAAGATGGCATACGCTACCGCGATAGCCGTACATCGTTTCGATTGATTAATGCCTATAGAACCTGCATCAGGTTGACTTGTGAAGCGAAAAATGATGACCAGCGGGAAAAAGCAAACCACTATTGGTGCACAGTTGTTGGAAAAGCCCAGGGCGAAGAAATGTGGTTACTACAACGCTTTTGTGAGAAAGACCGCCCATTCTACCCGCTGCCTGCCAATTTTGACAATTTCAAGCGTGGAGTGGCGATTTATAATTTTACTACCAAAAGTTATGAGGATGTGCTTCGTGACGGTAAATTGCATGTCAATTTCGGCTTGAAGTTTGCAATATATAAGACCACCTTGGGCCTGGCTACGCCAGGCAAGGGGGGGCGTGGTCGGTTCGCAGTTCAGACCTGATTGCCATTTGCTGTCTTGTAGAAAGCGCTAAGGCGAATGTTATTGAATGTGACCAAGACCAGGATTTGCAGCCGCAGAGCAATCCGAGCCGCGACCAATATTATCCGAGCCGCGACCAAATTATCCGAGCCCGACCAATATTATCCGAGCCGCGACCGTTAGGGAGCGGATAAATAATATCCGCTTACTTACGTGCGCGGCTCGGATATGATAGTGCGGCCAAGGCTCGGATATGATAGTGTGCGGCCAAGGCTCGGATATGATAGTGCGGCCAAGACACATTTACTGAGCGCTATAGGAGCTCTGTGACTGCAAATCCTGGTCTTGGTCACATTCAATAACCTCCGCCTTAGCGCTTTCAACAAGCCGACAAAGGGCAATCATATCCTGGACAATCCTATCCAAGTATAGCTGTTTACTTGGTGACATAATGCCAAACGGCTCTCCTTCGTCACCATTGCATATTGCAAAATCCAAACCGAGGCCACCAAGTGAGACAGACAGTTGGTTTGAGAAAGCACCTTGCGATTTGATGCAAGCAGCAATTTGCTCCATCCCGACCAGCTCACTATGTTGAGCGGTATCAACACGCGTGCATGCCAAAGGGATCAACCAAGGCGTGTTTGTGCCTGTTTTTTCAGGCAAGTAAGCCGCAATGCTGTATTTGTGACCCAGCGTTATCGGTTTGTTGCCACAGACGGTATTGGGCGCGTAGACATAACTCCTGTCCTCTAACGTCGGTGAAAAACCACGAGGCTGTGGCGTGCAGTCTACTGTAAATAAATGAAATCCGCGCTGTCGATAAAATCACTTCAGCCTTCCCTCGTGGCAGAGCTTATTTAACCGACCAGCTTCAACGAGCTGGAACCTCAATTTCATTGAATATTGCTGAAGGCTCAGGTGAGTTTTCCACCAATGAAAAAAGCAGATTTTATCGCATGGCAAAACGTTCGGCCACAGAAACTGCGGCGATCCTGGAGGTATCCAAACGTGCAAATATTATACATGAAGAACAGTATCGCTTAGCCAGAGATTTACTTATTCGTATTGTTATGATGTTGACTAAAATGGCGCAAAAAGTAGATTAGCCGGAGCTCGGGCGGGCCCGGGCTCGCCCACGGGCTCGGGCCCGTTCAGATCGGAGTTTGTCCAAAGTCCAGTTGGATCGTTTGGAGTGGAAATTGGCTTGTCTTTGGAGCTGGAGGTATCGGGGATAACTGAATTTCCTTGAGCATTTTGGTTAGTACCACTGCTAACACCCTCGGTCTGGCAATAATTTCTCTTCATAAAAAACCTCGTGTACATGTTCTATAGTCGATATTTCTAGAGCTATAAAATATTCAATATAAAGAGCAGAATAATAGAAAAGTATCAATATTGCAATATTTTTATACAAGTTATTTTGACCGTAACTCCAACGCGAAACCAAGCCATAGGTCGGTTTAATTACCGAAATTCCACAGAACGCCGCTGGCTGTCTAATTGAACCACCTGTATCTGTTCCAGTAGCAAAAGGAACTAAATCGGCAGCAACAGGCCCAATCATTCATTCTTGATTTACGTAAATGCATACGGTATACTTTACGTAAATGAGGTGATATATGACACATGAACAAACCCAAAAAGTGACAGCTCATATTCCTGTTAATTTATTACATGAAGCTCAAATAGCGACAGGAAAAGGTATTACTGAAACTATAAAAATAGCCCTAGGGCAACTTGCTCACGCTAGCGCTTATGAAGCTTTACGAAAAATGCGAGGTAAAATAAAGTTTTCTATTGAATTAGAGTCTTTGAGAGAAGATAGATAAAAATGATTGCGGCAGATACTTCAGTTTTAATCGATTATTTCCAGGGTAAAAACAATCCCCAAACAGATAAGCTAGATGAGGTATTTATTCACCATTTATTAGTATTGCCCCCACCTGTTTTAGTTGAAATATTAAGTGATCCATTTTTACCAAAGAAATTTGTCGATAAAATAGAAGGGATTCCTCTTTTAGAGCCTACCAAAAATTATTGGCAAAGAGCCGGAATTAATCGGTCTAAATTAATTGCTAAAAAATTGAAGGCACGCTTAGCAGATACTCTTATTGCCCAAAGTTGTATTGACCATCAAGTTCCGCTTATTACGCTGGATACGGACTTTAAACATTTTGTTAAATATTGTGGGTTAGTATTGTTGTAAGGCTTTTCTTGGTAGGAAGGGGTAAAGCAAGCGATTTTTAGCGACAACGAAAAAAACTTTTACATATATGCTCTAATTAGTTACAATAGGGTAAATTTATTTACACATTAGGACCTAATCTGTTAAGGTCTTGCTAATTGGAGACTTGTTTCATGTATTCAAAAATAGAAAAAATGCGAGAATTAAATCGCCCCCCAGTTCCAAGGCACCGAGTCAAAGACATTAAAGAGGATCCGTTATCAAAAAGGCTACGGCGTTTGGATAATGCAGAAATACTTCGGCCTGTTATTACGGACATGATTTATATCAATACGAATGAAAATAATGTTGAAAAAACCTTTCAAAGCTTGAGCACGATTCCTATGATTCTTCAGGGAGGCCATATTGGTTTTTCAGGCTTATGTAACTTTGCCATCATTGCAAAAAGAAAATCAAGCCGGGCGGTAATTTGTGATAAAAACCCTGAAAATGCTCTTTTCCTATATCATGTTTTAAGAATTTTACGGGCAAGTCGGGATCCTCATCATTTCATCAATACTCTAACTGATTACATAAAGGATGTAGACGCAAACGAGTTAAATCATTGCTTAGAATTGACACCTGAATTGATTAATTTTGGACCCAATCTCTCGGATAATAAGCTCTATCAAAACCTCTCTGGTCCTGCTGATGAAATTGCTCTTGAGCTGAGGCGAAAATTTAGCTGGCTGAGTTCGCCAGAAAGTTATAACCATCTTAAAAACTTAGCAATGCAGGATAAAATCGCTGTTATTACGCTAGATATTTGTGCCACAGAAACCCTTAAAAAGGTATATGAACTGTTAAAAGATAATAATATCCAAGTGGACACACTTTATATTAGTAATATTTCTGATTGGATGGAAAAAGATACAGATAAAGTTGCGTTTACTCAAACAGTTAAAACATTATTAAGTGATAATGATACGATTCTTATTGATGCCCCGCAAAACAACCAACGTGTTACGCAGGCGAAGGAAATAAATAATGTAAATCTTAATGATTGGCTTTTTCCGTCTAATGTAAATAAAAAACAGTCATCTGACGATAAGAATTTTTGGTGTAATTTTTTCAAAAAAGCTGCTCTTACGGCGGGCGTTTCTGTAATTGCTGGAGGCTTATATATTGTGGCGAATTCCAACATGTAATCAATAATTAGTAACTCTCCAGGTACGTCATCCCGAGGAGCTTGCGACGAGGGATCTCCATGTAATGGCACAATTTTTAAATATGTGCCGTTTGCTGGAGATCCCTCGCTACGCTCGGGATGACGTGGGGAGTTACAATAATTATAGGCAAAGATAATAGGTGATAACTCTTGTGCAATGAGTCCATAATGCTTAAAATCGTCCCTTATTCCCCGAGTATCACAGATTAAGGGACGGAATTAACATTCTTATAACCGTCCCTTTTTTTTGATTTAAAGTATGCCCTTGCAGTGTCTGTATTATACAGTAGTATAGTTACGTAGGTTAATTTATAGAGTTTCTCCGATGCTACAACAGATTAAAACCTCAGGTGGGGTTCATATTGAATATGAGCAGCATGATTTGGCCTATGAAAATGCAATAGAGCCACTTCTTGAACGGCTTGATACTCAACGTGGGGCTTTGTTTGCGTCAAGCTTTGAATACCCGGGGCGTTACACGTGTTGGGATATTGGTTTTTATAATCCACCCTTGGCTTTAGTTTGTAAAGCAAATGAGATTCATATTCAGGCTTTAAATCGACGCGGGGAAGTTTTATTAGCGATTATTTTCCCGTTATTGCAAAATTCTCTTGATCTGATCATCAAAGAACATTCCAACAAAATTTGCCAAATTGCAATAAAAGCGGGAGTGCAGATTTTTAATGAGGAAGAACGCAGCCGTCAACCCTCGGTATTTTCCATACTTCGTACGCTTCTTAGTTTTTTTAAATCAGACGAATCATACCTGGGTTTTTATGGGGCTTTTGGTTACGATTTGATCTTTCAATTTGAAAATTTAGATCAATCCGAAGAGCGCGCATTAGACCAGCGTGAAATGGTTTTGTACCTTCCTGATGAAATTTATGTGGTGAATCATCGCAAAGAAATTGCTTTTATCCGACGCTATAATTTTCAGTACCAAGGCAAATCAACTCTATCCTTACCTCACGATGGGGAATTTAAGCGCTACGAAGCAAAACATAAACCAACAAAAAGTTGTGACCATGAGCCAGGCGAATACGCAAAACTGGTTGAATTCGCTAAACAGCGTTTTGCTTGTGGCGATTTGTTTGAAGTAGTGCCAAGCCAAACATTTTATGCGCATTGTCTAGAAGCGCCATCAGCAATTTTTAGACGGATTCGTGAGACTAACCCATCACCCTATTGTTTTTTTATTAACTTAGGGGAGGATGAATATTTAGTCGGTGCTTCGCCCGAAATGTATGTTCGTGTGCAAGGTAAACGAGTTGAAACCTGTCCGATCTCAGGTACCATCAAACGAGGTGCGGATGCGATTGAAGATGCGCGCAATATCCAGTTGTTATTGGATTCCGAGAAGGAAGAATCCGAATTAACAATGTGCACTGATGTTGACCGCAATGATAAATCAAGGATCTGTGAAGCAGGCTCTGTGCGCGTTGTAGGGCGCCGCCAGATTGAAATGTATTCCCGTTTGATTCATACCGTCGATCATGTTGAGGGGATCTTGCGTGATGGTTTTGATGCGGTGGATGCATTTTTAACTCACATGTGGGTAGTCACAGTCACCGGTGCGCCAAAACTCTGGGCAATGAGGTTCATTGAAAAATATGAAAAATCACCGCGCAAATGGTATGCCGGTGCAGTAGGATGGTTTGGATTCGATGGCAATTTAAATACAGGGCTTGTGTTAAGGACCATGCGTATTCAGCAAGGTATTGCCGAAATTCGGGTAGGAGCTACTTTGCTTTATGACTCAGAGCCAATAGCAGAAGAACAAGAAACCCGGCTGAAGGCGTCGGCATTTTTGGATATCTTACAAAGACCTAACTACAAGCCAGAATTGGTCACTCCGCTATCACAAGAAGGCATAGGGAAGAAGGTCCTTCTTGTTGATCATCAAGATTCGTTTGTCCATACGCTAGCAAATTATGTACGCCAAACTGGGGCAGAAGTGATTACGGTGCGCAGCGAGCATGTGTCGGGTTATTTGGCCCGGCAGCATTTCGATCTCGTCTTGCTCTCCCCTGGCCCGGGGCGGCCGGCAGATTTTAACCTAGAGCAAACAATCGCTGAGATTCTTAACTATAAAATCCCTCTGTTTGGGGTATGTTTAGGTTTGCAAGGTATTGTTGAGTATTTTGGAGGTAGCCTGGACGTATTAACTTATCCTATGCATGGTAAAGCGTCTCAAATTGAGGTTAGAGAGGGATCAGGGCTCTTTGCTGGCCTTGGGCCTTCCTTTACTGCGGGCCGCTATCATTCCCTCCATGCTCGCCTTGCGGATCTACCTGAACAATTAAAAGTTACTGCTTTCAGTCAGGATGGAATTGTTATGGCTATAGCACACAAATCATTACCAATTTATGCCGTACAATTTCACCCTGAAACAATTCTGTCGCAGCCTAATCAAGCTGGGTTGCGAATTATTGCTAATTTGATGGGTGTAATATCTAAAAAATAAACACTAAATCTTATGGCTGCTCAATCTGTGTTGTAAATTTGCTAGTAAATGCCTGTGGTGCTTCTGATTCACCCGGTAATTGGTCAAGATGAATCAGCCTAAAATAGGGTGTATTCGCTTGTGAATCAATGTCCGGATTTTCAGGGAAGTATTTAAGAATCGGAAGAAAAACTGATTGGCCAATCACGTAACGTTTATCTCTACTTTTAGGCGAAAGACCCCATATATTTTGGTAGCTAATAGCTTCGCTGTCTTGGTTAGTAAATTGCTTATTGCCTACATACAACATAACATGCCCACGGATGTAGACGAGGGTCATTAAAGGATGGCCTTGCGCTTTAAGGGTCGCCAGACGTTCATCCATCGTATTTTTTGATAAATCCAAGGATGGAGTTAATTTTCCTTGCGCTCCTGAATTTCTTGGTAACCAAATACCAAAAGGGGTAAATAAGCTTTTCATTTCTTGGGAGCAGTCATTAAAAAAGAAAAGGCTACCCCATCCATACGTGCGATTTTTTAATTGCTTGATAATTTTAACAAAATTCTCTTTAGAGGCTATTAATGGCATTAAGGTAGCAGATTCTGAATCAATAAAAGCCGTGGTAATTACTGCCTGATTGTGCTTATTCTTAACAGGAATAAAGATAGCTGTTTTCGCTCCCTGTTGCTCGCCAAGAGGAAACACTGCACCGATGTAGCCGCTAAAAAGAAAATTTTGGTTAACATCGACAATACTTGCCTCTGTTTTTGTAACAGCAGCAAGGCCTTTTTGCGCAGCTTGCTGCCATTGATTGATAAATTGAGCTGAGACGCGGGCAATATCATTGCTTTTTACCCAGGCAAAATAAGCATCTGGAGTTAAAACCAGAGACCAGGCTTTATCTTGTGAATTCGTTAAAACATAAAGTGGTGTACCCGCCCAAATAGCTGATTCTTGTAAATTATCAAATGGAAACCCTTGGCCTGGCAGGCTGAAGTAATAAAAATCAGGAGCAAAATCGGGTAAAGCTCGGGCTAGGGTGTTAGTTATGGCAATGGCTTTGTTCTCTTTTTTGAATTCACTGCTAGCAAGTGCCTCTAGCCCCATGTTTTGTTTTATTTTATTCCACCAAATTGCGCTTTTTTCCTTAAAATTTGCTCCATAGTGGCGATCTATGGGGGCTTTACCTTGGTTATTGAATTTATCCAATAGTTGTAGCTCTGTTGTCTTCACAATAGGTAAAACAGATTTAATCAGGTGCACATTCCACGGGGAGAGCCCACGTGAATCGCTTGCATAATAGTGATTATAAAATTGTTTTAATTGTAATTTTTGATATTGCTCGCTGAGTAGGGGGGTTGAATAATCATCGCTATCGGAGGGCAAGTAATCGTTGCTATTTTGGCTGTAAGGCGTCAGGGAAAAGTCATAAATAGGTACATCCACTGCCGAAACCGCGGAACAAAAGGAGATAAAAAATACGATGATAATTTGTTTGAAAAAAAATCGTAACATTGAACTTTGTCCCAATTAAATAAATACGTAACTTCCCACGTCATCCCGAGCACAGCGAGGGATCTCCGGCAAATGACGTGGGGAGTTACATGAATACATTATATCATGAAATACGCACAACAATTTTGCCAAAATGAGCACTGCTTAACATATGAGTTTGGGCTTGTTCAATATCAGAAAACTGAAATTCGCAATCGATAACTGGCATAATGTGTTTACTAAGTAAAGCAGCTGCCCAGCGTTCCTGCGCTGATTTCCATAAAGCAGCTTTTTCAGCAATAGATTGTGAGCGTAAAACAAAGCCAATAATTTGCAAGCGCTTTTTCATTAAGATTGCCAAATTGCAATCAACCTGATGTCCTTGCATACAGGCAATTTGTACTAATTTTCCTTTTGATTTTAAAAGGCTTAAATGCTTGGGAAAATAAGTTCCCCCAATAAAATCGACAATTAAATCAAGCGACTCTTGGGCAATGATTGCAGCAAAATCCTCTTTTTTATAATTGATTACAGTCGTCGCGCCTAATTGTAGGGCTTTGGCGATTTTTTTTGGCTCCCCTGCGGTGGTGATCACTTTTGCACCAATATGTTTCGCCATTTGGATTGCTAGTGAAGAAATACCACTTCCAGCAGCATGAATAAGGAGGGTTTGATTTTGTTGCAACTGGCCAATGTCAAATACAGTAGCATGGGTGGTTGTTAAGGCCTCCGGTATAGCAGCAGCATAACTAAAATCCCAGCCATCAGGGATAGGTGCTGCTAGGGAGTGATGAAGACAGCAATACTCAGCATAGGCTCCTCCTGCAACTAGCCCATACACCCGATCGCCGACTTTAAAATTGTTCACTTGACTACCGATCGCAACAACTTCACCAGCAAGCTCTAGCCCTGGAATAGTGGACTCTCCTGGCGGAGGTGGATATTTTCCTTGTCGTTGCATCAGATCAGCACGGTTGATACTTAGGGCTTTAACGCGTACCAAGAGCTGCTGCTTATCGCAATTGGGGATGTCTTGTTCTTTAATAATTAAACGGCTTTGCGGCCCAGGGTTGTCAATTGCAACATAGCGCATAAAAAATTCCTTTTTACATTTAATCGTAACTTCCAGATACGTCAATTTAATATGTGCCGTTTGCTGGAGATCCCTCGCTATGCTCGGGATGACCTGGTTAGTTACATTTAATCAATAACTACCCGAGTCCCTTTCTCACCAACACCCGGGAGATCAACAAATTCTTCATTTAGCCATCTGGCATCCTCGGTAAACATTCTAATACATCCATGACTTGCGCGATAGCCGGGTAAATCTTCGCTACCATGCAGAGCGTAACCACGGAAAAAATGCATACAATAAGGCATTTCTGAGCCGCCATCATAACCATTTGCTCGTCTAGGGAAGGTGGTAGAAATGCAATCAACATCTTGTTTGCGAATAATACGGTAGGAACCTGTCGGTGTTGTGCAACCACCAATGACATTTCTACATTCATCTGAGCCGGAGGAAATGGGTCCCCACCATACTAATTCCCCATTCTCATCATAAGCTACCCAGGCTAATTTATCCTGGCTTACGTAAATGGTTTTTTCACCAGTTGCCTCAATATTGCGAGGAAATGGCGAGACATCGTAGATAGAGATACGATCTAGGTTTTTAGGAACAGTGATAATCATCCCTGCTTGTAACCTCACATTCATCCGATTAACTCGTCGTACAATATCGCGGATCTCTCTATCATGAAATAAACTGCCCCACGTTTCATGGTGTTTTACTGTGATGCAGTAATAATCGGGATTACTGCATAAGGTTTCTCCAAATCTAACGTAGGACCAAGCTGTTGGAGTCATTAGGGTTAAGATCATTGTGGATATAGCTGTTTGGAACCACTTCATGATGTCGCTGTCATTGCAATCTAAGTTATATGTCTATAACGGCATAAGTGAGGAAAACTTTATGGTCAAAACTGCCACGTCATCCTGAGCGTGGCGAAGGATCTCCTGAATGTGGCATAGTGCTCAACCAGGAGATCCTTCGCTGCGCTCAGGATGACGTGGCGCGCTCAGGATGACGTCTGGCGTTTACAGATTCTAGTGTTTTTGGAAACGTTGTATTTCACGCTCAACTTGCTCTTTACTTAACCCATAATGTTGTTTGAGTTTACCGTAAAGGCGTTGATTGTCTGCACGAATTTCTTCAAGATCATTATCGGTGAGTTTTGCCCATTGTTTCTTTAATTGTCCGCTAATTTCATCCCATTTTCCGCTTAATATTTGTCGTTCCATTTTGTTTCTCCCTGTTATAAAAATTAGCAATTAAGTAAACAACCGAGGCAAGTAAATTTGTTATTTACTTACAAGGGTAAATTGTAGCTTGGTATTTTAATTTGTAAAATTTTGTTGAAAAATAAGACGGTAAATTGGGAGAAAATATCAAATATTATCAAATGGATAACCTACTAGAAAATTATATTTATACAATTGGCGGTTTTCTTGCTCTGTTCGAATATCGCCTAGCGGACGCGAAGAGTTAAACGTTGCGAACAAGATAGTCAATTGATATCAATTAATTTCCTTCTGCAATGATTTTTTCATCAAGAGCCGTGTTTTTCCACTTTTTAACGATAGGATGGCGCATGCGTTTTACCTGAATGTTCCCCGCTTGTCGTCCAAGGGATTTTTTTCGGGGTTTGGGTGGTTGAGCTGGTGTCCCAATCATTCGAATAATTCGTTCAAAATCATTTTGCACTTGTGTTGGTTGCTTTATAGTTTCATTATACATGAAGAACATTATCGCTTAGCTAGAGATTTACTTATTCGTTATGATGTTGACTAAAATGGCGCAAAAAGTAGATTGGCCGGAGCTCGGGCGGGCCCGGGCCCGTTCAGATCGAAGTTTGTCCAAAGTCCAGTAAAGTTTCAAGTGCTTTAGCAAAAGCTGATTAGTGGACGAAACATGAAAGCTGGAGAGGGGAAATAAGAATAATTTCAGGTTATACTATGCGCCATTACGATTAATGGATTTAGCATATGAGTTGGTTAAAGAAATTATTACCTTCGAAAATTCGCACAGAAGCTACACAAAAAAAGGGGGTTCCGGAGGGGCTCTGGGTTAAATGTTTAGGGTGTAACTCAGTACTCTATCGCAGCGAACTTGTTAAAAATTTGTCGGTATGTCCTAATTGTAACTACCATCACCGGCTATCTGCACGAGAGCGTATAGCACAATTCCTTGATGAAGCTGGACAAGAAGGTATTGCTGAAAATATGGAGCCTATTGATCGTTTAAAATTCAAAGATTCTAAGAAATATAAAGACAGAATCAGCCAGGCGCAAAAATTAACTGGAGAAAAAGAAGCCTTAGTGGTAGTGAAAGGAACATTAAAACGTCAGCCTGTGGTAGTGAGTGCCTTTGAATTTAATTTTATGGCCGGCTCAATGGGAGCAACTGTTGGAGAAAAATTTGTCCGAGCAGTCTATGTGGCAATTGCGGAAAAGAGAGCTTATATTTGTTTTACCGCAAGTGGTGGGGCAAGGATGCAAGAGGGTTTATTTTCTTTGATGCAAATGGCCAAAACTGCAGCAGCGCTGGCTAAATTTGCAGAGACCAAGTTGCCTTTTATTGTTGTGCTCACAGATCCAACCCTAGGTGGTGTCTCAGCCAGTTTTGCTAGTCTTGGTGATATTATTCTTGCTGAACCTAATGCGCTAATTGGTTTTGCTGGACCAAGAGTGATTGAGCAAACCGTAAGACAAACCTTGCCTGAAGGCTTTCAGCGGAGTGAATTTTTGCTTGAGCATGGTCATATTGACATGGTCATTGAGCGCAAAGCATTGCGCCCAACTATTGCAGAGATCGTTGCCAAACTAACGCATTACGATTTATCCAATGAAGCAGTATGAAAAGTTTACTCTTGCCGAATGGCTTGATTACCTCGAAAATCGCCATCAGCAAGAGATTCAGCTAGGCTTAGCTCGCATTCAACAGGTTGCTGCATCCCTTCATTTGCTACAGCCAAAAGCAAAAATAATTACTGTGGCTGGGACTAATGGTAAGGGTTCAACGGTTGCTACTCTTGAGGCAATCTATTTGGCCGCAGGCTATCAAGTTGCTAGCTACACTTCCCCTCACTTAATAAGCTTTAACGAGCGAATACGAGTAAATCAAACGCATATTAGCGATGATCAACTATGCGCAGCCTTCGCTGCTATTGAAGCGGCGCGAGGTGAAATCCTTCTTACCTATTTTGAAATGACAACGTTGGCAGCATTGTGGCATTTTAGGCAGTATCAATTAGACTTAATTATTCTTGAGGTTGGATTAGGTGGGCGGCTAGACGCTACGAATATAATCCCTGCAGATTTAGCGATTATTACTACAATTGATTTTGATCACCAGGAGTACCTTGGAAATGACAAAGAAGCGATTGGTTTTGAAAAGGCCGGTATTTTAAGAGCTAATAAGCCCTTTATCTTTGCCGATCAGAATCTTCCCGCCAGCGTAATTAAGCAAGCTCGCCTACTTAATTCACCCATGTATTTAGCTAAGCGTGATTATGATTATAGCCTTAGCAAGGGCACCCTAGAGTTGGTATTTCAAGAGCGACGTATACTATTACCACAGCCAAAGTTACATATTAATTCTGTTATTGCTGCTATAATAGGTAGTTTATTGCTGCAAGCGGATTTACCAGTAAATGATTGTCACTGGGGACAAGCGGTAAAAAATGTGCATTTACCAGGCCGCTTGCAACTGATCAATGATGAGGTTATGACGTTATTGGATGTTTCACATAATCGCCAAGCAGTAGAGTATTTAGCTGAGTTTATAAGGAAATTACACCCTAAAAAGCTTGTGCATGCTGTCTTTTCAGCCTTTAAGGATAAAGATATCGCAGCAATGATTGCCCCGCTTATAGACTGCGTTAACTATTGGTATCCAGCTTTATTAACGGGTAAGCGTGCTGCTTCCAAAGAACAATTAATGGGGATCTTTAACCTATATTGTGACCCACCAATCTGTCATAATGAGCCATTTTTGGCTTACCAAGCTGCAAAAGAGAAGGCTAGTATTGGTGATTTAATCGTGGTTTATGGCTCATTTTCCACAGTGAGTGAGGTTATGCTGGCTATTAACAATAACTGTAACTATTCAGCACAGTTCACCGAAAAGCCATATTTGGTGCATCTTGAACGAATAACGTTCTGAAAAATGCTCACATAGTCATCTATGCTGCGCTTTTTCAGAACGTTATTCGTTCAACCTGCACTCAGATTTGACTTTTCCCCAAGATTTCGAAATTGTGGTGAATAGTTACCAATAAATTAAGGAGTTGTGATGAAATTAGTGATTGATGAGCGGTTTAAACACCGGCTTATAGGTCTTGCCGTTATCCTATCTATAGCTGCTATTTTTGCCCCCGCTATTATGAAGAAATCAAACCAGAACATTGATGGTAATGTGAATGTTTCAGTGGAATTACCTCCGAAACCGGCCCAGCCAGACGTTGCAATGGTTGAAAAAAAAGAAATGTTTGAAACCACTAAAGTGGCTCATGTTGAGATACCCGATGCTACTGAAGAGCAACAACCGCTACCGACTCTCACGAAGGCAGAGCCTCTTAGCCAGAAAAGTGAGCTTAATCCCCAAACAGATAAGCTTAGTTTGCAGGAGGAGGGAGCTGCACTCCAAGATTCTGCAAATTTAGTCCCAGAGAAGCAAGAAACTACAAAAACGACCCCAGCTACTGTCAGTACAACCAATGCTGCTGTTGCTCAAAAAGTTGCGCAGGCGGACTCTTTTTTGCCAGCGCAAAAATCTAAAATTATTGCTAAAAACAGTAAGGTGACAAAACCAGTCTTATCGCATGCAAAAGCAAAAGTGGTAAAGCCAGTGGCTAAAAAGGCTGCTAAAAAAGCTGCTCAAAATACAATAAAAGGTGGCTACTCTGTGCAACTAGCTACGTTTACCCAACAGCGCAATGCAGAGTCTTTAATTTCCCGCTTGAAACAGAAGGGCTATGCAGCAAGGTCTAGCAAAGTAAAAACCAGCGCAGGGATTGTATACAAGGTTATAGTAGGGCGGCTCGGTAAAAAAGAACAAGCACAACAACTACAAAAGCGACTAGCAAGCGCAGTACAAATGCACGGTTTTATAATTAGCACAGATCAAGGGTAGACGAAAATGTGGTATTGGGTCGATCTGGTGATTGTTGCAATCATTGGCTTGTCAATGATCACTGGATTATTTAGGGGATTTGTCAAAGAAATTATTGCGCTTGGTGTTTGGATTTTAGCTTTTTGGCTCGCTTTTAATTATTCGCAGAGCCTTGATCCTTGGTTACAAAAGTATCTTCAAGATAAAACAGCAAGGACCGCCACTGGTTTTATCATCATCTTAATCTCTACATTAATTGCCGGTGGCATTGTGAATGTTCTTCTTGGGTTTATTTTGAAGCATTCAGGGTTAAGCGGCACGGATCGTATTCTCGGTATGGCTTTTGGGTTTGTCCGAGGTGTGTTTATTGTCGCTTTAATCATGGTTGTCATAAAAATGACTTCACTGCCTTCCGAGCAATATGCACGTGAGTCACAGTTATACACAAAATTTAATCCGCTAGTCAATTGGCTATATTCTGCCATGCCTGAACTGATCCAAAAGGTAAAATCCTATGAAAATCAACAGGGTGATTTTAAAAAACCTGCAGCGCAGTTAGAAAATAAACTTAAGCAATCTGGTTTAATTGATCTCAATGATTATGAATTGTCTGATGAGTAGGCTTGTGTGGTGTGTCATTCCATTAGGACCAGCAATAATGATTAACTGGGGGGCAACTCTCATATACGCAAATAAAATCGCGTAGGTTGGGCCTTGGCCCAACAAGAATGTGGCATGTTGTGAAAAAATAGTCGTCGTTTGTTTTGGGTACACTCTTACTACTCTAGCTATTTATATTCTGTGCGCGCACATCCATTATTTAAAGACAGCTCAGTTTTTGCGCGTGGTAATATAGATGGATTACATGGAGGGTTAGCTCGATTTGTGCAGCATGCCCCCCCTGATCGGCAGCAACTCTCTGAATGCTACGCATTTAACGCAAATGTGCAAACAGAAAATATTGCCACCGCAAATGTTGAAGCGCAGGAGCTCATCTATCAAGGCATGCCCCTTGTTGTATTAGTTGCTACTGAAGATATTCAGCCTAATTCACAAATTTATTTCGATTATGAACTTAGTTATTGGGCAATAGCCTATAGTCACTCAGGGATTTACCCTCTATTGTTTAACAAACAATCTGAGATTCTAGATTCTAGCAGCTATGAAAAGTTATTCATCTTCCTAACGATCGATGACGTAAAGGTACCGCTACCATTTAAAACTATTTTCAATTCTGTATCAAACAGAGAAGATCATCAGATTGTAAACGAGGCTACTTGTAAAAAGAGCAAAGTGTTTTCATACGACCAATTCATGGATTTAGTCATTGCAGGCTTTAAACAACAAAATATAATACCCGGTATCGATACTCCCTCATCAATCCTTCTACAGTGGTTAGAAACTGTAAAAAAAGCTGAAAATTCAGAATTAAGTTATCAAGAAGAATTCAAAACTAGTATTTATTCCATCTTATTGAAGTATCGGTTAGAAAATACCTTCAAACAAAACACCCAAAAAATCGATTATATTGACAAGATACTTAAGGCAGCAAAGACATCAACGACTGCCAGTAGCCTGTACAGCAGCGTTAGAACCACGATGAATTATGGCGAAGATAAGGATTTTTACACCAAGCAATTAAGTCCAATGCGGGTAGAAATTGTGGCTGCTATGCAAGCTTATTATAAGGAGCAGCAAAGTGCTAACCAACCAAAACAAGTTGCAACGCAATCCTCTAGTCCATCTTTTTAAATTGCGGCAGCTCACGAACATAAGTGCTTATCATCCTTTTTGTGGATCATACTAGGTTGGTATATAAATGATTTTGTTTAATATACTGAATATAACAGGCTCAGCTATATAGCCGCTTAAATCGTTACCAGCCCGAAGCTGCTCTCGTACCCAACTGGAAGAGAAATTTTTGGTCAGACCCCTATAAGCTTATCTTTTAACCATAATTTTCTCTGGAGGTACCAAGACCACCTTATTATCGCGCCATTCACATACATGATTTCCTAACTGTTTATGTTTTAACAGTGCATCTCTTATTCCAGACTGTATAATTTCCGTTACTTTTTCTGGATCATTAAGAATTTTAGTGATGTTATCATCTAGCAAATTTTTATCTTTTTTCATTAGAAACCTCCAAAAGTGTTTTCCACATCGCCTTATCTTTAACAATTAGGCTATGACGCTTAATTTCTGAAGCAATAAGAGAAAGGTTATCGGTATTTGAATTGTCATAGAGCTGCCATGAGTCTGCTAATGGACTATATAAATCGAAGAAATTTATTAATCCAGCAGTATATCGTCTTCGAATGGTTTCTTCTGGAACTGAGTGTCCACCTGCCTTAACACGCTCTTTAACCCTAAAAACAGCAAGGTCAGCATTTTGTAACCATAAAAAAATTAAATGGAATTGATACCCTTGCTTTTGTAGTTGAGGTATCCACGTCGCAAAGGTTCGGCTGGCTAAGGTTGTTTCGAATGCAAAATTCACCTTCTCATTCGCAAGTGTATGAATTCGATCTAGCATAATACGACCGGCTTGTATGGCTGCTTTTTCAGGTTGATAGGCACAAAGTCCTTGGGCTATGACATCTGCATTTACAAAATTATCAACATGCAATGCATCTTTTAACAAGGCAGGTGCTGTTGTTGATTTCCCAGCTCCATTAGGACCAGCAATAATGATTAAGTGAGGCATAATTTTACCTCATTAAAAAACGATGGGTTTATGAAGACTATAACTGTATATTACTTTACATAAAAAAAATACAACTAAATGATTGAAAGAGCTAGGATGGGCTTATCTACAGAATAGGTCGCTGATGGATCAGCGTTGTTGTGCCATCTACATCTGATTTCCAGTCGAACTCATTGAGTTCATCAAACTAACGGGCAAATTTATCCCAGCAGATTTGTACATCTTAATCTAAAATTGGGATTAGAGTGGACATATCCTCCATTTTATGTATAATTCGTGATCATTTTAATGAATTATACCTAGATATGCCTAAACAAATATTACAGCTTCCAAAAACTACAACGGTTCTTTACAGTTCAAAGCCGCTTACGGGTACAAATGACATTATTGAACATTGTGATCCGCAAGAATTTGCATCCAAACATGGATTTGAATGGCACGATGATTTGTACATCGATGACAGTTTGATAGAAAAATACGAATCAATGAAGTCATCATTACCGAGATTAGCTTCAGGCTATCTCCTAATAAAAGAGCGGTCTTCACCAGGTACACCTATTGATGAAGGGATGATTGGGAAAATCCCTAGTCTTGATCAAATTGTTTCAATGCAAGAGGAACAGGCAAAAATTTATTTAGAAGAAATTAAAATAAATGCCCCTAATCTAGTAGTCTGTGCCAATCCAAAGGTAGGCAATGGTTTGCATTGGCGCGGTCCTGGAATTATAAAAAAAGGTACTGCGGTAATTCACTATTCTGCCGGAATAATGGATGCCCTTTCTCCTACTTACTACTCTAGCTATTTATATTCTGTGCACGGTCATCCGTTATTTAAAGACCTCTCAGTTTCCGCAAGTGGTACTATAGATGGATTACATGGAGGGTTAGCTCGATTTGTGCAGCATGCTCCTGATCGGCAACAACTCTCTGAATGTTATTCATTTAAAGCAACTGTGCAAACAGAAAATATTGCTACCGCAAACGTTGAACTTCTCTATCTGCTCTATCAAGGCATGCCCCTTGTTGTATTAGTTGCTACTGAAGATATTCAGCCTAATTCACAAATTTTTTTCGATTATGAACTTAGTTATTGGGCAATAACCTATGGTCACTCAGGGATTCAGCCTCTATTGTTTAACAAACAATCTGAGATTCTAGATTCTAGCAGCTATGAAAAGTTATTCATCTTCCTAAAGATCAATGACGAAATGAGATCGTTATCATTTAAAAATATTTTCGATTCCGTCTCTGGAAGACTAGACTTTGAAAGTATAAACACGAATGATTATAAAAAGAACAAACTGTTTTCATACAACCAATTAATGGATTTAGTCATTGCAGAACTTAAACAACAAAATATAATACCCGGTATCGATACTCCCTCATCAATCCTTCTACAGTGGTTAGAAACCGTAAAAAAAGCTGAAAATTCAGAATTAAGTTATCAAGAAGAATTCAAAACTAGCATTTATTCCATCTTATTGAAGTATCGGTTAGAAAATACCTTCAAACAAAACACCCAAAAAATCGATTATATTGACAAGATACTTAAGGCAGCAAAGACATCAACGACTGCCAGTAGCCTGTACAGCAGCGTTAGAACCACGATGAATTATGGCGAAGATAAGGATTTTTACACCAAGCAATTAAGTCCAATGCGGGTAGAAATTGTGGCTGCTATGCAAGCTTATTATAAGGAGCAGCAAAGTGCTAACCAACCAAAACAAGTTGCAACGCAATCCTCTAGTCCATCTTTTTAAATTGCGTCAGCTCACGAACATAAGAATGTAATTAATACCCTGAGCCGGGTCCTAGTAACTTGGCAGGAATAACTGGAAATTCTGGCTTAAATTCATCGATCTCTTGGAGGTCGCTGAGCTTAGAGCAGGTTTTAAATGTACCATTATCCGGCATGCCATATTGATCGGTTTCATAGTTTATCTGCTTATCTAGATAATATCTAACCCTTCCTGAACCCGCCTGAGTATACAATTGAAACGTGTTGGGATAGTCTACCTTGATGCGATTAGCTAGCTCAGCGATACCAGGGATATCTACAAATGAGTAAGCCTGGACATGATTACCAATAAAAACTCGCCCTTTTTTCTTTAGGAGATTGATGATGGTTTCAGCCATTTTTTGGCATAAAGAAGAAGCTGGTTTAACATCAATATAACAGCCGAAAATCTCGACGTTTATGTTAGGATTTCCTTTAAGTAAAAAGACGGGGGCTGTGGAGTTTTTGCTTTCAAGATTATGTTGTGCTATCAGATTATTCTGTGCCACCTCTCTCCGATATAATCCATCAATTAGCAAAATATTTACCTTCTTATTTTGGGCAATGTTTTTTAAATAAGAGGGTATTTGTTGTTCAGAGTTTCCTGAAAAACATCCTATGCTTATTAAAATGACAGGCTCCTCACCAGCACTTTCAGCCAATGTTTTTAAAGTCTCTAGTAGTCGAAGGTATGAAGAAGTCATTTCTCTAATTTCTGCTTCACTAACAGAAACGACATCTCTTTTCAGGAATTCGAGATAGGTTTGCTTCTCCTTTTCCTGTTGCTTTTCCTCTAATTCACTTTTAAAAAACATACTGTCACCTTAAGGATTTACGCAGGGAGGTTAGTATACACTTGATTCCGCAGTTTTTGGACCTAATGGTTCTCAAAATTCATTCAAGCCGCTTTATGATATTTTAGTGCTGGCGTTGTCTCCATTCGACCGATATCTAGCCCCGCAAGATGTTTGCGAGAGGTTCTATCCGGTAAGGACTCTACCATCAATGTTTTGAATTTAGCAAACTCACTTTTAGGCTCCTTGGCATACACAATATGACTGACCCCATCGATTAGTGCGGCGGCATTAATATGCTCTACCAGACAACCAACGGGCATCCCGGGTTGCTTGTTTTTAAGGCGGGCGGATTGTAATGGGTGAAGAAGCAAAAGATGATTGCACAATAGGCTCAGCGTTACACCTCGTATAGCCGCTTCATCACCTTGCTGTTTGCTCAATGCATTCCATCCCCCATGTCCCTTCCAGTCTGCGATAAAAACCTCTACTAACCACCTCAAGGTGTAGGTTTGTGCTATATCCTTGTGCCTCCATGTTAAATCTGTAGCAACAATAAAGCGATATTCTGTTTCACCCTCATATTTTAGAGCGACAATAAATCGTTTTTGTCCATGTGATTTAACTGTCAATCTGGAAGCTAACAGGGTAATCTTTTTTTTTTGACCACCCCGTATAATCATTGTGGTTTCAACGCCAGATTGGCGTGAAAAATAGGTTGTTAACGTAGTATTTTTGCCTCGACTACGGACCAATTGATTCTTGCGAAGTTGGCTAATGACCTGTTTACAAGTGCTGATTTTTGCTGCTTTATCCATAAAATAGGCATTGCCATAGAGTGCATCAGCCAATATGGCTTGAATTTTAATCCCTGGTTGATTTTTTGCAAATGCTCCGAGCATCTCCAATGCTAAGGCCTGTTTACTAGGGAAAGTTGGATTAGGCTCAGGGCGTTTTGTGCGATCTTTCGCGGCAACCCCAGCTTTCTTTTCCGTTTTATTGATTTTTTTCCATTCTTTCAAAGCAGGATCTGGGATATAAAAACGAAACCCAACAGGAATTGTCAGCGTGTTTGTAACTAAAATTAGAAAAATAAACTCTTGTCCATTAAACCAACCCCCCGTTTTTTTATCTTTAACTTTATGGACTCCTGCAATCTTTGAGGCATTGCGAGATCGCATTTTATCTGAATCATCCAGCACAAGAACTCCAGCAGTTAGTTCATAATGGGCAATGACTTGTGAGACGCTTGCTTGAAGCAGATAAGACCATGCTATATGGGCATGACGAAACATCCAGCGCAAACGACTTTCTTTAAATTGACCAAGACTCTTGCGTGCAAAGGCAGCCCAATTAAAGCTTCCTGCTACAATCAAACCCATTAAAATGACAATAAACCAGTTCTGTTGACTTTTAGTCAGTTGTGTCGCTGAAATTCGTTCAAGAGAAGCACTTAGTCCAGTGACATAATCAACAACGCAACTAATTGGGCGAATTAACACAATACATCCTTGTGACTCTTTGAAAAAGAAGGCAATATACCATCGTCGGCCTCCTGTTACACCATAAACTGTTCTTGCAAGGCGAGAATAAGCGTTGTTTCAGTAGACCAACTTATGTTCACCTATTCCTCAGGACACACATGAAGCGATGGGATATTGCAGACATGCAACATCTAGGTCGCACCCTTTTTGCTCGCATTCACAGACAGAAAAAACATGCCAGTCCAAATCATGATGTGCATTTTATGGCTCGAGAACTTAATAATAAAATGGATAACTGGCTAGATAAAGGCATTAAAGCTTTGATCGACGGCACCTACACGCCTCGTTTCCTAACCCGTTATTATTTTGAAGATGCCATGGTTGATCAATTGCATGTGGCCGATCGCGTTTTGCAACATCTCTTGCTAAAGCAACTCAAACCGACCTTTGCCTATGTGATGAACCCCAACTGCCACCACCTCCAAGGACCTAGCGGGGTGAGGGTCGCGACTCAACGCATCAAACAAGTACTTGAAGAGCAAAATCCCCAATATCTAATTCGTGCAGATATTAAATCTTTTTACAAATCGATTCCTCACCATCAGCTGATAGAAGACATCAATCAACACTATGACGACCCCAAAGTTCAAGCCATGCTCAAAGAAATTATCGTCAACCCCATTGAAACACCCACCCGATCAGTTAGCCCGTCTATTTCTGAGCATAATTCACCCACTATGGGGGGGGGGGGGAGACACAACTGAACAGGTAAAGCCTCTGCCAAATCGCATTGTCCCTCATCCAAGGACATTGCGCAAAGCACGCAACCAAGTCAACCAAATGGTCAATGATGGAGTCTCTCTTCCGAAGATCGTAAGTTACTTGCATTGTTGGGGAACATGGTGGGTGCGAACATCAGAAAGTTGGGATTACCAGGAATTATTTGTGTGGTTTTTTAATACCTGTTGGGGTAATAACCCTGCAGCGGGCTTTGCTGCAGGATTGCTTCTAAAGGCTAATAAGATACATATTGAGATTCTGAAATGTCCTCAGGTTTTTGAAGTGGACTATCTAGCCGTTGCATAAGCAAGGGAAGATCGGTCTCGGTTCGCATTTTATCCAGCGCGGTAATAGCCGCCAAGTCGAGAGTCGACCCAGGGCACGCGCGCGCCTCCGCAAAGGTCTCCGGCCCCGCGCCAATAGCAAAATTAACCCCCAGACCACTGAGGCCCGCGCCCCAAATTTCAGTAATACCGTTCTTAACCCAATTGATAAATTCTAACGAGCGCCTGAATTTTGCTTTTGTAAAAGTCGGCTTGTCATTAAATGACTCCTCGGGGTCACAGTAATGTTGGCGAATATAGGCCGTTAAACGTTCTTGTTCTGTGCCTACAACAGTACACCAATGTTTTTCTTGCTGTGCCCAATCCCAGCCAGCAAAGTTATCTATATATGTTTTAAGCGCCAGCTTTAGCGGTTCAAGGCTAAAGAATTTCTCTTGATAATATGTGCCGTTTAATTGATAGCTTAATCCATTATCCAGTATGGCTTGGGCTTGCTCTTTTAATGCAATTCGAATCGCCTCACCTTCTTCATTGAGAGGAAGACAATCTAACATCATAGGACACATGTACTTGAGGTCTTTACTCCAAAAGGCATATTCAAAAACCGAGCAATTAAAGGTACGGCCAGACCAATCAGTAAAGAGATGTTTTTTTGCGGCTAATGCTGGGTGTAGTCTCAACAGCCTTTGCATCTGCTCTTGATTTGCTCCTACACTACATTCCACAAGTTTAGGCTCAAAATAATGTGCCTCTACCTTGTTAATCAAAGTGAAATTAGGGCGTAGTTCGAATAGCCTGTTGGAATGGGTTTGATTTCCCGTGGCATGGGACTCTACGAGTTTAAAAATTAAACGATTATTTTGAATCAAGTTATAAAAAAGGTGACACGTGAAGGCAAGAATGTTCCTCGTATCGACGTCCTTTTTTTCCCCCACTTTAGCTTGCACAAGAGGTAATAACTGGAAAATCATATTGATGACATCAGTCGGGACTCCTAGACTTTGAAACAGGTTAGGCCCTTCATATTTTTGCATTGCCATTATTTTACCTCATAGAGTAGATGTCTACGCACTTACCGCGCAACAAGAGTAATAATTATACAGAAATAGTTTTTTAAAATCAAATGTTAGCGGGATATCGAGTTGCCTCATAAGTAATGTTACCGAAATAAAAAAAATAATAAGGGACATTTTTTATGGGGAAGTTATCGATGGAGCTTTACTTAAAAAATTTGTCAAAGCGATACCATGCTGCAGGAAAGCGTGAGAAACGATTTGGGTGTTCAGTGGGTTGACTAGAAACACTTGACTTAAGTCCCAGCGGGCATAGCAGACATGGATTGTTTCCAAATGACGAAAGGCAGAAGGGATTTCAAAGCGCTTTCCTTCAAGGCTTAGAGTCCCATCGGACTTGCGCTGCTTACGAGCGACCTGGGCACAAAATGCTTGCTTAAGTGCAGTACTATCAGGACAAGGACGGCCTACATGGCGCTCATTAAGGTAGCATTTAAGCGGTGTGGTGCCGATTTCACTGTGCAGTTTATGGTGATACTCCCCTTCAATCCAGGCAAGTGTTGCTTCATTTAATAAGGGTAACGTCAGCTTTTCTTCACCTTCTAGCATGGCGATTAATCGGCCCTCAATTTGTGACCAAAGTACTTCCTGTTTGGCGTTTTGCCATGGGGAATAAGGGAGTGTGGGTTGGTGGAGTATACCTAATCGCTCAAGCCCGCTCCTAAATTCTAAAGCGCTCATAGCAGCCCCATTATCCGTCATTAGGGCACGAGGTAAACCGCGTTTGAGTAACGCTTGCATAAAGCCATGGACTAATGTTTCTGTGGTTTCATCGAGGTACCACTGAGCATGGCAAATAAGGCGCGAGCGGTCGTCTAAGATAGCCAACAATAAAGGGGTATGCCAAAGGCCATCTTTACCTAAGATGGCGCGAGAGCCGTGATGAAAATCGAGATGCCATAGGGCATGCACATAGTCCACTTCGAAACTTCTGACTTCGCGAGACTCAAGACGATGCTGGGCCAACAATGCACCTGGGGTAAAGCGCTTTTTAGCCACTTTTTGTTTAGTCAGTCCCTGTGCTTTCATGTAGCGACGAATCGTATGATAACCAGGAAGTGGACCGTATTCGGGTTTTTCTCTGACTAAGCTTTGTAAGTTATCAACATGGAGCTGATAACTCCAACTGGGGTGTTGTTGATATTGCGTTTGCAGCCACAACTTGACTTCGGCATGAAGTGTTCTTGCAGCGCCTGCATCGGTTCGCTGCTTAGTACGCAGTGCACAAACAGGGTCACGATTTTCGCGAGCACGGTAATACCAACGCTCAATGGTAGTAAACCCAACTTGAAACGGGTTCCCCGTAATAGGGTGGATCCACTGTTTCTTGGCCAAAGCCATCAACTCAGCCCTTAATCCCCCTTTTCCAGGTGGGGCTGCTAGCAAAGGGCCAATTAGCGAAAAACGGAATCGAGCCCATTTTGTTTGTGGGGAATCAAACGAACGATTGTTACTCATAAGCACTCCTTGTTAATCGGTGAAACTTGAGTCTAGATGAGCGACTCGTTGAGCTAAAGCGACAAATTCTGCGTGAAAATCCACCCCCTTTAGACAGCGCGCAAAATGCCGGCTGTCATCGGCAGTACGAAGTGCAAGAGCAAGATAAGGCGCTGTTGTAAGTTGCCTTGGAAGAGAATGAACAGCGTATAGGGGTAAGGAGATTGTTGGCGAGCGCTTACGACCCTACTTTTTGCCTGCTGCCAAAATGAGGTCGTGATAAAGCATTCTCGCCACCAACGGCACCAGCGTTTCCAAGTGTTGACGCTAAGGGTTACGCCGAAGCACTTTCGAATGCGAGCGCAATTACGCCATGAGCCTTTACAGGTTAACGCAGAAATGAGCAACAGGATGGATGCAACATAACGGCATCGCCCCATGAATCGCATCGAGGGGGTTGTGGTTCGTTTACGACACCGATTGCAGCAAAAACTCATGCGGGTTTGATAATAGCACCTCAGAGACTGTGGGAGTCCAAAAGGGCTGCGTGGATAGTTTGCATGAGGAAGCGCCCCACCGCAGTAGCTACAACCTGCCTGGGCTATTTCTTTTGCGAGATCTTGATCACATCTCAATAAAAAAGCATGAAAGCTAGATTTTGATAGGAATTTGTGCGACATTTTTATTCTCTTCGCATTTTGGTCGATATGAAGAGAATACCCTCAGTAACTTTTTTGCAAGTTATTTGAGGGTTTTTTATTTTGAACCTTTAGATAATTTGATCAGAATTAAGAACAATCACATCAAATAATTAGATCAGGCTGAGGTGAATGTCAAAACTGACTCAAAAATGCGCTATATTTAAACACAAGGTACAGCCGGGGACGGCGATGACCTTGAGAGTATAAACGAAGGGGCCTCATTACCGGCCCCTTCACCCCGCTAGGATATTTTTAGAGAGTATTTTTATGTTAATTTCGTCTCTGTTCGGTAACATGAGTTATGAGGCAACGAAAAGCCCCTTCGGTAACATTTACTTATGAGGCAACTGGTATTAGTAGAATGGTAGAAGAAGATAGAGAAATTCAGAGGGATATTAGAAGGGTCTTTATCAGTATACTAAAAAACGGAGACTGTGGTTAATACAGCTTATTTTCTTCCAATATACTAAAGCTGCCTAAATTATTCTGTTTTTTCAAATTTAAAAACTGCGGAATCGAGTATACAAATTGTTTTGTTTAATATATTGAATAACAGGTTCAGCTAAATAGCCGCTTAAATCGTTACCAGCCCGAAGCTGCTCTCGTACCCAACTGGAAGAAACAGTAAAGCTGCCGCGCATCATAGCGATAAATAAAGCCATGTGCCTGCCTAGTTATTGCTTTAGCATCGGTCGTTTCGTGCCGCATTAATAATTCTTTAATTGCATTAGAATACTGCTCGCTAAAACCAGCACGCTTAATCACTAAAAGATTGGCAAGTGTTAATAGTTTTTGCCAATCATGCCAGTGAGGAAGCTGACTAAAAGTATCCGCTCCCAGTAATAAAGTGATCGCTATTCGTTCTCCATATTGCTGCCGAAAATGGTGTAAGCTTTCTACCATGTAAGAGGGCGTGTCTCGTTTGATTTCAGCCAAGTCAATTCCAAAATGTTTGGTCTTATTTTGCAAATCCAAGGCAAGCTCAAGCATAGCAAGGCGTTGTGCTGGAGTAGCAGCAGCATAATTTTTTAATAGTGGGGTTTTGCACGGTAAAAAGATAAACCGATCAAAATTAAAGTGATCTTGCACGTTGATAGCCGTATTAAGATGACCATTGTGAGGCGGATCAAAAGTTCCACCGTAAATAATAAGATTATGCAAAACTACCTACCTGCTTAGCCAGACAAAGTGAGAGAGCAATTTGCTCCAATGCTTGCCAAATTTGCTTGGTTTGATTTGATTTTATCCGTTCATCAATTGTTTTACAAAACTGCAGCAACGGTAATAACCGAGTTAACTCGGCTTTTTTTACTGCCAATTGATAGAGTTTAGCGCGCTGTGGCCATATTTTTAATTGGCTGCAGGCTGCATTAAAGGATAAGGATTGATAATTGGTCAGCTCAATAAGCTGGATCAGCAGCCTTATTTCTTGGGTTAATAACCATAAAATAAGGCTGGGTTCCACTTTGCCATTGCATGCGTGACGCAATAATTGCAGCGCTTTAGCTGGGTTAGGTGCTAAGCAGGCATCAGCTAATTCGAAAAGTTGGTAATCACATTGATCAACCAACTGCTCTTGCACCAGTTTAATGGTAAAAACAGTGTCCTCATTAGCGATTAATGCAAGCTTCTCTATGACTTGTGCGCAGGCAAGCATATTACCCTGAGTATATTGAGAAATTAAGGCAGGAATTTGTGGTTCGAATTGTAATGCTTTTTGCTGTAACTGCGTGGCAATCCAGTTTTGCATTGCTAGTTCATTGAGTGGATTTGCCTGCACCACCTGCAGGCAATCGTGATCAATTAGCCCTTGCAACGGCTTAGTTGTTAAGTTGGGGGCACGTAACAGAAGTAAACTAGAAGGATTTACATCCTGTAAGTAATGCGTTAAAAATTCTTTAGCCTTCGGCTCCAATGATTTTTTCTCATAGCGAATATCAATTAATGTGCTACTCGAAAACAAAGAATAACTATTGGCTTTTGCAGCCAACAAAGTCCAATCCGAGGGAGTATCTATAGGCAAAATCGTTTCTTCTGACTCATTAGTATTTGCTGCTTGCCAGGCCAATTTGATGGATTCTGCTGCCTTATTCAATAGATAGTGATCTTGACCAATTAGGATATAAACTGCTGCTAATTTTTTCTGTAACTGTGACGCTAATGCTTGTTGTTTAATGAGCATAGGTTACCTCCAAATCGTCATTGCGAGCGTTAGCCCCGTCATTGCGAGCGTTAGCCCCGTCATTGCGAACGTTAGCGAAGCAATCCAGTGGCCTTATGAGATGCTAGAAAAGGTCGCTGGATTGCTTCGTCGCTACGCTCCTCGCAATGACGGGCTTCGCTAGCCCTCGCACTGACGAGCTTCACCTTCGGTTCGCAATAACGAACATACAACCCAGACTGGGCTTGAAGTTAGTTAATAGCCTCTATAGGTCAAGGCCCAGCAATGGCTTGGGTCCCGCTTATCGGTGTAAATTTTTTACTCTCCCGACCTAGGCGGTTAATTATTTGTATCGCTGCATCGCGGCGCATTTCATAAATTATTAAGGCTTCCTCAGCATTTGAACCTAAAATACGGTTGTTGTTTATTGTAACTTGACGAGTTACTGCAACATGCTTTGCAGGGATGACAGTCTCCCCTTTTGCTTTCACAAGAGAAAACTGCACGTCATAAATAAGCAAATACTGTCTAGGAGCCGTGCTCGCAGCAACGCCAGTCATTTGCTGTTGAATTCCATCGTATTCAATAATCAGCAAATAATCGGCCTGGGCTGGATCAGGAACTACGCTGATGTTGTAGCTCTCTAATTGATCCTTTAACAACGGCCCTAAGTCACGATGGGCATTTTGGATGACAATAGCTACCTTGTTTAGCCAAGCAGGGACCTCATACAAGCCACGCAAGTGAAAACCACAGTTAGTCAGTGTTAGGGCGATGAGGACAACAATTAAAGGCCGTTTTACCATCAGTTGACCACTAAATTAATGAGCTGACGGTGCATAACAACCACCGCTTTTTTAATTACCTTACCTTCAAGAAAGGAATGAGTATGTTCTTTTGCTAGTTCAATGAGCGCATCTTTAGGAGTGTCAACGTCTGCAGTGAACTCCCCGCGCAGTTTGCCGTTGATCTGCACAACAAAATCCAGCTCATCGGTTTTCAAGGCATTTTTATCGACTTTAGGCCACGATGCATCAATAATATTTTTATCAAAGCCTAATTTTTGCCACAAATGATGGCAAATATGAGGAGTAATAGGGGCGAGAAGGCGAAGCATAATACTCATCGCTGAGTGAAGAAAATATTTATCGTCTTCAGTGACAATTTGATAGTCAGATAATTCATTAAATAGTTTCATGCAACCAGAAACAACGGTGTTAAATTGATTGCGATCATAATCATTGTTCGCTTGCGCTAAAATTTGATGCGTAATTAAACGGGATTTTTTAAGGCGATTTTCAGTATTTCGCCAATCGATAGAGCTATTACCACTAAGAATGGCGTCGTTAACATCGATTATAGTTTGCTGGTGCTGATAAGCAAAAGCCCAGATTCGCTTTAAAAAACGATGTGATCCTTCGACTCCAGTCTCAGACCACTCTAAGGACTGATCAGGCGGAGAGGCAAACATGACAAACAAACGGGCAGTATCGGCGCCATAAGTATTGATTAAATGGTTGGGATCAACGACATTCCCTAGCGATTTAGACATTTTATGACCGTCCTTGAGAACCATCCCTTGCGTTAATAAGGCTTTAAAGGGTTCGTCAGAGTTCAGTAAACCTTCGTCTCGCATTAATTTATGGAAAAAACGAGCATACAGTAGATGCATCACTGCGTGTTCGATACCCCCGATATATTGGTCGACAGGGGTCCAATACTTCGCTCTGTCATCAAGCATGGCATTATCTTGGTTTTTACAAGCAAAGCGAGCATAGTACCAAGAGGACTCAACAAAGGTATCAAAGGTATCCGTTTCCCGGGAGGCATCCTGACCACATTTAGGGCAAACCGTTTGCACAAAATCACTACATTGGGCTAGAGGAGAACCACTGCCAGTCAATTGAACGTTCTCAGGTAAAATAATCGGTAAGTCTTTTTCAGGAACTGGCACTATGCCACAGACATCGCAGTGAACCATTGGAATAGGGACTCCCCAATACCGTTGGCGTGAAACCCCCCAATCCCGTAGGCGATAATTAATTGTTACTTTGCCCGCGTCGTTTGTTTCAAGATAATTGGCAATTGCTTTTATTGCTTCCTCAGAGGGTAAATCGTCAAATTGACCTGAGTTAATCAATTTGCCTGGCGCGGTAAATGCGGATTTTGCATAATCGTGCGTTGTGCCATCAATGGGCTTTATGACTTCTTTAAGAGGTAGCTTATATTGTTGGGCAAATTCCCAATCACGTTGGTCATGGGCAGGTACTGACATCACCGCTCCTGAGCCATATTGCATTAGCACAAAATTGGCAATCCATACAGGTATTTCCGTACCTGTAATAGGATGAATAGCTTTCATTCCTGTATCTATGCCACGTTTTTCCATCGTGACAATATCTGCTTCAGCGATACGTACGCCTTGGCAACTGCTAATAAAAGCTTGCACTTCGGGATGTTGGCTTGCTGCTTCTTTTGCCAGCGGATGATCCGGCGCAACAGCAAGATAAGTGGCGCCCATTAGCGTATCGGGTCGAGTGGTGTAGATTTTTAAACGTTTAGGAAACGCAACTACTTTAAAGTAGATATCACAACCCTCAGAGCGCCCAATCCAGTTTCTTTGCATTTGCTTTACTTGCGCGGGCCATGCATCCAAAGTATCAAGGTCTTCTAAAAGCTCATCGGCATAGGCGGTAATTTTGATAAACCATTGTGAAATTTCACGCCGCTCAACGAGCGCACCAGAGCGCCAACCACGACCATCGACAACTTGCTCGTTAGCAAGTACTGTTTGATCAACTGGATCCCAATTCACCACCGCGTTTTTTTTATAAACTAACCCTTTTTCATAGAGTTTGATAAAAAACCATTGCTCCCAGCGATAATAATCAGGATCGCAAGTAGCGAATTCCCGTCGCCAATCATAGGCATTACCTAACCTTAAAAATTGTTCCTTCATTGCTGCTATATTTTTTTTGGTCCATTCTGCCGGGTGAATACCGTGTTTAATCGCCGCGTTTTCAGCCGGTAGACCAAAGGCATCCCATCCAATGGGTTGTAAAACATTCTTTCCTAAGGCACGTTGGTAACGAGCAATGACGTCGCCCAAGGTATAATTGCGTACATGCCCCATATGCAGGGTACCACTTGGGTAAGGGAACATGGATAAGCAGTAAAATTTTTCTTTACTTAAATCTTCCGAGACATTAAAAATTTGCTTTTTATGCCAATATTGTTGCGCTTGTTCTTCAACTTCTCGCGGTATATAGCTGTTATCCATAGTCATAAAATAAATTTCAGGAGGGAGTTAGGATACCCCCTCTTGGGATCTGCAGCAATAGGTTAGCTAAAGGAAAAAATCGTCATCCTGAGGAGCTTGCGACGAAGGATCTCCTTGATCTTCAGGAGATCCCTCACTGCGTTCGGGATGACGTTTTTATATTAATGACGCGATAGCCAGTATAAATAAGTACAATTAATGCGCAAAACAACAGCATGGGTAAGTTGCCAAAATAGACCCAGGGCGTTACACCAGTGGCCGGGAAAAGCGCTGCTCTAAGAATTCCTGCGCTAAAGGCAGGTAAGGTTGCTGTAATCTCACCTCGTGTGTTAATGACAGAAGACAAGCCATCATTATTAGCAACGACCTGATAGCGTGCTGTTTCAAGTGAACGGACTTGTGCCATCTGTAAGTGCTGGTACATGGCCAAAGAATGTCCAAACCAACCATCATCACTAATCGATACTATCCACTCAGCTTTAGGCAGTTGATAACGGAGTAAATCACCATAAGCTAATTCGTAACAAATTAAGGTTGCGATGGCGTGTTTTTGCACTTTAACTAAGGGTTGATTTTTTTGGCCTGGTTTTAAATTCACGGCGGGTATTGCTAGCCATTCAGTAATCGAGAGCATTGGTTTAGGTATGTATTCACCAAAGGGAACAAGATGCTGTTTTAAATAGGAGCCTTTTGCTTGCCCTAAGCCAATTAGCGTATTGAAAAAGTGATGTCCATTGACTTGAGGAATGCCCATCATGACTGCACTTCCGGCTCGTTTGGCGCGATTGTGTATATCGTTGAGGAAATCACCTATGTAACTTGGGGGTAAGGGAATAGCTGATTCTGGCATGACAATGAGCTCTGTTCCTAGCAATTGCTCAGTGCTCTGTTTGTAGTGTTCTAACAGTTGCCAAAATAAATTTTCATCCCATTTATCGCGCATGGATAAATTGGCTTGGATGATACCCACTGAGATCGGTTTTGCACTTTCTTGCGACCAGGTATTGTGTTTTAGCAATAATGGGAATAAGAGTAAAATGACCAGTGCACTTAAATAGACATAGCGCTGAGTGCCAACGCGCTGGGTACTGGTCGTTAAAAGGGTTGCAGCGAAACACGTTAAAAAGCTAACCCCAAAAACACCAACAAGAGGTAACAAGTATTTACTCGGGGCATCAAATTGACCAAACCCAAGCAATAACCAGGGAAACCCGCTTAAAAAGCTAGAGCGAAAAAATTCAAATAATACCCATAGTGCGCTAAACAGTAGGCAAGAATAACCAGAGGATTGATCGTTGACTAATTTACGATAAATAAAGGCCATCAAGGCAGGAAATAGCGCAAGATAAAGTAAAAAAATAAGCGTAATAAGCGCAGCAATAAAACTGTTAAGATGGCCATATTCATGAATACTAACGAAAACCCATGATGTACCGAAACCAAAATAACCTAAACCAAAAAAAAGTCCATTGAATAAGGCATAACGACTTTGCCCGCGGCCTAATTGCGCGTAAAAAAGAGCAATGCCTAAGATAGCAGCACCAGGGATATGAAAGGGAGCAAAACTTAATGGTAGGAGTGCACCGAACAAGAAGGCATGAAAAAACTGATTATATTTGTTCGCCTTTACTGAGATAAGAGCGAGCCTTTGCACTGTACTCGTTAGCGTCATCGCCATCTTCGGTGAAAATGAATGGGACAATAGAATACTAATTTGAAAAGATCAAGTGCCCCAACCGGGACTGGGAGGGGTGCAACTCTCGCATAGACAAATATGAAGTAGGTTGGGCCTTGGCCCAACATGATAGAAGCGTCTACATTGTAAGAAAAAATGTGTACCCAAAACGAACGACGACTATTTTCCCACAAGATGCCCCATTTTTGTTGGGCCAAGGCCCAACCTACGCTATTTTATTTGCCTATCCGAGAATTGCACCCAGGTGACCCTGTAGTTAGCAACAATATTTTAGTGTACGATAATTTCTAATTTCGTGTAACTCCTTTCGTCATCCCGAGGAGCTTGCGACGAGGGATCTCCATGCAGTGGCACAATTTTTAAATACGTGCCGTTTGCTGGAGATCCCTCGCTGCGCTCGGGATGACGTGGGGAGTTACAATTTCGTAATGGAGCACGATGTATGCACACAGTTATGGTTACAGGTGCAGGAAAAATTGGGAGTTTAATTGCCTGTTTGTTAGCAGAGAGTGGCGATTACGAAGTCCATGTGGCTGATATCGATTTTGCTGGAACGGATGTGAACCGTTTATTGCATGCTCTGCCTAAAATTAAAACGGTCGCGCTTGATGTTCAAGAGCAACAGTCAGTGCTAGCCTATTTAGATGAGCACAAAATAGTTGCAGTGATTTCAAGCTTGCCTTATTACCTTAACGTTCACCTTGCTGAAGCAGCTAAAGCTGCCAAAGCGCACTACTTTGACTTGACTGAAGATACCACCGTTGCCGAAGCAATTAAAGCAATTGCACAAAATGCTGAAACAGCGTTTGTGCCCCAATGTGGTCTTGCCCCAGGTTTTATCAGCATTGCTGCACATAGTCTGATGCAGGAGTTTGAGGAATGTCATCATGCGAAGCTTAGGGTGGGCGCATTACCACAACGAGCTAATAATGCGTTGCAGTACTCGTTGACCTGGTCTACTGATGGTCTTATCAATGAATATGGCAACCCCTGTTATGGCATTGAAGCTGGAAAGCCGATAATCCTTAAGCCCTTAGAAGGAAGAGAAGCGATTCAAATTGATGGATGTGAGTATGAAGCATTTAATACCTCGGGGGGTTTGGGTAGTTTAGCTGAACTTTATGCAGGAAAAATACGCACTTTGAATTACAAGACAATGCGCTATCCTGGACATTGTGAAAAAATGCGCCTCTTAATGAATGACCTTAAATTAAACGACGATCGAGAGACTTTAAAACGTATTCTTAGAGCGAGCTATACCAAAAACCTATCAAGATATTGTGATCGTTTATGTGACTGTGGAAGGGATCAAACAAGGTGAACTGACTGAAAAGAGTTATGTAAAAAAAATATATCCAGCGACAATTTGTGGTCTTGAATGGTCTGCAATTCAAGTCAGCACAGCCGCGGGTATTTGTGCTGTAGCTGATTTGGTAGTGGGGCAATCGACTGAATATCATGGCCTAGTTTTACAAGAAAATTTCCCTTTAGTAGACGTATTGGCGAATCGCTTTGGTCGTTATTACGCTTAGGAGGAATAGATGGAATTATTGAAGCGTTTACACATTAATAAAATTAATCCAGGTGCCTTTAGTGGACAAGGTTGGCAAAGTGAAATAGGGAAATCGCGTCTGATCTTCAGTTAACCCAGCAAATGGTGAAAAACTTGCTGAAGTAGCAACCTGCTCTATGCAAGATTACCAACATATCATAGATAGAGCCCAGCAAGCCGCCTTAACTTGGCGTAATGTTCCTGCTCCAAAGCGTGGTGAAATTATTCGCCAAATCGGGCAAGCACTGCGTGAACATAAAGAGATTTTGGGTCGTTTAGTTTCGGTTGAAATGGGTAAATCAAAACAAGAAGGTGATGGCGAAGTGCAGGAAATGATTGATATTGCTGACTTTGCTGTGGGGCAATCACGTATGTTGTACGGCAATACGATGCATTCAGAACGACCTAATCACCGAATGTATGAGCAGTGGCACCCCTATGGGATAGTGGGTGTGATTTCTGCGTTTAACTTCCCTGTAGCTGTTTGGTCATGGAATGCATTCATCGCTGCGATTTGCGGTAATGTGACTCTCTGGAAGCCCTCCGCACAAAACACCTCTTTGTGCGATTGCTGTGCAACATATTTGCAATAAAGTTTTGCAAGAAAACAATTGTGCGGAAATTTTTTCCCTCATTATTCCTAGCTCGCATGAAATTGCTAATGAAATGGTCAATGATGCCGGTATTCCCTTAATTTCCTTTACTGGCTCAACAGCAGTTGGTCGACAGGTTGCTACAAAAGTAGCAGCGCGACTTGGTCGAACTATTCTTGAGTTAGGCGGTAACAATGCAATTATTATCGATGAAACTGCTGATTTGAATTTGGCGATTCCCGCATTGTTTTTGGTGCTGTAGGTACTGCAGGGCAACGATGCACTTCAACCCGACGTTTGTTTGTGCAAGAGTCTATCTATGCTGAAGTGCTTAAACGCTTACAAAATGCCTATGAACAAATAACGATTGGCGATCCTCTCGATAGTAAAAATTTGATGGGGCCATTGATTGATGAGCATGCGATTACTCAGTTTAAAAAAGCAATTGCACGGATTAATGCAGCTGGTGGGCAGGTGGTGTTTGGTGGTGAGGTGCTCAATATAGCAGGTTATTTTGTCCAACCTACTTTAGTCACCGAAGTAATGAACACTTGGGAAATAGTGCAAGAAGAAACATTTGCACCTATTCTTTATGTAATGCCTTATCGCACTTTAGATGAAGCGATTGCTTTGCAAAATGGGGTACCGCAAGGTTTGTCTTCCGCAATGTTTACACAAAATCTTAAACATGCTGAACGCTATTTAAGTGCATTAGGCAGTGATTGCGGTATCGCCAATATTAATATAGGTACCTCCGGTGCTGAAATTGGAGGGGCTTTTGGTGGTGAAAAAGAGACAGGTGGTGGTCGTGAATCTGGCTCTGATTCTTGGAAAGCGTATATGCGCCGTCAGACAAATACCATTAATTGGGGTGACGCCTTGCCACTAGCGCAGGGTATACAATTTAATTTGTAACTGCTCACTCCAAGATTTTGACATTGAGGCTAAGCGGTTACTTTAATTACTTTAAAAGTTGGATTTATAATCATGCAAGAACCATTTTACATCAAAAAAATCGCTGTACTTGGTGCTGGAGTGATGGGAGCGCAAATTGCAGCGCATTGTGTGAATGCTGGCATTGAAACCCTATTGTTCGATTTAGCGGCTAAAGAAGGTTCGCCCAACGCATTGGTTGACAAGGCCATTGCTAATTTAGGCAAATTAAAACCAGCTCCCTTCGCTAGGCCGCAAACAGCAGCTTATTTACAGGCAAAAAATTATGCGCAAAACTTAGCTGATTTGGCTGACTGTGATTTAGTGATTGAAGCCATTGCTGAACGACTCGATTGGAAAGAAGAGTTATACCGCAATATTGCTCCTTATTTGAATAAGCGGTGCATACTGGTTAGTAATACCTCGGGTTTAAGTATTAACAGACTAAGCACGGTCTTACCGGAGGTATTACGGGAACGTTTTTGTGGCGTTCATTTTTTTAATCCTCCTCGGATATGCATTTAGCAGAATTAATACCGGCAGAGACTACGCTTCCTCATTTGCTAGATAATTTGGAAACTTGGCTAACTAGCCGAATGGGTAAAGGTGTGGTGCGCGCTAAAGATACCCCCAACTTTATTGCTAATCGCATTGGTGTTTTTTCTTTATTAGCCATTCTGCACCATGCTGAGGCAATGCAATTAGAGTTTGATGAAGTGGATGCACTCACAGGCGCCTTGCTAGGTCGTCCTAAATCTGCCACGTTCAGGACCATGGATGTTGTTGGCCTGGATACGATGCACCATGTGGTGCAAACGATGACAGATCAGCTAAAAAACGATCCTTGGCATGCATTGTTTAAGCTACCTGCATGGCTAATGAGGCTCATTAAAGAGGGCCATCTAGGTCAGAAAACGGGTCAGGGAATTTATCGCAAAAAGGGCCAAGTGATTGAAGTATTTGATTCAGCTACTGGCGAGTATCGCCCGGCAAAAGGGGAGGTCAGCCAAGAATTAATAACGATCATGAAAATCGCTGATCCTGCGCAAAGAATGCAGGCTCTGATTGCTGCAAACAATAAACAAGCAAAATTCTTAACTGCTTGCTACCGCGATCTGTTTCACTATTGCGCCTACCATTTGGCAGAGATAGCAAACACAGTGCGTGATATTGATTTGGCAATACGTTGGGGTTTCGGCTGGCAACAAGGGCCTTTTGAAACTTGGCAGAGTGCTGGATTAGAAAAGATGTTGGCTCCCATAAAAGCAGGAATAGCTGCAAAAGAGAGCTTAAGTCAAGCTGCCTTACCGCAGTGGCTGAGTAAGATAGATCATTTTTACAGCAAGGAAGGCGCTTATTCGCCGCAGAAGAATAGCTATAGCCCCCGGAGCCAACTACCTGTTTATCATCGTCAATTTTTCCCCGATAGGGTATTAGAAGAATCTCCCTTCTCCCGCAAGCGGGAGAAGGTGCCCGAAGGGCGGATGAGGGTCTCCCAAAGTGGCACATACGAACAAAACGTTCTATGGGAGAATGAAGGTATCCGCTTATGGTATCTTAAAGATGATGTAGCTGTCGTCAATTTTAAATCCAAAGCGAATACTATCGGGCAAACTGTCCTTGAAGGTTTGGAAGAAGCGGTAGAACGAGCGGAAAAAGAATGCAAAGGTATGATCATCTATCAAACTGATGCGACAAATTTCAGTTCTGGGGCTGATTTAAAGGTCATAGCGCAATTACTTCAAACCAACAAGATGCAGGCCGTGGACGAAATGGTGGGCCAATTTCAGCGGGTAATTATGCGAGTGAAATATGCGGCAATTCCGGTAGTTGCTGCTCTACGAGGTCGTGCTTTAGGCGGGGGATGCGAATTAATAATGCATTGTGCTGCCATCGTTGCTGCGTTTGAATCGTACCCAGGATTAGTAGAAATTGGTGTAGGTCTTCTTCCTGCCGGTGGTGGTTGTAAAGAAATGACCATGCGAGCAGCTTGTCAAGCGAACGATGCTGATTTATTAGCGTTTATTCAGCCTTATTTTCAGCAAATTGCCACAGCTGCTGTTGCTGGTAGCGCACCTGAAGCGAAGCAGCTTGGTTACCTGCGAAATAAAGATTGCTGGCTTATGCATTCTAATGAAGTACTTTTTGCCGCGCTTGCCAAAATTGAATCCTTGCAAGCAGCGAACTATCAAGCACCACTTAAAACCCGTTTTAAAGTTGCCGGTCGCGAAGGGCATGCTCGTTTGCAAGCGGGATTGGTTAATTGGCTTAGTGGTGGATTTATATCCCAGCATGACTATTTTCTTGCTAATGAAATAGCGAAAGTGATGTGTGGAGGGGATGTCAACGAAGGTGAATTAGTCGATGAGCATTGGTTATTGCACTTAGAGAAACAAGCGTTTCTAACTATGGCAGCAACGTCTTTATCACAAGCACGTATTGTTCATCTTTTGGAGACAGGTAAGCCTTTGCGAAACTAGGAGATTTCAGCGATGACTAATGTATATATAGTAGATGTATTGCGGACTCCTGTTGGTAAAGCACCAAGAGGGGTGTTTAAGCATACGCCGCCAGATGATTTATTGGTTCATACGATAAAAGCCTTAAAAAATCGCAATCAACAAATTGATTGGGAAGCGATCGGTGATGTCGTGATAGGTTGTGCAATGCCAGAAGCGGAACAAGGCATGAATGTGGCTCGTATTGCTTTACTGCGTGCTGATTTACCCCAGTCAGTGCCAGGAATGACGATTAATCGATTTTGTTCTTCGGGTGTACAAAGTATTGCCACAGCTGCTGCAGCCATCAGTCAAGGAGATATGTCACTTGCTTTAGCAGGCGGGGTAGAGTCAATGTCGATGGTGCCTTTGGGTGGCAATAAATACACTGCTAATCCAGAAATTTTTATTGATGAGCACGTTGCAATTGCTTATGGCATGGGTATTACCGCGGAGAATGTTGCTAAACGTTGGGACGTAACGCGCGAGCAACAGGATGAATTTGCCGCCGAAAGTCATCGCCGTGCTGTCGCCGCCCAGCAGCGCGGCGATTTTAAAGCAGAAATTAGCCCTATCGAAATTACTAACTATCATGCTAATTTAGCGACGACAAAGGTTGTGAAGCAAACAAAGCTCATTCTACAGATGAGGGCCCGCGCGCTGATACTTCTTATGAGGCAATCGCTAAATTACGACCTGTGTTTGCCTTAAAAGGGTACCGTCACTGCAGGCAATAGCTCGCAAATGAGTGATGGTGCTGGTATTGCTTTATTAGCTTCTGAACACGCTTTAAAGCAATACAATTTGCAGCCAATCGGGCGATTACTCAGTTACGCGGTCGCTGGCGTGCCACCTGAGATTATGGGAATTGGGCCTATTGAAGCTATCCCCATAGCCTTACAAAAAGCAGGTTTGACCCTTGATCAACTCGACTGGATAGAGCTTAATGAAGCTTTCGCTGCACAGGCCTTGGCGGTTATTAAAACTGTGGGATTGCCACCTGATAAGGTGAATCCGTTAGGAGGAGCGATTGCGCTAGGACACCCCCTTGGCGCAACAGGAACAATCCGCACAGCAACTGTCCTGCATGGGCTGCGGCGCATTAAGAAAAAATATGGTATGGTAACTATGTGTATCGGTACGGGGATGGGCGCAGCCGCAATTTTCGAAGCGTGCTAGCCCCGTCTCCTGAGCGCAGCGATCTTACCCGAGCCGCGCACGTAAGTAAGCGGATATGATTTATCCACTCCCTAACGGTCGCGGCTCGGGTAAGATCGCTGCGCTCAAAATGACGGGGCTGGTAAACAGACCCGAAAGAGACAAAACCAATGACGAAAAAACACCAACGCGTACCACCTACAATCCAAACCGCAGACATAGAAAAATTTAGCCATGATGGTCGAGGTATTGCGCGAATTGGTGGTAAAACGACCTTTATTCAAGGTGCTCTTCCTGGCGAGCAAGTTTCTTTTCAATACACTCGGATTAAAAGCGATTTTGCTGAGGGAAAAGTAGTAGCCATTATTTCTGCCTCGCCTTCACGGGTAGAACCCCGTTGTGCTCATTATACAATGTGTGGGGGGTGTTCACTGCAGCACCTTGATGCACAGACCCAAATTCATGAGAAACAAACGCTGTTGTTGGATTCAACTGCGACGCATTGGTCACTGCCAGCCAGAAACTATCCTTGCACCACTGGCAAGTGATACCTGGCATTATCGAAATAAAGCGCGCTTGAGTGCTCGTTATGTGGAAAAAAAACAGACTGTCTTAGTTGGATTTAGAGAAAAAAATAATCCACGCTATATTACTGAAATTAATCGCTGCCCTGTACTCAACGCGAAAGTTGATGAGCAAATCGATAACTTACGTGCACTGATTAATTCATTGACCAAGCCCAGCATCATAGCGCAGGTTGAAGTTGCTGCGGGAGATGATGAAGTTGCTTTAATCCTGCGCAATTTAGAACCGCTAACTGCTGCTGATGAGGAAAAATTGCACCAGTTCGGCCTGGCAACAAAATTTCGCTTATTTCTCCAACCGGGTGGCACTGAGAGCGTCAGCCTTTTTTATCCTCCAGGAGAGGATAAATTTCTAACTTATTCTTTGCCGCAAGAAAATATTCGCTTCCAGTTTCATCCGACCGATTTCACCCAGGTTAACCCTGGCTTAAATCGCTTAATGGTCGCTCGCGCCCTTGAGCTTATGGCCCTAACGCCCAATGACATTGTCTTGGATTTATTTTGTGGCTTAGGTAATTTTTCACTCCCTCTTGCTAAATATTGCGCTAAGGTGATTGGTGTTGAGGGAAGCGAGCTAATGGTATCGAGGTCGAAAATGAATGCTGAAGCAAATGGTTTAACGAATATTGAATTTTTGTATGCTGATTTAGATAAAATTAATGCTTTATCGTCATTATTTAACCAAAAATTGACTAAACTTTTAATTGACCCCCCACGATCTGGGGCACTGGAAATTGTGAAGCAAATCGATAAACTTAATCCGCAACGGATTGTTTATGTTTCTTGTAATCCGGCAACTTTAGCAAGAGACAGTGATATCCTCGTTAACTACAAAGGATACCGTTTACGAGCTGCTGGTGTCATGGATATGTTTCCCCATACAGCGCATGTTGAATCCATCGCTTTATTTGAAAGAGGGTAAATAGCAATGGTCAAAGTGAAAGAAGATACGCCCTGGTTAACTGAAGGGGGTATCGATGTTGAACTATGGTTACATCAATTAGGCGCAAAAGGGTATTTTCAAGACTTAGAGCTCATTCGTAGTGCCTGTACGTTAAGCCAATTAGCGGGTCAGGATCATGCAACAGAGACGGGTATATCCTGTTTGCAACAAGGCTTGACAATGGCCGACGTATTGGCTGATTTAGAAGTCGATCAAGAAACGCTTACTGCCGCAATTGTCTTTGAATACGTCCATTACGCAGAATTATCCCTTGAGGATATCGAAGAGCAATTAGGTCCACATATCGCAAAGTTGGTAAAAGGCATTGAAAAAATGAGTGCTTTGCACAATTTGCAAGCGCTAAATAAATACCCGCAAAACAAACATCAAATCGATAACGTCCGCAAAATGCTGCTAGCGATGGTTGATGATGTGCGCGTTGTATTAATTAAATTAGCAGAGCGCCTTTGTGTACTACGCGCTGCTTCCCAATTACCTGAAGAAATGCGTAAACAGATGGCTACTGAGGTTATGGAAATTTATGCCCCATTGGCTAATCGCCTCGGTATTGGTGCGATCAAGTGGGAAATGGAAGATTTAGCGTTTCGATATTTACACCCTGAGGACTATAAAGCGATTGCCAAAGGGTTGAAAGCAAGGCGTCTAGATAGAGATCGCTATGTGGATATGATTGTCGGTGAACTTAATCGCCAAATCAGCGCAACAGGGGCTCACCATTTTGCAGTCTATGGCCGCTCTAAGCACATTCATAGCATTTATCGCAAGATGCAGCGCAAAAATGTATCTTTAGAGGAGATTTACGACGCAACTGCGGTACGTATCTTAGTAGAAACTGAGGAGCAATGTTATGATGTACTCAGTATGGTCCACTCGCTATGGGAGCAAATTCCTGCTGAGTTTGATGATTATATTAGCATTCCTAAATCAAATGGCTATCAGTCTCTTCATACTGCAGTGAAAGGTCCGGAAGAGCGTGTTTTCGAGGTACAAATTCGCACTTTCCAAATGCACGATCTAGCCGAAATGGGTGTGGCGGCTCATTGGAAATATAAAGAAGGTGGCGCGCCGCGTAAAGAAAGCCATGAACGTAAAATTGAATGGCTACGTGATGTGCTCGCTTGGCATAAAGAAATGGCCACTTCCAGTGGGGTGTCTGAAGCCATAGAAACTGAATTCCTTGAGGACAGAGTTTACGTGTTCACTCCTGATGGCGATGTCCTTGACTTACCGCAAGGAGTTACTCCTTTGGATTTTGCCTATCATGTGCATAGTCAAATGGGCCACCGCTGCCGGGGAGCAAAAGTCAATGGTTCGATTGTTCCTTTAACCTATGCTTTAAAAACTGGAGATAGGGTAGAAGTACTAACAGGTAAGGATGCGCGCCCTTCCAGGGATTGGATCAATCCTCATCTGAATTATTTGAAAACTTCACGTGCCAAAGCCAAAGTACTCCATTGGTTTAAGATGCAAGATTTTGACAAAAATAAAGCTGAAGGCCATGAAATTCTTGATAAGGAATTGAAAACACTGGGAATTAAAACAGACCGTTTGCATGATGTGGCTGTTTCATTCAACTATAAACGTTTGGATGACTTGCTTGCTGCCCTCGGGCGTGGGGACATAAAGCTAGGACAAATCCTCAATCGCTTGACCCCTGCAGAAACAGTTGTCCCAGTTGGCTTTACGGTGACGAAACCACAAGTGAAGCCTGAAGTACGGGGTAGCGATTTACATATAGAAGGCGTGGGTAATCTATTGACCCACATGGCACGTTGTTGCCAGCCACTCCCTGGTGAGGAGGTTGTTGGCTATATCACTGTTGGTCGCGGGGTGTCTGTCCATCGCCAAGATTGCCCGAATATTATTCATTCTAGTGAAAAACAGCGCCAACGATTTTTACAAGTAACCTGGGGCAGTGCTTTTCGTGATCATTATACTGTCGATGTGCTGATCAAAGCCTTCGATCGTTCAGGGCTGCTCAAAGATGTCACTTCCTTGCTTGCTAACGAAAAAGCCCATGTTTACGCTCTGCAGACACACACGAATAAGCAAGATAATTCCGCTTTTATTACATTGACTGTTGAAATTGATGGCTTGAATAGCCTTTCTCGTTTATTAAATAAACTGGAACAAATTCCAAACGTACTTGAAGCAAGACGGCAAGTTTAACTATCGTCATTGCGAACGCAACTATCGTCATTGCGAACGAAGTGAAGCAATCCAGCGACCTTTCCGAGCATCTCATAAGTGCCACTGGATTGCTTCGCTAACGCTCGCAATGACGGGGCTAACGCTCGCAATGACGGGGCTAACGCCGCAATGGCGAGGTATTGAGCAGTCAAATTTGAACATTCAGTTACAATTGACACAACGCTAAATAAAGTTTCGCTTCAGTTTCGCGGACTGCACGCATGGTGCTTATTTCGGATAATCGAATACTCAAACCATGATGGCCAATTTGCATATGTGGGACTATGCCAAATGATTTATCAATTTGTAATAAAATAAGATGACAAAGCGATTTTGAGGGTAGGGGACGTTGGTAATATCCATTGTGCATATCGATTTTAGTAAACTGAGCCGTATTTCTTATTAAGGATAAATAGAGATTAACCGTAGTATATAAGACGCGTAAATTATTTAACCAAATCGCGATATCACGCTGCCTAATGATAGGGTTAGATTTTAACCAAAGTAAACGTTGCGGGGAATACATTTCATAATCATTCGATTGTGAAGGCTGTGTTAGTTTTATTGATTGCAAAAAAGGGTTGTTATGGATATCTTCACCAAACCGGCCGGCCACATGGGTTAAAATTTGAATTTGGGTATATAAATTATTATATAGCTCGGCTGGAATTTTTATCTTTGATTTGTTTAATACATGCTCTATTCGTATAAGCTCTTTTAGAAAGCGGCTTTTAAGCTCAGGTTTTTCGACCAGCATAATTATTTCTATAACACTTTTTAATGCATAGTTATGGATAACAGGATGTACTTCTACGCAAGCTTGATCGATTGTGCGATATAGGTACTCCAATCGCAGTGCAATTTTGGGTAAGAAATGAGTAGCTAATTCAAAGGTTATTGTTTCTTCGTGCATAAAAAATTTGCTATCCTTTCTTGGAATTCTTGCAGTTTACCATGTAATCGATCACCCCTCTACAAAAGAGGATTACTATATTGTTGCAAATATAGTTTTGCAAATTCATAGGAAGCATAATCCGTAATATGCGCCACGTCACGATATACTGGCATACCGTTTATAACAGCTTTGCACCGACCATTCACACATTGCACTTTTCTAGGATCAATAATAATTAATTGCGGGTATTTTTCCTTCATTTTTGAGAAAACAATATCAAGCCATGGGGCAGCATTATCCCGTATATCAAAATCGCATTGCCCATCTTTATATTTTCTGCGTTGTTTGACATGAAGGAAAAAGCAATCACGAAGGTTTTTATTCGTCGTAGCGACTGCATTAATTAACACCGGCTTAGCACCAGAGGCAGTAATAATTTGCAACGCATTGTCTAAAGCCACTATGAAACGTTGTTTGGATAGTTCGGTCGATCGCTCATCCTTTAACTGATTAATGATGCTTTTACCTAAATAACCAACTCCATGATTCCCCTATAAACACGTAATCATAATGATTTGCCTGGATCATGTTAAAATAACGTGTCGTTTGCAGATAACATTCTTGATAAATTCTATAGCCATAAGTCGACCAATCGTATAAAAAAATTCCTGGTAAAGTAAGGCAGCCCGGGGTCGCCTGAGCAAAAACAGTAATATTCGCTTCTTTTGCCAGAGTATCTATGAATCCCCAAGAATGATTTGAAAAGGAATCGCCGATCATAAGGGCTTTTTTACTATTAGAATTTACTGCGCCAAGCCTGCATTGGCTATTTATCTCAATACTATTTTTGTCCATGCATAAATCTCGTTGCGCGATATGAGAGTGTTTTAATCGCTCATACACTGCGACAACCTCCCGATTAAAGCGTTGGGGAAGACCAGCGTTATTTTTGATTACATAGGCAGATAGGTGGATAGCTGCGACAGGTAAAAGGAGTAGAAAAATAACAGTGTAAACGAATTTAAGATTATTCAATCGACGTGCTGGCTTTTCAATAAATCGCCAAGATAGATAAGCCAATATAAAGCTGGCGGTAAAGGTTAATAGCAGTACCCAGGTCGTTTCTTTTATTTCTTCATAGCGGACCAAAGCAAACAGCGGCCAATGCCAGATATATAATGAATAAGAAATTAAGCCGATGAACACAATGGGTTTGGTCGAAAACCATTTGGTCAATAATGGTTTCGGCTCATACTCACCGGTGGCAATAAAAACCGCTGTGGCAATACAGAGAATCAAAGCATACCAATTAGGGAATCCTAACTTGATATTGCTGCGTGTTGCTATATAGACTAAGGTAAGAATTGCGAGGGCATTGACTATATTTAACCACCGTTTATTGCCTGCAAAGTGGCGTGGACTTAGGGCAACAGAGGAGCCTATTAGGAATTCAAAAATGCGGCTTGAAAATTGATAATAGGCTTTTACTGGGTAATTTAGCGAAAAATATAATGTTAGGCCAAAAAAAAACAGCGTGAGTCCATAGATTATTTTGCTAAGCTTTTGTTTAGCAAAGAGTCGCTGCAGTAAGTAGATAAAGATAGGTAAGATGAGATAGCATTGCCACTCAATTGCCAATGACCAGGTATGCAATAAGGGTAGTCGCATACCATCCGCGGCAAAATACCCACTTGTTACATAGGCAAAATATTTATTGGAGAGGAAGAGGGAGCTTTTGCGAGCACTTTTGGCATATCGCACTAAATCGTCGGGTAAATAGAGGATGAAAGCAAAAACAGTAGCAACAACCAGTAAACAAACAAATACTGGCTGCAAGCGCCATAAGCGGCGGTTATAAAATTCAATAAACGAAAAATGATTGTTCTGAATGGATTCGTGAATAAGGCTGGTAATTAAAAATCCAGAAATCACAAAAAAAATATCAACACCAATAAAACCAGAAGGGAATAATGTTAGGCCACCGTGGAAAAATAAGACAAATAGAATAGCAAGCGCTCTCAATCCATCAACATCTGGACGATATCTCATCCCTACAGGTCCTTTCATTGAAAATGCCTGCAGTTATACCATAATTTTTTTTTTGAGAGTATAGGCAGTCTGCTTATGCCAGAAATCCACCATCTATACCAACAATTTGGCCAGTAATATACGACGCTGCGTCTGACGCTAAAAATACAATGGTCTGAGCAACTTCTTCAGGGTTTCCTGCGCGCCTTAAAGGAACCATCTCCGTAAACGCAGTTTTCTTTTCTTCTGTTTTAGTAAAGCGCTCATACATGTCTGTCAAAATTGGACCTGGGGCAACTGCGTTGACCCTAACATTAGCAGTAGCGGCTTCAAGCGCTGCAACTTTGGTAAACGCTTCTACCGCATGCTTAGTCGCGCAGTAGATAGACACTTCAGGAAAGCCTTTTTTACCTGCAATAGAGGACAGATTAATGATACTTCCAGATTGTTGCGCCATCATCACCTTAAGCTCATATTTTAAACATAAAAAGACACTCAACACATTAGTGTCGAAAGTCAATTGATAATTGTCGACAGTTTGATCAACAATGGGTGCCAGTATTCCTTCTGTTCCTGCATTGTTCACCGCAACGTCAACACGGCCAAAACGCTTCACAGCTTTATCAAGCAGTGATTGAATTTCTTGTTCATAACGAACATCAGTTTGAATAAATTCAACCTCTGAGCCAAGAGCTCTAAGTTCTTTCGCTAGAGAATCGCCCACGTCCTTTTTACGTCCGGAAATAATCAAATTTGCCCCTTTTTGGGCAAAAGCAAACGCCGTCGCTTTACCAATTCCTGATAGAGCCCCAGTAATGAGCACGACTTGTTTGTCCATGTTAATTTTCCTGTTAATAATTCCGTTTTCAGTGCATTTAGTATAGCTCAAATTGGCAAAATGAGAACCATACGCTACTCTATCATCCCAATACCATTTCAGGCGAGAGTACATTTTATGGACGTGTGTTGGGACGCCGGTGTAGCGATGCTTTCAGCTGCTAAGACACAGTTACTGAGCGCTATAGGAGCTCTGTGACTGAAAATCCTGTTCTGGCCCACATTCAATAACACTCGCTTTAGCACTTTCAACAAGACGGCAAATGGCAATCAGATCGGCGATGGCGGAGCAGCCCCTATGCCAACCAGCCGATGGTATTGGGGTGGGCGAATTGCTCTTCGCTATTGCAAAACTCAAACCGATCTCGACAAACAATTTACCATCCAGGAGCACATCCTTGTTACTATACTGGACTTTGGACAAACTCCGATCTGAACGGGCCCGAGCCCGTGGGCGAGCCCGGGCCCGCCCAAGCTCCGAACAGTCATAAGTTACAATCAAATCCAGATTATTTTAGCAATATTCCACCATCACAACGTGCAATCTGGTCTATTTATTGACAATATTATCTTGATTATGCAATGATTTTTTCATCAAGAGCTGTGTTTTTCCACTTTTTAACGATAGGATGACGCATGCGTTTTACCTGAATGTCCCCCGATTGTCGTCCAAGGGCTTTTTTTCGTGGTTTGGGTGGTTGAGAATGTTCAATATCAAAGCGATGGCGATAGCTGGTAAAATTATCATACAACGATAATTCCATGCGTCTTTTACCTGCTGCCGTCAACCAAAGGGGTCGCTTGAATAACAATTCACCGGATTCTTTATAGACCTGAACGCGCAACAAACGCAAGGGATAATCAGATAGTTTGTTGCCCTTTTTGCCTATCATGATGACTTCGTTCCAGCAGTCTATTTTTATGATTTGAATTTTTCCTTTGGCGCTCGTTTGTCAAAACGCAACGGATTCGTCTGGAGCCCGCCATGTTGCTGGATTGTTTAACTGATGAATATCACCATAGACTTTAGGGCGACCACGTTTTTTTGTAATTGGGCGCGTAAACATAACTCCTGTCCTCTAACCTCGGTGAAAAAACACGAGGCTGTGGCGTGCAGTCTACTGTAAATAAATGAAATCCGCGCTGTCGATAAAATCACTTCAGCCTTCCCTCGTGGCAGAGCTTATTTAACCGACCAGCTTCAACGAGCTGGAACCTCAATTTCATTGAATATTGCTGAAGGCTCAGGTGAGTTTTCCACCAATGAAAAAAGCAGATTTTATCGCATGGCAAAACGTTCGGCCACAGAAACTGCGGCGATCCTGGAGGTATCCATACGTGCAAATATTATACATGAAGAACAGTATCGCTTAGCCAGAGATTTACCTATTCGCATTGTTATGATGTTGACTAAAATGGCGCAAAAAGTAGATTAGCCGGAGCTCGGGCGGGCCCGCGCTCGCCCACGGGCTCGGGCCCGTTCAGATCGGAGTTTGTCCAAAGTCCAGTAATAAAGGAAGAGGTAAAAGTGGCAGTGCCAGGACACTTGTTGCTTTTAAAAGAGGATACCATTGTTATTTTGTGTATGGCTTTGAAAAAAGTGACAAAGATAATATTACGCCAAATGAAGAAAAAGCTTTAAAACTGGTTGCCAAATCCTTGTTTTCCTATTCAGAAGTTGAATTGAATGGGTTTATTAAAGAAGGTTCCTTACTCGAGGTGCAATATGAGCAAGATTATTGAGGATATGCTGGAAACTGCGAAAGATTTACGTATGGATCCCGTTACTATTAAAGAAATTGAGATTTTAAATTTGGCTGAAATAACAATGCTTGATCCATCTGAAATTAAAAAAACACGATTACGGGAAAAAGTGAGTCAAGCAGTGATGGCCAGAATTTTGAATGTCACCCCCTCTACATATCAAAAATGGGAAAGAGGAGAGGTTCATCCAAAAGGCGCAAATCTGAAATTATTATGGTTGGTGCGTAATCATGGAATTGATTATGTTTTGGCCTGAAATGAAAAAAATTACATTGATCCTTAAAACAAAACAGAGAACCCAAAGGTTATCGTATTTTCATTTGTAGATTCGCCTTTATTTTGGCGAATATTTTTAAAAGCGCCATAATCTTGTTCATGCTCAAATTCTGCAAATAGATTTAAACCCGGTATGAGACGATAATAGGGTCTAACTATATACCGCATTTGATTTAAGCCACTGCCAATTTCATCTTGTGTTACGGTTTTTGTTGCCAGAATACTCCGAACACCTAATCGGATTAAAAAATTATTAGTAATTTGCGTATCACGCGAGAATTCTGCATCCAATTTAGCACTATCATCGTGATAGTAGGCTCTTACATCGGTATCAATGAAATAGGGCATTAATCCTTCAATACCAAAACCTGGTTGCCAATACGGTGTGCCAGAAGGGCGGTAGAAATAATTGGCACCACCTTTAACAGCCCAAAATTGGCTAATCAAATGCCAATAAAAGATATCAATATCAGCATTTTCGACACGACCTTTACTCATTTCCGCATCATTGCTAAATAATTCCAGCTTATTGTAATCGTCCCCATATAAACCTTTAAAGGTAGCTCTTTGCGCGTTATTGAAGGGATCTCCACCAACATCAATGAAATTAGCTAAGTAAAATCCTCGATGATGTCCTATTGGGTGAATAACAAGTGAAGGATCAATCGGGATCACTTCATCTTCTCGCACTATCGGTCGATTGATATAAGCCTGTTGTATAGAGTAATTTTTAGATTGAGCACGACCTTCTGCTACATCGATGATCGTTTTGTACTGAAATACCCGTGCCATCCCTGCCATCATATGGTAAAGATGATGACAGTGAAAAAAGGATTGACCACTTGCATCCGCATCGATGTCGGCTACCGCGGTTGCTCCAGGTGGTACTTCAATGGTGTGTAATAATGGATCATAGGCCCCATGCCCATTGCGTAAAATAAACCAATGCATGTGGATGTGCATGGGATGACGCATCATCGAATTATTGATAAAAATAATCCGATAGCGTTTCCCAGCTTCTATTAAAATGGGCTTGGCTTTATATTCGGGTAAGCCGTTTATAAACCAAATAAAGCGACCCATATAGCCAAACAATTCCATTTTAATAATTCCATCGACGGGTTTATGCGGGTCGTTTGTTTTAACACCGGCTACTAAATTTTGATATTTAGTACCTGCCGTAATTACTTCCAAGGAATTATTATTTGGAGAAGATATTTTATCTCCAACGATAGTTGATTCCGTTGGCATACTCATGCTGTGACTCATGGACCTATTATGATCCATTGCCATTGTCGAGTGATTAGCAGGCATCTTGCTCATGGATTTATGCGATGTTGATTCCAAGTTCATCTTCATTGATTTGCGATCCATGCCTGACATGTTCATATCATGTGGATGTGCTTTCATATCCATGTTCATAGAGCCATGGTTCATCTGCGACATCATAGTTGTCATCATTTCCCTTGTGACAGGCAAAGGCTCTGGAAATGGTGTGATTTCACTATAATCGACAAATTGCCACGGCTCGGTCATTAAAGCTCCATAGGCTTTGCCAAACGTATCAATCGATTCTGCGTAGATGATATAAGGCTTATTTTTTTGAATTTTTACTAATACGTCATAGGTTTCACCCGGTGCAATACTGAAGTCATCAATAGCATAAGGGGCTACATCGTTACCTTGCACATGCACCATTTCCATTTTAGTATCAGAGATTTTTACACGATAAATGGTGCTACCGCCTGCTCCAATAAAGCGGAGACGTACTACATCCCCCACTTTAATTGGCGCTATCCAAGGATGTGATTGCGGTTGACCATTTAATAAATAGGCACCGTAGGCAACATCACTAATGTCATAAATACCCATACGCATTTGCTGCATCATTTTGTAATCACCCATTAAATTTTTCCGTTCTGCGGAACCTGCTTTTTGGTAATCATGAATAAATTTCATCAGAGAGGGTTGCAGTGGAAATTTCGGCGAAAAATAATCACCATCTTTTTTTAAATCTGCATAAGTTTGTTCTCCCTTGATATTATTCCAATCCGATAAAACGATGACATAATCTTTGCTGTATTTATAATGCGGTGGTTGTGGTGGATCAATCAGAAGGGCACCGTATAAACCATCTTGCTCTTGCGTTTCGGCATGCGCGTGGTACCAATAAGTGCCTGCCTGATAGAGAGTAAAGCGATAATGGAAAACGCCGCCCGGAGGAATCGCTTTTTGACTAACGCCGACAACGCCATCCATTTGCCAAGGAACTAATAGGCCATGCCAATGGATGGCAGTACCTTTATCGAGGTGATTGTAAACATTAATCGTTACCTGATCGCCTTTTTTGAAATGTAACGTGGGTGCTGGAATTTGGTTGTTAACAGCGATTGCGCGTCGTCGTTTACCTGCAAAATCAACGATTTTATAAGCAACGACTAAATTCACAGTACGGTTGCTGGCAAAGGCAATTGGAATTTCTGTAAAATTCATGAATAGAATAGTAATAAGACATAGCCCACTTACCAAAAGATGATTTTTTATTTTTTTCATATGGTGTTACCATTGGTAAAGATGTCGTTCATCATGTTTTAAGTAACTATATTAAGAAACATCATAGCTAAGAATAATAATAAAAATAGATTAGCTGAACACGTCTATTAGTCCAATTCCATTAGGAAGAAATCATGTCACGATACCTTGATCCAAAAGCGGATGTGGTATTTAAAAAAATATTTGGTGACCATCCAGATTTATTAATCAGTTTTTTAAATGCCGTGCTACCCTTGGCACCCAATAGTCCTATTGTGGAATTATCGTATTTGCCAACGAACAAATTCCTGATATCCCTGAATTTAAACGCACCATAGCTGATGTAAAATGTAAGGATGCAAAAGGACGAGTCTTTATTGTTGAAATGCAAATGAACTGGACAGATAGCTTTAAACAACGCTTGTTATTTGGCACGAGTCAAGCTGTTGTCAAACAACTGGAGAAGGGCGAAGAATATCACTTTCTGCAGCCGGTTTATGGGTTAGGCATTGTTGCTGAAATTTATGAGAAATCAAGCCCTGACTGGTATCATCATTATCAATTGGTTAAAAAAGGTGAATTTAGATGATGGGGATGTCATTGAACATTTGCAACTCATTTTTATTGAATTACCCAAATTTCCTATTCATTCATCTGATGAAAAAAAACTTACGATTATTATGGTTACGGTTTTTACGTGAAATTGATGAAAAGACAAAAACCGTCTCAAAAGAATTACTTGATGTACCTGAAATAGCTAAAGCCATCGAGCTTGCAGAAGAAGCAGCTTATACTCCTGGTGAATTAGACTACTATGAATCCTATTGGGATCAGGTACGACGAGAAAAAAGCCTCATCTTTGATAGCTATAGAAAAGGCAAGGCAGAAGGTCTGGCTGAGGGTGAGACTAGAGGTGAGGCTAAGGGAAAGAAAGGGATTGCTAAAAAGCTGCTTCGACGTGGCGTGTCGATAGATCTAGTAGTTGAAGATACAGGACTTACGCATGAAGAGGTCGAGGCAATTAAAGCTGACCTGGATAAATCTTAATAACCCGGTAAAAAAGGAGAGTTAAATGAACGAACGAATCGATTTTTATAAAGTTTCACCAGATGCGATAAAGGCCATGCTTAGCCTTGAGGGATTTGTCAACAAATGTGGATTAGAGAAACCTCTGTTAGAGCTTGTAAAACTCCGCGCATCGCAGATTAATGGTTGTGGATTCTGTGTTGATACGCATTGCTCCGATGCAAGAAAAGCGGGGGAAACTGAACGACGGTTATATGCTGTAGCCGTATGGCGTGAAGTTCCCTTTTTTACTGAACGTGAGCGGGCTGCATTGGCGTGGACCGAAGCCGTTACCTTGCTACCTGAAACCCATGCACCAGATGATGTCTACCAGGAAGTACTCAAACACTTTAGCGAAAAAGAAACAGTAGATCTAACCATTGCCATCATCGCAATTAATGGTTGGAACCGTCTTGGAGTTAGTTTCCGCAAGGCTGTGAAACAATGATACCTGAAATCTCAACGGATCATTAAATTCCGCGTTAATGCGATTTCTTGTCAATGTTATAATTCTAAGATCTGGACTTTGGACAAACTCCGATCTGAACGGGCCCGAGCCCGTGGGCGAGCCCGGGCCCGCCCGAGCTCCGAACAGTGATAAGTTACAATCAAATCCAGATTATTTTAGCAATATTCCACCATCACAACGTGCAATCTGGTCTATTTATTGACAATATTATCTTGATTATGCAATGATTTTTTCATCAAGAGCAGTGTTTTTCCACTTTTTAACGATAGGATGACGCATGCGTTTTACCTGAATGTCCCCCGATTGTCGTCCAAGGGCTTTTTTTCGTGGTTTGGGTGGTTGAGCTGGTGTCCCAATCATTCGAATAATTCGTTCAAAGTCATTTTGAACTTGTGTTGGTTGCTTTGCGGTATCAACACGCGTGCATGCCAAAGGGATCAACCAAGGCGTGTTTGTGCCTGTTTTTTCAGGCAAGTAAGCCGCAATGCTGTATTTGTGACCCAGCGTTATCGGTTTGTTGCCACAGACGGTATTGGGCGCGTAAACATAACTCCTGTCCTCTAACGTCGGTGAAAAACCACGAGGCTGTGGCGTGCAGTCTACTGTAAATAAACCTAGAAAAAGCAGTTGAAGCCTACTGCGCAAGCCAAACGCACTGAATCTGCTCGGCTTTTTTGAATTTTTTCGCTCACCGTAGTGGTGACTACTGCTTTCGCGAAAAAATTCAAAAAAGCCGAACATCTTCAGCACCTTTGACTTGCTCGCTACGGCTTCAACTGCTTTTTCTAGGATAAATGAAATCCGCGCTGTTGTATGGATGGACACAAACTTGAAAGAAGATTCGTTAACTCCTGCTTTTGTTGCTGTGCAATCGTCGGATCCTTTGACAGATACTCGTCCAGAACCCGTGTAATGCTGCAGTAATTACGCCGATGCAGGGGGCTTGAGGATAATTCAACAATACTGGCTGGCGTTTTATTGCTCGATAATGCATCAACAAGCTCCATAGCAGCATCTCTTCGTGAGGGAAAGAACTGATAAATTCTATCGCGAAAGCTTTTTAAAACCGGTACAATCTCTTCCAGCATAAGGCAGCGTCCATACTTCAAGGTATTTTTTCTGACGAGAAAATTTTGAATTGTACAGGTGCATTATGCACTAACGGAAGTCATTTCAAACAGTCCAAAACCGCTTATAAGGAAATCCAACCATGAGTTACTTCGATTTTGAAAAATTGGATGTGTATCAAGCTTCTATTGAGGTCGTTGTGCTAATCGATAAAATCACTTCAGCCATCCCTCGTGGCAGAGCTTATTTAACCGACCAGCTTCAACGAGCTGGAACCTCAATTTCATTGAATATTGCTGAAGGCTCAGGTGAGTTTTCCACCAATGAAAAAAGCAGATTTTATCGCATGGCAAAACGTTCGGCCACAGAAACTGCGGCGATCCTGGAGGTATCCAAACGTGCAAATATTATACATGAAGAACAGTATCGCTTAGCCAGAGATTTACTTATTCGCATTGTTATGATGTTGACTAAAATGCCGCAAAAAGTAGATTAGCCGGAGCTCGGGCGGGCCCGGGCTCGCCCACGGGCTCGGGCCCGTTCAGATCGGAGTTTGTCCAAAGTCCAGTAAGATGGTTAAAGGAAAAACAACATGATGTATAGCACGTTTCAACGACTCTACCCTCGACAGATTGCATTGAATACGTTGCAAAATTTTAAACAGCATTTGGTAGCTCGAGGTAAAATCATATTGGATTTGTTTGTTCCATGGGATGCACTCTATGAAAATAATCAAGAAGAATATAGCGAGAGAGAAGTATCCACTCCTGATGGAGGAAAAATTACAATCCAATCACATAACACCGCAAATAAATTTGAACAATATTTATTTTGTGATGCAGTTTATAAAAAAATAATGGATGGCCAAGTAATCGCCGAAGAAAATGAAAAGATGCATTTATGTTGGTATTATCGTTATGAAATGGAACTCATTTTAGAAAAACAAGGGTTTAAAAATATCTCTTATAGAGAAGAGCAATTTGCTCAAGAAACCCATATGATTTTTGTGGCGGAAAGTGCATAAGCCAGCGTTAGGTTATTAAGACTAATTGTTTCGATGAAATCGAGTAATGATTTTGTCCAATTGATTCGAGAACGACAAAATTTCTTTCTGTTGCAGTTGGCTTGGACCACCTTGAATGAGTCCGCTGCTGCGTAAGGATTCGTTGATCTGTCTCATGGTTACCATCTGTTTGATATTATTTTCGGTATATAACAACCCTCTTGGACTTAAGGCCAATGCTTCCTTTTCAAGAACGAGCTCGGCTAAAAGAATATCACCTGTAATGACAAGGTCATATTTTTTTAGATGTTCAAGGATATATTGATCCGCTTTATCAAAGCCAGGCTCCACTACAACGCGTTTAATAAAAGGTGATGGCGGAATGTTGGCAACATGATTAGCCACAATCGATAACTGCACTCTTCTTTTTACGGATGCGCGAAATAAAATTTGTTTCACCTGACGAGGGCAAGCATCGCCATCAATCCATATATTCATTGGTCACTACATCATTAACGAGAGATGTCATAGACATAAAACCGTACCCTATTTTGTATAGTGGGATAATCTGCAATGCTTGCTGCTATTAGCTTTATTTCTGCGTGTAAATTGGTGTTTTTCATAGGAATAGTTAAGGGGTAATTGCAACCTTTAGAACGCCATCTCTTTGGTTGGCAAAAAGATCATAGGCATCAAGTATTTTGTCTAGTTTAAACCTGTGGGTTATCATTTTATTAAAATCAACTCTTCCTGCAGCAACAATATTCATAAGTCTTCTCATTCTTTCTTTGCCACCAGGACATAAAGTGGTGACAATTTTGTGGTCTCCAAGACCTGCATCGAGAGCATCCAAAGGCACATTTAGTCCTTTGGAATAGACGCCAAGGCTTGATAATATCCCGCCAGGTTTTAACACGCGTAAGCAATTTTCAAAAGTTTCTTGAGTACCAAGGGCTTCAATGGCAACATCCACGCCGCGATTGTGTGTTAACTCCATAATTGCCTCTATAGGATTGCGATCTTTATAATTCAAAATAACATCTGCACCGACTTGTTGAGACACTTTGAGGCGGTTTTCCAGTGAATCAACGACTATAATTTTGCTTGCTCCTTTAAGCTTTGCACCTGCTGCTGCACAAAGGCCAATGGGGCCTTGCGCAAATACTGCCACCACATCACCAATTTGAATATTGCCATTTTCAGCCCCTGAAAAGCCAGTGCTCATAATATCTGGGCACATGAGAACTTGCTCATCCGTTAAATGGTCTGGAATAATGGCAAGATTAGCCATAGCGTCTGGAACAATCAAGTATTCAGCCTGAGCTCCATCAATGGTATTACCAAAGCGCCAGCCTCCCATGGGTTTTCCTCCGCATTGGGAATGGTGATTATCAAGACAAGAGAAACATTGACCGCAAGGTGTTATTGCACCAGCAATTACTCGTTGACCAATTTTATAGCCATTTACTCCTTCACCGAAGGCTGCAATTATTCCCACAGGTTCATGACCAATGGTCAAACCTGATTGAACAGGGTATTCACCTTTTAATATGTGAACATCAGTACCACAAATTGTAGTAGTGGTAATTTTAATAAGCGCTTCACCCACCTTTGGTTGTGGTATAGGTTTTTCAACCAGAGAGATTTTTCCGGCGCTGACAAAGGTTAAGGCTTTCATTGTACCAGTAATACTTTTAGCCATAATTGTGGTTCCAATTGGGAGTTAATTGAACTTTAGTATAACACTTCAAAAGTATTGATCTATGTTTAACATTTGGCATTAAGATGCATGCTCACTATCGTTGAGCATCGACACCAAATAATCCTTGGGTTTGTTTCGTATTCTCAAAAAATTTGACAAAAAAAGTTTTTGACAGCTTGGGATTTACTTTGTTTACTCGAGTAAATTCGGCCTTAAAGCCGCATTTTTTATAAAATTCTGGCGCTTGAAATGCGCTAGTACATAGATTGATGTTATTAAATCCTTTATCTTTGAAATGCTCTTCAAGCGCAAGGAGTAATTTTCGGCCATACCCTTTGTCACGATAATCACTATCTACCCATATGTCATCAATATATATTTCAGCAAATGCGGTGAATGCATTAACAACACCACAGACCACATTATCTTCATTCGAAATAACCACTGAAAATCGTTTGTAGTTTACGTCGATGCCATGAGTTTTTTCATAAGCAATTAAATCTTCGGTCATGCGCTCTTCTATTTCTTCATCGAGTTTATCAAGGAAAGCTATATGATAATGCGCATTGTATTTATGTTTTTCGTTTTGTGCCTTAGTATCAAAGCTTAAAACATAACGTTTTGGCTGATCTTCATCATAGTCAATAGTTTTAATTTCTTCTGTATAATTTTCATGAGTAAATGCTGAAATCGTTTTCCGCCAAAAGGACAAAGCACGTCTGTTTTCTGGAATGACGGATACCTCCCATAAACCCGCATGCATTTGCCAAATTTGATTTGCAACAAGACGAGCAATGCCTTTGCCTTGAAATTTCGCGAGAATAAAAAATTGGCCCATATTCCATGTTACTTCAGGGGAAATGCCTTCTTGATTTAAAAGAACAAAACCAGCGAGTTCACTTTTGACTTTAACAAGGTAGGCTCGCTGGCTTGGATCTTCAAAGTAATTTTTAAAATCAAAACTTTCATATAGTCCATTGGAGGGACATGCCCAATCCTCAGAAATAAACCCGCATTCACGAGAGATGTCATAGACATAGAACCGTGCCATGTTTTGTATAGTGGGATAATCAGCAATGCTTGCTGCTATTACCTTAATTTCTGCGTGTAAGTTGGTGTTTTTCATAGGATTTGTTAACAATATTTTTTGTTAGGTTAATCTTTATGCGCATTCTATCAATAAGTCCGTTAGAATCTCGGATTAAGGATAGGCATAATTTTACACATTTGTGACAAAATAGTTCAATTATTTGTTGAAAAAGTCAGATTTGTTATTATAGAGCAATGTAACTTGCAGTACTATTTCAATGAGCTTAAGCATGAAAATATATAATTTTAGTGACTTTGAAAAAGATAACGCTTGGTTAATGTTTAGATTCGATATTGGAATTGCAGAAGATTTTCTTGATGTGTATATGATGATGCATTTGCCCAGTGGATTTATCATGGGTCATGAAATTATAGAGCATGAGATTTCACAGAAACATATTGATCAATTATTTAAGCAATGTGTAAAACATGGGAGAATGTCAAGTCGTGTGTTATTAGTGAAAGGGGATCCTTCTGAACCTTTCCTAAAACAAACCGCTATTGCATTTTCAATGCAAATGGAAATGATACCATCTGCATCCTTAGATATTCTTTTATCTGATATTAAACGATCCTATGGCTCTCAATTTTCAACGACATCTGCACTTGGCTTTCAACCAGAGCATGCGAATGATGATATCGATCCAGAAGCAACTAAGAAATTTATTCCCGATAGCTATGATCCATGTCCTTGTGCTTCAGGGGAAAAATATAAATTTTGTTGTAAAAGAATATTTCATGAAATCATTAATGCGATGATAGCAGCAGAAGATGGAGACATGATTGAAGCCATAAAATGGATTGAACGTGCAAAGGAACGCGTGGGTGAAACGGCTGAGGTATTATGTCGTGAAGCGATTGTTTATAGCTTTTTTGATAAGAAAAAAAGCGGGGAAATACTCAAAAAATGTTTAACTTTACATCAAAAACATCCGCGTGCCCATTATATCCGTGCAATTGATCTTACCGAGCAAGGTGATCTTGATGGAGCCCTAGTTGCTTACAAAACTGCAATTATGCATTATCCTGAAACAGCGTACTTTCATTTAAATGAAGCTTATAACAATCTCGGCACTATTTATTATGAGCTAGGTGACTTAGCTAATGCCAAAAATGCCTGGGAAAAAGCTTTACTGTACTTACCTTCCGATAAGGTCACACAAAATAATTTACGAGGACTTATTTATTGCAAACAAGATAAGATATTTTAGTGTGTGATGGGGTTATTGTAAAATACACCCGCAGGAGTATGTATCCTCGGGGGGCAGAGAAACATTTTGCTCCTCTTGCTCAGCTAATAAATTTTTTCGTTCAGCCGATACTGCGGATATTTCGGCTGCGGGTATTGTTTTAAATTGATTACTAACTGCCTTAGCATCATCTCCGTGATAAAATAGAGTTGTTGCTACTTTTGTCACAGAGAGCATCTTTTCATTAGGACTAGCAAAACAACGTTTGATGTTTGTTGCGACTATACCATTAGGGTCTATTTTGATTTCAAAATTCAATAGAATCATCCAATAGAATTTTTTCTAAATCGACAAGAACAGTTTCATTTCTTTCTGCAGCAAATGAGCGAATTTGTACACACTCTTCTTGAGACAAAGAGGCTAGGATTTTATTACGGTATCCAAATAATAAATTTATTAGTTCCTCTGCATAAATGAGCTCTTTTCTGGGACCATGGCCATAGCAATAATATAATTCAAAAGTGGCACTAAGGATAGCAAGATATTTGGCCCAGGCATTTGCATGAGGTAGAAAGAATTCAAATTTTTTATCATTACCTTCTTTATCCGTACCCCAAAACCGTGATGCAATTGATAAAGGATTGCTGTCAAAATTTTTGTCCTTCGATTCGAAACCATAGGAAATCAACTGTGGATCAAAATTCTGCTGTTGTGCCTTTATTAAAAGTTGCATAATTTCGTAGGAATCTTTTGAGCAAGAAGCTGTAACACGTAGAAGAATATGTTGTACTTCCGTATTGCGATATGCATTAAAAATACTAAGATCCCTCGGAATAAGTTTACGTTTGCTCAACAAATATTTGAGATTAGCTAAATGATCATAATATGCAGCAGTATAAATTGGAGTGGCCAAAATTTTATTTTCAACAACAGTTTCGTATTGACTTGGATCAAACTCATAAACCGCTTTTAAAATATCAACTGACCTCCCACCCGCAGCAGCTTGTAACGGGGTTTGAATCGTACTGTCTTTTTCCGGGTTAAAACTTGTTTTGGATAAATAAGTAAGGCAGAGCTCTACTTTTGCAAGATTTTGGTTCTTAATAAAGTGAATAAGCCTCTTACTTAGAGTTTGCGCATCCATTAAGTCAAAATTATCAGGTTGATAAAGAACTTTAACTGGATTTTCTCCTTTCTTTTGGCTGAAATTTATTTCTTGCATCCAATTTTTTAAAACCAAAAATTCCTCTTGGTCTTGCATCAATTTTGGTAGCTCACGAAAATACGCTTTCGATTGTTCGACAAGTTTAGCGATAATCAAAAAGAATGGTTTTTCAAGAAAAACATTCGCTTGATAGTGTTCAATTAAGGTATTACAGAGTTTTTGCAGCTCAGGATTATTATCAAGGCGTGCGGACAGCTCCCTGGCTTTTTGTAATTTCAATTGCCGAGTAACTTGTTTTAAGCTCATTAAACTATTAGAAACAGCATGATTGATATCGTCATTTACATAACTATCAGTCTTTATCAAGGCCATAACCTGATCTGCTGTAAATTCTTTTGTACCACATTTCCCTAACGGGTAGAACCGGAAATCATAAGGGAATTGTGCATCAGCTCCGCGAATCATCAGCAAAAATGCAGCATCATTGTAATGGGAATGGGGTTGATGCCATTCTTGATAAGATTTTAGTATAAAATCTTCCACCTTTTCTTGAAAGGGAACGCAAAGATTAAATTCGGGAGAAAAATCTTCCTCTGGGTTACATCCATAACAAGCAAGACTAACAGCATCACCTTTTGTATTGCCTGAAGCCGCCTCTTTAATACCGAGCTCCAATTCAACATGCCTTAAGCCCAATCCATAATAGCGGTAAAAACTTAAATCATCTATATCGAAAATAGAAATTTTGGTTGATAGTTGTTCGCTTTTTGTTTGCATAAATAGGGCTCATTTTCAAAAAATAGGAATAATTGTACATTATAAAAGCAAGAAAAACAATAAGGTCATAAAATAATCATTTATTCAGAGAGTGATCTTAAAATGGCGCGCCCGGAAGGATTGATTCGTCAGTCACTTTGTTCCTTCCTCACCCCTTCGGGGCGCGCTAAAGCGCGTCCAAAATGCTACGCACGCGCTGCGCGCTTTTCGCTTCGCATTTTGTCGAACCTCCGACCCCCTGGTTCGTAGCCCTATACTCAGTATTTAATATCCTTTAAAATCAATAGGTTGCGATGCATCAAAATCAAGAAAAACGGTCTAAAACTGCCTAGGCGGGGGAGTACTGCCACAGTTATTGCACGTTTTATGACACAGAGATAGAAAGCAACGATAACATTAAAAACTTAATTATCCCCCTTTATTAGGGGGTTAATGTAGATTATAATCATATGCATGAACATGCATGCTAAAATATACATTGATCAATTAACAGCCCATGGGGAAATTTCTTTTACTGCACAAAAAATGCAAAAAGAATTAGGGATCACCATGAAAGCAGTTGAAAGATCCATTGCTCGACTTCGACAAAAAAAAGAAATTGTGTCTCTAGTCAAAGGATTTTATCTTATTTTGACACCAGAGTTCCGAAAAATGGGTTGTTTACCACCAGATTATTTTATTGATGAGCTAATGCAACATTGGCAACAAAACTATTACGTAGGTTTGTTGAGTGCGGCTCTTTATTTTGGAGCTGCTCATCAACAACCACAGATATTTCAGGTAGTAACAGATCAATACCATCGTTCAATACGTTGTGGTCATGTTAAAATTGAATTCATTACAAAAAAAATAATATCAGATATACCCACACAGCAACTAAAAACACATACTGGATTAATGACTGTTTCTACACCTGAAGCAACAATGATGGATATTTGTATGTTTCTTAAACGTAGTGGGGGGCTGGGTCATGTAGCGACTGTTCTTGATGAGTTAGCAGAAACCGCAAGCTCTGCTCATTTAAACGATTTATTAGAAAAAAATAAAGAATGTACCTGGAAACAACGATTAGGATATTTATTAGAACAATTAGGCTGGAATGAGTTAGCTGAAGTTTTACATACCCACGTAGCCAATAAAGAACTAAATGTGGTTCCTTTGGTTCCTTATTATTCGGCAGTTGGTGCAAAGCGTGATGCAACATGGCGTGTAGCTATTAATGCAACGATAGAGAGTGACGTACATGATACCGATTAATTTTATTAAACAATGGCGACAACAGGCTCCATGGATTTATCAATCACAGATTGAGCAAGACCTTATATTAAGTAGGGCGTTAATTGCACTTTATCAAAATGAATTAATTGGACGAACGCTGGCTTTTCGTGGTGGGACAGCACTCAATAAGCTTTTTATTAAACCAGCAGCAAGATATAGTGAATATCTTGATTTTGTGCAAATGAATGATGAACCTATTGGCCATATTTTAACAGCAATCAGAGAAGTTATAGATCCGTGGCTTGGTGTAGCGCGATGGAAGCAAGGCACACGTTCAGCGAGGTTAATTTATAGATTTCAATCAGAAGACACCCCATCAGTTCCTTTGCGGCTAAAAATTGAAATAAATACCACCGAATTTTTTACCGTATATGGTTATCAGAATTATGAATATGGAATTGATAGTCGTTGGTTTACAGGCCATGCGACTATTAAAACATATCAATTAGAAGAACTTATGGGCACAAAATTACGTGCCCTTTATCAGCGACTAAAAGGGCGTGATTTATTTGATTTGTGGTTAGGAATAACCAAGTTGAATATGGAGTGCTCAAAAGTTATTGAAGTGTTTAATCAATACAATATAGCAAACAATGTAATAATTAGTCGTGCTGAGTTTGAAAAAAATCTTATCCCTAAAATGAAGGTCTATGAATTTGTTGGTGATGTAAAGGCATTATTGTCAGATGGTATAGATTGGGATCCAGAGCTTGCATACGCATCTGTTATGGATCATTTGATCTCAAAATTAACTGGACAGCCATGGAAAGAGTTGAGGTAGGAGAGAGGGGGGGGGCTTTCGTACCCATCAAACTTTTATAAACCAAAACCGTTTTACCACCGGCATGACCTTTCGGATTTCGATGTAGTTCATATTGGCGGCGTTTGCAAATATCCAGCAAAATTGTTTCAAGTTCTGGTTTTTCATGCTGCATAATTTGTCGATTAGCCGAGCCAATGTAATTAAAATCAAGATCCACCGATAAGCGAGGAAATTGATCGGTGCAAAATAAATTAATTGCTGTGCCACCTTTGATTATTAATGGCTAATTTTGCTTTCTTGTCGTTCTAAAAGATCTGCACCCAAAAGAAATCGATTATGATCTGCATCCCACATTCCGCAGCAACTACGAAATAATTTGCAATTAAATTAGTACAAAAAAGGTCTTGGATAATGATTTGAGAAAAAGATCAAAAGAAAATAAGAAATAGATCAAATCAGATGATTCAGGGATGCTGTACGCTTAGTCGCAAGGTTTTCTATTATTGATTAAGCCATGCTAACTCGAGATACAGTACGTAGTGAACAACTGGGACACTTAGGATTGGTTTCTGCAACGATGCGGGAACTTGGAATTATTGAGAAGATCGATGCCCGTATTTCATTGAATGAGCACAAGGGAGGTATAGTCAGCTATGGACGACGAGTTGGTGCGATGATATTAAATGGTCTGGGCTTTATGAACAGCCGCCTGTGTATGACGACTCATTTTTTTCAGGATAAGTCAGCCTGATCTAATTATTTGATGTGATTGTTCTTAATTCTGATCAAATTATCTAAAGGTTCAAAATAAAAAACCCTCAAATAACTTGCAAAAAAGTTACTGAGGGTATTCTCTTCATATCGACCAAAATGCGAAGAGAATAAAAATGTCGCACAAATTCCTATCAAAATCTAGCTTTCATGCTTTTTTATTGAGATGTGATCAAGATCTCGCAAAAGAAATAGCCCAGGCAGGTTGTAGCTACTGCGGTGGGGCGCTTCATCATGCAAACTATCCACGCAGCCCTTTTGGACTCCCACAGTCTCTGAGGTGCTATTATCAAACCCGCATGAGTTTTTGCTGCAATCGGTGTCGTAAACGAACCACAACCCCCTCGATGCGATTCATGGGGCGATGCCGTTATGTTGCATCCATCCTGTTGCTCATTTCTGCGTTAACCTGTAAAGGCTCATGGCGTAATTGCGCTCGCATTCGAAAGTGCTTCGGCGTAACCCTTAGCGTCAACACTTGGAAACGCTGGTGCCGTTGGTGGCGAGAATGCTTTATCACGACCTCATTTTGGCAGCAGGCAAAAAGTAGGGTCGTAAGCGCTCGCCAACAATCTCCTTACCCCTATACGCTGTTCATTCTCTTCCAAGGCAACTTACAACAGCGCCTTATCTTGCTCTTGCACTTCGTACTGCCGATGACAGCCGGCATTTTGCGCGCTGTCTAAAGGGGGTGGATTTTCACGCAGAATTTGTCGCTTTAGCTCAACGAGTCGCTCATCTAGACTCAAGTTTCACCGATTAACAAGGAGTGCTTATGAGTAACAATCGTTCGTTTGATTCCCCACAAACAAAATGGGCTTGATTCCGTTTTTCGCTAATTGGCCCTTTGCTAGCATCCCCACCTGGAAAAGGGGGATTAAGGGCTGAGTTGATGGCTTTGGCCAAGAAACAGTGGATTCACCCTATTACGGGGAACCCGTTTCAAGTTGGGTTTACTACCATTGAGCGTTGGTATTACCGTGCTCGCGAAAATCGTGACCCTGTTTGTGCACTGCGTACTAAGCAGCGAACCGATGCAGGCGCTGCAAGAACACTTCATGCCGAAGTCAAGTTGTGGCTGCAAACGCAATATCAACAACACCCCAGTTGGAGTTATCAGCTCCATGTTGATAACTTACAAAGCTTAGTCAGAGAAAAACCCGAATACGGTCCACTTCCTGGTTATCATACGATTCGTCGCTACATGAAAGCACAGGGACTGACTAAACAAAAAGTGGCTAAAAAGCGCTTTACCCCAGGTGCATTGTTGGCCCAGCATCGTCTTGAGTCTCGCGAAGTCAGAAGTTTCGAAGTGGACTATGTGCATGCCCTATGGCATCTCGATTTTCATCACGGCTCTCGCGCCATCTTAGGTAAAGATGGCCTTTGGCATACCCCTTTATTGTTGGCTATCTTAGACGACCGCTCGCGCCTTATTTGCCATGCTCAGTGGTACCTCGATGAAACCACAGAAACATTAGTCCATGGCTTTATGCAAGCGTTACTCAAACGCGGTTTACCTCGTGCCCTAATGACGGATAATGGGGCTGCTATGAGCGCTTTAGAATTTAGGAGCGGGCTTGAGCGATTAGGTATACTCCACCAACCCACACTCCCTTATTCCCCATGGCAAAACGCCAAACAGGAAGTACTTTGGTCACAAATTGAGGGCCGATTAATCGCCATGCTAGAAGGTGAAGAAAAGCTGACGTTACCCTTATTAAATGAAGCAACACTTGCCTGGATTGAAGGGGAGTATCACCATAAACTGCACAGTGAAATCGGCACCACACCGCTTAAATGCTACCTTAATGAGCGCCATGTAGGCCGTCCTTGTCCTGATAGTACTGCACTTAAGCAAGCATTTTGTGCCCAGGTCGCTCGTAAGCAGCGCAAGTCCGATGGGACTCTAAGCCTTGAAGGAAAGCGCTTTGAAATCCCTTCTGCCTTTCGTCATTTGGAAACAATCCATGTCTGCTATGCCCGCTGGGACTTAAGTCAAGTGTTTCTAGTCAACCCACTGAACACCCAAATCGTTTGTGCACTCTATCCACTGGATAAAACCGCTAATGCATCTGGCATGAGGAGAACGTTTGCCGCACCAATCAAACGCCCTGACCCCATGCAGTTGAGCTCAAGTATTGCCCCTTTATTAAAAGAGCTGATGGCCAACTATGCAGCTACTGGTCTTCCACCTGCCTATCTTACTCAGGAGAATCACGATGAATAAAAAATTACAAGCCTTCTATGGCTTAAAATACAACCCGTTTAGCCCAGAAATCCCAACGGATGCGCTGTTCTCTTATCCCAAGCTAGACCACTTCTGTTGGCGAGTTGAAGAAACCTTATTGCAAGAAGGCGGTTTTGCTTTAGTGGCGGGAGAACCTGGAACCGGTAAAAGTGTCGCTTTACGCGTCCTCGCTGCAAAGCTTGAGCATCGGCGTGATGTGATGATAGGTGCCATGACCCATACTACTGCTCACCTATGCGATTTTTATCGCGAACTTGGCGATATCTTTGGTGTGCCTCTACGCTTCAACAATCGCTGGTGTGGGTTTAAGTCGTTACGCGAACGCTGGATTGACCACCTGGAAAGCACATTATTACGTCCCATCCTATTCATCGATGAAGCCCAAGAAATGGCAGCTGGCGTACTCAATGAATTGCGTCTATTAACCAGCTTGCAATTTGACTCACGCACCTTATTGACCGTTATCCTAGCAGGTGATTTACGATTAACCAATAAGTTAAAGCAAGATGAATTGCTCCCCTTAGGCAGCCGTATTCGTGTACGCCTTTACACTGAACATGCGAGCAGCGAGCATCTGCTCGCCTGCCTTCACTACCTCCTTGAGGGCGCAGGAAATCCAACGTTAATGACCACCCCGTTAATGCAAACCTTGTGTGAACATGCTATGGGTAATTACCGTGTGCTCTGTGTCATGGCCAATGATTTACTCTCCCTTGCTTTAAAACGAGAACTGCCGCAACTCGACGAAAAACTCTACTTCGATTGCTTCGCTCAATCGGCTTCTCAACCACTTAAACACAGGAAAAAATAACCATGGATAAACTTCTTCTGTCTATCGAAATGCCAACTCTCGATGGCGAGACCGCTGCCTCTTTACAGGCCTTCTTCTATGCATTAATCAATGCCTTTGATGCTCAGTATTGTTATCTCATTGAACAGTACTACAGTCAATCTACACAAAATCCTCAGAGCCCATCGCTTATCCACGAACTCCCAGAACATCAAGACCCGTTTTAACTTACATCGTGCTTAATTAATAGGGTGGTAGAAATGCCATCCTTTAGTCACTGCAGCTTAACCATCTAAATTAAACATCTCTTAGCCCACAAAATAAAAATACCCTACCTCCGTCATCTATTTTGCAAAATGCAACATCAAATTGCGTGATCACGCTCAGCATTTTATGATCAAATTTATTTGCGAAAATTAATTGGGTCAAGAAATGACAAAAAATATTTGCAAGATGCACAATTATGGATCAAATTACAGAAACGGGGCAAATACGAACTAAAGAAAAACGTGAACTGGTCTTATATTATTCCCAAATGCAACAAATGTTCCGGTTAAAGCAGAATCAATGATAGCTTTATACTCAAAGCTATTTAATAGCATCAATTGTAGCTGTAAAATAATGTGGCTGCTCGAGCCTCTTGTACCATGCTAGAGTAATAGGATTAATGTAAGCTTTCCCCTCATTAAGAATGTGTAACTCCTTTGCTTGTATATATGGTTCTGCGAATTCCTTGGTAAGGACACCATATCCTAATTCGGCAATAAATAATTGAGCAATACTTTCCGTGTTATTAACAAAATGTCGCTCTGATTGAATACCGTTTAATAGACCATATTTGTTTAAATACGAAAAGGTCATTTGATCATTCTGCTCAAAGTCGATTATTTTTTCATTCTTGATAATGTCAGCTAATTTGCGATGCTTCCAGTTTGTTGAACAAACTAATAAATAATGCTCTGGAGATAAAGGCTTATTTTTCATCTCTTGAGTAACTTGTTCTGGCCGTACTAACACAAAATCAACGGCACCAGATTTCAACTGCTGGCTGATATCAAAAGTATCATCTATTAAAAATGACATATGCAACTTAGGAAATTTTTTCAATATCGGTTGGTATTGGGGGATAATTCTTGAACGCATAATACTGGATGGCCCTGCAATTTTCATCCGTAAATCTGATAAAACACCAGTCCCTTGGATGTTTGCAAGCACCACACTTCCCATTTCAGTTACTCTCTGACAATAGCGGTGCAGCTGCTCACCTTCTGCAGTTAACAACATCCCACGGCGACTACGGATAAATAGTGTAGTTTGCATTTTTTGTTCTAACAAACGCAAGCGTTGAGTTACTGCTGTTTGTGTCAAAAAAAGTGATTCTGCAGCAGCATGAACTGTCCCTTTGCTAACAATTGCTTCAAAGGCTAGTAATTGTGGATCAAGTAATATCAAAATAATTCATCACTTATCGAAAATAATGAATTATACAGAGAATATTACCTGAATTACAATGAGTTTTTTAAATACAATTTGGCTAGAACAATATCCAAAAACCAAGGGGTTAGATTATGACTAAATTGAGATATGCAAGTAGCTTAGATTGTGCGAATGCACGATCTGTCATTTTTGGGGTTAACACAAAATGCGCAGGAACTGCACCTACATTTTCATCAACATCTGATCGAAATGAATTTTCTGCTGATTTTATCCGACAGGTTGATAACAGATTATTTTCACTTCCCGAAAATTTTAAATCAGGTGTTCAACTTTGGGATGAAGGTAACTTGGCGATACAGCAACATATTCTTTCGGATGAAATCCAGTTGGTCTATTCAAAATTTTGCACACTTATGAAAAACAAAAAAAAGCCTATTTGCTTGGGAGGGGATCATATTATCAAATTTGCAGCATTAAAATCACTGGATGATATTGTACCAGGTGAGTATGGCGTTATTTATCTTGATGCTCATCCTGATTGTGAAGCTCAAGACGTACTATCATATAGCTCAATTCTACATCATGGATTCTTGCTGCCTTTATTAGCTCCGCGCCAGATTATGCTAATGGGTATTCGACAATTCACTGAAAGTGAAGCTGCTGCATTAACCACCTATCAACCCGATATTGGCGTTATCATGGGTAGTGAGTTTGCATGCGCTAACCTGGAAATGATGACAGAAAAAATTATTGATCAATTTGCTGGACTAAAATATCTTTATTTTTCAATCGATCTTGATGGATTAAACCCATCATGCGCACCAGCGGTGGAAAGTCCTTACCCTGGAGGACCTAGTGTAAACCAAGTGATCTACTTGCTTCATAGCTTACGAAATCATTTTACTTACATTGGTATGGATATTTGTGAACTAATCCCAAAATTAGATCATAACCATATTACAGCGTTATCAGCAGCACGGATAATAAAGGAATTTTATAGTGTTGCGTGATGATGTTTATTACTTGCGTAAAATTCATCGTATAATAATCATTATGCGATCAGATTCAGATCAAAGAGAATTATTACTTGAAAGCATTACTAGTGCCTCAATCCTTACCTGGCATCATGTAAACTTACATGGAACCTATGATTTTAGTAATTTGTTAAGCTCAAATGATCCAGATTATTCCTTATCAGAAAGCTGGTTATACCAGGATTTGCTTTTATGGTTTTTGAGTGTATGTTGGGATGAGCACGCGGCGGCCGATGCCACCGGGCTACTTCACCGGCGTGTCACCCAGTCAATCAGGTTTGAGGAGCGGGTTTTGGTTCTTCATCAACAACAGCCAGCGCCTCAAGTTGCGACTCAAGATTGATAAAATCATTTGTTCTTGCTTTACATAACGCCTTCATGGCATCTAAATCCACCGCCGCACGTGCACCCTCGACCGCGTAGCGCGACACACCCCCACCCCCCGCCGCAGCGGCGGCGTCTTTTAATATAGCGAAATCAACACCTAATTTAGAATCAACAGCGAACCAATTTTCATTTTTCTCCGTTTTAAAATTATAAATTTGTTTTGAGGCAGGTAACGCCAGCTGTTGCGTAAAATCCAGCAGCGGAGAAAACGGTCTTATAGAGCAGTATTCGTAAACGACATGCATCGGGAATAGCTTTTGTGCGCCACCTACACCCTTTCTCCATTGTTCATGTGCTTCAGCCCAATTAACATCAGGTCCATCGAAATTAACTTGGGTCTGAAGTGCCTTAATGATAGTGTTCTCAAAATCAAAATGATGCTCGGTGAATCGTTCTCCGTTGAGACGGTAGGTAACACCATTCGTTATTAGGTTTTTATATTGAGACTGTAATCTTGCTATAACCTGTGACCTCTTTTCGTTTTGAGGTATACACTCAAACATTACTGTCCACATCGGCTTATCTTTTGCCCAAAGCGTGTATTCAAAAAGACTGATTTTTTCAAATGTTCGACCAGAACAATCCGTCACGCTCCCTTGTTCATAGATAAGCTCAATAGTGTCCGTTAGCATTGCTTTGACAACACCATACTCACCACGTGTACCATAATGTAAAAATTTACGGGTATTGATAATCGGGGTAAATAGGGTCAAATAGCGCTTGGAGATTAACGCATAATTGAGCACATCACTTGTCGGTAAATGGTCTGCTACTGCAACTTGCTCATCGGGGCGTAATTGGAATAAAAATGATTCTACTTCGGATTTGTTTTGTATGGGAGGTTCGAATTTACGTTTCATAATACTCCAGAGGCTGTCACATTTAGAAATTAATAAAAGAGATTATCGTCGATTTTATTGTATTTGTAATATCAATTTGAAATTATTTCGCGCAACTTGGTGCTAGAATCAGATAAAGGCCGGCAAACAAACAGGCATCTATTCTATTGATTCGAATTGTTTACCTGTTTGTCACATAAGACGCTTCAGTTGGTGAGCATTTCATAATTGACTCAGAGGTCCGTTCATGCACTTTAACCGTATAAAATGAACCTTTAATCGCCTCAGCCGTTAGACGTTTACGTAATCCGAAAGAATATTGATCCTTTGACAAGTTTAACGAACATCTTATCGGCGTGCCCAATTATGGCGCGACATGAACGCGTACATCACTCACCTGATGACCCAACAGAAACGCATGCCAATATTTATCAAGGTAATCGAATTTAAATTGTTCAAATAGGATATTACAAGATTGCTACTATATTGGTATAAGCAGTTTTGACAGTTTAAAAAAGAAGGCTTAATTTACGTACTGGACTTTGGACAAACTTCGATCTGAACGGGCCCGGGCCCGTGGGCGAGCCCGAGCCCGCCCGAGCTCCGAACAGTGATAAGTTACAATCAAATCCAGATTATTAGCAATATTCCAGCATAACAACGCACAATCTGCACTATTTATTGACTATTTTATCTTGATTATGCAATGATTTTTTCATCAAGAGCCGTGTTTTTCCACTTTTTAACGATAGGATGGCGCATGCGTTTTACCTGAATGTTCCCCGCTTGTCGTCCAAGGGATTTTTTTCGGGGTTTGGGTGGTTGAGCTGGTGTCCCAATCATTCGAATAATTCGTTCAAAATCATTTTGAACTTGTGTTGGTTGCTTTATAGTTTCATTATACATGAAGAACATTATCGCTTAGCTAGAGATTTACTTATTCGTTATGATGTTGACTAAAATGGCGCAAAAAGTAGATTAGCCGGAGCTCGGGCGGGCTCGGGCTCGCCCACGGGCCCGGGCCCGTTCAGATCGAAGTTTGTCCAAAGTCCAGTTACGTACCTTAAAGTTGGTGAGTACATTATTTTTCTTAAAATTTCCCAGGGAACAACAATAAGATGGCATTTATTCTTTTAAAGAAAAAGTTAATAACTACTTCATGGATGAAGTTTATATATCTTACTGAAAATTATTTAGCAATAGAGAGTAGCTATATTAAATTTAATGTTGCAATTAAGATCGATCCAGAACTAATAGGAAATTTTTTGGCTTATCTTGTCCAAGATAAAAAAAGCATTCAAGATAATGGCGTTTATGATTTTTATTGTAAGGGGCAAGAAGCTGAAGCGAGCGAGCCTATTAAAAAATTATTAGCAAATGAAAAAACTTTTTCACCATTTCATGTGCAAAGAATAGCGATAGGGATGAGTGTTGATAGGGAAGATACTCAAAAAGAGACTGTTTATCCGAGAAATTCTCAAAAGAAGCAAAAAAATAAACATGGAAAAAATTTCGAAATAGAAGCTATATTTGATGAGACAGGCGAAGAAAATAAAAGTTTGCTAAAACAAGTCCATATTAATTTTCATATTGAATATGAAAAGGGTAAAACGCTCAGTGAAAGCATTTTTTCTTTGGAAAACACAGTAAATTATTTTATTAGCGCCTATTCCAGAGCAAAAGATGAATTGATTGCCCTTGACTTAGAAAATTTTAAGCAACGAGGTTATCAAGTGGAAAAAAAATCCATTCTTACATTAATGCAATATAAGGAAAAAAGTCATTGTCCGACGGAATTAGATTTTACTAATTATCCTCTTGGCGTTTCGGGTATAAATTCTCTTGCTGCGACTTTGATGAAATGGAAGACACTGCAGAAACTTAATTTGAAAGACAGTGAAATTGAGGATGAAGGCCTAAAATTACTGGTTTCTGGTTTGGAAGAAAATGCTGGTTTGCTAGTCCTTAATCTTGAAAATAATCATATAGGGATTGAAGGCATCAAAGCATTAAGTGGTTTTTTGGAAAAAAATGTTGCTCTGACTCACCTCGATCTTTCCAGTAATCCTTTGGGTCCTGCGGGCTCTAAAATTCTTTTCCTTGCTTTGCAAAAAAACACGACACTTCAAGAACTTCATTTGGGAGATGTTCAATTGGGTGATCAAGGTGCGTGTGATTTGGCGGATTATGTGAGAAAAAATGAAACATTAACGCGCCTTTCCCTTAAAAATAATAAAATCACTCATGTGGGAATCACAGCGCTTGGATTAGCTTTAGAAAATAAGAAAATTCAGATATTGAACTTAGGAGGAAATAATCTCAGCCAGGAAGGTGTAAACGTTCTTATGCGCTCACTGCAAAAAAACAGCAGCCTGACCTCGCTTCAATTATATGGAAGTAAGATAGACGTGGAAGGTGCAAAGTTGCTTGCCAATTTTTTAGCAATCAATACAGCGCTGATTACACTTAATTTGAGAAGCAATCAATTAGGTTCTGTTGGTAGCAACGTGATTGCTTTATCTTTAGAAAAAAATACCACGCTTAAGTGCATTAATCTGCAATATAATCAGATTGGAGAATCTTTAGCAAAAGATGTGATATTCATTTTGCAACATAATACGTCGTTAGCGATACTTGATGTCGCTGGCAATGGCTTAAGCTGCGATCATATTAAAACCATTATCCCTGCATTGGAGAAAAATACGACGATTCGGACACTTGAAATTCTACAAAAGCGGAAGAAATTTAATCCTGAATCAAACTCTCCAAACGCTTCTTTAAAACAAACTTTAGGGGCATTACTTTCTCGTAATTCTAAATTTTCTTTAGAAAAAACGATGCATCCTGAGGAAACATCTATCAATTTAAACTGTGAGAGTCCCAGTGAGTCCAAGGCTGATTTTTCTTTAATGCCTTCCTCTCAAAAAAAAGTGTTTGATCAGGCACAAGAACAGAGTAATTCAATTAGTCAAAATACTCCCAAGTTTTTATCAAATGATTCTGTTTTAGAAACCTTACCTTTAAGTACCTCTACCCGTTCTCCATTTTTTCAAAAAAAAGAAGCGCCTCAGGTGATTTCTTATACTTCTGCTTCTTTCTCAAAGACCTTAATGCCAATACATTACTCACCTTTATTTTTTCCTGCCGAATTTTATGGAGATTCGAAAGAAGAAAAAATTCTCAAAGAATTAAAAAGAATTACTGCTCAGGCATGGAAAAAAACGAAAGATTTTTTTTATTGTGTTGCTGAGAATAAAGCATTAGCCGAAAGCATTTGTGCGTATTTTAAAAGCCATCAGGTCGGGGTAGTGTTAAAAAATCAAAAAAGGGTGCAAATTAAAAATATTAGTTTAGAAGCGGTGCTAAAAATTAATGTGATCGCACTAGAAAATCAGTCTATGTTAAAAAAAGATTAAACACGGATTATCAGGGAACAAAACTCCCCTGACCTTGATTATTCCAAACGCTTGGTTTACAGCCAGCACTGACGAGATATTGAACGATTTTGGTATGACCATGCCTTGCCGATTGGTGTAATGCTGTTTCTTGTGTGTTATTTTGCGCATTCACTTCAGAACCATGCTGCACTAAAAATCTAACGGCTTCAAGCCGTCCTTTTTCCGATGCCCAATGTAAAAACGTGTTTCCATCAGTATCTGCTAAATTCACATCACCCCGACACTCTTCTACTAAATAGCCAACAATATCGTAATACTCTCGGCGAGCTGCCCAAAATAAAATATCATTTACTAAAGTCATTTGGGTGCGCTCGCGAGGCAATGTCGACTGAAAAGGAGCTTGACTATTTCGGCATTACCTTGTTGAACTGCATAATAAAGTGCACTTTGTACTAAACCGCTGCGCGGTAATTGCGTCCGCAAGAGATCGTAAGCCTTGATTAACCTTCTGAGTATTTTCTAGGTCCATAGAGGAGAGTTTTGATAATTCAAGATGAGATATTTTAAACATAGTGCCCCGTTTTGTTGAATAATGCGGTTGCGAAACTACATACCAAACAAAACAGGAGCGTTCCTGTGATGTTTATGGTTTCGCAACCCTATAACACACAACAGGAGCGGCTATTATGCCAACTTTACGTGAAAAAATGAAGCAAGAAATGACGTTGCGTGGTTTTGCTTTAGGCACTCAGGAAAATTACCTTAGAGCAGTCATCAAATTGTATGAGCACTTTAAGAGGAATCCAGCCAAATTAAGCACAGAAGAAGTCAAGGACTTCTTGCTCACTTTAGCCAACCAACCTATCGCCGCCAGCACGTACAATATTAACATCCATGGCTTAAAATTCTTCTACGAGATTGTTCTGGACAAACCGATGGTCGCGATTAAATTACCTAGAAAACGCGAACCCCAAAAATTACCCGATATATTAAGTGCTCTAGAGGTAGAGCGTATTATCAAAGCTACAACGAATCTTAAGTATCGTACGCTTTTTATTCTTATTTACGGTGCAGGGTTACGTGCATCTGAAGCTGCAACGTTACGTATCGGTGATATCGATCGTGCTCGCTCTGTTATCCATATCCGCTGTGGTAAAGGCAATAAAGACAGGTATGTTATTTTATCACCCATGATGTTAAATGCATTAAGCAATTACTGGAAGCAACATCGCAGCAAACAGCGGGCCAAAACTCAACAAGATAATGATTGTCTTTTTCTGGGCTCAACAGGGCAGGTATTGTCATACTCCAGCATTGGCACAGTATATCGACGATCTAAACTTGCAGTTGGTATTAAAAAACAAGGTGGCGTTCATTCACTGAGGCATGCCTTTGCGACTCATGCCTTAGAATCAGGCGCTGATTTATTCGCCATCAAGCAACTTCTGGGGCATTCATCCATTACATCAACGGTACGTTATTTGTGCATGACTGATAAAACGCTTCAACAAATTCAATCCCCAGTAGAAAAACTTAGCCTTTAATCTAATCAGTTGTACTCCTTGTGTGTACCTCGACTGGTAAACAGGCACGCCCTGTTGAATTAGCTGATATTTTTTCTCAACATGCAGATGCTTATATCGCGCAGCAAGGTGTGTCATCTATTCAACACAAAGCGATTAATGCGATTTCTCATTGTAGAACAGCTAAATTAGGTGGGCATGTGTTACGTTGCAATCACTGTGGTGCATTAGAGATTGCTTACAACTCTTGCCGCTATCGTCATTGTCCGAAATGCCAGGCTCCTAAAAAAATACGATGGCTAGAAGCGCGTAAGGCGGAGGTTTTGCCTGTGCCTTACTTTCATGTGGTATTTACCATACCCCATGAGTTAAATCCGATTGCTTCCTATAATCCATCTGTCATCTATAACCTATTGTTTAAGGCAGCATGGGCTACTGTTAATACATTGGGGCATGATAAAAAACGGCTCAACGGCCAAATAGGGATGACTGCTTTCTTGCATACATGGAATCAGAAGTTAAATCAACATATTCATCTGCACTGTATGGTTCCTGCGGGAGCCATCCATGATGTCGATGGAGAGCTGCAATGGCGTGCATCCAAAGAAAATTATCTGTTCCCGCATAAAGTCATGTCCAAGCTGTTTGGTAAGCTCTTTCTAACGGAGCTGACCAAAGCATTTACAAACCAAGAACTGAACCTCAAAGGTTGCATCGCTGACTTAGCAAAAAAACAGCAATTCATGAAATTTAGAGCGCATCTGTCGACCAAATCATGGAATGTTTATGCTAAGGAACCTTTTAATGGAGCTGAGGGTGGAATGGAGTACCTTGCCCGTTATTTTACAAAAACTGCTATTGGCAATGAACGTCTAATATCGTTTGATACGCATCAAGTAACCTTTAAATGGCGAGATTCTCGTCACAACAATCAAACAAAAACCATAAAGCTTGAGGCTCATGAATTTATTCGTCGATATTTATCGCATATCCTACCTGATGGATTCATGCGTGTACGCTATTTTGGTTTTCTTGCCAACGCAGTGAAGGCTAAAAATATCACGCTTATTCGTTCGCTATTGTCAAAAGATAAAGAAAGTGACACTGACGTTAATCTAGCGTTAAAAAATGTAGCGAATAGTTCAGAGCTAGTTGGCGCAATAGCAATATCACATTGCGCACTAGTGAATTGCGCCGAGCCTGCTGCAAGGGTCGCAGAAAATCAGCCATCGTATAATATATTGCTATCCGATACCCCATACACCACATCTACTCAGGATACCAAGAAAACAGAGCCATCCGAGACCATCGCCGAACTCATGAAACGTGTTGCTGGCATTGATATAACACTTTGTAAACAGTGCAAAACAGGACATCTTGAAAAGATACAGGTTATCTTACCCAATGTATTACAAATACCAACCCTATGGGATACATCATGATAGCAGCAAAGCCGTGGGTTTATGGTACATATCATATTGTTAAAGATTCTAGAAAATCTGGAAGAATAGCTCTCGCCTGTATTTTATCAAAATCGATGTGGAAGGCAAAACAGAGTAAAATACCGTCAAAAAAATCGAGGAATGGCATGGAATTCAAGGTAAAAGTAGATGGATTTTTATTCAGTCATCCGAAATTAGATCAGAACTTTGTCAGCCAACTAGGTACCAATTAAAAGCAAAACCCATAACCCCCTCGCATCGAGTTCAGTGAAGCGGTTTAGTCCAATGTGTCTTTTTGACAATGCGCGCGCAAAATTGGGAGCATTTGCCTAGATCTTTCTGCGCGCACTGTCAAAAAGACACTATTCATTGTTTACGATTTGAAAGAAGGATTTTGTGATATTGTCGGTGTTGATAAAAAAGTCAGTAAATACAATCTATTCGAGGAGAAGCCTTAGTTATGAAGAGGAGAAAAGGAGTGGTCCTAAATTATAAGAAGAAAAATCGCTTTATTTTACAATCCATTCAAACTTATCATTGCTAGCATGTAGGAAAGTAGCACTGAAAATCTTCGACCGTGGTTATATTTTTACAAGAGCTTCGCCGACAAGTAGATACCATATTGCAGCAAAGTATGGCAAATGATTTACAAGATCAGGCTTTTTTATCGCAGATTCAGCAGAATTTATAAATCGCTGCGTCAAATCAAAATATCTATCTCAAAGAACTCCTTATTTTTTTGCTTCAATAACCAGATGATTACATTCCTCCTTCATCACTCCTCCAATCAAATCACAACTATAAAAATCAGGGGTTTTAATAGAATTTCTTTGGCGCTGACTTGGATCTACCGGCCAAATAATCCATGCAAAAATTCAATTGAAGAACCATAAAGTACTTTATGGATCATTGCCCAATAAATTGCCCCCGCACACATCGGGCAAGGCTCCGCGATGGTATAAAGACCTAATTATTTTATCAACAAGAATTCTCCCGTCTTTAGAGATTATCTTCGGGCTTTAAGAGTAGGATTTGGCTTTACGGCGATCCTAGTCGATGAAAGCTTGCTCTGTTGTTACCAGCATTATCTTGAGCGTTTTATCATGCATAGAAACGGAAATTTTAAAGTCAATCAAGATGAAAAAAACACTTATTGCCCAGTCCGCATCAGAAATTGTCAGAGAATCAATAATTAGTTTTCAAGCGCTACGGTATCCACGATGCTACGAAGACTTTACTAAAGCACTCCACTACGCGATTGCTAGAATGCCTGACTTAGCTAAGGAACAACAGGAGGCTGCACGTATTTTAAGCTATTTGGTAGTATAAAAGTATAAAAAGGGTAAGGGTATGAACTAAAAAAGCCAGCGAGTATACTCACTGGTTTTTTTGAGTACGCATCAGGTATTATTTTGTTGATTATAGGGGAAGTTCGAGATTACCTTTTAAACTGTGTTAATGCTTTCCAAAATGCACTCAATGCCTGTTGTAGATGTAGATAGGTTTTTTCTAGATGCTTAGGGTTTTGCGGTGTGTCTTTTACCGCTGCATGAAATTCCGCTATCGCTTTATCTAGCTGGGGTAAAGTAAGGCAGACCACACCACCATGAACGCGATGTAATTCGTCACGTAATGTCTTATCATCATGAGCCCTATAGGCTTTTGCCAATTTTGTTTGAGACATTCTCAGGTCAGCTGCAAGGTCTGCTAATAGCTCAAGTACACACGCTTCATCGCCATTATATTGCGCAAGACATTGCTTCCAATCGATAATAGAGGCAATATCTTGTTGCATATCAGCCGTTGTGGGTTGGGGTGATACTAACTGTTCCTCAGGGTTAAATACATAGTTTTGCATCAGAGACTCAAGCACGGAAGTAATGAGTGGTTTGGAATAAACATCTTGCATCCCAGCAGCCAGCGCCTCTTCTCTCCTCTCCCAATCACTTCCATGGCCAGTCAGCGCCACAATAGGCACCTTTGCCCTAGAATTATTTAGGGCACGAATTTGTTTAGTTACTTCAATGCCGTCAATATCAGGAAGACCTATGTCCATCAGAATGAAATCATACTGATTCTCTTTTGCCATCTTGATTGCTTGCTCACCATTTTCCGCCCTATCGCATGCACAATGACTATATAAACGGGTTATAGTGGATTGCATCGCTTTGGCAGCAATTTGATTATCCTCTACGATTAAAATCCTTGCCATTACATCCGTTTCGATGACTTCCTTAACGGAAAGGCTAGTTTGCACTATGGGTGCTGCCTTAGGTCTAGGGATACGATAAGTTACTTTTTCACGGTCTGAATGGTCAGATACCGTAAGAGGAAGAATAATGATGAAGCAGGTGCCTTGCCCAACTTCACTTTCTACTTTAAGCTTTGCACTCATCGCCTCAACATAATGTTTCACGGTATAAAGACCTAAGCCTGCTCCTTTATAGATCCCCTGATAAGAAGACGTTAAACGAGAGAAATGTTCAAATATCGTCTCAAATTTATCCTTTGGAATGCCAATACCACTGTCTTGAACAGAAATTTTTAATTTGATTTGATCACCGAGAAGATAGGCTGAAGGACTTTCGCCCAAAATTTGAATGTTGATTTTAACAAAACCTTTATCAGTAAATTTTAATGCGTTGCTCAGCAGATTAAGTAAAGTGCGGTCAAGGTAATGACGCAATCCACTAAAATAGACAGGAATCTGATCATCAATTTCATAAGACAGCTTTAATTTCTTATGGCGTGCTGTCGGCTTCATGATTTCGATATTGTGCTCTACGAGTTCCCTTAAATCAAAAGATTCTTCCCTCTCAGGCGCTTTGCCTGACTCCAGACGCATCGTTTCAAGGATTTCGTTGAGTAATTGTAATAATTCGTCAACTGAGCCAAGGACAAGCTGACCATCTTCTCGTACAATTTCAATCAGCTGATTAAGTAACGATCGATATTTTGCTACAACCTCTGTATTATTTTTATTCGTGGAGATTTGTTGTAAAGAAACTAAAGTCTTATCAGCAAGGTCGACTAATTCTTCAGTTAACCCCAAGATCCCCGTGATGGGAGTTCTGATGTCGTGAGACATGTTCGCTATGAATTCGGATTTCGCCTGATTTGCAGCATCAGCTCCTTCTTTAGCGGATAGTAAATCCTTTTCCATTTGTTTACGTTGAGTGATATCGACTGAGATAGCCAAAACACCCTCAATCTTCCCAGCTTTGTTTTTTAGGGGTGTTTTATTCGTTAATACAGTGACAAAATTCCCATTTGCTTCTTTAAACACATCTTCTGTTGTTAATGACTCACCTGTTTGCATTACTTTTTTGTCGAAAGCAATAAAGCTCTCTGCTGCATTATTTCCCCAATCAAAATCGAAGTCAGTCATGCCTTTAATTGCATGTCTTGAAGGTAATCCTACGGCGAGGGCAAGCCGATCATTGCATCCCATGTAAACACAATTTTTATCTTTCCAATAGACGTTTGTTGGAAGTTTGGAGAGGATATTTTCATAAAATAAAACAGTGTCCTCGTAGTTGTTGATCATCGTCTGTTCAGGAGTAATGTTGTAGCCAATAAGTAAAAACCCATTTTTGTGCGAGTTACTATTGTGCAAGCTAAAGGGTGTGATTTTTTTCCATAAAATGATGCAAGCTTCTTCTTGATCCACCGAATAGGTCTCTTTTACGGTATTAGTAGGTTTATTTTGAATATCAACAAGTGTTCCTAAAGAAAAATGTTTTTTCTTACAATGCTCATAAAGATTGCTACCGATATAAGTTCTGCGATTAAGTTTCAGAATTTTAATCGCTAAATTATTGGCAACATGGATAATACCATCAGCGGAGCCATAAATTACTGGACATTCAATCACATCGAGTAACGCTTTAAAATTCCGACTGTTGATTGAGATATCCTTCATTTTCATACACCTAGCCCTTAAGAATCGAGGTTAGCCTCTCCCCTAGCTGAGGCAGATTTGTAGAATGAAACATACTGTCATGATTTCCATTAATTGGATACTCTACTATAGGCATAGAGCAATATGGTGTCCAGCCATTTACCTTCTCTTTAATTTTTTTATAAAATGGAAGTAATTCTTTTGCAGTTAACAAGATCACATTGCTATTAACTCCGGTAGGAATAGATGTTCGCAGCCAAGATAAACGCGTTTCGATAAGCCGATACTGCTGCGACTGTGTGCCATAGTACTCTTTGATTAATCTTAATGAGTCTAATTCTGGGTTATTCTGGCTAAAGTCTGCTTTCCCTAAATTAGCCCAGCTATCAATAATTATAATTTTTTCTACAGAAAATCCAGACTCAACTAGAAAAGACTCCATTTCCATCGCTATATTACCACCAAATGATGCACCAATTAATACAATCGGTCCTTTAGGCTGATTGAGGGAAATTTCATTGACATAATGCTTGGCCATATCGCTGATAGAATGGAATAGTGACTCTCCTTTAGCCAGTTCTGGATCTTGAATTGCATAATAATTAGCTGGGTAACTTAAATAGGGCATTAAGGAAATGTAGTTAAACACCGTTCCACCTAAAGGATGAATAAAGTACACAGCTGGATTTTTCAGATCTGTGTTTTTTTGCGATGATAGGTTAACAATAGAGTGATTGGTAAGTATGGGTTTGAGCTCAATAAGCTTAAGCAATGAAGCAAAGTTAGTTACATGAGCAAATTCTTGTAACGACACGTCAATATTTAACTGTTTTTCAAGTTGGGTGAGAAGCTGTATGGCTAATAACGAATCACCACCCAATGAATAAAATGTTTCTCTTGGATCAATTGTTTTGACTCCGAGCACATCTCGCCATAAACATTGAATGGTTTCTAGCTGCCCCTTTTGCAGAGGTGGTGCTGCTTTTTTAAATTGAGCCTCCTTTTTTTCTGGATTAGCAAATGCTGTAATAATCCGATCCCGTTCTAGGCTCGGTTCATTGCGCGAAATGATAACTTGACGTTGTCCGGACTGAAGAGCAGCTTCAAGAAGCTGGGTTGCTTCTTCTGGCATAATACTATTTTCTAAATAAAGTTTTTCATGGGTTTTTGATCGTCCAAGGTGGGTTGCCATGCCAATCGAAGACCACGAGTTCCAGTTAATCGTGAGGATCTGTTTGCACCGTTTAAATTGTTTTTGTGACAGAAAATAATCTAAAAATAAATTAGCAGCACAATAGTCAAGTTGGCCAATACCACCAGCAATAGCAGTTAATGAAGAAGCACTGATAAAAAAATCAAGGGATGTTTGCTTAAATAATTTAGAAAGTACCCAAGTTCCTTTTACTTTAGGCGATAACACAGTTTGCATAGTGGCTTTTTCTTTTAACAGGGCAAGGCCTTCACCAGCAATCCCTGCTAAATGGAAAATCCCCTTAATCTCACCATATCCTTTGCGAATTTCTTGTATGAGGTGTTTCATTTGCTGTAAGTCGGAGATGTCACCTGCAACTATAACCACGCTAGTTCCCGTATTGTTAATTTTTTTTAATTTTCGGATAGTTTGGCTCGTTGGATCATTCTCATCATGCTTAGCTAGCCATGAGTCCCAGTCCTTTTCTAAGGGTAAAGGGGTTCTTGATAATAATACTAATGTTGTAGGTATTTTAGTCGACAGCCATTCTGCAATCGTCAAACCCATTGCGCCAAGGCCTCCTGTAATAAGATAGGTGCCTTTTTCCTTAAGCCATGGTGTCGCTTGTATCGTTTTTTTGGGAAATTTTAATGATTGATAGGTTGGTTTCCAGCAATAATGATGGCGGAAAGCAACCTGAAAAATTTCCTTGACATTAAATTTTTCAAAAGAGTTCAACACGTTGTTTAGGATCTGCTTTGCATAAAGAGGTGCTGAATTGAGGGGTAATTTATAGTCAATATCAATACTGCTAAAACGGCAATTCTCATTTTCTAAAGACAACACACGACAAAGACTTAAGACACTGCTTGTAAGAGGTATTATTGTTTCGTGACCTAAAACTGTTTGCAGTTGGTTTGTAATCATTAAGCAGGAAACTATGCTCTCTTTTTTCCTTTTGTAAAAAGCTTGGGTTAAAAATAAGCCACTGTATAAAGTATGATATAAGGCAGGATCATTAAGAATATCATTTGATTCCTTCGATTGATTCATTGGCCAAAAATGGATAATTGCATATCGCTCAACTCCGGTTTTTAGAATGGTTTGAATCAATGTCTCGTAGTGTGCGCTGTTGTTTGGATTAATCAAAAACTGATTTTGGCTAATCTCCCTATAGCTATCGCCTTTTTTAATGATCCAAATTGGACATTGTTGGCGCTGAAGTTCGTTGATGGTATAGCTAGATATCTTTGAATCATTATCAAAAATAACCCAAGCTAAATCTTCCTTATTTAAATCTAGACTAATAGCTTCTAATGGAACAGGCTCTCTGATCCAAGTGGGGGCATATAGCATCGGTGCTGAACTGGTCATTTCTGGTTTTTGATCGTTATGTTTAATGACTTCTTCAAACCAATACCGTTGTTTTGCAAAAGGATAGGTGGGTAATGGAATTCGCTGCCTTTTTTCTCTATCGTAATAAGTCTCCCAATGAATAGTGATACCATGACACCAAAGTGTTTTTAGTGCCTTTGCAATCAAATGGGAAGGAGTAAAGTATTTTTGCTGCTGATCACTTGGTAAAAGGTTAAGTGTTGTGGTCTTAGGTAGCTTTTTAGTAATTAATGAGCTTAAGATTTGACCTGGACCAACCTCTACAAAGACGGTATTTGGAATTAAGGCGATTTGTTGCACGCATCGTGAGAATTGGACAGTATTTAACATATGATCCAGCCAATAATTTTCTTGTTGGAGGACTGATTCACTAATCCAATCGCCAGTTAAATTAGAAAGATAGGGGATAATTGGGTTTTGCCATTGTACTGACTGTAATGAAGCTGAAAAGGGCTTCGCTGCGGATCCTAATAAGGGTGAATGGAAAGGATGCGCATTTTTTAGCTCGATAAGCAGAGGGGCGATCTCGGGTAAATCTGCAGTTAATTGCTGTTTAAGCTTACCTATAGCAAGCTTGCTCCCAGAAAAAACGCATTGCCTCTCCTCATTCACAGCTGCTAGAAAAATTGTATCGTTACAATATAAACGGGCTTCGTTTTCAGACAAAGGTGCAACCAACATGGCACCTTTCTCACACGTTGCAATGGCCTTACCTCGAGTACAAATAAGTTTTATTGCATCCTCTAAAGAGAAAACATTGGCTAAACAAGCTGCCACATATTCCCCAAGGCTGTGACCTAGCATATAGTCTGGTTTAATACCCCAACTGATTAATAACTGAGCTAAAGCATATTCAACTGAAAATAACAAAGGATGGGTAAATTCTGTTTGATTGACTTGGGAAGAGCTCTGTTTTTTGGAAAACAAGATTGCTTTTAAATCACGGTCTAGATAGGTTGATGCCATTTTAAGACAGAGATCAAGATGTCGCTGGTAAATAGGCTCATTGTCATAGAGCTCTTTAGAAAGATTGACGTATTGAGTTCCTTGTCCTGGAAATAGAAAAACAATTCGAGCTTTACTGTCAGAATGATTTATAGCATCGGTAAAATCATTATTACGATTTTCTTCAAGGTAAGAAATTGCCTCGCTTATTGTTTCACAAACGATCCCTGTCTTATACTCAAATCGCTTACGGCCAACTTGCAGTGTGTAAGCGATATTTGCTAATAAATTACGCGATTCTTTGTTACCTTCTTTCAGGTATTGAATTAATCTATCATGCATTGTCGCTAATGCTTGTGGTGATTTTGCGGAAAGTAACAGCATGAAAGGATTACGTAGCGGTGCTGTTTGTTTAAGCAATGGCGCTTCTTCCATGATCACGTGAGCATTAGTGCCGCCAACCCCAAAGGCACTGACTGCAGCGCGTCGCGGCGATTTAATTCGAGGCCAATACTGGAGTCTTTGGTTAACATAAAAAGGGGTGTTCTGCCAATCAATGTAAGGATTTGGAGTCTCAAAATTAATAGAAGGTGGGATTTGACGATGACTTAAAGCAAGCGATGTTTTAATTAATCCTGCCACCCCTGCTGCTACATGCGTATGTCCTATATTTGCTTTAAGAGAACCAATCGCACAAAACTGCTGCTGTTTCGCTGTTTGACGAAAAGCACCGGATAGGGCCTCAATTTCAATCGGATCACCAATAAGTGTTCCCGTACCATGCGCTTCTACATACTGAATGCTTGCTGCCGCAATGCCTGCTGATTCTTGGGCGTTTAAAATACATGCCTCTTGCCCATGAACAGAAGGTGCCGTAAAGCTCATTTTATTAGCCCCATCGTTATTGGTACTCGCACCTTTAATCACACTCAGAATGGTATCATTATCTTTAATTGCATCGTCTAATCGTTTTAGAACAACAGTACCTAGCCCATTGCTAAATACTGTTCCTTGGGCACTGCTATCAAAAGGCCGGCAATGTCCATCAGGTGAAAAAATATTCCCTCGCTGATACATGTAGGGTTGAGTTTGGGGTGTGACGATCGATACACCACCTGCTAGCGCTACATCGCATTGATAAGTAGCAAGCTGCTGACATGCAAGAACGACAGCAACCAGTGAGCCCGAACATGCCGTTTGCACCGTCAAGCTTGGACCCGTACAATTAAGGATATAGGCAATTTTGGTAGCAAGGCATTGAGGACTCATCAGTCTTTGTAAGATGAAACGGTCACTATAAAGAGATTGCAGACGCTCGATAAGATTATGATTAAGAAGGTAGGTGCTATCATTAGTACTAACGAATACTCCCGTTTTCTTTCCTGATTGTTCTGGGATATAACCTGCTTTTTCAAAAGCAATCCAAGCCGATTCAAGCAATAATCGAATTTGAGGATCAGTTAAGTGGGCATCCTTCGCAGTAAACCCAAAAAAATGGGCATCAAAATGGTCTACATTGTCGATTATTCCCCGCGCATAGACCAGTTTTTCATTGTCGAAATTTATTTGGCCTTCTTTTGTAGGTGAAAAATGCTCAATACTTTCTTTGCCATTTTTACATAACTCCCATAAAGCCTCACAGTCATTCGCTTGAGGTAGTCGGCAATCCATTGCAATGATAGCAATAGGGTTCATTTTTAAGCTTTTTTTCTTAAATTTATGAATTGTGGTTATGTTCGACTGAACTTCCTGTTGTTTGTCGATATAAGTAGTGAGTGATGTTATGTTTGAATAAGTAAATAAATCTTGTATCTTCATTTCACATTGATAGTGTTGATTGAGATCCTGAACTAATTGCCCAAGAAGAAGGGAGCTAAATCCTAAGTTAAAAAAAGTGGTGTGCTCATCAGGTGCGGTGATTCCGGTATAGTTTGCAACCAATGCTCTAACTTTCCCGATAGTCGTATGACAAAGTACATCATTTGTTGGTGTACTCCTTTTAGTTATTTGTTTTAGAGCAGAGAAATCAACTTTGCCATTGATATTCATCGGGATCTGCTTCACAAAAAAAAATTGGTGGGGAATCATGAAAGCAGGAAGTTGCCGGGAAAGAGTCGTTTTTATCGTTTCGAGTTGAATAGATGCTTGCTTGTTTAAAACAAGGTAGGCTAGGATTTTAGGGGCATTTTGTGCTTCTTTATCGACAGTCAGCTTTGCCTGTTTAATTTGAGGGTTTTGTAGAATACAATGCTCAATCTCATTTAATTCAATACGGTATCCATCAACTTTAACTTGATTATCAATTCGACCAAAGTATAAGTAGCTACCATCGGGAAGTTTTTTGACAAGATCCCCCGTTCGGTAGAGTATTTCAGGTTTTTGCTCAAAGGGATTATGGATAAAACGTTCAGATGTTAATTCAGGTTGCCTATAATAACCAAGCCCAACACTCGTACCACCAATAAGTAATTCACCAATCTCATCGTCTTTGAGCAGATTATGTTGTGAATCGACTACATAGAACTTCGAATTAATCGCAGGCTTGCCAATTGGCACGGTAGTCAATTGGGTATTGAGAGAGTCTTTAGTAAATCTATGTGTAGTAATTCCAACAGCAGTCTCGGTGGGACCATATTCATTAATCAATGTGTGGTTTGGGTAGATTTTAAACCAGTTAGCAGTGTAACTCGTTAATAATTCTTCACCTGCTACCATAATGAAACGAAATGATGATAAATCAACAGGATTTTTCTCTAAATAATCGTTAAGTAATCTGAAGTAGCTTGGTGTCCATTTGGCAAAGGTTACTTTATTTTCTACAAGTTGCCGACAATAGGTGGTCATATCTAAGGTGTCTACTTCGCTTGTAATAACGATAGTTGCACCTACTGCCAGGGGAAGAATGGTACAACCTACTGAGAAATCAAAAGCCATTGATGAGTTAAAACTGAAGCAATCAGCTTCGTTAAAGCCCAAATCTTCAATTAGCCAGGTTATATGATTGCTTAAATTTTCGTGAGTAATCATTACCCCCTTTGGGTTCTCCTGTTGAACCTGAGGTATAAATGATATATGCAAGCTCACCTTGAGGATAATGCAACTGTTTCTTGCAATCCAGAGCAATAAAATCAGGGTCGTTTAACATTAAAATTGGGCTACCCTGATCCGAAACGTTATTTAATAACGGGGGATCACAAACAATGCATTCTGCATCGATGCTACCTAGAAGTTGGTTTATTCGCTGTTTTGGCGTTTTAGCATCGAGGGGAATGTAAGTTGCTCCTAATTTCCATATAGCCAAGATTACCGCTAATTGTCCATAAGATCGACGCATGAGAAAGGCAACTTTACTGTTGTGTCGAATCTTATATTGAGCTAAATAAAGGGCTATTTTATCGGAATAATGGTTTAGCTCCTGATAAGTGTAGGCAGTCCCTTGGTCAATAATTGCTATTTTTTCTGGATTTTCCTCTAAGGATTCCAGAATCCTATCAAAAGTCAGTACCATTGATCTTCTATTTAAATTGTTTTAAGATTGACCAAGCCTACAATAAGGGGCATTAATATACAAGTAGTCAGCTTTTCATTCGAGGCTTTCAGCAGCTAATATGGGGATTATGAGATGTTTTCTAAAGAGGAACTATTAAAAAAATATAAAGACAATGTTTTGCCTGGACCTCTTAACGGTGTAGTTATTCTTGGATTTTGCTATTATGTTGCAGGCCCTATTGCCTTACAAAGTTTAATCAATCAAGGTGCCTTAGTTATTAAAGTTGAAAAAAAACCACTAGGCGATCCCTCACGTTATGTTTTTTCTGCTCATTATTATAATGCTCTATCTTATAATCAACTTTCTATTGCAATCGATTATGAGGACGATAAAGACAGACAATTGCTAGCATCTCTGATCAAAATTGCCGATGCAATCGTCGATAATCGCTCTATAAGAGCAAAAAAGAATGATAAAATTCTACAAAGCCATTTTGCAAACCCCAATAAACCTAAAGCTCAAATCTATTGCTCGATCAATGGCTATCCAAATGAGGAAGTCAATAATGGTCTTGCTCTCGATGCATCAGTACAAGCGGCAACAGGCCTTGGTTACACAAACTGCGCATCAGCAACAAAGCCCTTAAAAATTGGTGTTCCTATACTGGATCAGGTCACTGGTCTTCTTGCCTGTAATTATATAGTAGCTAACTTATATTTTTTATTGCGCACCCCATCCCTTCCTGAGGCAGCCAAAAAAATGATTTATATTTCTGTTTCAATGGCAGGTGCATCCATGTGGCTACAGACAGGGCAAGTGATTCGCGCACTTGTGAATGGGGACGAGTTTTTTAGATCAGGCAATCAAGATCAATTTGCTGTTCCTTTTTCTTATTATACCACCCAAAATGGGCTCATATCAGTAGCTACAGTCAACGAAGAGCAATTCAAACGTTTTTGTCTAGCGGTTTTAAAAGACAGTGATTTTCACGCAAAATATCCCACTTTTCGAATAAGACTGGAGAATCAAGATCAATTTGAAAGCGAACTAAATCAAAGATTAATGAAACATGATCGGGAGTATTGGTATGAGTGTTGTAGAGAACAGGACATCCCCGCATCACCGGTTTTAACTGTATCTGAAGCGATTAAACAAGGTTTTTTTAAAGAAATCCTAAGTAGCAGTAAGGACAGTAAAAATATCGTAACGCAGGGTGTAACTCATTCTTTTTTCCCAAAAATTAAACCAGCTTCCGCACCCTTGCTTGGCGAACATCATCAAAGTCTAGCCCAGCTCCATGAAGGCAATCAGCATAGCCAAGACGAAAGCAAAGGGCATTTACATGCACGGCTTTAAGGCAATTATCTCGATGACCCACAATAATAGCAGAACAATGTTTTAGCAGGGCAATCGTGCTAAAAACCGCTAGCCTGAAGGATTTTAGAGAGATATCGATGCCGAACGGAAAAAAATTATGTTGCTAATAGGTGGAGGACAGAGTTTGTTCCTTACTACCAGGGTATAATTTAGACTCGGGATCAATGATTAAAATATCATTAACTTTCAGCTCGGGATGCATACTTTCGTCTTTCATTTTTAGAGCAAACGCATTTTCTCCAATGCGGGTAGCAAGCTCTGCAGCAATGGATATAAAGCTTATACTCTCCGAATTCTGCTCCTCTCTAATTGCTTGAATTGAGATCTTTGGCTCACAAGCTTGTTGATGATCAAGCAACGGAAGTAACGCACCTAGGCCTGGAATTTTTCTGGGTTGTTTCTCATCGGTGAGCGGCAGAACGAGTTTTATGACACGTTTATGCCACATTAAATGGGTTTTTATGACACAATTTTGAGCTAACCCTTTGATTTTAAATGGCGCGCCCGGAAGGATTGATTCGTCAGTCACTTTATTCCTTCCTCACCCCTTCGGGGCGCGCTAAAGCGCGTCCAAAATGCTGCGCCGCGCTGCGCGCTTTTCGCTTCGCATTTTGTCGAACCCCTTTCGGTTCGAACCCTTCCGGGCCAAGGACATTTGTGCTTTGTTTTTGGATTTCGGAGTGATTTTTACTTAGTGCTCCGATCTTGGATTTGGCGCGCCCGGAAGGATTCGAACCTCCGACCCCCTGGTTCGTAGCCAGATACTCTATCCAACTGAGCTACGGGCGCGTGTTTTGGCGGAGAGAGAGGGATTCGAACCCTCGATGGGATTTCTCCCATACTCCCTTAGCAGGGGAGCGCCTTCGTCCTCTCGGCCATCTCTCCGTTTGCTGGAGGCGAAGTATATCAGGTATTTACTTTGAGTCAACGCGTTGTCCCATCCTAATTTGATCGTCAAAAAATTAAACAGCTAGCATTTTTCCACCAGCGCAGCTATTTTTGACTTAATATTAAACACTGGTGGTCAAATTCACGGTGTATTTATCATTTTCAGATTGTATTTGTCATTTTTATTCTCAATTATCAAACAACAAGTCTTAAATCCCCTCTAGCAGGCCAAACGGATCCATTTCCTTCTTCCCAGATGTAGTGTGGAAAAGGATCAAGGGAGGTAGATTTAAAAACAGGTCGCGCTAGCGACTCCAACCTATGACGTATTAAGTGCATATAATTCAATCCCACTGCGTACTTTGGCAATTTTACCTCTTATCAATTGAAGCAGCTCACAACAATGACTCTCAACACGAACAAACACTTGCCTTGCATGATGAATAACGCGACCTGGCAACTGTATGATATGAAATCGCAGAGCCTTCATTTTACTTTCTTTGAGATCTTTTGGTAGCACTGCAATTTGCATCAACCGATTAAGATTAAACGATAACACCATGATCGCCCACCATGCCGCATTTGCCCCAAATAGATTCGATGGCAACTGACCACCAGCCAGCCCTTCCTTTTGTGTGCTGTGCACGTGCTCACTCTTACCACAACGCTTGCGATGCCATTGAATCAGATCTGAACCATCCATGTCGCGATTCGTGACAACAGCAAATAATTTATAAGTCACCCTATCTGATGTCATCGTTTGAAAGGGCAAATCAGGTTCTTCATCACCTTTAGTCTTTACTGGCTTCATGACCTCACGAATGGCTAAATAGCGGTAGCTGGCTTTGCTTCTTACAGCCCACTCTGGCACAAAACAAATGTCAACCCATTCCTGATTGGTCTTTATTTTTGTGCCATCAGCATCTTCTTGATAAATAGGGTGCCAATGTTTCTCATCAAGCGATTGCGCTTCTTTTTTTAATCCCGGCGCTGACGCGGGCTGCGATTGCAAATGGGATAACACCAAAACGAGGGTCATTACCCTCCGCACAATAACGTATCAAATCCTCTTGATAACCAGCGCTATCTGAGCGTAAATAGGCGTGGTTTACATCCGATGGCAATAAACTCAGTGTCTCTTTTAAAATCCGTAATTGTTCAAAGCCTGCATTCACGTTACCGTCTCGAAATTCACTGTGCAATAGCATGCCATGCTCTGCCCAGAAGGTGTTAAACGGTTGATAAGCTTTAAAACCTTTGTAGCAGTAAAGGGCGTTCCGTTTATAGGTGTTAGTTAATGTTGCATCCTGATCCAATGTCGCAACACTAGAGGGTGACTGCTGTTGAATACAAGCAATCAAGGGTTGATTCAGACTCATTAGAGTAATCAGGTTGGCATTGGGCTCAGGAATAAACGCTGTGCCTTCTACACGTTTTGCTTCTTCTTCGGCTGAATGGAATTTTGGCAAATAACGGTGAATTGCTGCATTGGAAGGTAATCCACGGCTTTTTTCTTTTCTCCATCGCTTTTCAAAAGCCCGTCGTTCTTTTCGTTTCATGCCGTGTGTAGAAAATTGCATAAGCAATGTCCTGAACCCCGCATCTTGTTCAAGGCGCTCAATATCGCTGATGCAATCACCGCCAGCCAAATTTAACAATATTAATGACAAAATCATTTCAGCATCGGTCCATCCCCGTGTTTTTGTCTTCAGGGTTTGACTGATGTACTGAACAAAACCGCTTTGTCTCGCAAGATCCAAATAGAGTGGTAATCCAGCAAATCCCGTTAATCCAGAGTCAGTTTTTTCGGTTTGATACTGGAAGGGTAATGCACTCTGTGTCATGATCATTTTCGCTCCTTGTTTCACCCAGTGGGTGAATCGTTTTTTGGCGAAAATAATTCTATCTCATTGATCTAATGAAGCAATGGAGCTCCTCAATTTATTTTAGTGATATATTCAGGCCATGAGAATTCATTAAACTTAAGCTGAAACAACATTCAATCGTTACGAATTTATATTAGGGTCTGTTGACCCTAATTTCCAAAAATTAAAGTTTGCTGTAATCTTTAGAAATGACGTTGTTATTATCTTGAGTAACATCAGGAGGAGTAATGAAGCAGAGGTCAAATTTAGCTGGTAGAGAAGTGTATGTGATTGATGGTAGTCGGACCCCATTTCTTAAAGCGAAAAAGGTTGGCCCATTCACTGGAGCAGATTTGGCAGTAGCAGCTGGTAGGCCATTGTTAAACCGCCTGCCCATTTCTCCTAAGCAAATCGATGAAGTCATTATCGGCTCCACTATGCCGGGTCCTGATGAAGCAAATATTGCCCGGGTTGTCGCTTTACGCTTGGGCTGTGGTGATAAGGTGCCTGCTTTTACTGTGATGAGAAACTGTGCCTCGGGTATGCAGGCTATTGATAACGCTGCATTGCAAATTGCTAGTGGGCGGAGTGACATCGTTTTAACAGGTGGCACTGAGGCAATGAGCCACGCCCCTTTATTATTCAATGAAAAAATGACCGCTTGGTTAGCGCAATGGTTTGTCGCAAAAAGTGCTAGGCAACGTTTTGCATTACTAACCCGATTTAGACCCTCTTATCTTACTCCAATCATTGCTTTGCTCCGTGGTCTGACCGATCCAATTATTGGGATGAATATGGGACAAACGGCTGAGAAATTAGCATATCGATTTAATATTACCCGTGAGCAAATGGATGAATTCGCTAGTGAAAGCCATCAACGTTTAGCACAAGCGTTTACTGAGGGGAGAATGGACGAAGTGGTACCTATTATTGATAATAAGGGTAATATTTACTACCAAGACGATGGTGTGCGCCCAGATTCTTCGGTAGAAAAACTAGGGAAATTAAAACCGTTTTTTGACAAAAAATATGGGATGGTAACTGCCGGAAATAGCTCGCAAATAACTGATGGGGCTTGTTTATTAGTATTGGCGAGTGCACAAGCAGTAAAAAAATACCAGCTCCCAGTTATGGGTCGTATCGTGGATTCACAGTGGTCTGCTCTTGATCCTACCCAAATGGGCCTAGGACCTGTGCATGCAGCCACTCCGATTTTGCAGCGCCATAATCTAAAGCCAACTGATCTGGATTGTTGGGAAATTAATGAAGCTTTTGCAGCCCAGGTACTTGCCTGTTTGGCTGCTTGGAATGATGCTGATTATTGCCGGAGCCAATTAGGGCTTGAACAAACATTGGAAGCCCCCCCGTTTGATCAGCTTAATAAAGACGGCGGTGCAATTGCCTCTGGTCATCCGGTTGGAGCGAGTGGTGCTCGTATTGTGTTGCACGTATTGCAATCACTTAGACAGCATAAGGGAACGCGTGGTATGGCTACAATTTGTATCGGTGGCGGGCAAGGGGGAGCAATGTATCTGGAGCATGTGACAGAGGTGAAAGGGCAATGAGTAACTACAAACATTGGCAAATGCAACAAGATGCAGATCATATCGTCTGGTTGGGGCTAGATCGGAAAGAAGCACCGGTTAATGTTATTAATGATGAAGTATTGGATGAGTTGAATAGCCTTTTACAAGAAATAGCTCAAATTTCTGCGGCGCAGGGATTGATCATTTATTCGGCTAAAGATAAAGGATTTATAGCAGGGGCTGATATTCATGCTTTCACTAAATTCAAAAACTCACTTGAAATAGTGGATTTTTTAAGGAAAGGGCAGGCTGTTTTTTCTCGTCTAGAGGCTTTATCCATACCAACTGTTGCTATGATTAATGGGTTTTGTATGGGAGGTGGATTAGAGCTCGCTTTGTCGTGTGATTACCGCATTGCTTCAGATGAGGAAGATACACGTTTGGCATTACCTGAAATATTGCTAGGAATTCACCCAGGGTGGGGGGGAACAGTGCGATTACCCCGATTAATTGGGGGTTTCGATGCGTTGTCTAAAGTTATTCTCACTGGAGCAACTATCTCGGCAATGAAGGCGAAGCAGCTAGGAATAATCGATGAAGTTGGGCCACTGAGGCAATTAAAACGTATCGCAATTTATTATATTAAAAATAGGCTCAGCAAACATAAACCTAGAATGATACAGTCACTAACCAACTATTCATGGGTACGCTCGCTAGTGTCACCTTTACTTCGCTATAACTTAGCTAAACGAGTGACGAGAAAGCACTATCCGGCACCCTATGCTGTGATCGATCTTTGGGATCGAGAAGGAGGCGTTGGTGAGCGGGCTTATTTGAAAGAAGTCGATTCAGTTGAGCAGTTAGTCAGTCAGGGAGAAACTGCTGCTAATCTTATTCGTGCTTTTCTTTTGCGTGAGCGGTTAAAAGGATTTGCTAAGGATTGTGATTTTAAAGCAGAACATGTTCATGTGATCGGCGCTGGAGTAATGGGTGGTGATATTGCTGCTTGGTGTGCTTTGCGTGGAATTAAAGTAACTGTACAAGATAAAACCTATGCTCAAATTGCACCAGCCATTGCTCGGGCTTATCAGTTATTTAATAAGAAATTGCGCCAATCACGGCGAATCCAAGCAGCAATGGATAGGTTAGTTGCTGATCCAGAGGGCCATGGAATAGCACGAGCTGATGTAATTATTGAAGCCGTATTTGAAAATTTAGATGTTAAGCGATCAACGATGCAACAAATTGAAGCTAAGGCCAAAAAAGACGCAGTAATCGCTACGAATACCTCAAGCATACCCTTGGATGATATAAGCCAGGGCATGGCAGATCCTACACGTTTAGTGGGGATCCATTTTTTCAATCCGGTTGCCAAAATGGAGCTTGTTGAAATAGTGAGTAGTGCAAAAACGTCCAAATTAGTAACGCAATGTGCTTGCGCTTTTGTTAACCAAATTGGACGGTTACCTTTACCTGTTCAATCAAGTCCTGGGTTTTTAGTTAATCGGGTATTGACACCTTATTTGCTGGAATGTGTCCAGCTGCTTGAAGAAGGGTATAGTCGTGAAGAGATTGATGAGGCCGCAAAATCGTTTGGCATGATGATAGGGCCTGTCGAGTTAGTTGATGTGGTTGGTATGGATGTTTGTTTAGCCGTTGCTGAAAATATGGTGTCCCATTTTGGTGGCACAGTGCCAATTAAACTACGAGAAATGGTTAAAGCAGGTAAACTGGGCCGCAAAACAGGGCAAGGTTTTTATCGTTATAAAAATGGCAAGCCGATTAAGCAAAAAATAAAGAGCACGAAATCAGCTAATGACATGGCGAATCGATTGGTTCTGCGCATGGTTAATGAGGCAGTATCATGTTTACGCGAGGGCGTTGTAGCGGATAGTGATTTGCTAGATGCTGGGATGATTTTTGGCACCGGATTCGCCCCATTTCGCGGTGGACCAATAAATTATGCCAAGCATTTTGGTCAAGATAAGCTCAACGAGCTTTCTACCCAGTTAGAAGCCCAATACGGCGAGCGATTTAAGACAGACCCTAGTTTGTCCTATTTTTTTACTAAGTAAAAATAAAGTAACTCCCCACGTCATCCCGAGGAGCTTGCGACGAGGGATCTCCATGCAGTGGCACAATTTTTAAATACGTGCTGTTTGCTGGAGATCCCTCGCTGCGCTCGGGATGACGTGGGGAGTTACAAAATAAATTCCATACGCGACTAGTAAGACGATGAGACTCCCTACTAAATCAATGACATAGTGCCAGCCAAGTAAAACACAGGAAATGATTAGCAGTAAATTGATTGGTAATAATAAGACAAAAGCAATAGGCCAACAGCGGACTAAACTTTGGCATAGGCAAGCCCAAATGACATGAAAAGAAGGCATGGCGATTAAACCACCATTAAGTGTTGACGGAGGGATGTGGCGGTGGAGCTCGGCAAATTTTACCCCCGTTGCGTATTGCTCTTTAAGAAAATAAGGACTTTTAATAAAGCTCGCAGGCCCCATAGTAGGTAAAAAATAATAGAGAAAAAAGCCAAGCAATACAGTGAGAAGGAGCATTGCATAGTATTCTCGTAGGTAAGTGTATTTTTGCGCAAGAATAAGAACAAAGGGTAGATAGGACATTTGATAGGGCAGGCTATCGTAACTTATTGCTAGGACGCTCTTAAACCAAGGGATACTTATTGTCCAAGCAATGATTTCAGCTAGATTAAAAAAAACGCTGTCGATGGCTATTAATTGCTTGTCTATTGGGTTAAAAGGAGTGAGCTGAACTGCGTTAGTGGCAAAACCAACAACTGAGATAACCAGAAAAAAATAAACCAGTTCACGGCTAATGTGCACATAAGGACTATCTTCGTCGAACAGGAGGTATGCTCCAATCCATGCTAGGAATAAAATGAGCCCTATAGTGGGCATCTGTTCTGGAAAATAATTATTGCCTGGGAATCGATAAACAAAATAATTGATGGCGAATGCTATTGTAGATAAAAGGCTAACAAGGAGTGCAAGGATTAAAATAAAATATTTATTGAAAAATGGCATTATTCAGAGTTGTTGTCTTGCATTTTCTGCTTAATTGCTTGGTAAATTTCTTCCCGGTGGACTTCAATTGATCGCGGGGCTTGCACCCCAAATTTTACGTTACCATGTTCCAAGGTTTTAAATGCGATTATTTGAACGAGCTCTCCCTTGATGTAGACTGTCAGCGGCTCTTCAAAAGGGATGGTCATAATGTTCATATAAAAACCTCTTTTAATTTTTAATACGTTTATATCGTATGGGCAAGTTAAAAGCAATCATTGGGTGTGATTTAACCGAACTTAAAATCACACCTTTAAAAGCAGCACGGATTGCTACCCAGCTGAAGATCAGTTAATATTGTGCGTTTTTTAAACCTTGCCTTACCTTAATTATTCGAGGAAGGCTAGGGTCTGTTAACAATTCGCCTGAGTTTGTGTTGGGCTAAAGCCCAACCTACATGTTTTCACACAACATTGTAGGTTGAGCCTTGGCCCAACACAGTGAATTGTCAACAGACCCAATATCCATGAGGAGAAATGATGAGACATTACGAAATAGTGTTTCTTGTCCATCCTGATCAAAGCGATCAAGTGCCAGCAATGGTTGAGCGCTATGAAGGGATTATCACGAAGCACGCAGGTTTGATTCACCGAAAAGAGGATTGGGGTCGTCGTCAACTTGCCTATCCAATCAAAGAAATGCATAAGGCCCATTACATATTGATGAATATAGAATGTAACCAAGCAGTTCTTGACGAGTTAAAAAATGCGTTCAAATTTAATGACGCTATCCTAAGGTATCTAGTTCTTAATCGTAAACACGCAATCACTGGTCAATCCGTGTTAATGAAGAAAGAAAAAGATGAGAGAGCAGCTTAAGGGGAATGAAATTATGACAGGAACCTATTTTCGGCGAAAAAAAATGTCTCGCGTTAGTGCAGATGGAGCTTATGAAATCGATTATAAGGATGTAAATTTGTTAAAGAATTATATCTCTGAAACTGGAAAGATTGTGCCTAGCCGTATCACAGGTACCCAAACTCGTATTCAGCGTCAATTGGCAAAAGCCATCAAGCACGCACGTTTCTTGGGTTTACTACCATACTGTGATAGCCATCGCTAATAATGGCCCGCTTAGGCGATTTTTTAAGTGGGCAAGGTCGTTATTTGCTAGAAAATAACCACCTTGCCTTAGTATATATTGTTATTTTAGCGTTAATACCGTTTGCAGCTTGGTTATCAGCAGCAGTTATTGCCCTGATAACCTTGCGTAAAGGGTGGCTTGATGGTTTTAGTGGACTTATGCTCGGGGTAACAACTCTGCTGGTTTTCTCGCTAATGTCTATGTCATTATCTGCAGCGGTTATTATGGCTATAATAGCGTTTTTACCTTGTTATTTGACAGCAGGAGTACTGCATTCGACAGCGAGTTGGAAATTAGCTGGATTTTTTATTGTTTTACAAGCGCTATTAGTGATTACCTTGATTCAATGGTTAGCACCTGAATTAGTAACTAACCAATACCTTTATGTTCAAACAATAATCAAAGGAATGGCGAAGGAAAATTCTGATAGTGCTGTTGCGAATTTACTAAACAATAAAGAGGCCATTAACGAAGTAGCTATAGCCAATTATCTGTTAGGAATTCAAACAACAAGTGTAGTCTTATCTGCAGTTGCTTCGCTATTATTAGCTCGTTCTATCCAGTCCAGGCTATTTTATCCTGGTGGGTTTAGGCGAGAAATGATTGCATTTCGTGCGAGTGGATATGGGGTGATTTTGCTTGCAATTACTGTAATCGGTGCTTATAAAAATAGTCCATTGGCCATTAGCTGTTTGCCGGTAGTGGGTGTTTATTATGTGTTTGCAGGTTTAAGCCTAAATTTTAATATTTTGGCGAAGGATAGAGGGCTTAGTATTTTAATTTTACTGCTGGTGCCATTAATTTTACTGCCTTTTGTTATGTTGCCTATATATGTCATTATTGGTGCTATAGATAGTTTGTTTAATTTAAGATCATATCTGCCTCCTAACACAGGCGGAAAAGAAAATAGGGGATAATACGATGGACGTCATTTTATTAGAAAAAATTAGAAATTTAGGAAATTTAGGGGATAAAGTTGCTGTAAAACCAGGCTACGGCCGTAATTTTTTGATCCCACAAAACAAAGCAGTCTTTGCTACAAAAGAAAATACCGAGCGTTTTGAGCAACGCCGTGGTGAGCTAGAGAAGAAGGCACAGCAATCGTTATCAGCCGCGGAACAGCGCGCTGCCAAGCTAAGCGATACTACAGTGGTCATTTCAGCGATGGCAAGTGAAGAAGGTAAGCTTTATGGTTCAGTTGGTGCTAATGAAATCAAAGAAGCTCTGCTTGCTAAATCGATTGAAGTTAGCAAACGTGAAATTGTAATGCCTGAAGGCCCAATACATTCCGTGGGTGAGTTTACGGTTGAAATTCACTTGCATAGCGATGTGATAGCAATTCTACAAATAGAGGTTGTTTCAGCTAAGTAAGGCGTCATTGCGAGGAGCTACGCTCCCGCAATGACGTGCCTCTCCTTCGGTTCGCAATTGCGCCTGGAAGCAGGATGTTGCTGGGGCGTGAGCAACTCCTTACTTCCATTTGATGCTGCATCCTAAACTTGGTTTCTGCTCAAACTGAATGGGTTTGTGCGTAAGCAAGCAATCTAGCGCTTTGCGGATAGAGCTGCCTGATACTGCGATTTGATTGCCAGGGCGCGAATCGTCTAATTGTCCTCGGTAGGCAAGTAGCAAATTAGTATCAAAGATATAAAAATCAGGCGTGCAAGCAGCGTGGTAAGCCTTGGCAACCTCTTGCGTTTCATCGAAGAGATAAGGAAAAGGATAACCCTCCTGCATGGCTGTTTTTTGCATATTTTCAGGTGAGTCATCAGGATAATGCACAATATCGTTAGAATTGATAGCAAGAAAATTTACCCCTTTGCTCATATAATCATTAGCTAGGCGAGTAAGCTCTTTATTAACATGTTTAACAAAAGGGCAATGATTACAAATGAACATGATTACCGTAGCATTGCTTGAATTGTCCAAACTCACTTTCTTACCGCTAACGGTATCCAATAGAGAAAATTGTGGGGCAGGGGTACCGAGTGGCACCATGCTGGAAGGTGTCTTGGCCATAAAACCTCCTGTTTTAAAGGAAAATTAGTTTGTATACTGCAATTAATGCAAATAGTGAATTCAAAACAGCCCACAATAAGGTAATTGATTTACCCTGGAAGGTGCAATAAAAAGCATAAATTGCAATGGAAATACTTCCAAAAAAGAAGACCCATTGATTCTCATAAGCAAAGCCAATAGAAAGAAAAGCAATCCCGGAAATACCAATTAAAAGGAAAAAATTGTTAAGTTGACCACTTAGCAGATAAAAAATGAGTAGTTGTAGGGATAAAAGAACAGGCAGAGCAATTTGCAAGGTATTACCAATATGCAGAAGAATAGCCCCATGGCCAGCAATGAGAATTAATTCAAGCGCAATAAAGTAAATAAGCCTGAAATGAAGTGAAGTAAGCAATAATAGGATTGAGCCGATGACATAGTAAACCTGAGCAGGCATTTGCGTTAGTCCAAATAGTAATATCAATGAACCAACAATCCCACTTAGAAGAAAAAGGCTGTCTTGTAGTCTACAATTCACCAACGTAAAAGGATCCCTTTGCCAACTGCTTCGTTAATCACTTCAGACTGTGTTTTATTAGTCGAAACCCAATAGTTGCCCATGTTGCTCAAGGCAAATTTAACGCGTGGGTATTGACAAACATCCAATACATCACGACAGTCAATTTTTACATTACTGTTATTTTCTTTAACCCAACATTGAAAATGCAAGTGTTCGATATCCGAAGCAAAAGCTGCCCACATCGAAGGATCTAATCTAATTGTAAGTGGTGGGCTCATAAATGCTTCACTAGTCTCAAAACGCTGTAATTCGACGGGTGAATCGCGATGATTCTGAATTAAATAAAACGATTGCTCCCCATTTTCGTTGACTACTAAGTAATTTTGCGCAAAAGCAAAACCCGTTACTTCACAACCATGTGGGAAAGCATTGGCAGCATCCATGCTACTAAAAAAAACAGTCATTACGATTATTGACATGATTGTTTTGTTAAGTGACATAAATTCTCTTATTAATAGTAAAATGGGCTATTCTAATAATAACTGCAGTAAATGTGAACTCATTTTTTTAGATTCGATCAACATCCGATCTAATATAACTTTAAACACACCGTCATTGCGAACGCTAGCTCCGTCATTGCGAACGCTAGCTCCGTCCATTGCGAACGCAGTGAAGCAATCCAGTGGCCTTATGATATGCTAGGAAAGGTCGCTGGATTGCTTCGTCGCTACGCTCCTCGCAATGACGGCTTCACCTTCAGTTCGTAATGACGGAGCTGCGCTCGCAATGACGCTTCCCGAGAAAAACAAATTAGGGTTTACTGCATCAATGGCGAACAAGTGCGATACACACTCAGCATCACATAAAGGATTACATAACCGATTGATAATGCCAGCCAAAATGGATCAATACTAGGGTAATTCCACAGTATTATCGCAGAACTGATTCCATATACTGCCGAAAAGCTATGCATAATTATTTTTAAAGGTTTTGATTCGGTAAGGTAATCAAGACGAGATGGATAGACATATTTGACTGGTACAAAAATCAAAATGCATAAAATAGTTAAAATCCAAGCATTGGTATACATCGATGTAGCAAAGATAAACATATAAAATACGGCAATATTCCAATAGCATGGAAAGCCTTTGAAAAAATGGTCGGCGGTTTTGGCATCAGTTTGGCAAAATTGGTAAGACGAGGTAATTACTATTGCTACAATAAGCGGTAGTAAATAGTTTGGCGGTAGCATCTCAGGTTTGGCAAAAAGAAAAAAACAAGGGGTAATTACATAATTAACATAATCAACGATATTATCGAGCAAAGCACCGTCAATATTAGGTAACACAGATTTAACTCGCACCAATCTAGCCAGCGAACCATCGACTGCATCGATAAAAACTGCAATACCCATGAACCAAAGTGCCTGCACATACTCGTGCTGATAAATTTTAATGAGGGTCAGTATGCCGAAACAAGCTGCACTTGCTGTAAATGCATGCACTGCCCAGGCAACCATATAGTGGGCAGCAGGGGGATGGCCTAGAATTTTTTTTGTCATAGGTTTCCTAGTGTCTTTACCCTAGTATTTTTTAAGGATGAATAGTAACAATAATCAAAACCCATATGCAATCACAAGTATGCAGAGGGGGGCAATTCTCAATCGCGTAGGTTGGGCCTTGGCCCAACAAGAATGTGGCTGTGACAAAATAGTCGTGTTTGTTTTGGGTTTCATGTTGGGCCAAGGCCCAACCTACAAATTTGTCTATGCGAGAATCGAACCCTACGCAGATAACCATTTGAAATGAAAGGGAGCTAACGATAAGATATGCTGCAAGAATGAGCACTTGGATAATGAATAATGATTATACATACTGTTAACCCTGCAACAGAAGCTGTGTTGAACAAATATATTACTTTAGAGGAAAAGGAAGTCTCTGCATTAATTGAGGCGGGTCATTTGGCGTATCGTGTGTGGAAAAAAACACCTTTTGTCCAACGTAAGCAGTTGATGTTAAAGCTTGCAGGTTTGCTCACACAGAAAAAAGCAGATTTAGCCGTATTAATGGCCAATGAAATGGGTAAACCCATTAAGCTTGGCCAAGCTGAGATTGAGAAATGCGTTTGGTTATGCGAACACTATGCTGAGCATGCAGAAGAATATCTCCAACCCAGAACCATTAATACCGAAATGAAAAAAACGATGGTTTGTTATCAGCCACTTGGCGTTGTATTTGCGATAATGCCCTGGAACTTCCCTTTTTGGCAAGTCTTCCGCTTTGCTGTTCCTACGTTAATGGCTGGTAATGCTGCAATTGTGAAGCATGCCCCAATTTCAACGGGGACGGGGAATGAGATTGCCCATTTATTTCTCCAAGCAGGTTTCCCTGAGCATTTATTGCAACATTTTATTTTAGATAATGAATTGGCTGCAAAAGTGATTGCACATGAACATGTAGTGGCGGTTACTCTAACTGGCAGCGAAAGGGCTGGTTCTATTGTCGCTGCTAATGCGGCTAATCATTTAAAAAAAGCGGTTTTGGAATTGGGTGGGAATGATCCATACCTCGTACTTGCCGATGCTGACTTGGATCTTGCCGCCGAATGCATCGTAAAATCGCGCCTTAATAATTGTGGTCAAGTGTGTATTGCAGCAAAACGAATTATTGCCATAGAGTCTGTGCACAATGAGTTAGTTGGGAAAATTAAAGCATTATTAGCGAATTATAAAATGGGTGATCCTTTGGGCATAGAAACTAATTTAGGTCCAATGGCAAGTCAAGATTTGCGCAAGAACTTGCATGAGCAAGTACAAAGGAGTATTAACCTTGGCGCTAAAGTGATTATTGGTGGGGAACTTCCGAATGGCAAAGGGTTCTATTATCCACCTACTTTATTAGTCAATGTGCATAAAGGGATGCCTGCTTTTGATGAAGAGCTTTTTGGCCCAGTGATTGCCGTAATTGCGGCAGACGATGAAGCTATAGCAATTGATTTAGCGAATAAAAGCCATTATGGATTAGGGGCTGCTGTTTTTACCCGTGATGAACAGCGAGGTGAATATATTGCGCACCATGAAATTGAAGCTGGCTCTTGTTTTGTCAATGCCTTCGTTTCTTCTGATCCGAGAGTGCCTTTTGGTGGGATAAAGCATTCTGGCTTTGGCAGAGAGTTATCCCGCGAGGGAATTTTGGAATTTGTGAACACTAAAACTGTGGCAATACGATAGGGTCTGCCACGTCATCCTGAGCGCAGCGAAGGATCTCCTTGTTTGAGCACTATGCCACATTCAGGAGATCCTTCGCTGCGCTCAGGATGACGAGGCATCAACTGCCCCTAACAGGAACTAATTATGAACACTACCGATACCCAATTAATTTCTATTTCAGCCTCTCAACAAATGATGAATTGCTTTGTGGATGGCAAACCGCATAAATCCTATGCGATCTCCACTGGCAAAAATGGCTTAGGCGAACAATATGGTAGTGGATGCACACCTCGAGGGTGGCATCGCATTCATTCGCGTATTGGGCTTGATGCTCCAGTGAACAGCGTGTTTGTTGCGCGGCAATGGACTGGGGAAATTTATTCACCTGAGTTATCTGCACAATTTCCAGAACGTGATTGGATTTTAACCCGTATCCTGCAACTTGATGGACTAGAGGAAGGGCGCAATAAGGGGGGTGATGTCGATAGTTTACGCCGCTGTATCTATATCCATGGAACTCCGGATACCACCGAATTAGGCAAGCCTGGGTCGCATGGTTGCATTCGAATGCGCAATGCGGATTTGCTTGAGTTGGTGGATTGGTTAGTTGTCGATACGAGAGTCTATATTGAATAAACGTACGTTAGAAAGAAATAAGGTGAATGAATGTCTTATAAATTTGAAGAAGGCAAAGACTTAATCATTGAGGCTGTTATAGAAAAATTAAAGCAAAAAATGAGTGGTCGACAAACCGCGTTTTGCTGTGAATTTGTACGCCAATTTTATAGTACAGTCGCATTGGAAGATCTGAGCGAGTGGGATGTCGATGATCTCTATGGTGCGACAATTAATTTTTGGTCACTTATTCAATACCGCGCTCTCAATGAAACGAAGATTCGAATTTATAACCCTGATTATGAAAGGCATGGTTGGCAAACAACCCACACTGTAGTTGAGATAATCACTGATGATATGCCATTCTTGGTTGATTCTTTGCGCATGGTCATTAATCGTCTAGGAGTGGTTTCACATCTAATCATGCATATGGGCAATTTGCGCCTAACACGAGGAGAAGACCATCAGGTTACTGCTGTTTTACCTCATAACGGAGAAATCAAAGGCAAAAATGTTGTTGTTGAGGCTGCAATTCTCATAGAAATTGATCGTCAAACTGATGCCTCAGTCCTTGAAGATTTACACCATAATTTTGAACGTGTTCTTGAAGATAATCGTGCTGTAGTCAATGATTGGGCACCCATGCGGGAAAAAGTTAGGCTGGCAATTGCAGAACTTGAAGAGGCTTCTGCAGTGCTTGAGCCCGATGAGGCCTCAGAAACTATTGCTTTCTTAAAGTGGATTGAGGACCATCATTTTACTTTTCTTGGCATGCGTGAATATGAGTTAATCCGGGAAGGAAAAGAGACTATTTTGCAACCTTTACCAGAAACTGGTCTAGGTGTGCTACGGCAAAGCCTGAGTAAATCCACTTCACGTAGTATTTCTGCTATGACACCAGAAGCAAGAGCACTGACTTTGTCAACTCGTGCTTTGGTGATGTCCAAAACAAACACGAAAGCAACTGTACATCGTCCTGCTTATACGGACTATATTGGCATTAAACGTTTTAATAAGAAGGGCCAAGTCATTGGTGAGCTGCGTATTGTTGGCCTCTACACTTCTGCAGCATATAACACCAACCCGAAACATATTCCCTTTTTGCGCCACAAAGTTGCTTTAATCATGGAGAATTCCAATTTAAATCCACGTGGCCATGCGGGTAAGGTCTTATTAAATATCCTAGAAAACCTACCGCGTGATGATTTAATCCAAGCTTCAGAGGATGAATTACTCGAAATTGCTATGGGTATCTATTACATGCAAGAGCGTCATCGTATTCGCATGTTTGCTCGTACTGATGTGTACCGTCGTTTTATATCCTGCCTTGTCTATATACCTAAAGATCGTTTTCATACTGAATTAAGATTGAAAATGGAAGAAATATTAAAAGACTACTTTCATTCTCATGAAATTGATTTCACTACCTACTTTTCCGAATCGGTGCTAGCACGAGTCCAATTTATTATAAGGATCGATCCCCATGATGACACGCAATGGGATTTTAAAGACGTTGAAAAAAAGCTAATCGAAGTAGGTCGCGAGTGGACTGAAGATTTGCAGCATTACTTATTTGATAACTTTGGGGAGGAGAAAGCAAATCGTCTTTATGCTCGCTATAAGGGAGCTTTTTCCGTAGCTTACCGCGATAATTTCACACCACGAGCGGCAGTCGCGGATATTAAGCATATTGAGGCATTAACTATCCACGATCCTTTGGTGATGAATTTTTATAAACCGTTGGATGAACCGCCAGAAAATTTCCGCTTAAAAATCTATCGGCATGATGAAACAATCCCTTTGTCGGAAGTTTTGCCAATCATAGAGCGTTTAGGTATGAGAGCGATAAGTGAAAGGCCTTATGCGTTAAAATTTGAAGATGGTAAAGAAACTTGGATTAATGATTTTACCCTGCAATATACCCACAAGGATAATTTTGACATTGATGCGATAAAAGATTTATTTCAAAATGCTTTTGCTAGTGTTTGGTTTAGTCAAGCTGAAAATGATGGTTTCAATCAGCTCGTTCTTGCAGCTGGCTTAGATTGGCGACAAGTATCGGTTTTGCGCACTTACGCAAAATATTTCAAGCAAATCGGTTTTACCTTTAGTCAGGAATATATTGAAACCGCATTAAATAACAATGCTCAGATTGCTGGTCAATTAGTTAAGCTATTTGAAATTCGCTTTAATCCCGAGACTGCGGGCAACAGAGATGTTGATTTTACCAGTTTAATTAGCGAGATTTTAGCAGCTCTTGATGACGTGGCTAATCTTGATGAAGATAAAATTATTAGACACTATGTGCAAGCAATTTCATCCAGCTTGCGCACAAATTATTATCAACGTGATAATCACGGCGATCTAAAAAACTATCTTTCAATCAAATTTAGCAGCAAAGATATTCCTGGTGTACCTAAACCTTACCCTATGTTTGAAATTTTTGTTTATTCGCCAAAGTTTGAAGCTGTCCACCTTCGTTGCGGTAAAGTTGCGCGTGGCGGTCTACGTTGGTCCGATCGCAAAGAAGATTTCCGGACTGAAATTTTAGGGTTAATGAAAGCTCAGCAAGTGAAAAATGCGGTAATTGTTCCTAGTGGTGCGAAAGGCGGTTTTGTACCTAAACAATTGCCGATGAATGGCACGCGGGAAGAAATACTGGCAGAAGGAATTAGCTGTTATCAGTTATTTATCCGCGGTTTGTTGGATCTTACTGATAATTACAAGGAGGGTAAGATTATTAAGCCCGCCAATGTTGTTTGTTATGATGAGGATGATCCCTACCTTGTTGTTGCTGCAGACAAAGGTACCGCGACTTTTTCAGATATTGCTAATGCAATTTCCCTTGAATATGGTTTTTGGCTAGGTGATGCTTTCGCTTCTGGCGGTTCTGTCGGTTATGACCATAAAAAAATGGGCATCACTGCACGAGGTGCTTGGGAATCAGTGAAACGTCATTTCTATGAAATGGGTAGAGATCCGCAGACTAGCGATTTTACTGTCGTGGGGATTGGTGATATGGCTGGTGATGTGTTTGGTAATGGTATGTTAAGGTCAAAGCACATTAAATTACTTGCTGCTTTTAACCATCTTCATATTTTTATTGACCCTGATCCAGATCCCGAAACTAGTTTTAAGGAGCGAGAACGTTTATTTAATCTGCCACGCTCGAGTTGGAGTGATTACGATAAGAAATTGATTTCGAGAGGTGGTGGTGTATTTAATCGCAGCGCTAAGTCAATTAGCGTTAGTAAAGAAATGAAAGAAGTCTTTGCTATCAAGCAATCCTCAATTGAACCCAATGAATTAATTCGCATGATTCTGCGTGCTAAAGTTGATTTATTGTGGAGTGCTGGAATTGGTACTTTTGTTAAAGCACAGGATGAATCACATGCCGATGTTGGTGATCGAAGCAATGACGCAATCCGTATTAATGGCAAACAACTTCGTTGTAAAGTAGTTGGCGAGGGTGGCAATCTAGGTTTAACTCAATTAGCCCGCATTGAATATTCAGTCCATGGTGGACGTATTTACACTGATTTCATTGATAATTCTGGTGGGGTTAATTGCTCAGATAAAGAAGTAAATATTAAAATTCTGCTCAATAGCGCTGTGGCTGCAGGTGATTTGACTGAAAAACAACGTAATGAGTTACTAGTGGAAATGACCGATGCAGTTGCAAAATTGGTCTTGCGTGATAATTTTGCTCAACCACGTGCAATTAATGCTGCAGCTTCTCAATCGGCACGTTTGATCGATTTGCATGGGCGATATATCAATGAGCTAGAACGTCTTGGGAAATTAGATAGGAGCTTAGAATTCTTACCTGATGACAAAACCATGATGGACCGTAAATTACAGGGTCAGGGTTTGAGTCGCCCAAATCTTGCTGTCTTACTTTGTTATAGTAAGACGATTCTGAAAGAGGATATTCTTAATTCGAATGTACCTGAGGATCCTTTCTTCAAAGAAATTTTGATCAATTCTTTTCCGTCACCATTGCGCGAGCGCTTTAAAAAGCAGATGCAAAATCATCCGCTCAGGCGCGAAATAATTGCTACAAGATTAAGTAATATCATTATTAATGAGATGGGTTTTACTTTTATCTATCGCCAACAGGATGAAACGGGAGCACCGGTTTCGGCAATTGTGCGTGCTTATATGATTGCTAGAGCAGTCCTTAATCTTGAGACAATTTGGCAAGAAATTGACGCACTGGGTACAACGATCACTGCTGAAAAACAAATAGAATTGACCATGCTTTACTTGCGTCTACTACGACGAATTACGCGTTGGTTTTTGCGTAGTCAACGTATGCGTTTAGATGTTACCAAAGCGGTAAAACTTTATTCCCCTGGTATGCAAGAGTTGAAAAAAGTGCTGCCGATGAAATTGAGTGGAGGATACCAAGCCCAGTTTGAGAGTCATGTTAATGAATATCTCGCCCTGAATATACCTCCCTATTTAGCGCATGAATTAGCACTCACCCGTGCCTTGTTTGCTGCGATGGATATTATTGAGGTGTCTCATCTTGTGGATCTTGATGTGGCTAAGGTCGCTGAAGTGTATTTTGAAATGGGTGAGTTTCTTGATTTACCATGGATCCGCACACAGGTCATTATCCACCCGGCAGACAATCATTGGGAATCGTTATCACGAGAAGCCTTACGGGATGATTTGGATTGGCAGCAAAGGCAGTTAACGGCAGGTATTATCCACTTTGGTGATAAGACAAAAGATTACAAGAAGGTCATTGAAACTTGGTCAAAGAGTTATGCTGCGTTAATTGAAAGGTGGCAGCAAGTTTTGGTGGATCTACGCGCAAGCTCTGCGTTTAGCTATACTATGTTTTTCGTCGCTATTAGGGAATTGCTCGACTTGACTCAGACTACAGTCCAGAGGTTAGAAAAGGAGGTGGCGTAACAGCTCACCCCCTGCGACGTTCTGCTCCTGTGGCGTCATTGCGAGCATCAGCTCCGTCATTGCGAGCATCAGCTCCGTCATTGCGAGCGTTAGCTCCGTCATTGCGAGCGTTAGCGAAGCAACCCAGGAGTGCAGGGCACACTCTTTAATCAAGCCCTGTTATTCTCTGAAGAACAACAGTATTTATCTGTGATTCAATAAGAACTCTATCAGGGTGCTCCATGAGGATACTTGCCGCAACTAAGTAGTGATTTTCTACCATTGGGCAATAATCAATAATTTCACCAATCTCCTGTGTGCCAGGAGGAGCGAACAATTTTTTCCCCGCCGCAAATGGCTCGTCAGTTGCAATGGTAAACAGCTCTAAGGCATGTTTGAGTTTTGCACGATAGTGGGTGCGAGCTACAATTTCTTGGCCTTTATAACAGCCTTTATCAAAACTTAAATGACCGGTTAAGTGCAAATCAAGGCGATGTGGTAGGAATAAACCTCTTGTTGTCGGGTATATTTGGATATTTTTTTGCCGCAATTGTAATTGATGCCAGCCGAGGGAACCGCGAATTTGATGGTTAAGCGTAAAGGGTTGCGCTAATGTCAGAGCCTGTTCTTTTTTAATCAAAATCAGATAGAGTTGGTCGCTTAACTTATAACAACAATTTTCCTCTGTTCCAATTAAAGAGAGATCTGCTACAGGTAAAGTAATATTGGTTGGTAATAAATCGTGTTGATTCGCTAAGTAAAAGCCAAAAACTTGATAGGCATTCGTGGGCTCTAGCTTAACTCGGCTCAGCATGGCTGTTTTGCTCAGTGAGTGTTGCGTTGCAGTGATTAAATCCTTAGCTAAAATTAATTGTAAGCCATGCCAATTAATCACATCAAACAAAGCAAGTATACGGCCCTGCAAATTACACATTGCTCCTCGTTGGATTGTACTCGCAGTAACCTCACGTACATCACAGCTCACTTGCCCTTGCAGAAATTCTGCTGCTTGCTCACCGGCAATCCTCAGCGAGGAAAGATAAGCAAGGTCAAATAGGTAATTTTTACCCGCTGCTAAATTAAATTCGTTAGCAAGTGAGGAAAGAAAAGTAAGCTGTCTATTGTTAATTGAGTACTCTGAAAAATTCATCCTGACCTCACATTATTGATCAGTGTTAAAAGGAGTTAAAATAAATACGGCAATCCACTCTGCAAGTCCAGTGCGGTATTCATTTTAAAGCGTTTTTAAATAAAAGTGCTAGTTCTTGAAGACTATTTGCTCTGTACGGCACGATTATTGAAGCCGTCATTGCGAGGAGCAAAGCTCCCCGTCATTGCGAGGAGCGAAGCTCCCCGTCATTGCGAGGAGCGAAGCGACGAAGCAATCCAGTGGCCTTATGAGATGCTAGGAAAGGTCGCTGGATTGCTTCACTACGTTCGCAATGACGAACATCTGACTCTCTACAACCCAGACTGTGCTTGAAGTTAGTTAAGAGCGTAGCGACGAAGCAGTGACCTTAAGCAGTATATCTAATTTATTGAATTAGCTCACTGGATCATTGATAAACCATTTGGTAGATGCCTGTTTATTTGCCGGCCTTTATCTGATTCAAGCTGCACCAAATAATTTCAATTTGACATTTACAAATACAACAAAATCGATGAAAATCTGCTTTTTTAATTCCCAAATGGAGCAATACCCATGCAAGATAAATCCGTAATACAAAAATTTTTCCAATCTACCCCGATTTTCAATACCGGTAAATTTTTACATGATGGTACTCGTGGTGACTATGGTGCTGTCAAAGCAATGCTAACGGACACTATTGAGCTCATCTATGAACAGGGGAGCGTGACGGATTGTTCTGGTCGAACATTTGAAAAAATCAGTCTTTTTGAATACACGCTTTGGGCGAAAGATAAGCCGATGTGGACAGTGATGCTTGACTGTATACCTCAAAACGAAAAGAGGTGAAAGGTTATAGCAATATTACAGTCTCAATATAAAAACCTAATAACGAATGGTGTTACCTACTGTCTCAACGGAGAACGATTCACCGAGCATCATTTTGATTTTGAAAACACTATTATTAAGGCACTTCAGACCCAAGTTAATTTCAAAGGGCCTAACGTTAATCGGGATGAAGCAGATGAACAATGGGGTAAAGGGTGTAGGCGGCGCACAAAAGCTATTGCCGATGCATGTCGTTTACGAATACTGCTCTAATAGGCCGTTTTATCCACTGCCGGATTTTACGCAACAGCTGGCGCTACCGGCTTCAAAACGATTTCAAAATTGTGGATCGGCCAGAAATGAAGATTGGTTCGCTGTTGGTTCTAACTTAGGTGTTCATTTTGCAATAAGAAAACTCCCCTTGTTCCATGGGGCGCAGGCCCCGAACCCGCAAGTGTGGCGCATGCAGACGGGTATACTGGCGGCGGATTTAGCGGCCATGAAGGCATTATGTGAAGCAAGAACAAAGGATTTTATCAATCTTGAGTCGCAACTTGCGGCGCTGGCTGTTGTTGATGAGGAACCCGGCCCCACTCCTCCTCAAACCTGATAAGGAACTGCACCTAATCCGTTTCAGATTTTTGGTAACTCCACACGTCATCCCGAGAAGCTTGCGACGAGGGATCTCCATGCAATGGCATAATTTTTAAATACGTGCCGTTTGCTGGAGATCCCTCGCTGCGCTTGGGATGACGTGGGAAGTTACGGTTTTTGCATTGTGGATGTTGACAAGTTTAGTGTAACATCGCCTAATCTGGCAATTAGGAAATCAATGATCAGTTCAACGAGAAAAGCAAAACTCATATGGCATTGTCGGCGAGGTATGTTGGAATTGGATTTGCTGTTGAGGCAATTTGTAGAAAGGAACCTTGCTACCCTGACTGCGGCACAATTGGCTGCTTTTGAAGAATTACTTAGCTGCTCCGATCCAGAATTATATGATTGGTTAATGGGGTATGCAGAACCTACAGACAGGAAGTTAGCAGAAATTGTCACACTCATTAAATTGCAAGATTAGTCTAGGTAAATCAGCCTATTACGCTCGGCTTTCTCTCTTAATCTATCTTAGTTCTATAGTGGCTTTGTATGCTTCGGCTTGTATTCTTGCTTTAAAAATAATCATTACTGCTTTTCTTATCCTGCAAGTAAAGCGGATTTATAACAATCCAGTCCCAAACCCGCAGTACACCATGTTGAGCTATGAGCAGGGCTGGGTGCTTTATGATAACGATGGTCGGCAATCAATATATGATAAAGCACGAGTAGTCATTGATGCAGGTTTTTTCGTTCTCCTTGAGTTAAAAAATGACAGAGAAGTTAAATGTATTGTTATTTTCTCTGATCAGGTTGATGCGGATTCATATCGATTATTCAATATAATTGTGAAGATATAAGTAGGGAATAAAGCGAGGTTATCGATCTCCTGATAGCTGTGTTAGAATGCGCGAATCATGGCAGAATCTCTACATACTATGCTGGAAAGTGATCGTTTGATTAGTGCAAAGTCCACTGTTGCTTCTGAGGAAGTGTTCGATCGGGCTATTCGGCCTCTCAGTCTTGATGAATATATCGGTCAAGATGTGGTTTGTTCCCAAATGCGTATTTTTATTGATGCCGCTAAAAATCGTAATGATGCGCTTGATCATGTGCTTATTTTTGGTCCACCTGGTCTTGGTAAGACAACCCTTGCCAATATCGTCGCTCATGAAATGGGAGTTAATTTAAGGCAAACCTCTGGACCTGTCTTGGAGCGAGCTGGAGATATTGCTGCTATTTTAACCAATCTACAAGAAAATGACGTCTTATTTATCGATGAAATCCACCGCTTAAGTCCAATTATTGAAGAAATACTTTATCCGGCAATGGAAGATTACAAACTTGATATTATGATAGGTGAAGGGCCAGCTGCTCGATCGATTAAATTGGAATTACCCCCTTTTACGTTAGTTGGCGCAACGACGCGAGCAGGGCTTCTTACCTCTCCCTTACGTGATCGCTTTGGTATAGTACAGCGTTTAGAATTTTATGCAGTGGATGCCTTAACGTATATCGTTTCAAGGTCAGCAAGATTGCTTGGTGTGAAGGCAGAAGAGCAAGGTGCACGTGAAATCGCCAGGCGATCGCGCGGGACACCGAGAATTGCCAATCGCCTGTTACGCCGAGTTCGTGATTATGCTGAAGTGAAGGCCGATGGCATAATTACTTTAGACATCGCTGATCGAGCTTTAGGTATGCTCAATGTTGACCAGCATGGTTTTGATGCGATGGATAGAAAATTGCTTCTTGCCGTTATCGAGCGTTTTGCTGGAGGCCCTGTTGGCCTCGATAGTGTCGCCGCAGCGATTGGCGAAGAAAAGGGGACAATTGAAGATGTTCTTGAACCCTATTTGATTCAACAAGGGTTTTTAATAAGGACACCGAGAGGCCGAATTGCCTCCGAATTAGCGTATCAGCTTTTTGGTTTATCCCCGCCTGCGCGAGGATGACACATACGTAGGGCACAAGATCGTAGGTTGGGCCTTGGCCCAACAAAATGGTGTTGTCGGAGAAACAATGAACAACCACTATTTTGATGTTAGAGTCTATGCAGAAAATACCGACATGATGGGCATTGTCTACCATTCAAATTATCTTTGTTTTTTTGAACGTGCTCGCACGGAAATGATTCGCGATTCTGGCTTGTCTTTAACCTCACTTGCGACGTATGATTGCCATTTTGCCATAAGCGAGGTGCTGCTGCGTTATTTATACCCTGCTCGCTTGGATGATTTACTGAGAATTACGACAAATCTAGGTCATAAAAAACCCTGTAGCATTGTATTTGACCAGACCATGCACAATCAGCATAATGAGCTAATTTGTAACGCGCAAGTCAAAGTAGTGTGTGTAACTAATACAATGAGGCCTAGACGTTTACCCCCAGATTTATTTTTGAATAACTGCTCGCGTGAAGGAGTGTAATGTGGTTAACCATGCAAGTGTGCTAAGTTACTTTATGCAAGCGGGTCTAGTTGTGAAAACGGTGATGATGATCCTGCTTGCCGCCTCGGTCATCTCGTGGACGCTGATTTTACAAAGGGCCTGGTATTTCAAGCGGAAAAAGCAGCAATGCGAACTATTTATTCGACGTTTTTGGGATAGCAGCGATTTGAGTAAACTCTTTGCCGATATTGATAGTAATGTACAGGATAAGCAAGGGATAGCAGCAATTTTTCATGCTGGATTTAAAGAATATGTGCGCTCACGCAAGCATGGCCATGTGTCGCTTGAACCCATTCAACGCGTAATGCAAATTAATCACGCCAAAGAGGCTTCACAATTAGAGCAACATTTGCCTTTTTTTTCGTCGGTGGGTTCTATCGCACCTTATGTTGGCCTTTTTGGTACGGTGTGGGGAATCATGACCTCTTTACAGGCGCTTGGTCAAGCCCAACAGGCTACTATCGCAATGGTTGCACCGGGAATATCGGAAGCGTTGGTTGCAACAGCACTAGGATTATTTACTGCCATTCCAGCGGTAATAGCGTATAACCGCTATAGTACTCATGCGCTGAATTTACTTGACCGCTATGACTTGTTTCAAGATGAATTGGTCTCACTTATTGAGCAACAGACAACCGTGCCGGTGAAAGGATAAACCATGCTAAGACGAAAAAAGAGAGGCACTCGTCCAGGTGCTGAAATCAATGTGGTGCCTTATATTGATGTCATGTTAGTGCTGCTGGTTATTTTTATGATTACCGCGCCTATATTAACTCAAGGGGTTACGGTAGATTTACCTAAAGCAGCCAGTGAATCATTAAAAGCAGCGGATAGAGAGCCCATTATCGTGTCAGTCAATCAGAAGGGCGATTTTTTCCTCAATATTCATAGTGATCCCGCAAGTCCAATTACTCCACAAGCCTTGCAGATTCGCGTAGCAGCTGAATTAGAATTAGCCCGCCAAACGAAACAAGCTTTGCATGTTCTTGTTAAGGGGGATCAAGGGGTTCCTTATGGTCGAGTTGTTGTGGCAATGAGCTTGTTGAAACAAGCTGGGGCTGAGCAAGTGGGTTTATTGACTGATTCGTCTGAGTTGCCCCAGGAGACTCGAGGATGATTGTTGTGCAAAGCTATCGTAAGTTTTTTATTGCGGCTATTTTATTCCATCTTTTGCTTGCCGTAGCATTATTCATTGAGCCTATGACGAATCAACCTGCGGTAATGACACCCGCGACGAAAAATGAACCAAGCCAAGCCTTAGCAATGGAGCAAACTAAAAATGAAGTAGTCCAAGCAGTCAGCGTTGATAACAAAGAGGTTATGAAAACCGTGCAACGCTTGCAACAAGAACGAGCAAAGCAGCGGCAAGTAGAGCAAGCAAGGCAGCAGACTTTGACAAAGCAGGCTGAGATGGCACGACAAGCTCGTTTGCAAGAGCAACAGCAGTTGGCAAAGTTAAAAGAGGAAGCGGAACAACTGGCTATCGCTAGAAAAAAACAGATTGCTGAAGAGAAGCTTCGGCTAAAGCAATTGGCTGATCAAAAAGCACTGGAAGCAAAACGCATCGCCGAATTAAAGGTAAAGCAGGAGCAATTAAAGGAAAAACAACACGAGGAAGCAGAAAAATTAGCTGCATTGCAACAAAAACAAGCGCAGCAAAAAGCGATAAGCGATAAGCTTAAAGAGGAACAACGCAAAGAAGAGCAAGCACGTGCAGAAAAAGTAAGAGCAGAGGCAGAGCAGCAGCGCCAAGCTGCGCTGCGCCAACAAGCAGCAGCGGATGCAGCCAAAAAGGCAGAAATTGCTGGTGAAGTAAATAAATACAAAGCAATGATCGTCAATGCGATAAGTCGGCAATGGATTTTGCCGGAAAATGTTGATAATCGGTTATCTTGTCAATTTAGAATTCGCTTAGCACCTGATGGTGCTGTATTGGAGGTGAGTTTAATGCGCAGTAGCGGCGATGCAATTTTAGACCGCTCAGCACAAACCGCGATTTACAAAGCATCCCCACTTCCAGTACCCAGTGATCCTACTACGTTTAATTTATTTCGAGATATTAGTTTAACGGTACGTCCAGAAAATGTTAGGGGGTAAGCGTGTCCATTAAGCGTCTAGTTATCGCAATGTTGCTTTTTTTCCCAGCTGCGCTGTTTGCAGTTGATTTGGAATTAACCCAGGGTATTAATTCGGCCTTGCCCATCGCAATTGAATCATTTGGCTATGATGGGCTAGGGCAGCAATTAGGGCAAATTGTAAACGGCGATTTGCTTTTTACCGGGCAATTTAAAATTATCCCTGCCCCGCAAGCAGGGCAGTTGCCAGTGACTACTTGGCGTTCAGCCGGGGCTGACAGTGTTTTATCGGGTCGAGTAACTCGGATTGGATATAATCGCTATGATGTCAGTTTTAAACTAGTCGATGCGGTAGCGCAGGGAAAAGTATTACTTGCCAAGAATTATCAGATTAGCGCTAACGAAGTACGTGCTTTAGCTCACCACATCAGCGACGAAGTTTATGAAAAGCTAACTGGTGAGCGTGGAATTTTTTCCACGCGGATTGCCTATATTCTCGTCCAGCGCAGTGGTAACGATCGAGCAAAATATTTTCTCGAGGTGGCTGATGTCGATGGCTATAACCCACAGAGTTTGCTCGTTTCTACTGAGCCTATTATGTCGCCAGCCTGGTCACCGGATGGGCGGCAAATTGCTTATGTCTCCTTTGAAAAAAAGAAAGCGCAAATTTTTACGGTGTCAGTAGACAATGGCAAGCGACGATTATTAACTAATTTTGCCGGTATTAATGGCGCCCCAGCTTGGTCAAAGGATGGGCGTCATATGGCTGTTGTGTTGTCTAAGGGGGGAGCTCCTAAAATTTACACTGTCGATCTCAGTACTGGTAATATGAAGCAATTAACATTTGGTGAGGCAATTGATACAGAACCACGTTATGCACCAGATGGGAAATCAATGCTGTTTACCTCCGGACGAGGTGGTTCGCCACAGATTTATCGTCTCTCTCTTGTTGATGGGGCTATTGCCCGTATGACTTATGCTGGTAATTATAATGCTCGTGCTTCGTATACCCCAGATCAGAAGTCCATCGTCATGCTGCATCGCGCAGACAAAACATTTAACATTGGGGTGCAAAGCACTGACAACAATAGTCAAGTGACACAATTGACGTTCTCACCCTCTGATGAATCACCTTCGGTAGCACCTAATGGACGATTGATTCTTTATGCGACGCGGGTTAATGATAAGGGAGTCTTGGCAATCGTCTCTTTGGATGGCCGTACTAAAATGCACCTACCGGCAAGAGATGGCGATGTACAAGAACCCGCCTGGTCGCCTTATTTTGGGTAAGGGATTAAACACCGTCATTGCGAACTGACGGTGAAGCACGTCATTGTGAACGCAGTGAAGCCGTCATTGCGAGGAGCGTAGCGACGAAGCAATCCAGCGACCCTTCCTAGCATCTCATAAGGTCACTGGATTGCTTCGTCGCAAGCGCCTCGCAATGACGATATAGGCGAGCTATTATTTTATTTTGGTTGAGACTGATGCAAAAACTCTGTTTAGCACTCGCTTTGCTGCTAGCAAGTAATAGCTATGGTTGGAATGCCCTGGGCCATCGTTTGATCGCTCAAATCGCCTACGATCACCTGACTAGTCGTGCTAAAAAAATTTATAACCAGTATAACCGTGCCGTAGAAACTATCGATCACAATAAATATCGAGCGCAAAATTTAGTTAATTCAGCCGCATGGTTAGATAGTTTACGCAGGCCTGATGAATTATGGCTACTCGACAAGCATTATATCGATCTTCCTTTTTCTGATGATGGTAGCAAGCTGTTCCCCCCGAAAAAAGTGAATGCGGTATCGGCTATTGCAGATGCAGCAGCTGTTTTGCAATCGAAGTCAGCGAATGATATTGCTAAAGGATTCAATCTAAGAATTTTATTGCACGTAGTCGGTGATATTCATCAACCGCTACATGCCGTAAGTCGATATAGTGCCGCTTTTCCTCAAGGTGATAAAGGAGGTAATCTTGTTTCTTTAGGAAAAAATCCAATCGCAACGAATTTACATGTTTATTGGGATAAGGGTGGAGGGTACCTAAGCAAAAAAAGATCCCACTCACGTAGTCAATTGAGAAAGAAAGCAAGTTATATTGAACAATTATGGCCTTGTCAACTTGATAAAATGGTTCTTGATCCAAAACAGTGGGCTGAGGAGTCACACCAAATTGCTATTAATCAAGCTTATCAATTAAGGGCAGGGCAGAAGCCAGATAAAAAATATCAATATAAGGTTAAACGTTTAACCGAGCAAAGAATAGCCCTTGCAGGTTGTCGTTTAGCTGCATTGTTGAATAAGCTTGCGTGAAAAAAGCAATTGTTGGGTTAAATTACAGAAACGGGACAAATGCGAATTAGAACTCAAATACTGGATATAAATAGCGCAAATAAGCAATGTTTCTCAAACATTATCTAGCTATAAAATATCTTTAAACGTTGAAATTCTCTTTGATATATAAGGGTTTTTTATAAGCCTAACTGCTCGCATATTTAGAGACGCATTAATCTGTCCCGCGCATTAAAGCTCTAACTGAAATATCCTCAGCAATCTTAGACCAATGTACTCCAAGACCATTACCAATAAAACGCCAGTCTTTTCGCTCGGCATCGGTTGCATCTCTCTTTATTGTTTTAGCATATTGTTATTCTTGCCTATCGAACCTATCGCTCTCGCATCAGGAGCTCTGTTTGGATTTTATTATGCTTTTTTGATAACTTTATTTTGCGCGGTTGTGAGCGCAGCTATTGCTTTCATGATAAGTCGGTATTTTGGTTTTTCTTGGTTGCCTTGCGGTAAAAATAGACTATTAGTTCAATGGCTAGAACATCTTGAATCATTTGGATGGAAATCTCTTGCTGTATCTCGCTTAACACCGTTTCTACCCTGCTCTATTGTAAATTATGGATATGGATTAACGAATATGAGTTTATCTGTTTATACAATCACAAACCTTATATTTTTTATACCATATAAACTCATCATTACTTATATTGGTTCTTATTTATAGGCGCGAGTTCGCATTTGCCCCGTTTCTGTAATTGAACCCAGCTATCCTTTCTTAACAAACAGGGATTTTAATTGCATAGCTCCAATTCCCTCAATTTTACAATCAATATCATGATCGCCCTCAACCAAGCGAATATTTTTAACTTTAGTGCCAACCTTCACTACTTGTGACGATCCTTTTATTTTTAGATCTTTGATTACCGTAACAGTATCACCATTCTTGAGAACTTGGCCATTTGCATCTTTGATAATTAGTTGATCGTTTTGTGCGTCTTCTGTTACCTCTTTGTTCCATTCGTAAGTACATTCTGGACAAATAATCAGATTGCCATCTTCATAAGTATATTCTGAATCACTGGACTTTGGACAAACTCCGATCTGAACGGGCCCGAGCCCGTGGGCGAGCCCGGGCCCGCCCGAGCTCCGGCTAATCTACTTTTTGCGCCATTTTAGTCAACATCATAACAATACGAATAAGTAAATCTCTGGCTAAGCGATACTGTTCTTCATGTATAATATTTGCACGTTTGGATACCTCCAGGATCGCCGCAGTCTCTGTGGCCGAACGTTTTGCCATGCGATAAAATCTGCTTTTTTCATTGGTGGAAAACTCACCTGAGCCTTCAGCAATATTCAATGAAATTGAGGTTCCAGCTCGTTGAAGCTGGTCGGTTAAATAAGCTCTGGAACGAAGTCATCATGATAGGCAAAAAGGGCAACAAACTATCTGATTATCCCTTGCGTTTGTTGCGCGTTCAGGTCTATAAAGAATCCGGTGAATTGTTATTCAAGCGACCCCTTTGGTTGACGGCAGCAGGTAAAAGACGCATGGAATTATCGTTGTATGATATTTTTACCAGCTATCGCCATCGCTTTGATATTGAACATTCTCAACCACCCAAACCACGAAAAAAAGCCCTTGGACGACAATCGGGGGACATTCAGGTAAAACGCATGCGTCATCCTATCGTTAAAAAGTGGAAAAACACAGCTCTTGATGAAAAAATCATTGCATAATCAAGATAATATTGTCAATAAATAGACCAGATTGCACGTTGTGATGATGGAATATTGCTAAAATAATCTGGATTTGATTGTAACTTATCACTGTTCGGAGCTCGGGCGGGCCCGGGCTTGCCCACGGGCTCGGGCCCGTTCAGATCGGAGTTTGTCCAAAGTCCAGTGAATTACATTTAGGACATTTGGGTAATAAATGCATATTAGTTCCTGTTCAAAAAAGATAAATAGTATAACAAGCCATAATAGTAATGACGATATGACTACTTTTAGGAAAACAAACCATCAGGTTCAACCAAACTGCCAGTAATCAGGAGTATTTTATGTCTGGATTTTGCTCCACGCTTTAGAGTAACCTGTCTTATAGGTACTTTAAATATCTGGGCTATATATTTCAATAGAGCTTTATTGGCACGACCTTCAATAGGTGGTGTGTTTAAACAAATTTTAAGCTCTCTATCATGAACACCCGTAATCCCTGTTTTTTTTGCACCTGGCTGAACATATAAATAAATGGTTAAACCTTCTGCATCGTATTTATACCACACTACAAAATTACCTCTGGATAGAACAGCGTATATACTCTCGACTAACGAATATGTGATCATAATTTGTTGGTTACTTTACCCCAAAACTTAATACACGCTATTCATTTTCCATGACTATTCATATTTATTTACTTTTGCAAGTGCCAAATAGGCCTAGGCCTAGTAGGAAGCCGTTTTATACGTTTGAATAAACACATCAATTTAATACCTAGCTTTTTTTCTAAATTTAATACATTTGTTTGGTGTTTACTTAGGGACTCTATAATGCCTTTGCTGGCAAATAAAATATAATTTCCACTGAAGGACTGACAAACAAATATCTCTAAAAAATAATGTTGTAAATATTGAATGAAGATTGAATTTAATTCAGGTAATTGATGGTAATTTACTACAAGCCATCCTGTATCATCCAAGATTCGATGGCATTGTTGGATAAACTGTTTTTGCATTTGAAAAGGGTTCATGCCGTAACTCTGATACATGTCAGAAAAAATGATTTGGGTGCTTCGTGCCTCACAATGTTGTATTGCTAATTTCGCATCAGAAATCATAATATTAATATTAGGATAGATTGGTACCAGAAAAAAATTAATGGCCACTTCAAACACTTTCTCACGCATTTCAATAGAAAACAGCATACACTGAGGTATAAGATAATGAAGGGCGTGAAGAAGGCATCCTCCGCCTAGACCTAAAATGGTAATATGATCCGGATTGATAAAAGCAAGCACCAGCAGCATGATCCGCGTGTATTCATGGACTGGAATATGTAATTTTTTTAGATCAACACTGCTTTGCTCATAAACTGGATCAAAGGCTAATACTCTATAATTGTTTTTATCAATAACCATGATATCACCCCATCGATCTTTCGTGCGATAAACGATAGTATTGCCAAAAAAATCTTGACCATTTATTTTAGAAATAGTTAACAACGGGATGTCCTCTTATAATAACAAAAATCATATGTATTAAACCTATTGATCAATTTGTGTCAAAAGTCTGGGACTACAAATCATTGCGACATCCTGGTTGTTTTGTCTGTTGAATGGCTGTCAAAATGCCTTGCAAAATAGCATATGGCGTAGGCGGACATCCCGGTATTGACACATCAACAGGAATAATTTGGTTGAGAGCCCCGCAAGTTGCATAGGTATTGCCAAAGATTCCTCCAGTACAGGCACACTGTCCTGTAGCAACAACTAGTTTTGGATAAGGTATTGCCTCATAGGTTCGTTTTAACGCCACCACCATGTGGCGGGAAACAGGCCCTGTTACCAAAAGCAAATCGGCGTGACGTGGACTGGCAACAAAATGGATTCCTAAGCCTTCAATGTTATAAAAAGGATTGGTTAACGCTTGTATTTCTAATTCACAGCCATTACAAGAGCCAGCATCCACATGCCGAATCGCTAATGAATGACCAAACGCCTTTATTATGGACGCCTGTAAGCTTGATTTGACTAAAAAATCTTCGTTTATTGTTGGTTTTTCCTCAGTCAAAAGTCCCGTTTTGATAATTTTCTTGAGTACCTTATACATACACTCTCCTACCCATCATGGCCGCTATAACTTAAATTAAAAGACTTATTAATCAATGGGAAGTCAGGAACAATATTTCCCATAACGGCGTGTTCTAAAGCTGGCCAATTTTGCCAGGAAGAATCATGTATCTGGCCGCAATGGAGATGATTTTTATCGCTACTACAAAGAATGGTTATAATTGGACCGCGCCATCCCTCAACACAACCAAGACCAATTTTTTGAGATGAAACGGAAGGTAATTTTTGTATAATTTTTCCTTTTGGTAGGTTTGCAAGAATCGTTTCTATTATACGCAATGATTCTTCAACTTCCTGAAAACGAATAGCTACTCGTGCTGCTACATCACCTGAAGACTTGGTTTGACTATTAACGTCCAATTGATTATATGGAAGGTAAGGTAAATCCAAGCGCCAATCATTTTGTACACCACTGGCACGAGCAGCTAAACCTAAAAGACCCAATTTAACAGCCAAATCAACATCGATAATACCTGTCATTACAAAACGATCTTGTAGCCCATCATGCTCTCTATAGATAGATTCTAATGTTTTAACTTCCTGGCGAAGCATTTGTATTTCTTCATACAAATAGTGAGAATCTTCAGAGAAAAGATCAACGGAAACGCCACCAGGAATAATACAATCCATTAAATAGCGATGGCCAAATAACTTAGAATTAATGCGCAAAACAAGTTCTTTTAGACGAGAAAACTGATTTAATCCAAATCGAAATCCAGCATCATTACCAAGAGCACCTAAATCTCCTAAATGATTCATAATCCGCTCACGCTCTAGAAACAGTGCGCGCAACCATTGAGCACGCGGAGATGCATGATAGCTCTGCAGATTTTCTAACGCCATGCAATAAGACCAGGCGTAAGCGACGGTACTATCTCCGCTGATACGACCCGCCAGTTGTGCGCCTTTCTCAAATGATGCTTGTTGAAAATGTTTGGCAATCCCTTTATGCGTATAACCAAAGCGTTCCTCCATCCGTAAGATACGCTCACCGACAACTTGAAAACGAAAGTGCCCAGATTCAATCGTACCTGCATGCACAGGGCCTACAGGAATTTCATGCACACCCTCTCCTTTGACCTCTATGAATGGATAATCATCGGGTTCTTGATAAAACTGATAATCGATTTTCACCTCGTCGCGTAAAGGAAAGATATCTGCAGGCCAAGAGCCGTGCCTAAGCCAAGGGCGTTGATCATCGCTATTGACAGCCTTAAATCCAAATAAGTCAAAAAGAGCGCGTTGCAAGCGATTGGCAACAGGGAAATAGGGACTTAAATCAGGAAAAATAGGATTTTGTTCTGATAAATCACAATAAAGATATAAAGTGCAATGGTTATGAAAAACAAATAAAAGGTGTAACTGAAATTTAGAATAATTGAGCCGCTCATCACTACCCCATAATGTGAGCAGTTTCCCATAATTTTTATGCACTTTAAGTATTACTTCAAGCAATTGGTCAATAGCAACTTCGCCAATCCAGGCAGGCCAATCGCAAACAAGCTTATCTAGCTTAATGGTATCAATAGGGGGATGTGTTAAGCTCATAAGAATCCCCTCATAAACTGAATAATTTGCTCATTCCACTGTACAAGAAAAACAGGGACCAATAACCCTAATCCTAAAATTAAAGCCAGGTGAATATAGATAGGAAAAAGGCTTAACTGCGTTGCCCCCAATGTCCGAGAGTCAACACTTTGTTCAAAGACCATGTTTTGTACTCGAAAAAGAATAGCCGAAAAGGCAATGCTTAAACCTATTATGAAGGGTATTGCTAAACCTATTTGTATTTTAATCGCAGTAAATAAAATTAAAAATTCACTTATAAATAATGCGGATGGTGGCAAACCGATTAAAGCAAAACTACTTAATAATAAACCTCTGCCAAGGCCTGGATAATCACGGCTAAGCCCTTTAATGTTCTCCATGCATAACGAGTTACGTAGTTGTATGGCTTGTCCAGCACTAAAAAAAACAGCTGATTTAGCCAGAGAATGGCACAACAAATGAAGAAGACCTGCAAAAAGAGCCAAGGGTGAGCCAAGACCAAAAGCAAAGCTAATCACTCCAACATGTTCTATTGACGAATAAGCAAAAAAACGTTTTATTTCCTGTTGACGTAAAAGAAAAAAGGCCGCAATGATAATATTAACTAATCCAAAACCCAGTAAGAGATGATTACTAAAATCATGGCCAACGGCACCATCTGCAATCAGTTTAAATCGTAATATGGCATAAAACGCTAAATTCAGTAACACACTGGACAGCAGAGATAGCACAGGCGCAATACTTTCTCCATAAACATCAGGCAACCAATTATGTAGTGGTACGAAGCCCGTTTTAGTGCCATAGCCCACTAAAATGAAAACAAAAGCAATACTAATCATGTGTGGCGATAAATGATAACTCGCCGCGTGAAGTTCGGTCCAAAGCAACATATTTTGTGAGCTCGAGAGTTTTTCTGCTGCAATATAAAACAGAATAGTTCCCAATAAAGCTTGGGCTAAACCAAAACCACAGAGAATAAGATATTTCCAGGCTGCTTCAAGACTTTGAGGAATATAGTAAAGTCCCACAAGCAAGACCGTGATTAAAGTGGCACATTCTATTGAGACCCAAAGAATGCCTAAATTGTTGGTAACTAATATTAACAAGGCCGTAAAGAAAAAAAACTGATATAAGCTATAATAAAATCTTAATTTTTTTCGGGTAAGTTTGCGAGTTTTCTGTTCATTAACGAGATAGCGGATACTAAAAATAGCCGTTGTTAAACTAATAAACGTCGTAATAATAATTAAAAACACACTTAAGTAATCAATATAAAACCATCCATTACCTATTAGGCTGGTTTTTTGCTGCTTAATTTGAACGGTTAATCCTATTGCCGTTATAAAGCTTAATAAGCTAGCCGTTGTGTTAATTTTAGCTGCCATTGGGCGTGCGCCTAAAAATGCCAGCAAAACAGCAGTTAACAAGGGGATAATAAGCAAGCATGCAACTAACATAGACTTATTCTTCCCTTAATTGTTCTAAATGAACCAAATCCAAGCTTTCAAAATTTTCACGAATTCTGAAGAAGAAAATTCCAAAAATGAAAAGACCTATCATCACATCAAACGCAATGCCCAGCTCTACTACTAATGACATGCTATAAGTAGAGCTAATCACTACAAAAAACAAGCTATTCTCTAGTGCTAAGATACTAATTACTTGTGAAATAGCTTTTCGTTTAATGATCAACATAAATGAAGAAATCAAAACACTGGCTAAGGCTAAGGCCAAGTTATTCGTTGCATTTTGCGTAATGGAGATGCTTAAATTAAATGCAAAAATAACTAACGCAAGCCCAATTAGAAGCATCGAAGGAAGGTTAATTATAAACTCAATTTTCCCCTGCATACCTAATTTAATGAGTAAACGATGTAATATGAAAGGAATAAACCAAACTTTAAGAACTAAAGTCAGTGTTAAGGTGATATAAAATTCAGGGCGAGAGGAAGCATAGGCCACGCAAGCAATATTAATACATAAAACGAGACCTTGGAATGCCAATAAACGAATGAGAGTTAAGACTCGGCGTTGTGCAAGCATGATAAAATTCAATAACAACATCAATGCTGAAAAAAAATGTATTAATTCTTGGGTAAAATTTGTCATAGTTTTACCTTATTACCATGAGCTGAGTTAACACACCTAATATTGCCAATATAAAAGCGCTAGTTAAAAATTCTGGAGCGCGAAACAGCCTTACTTTAGCAGTTAAGACCTCAAATATTGAAAGTCCGCTTCCAATAGCGAGCAATTTAAGTAGAAAAATAAGCATGGAAGAAACCAGCATGCTCAATTGAAGGGTGCTGGTGATACCCCAGGGGCAAAATAAGGCAATAGCGATTGCAAAATAATTCAATAATTTTAATTGATTACCCCATTCTATTAATGCCAAATGCCGTCCTGAGTACTCTAAAATCATGGCCTCATGAATCATAGCCAACTCTAAATGGGATGTCGGATTATCCACAGGGATTCTGGCATTTTCTGCAAGTAAAACCATAAAAAAAGCAATCGCTGCAAAAGCAAGACTTGGATTTATAAAAAATGAATGAGAAAGTATTGATGTAACAATGAGTGAGAGTGAGGTGGATTGATTCATTAAAGCGAGATTAAAAAAAACCATGAGAAAAGCAGGTTCCGCTAAAAAAGAGACCAGCATTTCTCGGCGTGCACCCATACTCCCAAATGCGGTCCCAATATCCATTGCTGCTAGGGCCAATAAAATGCGTGCTAAAGAAAATAAGCCTATCAGGACGATCACATCCGCAATGACTGAAAAAGCTAGATGAGACCAAAAAACCGGGATAATCGCTGTAACCAAACACATCACGGCAAAATAGAGGTAAGGGGCAATACGAAAGAGAAAAGAGGCGTTGTTAGCTAACACAGATCTCTTTTAAAAAGAGTTTATGGAGATTGCGATAGGGCTGAAAAATACCCGCACTTTTTTTGTTACTAAGCCAGGCGTGGTTTTGGCGAAGCCATCCCATCAATAATGGTGCTAATGTGATAAGAAAGGCTGATTGAAAAAGTTGTAATACAATTGATAGCTCAGTGCTCATAGAGACCACCACAGCAAGACCAAAAGTGTTAAAAAACTATATAATAAATAGTGGCTAATTCGGCCTCGCTGCAACTTACTAACTAATTTTGCCCCACTAAGAACTACTCGCAATAAAGGCCAATAAAATACCTGCCAAAATCGATCGCCGGCTTGACCAAGATAAACAGGTGTTTTATCAAAAGCAGTTGGGATCATCAGTCGAATAGATAGAAATTGAGAAAAAATATGTTTAATGGGCTGTCCAAATCCTTCTGCAGTATCTTGCATCCGGGCTGTCTGCAATGGATAGCCACAGTCCCAGGCTGCAGCACGGCGAAATTGGCCATGATAAAACCATCGAAGCATCAAATAAACTAGTGCAACTATCAGGGTAATGACACAAATCAACAAGAACGGACTATAACTTCCGCGAGAGAAGTTGGTTGGAGTTAAAAATAACCACGAGCTTTGTTCGGTAAACGAAAGATTTGGTTGATTTAGCAATGCTAAAGTCAGTTGACTTAATCGTTTTAATAATGGAAAAGGGAAAAGGCCAATCAGAATACACCAGAAAGCAAACCAACCTAACCCCAGTCGTTCGAAAAAAGCGGCATCATCAGCATGCATCAATTCCTTTCACGCAGTTTACCTAAAAAAATAATCCCGTAAAATTTCACCATAACATAGGCTGCCAAACCAACAGATAAAGCAAAGGCGGCAGCTGCAACAGGAATTAACATAGTAAGATAAGGTGTTGGAATTGTTGGAGAAAATAAAAAGGCTTGCACTAACAACCATTCTGAAAAAAAACCATTCAGAGGAGGGATACCTGCCATAGCTAGAATGCCAATAAGTGCAAATCCTGCAACCCAAGGCATATGAGCTATTAAGCCACCTAATCTTCCTAAATTTCGCTCACCAGTCGCGTGCAAGACATTTCCGGTGCATAGAAATAGTAAGCTTTTAAAAAGAGCATGATTAAAACTATGGAATAATGCGGCGACAAGAGCTAGGGCCGCAAATAAAGGAAGGTGCGCCTTGTTAAATATCAAAGCCAAGCCGAGTGCAAGAACAATGATGCCAATATTTTCAACAGATGAGTAGGCTAAAAGCCGTTTCATATCGGTTTGCATCGCCGCTAGAATTACACCGAATAATGCCGTTAATAATCCTGCAATTAAAACAATCAATCTGCAATTTTCGGCAATATTTTGCTTGCTCAGTAAATCAAAAAAGACGCGAAGCATGCCATAAATCGCTGTTTTCAACATCACGCCACTCATTAATGCAGAAATAGGTGAGGGCGCGGCCGGATGTGCTTCAGGTAACCAGACATGCAGAGGTAATAAACCCGCTTTAGCGCCAAAGCCAATCAAGGCTAATAGAAAAGCCAAATTAGCTTGAGTAGGTGTAAGTAGCTCTTGTCGCATGGCTTCAAAGGTAAAATCAGATTGTACAGGTAACATCACTGTAAAACTAAACAAAATGGCAGCAGCACCGAGATGAGCAATTAAAAGATACAAAAATCCAGCGTTTAGAGTTTCGGGAGTTGATTTAAAAGCTACAATCAAAAAATAAGAAGATAAAGCCATAAACTCCCAGGCCATTAAAAAACCGTAGGCATCTGCGGCCAAAAATACCCATACCATGCTTGCAAGAAACCAATGATAATTAAAAAAGAGCAAACTCAGCGTGCGTGAATCCACGTGACGAAAATAATGACTGGAAAATAGTCCTATGCCTATTGAAGTGATGCTCAATAGCGATATAAAAAATGCCGATAAAGCATCCCAGTAAAAGTGCAATGGAAATCCAAGAATGCCCGGGGTTAATTTAACTGAAAGCGGATCTGGTGTTAAAAAAATACTACTAATTACTAATAGGGCAATGCTTCCAGATGCTCCTAAAAGAAAAAAAATACGTGGTTTATTTGTTTTGTAGCGCAATAAAAGGCCGCCAATGATCCCAAGTAGAATCCAGTACAAAGTAACAGCAAGTGCCCAAATAAGAGGGGTATTCATAAGATAACAGGACTATGATTTATCGATAACAGACTATACCACATATCGATATACAAGTCGCATCAATAACAACATACTAATTTGTTTATTTTGTCATGTGTGGCAATGGCTTAATAGCAATATGGATTTGTTTAGCTCGCCACAAATCCCAATCTCGCTGTAGGTTTAACCAAAATTCTGGCTCAGTTCCAAACGCTTCTGCGAAGGCTAATGCAGAATCAGCAGTAACCCCCCGGTGTGTATTAACGATCTCATTGAGTCGAGCGTAGGTCCATCCCAGATGCTCAGCAAACTGCTTTTGGGGAAGATTGAGGGGTTCTAAAAAGTCTTTTAATAATATTTCCCCAGGATGAGATGGTGGTCTATTAGTGGGTAACATACTGCAATAATCCTGATATTAAAGCTATATCTTAAACGGATACATAAGGTTTTAATATAAAAAATTTTATTGGACTTATTAAGTAAAGAAACGCTGGTAATTAATCAATGTAAATAATATTTTATATGCAATAGACTTTCCTTACAATTTCTCTTCTCCCCAGACATGGGGAGAAGGTGCCCGAAGGGCGGAAGAGGGGATGCTGGTGCGAAGTTCTTTGCTAATGTTTGCCCCACGGGACTAGGTGCTCGCAATGACGCAAAAAATAAATTTTCGTAAATTAAGGTTTTCTTAAGGTTTTCTTAAGCTTTTTTAGTTAATATGCTCAATTATTTATCTAACTCTCTGGGGTGTCTGTGAGTAAGAGCAAGTACATTGTGCCAGTAGGACAGGGGTATTCAACGCTTGAGGCAAGCCCTGTAGGGCAGGCTCTTGAGCAACTGCTCGCTAAGCTTAAAACGCTTATTGAAGCAAATAAGACCAGTCAAGACCAATCCGCTGAAAATAAATCTGCTACTGAGAGACTTGAGCAGCTCTATGAGCTTCTCGAAATTGCAAAGGACATAGGGAAATATTATACAGAGGGCGGCAAGCCAAGTGGGTTTTCTTTAATCACTCTCGGTACGAAGTTAAATTCCCTGCGTAATTTATACAAATCTCTTAAGCAAGCATGCAATCTAGGTAGATCATCGTTCGACGAATTTATTGTGGCAGTGTTCACTATCAATCATCCATCGCTCTATGAGTTTACTCTTGAGGTATGTAACGTACTTGAGCAGTTACCTGATGAGTTCAGTCAACTAGTCACTTTTTTTGACCCCAAAGCTGTTTCACTTGATTTGGGCCCTTTAGGTGCCATGGAATATCAACAAACTGAGGGGACAAATGGATATCAATACCGAGTTAAAAAAGGTGATGTATCTGGGCATTTTGACCTTAAAGAGCTATGTGTCAAATATTGGGGTGAACTTAAAACCGCACTACCGGAAGTATTGACTGTTTATCTCAGCAAATATGCTGCAACTCCTCATGTTAAGAGTGAGCTGGCAAAAGCAAATTTAATTCAGGCGTTTATTAGCCAAGAGAAAACTTTGAATGATTATTCTGTGTATATTATTCAAGGAGCTGATTCGTATCTCGAACAAGAAATAGAAAGTAAATCTACAGCAGAAGCGGAAGTAAAGTGGTTAGATATGATAATCAGAATGCTTGAACAAGGTGTCAAGGAAATAACAAATTTGCAGCAAAGAAAGCAAAATTATGAGCAGCAAAACGTTGCCCAATTACTCAAGCCTTATCCAGATTTAGAAGGGCAATTAAAAAGTGATCGTGAGGCTAAGTTAGATACTTTTTATGCAACTAAACCCTTACCCAATACAATTGCTGCTACGAATCGGCGTAATCAATTTATGCTAGTTGATGTCAAAGAAGCGCTTATTTTTGAGCCATCTTTCTACCAAAATTTAGAGCCAAAGAAACAAGCGATAGAAACAAAAAAGGCAGAGCTAGTCAAGCGACAGCAAGTTCAAGTGGAAATTTGGTGTGGGCAAGAAATTGACAGACATCAACAACAAAATAGTAAATTTGTTAAGCAGTTAACTGAGCTAGTTCAAGTTAATCAACAATTAACAGCAAGTGCTGGAGACAATATTAGTCAACTTGAGCCTGATGCGCGCATAGCTCATATTACCCAACAACTCCAAATAGTCGCACAAACACAAAAGCAAGCTGATCAAAAGTTACTTGATTTCCAGAATGGTCTTCAAAAAACGATTGAGCAACCTGCCCAATCCCAATGCCCTGAGCTTTTGTTAAAACTCGAACCATCAATGGCGAAAAGGGTTAGCGAGTGCTATTCGCAGAGTAGAGAAGAAGCTAATCGTTGTGCCCAGCAGTTACAAGGAATTTCTGCAGATTTGCAACGCCAAGCCCAGACATTACAAGCTCAACTTGACAAAGCCAAGGCCGCTCAGGAGCTTGCCAACGCAATGAAGTCTTCTGATCCCGCTGCCATGGTAGCGTTAAAGCAAAATAAAGAAAAAGAACTGACATTGATATTAGCTGGAAAAGAACAATTATACTTGAAAAGAAAGGCGATAGAATCGCAGCACCAAGATGCAAAAGCATTGTGTTCACCTCAGTGTTCATCTAACCTTGAAACCCTGGTACAAGAGTTTGGAAAATTAAAGCAAAGAATTTGTCAACAACGTGATACCCTATTGCTGGCAATGGAGATTCTTGCTAAAGAAGGCGAAAATGTAAATCAAATGTTTACTGATGCTAATTTGGAAACCAGTATTGATATCCGAAATGCGGCTAAGTGGCTACGTGATGTATTAGTAGCAAAAAATCAACAAATTACCCAAAGTACAATTACAGCCAATGATGAGGAATCCAAAAAACTCTATACTGCCCTAACAAGAGCCCAGGAACTTATTAAGGCTAACTCTGGAAGATTTCCTTTTAAGAAGTTAGCTAAAGAATTACAACCAATTCTCGAAAAGGAAGAGGAGAGTTCAAGCTCATCTGCGCAAGAAAAAGGAAGCAAAGCTAAAAACATTTTAAAAGGATTACAAGCTGTTTTTCTGGAGGAAGAAGGTTTTGATATTTTATTAGAAAAGCTCCAGGATACCTACCACACTAAAAGCCGCTGGGAAAAACATTGTAAAAATCCAACTAATAGCATGCTCGCCACTGACACAAAAGCACTGTTAACACTTATTGAAAATCGGATTACAAGTTATACAAGTTGTTTGGTGATAGCCAAGGCAGCTGCAAATCTTGAAAATTTTAGAAAATTGATGGGCAATTTGGAATCGGCTAAGCTAAGTGTGGAGCAAGTAGAATCACAGCTCACGCGCTTTGCAGCAGAAGAAAGAAACCTTTCTAATGTAATCCAAAGCATGGACGAAAAAATAGCGTCTGTTGAAAATGAAAATGTAAATTGGAGTAAAAGCGTAGGTATACTTGATCAAATTGTTCTCCTCTTATCTGGTAACCAAGATCTGAGTAAAAACATCAATGAATTAAAAATTTGGGGCTCAGAACTTGTAACCGTCGATCTGCTTAATAAGAACCAAACTGAATTCTTCGGAAAAGTTGAGACTGTGAATCAGCTAATAAAACGGCTTGAAGAATCTTTAGACACTTTAACGCAGGTCATTGAAAAAGATAAGAATTTAGAAGATGGGGCCACCTATCAACAAAATCTTAGCCAAATCAATAACCTACTAGATGCTGCAAAGGAAAGTGTCGGTCAATTTATCGCTGCTGCCTGTCGAACAAAACTAAAGGATTTGAACCTTTCAGTAAGCAGTAGTGAACAGCAGCTAACTGGTATTTCTGGAGAGCTTGGGTCTTCAGCTTCAATTTCTTCATTAACAAGTTTAAACGATTTGGTTACCCGATATATCGATCTATCTGCAAAAGTAGATGCTGCTTCGCCTAAAATTGAGTTTTTAAAGACAGATCAACAGAAACTTACAGATAGCACGCTACAAACTGAAATTGGCACTGCAATTACCAAGCTAACCGACTTAAGTAATAAAAAAGGAACCGTGCAGACAGAACTATTAGGGAAAATTAATTCTCTGCTTGCCACGATATCTTCTGAGCTGCAACAAAAGCAGGAAACTCTAAACGTAAAATGGGATGAAAGTAAATCGATTCAGCGACAATATGCGACTGTTTTGCTAAATGTGGCAGAACACTTGCCTTCTTTCCCAGGAAAAGAATTAACTACTTTAAAAGATTCATTGGCTAATTTTCCAGCTAGCAAGGAAGTTTTAGATAAATTAACGACCTCCCTAGATGCAGGAGTAAAGTTAAGTCAGCAAGTAGGGGTTAAACAGACTGCTAATAGCAATCTGGCTAAGCGCATTGAGGCTAGAGAAGGAATCGTGCAGCAATACGTAAAAGAACTTACTACTTATCTTACAAATCGTTGCCGAAGATATCGATATGGCGTTAAAGATCGTTTGTTTCCTGAAGATATTACCAATCGATCGGAAATTATTTCTACGCTAATAGATGCGCTGTACAAATATGAAGAAACGGGTGATCCTACGGCAGTTTTTGCATACAGAGCAATAAAGGATTCGCTCGGTGGTTTTAACCTGCAGTCGATCCTCAATCGCCTATTGGTAGAAGTGGGCGAATTGGATTATGCAGTTCCTGATGATTATGAAAGTCAGCCAAAACAAGTTAATCCTGCTCATAATCTTCATGAGGAAGCGCGTAAAATTCTCGAGGATTTAAATCAGTCTAATCCTGGATATGTTGAGTGGATCAACAAGCTTTATGGAGAGATTGAGAAATTACAGGAATTTAGCAACTCTATCGAGCAGGAGTATGCGGAACATAAAATAGGAGCTGAAGAATTAAAAGCTTCTTTACAACTTAAGCTGGATCGATTCATTATCGACAATCAGGCGACATTTGCAGGGGAGAATCGTGATGAGCAGAGAAAATTGTTTCTTGAATTCCACGATGACTTTGTTTGCCATATCCACAGTAAAGACAATGTGATGAGCAAGCATACTTCATGGTTACCTTACCTACTGAACATAGTTCTCGCTTCACTTGCCGTACTGACTTTTGGCCTTGCAATACCAGGCAAGCAATTGCTTACCGAGTATTTCACAGGTAAAGCTACATTTTTCTGCAGGGCTGAAGGCTTATCCCGCGTTGACGCTATTGAACGAGTCGCGTCAGAAGAGATTGCAAGTATAGCAGTCTCTGCGTAAGATCGCGGCGATTGCATTGTTGGGCCAAGGCCCAACCTACGTTTTCAACTGGCGGATATGGAGGTTAGTGCAATTGCAGACTAATTACACATAGGTTACTTTGCCACATTATGAAAGTTATTTTTACTATTGCATTAACTATTTGTAGTTCATTATTTTTTATAGTATCTCTCGCATCAGAACATCCTTCATTCGAGATAGAAGTGAAAAATTTACAATCGCAATTAGAAAAAATTCATCCACAGTTAAATGGTAGCATAATTCTCATTGGTAATGAGAATGATAAATTTTCTTACTCTAGCTACAATGTGTCTAATAAATCTCAATTTTATATTGGCTCTTTAACAAAGCAATTTACAGCTTTTATTTTTCTTAATTTATTACATAAAAAACACCCATTTGAAGACATTGAAAAATTATTAAATCGAAAATTGTCCGAAGAATTTCCTGATTCAAATACCCTAAAAAGCCTTGATAAAAGCTGGACAAATAAAATAAGTTTATTGGATTTACTAACCCATCGTTCTGGATTAAGTGATTATATTGAAGCGTATGAACATCGGTTAAAACAGCCTAAATTATTAAATAAACCAATTGATGCAAAAAGTATTTTGCAAACCATAAATTTTGATCTAAAAAAACATCATCGTTATTCAAACACAAATTATTTTTTGTTAGGAAAACTAATTGAGGAAATGCAAGGTAAAAATTTTGATCAAATATTTAATGCACTAATTAAAGACCCCGGTAAAATGTATTTTTCATACGCACCTACACAAGGTAATTTTCATACGTTTATTCAAGAAAGTCGTTTCAAAAACCTTGTAGTAGATAAAGAAATTTTTATTGATATGGCCAATGCTATTGGTGCTGGAAATATTATTTCAACCACGAATGATCTATTGAACTGGAACAAATATCTTTACAGTAAATCAAATGCGGAAATTAGAAAAATTATGCTTAAAAAATATTTTAAAGATGAGGATGGAGATATTGTCAATCTTGGTTTATCCACGAGCAAAACTAATCTTGGCCCGCTTATTGGTTTCCAAGGGGGATTAGACAGCTATCATAGTTTTCTAGGTTACCTTTCAAGTCATCAATTAAGCATAGTAATCTTAAGTAATAACTCGCAAGAGTTTGAATATTTGGTGGGAATTTTTACAAATTTTTTATCAGATAAGTAAATCCATTAATAATCAAGCCTTATGTATAAAATACAGAGATTCTGGGCGAATCCATTTATGCCCGTGTTAAATCGCCAGGTGATCAAAAAAAAACATTTATGGCCTATCCGGTTAAAAAAACTTCACCTATCACAGTTCACTTCACACTAAATGACGCTTGTTTTTGCGCAAAATATAACCTGATATAGGCTCGGACGTAGGGTGGGCAAAGGAGCGCTAGCGACGTGCCCACCAATGTACTATCGGCAAGCTTGATATACCTTATCCGTTAACTCATAAACTTGATGAAACGAAAAGGCAATCAATGTTAATAAATAAAAATTGAAACACAGGGTTTTATCGCGGCTTTCAAACGGATTAATGCAGCCTCCTCGCATAACAGCGACCACTGCATAAGTGACCACAGTAAAAAAATAGGTGCCGCCTTTTACAAGCAAACGATGATATTCGCTCATGATTTAAAATTCGTCCATGGTTGGTTGGAGTGTGGCGGGCACGTCGCTAGCGCTCCTTTGCCCACCCTACGACAGGCGGGTGGTATCAACGCAGCATGCATGCTCACACGAGCGATATTATCGTTAATCTGACTTTAAGAATAGTAAAATTGTGCGAAAGAATGTTGTATAAAGAGGCTGAAACACGCTAAAGGATTGGCCTTATCTATTTACCCAGAATCGCTGTATAAAATATGATATTAGATAATAATAGCGGCAGGTATTTCTGGATCAGAAGTTAGATCTCTTTATGACCTACCGCCATCCACCCAACAACCATGAAACCCAAAAGGTACCCGATGCGGTAACTGAACAATAGCAAGTGGTTCATCATCCACATGTTGCGCATCAAGAATCACTAAATCACTTCTATTAAGTGCCTCACGATAAACGTAACTTAATAAAAATCCATCACCTTCATCAGAATTTTCTGAACAAGGAACAAATATGGGTTCTAACGCAAACGAACCGTCACCAAAGTGGTGAATCTGCTTTTTGTTACTTTTCATATCGTACTGGACTTTGGACAAACTTCGATCTGAACGGGCCCGGGCCCGTGGGCGAGCCCGAGCCCGCCCGAGCTCCGGCTAATCTACTTTTTGCGCCATTTTAGTCAACATCATAACGAATAAGTAAATCTCTAGCTAAGCGATAATGTTCTTCATGTATAATCCTAGAAAAAGCAGTTGAAGCCTACTGCGCAAGCCAAATGCACTGAATCTGCTCGGCTTTTTTGAATTTTTTCGCTCACCGTAGTGGTGACTACTGCTTTCACGAAAAAATTCAAAAAAGCCGAACATCTTCAGCACCTTTGACTTGCTCGCTACGGCTTCAACTGCTTTTTCTAGGATAATGAAACTATAAAGCAACCAACACAAGTTCAAAATGATTTTGAACGAATTATTCGAATGATTGGGACACCAGCTCAACCACCCAAACCCCGAAAAAAATCCCTTGGACGACAAGCGGGGAACATTCAGGTAAAACACATGCGCCATCCTATCGTTAAAAAGTGGAAAAACACGGCTCTTGATGAAAAAATCATTGCATAATCAAGATAAAATAGTCAATAAATAGTGCAGATTGCGCGTTGTGATGCTGGAATATTGCTAATAATCTGGATTTGATTGTAACTTATCACTGTTCGGAGCTCGGGCGGGCTCGGGCTCGCCCACGGGCCCGGGCCCGTTCAGATCGAAGTTTGTCCAAAGTCCAGATTTTAACACCTTACGTTTTATAGCCAATAACCCACTCTCTGGCAAAACAAAAAGGTTAAACGAATAATATAAATTCGATAACTAACTAGGGTGAGATCCTCTTTATGTGGGTACAGGCGCCCCTTTAAGCCTGTATGTATATTAACCAAGTTTATTGAAAAAGTAAATAGTTAGTCTTGTCCAATACTTTTCAAACAACATTAATGGATTTTTTCTGGGATTGGGCAACGGCCGCCATTGAAAAATAGAGTTGGGTTTGGATGAAAAATAAGCTCCTGAGAAATATACCGAACGTATGGTTAATTCTGGTTTTTAATTATTCGGAAATTTGGACGGTTTACGCCTAGCCCCCCCTATTAGGGACGTTACCTAGTTAATTTCTTAATTTTTCTTTCGCTTTCTTTAGTCCTGACAAAATTGAATCAGAAATATGCTGAGGAAAGGTTGCTGGTAGCTTTTTTGCAGTATCTTCAATAACCGAGTCTGTTTTTTCCAACATTTCGTCAAGAATTCGCTCAGCTCTATCAATGGAGTAATTTACTGCATTCGCGGTTTCCAAAAAATGCCTACTTTGCATGGTGTGCCAATGATAGTGATTATTTTTACCTTTCAGGGCCATGGCCATTTTAATTTTTTGGCTTTGAAGCTGCTTTTTATTGATGAGCGGATACGCTGACATGATGTCATAGAGTGGAGTTAATCGGTATTTTCCTTCAGGTTCAATAAATAGGCTGAAATTTTTAGCATGGCCATCGATACCGGCGATTAACCAGAAAAAAACCTGGGCACGATAGAACATATCTCGGTCCTCAATAGCATTAGCTGATCCCAGAAGCAAATTCATTATGTCTTTTATATCCGGGCCTCCATCGGATTGATACTTAAGATTATAAGAAACACCCAATGCTTGGCACATATCCTCTTGCGGCAATCGCATGATCCAGCTTTTATCAAGAGATAAACGACGATCAAAACGCTTTACCGATAAAACTTTGATATCCTCAAAATGCAGGATCTCACAATCGGCAACTGGTAAACCATAGGTTTTGGCAATGATGGAACATAACCACTCATTTTCACAGCTGTCCTGTAAATCCATTTGCTGGTGTGCAATAAAACCAATAGGTAACTTAAAAATATGGGTAGTCGGCGTTTCTTGAAGAGGTTCACACCATTGGTTGTCATGAAATAAAAGTGCGGTTTTTTCCTGTGCGCCAGCAATGGAGATGCGAAAATCTCCATCTTCTTCACTCATGCCCAAAGGATTAATTTGATAATTACGTAAAAGCGAGGCGATTTTGTTTTCTGTCAGAGGCTTATATTTAATGTTTTTCTCAAATTTCGGCGTTGGACCTGCTATCAACTGAATGGCACCTACGCAGTCTCTGCCAATATTTGCTAGCAAATCAAAGGGCTGGTTAGTGGGGATTTGGAAGCGCGTTTGTATTCTGGCTCGGATCTGCTGGTTGTCAGGTAGAAGATTATCAAAAAATTTATAAACCACATCACCACTGTATGAGCGCTCTACCAGCGGTAACGATAATGAAAGTGGGCGTGCACCTGTTCGATTTAACCAGTCTTGGTGATAGGTAAATTTTAATACTCCTTGACTTGTTTTTTCAAGCTCTCCAACTAGAAGACCGTTCATGAAAATATGAAGTTTTTGGTTTTTCTTTACCATTCATCGTTCCATTGGTCTTTCGTTTTACTAGGCTCATTTTTGGGGAATAATTTGACATCAGTTTCAAGAGCCGCTAATACTCTGAATAGGGTGCTTACCCTTGTGTTTTCTGGATTTTTTTCTATAGCAGAAATGGTTTTTTGTTTTAAGCCAACTAAGTCGCTAACTTCTTTTTGAGTTAATTGGAGTTTTTTCCGGCGATTCTTAATCAGCATTGCCAATTCATGGGGCGAGTGCACTAACATACAATCCTCTGAATATATTTATACCCTACAAGGGATATTGAGAATTATATACTCCAAAGGGTATAAGATCAAATATAAATCTAGGCCGTGTCATCCGATTCTCCGCTGATATTTCTCCCACGGGACTAGGGTGCTACGACGGCATTTGCAAAGAATCAATAACGGCGCCTAGAAATCGTGTGGCTTCTCCACCAGTGACAGCGCGGTGGTCAAAGCTCAAGGATAATGGTAATAAGCGATGCGCTTCGATTTTACCAGTGGTTACCACTGCCCCTTGATACAAACGGCCAACGGCTAGGATGGCTACCATGGGTGGTACTATGATTGGGCTGGCAAAGCGGCCAGCAAATTTACCGAAATTGGATAAAGTAATTGTTGCTCCCTTTAATTTCTCAGGTGCTACAGCGCGCTCAGATACTGCTTGTTTATAATCATTAATTGTTTTGCGCAATTGCCCATCGGAACACTTTGCCGCATCATGAATAACAGGAACAAATAAGCCTTCGCTGCTGTCCATTGCAAGACCTAAATGCACCTCCTTAAAACATTTACGTGCGCTATGAGCTGTATCAAACCAGGCATTCAGTGCAGGTTCTTGCTTGCAAGCATGGATGATTGCGTAGATTAAGCGTAGGGTGATATCCGTTCCCTCTTGCCAACTTTCAATGTCTGCCTCATCGAAAATGCTCACAGGAACTATCTCTTGATGCGATTGCATCATACTAGCCAGCATAGCGCGACGCACCCCCCGCAAAGCTTCATAGCCCTGCGGCAGTTGGGCTTTTTTCTCGGCAGCAGCTTGCACATCATCGCGGGTGATTAAACCGTGTTCACCTGTGCCGCTAAGAATATTGAGATCCACCCCCAATTTCTTGGCCAACATACGTACAGCCGGTGTTGCTTTGGCGCGTGTTATCCCTTCACTACTTGTGCCGATAGTGAAGTTATCCTCACTGATATCAGTGCTTTCTTCAAGCTTACCAACAACTGTGCCTTGATCCATCCGAGTCCCTTCAGTTGCGGCAAAAGCAACTAAAGGAGCGCCGGTATTAATGATATCACCTGGTTTACCAAATAATTTAACGATAGTGCCACTTTGGGGACAAGGAACATCGACAACGGCCTTAGCCGTTTCCATAGATACCAGCGGCTGATCCACGGTAACGGTATCGCCTTCCTTCACAAGCCACTCGCGAATTTCAGCATCAGGTAACCCTTCGCCCAGATCAGGTAAATTGAAAATATCCATCATTACTCCATTATGCTCATGACACTGTCTTTTATGCGTGCAACGCTTGGGATGTAGTATTTTTCTAACTGGAAGTAGGGCATGACCACATCGTAACCAGTGACCCGTTGTACTGGCGCTAACAAATTAGCTAAGCCATATTCCATAATTTGCGCAGAAATCTCCGCACCAACACCACCGGTCTTAGCTCCCTCATGCACGATCACACACCGTCCAGTTTTTTCAACCGAAGCGAGTATTGTTTCGATATCCAAAGGTTTGATCGTCGCAACGTCAATGATTTCACAGGATATACCGTCTTCCGCCAATTGCTTAGCAGCCTGGATAGTTTCATGGATGCTAGCTCCCCAGCTCACTAGGGTCACATCATCCCCTTTTTGCAAGGTAAAACATTGACCTAGGGGTAGAGCCTCGCCATTATCCTCAACGGGCTGTTTAACTAAACGGTATATTCGTTTCGGCTCAAGAAAAATAACCGGATCAGGGTTTCTAATTGCCGCTAACAATAAACCATAAGCTCTTTTCGGCGATGAAGGAATAACAACTTGTAAACCTGGAATATGGGCAAACAGCGCCTCGGTACTTTCTGAATGATGCTCAGGAGCCCTAATACCGCCCCCAAACGGGGCACGAAAGACAAGAGGGCAATGCAGGCGACCGCGTGTACGATTGCGCATGCGTGCGGCGTGCGAGATAATTTGGTTCATTGCCGGGTAAATAAAACCCATAAACTGAAATTCTGCTACGGGTTTTAAACCCTGTATTGACATGCCGATAGCGAGTCCAGCAATCATTGATTCTGCCAAAGGGGAGTCGAAAACTCGTCGTTCGCCAAACCGTTCTTGCAATCCTAGTGTTGCGCGGAATACCCCGCCATTTTTACCAACGTCTTCACCAAAAACGATAACATTTTCGTCATTAGCTAACTCGTAAGCTAAGGCTTGAGTGACTGCTTCAACTAAAGTTATATCAGGCACGGGATACTTCCTCCATGGCTATAGCACGTTGCTCAACCAAATAATCGGGTAATTCGGCGTAATGATAATCAAAAATACTGGTGATAGGCTGCATCCCGCGCTGCTGGTATTCATCAACGGCTTTCTGCACGGCTTCATTGCTTTCTTTTATTAATTCATCCTCTTGCGCTTTGTCCCAAATTTTTTGCTGCTCCAAATAATATTTGAAACGGCTAATCGGTTCCTTTAATTTTGCTTGTTCAACTTCATCTTGCGGTTGATAGCGGGTAGCGTCATCCGCAGTGGTATGATCACAAAGTCGATAGGTTAAAGCCTCAATAAGGGTGGGGCCTTCACCTCGACGTGCTTTTTCAATGGCTTCACTAATCACTTGCCGACACACCAGAATATCATTCCCATCAATTTGAATACCAGCGAAACCAGCGGCGATTGCTTTCTGCGCGATTGTTTGGCTTCGTGTTTGTTGTGTAAGAGGTACTGAAATGGCCCATTGGTTATTATTAACAATAAAAACAAGCGGGAGTTTCCAGGTACCTGCCACGTTCATGGCCTCATAAAAATCACCTTCTGAAGACCCACCGTCGCCAAGAGAAACTACGGCAACACGAGGTTGATTACGGTAATTAATGGCAAAAGCAACGCCAGCTGCATGCAAGCATTGTGAAGCTATTGGGACACAGATGGGTAAATCCTCAGCGTTATCGGCAAATTGACTACCCCGTTCATCTCCGCCCCAATAGGTAAGAATTTCTGCCATTTTGACGCCACGCTGAAATTGCGCAGCGTAATCGCGATAATAGGGTATTAGAACATCTTCAGGCCTCATGGCGTGACCGATAGCAGTCGAAATCGCTTCCTGGCCATTAATGGGCGCATAGGTGCCCATTTTACCAGTACGTTGTAGTGCGATAGCTTTTTTATCAAAAATTCGTGTGCGCACCATGGTGCGATAAAGATCTTTTAATAGAGTCTCGTTATTGGCAAAATCAGGTAAAGCACCGCAGATTTCACCTTTTTCGTTAATGACTTGGATGAAAGGTATTTCAAATCGGGCGACTATTGCCACAGCCTGCCTCCTTAATTAACAACGATGGGTATAGGATACTTAGAATTTTTGCTAAAAACTAGATGTGCTACAGACCTCCCAAGATTTGGGAGATCCCTCACTGCGTTCGGGATGACGATTTTCTTGCAAGATTTGGGAGATCCCTCACTGCGTTCGGGATGACGATTTTCTTGCAAGATTTGGGAGATCCCTCACTGCGTTCGGGATGACGATTTTCTTGCAAGATTTGGGAGATCCCTCACTGTGTTCGGGATGACGATTTTCTTGGAGGGTTAAGGAGAGGGCAATAGATGAACAAATCGAAATATAAGGTATTTCATGACAATAAAAAATCAAAAATGGCAGTTTTGGGTTGATCGTGGTGGTACGTTTACTGATATTGTTGCCCGCAACCCGCAAGGACAAATCAGCACGCATAAACTACTATCCGACACTGAGCATTACCAAGATGCTGTCATCCAAGGCATGCGGGATATTCTTAAGCTGGGGCAAACATCAGAAAAGAACTCCGCACCACCAACCCCTCTCCCCGTTTCCGTGGAGAGGGAAAAAATGATGGAAGTTCTTAGAGAGGTCGCCACTATCAAAATGGGAACGACGGTTGCCACAAATGCTTTACTCGAGCGAAAAGGAGAAAGAGTACTCTTAGCGATTACGGATGGATTTGCTGATAGTTTACGCATTGGCTACCAAAATCGACCGGATCTTTTCGCTCTTGATATTAAACTGCCTGCATTACTCTACGAAGATGTTATCGCAATTAAGGAACGTATAGATGCTCAAGGTAAGGTATTGCAGCCTTTGGATGAGCAAGCAGCGTTTCAATCCATGCAGGAAGCATTTAGTAAAGGGTATCGTGCTATCGCTATCGTCCTTATGCATGCTTATCGTTATCCCCAACATGAGCAAAAATTAAAAGAATTCGCCGCGGAGATCGGTTTTAGTCAAATTTCGGTAAGCTATGAAGTTGCACCGGTGATGAAACTGGTGAGTCGAGGCGATACAACGGTTGTGGATGCCTATCTTTCGCCAATTTTACAGCGCTACATACATTACCTCCAAGACAAATTAGGCCAGATCCCCTTATTTTTTATGCAATCCAATGGTGGTTTAATCCATTGCAGGAAATTTAAGGGCAAGGACAGCATTTTTTCTGGGCCTGCGGGTGGGGTTGTAGGGATGGTTAAAACCGCCCAGATTGCTGGCTTTACTAAGGTGATAGGCTTTGATATGGGCGGGACTTCGACGGATGTGTCCCATTTTGCTGGCGATTATGAGCGTAGCTATGGTTATGAGTTTAGTGGGATCCGTCTGCGTGCACCCATGATGATGATTCATACGATTGCAGCTGGTGGTGGTTCGATTTTGCAATTTGATGGGCAGCGTTATACTGTGGGACCCGACTCGGCAGGGGCAAATCCAGGCCCAGCCTGTTATCGTCGTGGAGGTCCTCTGACTGTTACTGATTGCAATGTCCAGTTAGGTAAAATTCAGCCAGATTTTTTTCCGAAACTTTTTGGGCCTAAAGCAAATCAGCACATCGATGCCCAAGTTGTTCAGGATAAATTTCGCCAATTAACACACACAATCAACAAAGCGACAGGGAATAAGCAAACTGCGGAAGAAGTGGCAGAAGGTTATCTGCTTATTGCTGTTGAAAATATGGCTAATGCAATTAAAAAAATTTCCGTGCAACGAGGTTATGATGTGCGTGACTACGTGCTAAATTGCTTTGGCGGTGCAGGGGGGCAGCATGCTTGTGTAGTCGCTGATCGCCTAGGCATTACAACCATTTTAATTCATCCTTTAGCCGGGGTATTGTCTGCTTATGGAATGGGGCTTGCTGCAATCTCTGTACTGAACGAGCTGGCCATTGAGAAACCCCTGCAGCGTGGCATCGTTGCTTTTTTGCGGGATAATTTTGCTGTGCTTGAACAACGTGCTGAACAAGAATTGCTAGCGCAAGGCGTTGTTACTGAGCAAAATAGGCTTACAAAACGGCGTGTGCATCTGCGATACAAAGATTCAGATACGGTTTTGGTGGTGGAATTTGCCCAGATTATCACGATGAAGAAGGATTTTATTACTCAACATCGGCAACAATTTGGCTTCGCTTCACTCAAAAAATCGGTAGTCGTTGAATCCATTTCACTAGAAACGTCAATTGAGAATGAAGAAATCATTGAATTGGACGACAAACCCAATAAACCTCGACAGCAACAAGAAATACCTTATCAATGCAGGGTAAGCGTATTTACCCAAGGGGTATTGCATGATGCTCCGGTTTATCCGCGTCAGGATTTGCTGAATGGAGACTGTATCAAGGGCTGTGCCATTATCAGCGAAGACAATTCAACAACAGTGGTTGAACCAGGTTGGCAAGCGTTGGTCACTAAGAAAAAACATCTCGTGTTAACTCGATATCAAGCGTTAGCAACAAAAAAAATTAAAGCGGCCCAAGCTGATCCTGCTTTGTTAGAACTGTTTAACAACCGTTTTATGAGTATTGCTGAGCAAATGGGAGAAGTTCTACGAAAAACCGCCAGCTCGATCAACATTAAAGAACGCTTGGATTTTTCTTGCGCTATTTTTGATGCTCAAGGCGAATTGGTTGCCAATGCACCGCATATTCCAGTTCATCTTGGGTCGATGAGTGAAACGGTGAAAGCCATATTAAAAGATCCTCGCCAAAAAATACGGCCCAACGACGTTTATATGTCAAATGCACCTTACAATGGTGGTACCCACCTACCTGATATCACCGTTGTTACGCCTGTATTCGATAAGCAGAACGAAAATTTATTGTTTCTGGTTGGATCGCGTGGTCATCATGCTGACATTGGCGGTATTACTCCTGGTTCAGTTCCTGCAGAAAGTACACATGTTGTCGAAGAGGGTGTATTGATTAATAACTTTAAAATTATGGCGCAGGGGCGTTTTCTAGAAAAAGCCACTCGCAAATTGCTCAGCGAAGCGATTTATCCAGCGCGCAATCCACAACAAAATTTAGCCGATTTAAAAGCACAAATTGCAGCGAATGCCTGTGGGGTTTCAGAGCTAAAGGGTTTAGTTGCTCAGTTTGGTTTGAACGTTATTCAAGCGTATATGCAGCATGTGCGCAATAATGCCACGTTTGCGGTAGAGCAATTATTATTGCACTTGCATGATGGGCATTTTAGCTACGCCTTAGATGACGGTAGCGAAATTAAAGTGAGCATTCGTATCGATAAAAAAGCGAAGCGAGCTAGAATTGATTTTACTGGTAGTGCCACCCAGCATCCTGGCAATTTCAATGCGCCAACTGCCATTGCGAGAGCAGCAATCTTGTACGTGTTACGCTGTTTAGTTGCGGAAACTATTCCGTTAAATGGCGGTTGTTTTGTCCCCATTCAGCTTATTATTCCATCGCCAAGTATATTAAATCCAAGTTACCCCGCTGCAGTAGTTGCTGGCAATGTTGAAACCTCGCAATGCATTGTTGACACGTTGTTAGGCGCGTTAGGGGTCGTTGCTGCCTCACAAGGTACCTGCAATAATTTCACGTTTGGTGATGATAATTATCAATATTATGAAACAATTTGTGGTGGTGCTGGTGCCGGGCCAGGGTTTGACGGAGCTAGCGCTGTTCATACCCATATGACCAATACCTATCTCACTGATCCGGAAATATTGGAGTGGCGCTTTCCAGTATTGCTCGAGGAATTTGCTATCCGCCAAGGGAGTGGTGGTGCAGGAAAATATCGCGGTGGGGACGGGGTAGTAAGGCGTATTCGCTTTTTAACAACGATGTTAGTCAATATCATTTCTAGTCACCGCAAAATTCCACCTTATGGCCTTCACGGCGGATCTCCTGGAAAAGTTGGCCATAATTGGGTACAGCGCTCGGACGGGGAGGTGGTCGAGCTTGCGGGCTGCGCCCAAATCGAAATCCATCCAGGCGATGTATTTATTATGGAAACCCCCGGTGGAGGTGGATATGGAGTGTTGTAATAATTTGTACTTAATTAGAACTTGCGTTCAGGGTCAAACCCCATTGGGTTGCTCAGGCATGCGAGGCTTGTTGAAACCTGGCTAGATAGTTTAATTGTTTGCATTTATGGCAGCCTTCTAATTACGTTATCTACAACGAATTGATAAGCTTCTTCAAAATGCCAATCCAATTTAGATGGCAATAACAGGCTCATATCTATATGAAAGTCACGATTATTTTTCTTCTGCTCAAGATTTTTTATAAATTCTTCTCGTGAGATCTGTACATCGTTATAAGTGCAATACTTGGAAAAAATATCAAAAACTTGATTTAAGTTAATCAATTCGTTGGTTGCCACATACCATATGTCAAATAAATCCCGTCCTTTACGGCGCTGATACAAAGCCCGCAATTTAGTGGCCATCAACTCATCTATTTCATAAGTAATAATATCTGCTGTTCCCTTGAACCAATCTGAATTCATAGAGAAAGGCACTGTTTTAAAGGGGAGTACTTGAAAATGTTCAGTAGTATTGATTTCGATTTTTAGTTTTGATGCAAACTTGTTTATGGATTCATATTTGTAAATTAGTTTTGCGCTTCGTTGAGTAATTTTCCATTTTGGATCACCTAACCATGGCTTAAGCACCTTACGAATCGCATCAATTGTTTGGCCGATTGAGTCAGCATTTTTCTGCACGAAGTCAATGTCTTCACTGTACCTGGACGGAGGATTAATAAATAGTTTATTTAGTGCTGTACCGCCACGAAAAACCAAAGTGTCTTTGATATGCGGATCGTTATATAAATGTACTAACGCTCTGCTTATAATGAGATCTTGTTCAATTTGGGCTGGGGTTTGCCATTTAACATGATTAGACCAATTTTCTATATAAATATTCGGAATCATAAATCGCTCTCTATCTCAGTATTTTCAATTATTTTCCATCTCTTGGATCTCGGATAACCCATTTTTTCTATTTCAGAAGCAATGGGTATGTAATATTTCATTTTCCCTTTTAAAAAAACTTCTAAGGCCCCTATTATTTCAGCCTTTTTGTCTTCATCAATGACATCAATCTTCTCTAAAATATAACCAATACGTTGTAGTTGGTATCTAGCATTGATCTTTTCAGCAAGCTCTATCAGTTTATTGGGATCTATGGCTTCAGCCAATTCAGAAAAAACAGTTGCTATATGGTTAAGACCGCCAGCATGAATGGGGTAATTTAATAAGTCGATTGCAGTGAGTTCAGGTGTTGCGACTTTTAGATACCCGGTATCAACAACGAAATCTTTAGTTGGGAGTTCAGCTATTGACTTTTTGTAAATAAACTCTATTTCAACATCACCAAAAACCAAATTACCATTTATCCTTTTATTCAACATGACTTGGAACCTAGCTGGCTTTTGATGAGTCGCACCGTAAAATAAACCCGCTGATAACACGGCAACATAATAATCGGTATTTAAATGCTTCATTAGTATCGGAATAAGTTGTTCTGCTGGTATACAACCGTATGTCTGATATTCAGGAGGCACGATGACGTAAAAACCCCTAGCAGGTGAGACAAGATCACCACTTTGAGCCAAGCGATACAAGGCTACCCTGGCATAATTACGAGATACTTTGAATTCCTCCAAAATCTCTTCAATAGTGAAGGCTCGTTTCCCATATTTCCTGAGCTGTTTTATATAAGATTGTAGATTCATATGATTACCATGATTCCAAAATTACAAATAGTGTAATTATAGTAACATGATACATTTATGTTCAGGCAAGCGCAAACAAAATATTTAAGTTTACGCGTCATCATGATGCTATAATTACTAATAATGTAATTATACATACATGGCTGATATGAAAATACGTGTAGCTAACTGTATTTGGTAATTATGATTAATATGCCCTTTAGGTTGCGAATAAAGAAACCTAAAAGCTGCCGTTTAGGGTCAGACCCTGCTGCCGTTATTTAACAGAGCCTCGCCTAAGGTCAGACTCAGGTTTAATGTTTGACTTATTAATTATCATCCATCATAATTCATATATCAGCAAATGATACTTAAAAGCACTGAATATGAAGTCGGATATAGGATTAGAGGTTTTACTTTCACTGGATGGTGCTGAATATACCGAGGAAAATGGCTATTGGTATAAAATTGAGGCATCCAGAGTTGAAGCAACAAAAGAAAGACCTCATGGCAGCAGATATAACCTAACGCTTCATGACAACTACAATCAGCGTATTTTAGGCTTTGATAATGCTCATGCGGTTACAGCTAAAAGACATGGCTACTATTCTGGGACAATTGTATCTTATGACCATGTACACCGCTCTATTAAAGACAAGGAGGTGCCCTATGAGTTTAAGAATGCACAACAATTGCTTTATGATTTTTTGAATGAAGTAAATTCAATTTTGTTCAAATTGAACAATGGAGGTGATTAACATGAAAATTCTAAAAGTGGGAATTATGCCCCGAGAGCATTTTCAAAAACGATTAATTGAAATTGCTTCTGGACATTATATACCAAAAAAAAATGAGCCAAAAATTTGGTTTTCTTCTATTAGGTCACTCAGTGAAGTTCTTAGTGAAACCAATCTTAGGTTACTGCGCGTTATTGATGAAGAAAAGCCTGCCTCAATAAAAGAGTTAGCGGAAATTACGCATCGTCAGCCAGGCAATCTTAGTCGAACACTGAGAACAATGGAGCGGTATGGAATTATTGAATTTAAAAAAAGTGGTAAAAATTCAAGACCTATTGCCAAGGCACTTGGTTTTAATATTGAGTATAACGCGCTTAATTTTTTAACCGCATAAGATGATAGAGCCTGTTTCCGCTCTCTATTGTTCGCGACCCGGCTCGCGTAGTGCTGTAGTAATCCTTACTTCAAAACCTGCAATTCACCTAAAGTTGTCGGAATTAGCTCTGAAACGGTAGGGTGAATATGCACTGCATCTCTGATTAAGGTATAAGGTTTGCCAGCATACATCACATCGAGGATTGAATGGATGACTTCATCACCACCAACGCCTAAAATGGCTGCTCCCAGTATTTTTTGGCTTTCAGCATCCACTAAAATTTTAATAAAACCGGCCTGTTCACCTTTCATGACCGCTCGTTTGACTTGCGACATTGGACGTTTAGCAACCAAAGCTTTAAGGCCAGTCTGACGAATTTCAGCTTCAGTCATACCACAGCGCCCTAAAGGCGGATCGATGTAAAGAGCATAAGCCATGATTCGATCACTCACTTTACGTTGGCCATGATTGAGCAAATTATCGGCAACAATTTGATAATCATTATAGGAAGTATGAGTAAATGCGCCTTTACCATTGCATTCACCTAGTGCCCAGATATTAGGTACTGAGGTAGTAAGGTAATCATCAACCTCAATTATACCGCGAGAATCGAGTTTAATATCGGTATTTTCCAAACCTAAATCATCTGTATTTGCCCGGCGACCGATAGCTATTAGGACATGGGAACCGTTGATGATTTTTTTAGTATTACCGCAGCCAACATGAGTATTTATTGTGGCGCCTGATTTGCTAAATTCCAGGCACTCCGTGTCGAGTTGAGCATCAATAGTTGCTTCTTTCATGATATCTAAAACTGTAGAAGAAACATCCTCATCTTCACGCGCAATTAACCGCGGTGCTTTTTCAATCACTGTCACTTTTGCACCAAAAAAGCGAAACATCTGCGCAAATTCCAGACCTATATAACTTCCCCCAATAATAATTAAATGCTGCGGTAATATATCTAGATCTAAAATTGAAGAGTTAGTTAAGTAATTGATCTCATTTATTCCTTGCATAGGTGGGATAAATGCGCGTGCTCCGACATTAATAAACATTTTATCGCCCTTTAACTGCTGATCATTAACACTCACCGTGAAGTTATCAACAAATCGTGCATGGCCACGAAAAACGGTGATATTCGCTGTGTTTGTTAACCACTGCTCCACTGCACTGGATGTTTTATGCACGACGTCATCTTTACGCGCTTTAACTTTTTGCCAATTGGCTTTGATTGTACCCGTGATCTCAATACCGAATTCATCAGCACGCTGAGCTTGATGGGCGACTTCAGCACTCGCCACTAAGGTTTTAGTAGGGATACAACCCGTGTTCACACAAGTACCGCCAAAATTTTTTCGCTCGATGATTGCAACTTTTAGTCCCGCATTAGCGAGCCGAACTGCAAGGGGCGGGCCTGCCTGGCCTGTACCAATAATAACCGCATCAAATCGCTCCCTAGCCATCGTTTCGCTCCTTAACTATGACGGGCTATTTTATTAGCGGCTATTTCTGTTTTAACTTTAGGTTGATGGTAATTACAGATAAGATTATGGTTAAATAAGTCGAAGTATTCTTAAAGCTCACTTATCTGGGGCATGGGGAGCAATGGAACGGCCAACCGGCTTATAGATTTTTATTAGGTTCAAATGGACAATCATAGTTAAACCCTAAAATCAAACTTAATGCCTTAATTTTGACTTAATATTTAAATGATAAAATGTTATTCAATATAAATTTCATTGGAACATTTAAGTATGGCTGAGATAAAAGTACATGTTTTAAATTTTCATAACATTTTCTCCCATATTGAAATTGTGCTCGAAAATACATCAACTGAACCTCATACGTATTATGGGCTTAATCGATGGGACAAGCCTAATGTTGGATGGAGCATAATTGGTCCAGAACAATGTATTGCCGAAGCCAGCTCAATATATAGCTTTGATATTGATGCTAATCCTGATGAAATTACAGAAGAATGGATAAAATATTGGTTCAAAACAGAGAGTGAGGCCAGTATTTTAGGTGATAATTGTGGTGTTGCGGCACAGTGGTTTTTATCAGAATTTGCAGGGATACCCAAACCAAATTTATCTAATGTTAGTTGGAATCACTTTATTTTGGGGATCATTTGGCCAAGTTTTATCCCATGTCCTGTAACGCTCCCTGGCCGTATAATGTCTAATGCTAAATTTTATATTGAAGCAAGGAATAATCCTGAAATAGCAAACCAATATACTCGTTTGTTTTTATATACAAGCATGGCTCTTGCAACATTTATGCTTGCAGCTTCAATTTTTGCAATTGCGGTTGCTGCTACAATTTTAACTGGTGGAATTGCAGCAATTGCCATAGCAGGATGTACTGCTGTTGGTATAGCAAGCACATATGGATTTTTTAAAGCCCATAACATATTATCAGCAAAAGATATCTCAGATAAGATGAAGAAGACAGATGAATTATTGCTACATCAAGACGAAAACATGATTGAGATAACCGTCTAATCTCTCTTCGGAAAAGACAATTAATAATTCATCAAAAAAAATATAATTCGAATCCTGCATTAGTTTTATCTGATAATATATATACTGTCCCCGGACAACTCCTCTCCTTATCTTATGGTAGGTGACGAATCCGGGGTTTTCTTTTTAGTACTCAGTTACTTCCGAGATGATTATGAATAAAGCTTAGGGACCAACAGTTTGCAACTATTTTGACTAATAGTTGCTTGGCTGGTATATTTTGCGCACCTTAACAAGTCGGAGAATTATTATGGCTTCTAAACTTTTACAATTTCTTCTACCTCTTCCTAGATAATTTCTAGCTTATCCTGTTGCTAGAACATTACGTACCACCTTTGGAAAAAAACTTAAGGATACTTTTTTTGCGTTTTCAGGAAAAATTAGGATTGACCGTCCTAACGCAGGGGAAAAATCTATTTTTTACGCCGAAAATCCTCGGATGGGGATATTTGATTATCTAACCTTAGGTATCCCTCGATTGGCCTTAAAGATATTTGATGCTGCACACTATCTCGATGAGAAGGGCTACGATAAATCAGCAGTCGCCGTAGGTGGTTTAGGAAATATAGTTAACATTATTCTCATTGGACTTCGTTGCCTTGTAGCCGCGGCAGCTACACTTGTAGTTTCTATACCGGTTTTAGCTATTCATATCGTTTCAAATTTGGTTGGATTAGTAACTGGAACTTATAATACGGCGCTTGCAATCCAAAATAAAGATAATGTGTCCCTAGCATACTACCTTAAAAACAATAAAATGAGTGCAGACGATTTGCGTCTAACATCCATTGCAGCGTCAGACACCTTGACGGGCAGGACGATTACATTAGCTCTTACAGCAAAAAAAAGAACGGTAAGAAGTGGAGAGAGACAGCCACAGACCGAGTCACCCTCTCCTGAGACTGAGGCATTTGTTGTCGAGATAGATCAACTTAAGTTAGAAAATACTGGTGCTTTCCGCACAATTAAACACATTCAAAAAGGGCAAATCCATGCGATATTGGCGCATAATCTGTTTAAAGCTGATTCTCGCCTTCGTGATGAAAACAATCCTAAATTTACGAAAGAGTGTGATCAAGAGATTGTAAACACCGTTCTCGCAATGTAATAAATCACATCTCTTTACTCACCCATTCTCTGGCCTGCTCGGAGAATGGGTTTTTATAGCTGCATTATTACCTCCTCCCTCTATATTGCGAGCGCCGGCGAAGTAACCCAGGAGTGCAGGGCACACTCTTGAATCTAGCCCTGTTATTCTCTAATAGCTTCCAACCTTGAACCCCTAGGTTGCTTCGTCGCTACGCTCCTCGCAATGACGGTTTTAAGCTGTACTTAAAACTCGCAATGACGGTTTTTCATTACACTTAAAACTGCCGCGAAAAACCGTCATTGTGAGCGTTGCTCCGTCATTGCGAGCGCTGCTCCGTCATTGCGAGCGTTGCTCCGTCATTGCGAGCGCTGCTCCGTCATTGCGAGCGTTGCTCCGTCATTGCGAGCGCTGCTCCGTCATTGCGAGCGTTGCTCCGTCATTGCGAGCGCTGCTCCGTCATTGCGAGCGCTGCTCCGTCATTGCGAGCGCTGCTCCGTCATTGCGAGCGCTGCTCCGTCATTGCGAGCGCTAGCGAAGCAACCCAGGGGGTTCGAAGCAAGAAGCTTATATCTATAATATAAACTCATAAAGATCTAACCATCTTGGGTTTATATTTTCTATAAGAGCTAATTTTTTCTTTCTTGAACCACCTTTGATTTGCTTCTCACGCGCAATTGCGGATGGCATGTCTGCATGTAGTTCATAATAAACTAATTGTGTACAAGCATATTGTTTTGTAAAACCAGGCTGTAAGCTTTGCTTGTGCTGATATACCCGTCTAACTAAATCACTGGTTACTCCAGTATAAAGTGTGCCATTACGCTTGTTTGTCATGATATAAATGGCAGGTTCTCGTCCATTCATTATTCTTTATCTTCCAGAGGTTAAACTTTTTTTAAAAATTGAAATTCCTTGCTTCGAACCCCCTGGGTTGCTTCGCTAACGCTCGCAATGACGGAGCAATGCTCGCAATAACGGTTTTTTGTTTATGAACAAAGCCTAATACCTCAGTTCACTATAAACTTCCCAGCCACACCATTTGCTCTTGTATTTGGATCATACATCGATTCAGCAAGAATAGCAGGGACAGTAAAAATTCCCGTATTAGTCGCTTTGATACGATAAACAATTTCAGTTGCACTGTTGCCAAGGCTGGTAAAGAAGACTACACGATCCTCTCGAATATCCGCGTAATCGACATTTTCTTTGTTCACTGAATCGCGCACGACTTCAAAGCCACCGGGTAATAGATCAACAATAGCGATATTGCTGAGATAATCATGACTGATAGCACGGAGCTGGATATGCACCTCAATTTCTGTACCAAGGGTGGTCTCGGTTATTACATTCCCTCGTTGATCACGATACTCGCGATAAATTTCCATGCCTTGTTTTACTTCCTTAGTCGCCGGCGCTGTGTCGAAACCTGCTTGCGTTAACTGATAAAAATATCTCTGCTTAGCCGGGTTATCAAATCGAACTTGCTGTGCACCCTCATCCACATCCACTTGCTCATAGCGATTATCAAGAGCAGGTAAGACTTTTTCCTGTTGCTTAGCCAATAACTCGCTAATTGCAAAGGGCGCTCCATTGGGGACGAGGTTTGCTTGGGCGTAGGCACTGAGTGCCAAACTAACATAACCCGATAATACAGTATTGATTTGATCACTATTGATTGCCTTGACTAATGTCATTACCAGCGATTCGCCCATACTTGCTAAATGTGTAGGGAAATGGCGAGCAATTAAATAGAGGTATTGCGCATCAGCAATAGTACTATTATAAAAGTCAGTCGCTGGCGCTAAATTGGCTTGAGGCTTATATTTTCCAATTAGCTGGTTCGCTTCTGCAGTGCTTTGCAGCAGTTGATACGTTGCGGCGATATAGGCACCGGTAATATCTTCCTGCCAAGTTTTTGCATGCTTTTGCGCGAGATAAAGTTGCAGGTTAGTCAAATAATTGGTGGTTACAATTTCATTGCGTGTCAAAATATAAATCGCATAAGCTTGAATTCTTGCCTTCTCTAAATCGGTAGGCGTTTGCATTGCTAAATCGCGTAGGTAACCAAGCCCTGCGCTGAATAACTCTGAGGGCACGTTATAGCCTTGCGCTTTGGCCTCAGTTAAAAACTGCATCGCATAAACTGAGCTAAAGGAATTGCTGGCATTATCACCTAGGCCGGGCCAATAACTAAAGGCACCGCTTGACATTTGCCGTTGTCCTAGCATTTGGATGGTTGTATTAATTTTTGAAGCGATAGCATGCGCATCGGGAGCAAACCAAGTTTGCCCGGCCATTGCTAATAAAGGCAAGGCTTCACTGGTCAATTGTTCAGTGCAGCCGTAGGGGAATCCATCAAGATAACGTTGCAAGCCAGCCACTAAAATAAGGGGACTTGCAGACATTGCAGCGGTCACTTTGCGATGCTCAGGATACAGACTGCGATCAAGGGGAAGTGAGGTGTGTGCAGCTTGCGAACTCCCACTGGTCACTGCTGTCGTGAAAGCAGCTGCTGGTCGAACACTTAAAGTTGACTCCATTTTCGACGATTTACCGTTTGTATTAGCGACTAACGCTATTTTTGCTGAGCCTAATAACGATTTAGCGCGCAGTTTAAAGCGGACGGTTTTTTCTTTGCTCTCAGTGATTGACAAAGTTTCATTGGCTGGGCCAAGAATTGTCAATTCTGTGGAAGTGGTTAACTGCACGGTGACAGGTGCATCAGGACCTGAACCGGTAACATTGTTCGCAATACTCGCAGTAATTGTAAATTCATCCCCAGGGGCAACAAAGGTTGGGGTGTTAGGATTGATAACAAAATTACCACGAATTTCAGCTTTTTTCTCGGCGGAACCCACGGCATTGCTGGTAACAGCAACTGCCATAATGCGTAAGCTACCATTGAAATAATCGGGGATGGGGTAGGTGACTTGCCGTGGTGTTGCATCGGTATCCATAATTCCTGACCAATAGACCACTGGCAAATCTGTTTTACGCTTAAATGGATTGAGGTGATTGGCTAACAATTCCTCTCCACCGTCCCCGCCAGCAGCTGAAATCTCGCGATCCTGAATGAATTTAGGTAAGATCTGATCGACCGTTTGCTGTGTCATCACCTGCAAAGCATACTTCTGAAAAAAGAAAGCTAATGGGTCTGGGGCAGCGAAGCGAGTCACTTGTAAGATGCCTTCATCGACGGCAAAAACAATAATTTTTCCGGGCTTATCACTCTTATAGCCAATGGTAAACGGTTCACCCGGGCGTGCTAAAGTAGGCGTAGTTAAATCAACGTGAACTGTTTGCTGCTCATGGGCTAAAGCGAAAGGCACTACGCTATAGCTTAAAGGGCTGATGAAAATATCGGGGGAATCCCAGTCGCGTACAAAGCTGACATTGACATAAGCACTGCCTTGGAGATCAGAAGGTATATGAATTTTTTGCAGCGAGCTGGTACTGTCGGTTTTAAACCATTGGCTAGCATAAACTTTATCGCGCTCGATGGTGATTAACCCAGCACCTGTGTAAGGGGCGGTAATTTGTAATTCAATGTCGTCACCGGCTTTGTATTCAGCTTTGTCTAATTTCACCCTAAGTTCCGCGTTTTTAGAGAGTGGCTGCTGGCTATTGCCAACAACACTGAATTTGAACTGACTTAACTCGGTGTTATTTTGATCCAAAATTATGAGGGCAAAATCACCAATTTGATCGGTGGGTAAGGTATAGTTTGTCCCTTGCTCATTAATTGAAAAGGGCTTGGTAGCAATAACAGTCTCTTGCACAATGGATTGATATTGATAAGTCCCGTCTGGTTTTTTAACCAGGGTTGTGACTGGTTTAAGCGAAACCAACTGGGCTTTAAGATTAGCAACCTGCTGTTGATTTAATTGAGGATTGACAGCAATAAAATTGACCGAACGTTGACTGTTTTGTTTCATGTAAGCGAGATCGCCATCCGCCTTGTAACCAATGAAATAGGGGAGTGGGCTAACTAAAGCAGTCGCTTGGGCGGCCACACTGCGACCTCCTTCAGCCTCAAAACCCTCTGCAAAAAAGGTTAATTGGTAGGTCGCTTTGGCAAAGCGATCTAAGTGCAAATCAAATTGCGTCTGGCCCTGTTCATTTGTTGTACTTTCTGTCAAGGTCTCAGTAAGAACTTTTGCTGGTTTGTTGGGATCGATCAACGGATCGACAAAAACGTAATCAGGGTACTTGGCAAATTGCACCCGTTTTGGTGCTAGCATAATTTTCGCACTTATTTTGCGATTAGCAGCCGGGGCTCCATACAAATTCCATAAATCTACTGTTGCAAGGAGGTTGTTTGGCGAAATCCAACCTGGTGTTTGCGACTGTGAAAAATTAGCGTTGATGCGCAGCCTGTCCGGCAGAAATTCAGCAACCCGTACCGTGGTGGAACCCAGGAAGCTATCGGCATGGGAATCCTTAACAATATAAACATTAATCAGGTATTGACCAGTCGGGGAAGTCGCATTGGTTTGGAAATCGAAGCTTAAGTAGCCGCTGGCATCAAGTGTGAATTTTTGATTTTGGATGGTAGTGCCACGAGGATCAGTAACGATAACTTCTAGAGGTAAGCCGGCTGGTTGCGCTTGAGCATAGGCTTGTTTTACGATCATGCCAACATGCACTAAATCGCCTGGACGATAAACGCCTCGCTCAGTAAATAAATAAGCGCTTAAGCTCCGTAATTCCTGATTATAAATATAGAGTCCACCCGTATCAAAACGGGAATAATTGAGCTGGCGCCCGAATTTATTATAAGGAATAAACGAGACGTCGGAGCCAAGGCTAGCTAAATACACGGTGGGTTCCCGCTCATCGATAAAATTGCGTAGAGTAGGAAAGCTTGCTCGTCCTTGTGCATCCGTCATCCGTGTTAAAACCGGTAAACCGTTCTTACCTAAAATGGTAACAGTCGCATTAGTCACTGGTGTACCCTGAGTAATAGATTGGACATACACATCTTGTGAACCATCGTTGTTATATTTCACCAACAAGCCCAAGTCAGTGATTAAGATTAACCGATTCGCACTGACCTCCAAAGCTTCATTTTTAACTGGATCCCAACCTGTGGCTTGCAGTAGAAATAAACCTCGCGGTCCACCAGTATTCGCTGCAGTAGCAAGGTATTTGCTGAAATCGATAGCTGTATAGTGTTGATGAGTTGAATCAGCGTTAGCGAAAGGCTGAATTTCTGTAAAGATTTCACTGATATTTTGCTGATTAAAACTCTGATTAATAAAGTAGGGATTATTAAAATCGCCTTCTGTTTGCGTTACTAATTGGTTGATCTGCTCTGCCAATACACGAGCAAGACTAAATTTGACAGCAGGTACACCACGAGTAAGCACAGAAAGCTTCTTGTCACTACTCAGGGCGAGCAGAGCCCCTTTATGCAAGAAGCTGATTTCTTTAGGAAATTCCGGGACTTTAATGATGGCAACATAATCACGGTCTAGTGCAAAATCACCAAAACCATGCATGCCCTTATCGATTTTGAGATAGAGGTACTGCGGCGATTGTGCCTTAAATTGATAACTATGCAAATTGGCATAGTTGTGGTCACTAGGCAGCGCTCGTAGTGCAAGTGGCTTTGCCAACGTTAAAATACGTGCTGTGACTTCGCCCGGATTTTGCCATTGATAGTCCTGTTTTTCAGGTTCGTTAGCCGTTGCAGGGTAGTTTTGCGGTAATAAATAAACATGAAGGGATTTATTAATCGCTTCTTCACTAATACCTAGGCTTGATTCGATCGTTAAGATTTGCTCGGGTCTATCTTGGTCATTGCGTACGATTGTAGCGACTGCCTTGTCGATTTTAAGAAAATTACTGCTGTCAGGAATTAACAAGTTTTGGCTAATTGCTTTGTTCAAGGTAGCAGAGCCAGTGCTCGATTTGATCCCTTTGCCAAGCGTTAAGACTAAGTAGCGTGATATTTCAGGAAGCGGCAAATTTTCAGATTGGAGGTAGGCAGTACGCTTTTGTTCATCGTAATTCAGGGTGAACTTATAGTCTTGGGCATTTAAGTCAAGTTTGTTACTTTTTAATGCCTGGAGCATTAAGCGGGTATTGGCGGCTAGACTGCTCGCATCAACGGGAAAGTTAAATGAAATTGTGGCGACAGCCTGTTTAATTTTCGCATTAACAGGATCTTGGTAAAATTTAAATTCGCTAATTTTTGCCTGGAAAGGTAAGGTTGCAAACGAATAATCATAGCTTGCCATCTTTGCCCCAGTGGCAAAGGCATCTTTAGCAAAATGAAGCGAATAAGTTTGCTCAGCAGGCCAATCGTAGTCGGGAGTAAAAGCAAGATTATTATCATTCAACCAGACCCATTTGCCAGGCATTGCTGGCGACAAGTGAATACCGTTAGGTACCTCTTTACCAATTAAATTAAGCGGGGCAACGGCTTTATTGGTAAAATTGCCAGCAGGGCCCTGACCAAAAGTAATCGTCAAGGTGTCGGGTACAGGCCGCTCGCTGATAGGGGTGATGTGCGGCGTGGTGATTTGGGCTGTAATCAATTGCGGTCGGGGTAAATTCGCATACCAATGGTAGCTATAGCCGAGGATGACCAGGAGCAGAGTGCATCCAGTCATTATTGACCAAAATTGGTTTGGTTTTTGCGAAGCTTGGCGCCGCAAATAGCTCAGCCAGGGTGGGCTGCTCCAGTTAAGGCGGCCGAACAGCAGTGAAAAAGCAGAATGGAATTTATTTATTGCTTTGGATAGGAATGAGTTGCTCATATTTTACTTAACAACAGTGAGTTACGTCTAGATTGGGTGATTTTAACTCATTGGCAATCAGTTCTGCAAGTTCAGTGCGATATTCATTTTAAATCGTTTTTAGAGTGCAACTCTCATATACTGGACTTTGGACAAACTCCGATCTGAACGGGCCCGAGCCCGTGGGCGAGCCCGGGCCCGCCCGAGCTCCGGCTAATCTACTTTTTGCGCCATTTTAGTCAACATCATAACAATGCGAATAAGTAAATCTCTGGCTAAGCGATACTGTTCTTCATGTATAATATTTGCACGTTTGGATACCTCCAGGATCGCCGCAGTTTCTGTGGCCGAACGTTTTGCCATGCGATAAAATCTGCTTTTTTCATTGGTGGAAAACTCACCTGAGCCTTCAGCAATATTCAATGAAATTGAGGTTCCAGCTCGTTGAAGCTGGTCGGTTAAATAAGCTCTGCCACGAGGGAAGGCTGAAGTGATTTTATCGATAGCGCGGATTTCATTTATTTACAGTAGACTGCACGCCACAGCCTCGTGTTTTTTCACCGACGTTAGAGGACAGGAGTTATGTTTACGCGCCCAATACCGTCTGTGGCAACAAACCGATAACGCTGGGTCACAAATACAGCATTGCGGCTTACTTGCCTGAAAAAACAGGCACAAACACGCCTTGGTTGATCCCTTTGGCATGCACGCGTGTTGATACCGCTCAACATAGTGAGCTGGTCGGGATGGAGCAAATTGCTGCTTGCATCAAATCGCAAGGTGCTTTCTCAAACCAACTGTCTGTCTCACTTGGGGATACTGCCTACAACAACCCGTTATGTTTGGGCATTGCAAAAAGCAATGTGAATCAAGTACTTGCCCACATTCAGGACAAATGAAACTATAAAGCAACCAACACAAGTTCAAAATGACTTTGAACGAATTATTCGAATGATTGGGACACCAGCTCAACCACCCAAACCACGAAAAAAAGCCCTTGGACGACAATCGGGGGACATTCAGGTAAAACGCATGCGTCATCCTATCGTTAAAAAGTGGAAAAACACTGCTCTTGATGAAAAAATCATTGCATAATCAAGATAATATTGTCAATAAATAGACCAGATTGCACGTTGTGATGGTGGAGTATTGCTAAAATAATCTGGATTTGATTGTAACTTATGACTGTTCGGAGCTCGGGCGGGCCCGGGCTCGCCCACGGGCTCGGGCCCGTTCAGATCGGAGTTTGTCCAAAGTCCAGTCATATAGGCAAATAATATCGCGTAGGTTGGGCCTTGGCCCAACAAGAATGTGGCATGTTGTGAAAAAATAGTCGTCGTTGTTTTGGGTACACCTTTTTTCTTACAATGTTAACGTTTGTATCATGTTGGGCCAAGGCCCAACCTACTTCAAATTTGTCCATGCGAGAGTCACACCCTCAAATTATCTGTTGTGCACATCAATATTACTCTATGCTAGAATGCTCTAAATATGAAACGATTTTTACAATTTATAAGCCTCGTCATCCTACTCTGCATCAGCCTAGGGGTGGTCTTATTCTTTTTACCGAAACCCCCGTTACTAACTGGTATTAGCTTCTCCACGGCAGTCTATGATGAGCAGCATCATTTACTACGCTTAACCCTCAGCGCCGATCAAAAATACCGCTTATTCACACCTCTAGCAAAAATTTCTCCTCAACTTAGAGAAGCCACCTTATTGCAAGAAGATCAGTATTTTTATTGGCATGCTGGGCTCAATCCAATCGCTATGCTAAAAGCAGGGTGGCAAACTTATGTGATTCAATCACGGCGAGTAGGTGCATCAACGATTACTATGCAGTTAGCACGGATTCGTTTTGGCATTAATTCCAAACAATTAAGCGGGAAATTGTGGCAAATTATTCGCGCTTTACAGCTTGAAATGCACTACAGTAAAGCTCAAATTTTAGAAGCTTATTTAAATCTTGCGCCTTATGGCAATAATATTGAAGGAGTAGGTGCAGCTAGTTTGATTTATTTTGCTAGCCCAGTTGCCAAAATATCCCTACCTCAGGCACTGACTTTAGCGATCATCCCGCAAAATCCAATTCACCGCCTCCCTAGCAATAAAAATCTAAAAGAGATCCGCAATACACTTTTCCAGCGCTGGTTGGCTCAACACCCAGATGATCAAGCTAAAAAATCAACTATTAATTTACCATTGGCCATGCAATCCATACATTCTCTGCCTTTTATTGCTCCGCATTTTGTCAATGCGGTATTGCAGAATACTACCCAGCAACGAGCTCCCCAACCACTTGGGGTAAACATCAGAAAAGAACTCCGAACCACCAACCCCTCTCCCGCCCTGTGGGCACCCTCTCCCCGTGCCCGGGGCGAGGGGGAAAATGAAGGAAGCTCTTTGGGAGAAATTACCGCTACACTGGATGCAGGTTTACAAGCCATGCTAAAACGAATAACCACTCACTATTTGAGGCGCAAAAAAACACTAGGGGTTGATAATGCAGCCGCTTTATTAGTTGATACCCGAGATGTTTCGGTCAAAGCCATGGTCGGTTCGGCAGATTACTTTAATAAAGCGATTGGTGGCCAAATCAATGGGGCAGATATAAAACGCTCACCAGGCTCAACACTCAAGCCTTTTATTTATGGTTTAGCCCTTGATCAAGGGTTGATTCATCCAAACACGGTGTTAAAAGATGTTCCACGTAGCTTTGGTGGTTATAATCCCGAGAATTTTGATTACGATTTTATGGGCCCCATCAAAGCGAAGGATGCTTTAGTGCTCAGCCGTAATATTCCTGCTATTCACCTGGCGAGTCAGCTCACTAAACCGAACTTGTATCAACTCCTAGCCGATGCACAAGTTAGTCAATTGAAATCAGAGACTTATTATGGCTTGGCGTTAACGTTAGGTGGTGCTGAGCTAACCATGACGGAGCTGGCGGGTTTATATACGATGCTAGCCAACGATGGTGTTTGGTATCCCTTGCGGACTCGTAGCGATGAGCCAATCAACTCCGGTAAACGCTTACTCAGTCCTGAGGCAAGCTTTTTAGTTTTGGACATGCTCAAAAACACCCCGCGGCCAGAGATGCATAGTTTAACCCGGAACAATCTAGCTGTTGCCTGGAAAACAGGCACTTCATCCGGTTATCGTGATGCATGGTCAATTGGGGTGTTTGGCCCTTACGTCTTGGTGGTTTGGCTTGGCAATTTTGATAATAAAGCAAACCCTGCTTTTGTGGGAAAAAACTTAGCTGCACCGTTGTTTTTCGAACTGGTAGAGGCAATCCGCCATGAGCGAGGCCCGTTGCCAGCGTTAGTCAAGCGGCCAGAAGCAATGCAGTTGACTCATGTTGAAGTCTGTAAAGCATCCGGCATGTTACCGACTCGTTATTGTCAAGACAGAGAAATGACCTGGTTTATTCCGGGTAAGTCACCAATAAAGACAGATACCATCTATCGCGAAGTGGCTATCGATCCAAAGTCAGGATTGCGAACGTGTCATTTTAATGAAAACACCCGTTTTGTAGTGTATGAATTTTGGCCTTCAGATTTGTTTAAAATTTTCAAACAAGCAGGAATTCAACGCCGTGTTCCTCCGCCTTTTGCCCCTGATTGCAATTTAACTGCAAACAACATCGGCTTAGGCCCACAGATTACTTCACCGCAAACCGACTTGAGTTATATTGTGCGTGCAAATTCCAAGCAAAAAACGGCTATTCCTTTAACAGCGGTAACTGATGCAGATGTTGCTACCCTTTATTGGTTTATTAATGAAACCTACCTAGCAAAAACCCCTCCCGATCAACCCTATTTATGGCAGGCAAAGCCGGGTAAATTTACGGTAAGAGTAGTGGATGATCAGGGGCGATCAGATGCACGGGATATTGATATTCAAATGGATAGTTAAGTATTTTTTTCGTGCCCGTTGCTAGATTATCACCCCTCTCTCGCGAAACCCTACAGCGCCCGTCATCCAGAGTGCACAGCCTAGTCATCCAGAGCGCACAGCCTAGTCATCCAGAGCGCACAGCCCTCGTCATCCAGAGCGCAGCGAAGGATCTCCTGAAATGTGGTACTCAACCAAAATTTTTTAATTCCTATTTTTTATTTAATGTGCTAGCATATTGTATTTTTTGTAGTCAAGTAATCTAATTTGTTTAATTAAATAAAAGGGGTCTCTGTATGATTCGTACCATCCTTCGCGGGTTAAATAAGGTAGGTGGAGCATTAGTTGCTGCGATATTGTATCCGATTAAATCCCTAATTGTTAATTTTTTGATGGCTGGTGTGATCTTTTTGCTGGCTACTTTGCTCTTATTGGGAATACCCATAATTTTTGTTATTGCGGCTTATCTTGCTACCGATAGTCTATTTGCTGCCATAATTTTTGGACTGGTGGCTGGTGTTATCATGCTAATTGTAGCACCTATATTTGCAGCCTATGGACTTATTAGGCTGTCTTTTTACACGATTTTAGATCTAGCCAGATGTTTTATTTTTGGAGTTTCTAATGGTTTTGAGCAGGGATTATTCTTCCATGTTTTAAATCGCTCGGTGTTTGATTTTGTGATTTTCAGCTATGTTCTACAAGATACCATGTCCAGGTTTAGGGTAACGTTTACACCAAGAAATACAGAAATTAGTCCAGAAGAATTAGCTGAGCTAGAAGCTGGTGATGACATAGAAGCTAACAATGATATACCTGATAATTTAGTGGATGTAGAGCGCTCTCCGCAAGAAATCGATTCAGCTCAGTTGGAGGAAAGAAACATAGAAATAAGAGCTCCTTTTTCTCCGCTTACACCAGAGGAAATGCAGCTAGCTCAAGGGCTAACTAGAATTCAAGATGCTCTTGACAGATATAACTCGCTCTATGATCGTTTAGGAAACTGGATATAGCCATAGCAGAGAGGGGAGATGGTAGGGATGATGAGGCTTTAAACATCAACACGGAGCCAGCGGTGTATGCTGATGAACTAATAAAATGTGAACTAAAAACCCCAATTTTAGTCGTTAAGGAATTTCGTGTACCTTCCGAACCGGCATCAGTTCCAAATCAAGTTCCAGAAGCTGCTGCTGAAAAGTGGAGAGTGGTACCTGGAACCACCAAAATTTCTGATAGAGCTATGTTCATAAGATGGCTGAAGACAAAGAACTCTCATCCGGAAACTAGGGAAAATCTGTCTCATCCCAATCCCTATGGGAAAGAGAAGCTACCTACTCATTATAAGTTTATTGCTTACAAGGGCATGAATTGTTGTCAAGAGTTGAATGATGCTGCTAAACTCATCCGCGAAGAAATTGCCAAAAATACCCTCAGCAATTTACCGAACCCTAAACAAATTATAACAAAAATCACAAATCAAATTACACCATTCGCAAATCAAATTAGCCAAACTTTTTTTGGACAATCTCAACCTGCGAATGGTGATCCTGCTAACCAACAGAGTCATGAAAATACTGCGATCCCTAATTAAAGGGTAAGCCTACCGTCATTACGAGCGTGCACACCGTCATTGCGAGGAGCGTAGCGACGAAGCAATCCAGCGACCTTTCCTAGCATCTCATAAGGTCACTGGATTGCTTCGCTAGCGCTCGCAATGACGGGGGTATACGCTCGCGCAATGACGGGTATACGCTCGCGATGACGGTGAATCAAGCGTATTCTACCCCCGATAATTCCTCAAAAAATAATCCCAACCACAACCTCCCGTAACTCACTAAGCAGTACATTATAAGTCCGGCACGCTGCACCGATCGACATACACTCTAAGCCAATATGTTCTTTAGCCAATTTTTGTCGGATAGCTAAGGGGGGAAACTCCCCTTGTTGTTTATGGCCAAGGATGATGATCGTGGGATTGTATTGAAGAAGGGGAGCTAGGGAATTCTCATCGAGATGAAGAATATTCGCAATCGCCCAATCGCTAATTATCCCATGACTGCTGACAATGAGATTAGTTTGATACACTAGTGAGTTGACTTGTACTGCTGTGTCGCTATAAGCCTCAATACTGTATTTGTCAGTTGCTTCTAAGTTGATGTGCATGGTGTTTGAACAAGCAATAATTTATACTTTAACGCTAGTATATCATAGGGGTAGAAAACTCGGAGTAATTTGTCTATGCACGTTGTTGTTAATAGCATCAAGGAAGACGTTCCAGTAGGTAGCGAATCACTAAATGGTCAAAAAAACTACCATCATAATATTTTGCTTTGCCTAGGCTATAAACCCGACAATTTACCCTTAGCAAATTTTCTAGCTCTCTATCAGCAATTACCTGGGCGCTGGCTAGTCGCATCGCCTATTCATTGGCAAGCAACTCACAATGATGCAATGATCGTTGCCAACGGTCAGGAACTTGAATTAACTGAACAAGAATCGCGATTATGGTTTAGCGAAGTTGCGCAATTTCTCCACGCCGATCAGTTTACCCCCGTCTTTCACGACGCGCACACTTGGCTATTTAAAATAGATGATAAACCTCAAATTACTAGCCAATCTCCACTTACGATTCTGCATCAATCCATCATGCCAATCTTAACCAGACTGGATACATCGTTTTATTGGCAACGACTTATCACGGAATTGCAAATGTACTTAACTGCCCATCCACTCAATGAAAAACGGCAGCCAAAATTAGCGATTAATGGCTTGTGGTTTTGGGGTGAGGCTGAATTTAGCTTCAGTGGAAACAGGACAGTGGTCACGGACGATGAGGTATTACTTAATCATACCCACCAATTTAGCCCGCTAACCCCAATGACGGTCATTAAAAAAAATCATTTAGTGATTATTAATGATCCCAAACAAATTGAGTTTTGTAATTTAACCGCTAAAATGCGCAAAAATAAAGTTCACTGGTATTGGAATAACTTGGCTTATTGCACTAAGGTAAGCTGGTGGTCCAGAATACGGGGCTATTGATTCCTTTTGGAGATAATAAAAATGCGTATTAAACAAAGGGAATTTCCCCAGTCACGACCGTCGTTCTCAACCTATCCTTCTATTTTACAAAGAATTTATACCCTACGTGGTCTCATTAATGAGTCAGAATTGGATAAAAGTTTGCAAGCCTTACTGCCATTCAATACGCTAACAGACATCGGAAAGGCATGCATTCGCCTTGAGCATGCTTTGCGTGCACAGCAACGTATTTTGATTGTAGGGGACTTTGATGCCGATGGAGCAACATCAACCGCTCTAGCAATTTCAGCCCTGCGGTCAATGGGGGCTTTGCATGTTGAATTTCTCGTCCCTAATCGCTTTGAATTTGGCTACGGATTAACGCCCGGTATTATTGAGGTTGCGAAAAAATGGCGACCCAATTTGATTATCACCGTCGACAACGGTATTGCGAGCATTGAGGGCGTTGAGGCAGCAAATGATGCCGGAATTGACGTATTAATTACCGATCACCATTTACCTGCCGATATTTTGCCTAAAGCTTGTGCAATTGTAAACCCTAATCAGCCTGGTGATCGTTTCCAGAGCAAGTCAATCGCCGGAGTAGGGGTCATTTTTTACGTCATGCTGGCGCTAAGACGCCATTTAAGCAATGCGAATTGGTTTAGTGAGCAGGGATTAACTGTGCCCAATATGGCGCAATTATTGGATTTGGTGGCACTTGGCACTGTCGCTGATGTAGTAGCGCTTGATCAAAATAATCGGATTTTAGTCAACCAAGGGCTGGCACGTATTCGCCAAGGTCAGTGTCGCCCTGGGATTAAAGCATTGATTGCAATTGCAGGCAGAGAGTGTGCTCGTTTGCGCGAAAACGATTTAGGCTTTGCTATTGCACCACGATTAAATGCAGCTGGGCGTTTGGATGATATGTCGCTTGGCATTGATTGTTTACTGAGTAATGACTATGACAAAGCCCTGTTGCTTGCTAAGAACTTAGATGAACTTAATCAAGAGCGTCGTGTTATCGAAGCGGAAATGAAAGAACAGGCTATGTTGGCGGTTGATAAATTAATTAAAAAAATGGATAACACCGAGCATTTACCTCTTGCCTTGTGCATGGTTGATTCAGGGTGGCATCAAGGGGTGATTGGTATTCTTGCTGGACGTTTGAAGGAGCGCTATCACCGCCCAGTCATTGCTTTTGCTAGAGTCAATGATAACGAGTTAAAAGGATCCGCACGCTCTGTGTCTGGGTTAAATATTCGGGACGTGCTAGCGGCAGTTGATCGTGACAATCCGGGTTTAATCACTAAATTTGGTGGTCATGCAATGGCAGCAGGGTTAAGCCTACATCCAGACGTATTTAATGATTTTCAACCTGCCTTTATAGCTGAAGTAGCCAAGCACCTTGATGTTTCGCAGTGTGAGGGAGAGTTATGGACTGACGGATCGCTGCCACGTGCCGAATTAACTCTAGAAACAGCTACATTGCTTCAAGAAGCAGGTCCCTGGGGACAGCAATTTCCAGAGCCTTGTTTTGACAATATCTTTGAAATACTCGACCAACGTTTAGTTGGTCAGCATCATTTAAAATTAACTCTGGCCCATCCCGATGGAGGGGGAGCGATCGACGCAATTGCCTTCAATGTGGATCTCAATCAATGGCCTAATTACCGCGCCCGTCAAGCGCATATTGCTTATAAATTAGACATTAATCTTTACCAGGGCAGAACACGTTTACAACTGTTGGTTGAAGCAATGCAGGTAATTCAGTAAAATGAATGGTATCTATTCACCACAATTCCAAAATCTTGGGTAACTCCCCAGGTACGTCATCCCGAGGAGCTTGCGACGAGGGATCTCCATGCAGTAGCACAATTTTTAAATACGTGCCGTTTGCTGGAGATCCCTCGCTGCACTCGGGATGACGTGGGGCGAGAGAATAGCAAGTTCAAACATATAACCGAAGCAGGGAGAGTGTAAATCATGTCGCGCTATCTTGACCCTAAAGCAGACGTCGTGTTTAAAAAGATTTTTGGGGACCATCCTCATTTATTAAAGAGTTTTTTAAACGCAGTACTACCCTTATCACCAGATGGTTTGATTGTGGAATTAACGTATTTACCCACGGAGCAAGTGCCTGCTATTCCGGAATTTAAACGCACCATCGCAGATGCAAAATGCACTGATGCCCAAGGGCGCGCATTTATTGTTGAAATGCAAATGAATTGGACAGACAGCTTTAGGAATCGATTGCTCTTTGGAACAAGTCAGGCCTTGGTAAAACAATTAGAAAGTGGTGAAAACTATCATTTGCTACAGCCTGTTTATGGCTTAGGTTTGGTTGCTGAAATTTATGAAAAGACAAAACCTGAATGGTACCATCACTATCAACTGGTTAAAAAAGGTGATTTAGACAGTGATGTGATTGAGCATTTACAACTTATTTTTATTGAGTTGCCGAAATTTCCCGTACATTCTCCTGATGAGAAGAAACTAAGACTCCTATGGTTGCGGTTTTTGCGTGAAATTGATGAAAAAACCAAAGTGGTATCTGAAGAGCTTTTAAAGGTACCTGAAATAGCACAAGCGATTCAACTGGCTGAAGAGGCGGCGTACACACCAGGAGAATTACTTGTTTATGAAGGCTATTGGGATCAAATCCGTCGGGAAAAAACGTTGATGTTTGATAAATATGCTGAAGGTAAGGCTGAAGGTAGGGCTGAAGGTAAGGCTGAAGGTAAGGCTGAAGGTCTTATAGAGGGTGAGACAATAGGAATTGAAAAAATAGCAATTAATATGCTCAGGGCAAGTAAGTCGGTTGATGAAGTCAAGTTGTTTACTGGATTATCTGAGCAAGCCATAGCTCGATTACAAGAAATTGTGATGGATGCCCACTTAGCCGGAATGCCAAAAACAGACCCAATTGTTTGATTGTAATAATTTTGTGATCAGATTTGTGGAACAGAAAAAAGCTTTATTCGATATTCATTTAATCTCACCGTTGTCAGTAGCTCCAATGGTTGATTGGACTTACATGCATTTTCGCGTTTTCATGCGTCTTATTGCGCCGCAAGCGCTTTTGTACACTGAAATGCAGACAGTGGGGGCTGTTGTTAATAATCCTAGCCGGGCTTTATCTTTTCAGCCTATGGAATATCCTTTGGCGTTACAACTTGCTGGGGCTGATAAGGAAGAATTAAGTCATTGTGCCAAAATTGCTGAAGAAAAAGGGTTTGCTGAAGTAAATCTCAATTTAGGCTGTCCAAGTGACAGTGTACAGGCTGGGCGATTTGGGGCTTGCTTGATGGCCGAGCCTGAGCAGGTGGTTGAGTGTATTAAGCGCATTAAAGAATCGATTGCTATCCCGGTTACTGCCAAAACAAGAATTGGCATTGATGATCAAGATAGCTATGAATTTTTTTCCTCGTTTGCCCACAAACTAGTTGATGCAGGCTGTGATAAACTGATTGTGCATGCGCGTAAAGCATGGCTTCATGGTTTAAATCCTAAACAAAATCGCACTATCCCTCCAGTACATTATGATTTTGTTTATCGTCTCAAGACTGAAATCCCTTCTATTCCGGTAGTAATCAATGGCAATATAGCTAACCTCGATGAAGTAGGCCGACACATGCAATATGTTGATGGGGTGATGTTAGGGCGGTTAGTTTACCAAAACCCTTATGCTTTAATGTTTATCCAGCAATATTTTTATCCTGATACACCAATTCGGTCACGCCATACTATTTTGGCCGATTATATAAGCTATGCTCAAGCGCAATTCAAACAAGGGGTTTCTTTAAGTCTATTACTAAAGCCTATTTATAACTTAGCCTATGGCTTACCCGGAGCACGATATTGGAAACACATACTCAGTCAAGCCCAACAATCACAGAACATAGAACAATTAGCACAGGCAGTTGATATGCTTGCTGAACTGGAACTAGAACAAGAACAAGAACAACAGACCCTACTCTAAAAGGAGAACACAATGAAAAAAAGTTTACTATTTGGTTTGGCATTTAGCTTTGCATCAGTGGCAAATGCGTATCTATGTCTACCAGGCTATCATTTCAGTGAAAATTACGTCCATGAATCTGCCTGTGAGATTATTCGTGCGGCAGATAAGTTGATTGGCAAGACTTACAGTGAGAAGTGTTATAAGGGTCTCTATTTTTACTACTACTGTAAAAAGGATTGACCTAATTGCGAGCGTATACTCCGTCATTGCGAGCGTATACTCCGTCATTGCGAGCGTATACTCCGTCATTGCGAGCGTATGCTCCGTCATTGCGAGCGTATGCTCCGTCATTGCGAGCGCTAGCGAAGCAATCCAGTGGCCTTTCTTGGCATCTCATAAGGTCACTGGATTGCTTCGTCGCTACGCTCCTCGCAATGACGGGGAGCTACGCTCCTCGCAATGACGGTTCGTAATGACGCCATGAGCGTCGCAGATGGGTGAGCTATTACATTTTTAGCAAAATTCTAGTAAATTAAACCGTAACTCCCCACGTCATGCCGAGCGCAGCGAGGGATCTCCAGCAAACGGCACGTATTTAAAAATTGACGTGGAGAGTTACATTAAACCGTTTTTGATCAAATTCTCAAGAGGGTAGCAAAAGCTATGCTGAATACGTTAATGAAAAAAATGTTTGGTAGTCGCAATGAACGTACTTTGCGTCGCATGGAAAAAACAGTACAGGCCATTAATGCCTTTGAGCCTCAGATGCAAGTGCTCAGCAATGAAGAGTTGGCTGCTAAAACAGCGGAATTCAAAGCGCGCTATGCTGAAGGTGAAACTTTGAATGAAATGCTTGCTGAGGCCTTTGCTGTCGTTCGTGAAGTCTCTGTTCGGACTTTAGGCTTACGCCATTTTGATGTGCAATTAATTGGTGGGATAGTACTTCACGAAGGCAACATAGCAGAAATGCGCACTGGGGAAGGTAAAACGTTAAGTTCCACGTTACCGGCCTATCTGAATACGATCAGCGAGCAGGGTGTGCATATTGTTACCATTAATGACTACCTTGCTCACCGCGATAGCCAATGGATGAAACCTATCTATGATTTCCTAGGCTTGACTGTTGGCGTTATTTTTCCTGATATGCCACACAGCGACAAACAAGCTGCTTATCGTACTGATATTGTTTATGGTACCAATAATGAATTCGGTTTCGATTATTTACGCGATAACATGGCATTTAGCATAGCGGATAAAGTGCAGCGCCAGTTGAATTTTGCCATCGTTGACGAAGTAGATTCTATTCTGATCGATGAAGCAAGAACTCCTTTAATTATCTCGGGTGCAGCAGAGGGAAGTTCCGATCTTTATGCCAAAGTAAATCTACTCATTCCTCATTTAGTGAAACAACAACAAGAAGGTGACGAGGGCGACTACACCATTGATGAAAAACAAAAGCAGGCTCATTTAACGGAAATTGGTCATCAGCATATTGAAGAGCTCTTGATTAAAGAAAATCTACTTGATCCCGGTGAAAGTTTATATCATGCGAGTAATATCATGCTCATGCATCACGTCAATGCTGCGCTGAAAGCACATGCTATGTTTCATCGGGATATTGATTACATAGTAAAAGATAATCAGGTAGTTATTGTTGATGAGCATACAGGCCGCACCATGTCAGGTAGACGATGGTCTGAGGGTTTGCATCAGGCTGTTGAAGCGAAAGAGCATGTCCCCATTCAACAAGAAAACCAAACACTTGCCTCAATTACTTTCCAGAATTATTTCAGACTATACAATAAATTGGCAGGAATGACCGGGACAGCTGATACTGAAGCCTACGAATTCCAGCAAATTTATAACCTTGAAGTTGTTGTTATTCCCACTAATAAACCAATGCGGCGATCGGATGAGGCTGATTTGGTATATCTGAGTCAAGACGATAAATATCAAGCAATAATTACTGATGTGAAAGATTGTGCTGCCCGCAAACAGCCGGTACTTCTTGGTACAACATCCATTGAAACATCCGAATTACTAAGCAATCTATTAAAAAAAGCCGGGGTAAAGCATCAGGTATTAAATGCCAAATTTCATGAAAAAGAAGCGCAAATTATTGCTGAAGCAGGCCGACCTGGTGTCGTGACTATTGCGACTAATATGGCTGGGCGAGGTACTGATATCGTATTAGGTGGTAACTTTGCGGCTGAAATCGCTGCTTTACCAGATGATGCAAGCGATGCGGATCGTCAAGCAATTAAGGAAGATTGGCAAGCTCGTCATGAGGCTGTGCTTGAGGCAGGGGGGTTACGTATTGTTGGTTCAGAGCGACATGAGTCACGGCGTATTGATAATCAGCTTCGTGGTCGCTCAGCCCGCCAAGGTGACGTGGGAAGTAGTCGTTTTTATTTATCTTTGGAAGATAACTTGATGCGCATCTTTGCCTCAGAGCGGGTTGCAGCGATGATGCGTCGTCTAGGAATGAAGCCCGGTGAACCTATTGAGCATAATCTCGTAACGAAGGCAATAGAAAATGCACAACGTAAGTTGGAAGGGCATCATTTTGATGTGCGTAAGCAACTCCTGGAGTATGACAACGTAGCTAATGAGCAACGTAAAGTCATTTATACTCAGCGGGCAGCAATAATGGCGATGGCTGAGCCAAAGGAAGTTATCGATGCAATGCGGGAAGAGGTTATCTACAACTTAGTAGACACGTTTATACCACCGCAAAGTTTAGAGGAGCAGTGGGATTTGAAAAGTTTATCCCAAGCCTTAGCCGAGGACTTTCAAATTAAATCGGATATTAATCAATGGGTTGAGAAAGATCACCGTATTCAACCGGAACAAATTAAAGAGAGAGTTTTTAACCTTTGTTTAGATCGTTATCGTGAAAAAGAAAAAGCAGCGGGCAGGGAAATTTTGTCGCAATTTGAAAAATCGGTGATCTTGCAAACGATGGATAATCATTGGCGTGAACACCTAGCTTCGATGGATTATCTACGGCAAGGGATCCATCTACGCGGTTATGCCCAAAAAGATCCGAAGCAAGAATATAAGCGAGAAGCGTTTTCTCTATTTAAGTCGATGCTTGATACTTTGAAATATGACATTATTCGTATAGTGACTTCCGTTGAAGTGCAGACTGAAGAAGATGTTAATGCTGTTGAAGAACAGCGCCGTGCTGAGCAAGCGCACAGAATGGCATTTCTGCATGAGGAAGAAGCTGCTGCAGAAGAGCAAGAAAGAGAGGCGACCTTTAGGCGATCTGAACGAAAAATTGGCCGCAACGATCCCTGTCCCTGTGGCTCCGGTAAAAAATTTAAGAGCTGCCATGGAAGTTTGGTGTGAGAATTGTTGTTGCCGTAATTTTTGATGACCAAGGGCGGGTGCTGATCACCCGGAGAGCTATGCATAGTTCCCATGGGGGCATGTGGGAATTTCCTGGGGGTAAACTGGAAGCAGAGGAACTTCCCACCGCAGGGTTAATTCGGGAAATCAAAGAAGAAGTAGGGCTTGATATCCTTACCTACTCCTTCTTAGGTGAAATCGTTCACGATTACGGGACCAAGATTGTCAATCTGTTAGTTTTTAGGGTTGAAGAATACTGGGGAGAGGCCCTTTTACGCGAGTCACAACTTGATCTACGCTGGGTTGAAGTGAAGGACCTTTCTGACTACAGTTTCCCTGCAGCGAATGGCCAGATTATTGAGCTCATTAGTAAGGGAGCGGCATCATTGCTCTAGGACTGTCTCATTTTTAACAAAGTGGCTCGGGTTGTCGTTAAATAAGCTAAGTAATGCACCGGACAAAAGGGTGATCACGCCAACGGTCTGAATGAAATTAATTTTTTCCCCCAAAAGAAGGATCCCAAATATAACGACAAAAACAGGCTCTAGGACGGATAATATGGATACTTGGAGTGGACTAATGTGCTTTAATCCTTTTAGTAACAAAACAATAGGCAAGGCGGTGCAAATAATTCCTATGCCAAAAATATTTAGCCAAGTGTTGAAATTAAGCGGGATTATGAATGTTTTTTCACAAAGTGCAGTAACGAGGCAAGTCAAAGCTGAGCCTAGCGAGACCCATAACGTAGAAATTAGTGGTGGCACCAAGTTTTTTTTGCTAAAAATAATATAAAGGGCATACGCGAGTGCAGATCCTACGGATAAACTAAGCCCCAGAAGATTAAAATGAAATTGACTGCTGCTTACCAAGCAGAGCATGCCAAGTAGAATAACAAGAAAGGCTAGGTAATAAATCTTAGTTACTTTTTGATTATAAACTAATAAATTGATCAACATGACAATGGCAGGATAAACAAAGAAAATAACCATTGCTAATCCAGAGCCAATGTATCGGGCAGCAATAAAATACAAAATGGATGACCCCCCGTAAAAAGCAAAACCGGAAAAAGTTACTCTAACTGTTTCCATGTGTGCAAATTTCATTCTATTTAACTGCGGTAGCAAGAGAATAAAAATAAACACGCCTGAAACTAAGAATCGCCAAAAAAGCATAGTAGAAACAGAGACGTTCGCATTTATAACGCTAACGCCGAAATAGCCAAGTAGGCCAAAGAAAAGGCCAGAAAGTGCTGCACAAACTGCACCATAATTCTTTGCTGACAAGAGTAGGATCCTTCATAAAGATTTAGTTCGAGTCCATTTTAACAGAATTTGGGTAATAACTCAGCGTCATTGATCGGGTAGAGGGGCCTGAAAAACGTACCGAACTAACATTGTACCGTCATTGCGGGAGCGTAGCTCCCCGTCATTGCGGGAGCGTAGCTCCCCGTCATTGCGAGGAGCGTAGCTCTCCGTCATTGCGAGGAGCGTAGCGACGAAGCAATCCAGCGACCTTTCCTAGTATCTCATAAGGCCACTGGATTGCTTCACTGCGTTCGCAATGACGAACATACGATTCTCTACAACCCACACTGTGCTATATTTAAACTGAATTATGGAGAGAGAACCACAATGAATGTCACAGAAAAAATAATTCGATCTCATCTTCTTGCCGGTAGAATGGAACCGGGCGAAGAGATTGCTTTAAAAGTAGACCAAACGCTTTGTCAAGATGCGACTGGCACTTTAGTTATGCTTGAATTGGAAGCGATGGGGTTGGATCGAACCAAGGCAGAAGTTTCTGTGCAGTATGTCGACCACAATATGATTCAAGAAGATAACCGCAATCCTGATGATCATTTATTTCTTGCTAGTGCCGCAAAGCGGTTTGGTATTTACTTTAGCCGTCCCGGCAATGGCATTAGCCATGTGGTTCACATGCAAAATTTTGGTAAGCCTGGTAAAACGCTTGCTGGCTCAGACAGCCATACCTGTGCTGCAGGCTCACTGGGAATGATTGCAATTGGCTCTGGCGGATTAGAAGTCGCTATGGCCATCACCGGTAACCCTCTCTATATAAAAATGCCGAAAGTGTTTGGAGTAAAATTAACTGGCAAACTCCCTGAGTGGGTAAGTGCTAAAGATGTGATTTTAGAGATGCTCCGCCGCTATGATGTTAAAGGGGGTGTTGGTTATGTTATTGAGTATTATGGCCCAGGATTAAAGCACCTAAGTGCAATGGATCGCCATGTCATCGCCAATATGGGAGCAGAATTAGGGGCGACCACGACCGTGTTTCCTTCCGATGCTATCACGCGCAAATTTTTAAAAAGCCAGGGACGTGAAGAGGACTGGCGAGAGCTTAAAGCCGATAAAAATGCAACCTATGACAAATATGAGGAAATTAATTTATCGAGTCTTGTACCACTTATTGCCAAGCCAACAAGTCCAGGTAATGTTGTGCCCGTTTCAGAGATTGCTGGCGAGGAAATTTACCAAGCTTATATTGGTTCCTCAGCGAATCCTGGCTATCGCGATTTTGCCATTGCTGCGGAAATGGTAAAGGGACGTACAGTTAAAAATACGATTTCATTTGATATTAATCCAAGCGCGCGCAGCATTCTTGAGGAACTCGTGCGTGATGGACATTTAGGTAATCTCATCCACGCAGGTGCACGCATCCATCAGGCAGGTTGCAATGGGTGTATTGGTATGGGGCAAGCACCCGCAACGGATGAAAATAGTTTACGCACTGTGCCGCGTAATTTCCCTGATCGTTCAGGAACTAAGGATGATAAGGTGTTTTTGTGTAGCCCAGAAACAGCAGCTGCCTCCGCTTTAACTGGCCTAATCACTGATCCTAGAGCTTTAGAAATAGCTTACCCCAAAATTAGAATACCTAAGCACCAAATTTCAAACAAAGCTTGCTTTGAAACGCCGTTACCTTTAAAGGAGGCAAAAAAAGTTACCTTGGTTAAAGGGCCCAATATTGTGACATTACCTGAGCTTTCGCCTTTACCTAAGCAGTTCAAATTACCTGTTTTGCTTAAAGTAGGTGACAATATTTCAACTGATGAAATATCGCCAGCGGGAGCAAAAGTACTTCCCTACCGCTCTAATATCCCTAAAATTAGTGAATTCACCTACTCGCATGTTGATCCAGATTATGTCAAGCGGGCGGCTAAGCAAAAAGAGGGGCATGTTATTGTGGGAGGGGAAAATTATGGTCAAGGATCAAGTCGTGAACATGCTGCATTGGCCCCACGCTATTTAGGTTTACGTGTCGTCATCGCCAAAAGCTTCGCTCGTATCCATTGGCAAAATTTAGTTAATTTCGGTATCATGCCGTTAGTCTTTAAGAATCCAAAGGATTACAAAGCAATCAAGTTAAATGATGAGGTTGAGATTAAGGATTTGGCAACAATCTTAACTAAAAATGAATTTAACATAACGATTAATAAGAAGGAAATTGCTGTCAAGCATACCCTTTCCAAACGGCAAAAAGAAATACTCGCCGCAGGTGGATTGATTAATTGGACAAAGTCAAAATTAAAGAAGGAAAAAAGGTAGGATCTGTGGTGTCCTCAAAGGAGATTTGCGCTCCTGATAACAGGATTGAGGCTTAAAGAAGCACGTTCTGACGCTCTGGGATTTCAAATCTCTTGCCCAGTTACTTGAACCCAGGATCACCACAGAACCAATAGGCTATCTCACTTTATTAGATAAGTAAAGAAAAAAATAGATTATGAAAGCGGCTGTTTATCTACATAAAAACAAATTAAATGCTGTACAGCGAGGCCATCCTTGGATTTTCCCCAAAGCAATCAGCAAAACAATGGGTAAATTAGTTACCGGGGAACTCGTCAAACTATTTGATGCTGAGGAAAAGCCACTTGGGGTAGGCATTTATAATGAGCATTCACTTTACCGCGTGCGTGTTGTGGCTTTGCAAAATGAAGCAATCGATACAAGCTCAATGTCATCTATCATTACTCAGCGCCTAGAGCAAGCCTTGATGATCAGACAAGCCTTGCAGCTTCCTAATGAAAGTACGACAGCTTACCGTTTGTTTAATAGCGAAGCAGATGGATTATCGGGACTTACTATCGACCGCTTTAATCATATTTCGGTAATTGCAAGTTCAGCGTATTGGGTGGAAGCAAATAAAGCAATTATCAAGCAATGCTTGCAAAATTTATTTGCCGGTGAAGAAGTACTATGGCTAGCGCAAGTAAAACCGCTTACCCAGGATGGTTGGGAGCAAGACAAAGAGCCAATCGTGGCTAGGACTACACAAGTACGTGAGGGTGGGGTGATTTATCAAGTTGATTTTACCCAGGCACAAAAGACAGGATTGTTTCTTGATCAACGGGAAAACCATCAACGTATCGCTGCTCTTGCAAAAGGAAAACGAGTACTTGACCTTTATTGTTATACGGGTGGTTTTGCACTCCATGCAGCAAAAGGAGGGGCGAGTAAAATCACTGCGGTAGATAGCTCGGCCCAGGCAATTGCCCAAGCAAAGCAAAATGCGCAGTTGAATAAGATTAATATTATCGAGTTTATCGCAGCTGACGCGCGTGATTACTTAGCCAATGCGGGTGATTATGATTTAATTATTCTTGACCCGCCAAAATTAGTTCCTTCGCAGCAACACCTAGAACGGGCTAAAAATTATTATCGATTTTTACATCGTGAAATGTTCAAAGCAATGCGTTCTGGCAGCCTGCTAATGACTTGTAATTGCTCATCAGCTCTGACCACACAGGAATTTAGCGCTTTAGTAAGCAACCAGGCGACTTTGGTAGGAAAACAAGCACGGTTACTCGGCACTTTTGGCCCGGCAAGTTGCCATCCTACCTTATCTGCTTTTCCAGAGGGAAATTACCTGACTGCCTTACTATTGGCCGTAGTTTGAAAAATGCAAAGGAATCCTTGAAAATTCCCTATTAAAAACGACCCTTGCACACATGTATGCAGAATCGCTAGGCAATGAGGAACCTATTCATTTCTTCGACTTAGAAAACCCGCCGGACTTAGAGAGGCTTCAGCTAGCGAGCCTAGTCTAGATTTTTCGCCCGTTTTAGATTACTCCCCAAGTCCCAGATACTAGGTATGGTATAATTAATATACAATACATAGCAAAACGACAATTCTATGAAAAGCAAAGCACCGAAACCACTCGACTCATTTGAAAATATCTTTCAAAATGATATGGTTATGGATGCACAGGATAAAAATGTGCTTAACCGCACGTTCAAGTTTATTGGTGATACTCTCAAACAAGACCAGAGTCCAAATATCAATCAAGCCAATGATAGCCAAACACAATCGAGTGGAAAAAGGGATTTCTCAAAAAAGGACGCTGCCACTCTGATGCAGCGCGCAATTCGCAACTTCAATACAAAAAATACAAGTGCATTATATTCACCACAGTTTTTCTCTGAGAAGAACCGTGACAAATATACTGCATTACTAAAACAGCAAAATTCAAATCTGGATAAACAACAAGCCAAGCTTGCAGAGCTTATGTATGGAAAAACAGTTGCGAGAGTAGTGGATCAAATGGGAATATTCCCTGAACAGCATGACTCCTGGGGATTCTTCCTTATACGCTCGTATCATCGTGATGATGAAATTGAAGGGACACTGTACGAGAATCTATCGAATGAGTACGATGTCAATCGCGATCGTGATAAATTATACATTCCATTTATTAATATTAAGAACGCATCTATTGATGATCTTCTCAAAGTGCATATAACGCCAGAAGAAGCAAACATCATCGAAGACGTTCAGATACTCGATTCTACCAACCAGAGTATTGGCATCATTGTCTTAGGTTCTGTCAGTAATGAGGAAGAAACAGAAGTCAGACAGAAAATTGTTGGAAAGATAAGATCTGCTGGATTAATTCCATCACCATGGGAAATCGCGCAAATTAATGTGATGCTCAAAAGCAATAATTTATCTGAGAAAATGGGAGACGATTCCGATAAACAGGATAGAGAGCAAGACATTAGCAGAGAACCGGTTTCTACAATAAAATTAGCCCCATTACCTTCTTCAATCCAGGCGTTAAAAACAAGCGAGCTCATGATAGCGCTTTCAAAATTAGCGGTGAGTAATAGCCCATGCAAACTACTAGCAGCTTGTTTGCATAGAATGATCTCCGCATTGCCAGAGGGTGAAATTGGTAATGATATTGCCAAACGCATTTCCCTATTTCTAAGCTTGGGCATTCACAATAGTAGCTATGATTATGAGCGATTTTCATTTATCGTTTATTCTGTAACACATGAAATATCACTATTAATAAAAGAAGCAATTCGCCAAGGCGTTCATGTTAACGATTATGATGACTTTAAAAAAACGATTGAAAAACATTCTCTTTCATCATTTCAATTGTCTAATGACGAAAGAGCGAATACGAGCGCAGTTTGTGCGCCTACTTTCTCAGGCTCGCATGCTTTTATGGTGGCTCTCAGTTTAGCCAATCAATCGGCTGCAGCACAATCTCGCAAATTAACTATTCAAGCGCATCAAGCACAATATCACGAGTTTGATAAATTTCTATCAGTCAATGTCCACCAGGATCTAAACACACTTGCGGATATTTACTGTATTACAGCAGGACCTCTTGTATCAAACTCACAAGGGCTTATTCCAGGTACGGATATCAATAAATATATTAGAAAGATAGCATCTGAACACGTGATCGACAAACCAATTACTATCTTGGTTGACGTCACTACCGCGCTACATAAAAATCTAAAGTTGAATGATGATGTCAAAAAACTTGTTGAATCAGGCATGCTTTCTATTATTTGTCATGAGAGTTACCAAAAGTTTGGTCTTATTCATACGGATCAAGCACAAGCAGGCGGTGTATATGGTGTATTGAGCAATACTGCGTTTACAAAGGATATTATCGAACTATTTCAAAATAATGCAAAAGACGATTTTAATAATCATTTAGATATGATTATTGCGCAGTATATTCATCAGCATTGTGGTGAATATTTAGAGAAAATAAAAGCAGCTCATTTTATGAATGGAAAGTTGGTTCGACAATATTTTGCATCACAAGATTCAGGTATGCAAACTGATAAGCTTGCGAACACGCTTCATCAGTATGATGAGATGCTGTCAAATCTAGATGAACTGTACTTCTTTTTATATCAAGCAAATGTTGATGAATATCAGAAATCCGTTATTCCAGAACGTGATAGTTATGGTCATTTCTCAACGACTACTTCTGCTTTTGCTACAAATGAAGAAGATTCAATGTTTGTTCGAATATCAGCCAGCGCGTCCGATCAGCTTGATACTGCCATTACTATTTTAACACTAAGTCTAAATAGTCAATTTGATAGGTCTCATTTAGTGCGATTGCTAACATTGCTTTTAGATTCAAGACTGCAAATTGATACGCCCTTGGGCAAAAAAGATGAACTATTCCTTTCATCTTTGCTGATGATATGTGTGCATGGTTTCATCGATGATATTCTCAATCCTCCGCAAGCAAAAGATGTTGAGACAGTATTGCATGGTATTAATCATTTGATCCATTCGGCTTCAGAAGAGCTCAAAGAAAGAAATGTTTACCATTATTTGCATGATATCTTTATGAACAGAAACACGATTTTTCATAAGTATGATTTATCAACCTTTGCGGGTGAAAAACTTGACCAGGATACTCCTCGCACTCCACAGTTGTAGTTAATTGGCCATAGTTCCCACTCCGTGCTGAAATTCCCAACTTTTAGTAATTGATTTGTTTTATCAGTTACTGCTTGTTGATCAGATGCGCTCATTTTATTGATCTGCTACAAAATCCATTTCTGTATATTTATTATACAAATATGTCAATAAAAATTTATGCCAATCATTTAATCCTTTAAAAAATTATCACAAAACTATTCAAGCAAACTTAACTGGACTTTGGACAAACTCCGATCTGAACGGGCCCGAGCCCGTGGGCGAGCCCGGGCCCGCCCGAGCTCCGGCTAATCTACTTTTTGCGGCATTTTAGTCAACATCATAACAATGCGAATAAGTAAATCTCTGGCTAAGCGATACTGTTCTTCATGAATAATATTTGCACGTTTGGATACCTCCAGGATCGCCGCAGTTTCTGTGGCCGAACGTTTTGCCATGCGATAAAATCTGCTTTTTTCATTGGTGGAAAACTCACCTGAGCCTTCAGCAATATTCAATGAAATTGAGGTTCCAGCTCGTTGAAGCTGGTCGGTTAAATAAGCTCTGCCACGAGGGATGGCTGAAGTGATTTTATCGATTAGCACAACGACCTCAATAGAAGCTTGATACACATCCAATTTTTCAAAATCGAAGTAACTCATGGTTGGATTTCCTTATAAGCGGTTTTGGACTGTTTGAAATGACTTCCGTTAGTGCATAATGCACCTGTACAATTCAAAATTTTCTCGTCAGAAAAAATACCTTGAAGTATGGACGCTGCCTTATGCTGGAAGAGATTGTACCGGTTTTAAAAAGCTTTCGCGATAGAATTTATCAGTTCTTTCCCTCACGAAGAGATGCTGCTATGGAGCTTGTTGATGCATTACTTGCCTGAAAAAACAGGCACAAACACGCCTTGGTTGATCCCTTTGGCATGCACGCGTGTTGATACCGCTCAACATAGTGAGCTGGTCGGGATGGAGCAAATTGCTGCTTGCATCAAATCGCAAGGTGCTTTCTCAAACCAACTGTCTGTCTCACTTGGTGATACTGCCTACAACAACCCGTTATGTTTGGGCATTGCAAAAAGCAATGTGAATCAAGTGCACATCAGTCGTACCAGGAATAACAGAAGATTTTTTTACCCCTATGCCCCGGATGAGACAACAGATACAAAAAAACGTGGTCGCCCTAAAGTCTATGGTGATATTCATCAGTTAAACAATCCAGCAACATGGCGGGCTCCAGACGAATCCGTTGCGTTTTGACAAACGAGCGCCAAAGGAAAAATTCAAATCATAAAAATAGACTGCTGGAACGAAGTCATCATGATAGGCAAAAAGGGCAACAAACTATCTGATTATCCCTTGCGTTTGTTGCGCGTTCAGGTCTATAAAGAATCCGGTGAATTGTTATTCAAGCGACCCCTTTGGTTGACGGCAGCAGGTAAAAGACGCATGGAATTATCGTTGTATGATAATTTTACCAGCTATCGCCATCGCTTTGATATTGAACATTCTCAACCACCCAAACCACGAAAAAAAGCCCTTGGACGACAATCGGGGGACATTCAGGTAAAACGCATGCGTCATCCTATCGTTAAAAAGTGGAAAAACACAGCTCTTGATGAAAAAATCATTGCATAATCAAGATAATATTGTCAATAAATAGACCAGATTGCACGTTGTGATGGTGGAATATTGCTAAAATAATCTGGATTTGATTGTAACTTATCACTGTTCGGAGCTCGGGCGGGCCCGGGCTCGCCCACGGGCTCGGGCCCGTTCAGATCGGAGTTTGTCCAAAGTCCAGAACTTAACAATATAGTAATAAATAGCAAAATACCATAGTATAATACTTACAATATACTAGAGTATTATATTGACAATATATCAGAGTAAATTATGGCAAGACCATTTCATGAATTGCTGGCTGAATCACTAAGCCGAGTAGAAAAATTTGCTAGAGATGGCGTCATACGTAGCCATGAGATTTCCCGACTTGATCGCGAACGACTATCAAAAAGTGGCTGGTTACAGCAAATTATAGCAGGTTGGTATTTATTAACCTCGCCTCAAGCAGCGCAAGGTGAAAGCACCGCCTGGTATGCCTCTTTTTGGGTTTTTATTCAACAATATTTAGATGAGCGATTTGGTGAAAATTATTGCCTATCGGCCGAGTCCTCTATAGATATTCATACAGCAGACAATGCAATTCCTAAACAAGTAATCGTCATTACCAAAACTGGAGGTAATTACACATTATCATTACCCTATCATACTAGCTTAGTCATCTATCAAGATCCCAAAAAATTTCCCACTTCGATAGAAATAAAAAATAAATTACAAATTATGCCGCTAGGCCTTGCACTCTGTCGTTCAACTAAATCATTTTTTCAAAGACAAATTATGAATGCCAAAATTGCGTTATTAATGATCCAAGACCCAAGCGAGCTAACACGTCATTTATTGCAAGGTGGTATGGTACAAGCGGCCGGGAGATTGGCTGGTGCTTGTCACCAAATCGGAAGAGAAAATTTTGTAGGAGTCATTATCCAAACCATGAAAGCAGCGGGATTTGATGTCGTTGAAGAAAGCCCCTTCAATGAATCGCAAGCAATAATTCATAAAGTCAGTCAACGTATTGTCTCTCCTTATCACGCACGGATTACAAATATGTGGGAAATGATGCGTGATGATATTATAAAAAATTTTCCCAGGCGCAAACCAAAAACAACCCATGCAAAGACCGTCCTTCAACATATAGATGATATTTATGTTAACGATGCATATAACTCACTATCTATTGAAGGATACATGGTATCAAAGTCTTTAATAGAAAAAATAAAATCTGGCAACTGGAATCCTGATCAAAACGAATCAGATTTTCAGCAAAGAAATGCATTAGCCGCAAAAGGGTACTACCTTGCTTTTTTAGCTATAAAAGAAAGCATCAATAACGTGCTGAATGGATTGGATGTTATCACCGTCATTCAACGTGATTTATCAAAATGGTATCAAGCATTGTTTTCGCCCGCTGTTGAAGCAGGATTCATCGATCCTGTTCATTTAGCAGGTTATCGAAACGATCGTGTATACATCCGACACTCCTTACATGTTCCACCCCCGAAAGAGGCTGTTTTAGATTGCATGGAAGCATTTTTTACTTGCTTAAAAAATGAAGATATCCCTATTGTTCGCGCAGTACTAGGACACTTTATTTTCGTGTTCATTCACCCATATATGGATGGCAATGGCAGAATCGGTAGATTTATCATGAACACATTATGGATTGCAGCTGGATATCCATGGACTATCGTAAGGTTGGAATCACGTAAAAAATATTTACAATCACTTGAGGCTGCGTCGGTTAATAAGGATATTATACCATTTACGACTTTTTTAGCCGAAGAAATGTCAGTGAAGTGGTAAGAGATGTGGTTTACATCATTGGATGTGGTTTCTCGATAAGTATCCAACTGAAACCTGGGCTTCGGTCCTACGGACTTGCACCCGGATTATGCTTGCTAGTTAAAGAGCATATAGATCTGTGCCGTCTAGATCATACCAATTCCCGCCTGATGGTTTAGGAGAAGGGCCAAAATGAAATACTGAATTGGGATTCTCACCTGTATAAAGTCGGCGTACTGAGGAAGGAGTTGCAGCAAAAGCTTGAGCTAATTCAGCAGTAGTACCGTTACCCAAGTTGTTGCTACTTAAATTAAGTTGGGTTACTGTGGCTTGAGCTAAGTCGGGAGATTTTACTGTCTGTTCACTTTTTGTCTTCATTACATGTACCTCGTTAATATAAGAACAAATATCATACCATTTATTCTTTTTTTTTTCAACTCTTGCTGTCGTCAATTTTCAAATCCTTTTATTGATCTGCCACAAAATCCATATTATACATTAAAATTTATGACATTTAGGTCATATGCCTCGCCTGCAAGCATTGCAATAAATCATAAAAACTGAGTTCGCAGGCTTGCAACAGGACGAGCAAATGAAAAACTAAATCTGCGGCTTCGTTGACTAGTTCGTCGCGATTATTTGTTACAGCAGCGATGGCTGTTTCTACTGCTTCTTCCCCAACTTTTTGAGCACAGCGATTGATCCCAGATGCTAATAGTTGCGCGGTATAACTGTTGGTTGTTTTTTCCTGGGCACGGTGTTGAATGAGGGTGATCAAATTTGCTAAAAAGCTAAATTTTGGCAACTCCCCAGGTACGCAAAATTCAGGAGATCCCTCACTTCGTTCGGGATGACGTGGGGACTCGGGATGACGTGGGGGCTCGGGATGACGTGGGGGCTCGGGATGACGTGGGGGCTCGGGATGACGTGGGGGCTCGGGATGACGTGGGGGCTCGGGATGACGTGGGGGCTCGGGATGGCGTGGGGACTCGGGATGACGTGGGGGCTCGGGATGACGTGGGGACTCGGGATGATGTGGGGACTCGGGATGATGTGGGGACTCGGGATGACGTACCTGAGAAGTTACAAATTTTGTTGTTACTGGCGGTTGAAAGCAACTAGAAAAGCCAAGATGGCAAGTAGGGCCGAGAGGTGATGCTTGCACTAATAAACTATCACCATCACAATCAGACGAGATTGCCTTAACTTTTAAGTAATGGCCTGACGATTCCCCTTTAGTCCACAGCTGTTGTTTGCTGCGGCTGTAAAAAGTGACTTGCCCACTTTGTAAGGTGATTTCTAAAGCCTCTTGATTCATATAACCGAGCATAAGGACTTTACCAGTGTCAGCATTTTGCACAATTGCTGGGATAAGACCATCCATTTTTTGCCAAGCCAGCTGATTAAGTTGCAGGACGTTCATAATCTAACCTCAATGTTATTGACTCTGAGTTGCTGTTTAACTGCAATAATCGTTAAAATTTCATCATGAAAAACAGAAGCAGCTAAAGCACCATCAACCCGCGCCTGCTGGAATACTTGCACGAAATCTTCCCCACTCCCTGCACCACCCGAAGCAATTAAAGGCACATGCGTGAGTGTGCGCACTCGTTGCAATTGCTTAACATCATAACCTTTACGCACCCCATCGACTTGCATGCAATTAAGGACAATTTCACCGGCACCGCGGTCTTGTACCTCCTGAATCCAATCTAGGGTTTTCCGCTGTGAATTCCTCGTTTTAGCCTCATCACCGGTGTATTGATAAACATAATAATCATCCTCTATCCATTGGCTATCAATACCAATAACCACGCATTGGCTGCCAAATTCTTTACTTAATTGATTGATTAAGCTTGGATTTTCCAGCGCAGGGCTATTGATGGATAATTTATCCGCACCAGCATTAAGAATTGCCTTGGCAGTAGCACGATCACGAATACCGCCCGCAACAGTAAAAGGAATGTTGATCGTCGCCGCTACCTGGTTAATCCATTGGGGACAAACCGAGCGTTGATCTGAACTGGCGGTAATATCATAAAAAACCAGCTCATCAGCACCGCTATTAGAATATTGACTCGCAAGTGATAAAATATCGCCAATAACGCGATGGTGGCGAAATTGTATCCCCTTGACTACCTGATTATCGCGGACATCAAGGCAAGGGATGATGCGCTTGGCTACCATGTTTTTTGCTCCTCTAAATAGGAGGATATAGTGAAATCGCTCTCATACAACATCCGCCCTAAAATAGCAGCTGCTAAGCCAAGGGAAGATAATTTCTCTAAATCAGCAACATGACGAATTCCACCCGATGCTTGCCAGTTAATTTGAGGAAACCGTGCTATTGCCTGTTCATACAATTGCAAATTGGGGCCATTCATCATGCCATCACGAGTAATATCGGTACATAAAATTTGCCTAATACCAACTTGCTGATAGTGACTTACTAATTCCCACAGATTGCATTCCGTTGCAGTTTGCCAGCCATTAATCGCCAGCCTTGGATTGTTTGCATCAACCCGAACATCCAAAGCTAAAACAATATTTTCCGCTGTAACTTGGTCAATGATTTGTGCTGTTAACCCAGGATTGGTGACAGCAAGGCTACCGAGAACAAGTTTATTAATACCCGCTTGTACACAGGCTTTCGCTGTAGCAAGACTGCGAATCCCACCCCCCACTTGTAGACAAAGATCAGGGGCATGCATTTCTTGAATTAATGGCAATTGGGCGATTTCACCAGATTTAGCACCATCGAGATCAACAATATGCAAACGCTTAGCTCCCTGCAGTGCATAGCTTTGAGCAAGCGTAATAGGGGAATAGTCGTACACGGACACCTTATCAAATTGGCCTTTGCGTAGCCGTACACACTGGCCCTGGTATAAATCAATAGCTGGAATAATTAGCATACTTCCCCCAACTGCAAAAAATTATGCAATAACTTGAGCCCGGTCGCAGCGGATTTTTCCGGATGAAATTGCATACCATAGACATTGTTATACTGTGCAATCGCAGTAAAGTGCTCACTGTACTGGCAGCTTGCTAACGCATTTTCTGTGTCGAACAAGGCATAACTATGCACAAAATAAACATAATCCTCAGAGGTTAAACCCCGTGCTAGCGGCGTTTGTTGAGTCCAAAGCAGTTTAGACCAACCCATATGCGGTACAGGACAATCCGAGGCTACAGTCAAGCGCTTGGCACAACCGGGTAGCAAGTTTAAGCAATTGACATCGCCTTCTTCACTGTGGGTGAGCAATAATTGCATACCAAGACAAATGCCGAGTAATGGTTGAGTTAACTGTCTTAACACCTCAACTAACTGATAGTGCTTTAAGGCATCCATTGCTGGGGTAGCAGCGCCAACCCCTGGTAAAATGACGTGACTGGCGTTCATGAGATCGCTAGGCTCGTGGGTTAATTGGTAAGGGTACCCTAAGCGTTTCAGCGCATTAGTGAGTGAGGTTAAATTATTACCAACCACATCAATCACAGCAATCATAGCACCCCCTTAGTCGACGGTAAGGCATTATCACAGCGGGTAAACGCTTGACGCAGTGCTCGGCCAAGCGCTTTAAAACACGCTTCAATCATGTGATGATGGTTTTCCCCTTTAACACTGATGTGAATGGTTGCGCCGAGGCTACTTGCTAGCGAATTAAAAAAATGAGGCACCATTTCAGTTGCCATGCCACCCACAAACTCCCGAGTGAATTGGCCGTCGAAGACACAACAACTCCGGCCAGCAAGATCAATAGCCACTGTAGCCAATGCTTCATCCATCGGTAAGGTAAACCCATAACGAGCAAGCCCCCATTTATCACTGAGCGCTTTTTTTAGCGCCTCACCCAGGGTAATGGCGGTATCTTCGATAAGATGATGCTCATCGACTTCCATATCGCCTGTGGCTTTAAGTTGTAAGCTAAAACCGCCGTGTTTAGCGATTTGCTCTAGCATATGACTAAAAAAGCCGATAGGCGTGGTAACCTGGCTAACTATTTCGCTGTCTAAATTTAATTCGAGCTCAATCACCGTTTCCTTCGTTTGCCGTCTAACGCTAGCAGAACGTTGTTGTTGCAATATCGTTGCCGCTATCCGTTGCCAATCATGCATCTCATTGATAGGGAGATAAGCAATGCCAATCGCATCAGCCAATTGTTGGTCTGTTTCCCTATCACCAATGACCCAGGATTGGCGGCGATCAATCTCATTTTCTCTTAAAAAGGGATCAATCAACCCTGTTTTGGGCTTGCGACAGTTGCAGTTGTCATTTTCTCGATGAGGGCAGACAAAAATAGCACTAAATGTAATCCCTTGTGATGAAAACAAATTAAGAATGAAATCATGGCAGGTTTGAAAGGCGGCCTGGGGGAAGCTAGTCGTTCCAAGCCCATCCTGATTAGAAATCATCACTAACTTAAAACCTGCTTTTGTTAACGCTAAAAGCGCAGGGATAACCCCTCGACACAAACGAATTTTGCTCAGCGTATCAACTTGGTAATCACTAGGTTCCTCAATTAAAGTACCATCTCGATCAATAAATAACATTTTTTGCATTTAGCAATGACCTCCTCAAGGCTGAAAACTATTCAGTACTGCCAGTAAGCGCTGGTTTTGGCTTTGCTCACCAACCGTGATACGCAACATATTGGCTAAGGGGTTAGCCGCAAAATGACGTATTGCAATGTCATGTTCAGTCGCCCACAAGGCAAGTTGTTGAGCATAAGCTGAAGTAACAAAGATAAAATTGGTGCTGCTAGGGTAGACTCTCTCTAGCCAAGCTGATTGCTGCAATTGAGCGATTAACTGCTTACGCTCAGCTAAAATGTAATTAATTTTGTCAGCAAACCATGTTTTATTGACTAAGGCTTGCTGGGCTAACTCAATGACAGCACTTGCTAAAGAATAGGGGGGTATTGTGTTTCGCAGGGCTTCAATGAGCTTAGACTGGGCGATTATACTGCCTAACCGTAAGCCTGCTAAACCATAGGCTTTGGATAAGGTACGTAACACCACTAAGTTATCGAACGAGGAGAGCAGGGTGGTTGCACTTGCTGTTTGCGCAAATTCAATATAAGCCTCGTCAACGACCACGACTGCTTTAGCAGTAAAATAGCTGCACAACTTTGCTATTGCGGCCAAGTCAAGAGGCAAGTTGCCTGTTGGATTATTGGGGCGGCAAATCATGATAAGCTTACAGTTGGGTTGCCAGTGGGAAATTAACTGGTCAATTGCCAAACTAAAACCCTTGTCAGCAGGCAATGGGCAATTGAGCACCTCGGCTTGCTGTAAGTGAGCGTAGAAACTGTACATGGGAAAGGTTGGTGGGCATTGCAGAATGCTATCTTGCCCTGCACGCAAAAAAAGACGCATTAATAAATTAATGCCATCGTCGCTACCACGCGTTAAGGCTATTTGATCACTTGCTACTTGATAATGCTCAGCAAGCTGTACCTGCAATCGCTGCTCTCCTCTACTATCAGGATAGTGGTTGAGCTGAACGCCTTCTAAAGAAGTAGGTGACCAGGGTAACTCGTTAGCATGCAGGCGGTTGGGCAACTTGTCACCACTAGGGATATAGGTTGGCAATGATTTTAAGTCAGGTCGAATGAGTTCTAGTACCGACATGTTAAGTCTCCAGGGCATTCAATCGTTGTTGGATAGCGTTTGCATGGGCATCTAAGCCTTCAATAAGCGCCAGGGTTTGCGCAGCCTCACCTAAGCAATGTAGGCCCTCAGCCGTAATTGACTGTACACTTAAAGCGGTTAAAAAATCCATGGTGCTAAGACCGCTGTGATTTCGAGCATAGCCATTAGTGGGTAATACATGGTTGCTGCCAGTGACATAGTCACCCATCGTCTCTGCGGCCCACTGACCGAGAAAGATGGTGCCGGCTGCAGTGATCTTGCTAACCCAATCCTTGGCATCGGCACGATTAATAATCAAATGCTCAGGAGCGTAGTGGTTAATGATATCAATTTGCTCATTAGAATTTGCACAGAGTAAAATTCTGCTGTGCTGTAAGGCTTGTTTAATGATAGTTTGTCGTGTTAGTGACTCAAGCTGCTGTTGTAGCTGTTGATTGACTTGCTTCGCAAAATCAGACGCTTCACAGATTAAAATGACCTGCGAGTCAACTCCATGTTCTGCCTGTGCAAGCAGATCTGCGGCAACAAAACTAGGATTTGCTTGATTATCAGCAACAATCATAACCTCCGATGGTCCAGCTGGCATATCAATCGCTGCACCAAAAGGATCAGCGGCCACTTGTGTTTTTGCCTCAGTCACATAGCGATTACCAGGGCCAAATAATTTATCCACTTTGGCAACGGTTTCTGTGCCATAAGCCATGGCTGCAATGGCTTGCGCCCCACCAATTGTGTAAATAGTATCAATTTCACAAAGACGGGCTGCGACTAAAAGATGGGGATCAATTTCACCCTTAGAGTCTGCTGGTGTACATAGCACTTTATAGGGGCAACCAGCAATTAGGGCAGGAATAGCTTGCATTAGCAAGGATGAAACCAGAGGAGTATTATTCCCACCAGGCACATACAGGCCAACTCGGCTAATTGGTCTATAGATCCGTTCAATGCTAACACCTTGAGCGGTAACAATTTGTTTTGTGCTGGGTTTAACTGCTTGGTGATAAGTGCGTATTGTTTGTATTGCCTGATTTAGGGCTGAATAGGCTGTAAAACTTACTTTTGCCGCCATAATTGCGTCAATAGGCATTCTTAATGTCTGCAAGTCAACTGCATCAAATTCACGCGTGAAAGCAAATAAGGCTTCATCACCTCGGTCTTTAACCGCAGCAATAATATTTTGCACCTGAGTTTTACACGAGTTCGTTTGTGATGGCCTTGCAAGTTGTTGCTGTCTTTCTTGGCAAGATAAGTTTTGCCAATCGCTAATGGTTATCATCAAATTTACTCCAGCATTTTTTCAATCGGCAGCACTAAAATGGAACTAGCACCAAGCGATTGGATCGTTTCTAGGGTATTCCAGAAAATGCCTTCACTGGAAACAACATGTACTGCTACCTTATCGGGATTTGCTGGTAAGGGCATGATGGTGGGGGATTCCGCACCAGGGAGACGTTCACAAATACCTGCAAGGGCGCTTTTAGGTGCATGGAAGAGAATATATTTACGCTCCATTGCCTGTTGAACCGCTTGAATACGTCGTTTTAACATATTGAACATGTCCTGGATTGCTGCAACAATAGGCTTATTGGCTTGAATTAAAACGGCCTGGCTGTTTAACACCGTTTCAACTTCAATCAGTTTATTATCTTCTAAGGTTTGGCCACTGGAAACAAGGTCGCAAATGGCATCAGCCATTCCCATGCGCGGTGCAACCTCAACCGAGCCTGAAAGGACGAGAGTTTCTGCACAAATCTGTCGTTTGGTTAAATATTGCGCCAACAAAAGTGGGTAGCTGGTAGCAATTCGCTTACCATCTAAGGAGCCAGGGCCACGATAATCAAAATCTGCTGGCACTGCGATGGAAAGACGGCAACGACAATTACCTAATGGTAAAATGGTTTTATACTGCTTAGTGGGTGCTGAAAGAGCGGCTTCTAAGAGCACATTTTCACCAATAATACCCCCATCACATAAACCATCAAATATCAGGGTAGGGATATCGTCATCGCGGACAAAAAATAAATCAATTGGGAAATTATCCACATGAGTAAGCAGGGCATTGTCTTTAATACGAAACTGTAAACCACATCGCTGCAATAAGCTAAGCGATTCTTGCGCAAGACGACCTTTCTTTTGTAATGCTAAACGTAAACGCATTTTCTGGATTACTCCTCACGATCTGCAATTAAGTTATAACCGCCAGTCCCAAAGCTAAGACAGCGTGCGACCCGAGTTATCGTGGTTACACTCACCCCAGTTTGCTCATGAATAGTTCGATAAGGGATACCTTGACGAAGCAAAGGCACGACGTCCCATCGATCAACCATCGCCTCAAGCTCTGCGGGTGTGCAGAGATCAGTGAAAAAAGCTAGCGCTTCATCCTGATTTTTAAGCAAACTAATTGCCTGCATGAGGTGGTTAATCGATTGATGTTTATGAGATGCTGCGTTGTAATTTCATAATAATGTAATAATGTAATAATGTAATAATGTAATATAACATTATTACATTGTAACGAAACGTAACTAGTATGTCAATCTATTTGTCCGCAACATCTATTTGTCCGCAACATCTATTTGGGTGCATCTATAAAATAGCGTAGGTTGGGCCTTGGCCCAACAAGATTGGGCCATGTCGTAACAAAATAGTCGTTGTTTGTTTTGGACACACATTTTTTCTTACAGTGTAGACACTTGTATCATGTTGGGCCAAGGCCCAACCTGCTTCAAATTTATCTATGCGAGAGTTGATTCCAGATAAATCGTACACTTGACACTCCTCCCACTTTACGTTCTGATTATCTTTTTTTTTGGAGAAGGGAATGCTGCTGGAAAAAGAGAAGTCCTGTCTATTGCTGATTGATGTACAAGAAAAATTGACTCCTAATGTGCAATCTGCAGATGCGATGGTAGAGCGCTGTCAATGGATGATGCGATTAGCTGCTGAATTTGATGTACCCCTGTTAGTTAGTGAGCAATACCCACAAGGGCTAGGTGCAACAGTTGAACCTTTACGATCTTTAGCACCCCATGAAAAATTTATTGAAAAAGTGCAGTTTTCTTGTTTTCGCGTACCAGACTTTAGACAACGATTGCTAGCACTCAACAGAAGACAAGTCATCTTAATTGGCATCGAAGCACATGTTTGTGTATTGCAAACTGCTTTAGATGTGATGAAAGCCGGCTATGAAGTCTTCGTGGTTGTTGATGCTGTGAGCAGCCGTTCTGAAGTTGATTATAAATATGCTCTCAAACGGATGAAACAGGATGGGGTGCATTTGGTTACTACAGAAATGGTTTTTTTTGAATGGGTTGGTCAGGCTGGAACAACACAATTTAAAGCATTAAGTAAAGCTTATTTGCAATAATGGAGCAGCAATGAACTTAGCTAATCAAATAGCGGTTATCACTGGTGGAGCATCAGGAATGGGTAAAGCTTGTGCACAAAAATTAAGTGCGCAGGGAGTTAATGTTGTTATTTGGGATAAACAACTCGAGCAGGTAAGTGAATTAAAGGTAGCACTTGCTGTTGCTTGTGATGTTAGTTCAGCGGCAGAGATCGAAAGAGCAATAACAACGACTGTAGCCCAGGTAGGTACCCCAAGAATATGCATTAATTGCGCAGGAATTGCTCCGGCTAAGCGTATGTTCGGGAAAGAAGGCCCTATGTCATTAGCGGCATTTAAGCAGGTTATCGATATTAATCTAGTTGGAACCTTCAATGTTATGCGGGTTGTTGCAGAAGCCATGTCACATCTTGAGCCTGAGGCTAGCTCACAAGAGAGAGGGGTGATCATTAACACTGCATCGGTTGCTGCATTTGAGGGACAAATTGGCCAAACCGCTTATAGTGCTTCTAAAGGCGGGATAGTCGCATTGACTCTGCCTGCTGCACGCGAGCTTGCTCAGCATGCAATTCGCGTCAATGCAATCGCGCCAGGTTTAATCGCGACGCCTTTATTATTAACTATGCCTCAAGAGGTACAAGATAGCTTGGCCGCGACAGTGACGTTCCCTAAACGCTTAGGGAAGCCAGAAGAATTTGCTGCCCTGGCTCTGCACATTATTGAAAATACCCTGATTAATGGTGAAGTGATCCGCCTCGACGGTGCTCTACGAATGCAAGCTCGGTAAGCATAAGATCTCACCCCGCGACGTGGCGTCATTGCGAGCACCTAGTCCCGTGGACAAACAGCAGTAAAGAACTTCGCACCAGCATCCCCTCTTCCGCCCTGCGGGCACCTTCTCCCCATGTCTGGGGAGAAGGGAAAATGAGGGAAGTTCATTAAGAGCGCAAACTGCCGTCATTGCGAGCGTTAGCGAAGCAATCCAGTGGCCTTATGAGATGCTAGAAAAGGTCGCTGCTTCGTCGCAAGCTCCTCGCAATGACGGCTTCACCTTCGGTTCGCAATGACGTCGCGGGAGTGGAGCACAGGCTAGAGGGAAGATTAGAGTAGTTATGCTAACTCAATGTCAGCAAACATTTTTTCTGCGATTTGTTTACTAAGGATTTGATAGCGCCCTTTAGCAAGTTCGTCTTTTAGAAATTCAATTTTTGCTTTATTCATTTCAGGTAAGTTGAGGATAAATTCTTTTAATGCTGATAGTAGTATTTGCTTCTCTGCGTCCTTGAAATCATTCAAATCATCAAGTGGATTTACCATAATATTGCTCTCGAGTGCACTCACCATGATTATCGGCTCCTATCCATGAATCTTTAGAAAATCTCTGGTTCTTTATATTGTGTACTAACTTAGCTGTATGTTGCAATAGAGTCTGTTTACAATTCCACTATTTTGGCCGAAAACGCAAGCCGTCATCCAGAGCTACCCAACCCCTCTCCCGCCCTGCGGTCACCCTCTCCCCGTTCCCGGGGCGAGGGGAAAAATGAGGGAAGTTCTTTAGAAGCGCAGCGAAGGATCTGCTGAATGTGGCATAGTGCTCAACCTAGGAGGTCCTTCGCTACGCTCTGGATGACGCGTAATGAGTGCCTTGTAGCTGTCTCTACTTCCTCTTCATGGCGTGATAATAACGCTTTTATAACACGATATAGAATAAAACAAACTGCTGTGGCAGCTAATAGAATAATGAACAGCATCGAAAAGCTATGAGAGTAATGTGCTTTTAATTCGAGTATTGATAAGCCCTCTGACTTTATCGAAGTTAATGAAGCGAGTTTCCCTGACAAAAACCCACCAATGCCTAAAGACACAAAAAATATTCCCATCATGGTGCTTATTTTTCTACGACTGGCGAGTACAGTTATTGCGGATAACCCAACTGGTGATAACAGCAATTCAGCAAGTGAAATCAGAAGGTAAGTGGGAATGAAATATAAAGGTGATAGCAGCGCTGCAGTATGAGACTTGAAACAAACCGCAGTAATTAGGGCATAGGCTGCAGCCATAAAAATAATGGCTAACAAAAATTTCTTGCCGGTGCGTATACCGCTTTGTTTTAAAGTAAGTTTTGGTTTGCTACGTGAAAATAAATAGCCAAAAATGAGCATGCCAATGCTCTGGACACTGACGTAGTAAGGTGGCGGGAAATCAACGCCAAGCAATTTTGGTTCTACGACCCTGGAAATAAATAAGGTCAATGACATAAACATTTGGAAATAAAACGCCCAGAACATCACGGAAATAATACAGAGCAGTCCAATTACCGTAGTTTGCCTTGCTTGATTAGGCGATTCACGTTTGATCGCACTAACCAGATAGATTAGGGATAGAAGCACAACTGCTATAAAGGCAGAATCGGCAAAGACAGGAAAATTAAGAATAGCGAATGCAATCAGCCATAGAATAGCTATCATCGCTATTGCTTTGAATAATTTCATTAATTGGAATTCATAAGGATGGTAATCCACAATTTGATAGCGATAAATGCCAAAAGCAAAGACAGCAAAGGCAATAACCATCCCAAAAGCAGCGCTGGCAAATGAAATTACCCAGCCAAATTGCTGATGAAGAACACTGGGAAGGGTTGTTCCCAAGATTATACCCGCAGTTATTCCCATGTAGAAAATAGTAAAACCACTTTCCCGTTTTGTTGAATTAGTTGGATATTCATTACCTAAAAGGGATGAAATATTCGGTTTTAGTAACCCTGTGCCGACCGCGACGCCAGCTAATGCCGCTGTCAAACCATAATCAGAAATAAGTAACGTTAGCGTTAAATAACTAAAAAATAGGCAAGTTGCTCCCGCTAATATTGCTCTTTTTTGTCCTAGCAAGTGATCAGCGACCCAGCCGCCTATAACAGGAGAAAGATAGGTTAGAGCAGTGAACGAACCAACAAGAGCATAAACACGATCATCTTTCCAGTTAAAATGGAGGACAAGATAGAGAGCAAGTAAAGACTGGACAACGTAAAATCCATATCTTTCCCACATTTCAGTTGCGAAAAAAACTCTTAAAGAAGGAGGATGAGTAGCTAAGTTATTTTGATCAACATGCACAATAATTTCACAATTTGTAATAAATCCTATATAGTTTATCATATTATTGCTTGCTTTAACAGACTTGGGTCTGGGAAGGTATGATAGGACAACTGTCAGTTAATTGGAGAGACAAGGATGACTGAGACATTTACCCTGAAACCAGGGCAATTAAGTCTACAAGCAATTAAAAGAATAATTGCCGATAAAAAGCATTGTGAGTTAAGCGCTGCAGCTAGTGCAGTGATCGAAGCGTCTTGCAATGTCGTCCGTCAAGTCATTGCAGATAAACGAGTAGTTTATGGCATCAACACCGGTTTTGGCTCCTTAGCATGCCAAAGGATCTCGAACAAGCACTTAAAACAATTGCAGCGCAATATTGTCTTTTCGCATGCTTGTGGTGCAGGAGAACTCCTAGCGGATGAAATAGTTGCCTTAATTTTATTACTTAAAATTAATAGCTTAGCACAAGGTTATTCTGGCGTTAGTAAAACGCTCATTGATGCTTTAATCACCTTCTATAACAAAAAGGTTTATCCCTGCATACCGAGTAAAGGTTCAGTGGGGGCCTCCGGAGATCTAGTCCCGTTAGCTCATCTTTCTTTACCTTTATTAGGAGAGGGGGAAGTACGCTATCAGGGGAAAATTCTCAGTGCTGAAGAGGGGTTGAAAATTATTGGCTTAAAACCATTAGAATTAGCTCCGAAGGAGGGCTTAGCACTCCTGAATGGTTTGCAAGTTTCAACCGCTCTCTGTTTGAGTGGCTTTTTTAAGGCTGAACTATTGTTTGAGGCTGCTGTATTGGCGGGTAGCTTATCAGCTGATGCAGTTGTCGCTAGTGATGTCCCCTTTGACGATCGTATTCATGTAGCTCGTGGCCATCAGGCGCAGCGTGATGTAGCTGCTATGTATCGGGAATTGTTAAAAGACAGCCCCATTCGCAAGTCCCCTAAACATTATGAACGTGTACAAGATCCTTATTCCTTGCGCTGCCAGCCGCAAATAATGGGGGCGGTTCTTCATCAGATGCGTTTTATTGATGAGATTTTGCAGGTTGAGGTAAATTCGATTACTGATAACCCCTTAGTTTTTATTGAGCAGGAAGACATACTGTCTGGAGGTAATTTCCATGGGGAAATGATCGCAATGGCGGCAGACAATCTTGCTTTAGCGCTTGCTGAGATTGGATCCAATGCCGAACGACGTATCGCCTTGTTAATTGATAAGAATTTTAGTGGCCTACCTGCTTACTTAGTCGAGGATAGTGGTTTAAATTCTGGATTTATGATTGCTCATGTTACGGCAGCTTCCTGTGCAAGTGATAATAAAGCGCTTGCCCATCCTCACAGTATAGATAGCCTGCCAACTTCTGCTAATCAGGAGGATCATGTGTCAATGTCTACCAACGCAGCAAAGCGTTTACATCTTATGGCTGATAATACAGCAACAATACTTGCCATCGAATTGCTGGCAGCTTGCCAGGGATTAGAATTTCATAAACCTTTAACTACCTCGCCTAAGTTAGCAGCGGTTTATGCACTAGTGAGGGCCTATGTTGATCCCTATACTAGCGATCGCTATCTTGCCCCAGACATTGCCATCATTAAGCAAAAAATTCTCGCTGGAGAGTTTGCACTTAGCTCTTCTTGACAATGCTTTCGTATTAGCGCAGCGTAATGCAGGATATTAATTGTGATTTACACCTATGAGCATTGAAATTTACACAGACGGTGCCTGCAAAGGCAATCCTGGCCCCGGTGGCTGGGGAGCATTGCTACGCTACAACGGCCATGAAAAAACGCTTTCCGGCAGTGAAATGCAGACTACAAATAATCGTATGGAGCTTATGGCAGCGATTCAAGCGTTGGCAGCTTTAAAACGGCCTTGTGTAGTCAATCTCTATACTGATTCGCAATATTTGCGCTTAGGTATGACCCAATGGCTACAGCAATGGAAAGTTAATGGTTGGCGCAACGCCAAAAAAGAACCTGTGAAAAATGCTGATTTGTGGCAGCAGCTTGATGAATTAGCTATAAAACACGATATTATTTGGCATTGGGTAAAAGGGCATTCAGGTCATCCTGAAAATGAGCAAGTTGATGAACTAGCGAACCAAGCAATTGACCGATTGCTAACTAATCTCGGTTGACAGCGCGTGTAGTTTTGGGCCAACATGCGCCTTTTATCTGGATTGGAGCTCTATTTATGCGCCAAGTTGTCCTTGATACCGAAACAACAGGTATTGGCCCTGAACTGGGACATCGAATCATTGAAATTGGCTGTGTTGAACTGCAAGATAGAAAATTAACAAATAACCATTTCCATGCCTATTTAAATCCACAGCGTAGTGTTGACGCGGGTGCTTTCCGTATTCATGGGATTAGCACTGAGTTTTTGCAAGATAAGCCCTTATTTCGAGATATTGTTAATGAGTTTACGCAATTTATTGATGGTGCGGAGCTAGTTATTCACAATGCGCCTTTCGATATAGGTTTTTTAAACGCAGAATTACAGCTGGCTAACTCTGTTTTTCAACTTAAAGACCGATGCTCCGTTTGTGATACCTTAGTTCTGGCAAAAGAAAAGCACCGCGGCCAACGCAATAATCTTGATGCGCTTTGTAAACGTTATGAAATTGATAATTCCAATCGCACCCTCCACGGAGCCTTGCTTGATGCTGAAATTTTAGCCTTGGTGTATTTGGCCATGACAGGGGGGCAGGGCACTCTGTTTGGTGATGCTACCGAAATGATCACTCAGGCTGAAATTATAATTAACCAATCAACAGAGCATTTAATTAGCGGCTCGCCTATTCTGCCTGCCAGTGCAGAAGAATTAAAACGGCATGAGGATTTTATTAAATTCTTACAAGAAAAATCGGGTAATAATCTTTGGGAATCAGATTAGGAGATCGCCCATAAAGGCAAATAAAATCGCGTAGGTTGGGCCTTGGCCCAACAAGCATGTGGCATGTTGTACAAAATAAATGTAGACGCTTGTATCATGTTGGGCCAAGGCCCAACCTACTTCAAATTTGCACCCCTAACCATTGGGAAATTTGAAATGTATAATTTTTGTTCTATAGTTATATTCAGGAATGTCTAAACTATAGGATCAATCATGGAAGAAATTAGACCTCGTAATGCGTTATGGTATTTGTCTCTCCTGGGTTTAACCATAGCCTTTGTTGGGATAAATAGTGTTGCATTTGCCAATACTTTAATATTTAACCCCCGCAATCTTACCTGGAAAGCTGTAGAAAATGGTAAGGTTGTCAAATCAGGTAGAGCGATTGGTGGTAGTGGTTATTGCCGAGATATTGGCCGCTCTTGCCGAACCCCCTCTGGAGTTTATCATATCTTTAGCAAAGGGGGTCCCGGATGCCGCTCTAGTCGATACCCTGTTGGCAAAGGCGGAGCCAAAATGCCTTATTGCATGTATTTCACTAAAAATTATGCAGTCCATGGATCGTATGAAATGCCCAATTACAATGCTAGCCACGGTTGCATTCGAGTTCATCCTGATGCTGCGCGCTGGTTAAGTCATAATTTCGTACACATTGGCACCACGGTTGTTGTAAAGTCTTATTAAATGTTTATTATGTCCTATAAGTGACAATTTTTGTCATTTATAGGACATGTCATTACTGTCGATGTTACCCAAAATCAAGCGCATTACCTCCAAGAATGGCACTTTTTGTCTTTTCCTGATTTAGAGGAGGCTCAATCTCTCGTTGGTTCTCGCCGCCAAAGAATTGCATTTTTTTGGAAAAATCGGATTTTTCATCCTCTTTAAGAATTGATGCTCCTATTTTAACTTCTGATATTTTAATATCATCAAAAAGGATCTGTGCTTCCCGCTTATCTAAGTACTGCAGATGATCTGGTTCTTTGCATAGATAAAAAGCTTTACCCGCTGCTGAAGCTGTTACCTGATAGACTCCAGATAGGTTAGCAACCAGTTGTTCGGAGTTGATAAAAATTATTCCAGGTTGATTACTTACCACATGAACACAATTCCCCATATAATTTGCGTGAGCTTGATCTGATAAGAAAAAGTAACCCCTAGAAGGAATAAAATATATATCTGCTTCGGGACGAAAATTTGTAAAGTTACTCCAGTTACAACAAATAGATATAAATATTTTTTTCCCATTCCAATTAAATAACCGACCAGTTTCTTTTGATTTATCTGTATATCTGGCTTCTTCTCTCGGAGTAAAAAAATAAGCTATATTTCCAGGTAAGTCATCATCTTTCAAAATAATTGTGCCAGGAGCGAGTGCGATATCAATCAAATACTTTTCTGCTATTTCATCAACTTTTGATTGCAAACTCATCTTGAACTCATTTAATTCAACATCTGTCACACCCTCGTTAGAATGATCATAACCATATAAATATTCATGTGATACAATCATCACAGGGTTTGTAGTTGAAAAATTTGGCCTACTAACCAAGCATTTTATACTGCAATCTATTTTTTCTAATAATTCAGTCAAAAAAGGGCGGAATTCGTTATATTGCTTAGCTAATTTTAGCTCTATAACAACTAAATTCTTTTTTTTATCATCAATTTTACTAAACATAATTTGACTCCAAAATGTTCAATAATAGATTATAAACAGTGATAATTAAGAGAGCATTAAGATGTTAAAAGGAGTGCGTTTTCCCTAACTCGAATGAAATTAAGCTTTCTCATCCTTTTCTTCATGATCTATAAGTTCGTCACCATCCATGAACTCATCATCGTCGCCCATGCTAAACGATGAACCACAGCCACAAGTGGTTTTTGCGTTGGGGTTACGAATCACAAATTGCGCCCCTTGAATATTTTCAACGTAGTCAATTTCGGCTTCATTTAAATATTGATAACTCATTGAGTCTATTAATAGTTTTACAGATGACTGGCCGTTTGAGCAGGTTTGCTCGATCACTGTGTCGTCATCTTGAATTTTTTCATCAAAGGTAAATCCATATTGAAAGCCGGAGCACCCTCCGCCAGTCACAAAAACACGTAGATTCAAATCGGGTTTTTCTTCTTCGGCGATTAACGAAGCAACTTTATCAGCTGCACTGACTGAAAAATAAATACCCATAGAGGAGGGGGAAGCATTGATTGCACTCATTTAAAGACTCCAGATGACGACGCTCTATCTATATATTGATATTGTACAACATTATCGAATAATTTGTTCTATCACTGCACCGCCTAGGCACTGATTTTTGTCGTAAAAGACAATATATTGCCCAGGTGTTACAGCCCTTTGTAAATCGGCAAACATCACGTAATGCTGATCGTTACTGGCAGGAGAAAGGATGCAGCCTTGCTCTGGTTGGCGATAACGTGTTTTTGCGTAACAAGTAAGGGGCAAATTATCTGCACAGTCAGCTAACCAATGAATTTGACCGCAGATAAGGCCTTGAGAGTAGAGCATTGGGTGATCATTTCCTTGTGTAACGATCAAGGTATTGGTGGCCAAATCTTTATCTACTACATACCAAGGTTCTTCACTTGCTGCCTGCCGCCCACCGATGCCAAGACCTTGGCGTTGGCCTAACGTATAGTACATTAGCCCATCATGGCACCCCAGGTATTCACCGCTACTGCTTTTAATATCGCCTGGTTTAGCTAGAATAAACTCTTTGAGGAAAGCCTTAAAGCGTTTTTCGCCAATGAAACAGATGCCGGTAGAGTCTTTTTTATCATGAGTGACCAAACCCAATTGTTTGGCGAAATCTCGTATTTGTGCTTTGAGGTAGTCACCGATGGGAAATAATGTCTTTGTTAATGCCAGTCTGTCTACTGCATGTAAAAAATAAGTTTGATCTTTTTCCCTATCTTTTGCTTTAAATAACTTACCATCATGTACTTTTGCATAATGGCCGGTAGCGATATAATCTGCACCTAGATCTAAGGCATGGTTTAAAAATGCATCGAATTTTATTTCCCTATTACAAAGAACGTCAGGATTAGGTGTTCGCCCTTGCTCATACTCATTGAGAAAATAGGTAAATACTCGCTCCCAGTATTTTTTGGCAAAATTAACTGTATGCAAAGGGATGGCTAATAGTCGGCAAACTGCTTGTGCATCGGCTAAATCACGAGCGGCAGCACAATAATCGCCTGCATCATCGTGCTCCCAATTTTTCATGAACAAGCCTTCAACCTGGTAGCCTTCCTCACGTAGAAGCCATGCTGCTACAGATGAATCAACCCCTCCAGACATACCAACAATCACTTTAGCTTTCATGAAATAAAAATCTCTCCCACGTCATTTGAAAAATTATGCCACTGCATGGAGATCCCTCGTCGCAAGCTCCTCGGGATGACGTACCTAAGGAGTTACAAATAAAAAAATGGTAACTCCCCACGTCATCCCGAGCGCAAAGAGGGATCTCCAGCAAACGGCACGTATTTAAAAATTGTGCTACTGCATGGAGATCCCTCGTCGCAAGCTCCTCGGGATGACGTACCTAAGGAGTTACAAATAAAAAAATGGTAACTCCCCACGTCATCCCGAGCGCAGAGAGGGATCTCCAGCAAACGGCACGTATTTAAAAATTATGCCACTGCATGGAGATCCCTCGTCGCAAGCTCCTCGGGATGACGTACCTAAGGAGTTACAAATAAAAAAATGGTAACTCCCCACGTCATCCCGAGCGCAGAGAGGGATCTCCAGCAAACGGCACGTATTTAAAAATTATGCCACTGCATGGAGATCCATCGTCGCAAGCTCCTCGGGATGACGTACCTAAGGAGTTACAAATAAAAAAATGGTAACTCCCCACGTCATCCCGAGCGCAGAGAGGGATCTCCAGCAAACGGCACGTATTTAAAAATTGTGCTACTGCATGGAGATCCATCGTCGCAAGCTCCTCGGGATGACGTACCTAAGGAGTTACAAATAAAAAAATGGTAACTCCCCACGTCATCCCGAGCGCAAAGAGGATCTCCAGCAAACGGCACGTATTTAAAAATTGTGCTACTGCATGGAGATCCATCGTCGCAAGCTCCTCGGGATGACGTACCTAAGGAGTTACAAATAAAAAAATGGTAACTCCCCACGTCATCCCGAGCGCAGAGAGGGATCTCCAGCAAACGGCACGTATTTAAAAATTATGCCACTGCATGGAGATCCATCGTCGCAAGCTCCTCGGGATGACGTACCTAAGGAGTTACAAATAAAAAAATGGTAACTCCCCACGTCATCCCGAGCGCAGAGAGGGATCTCCAGCAAACGGCACGTATTTAAAAATTGTGCTACTGCATGGAGATCCATCGTCGCAAGCTCCTCGGGATGACGTACCTAAGGAGTTACAAATAAAAAAATGGTAACTCCCCACGTCATCCCGAGCGCAGAGAGGGATCTCCAGCAAACGGCACGTATTTAAAAATTGTGCTACTGCATGGAGATCCATCGTCGCAAGCTCCTCGGGATGACGTACCTAAGGAGTTACAAATAAAAAAATGGTAACTCCCCACGTCATCCCGAGCGCAGAGAGGGATCTCCAGCAAACGGCACGTATTTAAAAATTATGCCACTGCATGGAGATCCATCGTCGCAAGCTCCTCGGGATGACGTACCTAAGGAGTTACAAATAAAAAAATGGTAACTCCCCACGTCATCCCGAGCGCAGAGAGGGATCTCCAGCAAACGGCACGTATTTAAAAATTGTGCTACTGCATGGAGATCCCTCGTCGCAAGCTCCTCGGGATGACGTACCTAAGGAGTTACAAATAAAAAAATGGTAACTCCCCACGTCATCCCGAGCGCAGAGAGGGATCTCCAGCAAACGGCACGTATTTAAAAATTATGCCACTGCATGGAGATCCCTCGTCGCAAGCTCCTCGGGATGACGTACCTAAGGAGTTACAAATAAAAAAATGGTAACTCCCCACGTCATCCCGAGCGCAGAGAGGGATCTCCAGCAAACGGCACGTATTTAAAAATTGTGCTACTGCATGGAGATCCATCGTCGCAAGCTCCTCGGGATGACGTACCTAAGGAGTTACAAATAAAAAAAATGGTAACTCCCCACGTCATCCCGAGCGCAGAGAGGGATCTCCAGCAAACGGCACGTATTTAAAAATTATGCCACTGCATGGAGATCCCTCGTCGCAAGCTCCTCGGGATGACGTACCTAAGGAGTTACAAATAAAAAAATGGTAACTCCCCACGTCATCCCGAGCGCAAAGAGGGATCTCCAGCAAACGGCACGTATTTAAAAATTGTGCTACTGCATGGAGATCCATCGTCGCAAGCTCCTCGGGATGACGTACCTAAGGAGTTACAAATAAAAAAATGGTAACTCCCCACGTCATCCCGAGCGCAGAGAGGGATCTCCAGCAAACGGCACGTATTTAAAAATTGTGCTACTGCATGGAGATCCCTCGTCGCAAGCTCCTCGGGATGACGTACCTAAGGAGTTACAAATAAAAAAATGGTAACTCCCCACGTCATCCCGAGCGCAGAGAGGGATCTCCAGCAAACGGCACGTATTTAAAAATTGTGCTACTGCATGGAGATCCCTCGTCGCAAGCTCCTCGGGATGACGTACCTAAGGAGTTACAAATAAAAAAATGTATAAAAAAAATTCTATTTTACGTTATAATAAATTATTTTAGAACTGATCAAAGCTGCTACAATAATAAATATGTTAATAAATCTGAAAACTTGTGCAGCACATAGAGCACCTCAGATAGAAAAGATAGAACTCAATACAAGGTTACCGTCTCATATCGTGCCACCTTGCTTAGTTAATTGTCAATTTGATGTTAAAGCCTATGCAGATTATTACCTAATGAGTCTTCATGTTGAGTCGATGCTAGTGTTAATATGTCAACGCTGTCTTGGTGAATTTACTTATCACTATACTAATCAAACAGTACTAGCCATCTGTAAGTCTGATGAAATTGCCGCAAAAATGATGGGGCAATTTGAATGCATTGCCGCTGACAGTAATCAGATTGATTTGGTCGAATTATTAACTGATGAATTACATCTTTATACGCCCCAGTTTCATCCTTTAGCTGAGGATTGTAACGGTAGTAAGCGGAGCCCGTCATCCTGAGCGCAGCGAAGGATCTCCTGAATGTGGCATAGTGCTCAACCAAGGAGATCCTTCGCTGCGCTCAGGATGACGGGGAAATGCGCTCAGGATGACGGGGAAATGCGCTCAGGATGACGGGGGAATGCGCTCAGGATGACGGGGAAATGCGCTCAGGATGACGGGGAAATGCGCTCAGGATGGAATTGTCAACAAACCCTTGGATTGATACTAAAAAATCGGTAGAATTCCGCCCTGCGAATTCGAATCGTTTAGGAGTAATATAATGGCTGTACAGCAAAATAGAAAATCACGCTCTAGGCGTGATATGCGTCGTGCGCATGATGCTTTAACTAAACCAACATTATCGGTTGATGCAACCACTGGCGAGACTCACCGTCGTCATCATGTCACTGAAGATGGTTATTACCGCGGTCGTAAAGTATTCAATACAGATAATATCTACGAAGAACAAGAGTAATTCGCTTGAAAAATATCACCATTGCTATAGATGCGATGGGCGGGGATCATGGTTTAAAGGTTATAATTCCTGCTTGTGTTCGCGCTGCCCGGCACAACCCTGATTTGAAATTGTTGTTAGTCGGCGATCAAAATCAGGTAAATGCCCATCTGAAAAAAATTGGCGTAGCCAATAACAATCAATTCTCTGTTGTTCATGCTTCGGAAGTTGTTGGTATGGACGAACTACCATCCCATGCAATGCGCAATAAAAAAGACTCCTCCATGCGTGTAGCCATCAATCTGGTCAAAGAAGGCCGGGCACAAGCATGCGTAAGCGCGGGGAATACCGGTGCTCTTATGGCAACAGCCCGCTTTGTCTTAAAAACATTACCAGGGATAGATAGACCAGCCATTATTGCTGAATTGCCTACTTCGCGGGGCAAAACACGTGTGATTGATCTTGGAGCCAATGTCGACTCCTGCACTGAGCATCTCTTCCAATTTGCTGTCATGGGATCTGCCCTAATTCAGGCAGTCGATAAAAAGGCAAAACCTAAAATTGCATTATTGAATATCGGAGTGGAAGAGATCAAAGGAAACGATCAAGTAAAGCGGACTGCTCATATGCTCGCTGAATGCAGTTTGATGAATTATGTGGGCTATGTAGAGGGGAATCATTTTTATTCAGGCCAAGTTGACTTGGTCGTATGTGATGGCTTCGTGGGCAATGTTGCTTTAAAAGCAAGTGAAGGTCTAGCTAAGCTTATGTTGTCAACACTTAAAGAATCGTTTTCGCACAATTTATTTGCTAAGTTTACTGGTTTTCTCGCTTTGCCTGCTCTGCGCTACTTAAAAAAACGCATGGATCCAGCCCGTTATAATGGTGCAAGTTTGCTAGGTTTAAATGGTATTGTCGTTAAAAGCCATGGTGGTGCAAGTGAACTGGCCTTCCAATATGCTATCGAGGAAGCAATGTTAGAAGTTAAGAATAATGTAGTTGACTTGGTGCGCGAACAAATAACCGAATTCATCAATCAGGGTTTATTACTATGAAAGATACTCGCTCAGGTCCCCTATGTAAACGCGTACTCAAACGGGGTGATCTCTTACTATGAAAAGTGCCATCATTAATGGAACTGGTAGCTACTTGCCCGAACGTATTATTACCAATAAGGATTTAGAATCCAGTTTAGAGACCAGCGATGAGTGGATTGTATCGCGGACAGGAATAAGTAGTAGGCACGTTGCCGCTGAGCATGAAACCACTTCATATATGGCTTGCCAGGCTGCAATTAAAGCGCTTGAGGCTTCGAATATAGGGGCAAATGAGCTTGATTTAATCTTAGTCGCGACTTGCACCCCTAACCATTTTTTCCCCAGCATGGCTTGTCACGTGCAAAAAGCGCTTAAGATTGCCCGACCTATACCTGCTTTTGATGTCAGTGCGGCATGTAGTGGGTTTGTTTATGCGATGGATATTGCTAACCAATACATAACTTCTGGCAATGCGCAGCATATTTTGGTGGTCGGGAGTGAAAGTATGTCGCGTGCGCTAGATTGGACTGATCGATCAACATGTGTCTTATTTGGTGATGGCGCCGGGGCTATCGTATTAAGTGCTAGTAATGAACGTGGCATTCTTGCTAGTACCTTGCATGCTTTACATGATGAGGAATCGTATTTGACCTACCCTAATTATGCAACGAATGATCAGAAAGCATTTATTGGTATGCGCGGCCATGAGGTTTTTAAAATTGCAGTAAATATTATGGGTGAGCTCGTTGATGAAATTCTGCAAATTTGTCATTTGCAGAAATCAGACATTAATTGGTTAATTCCTCACCAAGCTAATATTCGCATTATTAAAGCAATTGCCAAGAAATTAAATTTGCCGATGTCACAGGTAATAGTGACCATCGAAAAACAAGGGAATACTTCTGCAGCATCAATACCTTTGGCTCTCGATTACTCTATTCGTGAACGGCGCATTAAACGGGGTGATCTGCTACTGCTGGAATCTTTTGGGGGCGGGATGACGTGGGGCGCTATGATCGTGCGTTACTAGGAGCTTAAAAAAGATGCTTAATTTAGCAATAGTGTTTCCAGGTCAGGGGTCGCAATCTGTTGGCATGTTAGCAGAGCTCGCTGATAACTACCCTTTGATTATTGATTATTTCTCCCAAGTTTCTAACAAGCTAGGTTATGATTTATGGCGCTTAACCCAGCAAGGACCTGATGCACAATTAAATCAAACTGAATATACCCAAGTTGCTATGCTTACTGCGGATGTTGCCGTATTTAAACTTATGCAAAAACGAGGTCTAAGTGCGGTACAAATGATGGCTGGTCATAGTTTAGGTGAGTATGCTGCCTTAGTATGCGCCAATGCGATAAACTTACCAGACGCTGCACAATTAGTTGCTAAACGCGGGCAATTTATGCAAAGTAATATGCCGTTGGGGCAGGGGGCAATGGCAGCGATTATTGGATTAACTGATGAGCAAGTTGAATTAACTTGCAAACAAGCAAGTACCCAAGAGTATCAAGTTTGTCCGGCAAATTATAATGCGCTTGATCAGATTGTGATCGCTGGGCACACCGTGGCTGTCGAGCAAGCTATCGTGATTGCCGAGCAGCAGGGGGCACGCCTAGCCAAGCGAATACCGGTAAGCGTACCTTGCCACTGTCCATTATTAACCGATGCTGCTGCAGCTTTTGCGGAATACCTTGGGCAGGCAAATTTTAGAATTCCTGAAGTAGCAGTAATCTCTAATGTCGACTTGAGTATCTATCGATCAATTCCCCAAATACGTACTCTGCTTAAAGAACAGCTTTATCGACCTGTGCGATGGGTGGAAACAATCCAACTCATGAAAAAAAATGAGGTTGAATGGATTATTGAGAGTGGGCCAGGAAAAGTATTAACTGGATTGATAAAGCGTATCGAGCGCAATTTACGAACAATGAGTGTGAACGATACTAGTAGCTTGAATGAGGTATTAGCCCAATTAAGTATGAACGAAAAAATTAACTAGGGTCGTAGGTTGGGCCTTGGCCCAACAAAAGTACAATTGTAAATAGAGCAGAAGGAGTGCTGAATGACGAATTTAGTGGGTAAAACTGCGTTAGTGACTGGAGCAAGCAGAGGAATTGGTCAAACCATCGCTTTAGCGCTTGCTCAGAAAGGAGCGTATGTAATTGGCACAGCAACAACTGCACAGGGTGCAGAGTCAGTTACAAACCTATTCGCGCAACAACACATTGAGGGGGAAGGAGTAGCACTTGATGTAACGAGTAAAGAAGGGGTTGAGAATTTAATGACACAACTCTCTGACCAAAATAAATTACCCTCCATTTTAGTCAATAATGCCGGTATCACTTGTGATAATTTGCTACTGAGAATGGAAGATGAAGAATGGTATAAGGTTATAGAAACCAATTTAAATGCTATATTTAGATTAACTAAAGCTTGTCTTAAACCGATGTTTCGGGCACGTTGGGGCCGAATCATCAGTATTGGTTCTGTAGTAGGTTCGAGTGGCAATTCGGGTCAAGCTAACTATACTGCTGCCAAAGCAGGTGTGGTAGGCTTTACTAAATCGCTAGCGCAGGAAATTGCAAGCCGCGGCATCACAGTGAATGTCGTTGCGCCTGGTTTTATAGACACCGATATGACCAAAGCATTGCCTGATATGGTCAAAGAAGAAATGCTAAAACGAATACCGATGAAAAAATTAGGACGTGCAGAAGATGTCGCCGAGGTCGTTGCTTTTTTAGCCTCTGACAGTGCAAATTATATTACCGGTGAGACTATTCATGTGAATGGCGGTATGTACATGGATTAGGGCTTGCGTTCTTTGAATAATTGAATAAACTAGCCAGCATAAATTTTTTTAACTTAAGAGGAAATACAAGTTATGAGCACCATTGAAGACCGAGTTCGTAAAATTGTTGTTGAGCAATTGGGAGTCAAAGAAGAGGAATTGCGCAATGATGCATCCTTTGTAGATGATTTAGGCGCTGACTCGCTGGATACCGTTGAACTGGTAATGGCTTTGGAAGAGGAGTTCGAAACAGAAATTCCTGATGAAAAAGCGGAAAAAATTACTACGATTCAAGAAGCGATTGACTATATTGATTTAAATCTTGATAAAGCAAAAAAGAAGAAGAGGCTTGATATTTAGAGGAGCTCGCATTGACTAAGCGGCGTGTTGTAGTTACCGGCATGGGGATGGTTACTCCTGTCGGTCTCAATGTAGAACAAACTTGGCAAAATATTTTAGCTGGGAAAAGTGGTGTCGGCAAAGTAGAGGATTTCGATACGGCCGAGTATTCTACTAAAATTTGGGCTAAAGTTAAAAATTTCAACATAGAAGACTATGTGCCGCTTAAAGAAGCTCGCAAGATGGATGTATTTACCCAATACGGGATTGCCGCAGCTGAAGAGGCGATGGCAGATTCTGGCTTGGTTATTGACGAGCAACTTTCCCGCCGGACCGGTGTTGCTGTAGGAGCTGGAATCGGTGGAATTCAAACGATTACGAATAATCAAGATAAATTAGTCAGTGGTGGTCCGCGCAAGGTATCACCATTCTTTATTCCTGCTGGAATCATTAATATGGTTGCAGGGCAAATTTCTATTAAACATCAACTAAAAGGACCTAATATTTCCGTTGTGACAGCCTGTACAACGGGGACTCATAACATAGGGCTAGCTGGTCGTATCATTGCCTATGGCGACGCCGATGTTATGATCTGTGGTGGTGCTGAAATGACCACAACCCCTTTGTGTTTAGCTGGGTTTTCTGCAGTACGTTCCTTGTCTAAACGCAATGATGATCCTGAAAAAGCTTCACGCCCCTGGGATAAAGATCGCGATGGTTTTGTAATGGGTGAGGGGGCTGGAATTTTAGTCCTGGAGGAGTATGAGCATGCAAAAGCGCGCGGAGCAACTATTTATGCAGAGTTAATTGGTTTTGGTATGTCAGGTGATGCGTACCATATCACGGCTCCGGATGAAGATGCTGACGGGGCAGCTCGGGCAATGGCTGCGGCGATTGAGGATGCGGGTATTACTCCGAATCAAATTGATTATATCAACGCCCATGGGACATCAACTTATCTTAATGATTTGAATGAGACTAAAGCCGTAAAGCGTATTTTCAAAGAGCATGCTTATGAATTAGCGATCAGTTCAACGAAGTCAATGACAGGCCATTTGCTTGGTGCTGCAGGTGCTGTTGAAGCGATCTTTAGCGTGCTTGCTATCAAAGACCAAATTGCCCCGCCAACGATTAACCTAGACAATCCTGATGAAGATTGTGACTTAAATTATGTTGCTCATGTAGCGCAAAAAAGGCGAATTGATTATGTGCTCAGCAATTCGCTTGGATTTGGCGGAACTAATGGAAGCTTGTTGTTTAAACGAGTATAGGAAAACTTCCAGATGGGGGGTGATTTTTTATGCGCCGCGCTAAGTCAATTTTACTCACCTGTTTAGTGCTTAGCCTAATTGTGGTTTCCCTGCTTAGTTATGAGGTTTACCAACTCTCGGCCGAGCCGATGCTAGCGCAAACTAGTAATCCGATCACAATTATTGTCGATAGAAACCTATCTGCCGCCGATTTTGTTAATATGCTAGAATCTAAACAAGCCATTCGATCAAATCGCTTATTCCTTGCCTTAATTCGTTTTAAGGGCTTATCTAACCATTTAAAAGCGGGTATTTATCAAATCACACCCGGTGAATCAGCCCTGCAGTTTCTTGACAAGGTCGCAGCAGGGAAAGTGCTAGTGGAGTCTTTTCGTATCATAGAGGGAACCACCCTGAATCAAGTCACTGAGCATCTGCAAAATGCTCCATACCTGAACTATAAACCAAGCGATTGGCTACCAATTACCAGAAATCATGCGAACGCTGAAGGGTTGCTGCTCGCTGATACTTATAACTACAATGCGGGCAGTAAAGCGCGATTTCTGTTACGGCTAGCTAATCAAAAATTGCAGGAGTATCTAAATTCCAGCTGGGAAAATCGCAGCCCCGAATTACCCTATAAATCACCTTATCAACTGCTCATTGCAGCGTCAATTTTGGAAAAAGAGGCTTCCACACTGGCTGAGAAACGAATAATTTCAGGGGTTATAGTGAATCGTATTAACAAAAACATGCCACTGCAAATGGATCCCACTGTTATTTATGCTCTTAGTCAAAATTATCATGGCAAATTAACTCATGATGATATGAGCATTAACTCACCGTACAATACATACTTGCATCACGGTTTACCACCAACTCCTATCGCTATGGTTGGTAAAGAAGCCATCGATGCTGCAGCTCATCCACAAATAACTAATTATTTATATTATGTGGCAAAGGGTGATGGAACCCATCATTTTTCCGCAACGTATGAAGAGCAAAAAGAAGCTATTGCACGCTACAAAAATAAGGGACCCCAATGACGATAGAGCGTGGACGATTTATTGTAGTAGAGGGACTCGAAGGAGCTGGGAAAACAACCGCGATTCACACAATTAAACAATGTTTGCAAGATTTTGTCTCGGATATTGTCCTAACCCGTGAACCAGGTGGTACAAGAATCGGTGAAGCAGTTCGTCAGTTAATTAAAGAAAAAATTGAGGGAGAAACCCTTGATCCGAGAAGTGAATTGTTATTGCTTTATGCAGCTAGGGTACAGCTCGTTGAACAGGTTATTCGCCCGGCATTAAATCGAGGAGACTGGGTATTAGCTGATCGATTTGAATTATCGACTTTTGCTTACCAAGGTGGGGGTAGGGGGTTAGATCAGGGCATGATTGCTAAAATATCAGCATTTTGCTTGCAAGATTTTAAACCGGACCTTATTTTTTACTTGGATCTTAGTCCAGAGCAAGGGTTGTATCGAGTAACTAACCGAGGAACAGCTGATCGCATCGAGCAAGAGTCGCTGTCATTTTTTACGCGAATCCAGCAAAGTTATCGCCAACTCGTCCAAACAATGACTAATGTCATTGTTATTGATGCTAGCCAGCCACTAGAAATAGTGCAAGAATTATTAATAAAGCAACTTAAAATCTTCTTAGCTGATAATGATATCGTCCGAAAAATTTGAACTGCATACCTCATGGTGGCAGCGTTTTCAGGCTGTTAACGAAAAACAACGCCTGCCCCATGCATTACTGTTGATTGGCTCACAACATGAACAGCTTGTTGATTTTGCCTATAAAATGTCGGCAGCGTTTCTTTGCCTTGCTGACCAGAAACCCTGCGCTGAATGCAAATCCTGTCGTTTAGTTCGGCAAAGAGAACACCCAGATCTTTGCCATCTTGCCCCTGATGCAACGGGTGGCATCATTAAAGTCGACCAAATCCGCGATTTGCATGATCTCGCTTTTACCTCAGCTCAGCTAGCAGGTAGACGCGTAATAATGATTCACCCTGCTGAGAAAATGAATAGTGCAGCGGCTAATGCATTGCTTAAACTCCTCGAAGAACCACCCGCTTCGGTGAGCTTTCTGCTCATCGCGGAACAAATTAGTACCTTACCGGCAACACTAATTAGCCGCTGTCAACAATGGCGATTTTCCTCTACTGTTCGCTTAGAAACCGATTACTTAACTGCAGGGCAAGAGTACACGTTAGACAGTGAGCGTGGGCGCCTTTTTAATGAACTGCCAACCATTCTAGTGGAGTTAGGTGAGGTTATTGCCAATAAATTGTCTATTTGTGCTTTGGCAAAAAAATGGTCAACTTATCAGTTGAGTGATTTACTATGGTTAATTTATTTAATCAACGCTCAACTGATTGACTATAAGCTCAATGGTCGCCGTCACGAACAAAGTTGGACTGAACAGCTCTGGCAATTAGCCCAACATTTTCATCCGATTCATTTGTTTAAACAACTCGATCAGATTAACAAAATTAGCCGAAAACTGCAGCGCAATATCAGCATCAATCAGATCTTGGCACTGGAAAATTTACTGATAGGTTATCTCATAGCCCAGTCTAGGTTGTAGAGGGTCATATGTTCGTCATTGCTTCGCTAACGCTCGCAATGACGATGTATTAGGGAGAAGGGAGATGTTTTGATAAGGGCATGTTAGAATTATTACAAACAACTCAACGCGTTTTAATATCATGCTCGTCGATTCACATTGCCACCTCAATTTTATCGATTTAACCGATTTTAACCACGACCTAGAAAATGTCCTGATGCAGGCTCGGGAAAATGGCGTGGAACATTTTCTTTGTGTCTGTGTGGAACTTGATGATTACCCTGAGCTATGTCAGCTTGCTGAAAATTATCCTAATATTAGTATTTCTGTGGGATTACACCCCAATACGACCGTGCCAATTGAACCCACTGCATCCGCTCTAATTGATTTAGCAAAACATCCAGCTTGCATTGCAATCGGTGAAACTGGCCTTGATTACTATCGCACAGAAGCTGCAAGTGCCCAACAACAGCAAAAAGAGCGTTTCTCTGCCCATATTCATGCCGCTCTTGCTACCAAGAAGCCCTTAATTATCCATACCCGCCAAGCTGCAGAAGATACCTTACAGCTTATGCAAGAAGAAAAGGCTGGTGATATTGGCGGGGTAATGCATTGTTTTAGCGAAAGCTGGGATATTGCCAAGCGAGCATTAGACATGAATTTTTATATTTCATTATCAGGCATTGTCACTTTCAAAAATGCAAGAGATCTCCATGAAGTAGCTAAAAAAATCCCTATAGAACGTCTTTTGATAGAAACGGATTCCCCTTACTTGGCCCCAGTCCCTTATCGCGGCAAACAAAATCATCCGGCACTGGTAAAATTTGTAGCAATGGCATTGAGTGAGCTGCGCCAAGTTAGCTATGAAACAATTGCGCAACAAACGACGGAGAATTTTTATCGCTGTTTTAATCTGTCGTCATCCTGAGCGCAGTATCCGTCGTCATCCTGAGCGCAGTATCCGTCGTCATCCTGAGCGCAGCGAAGGATCTCCTGAATGTGGCATAGTGCCTGACTAAGGAGGTCCTTCGCTGCGCTCAGGATGACGAGGTGTCCGCTCAGGATGACAGGGTATTCGCTCAGGATGACAGGGTGTTTTCGGCAAATAGGATAATAATGAATAAAAAACTATTTATAGGATTAATGTCAGGTACCAGCATGGATGGTATTGATGCTGCTCTTGTTGATCTTTCTTCTAACTCATTTATTGCTGGACTCACCTCCCCCTATAGTGATGAAGCAAAACGGTCTTTAGGCGTTGTTTTAAATAGCGACTTAAATAGCTTACAAAGTTATAGTCAATTAAACACCTTGCTTGGTAGAGAATTTGCCAATGCAGCCCTAAAACTAATGGATAAAGTCGAGTTACCTAGAGCAGCTATCACAGCAATTGGTAGTCATGGCCAAACACTCTGTCATGATCCGACTGCTGATATCCCCTATACAGTGCAATTAGGTTGTGCTCATACAATTGCAGAGCTAACTGGCATAACGGTCGTTGCTGACTTTAGGACACGAGATTTAGTTGTTGGCGGGCAGGGGGCACCGTTTGCGCCAATTTTTCATCAGGCCCTTTTTAAAGAGCAAGATTTTCCAATTGCGGTGGTTAATATTGGCGGAATTGCTAATGTTACCTATATTGCTAATGAGGTTACCGTCACTGGTTACGACTTAGGCCCTGGTAATTGCTTGATGGATGCTTGGGTACAAAAAAATCTTGGCCACAACTTTGATAAAAACGGTTCTTGGGCAGCGAGTGGTACGGTAATTGAACCCTTATTGGCAACAATACTCGCTGACCCCTATTTTAAACGGATATGGCCTAAGAGTATTGGTAAGGAATATTTTTCATTAACCTGGCTAGCAAATTACTTGCAAGCTGATTATGCCATCAATGATATTCAAGCAACTTTATTGATGCTTACTGCACGTGCAATTACTGAAGGAATTCAAATGCAAGCAATTGCGCCTAAGCAGCTGTTAATTTGTGGTGGTGGGGTACATAACTTAGCCTTAATGCAAACTTTAGCGACTCTACTCCCAGAAATCCCAGTCAAAAGTACAGAGTCAATAAATATTGATCCTGATTTTATCGAAGCGCAGATGTTTGCTTGGTTTGCAGAAAAGACTTTGAACAAAATTCCTGTAGATTTATGCCAAATTACCGGAGCAAGGCGATCGACAATATTAGGAGCAATTTACCCGGGATATAAATTTATTCAAAGCACCTAGCCCCATTGGGGCAAACATCAGCGAAGAACTTTGCACCAGCGGACCCTCTCCCGCCCTTCGGGCACCCTCTCCCCATGTCTGGGGAGAGGGGATAATGAAGGAAATAGGTAACCCTCTTCCGCCCTTAGGGCACCTTCTCCCCATGCCTGGGGAGAAGGAAAAATGAAGAAATTCTTAGGGAGCATTGACAAGTAAATTTAACTTAGGTTGTAATGTGCTTTTCACAGAAGCAAGGTTCCACAATTGAACACACAAAACCCAAACTATCAGCAACCAAGCAAATTCAGCGCCTATGTTGTTTTTTTATTATCTGCCACGTTTTATCTTTATGAATTTGTCTTGCAAGTAGCCCCAGGCGTTATGAAAGAATCGATGATGATAGCCTTTCAAGTTAATGCTGCTGGTTTTGGCATCATCTCAGCCTTTTATTTTTACGCCTACGCACCCATGCAACTTCCCTCGGGCTTACTTTTTGATCGTTACGGGCCGCGTAAGCTCATGACCACTGCCCTAATCATGTGTGCGGTCGGTTCCGTTTTCTTTGCATCGACTAATAGTCTAGTCACCGCTGCTTTGGGGCGTTTTCTGATTGGCATAGCCTCTGCTTTTTCATTTATTGGTGTTTTGGTGTTAGTTTCACGTTGGTTCCCACCTCAGCAATTTGCTTTCCTTGCAGGTATAGCTCAGCTAATGAGTTCAGTGGGAGCAATATTCGGTGAAATGCCTCTGGCTGCGTTAATTAATCAGGTCGGTTGGCGCTATGCAAGTTTCATCCTAGCCCTTATCGGCTTCGGTTTAGCTGCACTTACTTGGGTTTTGATCCGAGATTATCCCCATCAGCCTACGCAGCCTGCTCCTGAGCGTCCATTTAGAGATGAGTGGCGTCGGCTTTTAAGTGTCTGCCATCGTTCTTATACATGGATTACAGGAGCCTATGCATTTGCAATTTGGACGCCAATCGCTGTTTTTGCTGCTTTATGGGGTGTTTCTTATTTGCAGCAAAAATATCATATCAGTGTAATTGAGGCTTCCGGCCTTTGCTCTATGATTTGGCTAGGTATTGGTGTCGGTAGTCCTTTGTTAGGGTGGGTCAGCGATCGAACCTATAGCCGACGTTTAGCTTTAGCTATCAGCTCAGTTTGTGGTCTTATAGCCACTCTTATTTTACTCTACTTGCCTAATGTTACTATAAGTTGGATGTATTTCGTGCTTTTTGTCTTTGGTTTTGGTGCAGGCGGACAAACGGTAAGTTTTGCAGTGATAAAAGATAATAATCCCCCAGAATTAGTGGGTACCGCTTCAGGATTCAATAATCTTTCAGTGTTGTTAGGCGGGGCTATTTTCCAACCCCTCGTCGGTGTTTTTCTAAGCCATAGTAAAGACTGGACCATAGTAAATGATGTGGCTGTATACACAATCCAAAGTTACAACCACGCGCTCTTTGTTTTACCTGCCTGCTATTTTATTAGTTTAATTGTTGCTGTGTTCCTGCTCAAAGAATCACACCCAGGTAGCAGTGAAATATTAAACAAAAAATGCTCACCAGGTGTTGAGCTTAATAGCAGTCTTATATAAGACATAGCTTTAAGATATTCGCCTACACATTGCAACATGAGGGATACCATCTTCATCATAAACATCCCCAGATGCTTTAAACCCGTATTTTTCATAAAATTCTTTTAAATAATTCTGTGCAGAGCATTTAATAGTAAGTCCTGGAAAATTCCTCGTGCAGTAATCCATTAGCTCTTGCAGCATCTTATGTCCATAGCCCCGGTTACGAGCAGACGGCGATGTGGCAACACGACCGAATACAATACTATTTTCTATTTCCGTGGGTGGGAACAAACGAAGATAGGCTACCAACGAATTCTCCTGCATCCCCAATAGGTGTAGTGCGAAAAAATCTTTTCCATCCACATCAGGATAAACGCAATTTTGTTCAACTATAAATACATCAGAGCGCAACATTAGAACATTATAAAGTTGCTCGGCGGTTAATTCAGAAAATTCATACCATTTGAAATTAAGCATCAATAATATACCTCAACCTTTGCTCACAATGCCCTCCTATTATCCTAGAAAAAGCAGTTGAAGCCTACTGCGCAAGCCAAATGCACTGAATCTGCTCGGCTTTTTTGAATTTTTTCGCTCACCGTAGTGGTGACTACTGCTTTCACGAAAAAATTCAAAAAAGCCGAACATCTTCAGCACCTTTGACTTGCTCGCTACGGCTTCAACTGCTTTTTCTAGGATTATAGTTGGGAAGTTCTAAAATTTGCGAGGTAATAGGTTATTTTGAAGTCGTCATTGCGAACCGAAGGTGAAGCCGTCATTGCGAGGAGCGCAGCTTTGAGCCCGTCATTGCGAGGAGCGCAGCTTTGCCCGTCATTGCGAGGAGCGCAGCTTTGCCCGTCATTGCGAGGAGCGCAGCTTTGCCCGTCATTGCGAGGAGCGCAGCGACGAAGCAATCCAGTGACCTTATAAAAGCTAATGATTACATCAATTTTTCATAAAGATCTTCCCAATAAGGATTTACTTTTTCAATCAAAGTCAATTTCCTTTTTCTCGACCGACCTTTAAGTTGTTTCTCTCGAGCTATGGCACTTATCATGTCTTCAATAAATTCATAATACACAAGATACTTACACCTATGTTTTTGAGTAAACCCAGCTAGATCTGCATACTTATGTTCATACACTCGTTTGATCAAATCACTTGTGACACCAGTGTAGATCGCTCCATTACACCCATTCGCCATTATGTAAATAGCAGGTTGTTTGACCGGCATGTTTTTTCCTTGTTGTTGGACCATTTTATACTCATCAGCTCAGTGATATTCATGACTCCATGTTTTTCTTGCGGAAAAAATATGGATTATCAATGAATCAGATGTACATCTTAAGGTCACTGGATTGCTTCGTCGCTGCACTCCTCGCAATGACGGGCTCAAAGCTGCGCTCCTCGCAATGACGGGCCTACGCTCGCGATGACGGCTACAAAAATTGTACCGTATAGAGGGCTTTTTTCAAACGTAGACCACACCCCAACTGGTGAGATATATCGCAAAAGAATTGTGTACATGTTACTATTTTTGCTATCCATTGCTTTATATAACAAATAATAATGAACGTTAGGTTATTAATTCTTTTGTTAATCTTGTTTGCATTACCCATTACTCACGCTGCTACAATTCAAATCGGCGTTCGTCGCTATTATCCACCCTTTGAACTGCTAATCGCTCAGAAAGAAGTCTCTGGCTTTGAGGTTGATCTTATTACAGAAGTTTGCAAGCGGATGCGAGTGACTTGTTCTTTTAAGCCTTTATTACTTGATGAGCTCTTCAAAGCTGTACAAGCAAAAAAAATCTCTCTTGCTATTGGTGCGATAGTCATTACAGAAGAAAGGCAAGCCTCTTTTTTATTTAGTTTGCCTTATCTAGCGAGTAAAGGCCAATTTATTACCCAACGCTCCAACAATATTAATAGTATTCCAGAGATATGTAAAAAGAGAATTGGGGTAGTAGAGGGCTCTATCTACAAAGTTACTGCTGTTAGATTGTGTAGTGGGATCCCCCAAATTATTGGATTCCCGCAGGCATTAGATGCCTATAAAGCAATGGAAAATGGTTACATTGATGCGTTGATAACTGACGAAAAAAGTGCAAGATATTGGGATGTAAATAATGAGAATCTGTATAAACTAGTAGGTTCTTCAATACCCGAAGGGATGGGTTATGGGATCATGGCAAATCGTGATGATACTGGCTTAATTAATAATGTAAATAAGGCACTAGTTAGTATGGAGAATGATGGTACCTACCTCAAAATCTATAAGCTTTATTTCAGCTAAAGGACGGATGCTTTATGGCATATTTACCCTTGTTAAATTTTAAAACCTTGTTTTTTGGTAGCTACATTTTCTCAATAGCATATACCCATTTGCGCGGGAAGGTTCGCCTAAAATTCTTTCGGCAATTAACGGATCATTCTAGTTTTATGGCGCCAATTAATACCATTATGTATCTTTGCTCTGCTGTTCCCAAAACTCCCTTTCTTGATGTAGCTGCATTTCCAGAGCTAAAAATATTACGTGATAACTGGCAAACCATTCGCTCAGAAGCCGAATACTTGTACAAAGAAGGTTACATTACAGCGTCAGAAAACTATGATGACATTGGTTTTAACTCGTTTTTTCGGCGAGGATGGAAACGTTTCTATCTAAAATGGTACCAAGATCCGCTCCATTCTGCTCAAGCTCTTTGCCCTAAGACAGTGGAATTAATTCAAAAAATTCCTACCATTAACGCTGCGATGTTCACTCTACTTCCTAAGAATAGCTATCTATTTAAGCATCGGGATCCTTATGCGGGTTCCTTACGTTATCATTTAGGTTTAATTACCCCTAACTCTAAAGATTGCTGCATCTATGTCGATGGTAACCCTTATTTCTGGCAAGATGGCCAAGATGTATTATTTGATGAAACGTATGTTCACAACGCTGAAAATACTACTTCGCAAGATCGCATTATTCTTTTTTGTGATGTTCAGCGGCCTTTAAACAATGTATTTGCCACTAAATTGAATCTTTTTTTTAGTCGGACAGTGATGAAAGCAACCCTAAGCAGAAATTTACCGAATGAACAGGTAGGATTTATTAACAAATTATTTAAACCCCTGTATCAAATTCGTCTACTCGGAAAACGCATAAAAAAATACAATAAAGTTCTATACTATATAATTAAATACGTTCTTTATATTGGGCTTTTGTCCTTGTTTTTTATATGAGTATACTTAGTGACTGGACTTTGGACAAACTCCGATCTGAACGGGCCCGAGCCCGTGGGCGAGCCCGGGCCCGCCCGAGCTCCGAACAGTCATAAGTTACAATCAAATCCAGATTATTTTAGCAATATTCCACCATCACAACGTGCAATCTGGTCTATTTATTGACAATATTATCTTGATTATGCAATGATTTTTTCATCAAGAGCTGTGTTTTTCCACTTTTTAACGATAGGATGACGCATGCGTTTTACCTGAATGTCCCCCGATTGTCGTCCAAGGGCTTTTTTTCGTGGTTTGGGTGGTTGAGCTGGTGTCCCAATCATTCGAATAATTCGTTCAAAGTCATTTTGAACTTGTGTTGGTTGCTTTGCGGTATCAACACGCGTGCATGCCAAAGGGATCAACCAAGGCGTGTTTGTGCCTGTTTTTTCAGGCAAGTAAGCCGCAATGCTGTATTTGTGACCCAGCGTTATCGGTTTAAACATAACTCCTGTCCTCTAACGTCGGTGAAAAACCACGAGGCTGTGGCGTGCAGTCTACTGTAAATAAATGAAATCCGCGCTATCGATAAAATCACTTCAGCCTTCCCTCGTGGCAGAGCTTATTTAACCGACCAGCTTCAACGAGCTGGAACCTCAATTTCATTGAATATTGCTGAAGGCTCAGGTGAGTTTTCCACCAATGAAAAAAGCAGATTTTATCGCATGGCAAAACGTTCGGCCACAGAAACTGCGGCGATCCTGGAGGTATCCAAACGTGCAAATATTATACATGAAGAACAGTATCGCTTAGCCAGAGATTTACTTATTCGTATTGTTATGATGTTGACTAAAATGGCGCAAAAAGTAGATTAGCTGGAGCTCGGGCGGGCCCGGGCTCGCCCACGGGCTCGGGCCCGTTCAGATCGGAGTTTGTCCAAAGTCCAGTTAGTGAATTGAGCCAAATCAAAGTTACTCGAGTTGAGAAGTGGCGGCCTGTGTAACCCCAGAACCAATCGGATGAGAGCATGTAACATACTCAGCATAATTCAAAAGCACAACAGACCCGATTACTGGAGCGATGGGGTGCTACTACTCTCCTCTAAATCAGGCGACTGCTCCTGCTCTAATTCAATAATATTTGCTTTCGCATCGTTAACAAGCAACAGAACGGCGACCAAATCGACAGTGATCATACCTAAAGGGCACTGGAAGCCGGCTCCGCCCGCACCGCGCCCCTTAGATAAGCCGAAATCCGAACCTAGCCCAACGACAAGTTTTCCGTGCTCAACAGCGAATTCATCCTTTTTAGAAATGTAATTGCGAAAGGGAACTCCCCGCTTAAAATCATTGAAATTAGCGGGAAGTGGGTAAAATGGTTTTTTCTCACAAATGCGCTGCAAAATCCACATCTCTTCACCTTGCGTTTTCCCAACGAGTGTGCGCCAATCAGCATTGACTTTATCCACTAATAGGCCATCCCTTCTTGGTGCTCCTAATTGGGCATCCCTTTTTGCTGCCTCTGCCTCTTCCTCTTCCTTATATAACCTAATACATGTTCTATAGGCATTAATCAGATTAAATGGGCTCACACTATCACGATAACGTTTCCCATGGTGTTCATACTCAATCCCTTGGCGTTGTAGTGTGCATCCTAGTATTTTTGCAATCAGTTGGTGCTCTTCATGACTTGAGCGTCTTCCGGAGTTATTTTCCATGTCGTTGAACGAGGCTTTAAAGGTATCAAAAACTGCTTTATCGTCCTCTGAGGTGATGTATGCGTTAAGCTGTTTAAGCTCTTTTGTTTTTTGATTGGCATAATAAAAATGGATTACGTTCTTAGTATCTTGGTAGCAAATCATCCCATCTTCATTTTCCATTAAAGGGAAGTTTACTGTTTGTTGTGCCCCATCATATAGCGTGTAAGTGGTTTCAAATTCAGTAATGCCTTTGAAATCCTCTCCTGCAACCGTTAAAGGGTCACGGTCTAACTTGATTAAGTCATTACCCCCCTTACCCATTTCCTTTTCTTGCGCTTTACGTTGTTCATCAAGGTGTTTAGGAATGAACGGCTTTATTTTATTCTTCATGTCTTTATCACAATAAAACAGAATCAGTTGATAGGCTGAAATGTCAGGATAAATCCGGTTACGTAAATCGGTGGCTTGACCTTTTTCGAATAATGCTTCAGGTTTTTGTTTTACGAGTAGAGTTAATCCATCCGGATCCCCAAAAATCACACAATCACGGGCCTTCTGGGCTAACTGCATAATGATGAACTTAATTAAGCTGGGCTTGAATAAATTATGCGTCGTGATGGAAGACTTCATTAAATTTAAAATATCCCTAACGGATGAATGACTGACTATTGTTCCTGCAACATCAGGGCTTAAGGTCCCAAATAGATTGTTAGAATCGTTTGGAGTTAGGGCTTGCCCTTCTAATTTACGCTTCATGAATACTCCAGAGGTTGTCGAATAATGAGTGAAAATTATACAAAAAATCAATCTTAATGTACAGAGAAAAAACAAATCCATAACCAACCCCATGACAGGCATTGAGCACAGAGCATGGTTAGAGGAGCGTTGGTTCGGGAGTTACAGAGGCCGCCTGTAAGACTATTGTTAAACAACGATTATGCCAATCCGGTATGCGCTGGAAAGATAAGGTGGCTAAAGCAATTTTAAGCCTAAGGACATTGATTAAATCTACAGGGCGGTGGGAACAATTTTGGCAAAAAGTAAATCAATGGGGGTTTCCAGTAGCTTGCTAAGCCTTGGCCCAACAAGGTACAAGCGTCTACATTGTAAGAAAAAAGGTGTACGCAAAATAAACATCGACTATTTTGTCACAGCATGCCACATTCTTGTTGGGCCAAGGCCCAACCTACGCGATTTTATTGTTGCGGACAAATAAATTGTCCGCGACACCTACGCGATTTTATTTGCCTATGGAGAGTTGCGCCCTTATCATTTTAACATTAGAACCTGTGCCTCTTTAAATCACGATAATAATTTTCATGTACACCTAGCGCTAAAAGCAACCTTCGCTTTGCATCCCATTCGTAGGCTAGTAATATTTCTTGATGGTCCAGTTTGAATTTATACACATATACCACAGCCAAATCACCTCGTTTGGGTTCACCAATGTTAGGATTTACAATAATTTTTTGAATTGCCTGATCGATTAATGATTTTTGCGTGCCATGAAGTTTTTTATAGGTTTTTTTAAAAGCAGGCATTTGATGAACAGCAATTCCTTTTTCAGTCATCATCTCCCTCAAACTCAAAAGGTTCTGCTAATGAGCGATCCTGGTTTTTTGAAATTAAAAGCTCTTTGATAAATTCGATAGGAAGATCGGGGTTATCTAGAGCACATTTCCCGATTCTAGCCCAAAATTCAATTTGATTAGGAATAGATCGACACTCAGCACGCGCTACTTTTTTTGCATCATTATAAATAGTTTCATCGATTCGTATTGCTATACCCATGAGATTCACCATATAAGTTGTAATTTGCTACATTTGTAGTATAGCATACTCTATAGTCATGTTTCATAGGGTAATTTTATCCCCTAAGCAAGGGAATTATTAGGAGCTCTTCCATGTTAAGTTTACTGGACAAAATTGTATTAATAACCGGTGCCTCAAGTGGTATTGGACAAGCCTGCGCACGACTGTTTGCTAAAAATGGGGCAAGGCTTATTCTATGCGCGCGTCGCCAAGAGCGAATAGAGCATCTTGCTAAAGATTTAGAAGCATTGCATAACACACAATGTCTGCCTATAGCGCTAGATGTGCGTAACAAGTCAGCAGTGGAGTCCGCCTTAGGGTCCTTACCTTCTGCCTGGCAATCTGTTGGCCTATTGATAAATAATGCAGGGCTTGCACTTGCAAGCGATCCGATACAGCAAGGCTCCTTTGCTAATTGGGAGACCATGATTGATACTAATGTCAAAGGATTACTCTATGTTACACGCACCATTTTGCCCGGAATGCTGACTCGTGAAGAAGGGCATATCATCAATATTGGCTCTATAGCGGGTCAAGAATGTTACCCAAATGGCAATGTGTATTGTGCCACTAAGCACGCTGTTAGGGCACTCACAAAATCAATGCGGATGGATCTATTAGGTACTTCAATTAGAGTGACAGAAATTGCTCCTGGCGCAGTGGAAACTGAATTTAGCGAAGTTCGCTGGAACGATAGAGAAAAAGCAAAAGCATTTTATCAAGATTTTAATCCTTTATATGCAGAGGATATCGCTGATGCGGCACTTTATTGCGCAACTCGCCCCCTGCATGTTGACATTGCTGAAATGACAATAATGCCAACAGCCCAGGCTGCTGCCAGTTGTATTTATAGATCAGGCAAGAAATTGCAGTAGGGACTGTTGACAATTACGCCACGTCATCCTGAGCGCAGCGGCCGTCATCCTGAGCGTAGCAGCCGTCATCCTGAGCGTAGCGGCCGTCATCCTGAGCGTAGCAGCCGTCATCCTGAGCGTAGCAGCCGTCATCCTGAGCGTAGCGAAGGATCTCCTCAGTTGAGCACTATGCGCCACATTCAGGAGATCCTTCGCTACGCTCAGGATGACGGGCGGTGCCCGTCAGTTGAGCACTATGCGCCACATTCAGGAGATCCTTCGCTACGCTCAGGATGACGGGCGGTGCCCGTCAGTTGAGCACTATGCGCCACATTCAGGAGATCCTTCGCTACGCTCAGGATGACGGGCGGTGCCCGTCAGTTGAGCACTATGCGCCACATTCAGGAGATCCTTCGCTACGCTCAGGATGACGGGCGATGCCCGTCAGTTGAGCACTATGCGCCACATTCAGGAGATCCTTCGCTACGCTCAGGATGACGGGCGATGCCCGTCAGTTGAGCACTATGCGCCACATTCAGGAGATCCTTCGCTACGCTCAGGATGACGGGCGATGCCCGTCAGTTGAGCACTATGCGCCACATTCAGGAGATCCTTCGCTACGCTCAGGATGACGGGCGGTGCCCGTCAGTTGAGCACTATGCGCCACATTCAGGAGATCCTTCGCTACGCTCAGGATGACGGGCGGTGCCCGTCAGTTGAGCACTATGCGCCACATTCAGGAGATCCTTCGCTACGCTCAGGATGACGGGCGGTGCCCGTCAGTTGAGCACTATGCGCCACATTCAGGAGATCCTTCGCTACGCTCAGGATGACGGGCGGTGCCCGTCAGTTGAGCACTATGCGCCACATTCAGGAGATCCTTCGCTACGCTCAGGATGACGGGCGATGCCCGTCAGTTGAGCACTATGCGCCACATTCAGGAGATCCTTCGCTACGCTCAGGATGACGGGCGGTGCCCGTCAGTTGAGCACTATGCGCCACATTCAGGAGATCCTTCGCTACGCTCAGGATGACGGCTGGCGTTTTCAGATTAATTTATTGTAATTTCGAATCAGTTTAAACAACGTTAAAAAACTGTATTTGCCAAACAGCTGCAACTGCTTACCACCGCGCGCGAGCTTTCCACTTTGCCATCCACCTAGAAAAGCAGGTACAAGCAGAGCTATGAGTAAATAGTCATTCCGGCCAATCAGCCTAGCGAAATAGTGCCTATGTTTTAGCGTATTACGTTTAGCAAGTTTAACTTTCTTTTCTAGCTCATTGATTGATTTCAATAGCTTTTTCTTCTGACTCATACTCATCCTTCTCTGGGGTTCTAAGGCAATCCCTCGTCCTAGCAAAACTCATTTGCAGCAAACGGCGCTTTATATCCCTTATGATATAAAATGCTAAACCAGAATTTACCAATAATACGATAATAATAGCAGTTGCAGGCTGCTTGGTTAAAATGATCAGCAGATAGCCAAGCAAGAACATCAGAGTCAACCAGATTGTAATACCTAGTACCAACAGTAGTACAATACCTACTAATAAAGGAACAATATTTAACCCAGCGAGTTTTGCCTCTAACTTAAACAGGGCATACATGCCTTTAGCGTACTCTGTTTTGTTAGCAAAAAGCCCTCTAAAGTGCTCGATAAATTTCATTACTTCTTCAGCAAAGAAGATACAATAAAACCAATGCACCCAGCAATTAATAACGAAGTGAGCGGCCTTTCTTTAACATGGTGGACTAGCTGCTCAGTGTGCTCCTTAAGATTATCTTGTGCATTGCCCACTGTTCTCTTGCTTTCTTCATACAATGCGTTTGCTTTCTCTTTGACCTGTTTATACAGAGCATCTGCATGTTCGACTTCCTCTTCCGCTGCCCTTTTTATTCCCTCTTCTGAATTTAATTTCGGTGTATTTATTTTTCTCATGATCCAACTCCTTGATAAATTATTAAATTTTGGATTTATTCGCTCTTCATTGCCTATTTGATTTTATGTGTAATTTTGAAAAAATTTTGCAATAATCGTGCCAGCGAAAGCAGCTGCCGGCTTAAACACTTAAGTCAGGCTGATATTTGCTACCCAGATATTAGGTTGCTATGCTTATAAAAAAGACTACCTTTCTTCTATTCTCCTCTTGGGGCGTTAGTACAGCTAATTTTGGCTTAACCATGAGAGCTTGTGAGACGTAGGGGGGACTAATGCAAATTACCAATTCACTTAGAATAAGGATTTTTCATGGCTACAGACATTTTTATCTGCTCTCCCGTCCGTACTGCAATCGGGACATTTAATGGGACTCTAAAAGATACCCCCGCACCCAAATTAGGTGCTATCGTTGTCAATGAAACGCTCAAACGTGCTAACTTAGCACCCGAAAAAGTCCAGGCTGTCGTTATGGGGCACGTTGTGCAAGCGGGCGCTGGCATGAATCCCGCTCGGCAAGCCGCTGTTCATGGTGGTATACCTGTTGATGTGCCTGCTTATACTGTTAATCGAGTTTGTGGATCAGGTGCGCAAGCAATTGTCTCGGCTTTTCTGGAAATTGCCAGTGGCAATATTCAATGTGCGATTGCAGGTGGCATGGAGAATATGGATCTATGCCCTTATTTGCTACCCTCAGCACGCTGGGGCTACCGTATGGGTGAAGGCAAGGTGAGTGACAGTATGTTACTCGATGGGTTAAATGATATATTTTCAGGAAATCACTCAGGCTGGCATACTGAAGATCTCGCTACAAAATATTCAATTTCTCGAGAAGAGCAAGATGCGTGGGCGTTGCGTTCGCAGCAGCGTTTTGCTAAAGCACAAGCTGAGGATAAATTTACGGCTGAAATCACACCCGTTGAAATTACATCACGCAAGGGAATAGAGTTATTTCAGAAGGATGAACATAACCGTCCCGATACTACTGCTGAAACTCTAGCCAAGCTGAAACCTGCCTTTCGCAAAGACGGTACAATTACTGCGGGTAACGCCCCCGGACTCAATAGTGCTGCTGCCGCTATGATTGTTGCGGATGCACATTTTGTTTCTTCTGAAAAGCTTACACCACTGGCACGTATCGTGGCGTATGGTGTAAGTGCTGTTGAACCTGGTATGTTTGGCATTGCTCCAGTATCTGCTGTCCACCAAGCACTCAAACGAGCACAATGGACTATTGCTGATGTACAGCGAGTAGAAATCAACGAAGCGTTTGCCGCAATTGCTATTGCAGTGACACGGGAGGTTGGTTTCAGTGAAGATTGTGTGAATGTGGAAGGAGGGGCGATTGCCCATGGTCATCCAATTGGGGCGACTGGTTCTATTTTGACCACTCGTTTAGTGTACTCCATGAAACGCGACAACCTAAAACGGGGTATTGTTACCTTATGTATTGGTGGCGGCCAAGGTATTGCTTTGGCCCTGGAGATTTTATAGGGTAGGGTCTGTTGACAATTCGACTATTTTGGCCGAAAACGCCACGTCATCCTGAGCGCAACGAAGGATCTCCTAAATGTGGCATAGTGCTCAACCAAGGAGATCTTTCGCTCCGCTCGGGATGACGGCTGCCTTTCAGATATCAGAAATACCATGAATTTCCACGGGCGCTCTATTAGGGAACTCAGCCATTAATTTTAATGAACCACCCATTGCTGAAATATATTTGCTCAATGTTGAGATTAGCATGTCAGACCGTTTTTCTAAACGAGATATTCCCTCTTGTTTCATATGTAAAATTTTTCCAAGATCTTCTTGGGTTTTCTCAAGCGCCAAGCGTAAATCCCGCAGAGTCATTTCTTCAGCAATTAATTGATTAGCTCGTTCTTGAACTATATTTTTTCTCTCAGTTGAAAGAGCATTCATTTTATCTTTAAGTGATTTAGCCATCATTCACCTCGCTTTTTTAAATTTGATAAATGGTTATCAAACCGTTGATCTGCTTTTTTAATTAAATCCTTATAAAATCGTTTTTCACTTCCTCCTGATTTATCACCACAAATAAGTAAAATTGCTCGGCGCAAAGGATCAAAAGCGAATGCTAAGCGCCATACACCATTATCCGCATTAAACCGTAGCTCTTTCATATTAGAATGCTTAGAACCGTTTAATGTATCTACATGTGGTCGACCTAATTTAGGACCAAATTTCTCCAAAACTTTCAAATGAGCAAAACATTCGTTTTGAACAGCTTCACTCAGCTCATCGAATTCCGAATCAAAATCCTCTTGAAATATAATTTCCCAGTTCATGTATCTATTATGATATTAAAAATATATGTTGTAAAGTATATATGTTTTTAAAGACATATAAAACACGGTTGTACCTGGAAGGACAATGTAAACAAAGCAGCTCCGCTTAGAAGTCATTTTCTAAATAGCTGGCGGATTAGAGGCACATATCCAGCCCTGTGTAGGGTCTGTTTATAATTCGCTGCGATCAGGCTGATGTGGCGTTGGCAAATTGCACATATTGCTGGTGCAAAATTTCAATTTTTTTTTCAAGGTCGGTAAGAGAGCCATCGTTATTGATTACATCATCGGCTAATTCACGTTGGACTGCTTCATTAGCTTGAGTTGCTAAAATTGCCATAACTTGCTCTCTGCTACTATTATCCCTCGTCATAACCCGTTCTATTTGTTGCTCAAACTCTGCTATAACAAGTAAAACTCGATTTAAATAAGGGTAGTCTGCACGCTTATTTAAAAGAGGGATTTCAATTAGCGTGTAAGGGCTAACCGATTTTTTAATTTTATGCTGAATGAGCTCCCTAATCAGTGGATGGAGTAATTGTTCTAACCAGCGGCGTTGCTTGGGCTCATTAAAGATCATGTCTCGCAGAGCAGAGCGATTAAGTTCACCGGCCGAATCAATAACGGATTGACCAAAGTGCTCAGCGATAGCGATTAGGGTAGGCTGATTAGCGGCAGTCAATTCACGCGCAGCTTCATCGGCACTAATTGTGGTGATACCTCGTTCTTTAAAAAACCGACTTACGGTTGATTTTCCACTGGCAATATTTCCTGTTAGCCCCACACAATACATAAAATTACTCTCTTGGATTTAAGTTTCTACAGGTTAGCATATAGACATAGCAAGTTTCAGGTAAACTGCTATTTTGCTGGCAATGGGCTTTTGCTGCAAATGCAGCCTCATCAGGATGATAATAGATGCTACTAAGCCACCGTCTTGCCAAACGGTCAAGAGCAGTGCATTGAAACATTGGCCGAGTTGTAATGCCATTAACAAATAGCTCGCATGTATCTTTAGCAACCTTGCAACTTTTAGGGAACTTACTTTGTTTTTTACAGTCATCAAAGGCTTTATTGATGGCTGTTAGCTTATAACCACTTTCTATCACCCATTCCAAATTTTCTGCGTCATAAGCACTGCAGCGCCAAAAGTTACTATCTGGAGCTAGTTCCGCCGCGAAAGTTGGGGTGATGGCAGAGAAGAGCATTATTAGCAAAGATTTATTCATCCTGAATCTCCTTCGATAAGCTTCACTATGCTTGCATGTCCCATACCAAAATTATCTCCGCTTACTTACGTGCGCGGCTCGGATACGTTTTGTTGGCGCAAGGTGCAAATCTTATATTGGCAAATAAAATCGCGTAGGTTGGGCCTTGGCCCAACAAGAATGTGGCATGTTGTGTATCAAAATAGTCGTCATTTGTTTTGGGTACGGATTTTTTCTTACGATGTTGACGCTTGTATCATGTTGGGCCAAGGCCCAACCTACTTCATATTTGTCTATGCGAGAGTTGTACTCCGTCTGTTAAATCGCTTGACTTTATGGCAGTAGGTCGGGCTTTATATACAGCTCTTATAGAATTTAGAGTAATTTCCGCTAAATTCTCAATGAGTTGATGATCAGTAGTTAAGGGAGGGAACCAATACAGAGTATTTCCTAAGGGCCTTAAAAAAGCGCCAAAGTTGAGCGCTTCTTGATACAAGCGGTAGCCCATGCGCTCAATACCGCAATCCACCAAATCTCCTGCTACTATCGCACCCATTGATCGAACATTAATTAATTTCCCAGTTATTGAGGCGATTTCGTGAAATTGTTGTTGCATAAACTGGCCAAGTTGTTGTGCCCGCTCATTAATCCCTTCATTTTCCATGACCTTAATCGTTGCCAAGGCCGCACTAATGGCGAGAGCATTACCACTGTGAGTGTGTGAATGCACAAATGTTTTACCTTTGTCGTAATCATCATAAAAGAGCTCATAAATGGGATGATCAACCAGGACACAGCTTAAGGGGACTGCACCAGCAGTTAGCCCTTTAGAAAGGCATATTAAATCTGCATCAACATTAGCATGATGGCAGGCAAGCCACTTCCCCGTTCTTCCTAAACCAGTCATGATTTCGTCAGCAATCAAGTAAATGTCGTTTTGCTTTGCCCAATAAGCCAATTTTTTTAAAAAATCAGCACTATAACACCGCATGCCATTAGCACCCTGCACAATCGGCTCGACAATAACCGCGCACACATTGTTCTTAATTCGGTCTAACTCTTCCTGCACTTGGGGCCAGTGATGCCCACAATTATTCCATAAAGGATCCCTCTCATTCGCGACATAAGGCAGCGATTTAATAAAATGGCATTTTACCCCATAGCCTGCATAGGGTTTTTTAAAAAATTCTAAATCACTGACACTGAGAGTAGCTAAGGTTTCACCGTGATAAGCATTTGCAAGGGAGATAAACTCATTACGATGCGGCATGCCCCGTAGCTGATAAGCATGAAGAGCAAGTTTCATGGCAATTTCAACAGCACTTGCACCATCACTAGCAAAGCAAACGTGCTGTCGGTTAGTGATTTTGGCAATTTTCTCGCCGAATTCAACGAGTGGTGCATGTGTTGCATCCCCCGTTGCTACATGCTCAAAAGCATCTAACTGCTTCTTGAGAGCGGCAATAATTGCCGGATGACCATGACCTAAAGACTTACACCACCAACTGGAAACAGCATCAATCAATGGGCCTTTATTGGTATATAGATAACTACCTTTGGCATGAGTTACGACCAAAGGCGGGCAGGTTTGAAAATCTTTCATTTGCATACATGGATGCCAAATGTGTTGCAAATCTCTTTCAATCAATTCCATCATGTTAACCCCGTTAAAATTTTTGGTTGACAATAAGTAGAGTCAATCTATCATGTTCCACAATATAAAAAAAAGAGTAGCTCCCAGGTATGTTATTTAGGAGATCCCTCACTTCGTTCGGGATGACGTGCGTTCGTTCGGGATGATGTGCGTTCGTTCGGGATGACGTGCGTTCGTTCGGGATGATGTGCGTTCGTTCGGGATGACGTGCGTTCGTTCGGGATGATGTGCGTTCGTTCGGGATGACGTGCGTTCGTTCGGGATGATGTGCGTTCGTTCGGGATGACGTGCGTTCGTTCGGGATGATGTGCGTTCGTTCGGGATGACGTGCGTTCGTTCGGGATGATGTGCGTTCGTTCGGGATGACGTACGTTCGTTCGGGATGACGTGCGTTCGTTCGGGATGACGTGCGTTCGTTCGGGATGACGTGCGTTCCTGGGGAGTTATAAAAGAAAGGGGGAATCGTGACTGAAACTAATGAGCGTTGGACTTTGGATCAAATAGCAACTATCTATGAGCAACCGTTTAATACCTTACTTTATACAGCGCATAGTATTCATAAAGAAAATCATGATGCAAATGCATTACAGCTAGCAAAATTACTCAGTATTAAAACAGGTGCGTGCCCTGAGGATTGTGGTTATTGTTCACAAAGCGGGCATTATCAAACGCATGTTGAAAAAGAAAAGTTAATGACAGTGGACGAGGTCGTTGCTAAAGCTGCTGAAGCCAAGGCCAATGGAGCAAAACGCTTTTGTATGGGGGCAGCATGGCGCTCTCCACCGGATAAAGCAATGCCTAACTTAAAAGCAATGGTTGAAGGCGTGAAAGCACTAGGGATGGAAACCTGCATGACCTTAGGCATGCTTGAAGTTGAGCAAGCCGAGCAATTAAAAGAAGCTGGCTTAGATTTTTACAATCATAATATTGACACTTCACCCTCCTATTATAACAAAGTAGTTAGTACGCGACGTTTTAGCGATCGAATAGAAACGCTTAAGAATGTCCGCCAGGCAGGTATTAAAGTCTGCTGCGGTGGGATTTTAGGCTTAGGCGAAACGCGCGCAGACAGGATTGAGTTTCTTTTTACTCTGGCTAATCTGCCATCCCCCCCTGAAAGTGTGCCTATCAATCGCCTGATTCCGGTCGCAGGAACACCTTTGTCTAATACAAAGCAAGTGGAGGGTATTGAGGTAGTCCGCACCATAGCAACAGCCCGTATAGTGATGCCAACCAGTGCCATTCGTTTGACAGCGGGTCGTACTGAAATGAGCGATGAGCTACAGGCGCTTTGTTATTTTGCCGGAGCCAATTCGGTCTTTATCGGTGGAAAATTGCTCACCGAGGCAAATCCTGAACGTGATGAGGATAAGGTGCTGTTTAACAAATTGGGGTTAAAGGCCTTTGCTGAAGCATGATAAATCAAGCACTTATTGATCATGTATCTCAGCTTAAGCAGCATGGCCTGCATCGACGACGCATGCTTGCCAACATTGCCGATAGAGAGATCGTCAATTTTAGCTCGAGTGATTATTTATCACTAACAACAGAGCCCCTCATTCGCCATGCTTTGCAAAAGGGCTTTGCTAACTATCCAACGGGAAGCGGTGGTTCCATGGTGGTTTGTGGTTATCATCCAATTCACCGTGAGCTCGAGCAGGCTTTTGCCCAGGCCTTAGGTGTTGATGATGCGCTTCTATTTAGTTCAGGCTATGCAGCAAATTTAGGGGTGATCTCATTACTTTCTCATTTTAACGCTCATCTTTTTATCGATAAAGGCGCACATGCATCGTTCTATGATGGGCTTAAGTTAACAAAAGCGAGCTACAGCCGTTATCTACATAATGATCTCAATAACCTGACCGATAAACTTCTTAGTGAAAAAATGTTGACACGGGAGCCTCGTATTCGCTCTTCAAAAACCCTCTCTTCGTATTCAAGAGGAAAGACAAGAGGAGAACGTTCTTTAGGCACGCAAAATCCAGTCATTATTGCTGAAAGTGTATTTAGCATGAGTGGGCAAGCAACTAATTTGCGCGAGATAGTAGCGTTGTGTGCGAATTTTGGCGCAGAATGCATCGTGGATGAAGCCCATGCTTTTGGGGTATTTGGTCAGCAGGGCTTAGGTGCGGTGCAGCAATATCATTTAAGCCAACATGAAATCCCTTTGCGCGTAATCCCGCTTGGGAAAGCATTTGCTTTGCAAGGAGGGATCGTTGCCGGACGGAGTGCATGGATAGACGCTTTGCTGCAATTAGCTCGCTCACATATTTATTCAACTGCAGTGAGCCCAGCGCTTGCCTATGGGATACTGGAAACACTCCATTTTATTCGACAAGCAGATGATAGGCGGCAAAAGCTTTATGATTTAATCCATTATTTTCAGCAAAAGTGCAAAAACTCGCCATTAAAATGGCGAGCTTCAGCAACACCTATTCAACAATTACAGCTTGGCTGCCCGCATAAGGCTCTAGCTTATAGCCATTATCTCCAAAGCGAGGGCATTTTTTGTCAAGCAATGCGTGAGCCGACAGTGAGTAAAAAAGATACGGGATTAAGGGTTGTTTTAAATTATTGCCACGAGCCTGAACATATCGATAGTTTGTTTGCTAAGCTTCATCAAGCAAGTAACCGAGATTTTAAATGATGGACTTAAACATAGTCGTCAGAGGGAATGGATCTCCTTTAGTCTTTTTCCATGGCTGGGGCTTCGATCATAAGATATGGTTACCGCTTGCTAGTGCTATCGAGAAGCGATACCAGCTATTTTTAGTCGATTTACCCGGCTTTGGCCTTAGCTTGCCCATGGGCTGGGATGATTGCAAACGAAGTTTACTCAACAATTTACCTGAGCATTTCGCCCTTGCTGGCTGGTCTATGGGCGGACTTTTTGCAACAAGATTGGCCGTTGAAGAGCCACAGCGTGTGACTCACCTCATCAATATTGCGTCTTCACCTCACTTCATTGAAGAAAAGGGCTGGCCTGGTATTACCAAGAACGTTTTCGATCAGTTTTTTGTTAATTTAGCCGCTAACCCACAGTTAGCTATCACCCAATTTGTCAGTTTGCAGTTAAAAAACCAAATCTATTCTCATCAAAATTGGCATCCTAGTCCCGTGGGACAAGCATCAGCGAAGAGCTTTGCATCAGCTAACTCTCTCACGCCCTTCGGGCACCCTCTCCCCATTTCTGGGGAGAGGGGAAAAATGAGGGAAGTTCTTTGGGGGCAAATACCAGATCCAGCAAGCTTAAAAGAGGGTTTACATTTATTGTCTAATTGGGACTTACGCGAACCATTGCGTTGTTTTACCAAACCGACTTGTTTTATGTTCGGACGCCTTGATGCAATCATTCCACGCACAACGATGGCTGCCATGCAAAAAATCTATCCGCATTTTACGTATATTATGTTTTCCAAAGCAGCACATATGCCATTTTTATCTCATCAAGATGAATTTATAACTGCTTTGGAGCGAGTGATATGATGAAATCAAAATCCTATTTTATTACCGGCACTGATACCAACATCGGTAAGACCTATGTCACTTGTCAGCTACTCGATTATTACAATCGCCAGCAAAAACCCGCGTTAGGATTAAAACCAGTTGCTAGTGGTTGTTATGAGAGAGAAGGGCAATTGCTGAGTGAAGAGGTTATTAATTTACAACAATACAATCGGGATCAATCGTATAAAATTAATGGTTGGAAATTTGCTCCCTCAATTTCGCCTCATCTCGCCGCAAAGGAAGCAAAGCAGCGTTTAATTTTAAATGAGATTGCCGATTTTTGTTTTGATAAACAATTTGCTCATTTTGATTACGTATTCATCGAGGGTGCTGGAGGATTAATGGCCCCTTTAAATGAAGAAGAAACTTGGCTTGATTTTCTAAAACTGACCCAAACTCCGGTCATCCTGGTAGTGGGCATACGGCTTGGCTGTTTAAATCATGCCTTACTCACTGATGCAGTATTAAAACAAAACCAAATACCTTGCGCTGGGTGGATTGCTAACTGTGTCGATAATGAAATGTTAGCTAGAGAGGAAAACATAAAAACCTTGGCGGCAAAAATGCAGATGCCACAACTGGCGACTGTACCCTTTAATGGGAAATTGATGTGGCGTTAATCAACCACTCACTGCTTCTGAATCAAGCATCGATTGATTAAATGTAACTCCCCACGTCATCCCGAGCGCAGCGAGGGATCTCCAGCAAACGGCACGTATTTAAAAATTGACGTGGGGAGTTACGATTAAATGCATTTGTTTTTTCTCTGTACAGCAAGGCTGATTCTATGTATAATTTCTGCTCATTATTCATTGATGTAGGGTGTTATCGTGTCAAAAACTAGAGCAGAGCAAGCCTTAATTCCAAAAGATTCTAACAATATTTTTACGCTCTCAAACGCTGATGTTGCAGGAGCAATAGTCAGTCATTCATCCGTTAGCGATATTTTAAATTTAATGAAGTCTTCCATCACGACGCATAACTTATTCAAACCCAGCTTAATTAAGTTCATCATTATGCAGTTAGCCCAGAAGGCCCGTGATTGTGTGATTTTTGGGGATCCGGATGGATTAACTCTAATCGTAAAACAAAAACCTGAAGCATTATTCGAAAAAGGTCAAGCCACCGATTTACGTAGCCGGATTTATCCTGACATTTCAGCCTATCAACTGATTCTGTTTTACTGTGATAAAGACATGAAGGATAAAATAAAGCCGTTCATTCCTAAACACCTTGATGAACGACGTAAAGCGCAAGAAAAGGAAATGGGTAAGGGGGGTAATGACTTAATCAGGTTAGACCGTGACCCTTTAACGATTGCAGGAGAGGATTTCAAAGGCATTACTGAATTTGAAATAACTTACACGCTATTTCATGGGAAACAAGCAACAGTAACCTTTCCTTTAATGGAAAATGAAGATGGCGTGATTTGCTACCAAGATACTAAGAACGTAATTCATTTTTATTATGCCAATCAAAAAACAAAAGAGCTTAAAAAGCTTAACGCATGCATAACCTCAGAGGACGATAAAGCCAATTTTGATTACCTTAAAGCCTCGTTCAACGACATGGAAAATAACTCTGGAAGACGCTCGAGTCATGAGGAGCACCAACTGATTGGCAAAATACTAGGATGCACTCTACAACGCCAAGGGATTGAGTATGAACACCATGGGAAACGTTATCGTGATAGTGTGAGCCCATTTAATCTGATTAATGCCTATAGAACATGTATCAGGCTTTATGGAGCAGTAAGGAATAACCTAAGGAATGATCTACGGGATAAAGCCCATGCTTATTGGCGCACAGGTGTTGGGAAGTGCCAAGGTGAAGAGATGTGGATTTTGCAGCGCATTTGTGAGGAAAAACCATTTTACCCCTTTCCCGCGAATTTTAATGATTTTAAGCGGGGAATTGCATTTTACAATTTCGACTCTGAAAAGGATGAATTTGCGATTGTGGACGGGAAACTTGTTGCTGGGTTAGGCTCGGATTTCGGCTTATATAAAGGCCGAGGGCGCGGCCGGGGCTGCCCTGCTGGGACGGAGTGGGAGGGCCACCTGGCGGCGCTCGATTTGGTCCCCGTGTTCCAGCTTGTTAAAGATGCGAAAGCAAATATTATTGAATTAGAACATGAGCAGTCGCCTGATTTAAAGGGGAGCATGCTATCGCCCCAGTAATCGGGGCTGTGGTGCTTATGGATGCGCGGTGTAGCATCGTTGCGATTTTCTTCAAAGACAAAGGCAAACCCCAGGGAGTCTTTAGTCATAGATTTATTCCTACTGGACTTTGGACAAACTTCGATCTGAACGGGCCCGGGCCCGTGGGCGAGCCCGAGCCCGCCCGAGCTCCGGCTAATCTACTTTTTGCGCCATTTTAGTCAGCATCATAACGAATAAGTAAATCTCTAGCTAAGCGATAATGTTCTTCATGTATAATGAAACTATAAAGCAATCAACACAAGTTCAAAATGATTTTGAACGAATTATTCGAATGATTGGGACACCAGCTCAACCACCCAAACCCCGAAAAAAATCCCTTGGACGACAAGCGGGGAACATTCAGGTAAAACGCATGCGCCATCCTATCGTTAAAAAGTGGAAAAACACAGCTCTTGATGAAAAAATCATTGCATAATCAAGATAATATTGTCAATAAATAGACCAGATTGCACGTTGTGATGGTGGAATATTGCTAAAATAATCTGGATTTGATTGTAACTTATGACTGTTCGGAGCTCGGGCGGGCCCGGGCTCGCCCACGGGCTCGGGCCCGTTCAGATCGGAGTTTGTCCAAAGTCCAGTTAAGAACAGATATTTGACATTGTCGATAACTCGCTAATTACGCTATAATCCTCAATTACTTTTAAAATTACCTTGTTTTGCATGGAGAGTTGTGAATGCCAATTTATGAGTATAATTGTACAAATTGCAATCACCATTTCGATTTAATACAGAAAATTAATGATGAACCTGTGAAGCAATGTCCACATTGTCACGCAAATACTGCTATCCGCTTAATTTCCGCTGCTGGATTTCAATTAAAAGGGAGCGGTTGGTATGCTACTGATTTTAAAAATAAAGAAAGACCAGCGGAAAAAAAGGAAGCTGCAAGCACTGATAAGAAACCTGAAGACAAGAAAACTGAGGACAAGAAAACTGCCGAATCCACAACGTCTACTCGCACAAAGGGTGAGTCTGAGTGAAGCCTAAATCTATACGTAGTTATCTACTTACTGGCTTAATCGTTTGGCTACCTATTTTGGTCACTTTTGTAGTGTTGCGTTTTATTGTCGATATTCTTGATAGCACAATCGCTTTGCTCCCCAACGCCTATCAACCTGAGAAACTCTTTGGTGTCCGTATTCATGGTTTAGGAGTCATCATTTCGCTACTCCTACTTCTAGTCACAGGAATGCTGGCGACTAATTATTTAGGGCAACGCATTATGGCTTGGGGTGAGGTGATATTAGCTAAGATTCCGCTAGTTCGTTCCATTTATAATGTGGCGAAGCAAATGATCCAGGCAATATTTGCGACGAATAGTCAAGCTTTTCGCAAGGCATTATTAATTGAATATCCGCGCAAGGGGTTATGGACTGTTGCTTTTCTCACCGGAACCCCGCATGAGGAAATAAATACCCAAACAGGTGAGGAAATGCTGTCTCTTTTTGTGCCTACAACCCCAAACCCTACCTCAGGCTTTTTTATGATGATTCCCAAGCAGGACGCTTTTGAACTGTCTATGACGGTAGATGAGGCGTTGAAATTGATTATTTCCTTAGGGGTTATGCAGAGCAAGTTAAAAAATTAGGGTCTGGCTACTCCGTTATTGCGAGTACCCTAGTCCCGTGGGACAAACATCACCAAAGAACTTTGCACCAGCATCCCCTCTCCCGCCCTGCGGGCACCCTCTCCCCGTTCCCGGGGCGAGGGGGAAAATGAAGGAAGTTCTTTGGGAGCGTTAGCGAAGCCGTCATTGCGAGGAGCGTAGCGACGAAGCAACCAGTGGCCTTATGAGATGCTGAAAGGTCACTGGATTGCTTCGTCGCAAGCTCCTCGCAATGACGGTTTAATGTTAGTTCGGAACGTTTTTCAAGTTCTGTATAAGGGCTCGCAATGACGGTGCGCTGCAATATTTTAAAGACAGGGTGGCTTTTATGAGATCTCATTATTGTGCAACTATCAATGAAACCATGACAGGGCAATCAGTAAGTATATGTGGTTGGGTACATAACCGCCGCGATCATGGGGGGGTGGTTTTTTTAGATATACGTGATAGCTCAGGTTTTCTCCAGGTTGTTTATGAACCAGAATTGACCGATGTTTTCGCCACTGCTGAAAAATTGCGTCATGAATACGTTGTACGTATCCATGGAACTGTTCGTCCTCGGCCCGAAGGCATGATCAATGAGAAAATGCCCACAGGACATGTCGAGCTGCTGGGGACGGAACTTGAGATACTCAATCAAGCCCAAACACCACCTTTTTTGCCTGATGAACGACAATTCGTTAATGAAGATTTGCGCTATCGCTATCGTTACCTTGATTTAAGACGCAGTGACATGCAGCATAATCTAACTCTTCGTCATCATTTAATTCGCTGCATACGTGAATATTTAAATGCCCAACATTTTATTGATATAGAAACACCCATGCTAACCAAGGCAACCCCCGAAGGTGCACGCGATTACCTAGTCCCGTCACGTGTACATCAAGGACAATTTTATGCCTTGCCTCAGTCACCTCAGCTGTTTAAACAGCTATTAATGATGTCCGGCTTTGATAAATATTATCAAATTGTACGTTGCTTCCGTGATGAAGATTTACGCGCAGACAGGCAACCTGAATTTACTCAGCTTGATATCGAAATGGCATTTATTGATGAGTCTACTATCCAAGGACTCATTGAAGGGGTACTGCACAAGGTTTTTCAGGAGATCTTACACGTTGAGATTGTAAAACCCTTGCCTAAAATGACCTATAGTGAGGCAATGCGACGGTTTGGCAGTGACAAACCCGATCTACGAATTCCTTTAGAATTGGTCGATGTTGCCGATTTGGTTAAAGATTGCGAATTTAATGTCTTTTCGGCGGCGGCTGAAAGCAAAGAGGGTAGGGTAGTTGCGCTTAAATTGCCTAATGGCTGTACTTTGAGCCGCAAAGAATTAGATGACTATGGCCGATTTGTTGGGATCTACGGTGCGAAAGGTTTAGCCTATATCAAAGTGAATGATCGCACCCAGGGCTTGGCAGGCCTGCAATCACCTATACTCAAATTTCTCTCCGCAACTTGTATCGATGCAATCCTACATCGCGTTGAAGCTAAAACAGGTGATGTCATATTCTTTGGCGCTGGACATGCGCAAATAGTGAATGAATCCATGGGGGCACTGCGGATCAAGTTAGGTCATGATTGTAACCTGATCGAGCCAGGCTGGCGTCTCTTATGGATTGTTGATTGGCCTATGTTTGAATGGGATATCAAATCGAATAAATTACTTCCTATGCACCATCCTTTTACCTCACCCCAGGAATTATCCGTTGATTCACTAAAGCACAGTCCAACGCAAACCCTTGCTAGGGCTTATGATATCGTGATCAACGGCTATGAAATTGGTGGTGGCTCTATTCGTATCCATCTACCCAAACTGCAGCAAGCTGTGTTCGATCTGCTAGGCATGGAGGAGGAAGAGGCGCAGCAGAAATTTGGTTTCTTGCTGGATGCCTTGCAATATGGCTGCCCCCCTCATGGTGGCATAGCCTTAGGTATTGATCGTTTAGCAATGTTATTAACCAATTCAACTTCAATACGCGATGTTATTGCCTTTCCTAAAACCCAGTCAGCATCTTGTCTGCTGACAGAGGCCCCGTCAGCGATAGATAGTACACAACTTAATGAGTTAGGAATTCAACTTGCACCCACTTTACAAACAAAATAAATTAGGCCCTTTTGCTGCTAGAAAACCAATCTGGCAGCTATTGGGTCTTTACATAATAGCCTGTATAGCTTCACTCTTGCTAATTGCAACACCTCTTTACGCTAAATCAGATGAGAGCACGAGTAAGTTAATAGAATACCTTGTCCAAGAAAAAAATAATTTAACTCAGGCTCTCAACGAAGCAAAGCTACCCACCTTGCCAAACAACCAGGAAGAATATGTCAAACACGCTCAAGAAAATAGCGCGAGGTTGGTGTTAAATCGTGCCAAGATAGCAAGTCTAGAGAATTTTTATGCTAGTCAAAAAAAATTACATCAGGATTATACCCTGCGATTAAAACGCCTACAGCAAACCTCTATAGCAGATAGTACCCAGATTAGTACTCAAGAGCGCATAGCGAAAACAAACACCCTCATCGAAATCAATAAAAAAGCTGTTGAATTAATCGGCGAGAACTTAGTGTTGGCAAACCATTATCAAGATGCGTTAGCTTTACAACATCAACAATTGGATTTGTGGCAAGCTAAGGCTAAGATGCATGCGCAATTAGCAACATTACGAGCACAAGAAACTAAGCTTCGAGGCTCATTAGAGAAGCTTTATGAGAATAGCATTCAGTTTCAGCAACAAGCTAAAACCGTTGGTTCAGCATCAAATTACCTCTTTGAAGCCAAATTATCATTAAATAATCAGGTTATTAATTTAACGCAACATAAAATAGCTGAAATTCAGCTGCAGAAAACACTCGTTAAAGCTGACTATGAATTGCAAAAAAACCCTGACATAAGAACCTTACAAGCGGTAACCGAAACGTATAAAAATTCAATGAGCCATTTATCGGCCATGGAAGGATCCTTTAAAAAGATGGTGCACATGCTAATTAATCAACAAGTTCACCTCGCTGATGATAATTTAAAGCAGCAATACGCAGAACTAACCCGCATAGTGAACTCAAAAATTGAAGGAATTGTTATTCAACAGCAGACACTGCAAGAAGATCTTGAAAATCATGAAAAAGAATTAAAAAAACAGCTATCGGTAAGACAAAGTTTATCGGGGTATCGCTTCGATAGTTGGCCATCCATTATTGAGCAAATTTCGCAAATTCCTAGCCAATTTTATAATTATATCCAGTCACTCGTGCTTAAAGTTAAGGATAATTATTTATGGCAAGATGTACTTCCTACTATTTTGCTCTGGCTAACTCTCGCTTGTGTTATCCTTGCTACCTTAGGTTTATATAAACTATTAAAACGCCTAACTCGAGACAAAGAGCGCTCACGCTTATCCGGTCATTTATATACGGGTGCATTAACTATACTGAGTCGCAACCTGCCGCAATTATCCATTATTACCTGCGTCATCCTTTTATTCCATCTAAACCATGTTTTATTTACCAATTACCAGCTGTTATTTAACCTAATCTGTGTTTGGCTTACTTTCCGTACCCTAATTTTGATTGCAAGTTTGGCATTACTAGAGAGGATTAGTGACTCATCCGGACAAGATGTCAGTTTATTTTATCGGCTTAAGTGGCTGCTTTTAGCTGGAGGTTGGACTACCGCATTCATGGTGATTGCCAACGAATTACCGCTATCGCCGCTATTGCAAGATATTTTTAGCCGCTTATTTATGTTGTTTTTAGTCGCGGTTTCAATTGTTGGCTGGCGCTCAAGACATGTCATTACCCATTTATTGCATCCATTTCTAAAATCTAAGAATCGTTATTTTTACAATGCGACAGCTTTGTTTATTCTCCTAATACCATTAATTTTATGTACTACAGCAATTATTGGCTTAATTGGCTACATTAATTTGGCCTGGACCATGAGCCGCTATCAGGTACAAATCCTGCTACTCATTACTAGCTATGGTATTGTACGTGGTTTGCTTTTTGATGCGCTAGAGCTTTTGTCGGAGTGGATGATTTCTACGTTGCATAATGGTTGGCTATGGATAGAAGTTGTATTAAAACCATTGGATAAGCTAGTTCGTGCGGCCTTGCTTCTTACAAGCGTTTTTATTTTATTTCAACTCTTTGGCTGGTATTCAGATTCTGCTGTCATTACTGCCCTACGTGAATTTAGCGCCTATCCTCTAGTCAGTATCTCAGGTATTCATATCACCCCGGTCAGTATTGTTGAATTTCTCATACTCCTGGTTATTTTTATCTGGATCGCCAAATGGACCCGTGAATTTTGCTACCGCTGGCTCTTTCGTGATACAAAAGACGCTGGCATACGCAATAGTGTATCTGTATTTGCACAATATGCCGTTATTTTAGCGGGTAGTTTTATTACCTTGCGAGTGTTAGGTTTTGATTTTAGTGGTATGTCCATGGTACTTGGTGGTCTTGCTGTTGGTATGGGATTTGGCTTGCGCGATTTTGCGTCTAATGTTATCGGTGGGCTCATGCTATTAATTGAGCGACCAGTGCGCGTGGGTGATTTGATTACTATAGGCGAACATGAAGGACAAGTTGCTCACATCGGTATTCGCGCGATGCGTGTTTCTTCTTGGGATAATATGGAAGTTTTAATTCCCAACGCCGAAACGTTTAATAAGCCATTTACCAATTGGACCCACCAAGACAGTATCGTTCGCACTGTTGTACCGATCAAAGTAAGTCGTGCCGATGATCCGGTGAAAGTGCAACAATTAATTTTAGCAGTAATAGAAAATATTCCGGAAATTGTTGCAGAACCTCCACCACAGGTTCTATTAAAACAAATTGACGAAGCTTTGATCGAGTTTGAAGCACGCTATTTTATCAATGTCCAACTTCACACTCGCTTTGAGGTTCGCTCAAAACTCTTATTCGCAATCATGGAACGATTTAAAGCTGCTGGTGTAAAAGCGCCTATACCGCCTATTAGTATTGAATTAAAAGAGGCTGGAGATGAACCTTTCCCTACCAACAAATCAAGTGAATAATGAGGAGGAGCTTTTAGATCGCTGCCGTTTACTTGAAGGTTTAAATTTTGCGCAATTAGCAGATTCATTGCAATTAATAATCCCAACTGAGCAGCAAAGGCGAAAGGGTTGGGCTGGGATGGCTATCGAGCTTGCTCTGGGAACGACCGCCGGAAACAAAGCAATGCCTGATTTTTCTAATCTAGGGATTGAACTTAAAACGATACCCCTTAATAAGAAGGGGAAGCCTGCGGAGTCAACTTTTGTTACCAGCATTCCTTTATTAACCCTGCATCAACAAAATTGGCTCTCTTCCCAATGCTACGCTAAATTAAAGCGAGTATTATGGTTACCTCTAGAAGGGGATACCGAGATACCCTTTGCCCATCGCCGCATTGGTCAAGGATTTTTGTGGTCACCGAGCCAGTGTGAAGAAGCTATCCTTGCCCAAGATTGGAATGAATTGGCTACAATGATTGTGACAGGGCAACTGGATGAAATCCACGCGGGGCTAGGCCAATATTTGCAAGTTCGACCTAAAGCAGCGAATGCTAAGTCGCTTTGTTATGGATTTGATAATACTGGAGCTAAAATTTTAACCTTACCACGCGGCTTTTATTTGCGTAGCCGCTTTACAGAACAGATTATAAATAGTAGCTTATCCTCGACTTTAGCCATTTTTTAAAACAGATACAAAATTGTCGTCATTGCGAATGTAACTATCGTCATTGCGAACGCAGTGAAGCAATCCAGCGACCTTTCCTAGCATCTCTCATAAGGTCACTAGATTGCTTCGTCGCAAGCTCCTCGCAATGACGGAGCTAACGTTCGCAATGACAGAATTCGGAGCCGGATATGAAAAAATTTTATGTTGTGTTGTTATTCTCTTGTGCGCTAGCTAACGCTAGCATAAGCCATGCTGTAACAGCGTCGAATGTAAATCAACCCACTGGTTCCTCATCGGACCAAGTTCAACAATTAAACACTCAAATCCAAAGTCAACTCAAACAAATGCAAGCCCAGCTGCAACAGCAAATTGACAAGCTTAATTCACAAGTGCAAGGTCAACTAAAACAAATGCAGTCTCATCTGCAAAGTCAAATTCTAAAATCAAATTCGCAACTCCAAGGGCAAATGATACAAATGCAGACAAATCTTCAACAACAGATTAAAGATGTACAAACGTTAGCAATACAAAATAGAAAATAAAATTTTCACCAACTACTCGGTGATCCACACATACCACCCCGATACTGTATTGTTGATATCATCTCTTTTTTCGCTTCATTTATTTTATAAATTGCAGCTAACCCAGAAATATCCAATTTTGGAGTATAGGATTGAAACGTACCTTTAGGTAAAGATGTGTCTTGTGACTTAGTTCGCATGGAATGGGCACCTCTATTATGAGTTAAAAAATCGGGGGTTGTTACCAACCCAGGTTTAAAGCTCTGGTTGAGGAGGTTGTTTATAGCATATACGGAAACCAGAATAATCTAATTTTATCCATAAAGCAAAAAAAAAATAGGAATATAATGGATAGTTACTACTTTTAGTAGTATAATTAGTACGAATTAGAGTAGGGGATAATTATGCATGTACAAAAAGTATCAATATCTTTGTCAAAACAGCAATGTGAGTTCATAGAAAGGTATCAAGATGAACATCACCTCAAAACCCGTTCTGAAGTGATAAAGAAAGCTATATACTTGTTACAGCAAAAGCAGCTAGAGTCTTATTATCGACAAGCGAATAAAGAGATAGATTCGGCTTTTGATGTTACTGATGCAGATGGAATAGAAAATGAAACGTGGTGATATATATTTCGCTAACTTAGATCCGACAATTGGGGAAGAAACAAAAAAAAATCGACCCGTTTTAATTGTAAGTAATAATGCGAATAATACTGTCGCTAGCACTATTACGGTTGTACCTATTACTTCTAACGTAACCAAGGTGTATCCCTTTGAGGTTTTGCTAGAAAAAGAAAATACAGGATTAGTAAAAACATCGAAAGCGCAATGTCATCAAATACGAACAGTATCAAAAAATAGAATAACTAATCCACAACTAGTTGGCAGAGCAACCCCAGAGTTGATGATTAAAATAAATGCTGCCCTAAAGCTCCACCTAGATTTAATAAATTAGGGTCTGTAATTCGCTAGTTTTTGGCACAAACTAGTAGAGATGTACAAACGTTAGCGATACAAAATAGAAAATAACTTTTACCTAGGCTCAACAAACCCTAAGCAGTACCAATTGGAATTAAGTACTGTAGAGCGAACCTCCTATTGTCTGCAATTAGCAGTCCAGATATGGAAAAATATGAAAACAAAAACCGAAAAAATATCAGTCGATAAACCTCACGATAAGTTGGTGAAAAGGCTACTATCGAGTATCGCAACCGCAAAAGATATATTAGAGGCTTATTTACCTGCAGGGGTTAAGGAACTCATTGATCTTGATTCTTTAGAGCGACAGCCAGATTCTTTTGTGGACGCTGAGCATCGAGGAAGAGAAGTAGATATTCTATTCAAGGCCAAATGTAAGGACACAAAAAATGATTGTTATATCTGGATCTTGATTGAGCAACAGCGCGACCCAGATGTTTGGCTGCCACTGAGATTATTTTGTTACATTGGACTTATTTGGGATCATGTTAGAAAAGCCTGCAAAAGCCGCTCAAAATCGGTCAAGCTCCCATTTATTTACCCGATTATCATATCAAATGCCTCAAAACCTTATAAACATTCGCTAACTTTACGTGATCTGATTGAGCCCGAAGAGTATAGACCATTATTTGATGATCTATTTAAAACACCTATCAAGCTGCTGGATCTGGCCGCTATTCCAGATAAAGAACTTCGGACTAAACTGCAAGATCACGTTCAAGCAAGGGCCTTGTTGCTCAGTCTAAAACATGTATTTGACAGGAATCTTCAAGAACATTTAGAGACCGCTTTATTACCCACCTTTCAAACTTTAGAGCGGTTAGGCTATAGAGATGAAGTTGCTGATTTGTTATACTATCTATACAACGAAGGGAATTTAAATGATTCAAACCAATTTTGGACATTTTTACATCATAAATTTTCAAAAGATGTCGGAGAAAAAGTGATGACACTTGGACAGCAAGCGATAGAAGAAGCGGTACAACAAGCGGTGCAACGCACTGAACGCCAAAAATTAGAAGAGACAGCGCTTCGCATGCTAGACGAGAAATGTGATATTCCTTTAATATCAAGGGTAACGGAGTTATCCCAGAAGGAAATAATGGTTTTGGCAAACAAAAGGCATAATTAAACATTTTAAGCGCGCTTTTTGTAAATAGTCCACTCATCATTGCAGCTGTTGATGAACCTTCGTTTTCACTATCTTCGCTTTCTAGCTTCTTCCTTTTCTTGGCACTCTCTAAATTTTCTTTTTCTTCCTTTGTATTTTTAAAAAATTTTTGTTTCTGTTTCACTGCACTCTTCATCATACCCTCCTATAAAATACGAGTTTTATAAGTGCTGGACTTTGGACAAACTTCGATTTGAACGGGCCCGGGCCCGTGGGCGAGCCCGAGCCCGCCCGAGCTCCGAACAGTGATAAGTTACAATCAAATCCAGATTATTAGCAATATTCCAGCATAACAACGCGCAATCTGCACTATTTATTGACTATTTTATCTTGATTATGCAATGATTTTTTCATCAAGAGCCGTGTTTTTCCACTTTTTAACGATAGGATGGCGCATGCGTTTTACCTGAATGTTCCCCGCTTGTCGTCCAAGGGATTTTTTTCGGGGTTTGGGTGGTTGAGCTGGTGTCCCAATCATTCGAATAATTCGTTCAAAATCATTTTGCACTTGTGTTGGTTGCTTTATAGTTTCATTATCCTAGAAAAAGCAGTTGAAGCCGTAGCGAGCAAGTCAAAGGTGCTGAAGATGTTCGGCTTTTTTGAATTTTTTCGCGAAAGCAGTAGTCACCACTACGGTGAGCGAAAAAATTCAAAAAAGCCGAGCAGATTCAGTGCATTTGGCTTGCGCAGTAGGCTTCAACTGCTTTTTCTAGGATTATACATGAAGAACATTATCGCTTAGCCAGAGATTTACTTATTCGCATTGTTATGATGTTGACTAAAATGGCGCAAAAAGTAGATTAGCAGGAGCTCGCGCGGGCTCGCCCACGGGCCCGGGCCCGTTCAGATCGAAGTTTGTCCAAAGTCCAGATAAGTGGATACGATATGGAATTGGCATTGTAGCCTATCCCCCAGTATATTTTATCACCCCCCCCCTGTTGCCTCAATAGAACCTGTTGCCGAAGGTGAAAAGTTAATCTTATCTTAATAAATATGGTTTATACTTGGTCAAACATGATTAATAAATATACTTTTTGAGGTTGTGAGGATTATGATAAATACTATTGAGGAACTACAGCTCGCTTTGTCTGATAAAAAAGAATTTAAGCAATTAGTTAAAACCTTTTTAGATCTATTGAAAGCAACTGAAAAATTTCAAGACTATGCAGATACTTTGATTGAGTTTGTGCTGAATGATCCTGAAGAATATAAAAAACTAGTGACGAAAGGCTGGGCATTTAAAACGCTGTTAGAAAAATTTCCAGGCCATATTGAGAAAGTTATTCATCCCATTTTAACGGATCCTGAAGAATATAAAAGATTGGTTGATAGTGCTAATACTTTAATCGATTATGCAAAAATATTTCCACATCATGCAGAAGAATTGATTACTCCTATATTAATCAACCCCAAAGAACGTACAAGACTCATTACTCAAGCTGACGGGCTGATTGAATTAGCCAAAGCGTTTCCCAAACATTCAGAAGAGTTGATTGGCCCTGTTTTAACTGATCCTGATGAATTCAAAAGGTTAGCAAGCCCTGGTACTTCTATGGCTATGCTTGCTCACGCATTCCCTCAACATGTTGATATTTTTGGGAAAAAAAGCTTTGAAGAGGCTGAATATCTTGTGAAAATTTCATCTCATAAAGCAAAAGCATATACTAAAGGTGCGGCTGCAGGAGCTTTCGGAGTTTTTTTCCCGCCTGAAGTTGGTCTGCATATTGGTGATTACCTCAGTAGAAAGGATGGCGGCCGAGTTGCACATGTTAATATAGCTGCAAATGAGGTCGCGAGATCAGAAGAAAGCAGAGTGAATGAGCATTTAAAAACAAAGCGAAGTAAATGAGCAGCGAAGCGCAGGAAATCCCGCGTTTCCGGTTTACATAGGGAACCTGAGCTATTACGCCAACAAGACCCTATTGTGCTAGGGGCTTAATCTCTTCATCATACTGTAAAGCACGTTTTATGACTTTACGACCATAAAAATAGCGTCCGATTATATGGGTAACGAATTGGTTAACCAAATGCGGCCACAGTGGCAAAGGTCGTAAAACATCAATAATTAATACTGCTCGATAGTCATTACTTTGGTTTCTAACTTCATGTGGCCAGGAATCATCAAATAATACGGCTTCTCCTTCCCGCCAGGTGTAGGGTTGATTATTAACGATAAGTAATGGTGGATCATTTTGCGGAATATGAATGCCTAAATGATAGCGTAGATAGCCAAGATAAGGGCCCTTATGCAGCGGAATGGATTTGCCGGGTTCTAAAATAGAAAAAAAAGCTTGAATTAAATGAGGTATCCTTTTTAGCAAACCACATATGCTTGGGCATAAAATTTGTGCTTTTTCTAGTTGATAACCCAGAAGATAAACCATAAAAACATTCCATTTTTTTTCTGTGGTATCGGATATATCAGCTTCACCAGGATCAACATCGTGGTAGCGAGGTAGTTTATGAACATTCGCTAGCACATTCTCAAATTCGTTCTTTATCATTGCAAAGTGCTGGGTGATTTCATTGAGTGAGGGGAAAGTTTGCTCAATATCAAAAAAGGTAGGTCGTTTGTCAAAACCAACGTAACGTCCATACAGCTTATTGACAATATCTTTAAAATAGTGATAGTCCATTATCTTTAGTCCTTAATAGGAATCTGTTGAATTGAGCCTATAGTATTAAAAGGGCTAGTTTAAAGTCAATTAATTCATATACATGCCACATCATCCCGAACGAAGCGAGGGATCTCCCGCGAGTGGCAGTCGAGGCTGGGGATAATGTTAGAAAGTAAAAATTTACCTAAGATGCTGTTTGGCTTTGTCCTTATTGTTGGCATTGCGAATTTTTTTGCGGATATGACTTACGAAGGAGCTCGCAGTATCATCGGTCCTTTCATGGGCTCGTTAGGGGCAACAGCGACTATTATTGGTTTCGTTTCTGGGTTTGGTGAATTTGTTGGCTATGCGCTACGCGCCATCGCTGGTATTTTTATAGATCGCACTCGTCGTTATTGGTTATTTGCTTTTATTGGCTACGCCATCAATATGCTCGCCGTTCCAGCATTGGCCTTGGCAGGAAATTGGCCCCTTGCAGCTGCATTAATAGTCGCAGAGCGAACCGGTCGAGCAATTCGTCGACCAGCTGTGGAAGCTATGCTCTCTTTCACTACAAAGACACTGGGCAGAGGCTGGGTATTTGGTTTAAATGAAGCACTTGATCAAGCCGGGGCAACGTCAGGTCCTTTGATTGTGGCGCTAGTGCTTTATCTTAAAGGAGGATATCGCCATGCGTTTGCAGTACTACTAACCTCGGCTTTATTGTGTTTAGTCACTGTACTGGTTGCATGGTTCTTTTATAGAAGACCCCATGAATTTGAAAAAGAAGACCAGGAGAAAGAGGGCAGTACTTTTTCCAAGTCTTATTGGTTTTATGTGGGCGGTGGAATTTTAACCGCAGCTGGTTTTGCTGATTTTTCACTGATTTCATTTCATATCAATCGTTATCATATTATTGATACACAGTCTATACCAGTGCTCTATGCTCTAGCGATGGCTATGGGGGCTATAGCCAGCTTATTTTTCGGGAGGTTACTCGATAAGGTTGGGTTTGGTATTTTTGCCTTTGCATTTTTCATATCCTCATTTTTTGCTCCCTTTGCATTTTCAAATAGCCCCGTTCTTATCTTCATTGGCGCTGTTTTGTGGGGAATTGGCTTAGGCAACCAAGATTCATTAATCAAAGCTGAACTGAGTAATATTATTGCTTCAAAAAGACGGGGAACCGGATTTGGAGTATTTGATACCAATTTTGGTATTGGCTGGTTTGTTGGAAGTGCGATTATGGGTTGGTTATATGATCATTCTATTCTTACACTGATAATTTTTTCAATTGTTGCACAGGTAAGCGCAATTACTTTGTTTATAATCGCGAATAAATTTAAAAAGGGGAGCAGGGGAGGTGACAATGAAGATTACCTTTAGGCCTCTTTCAGAGGCTGACTTTAATACTAAAAGCAACTCCTACATTATTTATCTCATCGGAAAACCTGGGACGGGCAAATATACCATAGCAAAAGAACTTGAACAGTTCGGGTTTATTATTTGTGATAATCAACTCATGAGCATGCATGCTGCGTTGATACCACCCGCCTGTCGTAGGGTGGGTAAAGGAGCGCTAGCGACGTGCCCGCCACACTCCAACCAACCATGGACGAATTTTAAATCATGGATGAAGATGATTTACATCGATGCCTCGACTACATTCATTACAGTCCTGTGAAACATGGCTATGTGGAAAGGGCATACGACTGGGATAGCAGTACATTCAAGCAGCACGTCAAACGAGGATTTTACGATAAGAATTGGGGATGTAATGGTGAAGCAGATGTAGTAAAAAAGCGACTGTTAAATGAGTAAGGTGTAGGGTGGGCTACGCTGCGCGTGCCCACCATTATATGAAAGCAATATGTAGAAGGTTGTAAACGGCATGAAGCCAAAGCAACACTTAAGATTTAATGGGATGCGGACGATGTTATCGTCTTGTTTTAATCAAATACCGGAACACAGGCAAAGCAATAAAATCACGTATAGTGTGCACGATGCATTAATGAGCGGCTTCGCCTGTATGCATTTTCAAGGTAGTCGACCCAAAGAAATCGAATGTTCGTTATGTTTATCAATGGATGAACAATGTTCCATTGCACGGTGGTGAAAAAGCAATCTGGATCAATTATTTTGATGTGAAAGTGTACTCTACAAACAAAAATGGAAAAGAAAAACGTAGTTACCAAAACAGTTGGGTCACTGATATTGAGATCACACACAAAAATGTAGCCATACTGGCGCGAGGTGGTCGATGTCGCTGGAAGCTGGAAAACGAGTGCTTTAATACATTAAAGAATCAAGGATATGCCATTGATCATTCCTATGGCCATGGCGATAAAAACCTGTGTTTCAATTTTTATTTATTAACATTGATTGCCTTTTCGTTTCATCAAGTTTATGAGTTAACGGATAAGGTATATCAAGTACATTGGTGGGCACGTCGCTAGCGCTCCTTTGCCCACCCTACGTCCGAGCCTATATCAGGTTATATTTTGCTCAAAAACAAGCGTCATTTAGTGTGAAGTGAACTGTGATAGATGAAGTTTTTTTAACCGGATAGGCCATAAATGTCTTTTTTTGATCCCCTGGCGATTTAACACGGGCATAAATGGATTCGCCCAGAATCTCTGACATGCTTATGTCATTATTGCGTAAGTTTAATAACCGGTATAAACTTACGCAAAAGTGACAAAGGGGCAGGTGTGGATCATATTCCATTTGTTGAACGAAATGTGGTTTAAACAAGCAAGAATTTTTCAGCTCACCAATGTCTTTGGTTATGCTCCAACTACTTTAATTGAGCAATTGGAAGCGCTTCTATTTCAGGAATGCTTGCCTTCCATGCCTTTTGGAGTTGGATGGATATCTCCTGTTGATGATGACGATGCGCCATTGATTCAAACCATGAATGGCTATACGATGATTTGTTTACAAATTGAAGAAAAAATATTGCCACCTATTGTTGTCCGCCAGGAGCTAGCTAAGAAAGTTCACCATGTTGAAAATTCGGAAAATAGAAAAGTCAGTCCAAAAGAAAAGTATGCCCTGAAAGACGAAATTACTACAACACTACTACCGCGGGCATTCAGCAAACTGACTAAAGTATATGCCTACATTGATACAAAAAAGCATTGGCTCATTCTGGGTACAGCAAATTCTAAAAAGATTGAGCAATTCTTGTCTGCTTTCAAAAAAACATTTGGCGAAACTATTGATGCTTTCCGGATTGAAAAGCTTTCAGCAATGATGACTTCATGGTTGAAGCATCAAAATCATTCCTCATCTTTTTCAATTGAAAAATCGTGTGTGCTTCAAGATGCAAATCACGAAAGCCGTGTCATTCGTTGTAAGGAACAAGACTTATTTGCTAGTAGCATTCAATCGCTCATTAAAGAGGGTTGTGAAATCAAGCAGCTTGCACTTAATTGGCAGGATCGCATCGATTTTGTATTGTTGGATGATCTATCTTTGCAAAGTATCCGATTTAAAGATGAAATTATTGAGCAAGCGAAAGACATGGAGGCTGGCACTAGACAACAGCAATTTAATGCGGATTTTTTGATTATGTCGGAAACGCTAGATGGATTATTTAAAGATTTGCTGGACTCGTTCACTAAACGTGACTGTTCATACCAATATGCCGCTTCGCTTCAAATGGTGTGAGTAATGAGGCCAATATCTCTCCATCAGTTATTCAAAATTTACGTTCAGGAAAACAACAAGACATCAAGGTAAGTAACTTGATAAAGATCGCTGAAGTATTTGGATATAAAATTGTCCTTGAAAAGGGCGATGAGCGGTTAATGCTGCAGGAGACAACAAATAAAAATTCAAAGAAATATCTAAGTGTGGTGGCAGCTGCTCAGCAATGACTTACTGAAGGTATGGATAAAGAGGAAAGGGGGGTATAAACGTAAAGGCCTTACATTAAGACCCTTGCGATGAACTATTTTTTGAGTTTCAAATTGCTTGAAAGGTAATATTATGGCAGAAAAAATTGGTAGGAATGATGCATGCCCTTGTGGTAGCGGTAAGAAATATAAGAAATGTTGCGCGGCATCAAATGCTGATGCAGGCGTTTTGGATTTGGCTTGGCGCGATATTCGCCACACAGAAGGTCATATCGTAGATAATCACCTAATACCTTATCTTATGAAGACATTCCCGCCGGCTATTGTAAAAATGGCTATAGCAGAGTTTTTACCGGAAAATTTGCCTGAAGAAATAGATGAAGAACATCTAGTTAATCAATTTATAATTCCATGGGTTTTGTTTAGTTGGATAGCAGAAGAAAAACTTGATGTGCCTGGCTTTGATCCAATGCATTCAATAGCAATGAATTATCTTAATTCATGTGGCAGTAAATTAAACGTAAGCGAGAAAAACTTCATTAGGGCTATTAGCACAGCACATTACAGCTTTTACAGCGTAGTAGACGTTGTGCTTGAAAAGTCAGTTACCGTTAAAGATATTTTTCTAGGCACTGAACATAGTGTAAAAGAAAGACTGGGCACTCAGCATTTAAAACGTGGTGACGTCATTTTTTGCCGAATAGTTACTTTAGATGGACAATCGATATTTTGTGGCATGGCACCATTGATTATTCCTGCTAAATATCAGACAAGCATTCTCGATTTTAAAGATTGGTTGATTGAAGAAAATGATAATAATCCACTGACTTCTGAGGCATTACGCACAGAGCTAGACTTAGATATATTTGATTACTTCTTCGAGACGTTGGTGTATTTACATAACGCTCCACAACCAACCCTAGTGAATACTGATGGTGATTTAATTCTATTTTCAAAATCGCACTTTAAACTAATCACAAGCATTGAGAACGCACTTAATAGTTTATTGCCATTAACATTACTAAAAAAGCCAGATCGCTTTTTAGACTCTGCAAAAAGGAACAAAGCAGGAAAAATTACAGAGGTCGAATTCCCATGGTTAATCAAGGGTAATAAGAAGCATAAAGATTGGGAAAATACTGTCATGGGTCATATAACTATCCGGGAACACAAGTTAATTCTGGAAACCAACTCAGATAAACGGACTCAGAAAGGCAAAAAGCTCTTAACAAAATATTTAGGTGAAAATATTATTTTTCAACAAACACTGATGGAAACACCCGATCAAAAAATAAAATCGTCCCCCCAGGCATCACTAAAAGAACAACCATCTACGACGCCTTATGATATACCAGAAATTCAAGAACAATTAAAACTAATAGCCAAGAAACATTGGATAGCTTGGTTTGATACTCCAATTCCTGCATTAAAGGACAAAACGCCACGTGAAGCCTCAAAAACCAAAGCTGGACGAGAACGATTGGAGGCATTATTGTTGCATTACGAACAACGCGATCAAGAAATGAATAGCGCCACACATTATTTAAAAGCAGATATTAATTTCATAAAATCTGAGCTACAGCTAAAGTAAGGTTTTTAAAAGCAGGTGAGCGCAGTGTTGCTATTTTAGTATAAACTCCTACTATTCCAGTGCTCTATGCTTTAGCGATGGCTATGGGGTGAAGTGACCCCCGCTGTCTAGACCACTATCCTAAAAAAATTTAGGAGGTTTTTAGCCCTTTTAAAAATAATAAAAACCCCTGTTATTGTGCTTGTGGGTATGTGGGCGCGAAGCCAGTGAGTGTGTACAAGCTGTGGTCAACACGCTAGTGTTGTCCATGGCTTGTGCATACGTCCCGAAGGGCACTGGCTGGTCCGAAGGACGCGTCCACATATCCACATGCTTCTCTTCCCTGCACAAAGTAAACTTCGGCAGGGGTTTTATAATCAAGTGACTGATGCCACCGTCGTTGATTATAAAATTCAACATATTCGACAATCGCTTGCCGAAGTTCTTGAACGTTATTGTACTCGTTCAAATAAAATTTTTCACCTTTAAAACTGCGCCAAAACCGCTCTATATATACATTGTCGAGGCATCTACCTTTGCCTGTCATGCTAATTTTAATACCCCACTCCTTTAAAAACTCAACCCAGTCATCGCTGGTGAACTGACATCCTTGATCACTGTTGATGATTTCTGGCTGTGCTTGTGCAAGGCCTTTTTTCAATGCATCAAGACAGAATCCAGTCTCCAATGTGTTCGACAGTGACCAACTGACAATATAGCGGCTATGCACATCAATCAATGCAACTAAATACATAAATCCGCTATTCAAACGAAGATAGGTGATATCGATCATCCAAGCTTGATTAGGCCGAACAATATCTACACCTCGTAACAAGTAGGGGTGGACCGCATGTAACTTATTTCTCCTACTTGTGTTAGGACCAGCGTATATCGCTTGGATTCCACCCAGCTGCATTAAGCGCTGTACACGCTTACGGTTAATCTTCCGCCCCTTGAATTTAAGCTCTTTGGTTATGCGGCGATATCCATAAAAAGGATACCGCTCCCATATCTCTCGAATTTCATTCAGCAAATCAACGTCATCTGCGGTGACTTCCGCTGATTTATAATAAATTGTGCTGCGATTAATCTGTAGCAATTCGCATTGTCGTCGCAAACTCAACTCAGCGTGGTTAGCTTCGACTAGTTGCTGCCGTCGCTCTCTCGGAGTTTGCTCCAGCACTTTTTTAGGAAATCTCGCTCAATAGTTAGTTGGCCGACTGTTTCATACAATACACGCTTCGTTTCTTCATGCTCAGCCAGAATTTTAGCTGTTTTATCGTTCTTATTAAAAAGCTGCGAACCCTGTTCCAGTAGCTGCTTTTTCCACGCATGTACCTGACTCGGTGAAACTTCATATTTTTTACAAATTTCATTCAACGTTGTTTCATTTTTTATTGCTTGCAGTGCAATCTCAAATTTAGCAGCAGATGACCACTTTTTGTTCTTCAACATAGTAACCTCCATATCAGAGGCTATTATCTCCTAAATTTTTAAATTTTTGTGGTCCAAATTTCGGGGGTCATTATAAACCTTTATCCATGCAGTGGCACAATTTTTAAATACGCGCCGTTTGCTGGAGATCCCTCGCTTCGCTCGGGATGACGTGGTGAGTTACAGCAAATGTTAGATGTTTCATTAAATGTTTACACAGATGGAGCTTGCCTCATAAAAACTGTCCTGTACAAAGCGGCGCGTTGCCAGATTGACCTTACTTAAGGTTTATTTAAGAACCACATGATATTATTCAATAAAAATGCTGTTAAAATATGTGCATAAACAATTTTCATGGCACCTAATCCAAATTCAAAAAGAGGAATATCTATTATGTTAGAAAAAATGCATATACAAGTATTAACTGATATATCATCTGATGATAATCTGAATATTAGTAGTAAGTCTGGAAATATTATACTCAAAGCAGTGCTCGCATCTCCACCTCACGATTAGACTAATAAGCAAGTCGATTATAAGATTACAATACTTCAAATTGATAACAAAGAAATAATGGCTTTTCTATATGCGGAGACTGAGTCTCATCATGTTAAAAAAATTAAGTATTATTCTATTTTTTTAAATGATATTAATAACTTAAATAATTCAAGAATTAAATTAAAAGATAATGGTAAATTACACATGCCAGCAGTTGATTTAGGAAGGTATGACAGTCGGGAAATTAATCCAAACGATGTGATAGTTTTTGTAATTGGGAATAAGAATTTTACACCTCAAGAGGTTGAAACAGCAAAAAAATATGCTAAAGAAAATGGGCTACGTTATGTGGGAGAGTGTGATTTAGCAGATAATTTTAGTATCCGTCACGCTATGGAAAAAGCAATAGGAAAAAATCAGTTGGAGTTGGCAGCCTACACATTTGGCGCTACGGTTGGCGCCCTTCAGATACTACCTGAAGTTGGACTGCACATATCGAGGTTTTTTTCACGAGTAGATGGTGGAAATTTAGCTTCAACAAGAAGAGGGGCAGCAGAAATGGCGCACGATGAAGAAGCTAAAGTGAAAGAAAAATTAGGTTGTTCAAAAGATTAAAAATTAATAATATAAATTCGATTAATATGCCTGCTCACTCAGACCCAAGGGTGGGTGAGTAGGATGAATCGTGCGGTGAACCGCCATTTCAAGGCTGTTTTTAAATAATGGATCCAGTCCTGGAGCGGGTTAGGGGTTCATTTCAATGGAATTTTTTTTTCCGTTTTAGACATTCAATTGCACTAAACATTATTTATTAACTTATTGATAATTGGGGAAAAATTGTAACTCCCCCCGTCATCCCGAGCGCAGCGAGGGATCTCCGAGACGTTGGTGTATTTACATAACGCTCCACGACCAATGGAGGCATTATTGTTGCATTACGAACAACGTGATCAAGATTTAAAGGTTTTTAGAAGCAGGTGCGCGCAGTGTTGCTATTTTAGTATAAACCTCAACAATAAGTCTGGTTAATGTGATAATCAGACTTAACTAATTAATTGTTCAGGATGATTAAAATAAGTCATTAAAAGTAATAACATTAGAGATAATTTTCTTAAAGATTTCATTTGTTGAAACCCCATTAGCGGAAATTAGACACCAAACCAATTGCTTTTTAGTTCGCGTCCTCTCTTTATAAATGGTTAATTTTCTCTCCAACTCAAGTGCATAATCCTTAGTCATTACAAAGGGCTTTTCCGTATGCTTAATCTCACATAGTGTAACGCAATCATCTCCTCTATCAAAAATCAAATCAATTTGTACACCCGCTCCCTTATTTTTTTCAGGAATATAACGCCAATCCCCACAATAAACTTGAATGTGATCGAAACCTAAGACTTTTTTTATTATATCGAGGTGTTTTAAGCAGACTGATTCAAATGCATATCCAGCCCACGCGTGCCAGGCAGGTGACTTCATAATAGAAAACCACTGAGATCCTGAAGCGATTAGATAAGTTTTTTTTCGGATAGGCTCGATCCAATAAAGATAAAAAATAGAATATTCATCAATTAATCGATAATGAATGCCTCTTCGAGCATGACCCAAGGGAAGAAAAGTGCTAATAAATCCTGCCTCTTCAAGACTTTGTAGCTTGATATTTAATGTGCCACCATCGGAAATTTCTTTAACATCGGCGATAAGTTTCTCGCGGGCGATACCATTTTTTTTGCTTGCTATCGCTCGAATAATTTTAATGTAGATCTCTGGCTCCTCATATAGCGAATGAAATAATTTATCGAATTCATCCAAAAGAAGCCCTCCTTTTTGAAAACAAATTGTATTAATGTTTTGAGTAATAGAAAGGTTTTTTTTAATACTTTTGAGGTAATGAGGAATACCGCCCATTATCATATAGATTTGTAATATTTGATGCTTATTTAGTTGATGCCCTTGATAATTTAAATAAGAAGCTACCTCACTCAAAGTAAAGGGAAGCAATGGAATATTAATAGTAATGCGGTTATGTAAACCCCCTTTCGCATACACGATTTTTTTTAGCATCCACGATGCAGCTGATCCACAAACAACAAGGGTTAATTTTTTTCGATAAGACCATTGAGTATTCCAAAAATACTCCAATGCTTTTAATACTCCTGATTTCTTGGTAGCAAGCCAAGGAAGTTCGTCGAGAAAAATGGTGATTCTTTTATTTTTTGGTAGAGCTTCAATAGCAGCATTAAGTTGGCGAAAAGCCTCCATCCACGTGGACTGAACCGCTATTTCAACGCCTTGATAAAAAACACTTGATAGTGCTAAAGAAAAATTTTTCAATTGATTCCTAAAGGTATCTTCATTACCTGTTAGCTCGAAATAGATGCCCTTTTGACGGCTATAAAAGTTTTTTATGAGATATGTTTTCCCAATGCGACGTCTTCCGTAAATCGCAATAAATTCTGCGGTATTAGACGATAGAGAATCTTCTAAAATCTTTAATTCTTTTTTCCTACCTATTATTAGCTGACTCATACAACACCTTACTTCTAGTAAAAATTGTTCTGTTCCGCTATCTATATTTATATCATAGGTAGCGGAACATGGCAATAAAAAAGTGATTGTATTGGACAAAAAAAGTTAGTTTCTCTTTAAGATAATTTAAAAAAAATTAATTTAAAAACCCAGTGATATTAGCTATGTTTCTGTTTCGCACTCTCATTTTGATCATATGAGCAACCTTGACCAATTTCCAGAATCAACATGGATATTACAAAAGGCTGAGTTAGCTTACGCACAAAAAAATTCTAATCCTTTCATACTGGACTTTGGACAAACTTCGATCTGAACGGGCCCGGGCCCGTGGGCGAGCCCGAGCCCGCCCGAGCTCCGGCTAATCTACTTTTTGCGCCATTTTAGTCAACATCATAACAATGCGAATAAGTAAATCTCTGGCTAAGCGATAATGTTCTTCATGTATAATGAAACTATAAAGCAACCAACACAAGTTCAAAATGATTTTGAACGAATTATTCGAATGATTGGGACACCAGCTCAACCACCCAAACCCCGAAAAAAATCCCTTGGACGACAAGCGGGGAACATTCAGGTAAAACGCATGCGCCATCCTATCGTTAAAAAGTGGAAAAACACGGCTCTTGATGAAAAAATCATTGCATAATCAAGATAAAATAGTCAATAAATAGTGCAGATTGCGCGTTGTTATGCTGGAATATTGCTAATAATCTGGATTTGATTGTAACTTATCACTGTTCGGAGCTCGGGCGGGCTCGGGCTCGCCCACGGGCCCGGGCCCGTTCAGATCGAAGTTTGTCCAAAGTCCAGTTTCATAATCGACGCAAGTAAATTAAAAAGCTGGAAAACCGCAAAAAAAATGTTGATTAGTGGTGATTATGATGTTTTTGGTGATGGCAGTGTAAAAATCCTCAATACACCAGGGCATACTCCCGAACATCAATCTTTGCTATTAAGATTGTCTCAAAACGGTGTGATTATTTTGTCAGGAGATTTGTTTCATCAAAAAACAAGTTATGAGCCTTTAAGAGTCCCTGTATTTAATACCAGTCGTGCAAATACAATAGCTTCAGCAGATCGAATTAGAGCCTTATTAAAAAATACTCAAGGACGTCTTATTATTCAACATGATGCACATGATTTTGAGAAACTACCAAAATTTCCGGAGTATTTAGATTAAAAGAAAAGCCTTCCTTTCTTAAAGATGACGCACATAACATTTAGAGTCAACCGGATCTACCGGATTCGTCACCTACCCATAAGATAAGGAGAGGAGTTGCCCGGGGGTTATTGATCCAAGTGGTCATAATATAGAAGCTGTTTTCGATGTTAACCGTAAATTTTGACACGAATGTGGGTTTTATTGGACAAAATTCATATTTATTGTAGAATATCAAGACTTGAAAGCCTAAATAAATTCATATGCACCCAATTGAGGAAAAAATATTAGCACTGCTTAAAAAAAATCAAGGTCTCGATTTTAATGATTTCGATGCATTAAAATCATTAACATTAGGCACCTTGTCTCGAGAGTTTTATAGTGACCCTTACGTAAAACAGTATTGCGAAAAACGCCCTCGCATTCGCCTTGCAAAAGAATTTAATTTACGATTAGCACTAGAAGAGTATATTACTTCAGATCACTCACAACAATATCTTGAAAATGTAGAAACTGCCCTATTGAAATTCCTTTCACCTTCTTTGGGAGATGAAGGGTTACAAAATAGAGCAGCTGGAACGTATTTAATGCCGGTTTCTAATGAATTCATACGTCAAATCTATCAACTAGAAAATATACCCCTTACCACTCTATTCCAAAGGCATTTTCCTATGCCTCCCGCAAGGTTATTTGAAAAAGATCGCGTGCCTAAAGTAATTCAGAAACACGATGCTGAAGTTTTGAAAACAATGGAAAAAATTCCTTTAAAAACTTTAGAACCATTTATTATTAAATGGCAACGCTCTATACGAATGAAAAGACGATATCAAGAGGAAATCAATCGAATCGCACAAAGACATGAGTTTTACTTAATGTCTCATCACATGTCTACTGAAGAAATTGAAGACTATGAAAAAGATAATCAACCCCCACCTCAACTACATCAATGGGCTGAAGAGCTATTGCAAGACGCCAATACACCGTATAAGCCGAAATGTGACCCAGCGCTATCAGACCGTATTATGGCTGCTGCACGAAAAGTTTCTGCATTCTCTACTGTTAAACACATTACGTTTGAAAAGTATATACAAAGTATTTTTGACGACGCTTTGTACGGACGACGCACTTTAAGAGATTTTTATTTGCCCTTCAATCCAGCATCCTTACGTGGGTGCGATATTCTAAACGGTGATGCGAATGTTGGGTGCCTCGGCCCACAAGATATAGATCCGAAAGCGGATGGAGACATTATTATCGAATTTGATTTGGCTAAACTTATACAAAACCACCCCTCCGCTTTTTACAAACAACTCGATCTTGAATATCGGGTTGATAAAAGACGGCAAGTTAAGCTAGGAAATGAAACACTATGGTTTGATCACACAGGTACAAAATCTATTCGCATTGATTCGACAAGCACTTATTTAAAAATATTCGATAGTAGATGCGGTGATTTAAAGCGAATTGCTGAAGCTCCAAAATCAAGTTTTATTGCTTATAACCTTGAACAAATGTATGAAATACTCACACTAAATTTCTTCAGATTTATAGATAGAATGGAATTTCTCGAAGGAAGTAGGCGCGATCAAGCCTATATCGATAATTTTTATCAAAAAGTTGCTCAATTAACTGATGAAGAATTGGTTATTTTTCTAACTGAACTTGAAAAAAATATGACTGATACAGCCGAATTTAATTTTTATGGTGCGCATCAGATAGATTGTTCAACTATTGTAAGTATTACTGCAAGCTATAAAGGATATACATTACATCTTCCTAAATTTATTAATGCCTTAAACCAAGGCAATGTTGATGAATTACGGCAAGCAAGAGTAAAGATTCCTGGCTTATTTCAAAGTTATCGATTTCTTGATTATCTTTTGCTGAACGTTCAACAGTCAGATACTAGATATTATTTAGATGACCTTAGGAAGCAATGTAAAACGCCGAAATGGGTGCAGTACACGCCATTGTTCGTTCCAGAGAGGTTTGAACTGCGTTGGGAGGTTTCTTTTGAGAATGGTCAAAACTCCTCAAGTAGCACCACTTTTCTTCCAACTACAACCGCGTCACCAGCGCCAGAGGGAATAAATACATTTACGGTAGAAGAATCGAATAACATAACGGTTTCCCAAGAGAACACCACATCTACCCAAGCAACGACAAGCCTAGTAGATAGAGGGATCCAACAAAACATGTTTTTTCCCCCTCCTAATAAAAATGAAGTTATATCTAATAATTGTGAGCTATCGGCAGCAGAAATTTAAAAAGCATAAGCGACATATTAAAGTATCATTGCGAGCGCAGTGAAACACGTCATTGCGAGCGCAGTGAAGCCGTCATTGCGAGCGCAATGACGGTGTGTTTTATAAACAAATTCTGCAATTTTAGGTGATTTCTTTCTTAGCTTGACGGCTATGATGTCACTCCTAAGAGCTCGATTCAACATAATCCAAAGCAGCATCAATTTCTGTTTCATCAAATACTTTAATGCCACTCTGGGTTAGTAACTGGGCAGTTATACCCATCCCCTCTACTAATTTTTTGGAATGGGTGCCATCATAAACTTGTTTAGAGCCGCATGATGGGCTGCGTGCTTTTAAAATAGCGCAACGAATAGAATATTTTTGTGCTAATTCCAAGGCTTTTTGAGCACCTGCTCTATACTCATTGCTTACATCATCTCCATTTTTTGTGAGAGCTTTTGCTTGAAAGCGTAAAACTGCTTCAGCACTACCATTGGGTTCAATTTCAGACGGAGGCCTTGGCGTTGGCAAACCGCCGGCCACCTCGGGACAAATAGGAATGACACATCCATCTTTTATATATTTTTGTAACCGAGGATGGGATTGCAAACAATCTTTGCCATCATATCTTACTTTTTCGCCTAATAAGCAGGCGCTCATTAATATTTTTAACATCAGTGAAGTTTTAGAATATTATCATCAGCTGAATACCCATGACCGTATTCAACTGTTGAAATTGTTTAAACGCATAGGAGACATGGGTGAAATTCATGATAAAACAAAATTTAGATTTGAAGGAGATAGAATATATGCTTTTAAACCTCAACCCGAGCGTTTTCTCTGTTTTTTCTATGAAGGAAAAAAAATTATCGTAACCAATGGGTTCAGAAAGAAACAGCAAAAATTGCCAGTGCAAGAGAAAGAAAATGCCCTAATGAAGCGAGTCTCTTACATGAAGTGAAGTGACCCCCGCTGTCTAGACCACTATCCTAAAAAAATTTAGGAGGTTTTTAGCCCTTTTAAAAATAATAAAAACCCCTGTTATTGTGCTTGTGGGTATGTGGGCGCGAAGCCAGTGAGTGTGTACAAGCTGTGGTCAACACGCTAGTGTTGTCCATGGCTTGTGCATACGTCCCGAAGGGCACTGGCTGGTCCGAAGGACGCGTCCACATATCCACATGCTTCTCTTCCCTGCACAAAGTAAACTTCGGCAGGGGTTTTATAATCAAGTGACTGATGCCACCGTCGTTGATTATAAAATTCAACATATTCGACAATCGCTTGCCGAAGTTCTTGAACGTTATTGTACTCGTTCAAATAAAATTTTTCACCTTTAAAACTGCGCCAAAACCGCTCTATATATACATTGTCGAGGCATCTACCTTTGCCTGTCATGCTAATTTTAATACCCCACTCCTTTAAAAACTCAACCCAGTCATCGCTGGTGAACTGACATCCTTGATCACTGTTGATGATTTCTGGCTGTGCTTGTGCAAGGCCTTTTTTCAATGCATCAAGACAGAATCCAGTCTCCAATGTGTTCGACAGTGACCAACTGACAATATAGCGGCTATGCACATCAATCAATGCAACTAAATACATAAATCCGCTATTCAAACGAAGATAGGTGATATCGATCATCCAAGCTTGATTAGGCCGAACAATATCTACACCTCGTAACAAGTAGGGGTGGACCGCATGTAACTTATTTCTCCTACTTGTGTTAGGACCAGCGTATATCGCTTGGATTCCACCCAGCTGCATTAAGCGCTGTACACGCTTACGGTTAATCTTCCGCCCCTTGAATTTAAGCTCTTTGGTTATGCGGCGATATCCATAAAAAGGATACCGCTCCCATATCTCTCGAATTTCATTCAGCAAATCAACGTCATCTGCGGTGACTTCCGCTGATTTATAATAAATTGTGCTGCGATTAATCTGTAGCAATTCGCATTGTCGTCGCAAACTCAACTCAGCGTGGTTAGCTTCGACTAGTTGCTGCCGTCGCTCTCTCGGAGTTTGCTCCAGCACTTTTTTAGGAAATCTCGCTCAATAGTTAGTTGGCCGACTGTTTCATACAATACACGCTTCGTTTCTTCATGCTCAGCCAGAATTTTAGCTGTTTTATCGTTCTTATTAAAAAGCTGCGAACCCTGTTCCAGTAGCTGCTTTTTCCACGCATGTACCTGACTCGGTGAAACTTCATATTTTTTACAAATTTCATTCAACGTTGTTTCATTTTTTATTGCTTGCAGTGCAATCTCAAATTTAGCAGCAGATGACCACTTTTTGTTCTTCGACATAGTAACCTCCATATCAGAGGCTATTATCTCCTAAATTTTTAAATTTTTGTGGTCCAAATTTCGGGGGTCATTATAAAGCGTGTTAAAACAGGTGAATATTATGACTAAAAAACAGCTATCAACGTTTGAACGGGAAATGCAGGATCCATCATTTCAAGAAAAGTTTGAAAAAGAATACAATGAATTTCTGCTTTCTGAAACGATACTTGCCATGATGGAGGAAGCTCATAAATCTGTAAGAAAACTGGCTGAAGAATCAGGTTTATCACCAACTATAATTCAGAATATACGCTCTGGAACACAAGAAGATATAAAATTAAGTAATTTTATCAACATTTCACATGCGTGTGGGTACAAGCTGGTCTTGGAAAAGGATAATCAACGTATAGCCTTATAAATAATGAGAACCCTAATACAAATAGAAAATAATCAAAAGTCATGATTAACTTATTTGCCTTGCTTAGGGTACCCTTTTTGCTCCATTACTTGTCAGACCCCAATATCGGAGTGAGAGCCATTGTTCGACATAGAACGCCAATATGAATCAATTTAATTTAGCTCTGCCGATATGGGAGATTGAGCGGATACAGTTAAATTATTTTTTCTCAAAAATGACAGGAGGTCATTAAAACTATCGAATTCTTCTTCGTGCTGACGATTTTCAATCGTACCAGAAAATTGAATTTGCATAGTGTTTGAAACATTATGGTTGCTATAATCTTTTTGCAATGCTTCATATATATAATCATAACTTCGATAAGGATAATCATATATATAGTTGCACACAGAACCACCTCCAAAATTCATGCGAAGAATGATTCTTGCTTTAGAAGCATCCTTTTGTGTTGTTAGATCAAAAAATTTAGATTTCATATGGGTTCCTTTTACAGTAATAGTTAGTAGTATCTGCTTGTAATAAGTCAAACTTTAAAAATGCGCTTAAGATACTCTCTAAAAGCATCTGCGATGGGACTGGGCCTATTAGGATAATAGGCCTTGTAGGCTTGTAAATCTATACTCTGCATAAACTGATAACAAGCCAGTATATTCCAAATTAGCCGTATCGGTTTGGCTAAAATAAATGCCTCTAATAACTCTTTTTTTGTTGCTAATTCCATCCAATTTTCAAAACAGGCCTCTTGAAGTTTCTGGTAGGTTTGATCACCTTCCTGTACTCCATGGTGGGTAATAGATTGCTCTAGACAGGTATATAAAGGAAAAAATGGATGAGTGATGGCAGTCTCACCCCAATCAACGAAGGTCATTTTTTTCGTAGTTGGATGAATGAGAACATTCTTATCATGAAAATCGTGATAACCTATGGTTTCAGGGATCCCATAACTGGACAATAACTTACATTGCGCTGAAAATTGCGAGCTTAGGGTTTGCAATCGTTGTAATTCTTTGTCCGTTAAACCCTCTGCTTTTAAAAAAGGGATTTGCTTGAGCATTTGATTATAAAGAAAGGGTAATTTATTTAATCGCCAATCGGGTATGCCTAGTTTGAGAAACGTTGCTATAAAATCTTCTGTTGAACGTTGGATTGCGGCATATTGCTTAATTGCTTGGCACAATAGCTCTAGCCTGAAATCGGCTTTAAGCGTTTCACGCAAAGAGTTCCCAGCATCTTTCATCAGGAAACAATGTAAATCATTGTTAACCTCAATTACAAAAGGCACGCTGGCATGGAATTGATTAGACAACAGCTCAATAATCTTAGGCTCATTGGATAAAAATAAAGAGGGTGGTGTTTGTTTTAAGTAAAAATCACCTGTTGATGTAGCAAATCGGATAACTTGAGACCAGTGGGTTGAGCACACAATTTCTGGCGAGCATTCTGTTGAGTAGCCATTAGAAGCTAGGTAGTCCCTTCCCCATTTAAAAAGTGGTGGTAGATTATTCATTTTTAGCAGTGATTTTGATAGGGTTAAGTTTAGGCCTGACGCATTCGGCACAATCTATTAGTTTGGCTGCTTAATACAAAACACTCGGTAAATAAGGGCCCTGTGGATTGTTATACAGCCCCATGGCCATGTAATTCATAGCGATAACAATCTTTAATCCATGCTCTAAACACCAACTTAGTAATTCAAAATTAGTGGCAGGAAGAAGGAATCCAACCCCTTTATATTCAGGTGTTGCTGCAATCAAGGCCTTAATATCTGAATTAGTTTCACCCACACTATGACCAAAAAAAGAAACACCAGTAGAATAACCAGTAATATGCCCTTCTCGCTCAACGACTAAGGCCTCTCCTGTTGTTATCGCATCACGCACTTCTTGTTTTCTATCATGTCCATGTATTGTATTACATAAATAGCTGATTGTTTCAATATCAGCAAGAGTGGCTATTCTGACTTTATGATGAGCAATAGTAGTTTTTATTTGAGGACCTTGCAGAATCATCATTGGTGCTTGTATTCTAAATCCCATTTTTGTGTATAAAGATTGGCTTCTACCATGATGAGAAGCTGTGTTTAAACGAATGCCTACTTTGTTCTGGCTTAACCCATAGTCAACTACAGCTTGCATAAGTAAGCGACCAACTCCTGAATTTTGGGCTTGTGGATCAATAGAAATAGGACCTATACCAGCAATTGTTCCTCTAACGTCAAGGAAATTGCTTCCTATAATTCTTCCATTTTGTTCTGCCACAACACCATAAAATCCTCCATTTGCAATCAAACTTGAAATGCTTACAAGAGTATTATCCAGATCAGGAAATTCAGATGGGAATTGATGTTGGTTGGCTATTACTTGAAATGCGTTAAAACAAATATGACCACAGTTCATACTATCATTTAATGTAACTGTGCGTAGTGTTATGTTCATCGTTAATTACTCCTTACTGCAATGACAAGGTGGGCGATGTTTTTTCTGCGCCGACAAACATCAATATAAAAGAAACTTCTTTATTGGTATTATTTTTCCCGTAATGCCAGATATTTACTGTTTCAGTCCAAGAATCCCCTGCTTTTAATTTAATTTTTTTCACTTTGCTGGCAGTAAAATTTCCATGTGGATCATCAGTAGCATACATAGTTAATTCTCCAGAAAGCATGTATCCGACCCCATTCATTGGATGTAAATGAATGGCAGTTTTTGCTCCAGGAGCCACTTTAAAAGTCAAAACAGTAAACTCTGTTTGGCCAGAGCTAAAACCTGGAAGAGTAGTACCATTCCAACTTTTTGTGGTTTTTAATATAGGATGAACCTCTAGAGGATTAGCAAAAGACAGAGTGGTTGAGAATATTAATATTAAAAGCAATACTATCGCCTTTATTGGTTTCATATAGATCTCCTTGGTTTAAATAAGAACTAATTATAATTTGGACTTGAAAAATTAACAATATCTGCTTTAATTAACAGATTGTTTCCATATGTGAACAATTATGAATCCTTCATTTTCACAGTTATTGATTTTTTATTATGTCATTGATTACATGAGCTTTTCCAAAGCTGCTACTCATTTAAAATGTTCTAAAGCCTATGTAAGTAAACAAATAAAAGATCTGGAGCGCCTGATTGGATTTCCATTAATACAGCGGAATACACGCTCTTTAACTCTAACTTTTGCAGGTGAAACGATTTTTGAACACGCACGAGTTATGGTTGAAGAATATAGAGCTGCAGAACATAGTATTGCGAACCTTCAAACAAAGGCCAGCGGTTTGCTACGCATTACAGCTCCTAATGCTTATGCGGATTACATCCTTTCTCCTCATTTACCTACTTTTCTTAAAGAATATCCTGAGATTAGTATAGAAATGAATTTAACAGGCTCTTTATTAAATTTAGTTGGGGAAAAAATTGACATTGCCATCCGTCTAACCCATGAACCACCACTCGATAGAATTGCAAAACGTGTCGGTAGTTATCAAATGATAATTTGTGCTTCTGAGTCGTACCTAGATCAATATGGTCCATTAGACAAACCTCAGCAACTGGTTAACCATCATTGCCTTGTTTATTCTACAGAACGATACAGTCGACAATGGCCATTTAATATAGATAAAAGGTTTCATAGAGTTGCAGTAAAACCAAGGATTAGTACTAATAGTAATTTAATTTTATTAAATGCCGTACTAAATGGGATTGGCGTTGCGCGTTTGCCAGATTATGTTGTTTATCATTCAATAGAAAATAATCACCTTAAATGCCTTTTGCTCGATTACTATCCCCCTTCCATACCTATTTATGCTATTTATTCACAATCACGTATTATTCCTCCTAAGATTCAAGCATTTGTACGTTTTTTAGAAAAAATACATTTTTAGTAACACCCCAGGTACGTCATCCCGAGGAGCTTGCGACGAGGGATCTCCATGCAGTGGCACAATTTTTAAATATGTGCCGTTTGCTGGAGATCCCTCGCTTCGCTCGGGATGACGTGGGGAGTTACAATTTTTACCACTGTGTCCAAAAATTTTCAGAATAGCTGGATATCCATGACAGTGACTCGGTGTCCATGACATTCATCCATACCCATTTTATTCCAGCCTAGTCGAGCATAATAATCAGGAATTGTAGGATCAAACGCACATAAATAGAGTTTGTGAAAACCCATTTCAGTTGCTTTCTGCTTTGTTGCATCAATGAGCAATTTACCAATTCCTTGATGTTGGAAATTTGGATTAACGACGAGTGAACCAAGCCAGGGTTTTAAGTCAGAACGAATACCATCATTCTCGCGTAAACTACACATTCCAACCGGTTTATCATCATGAAAAGCAACAAACGTGAGCGGCATATTATCGTCATTGAGATGTTCGGCAAAGCGTTGCTCAACCCGAGTTATTGGTATATCCGGTAACCAGATTTGGCCTAAAACCGCATGCCAAATATTGGCAAGTTGGGGAATACAATCCTGATGATTCTTGAGTAAATCAATACTTATCATGCACTTAACCTTTCGTCATATAAAATAACGTTATCCCAATCAATTGGACTGAATATTCAAATGTAAACAAGCCCTACTCGCAATAATTATTTAGTGCTGAGACTGTCCTACTAATGAGAGCCACTGTCTGTGCAACTGAATCTGGATCAGCTGGCATCGTAAATAAAACAGCTCTGTCACCTAACCAATGTTCATAGGCTGATTTGATTAGATCGCTATACTCTTCATTAAGTGTTTGTTGCGCCCATTCTGAAGCAACCTTCTTAGAAGCAATAATACCTGAATGCAAACAATGTAGTGCTCTACAACACAATGTTACAAAAAAAGTTTGCATCCCCAATGAATTGAGTGACTCTGGATTATTCCATTTGCTTGCTATCATGTTAAATGTATTCTTCAAGTCACTCACCAAATCAGTCTTACTAACAGGATCAATAATTGTTTTTGGATCAGGCCCCTCAAGTACTATACCCTTTTCTCGTACAGTCCAACGTACAATTTGCGTGTTATCATGCTCAGAACGAACTAATTCCTTAGCTCCATTATCCAGATACCAGAAAGGATAAAATTGTGGTGGTGCCTGAGTGCTTGGATCAATCCAATCATCCGAACGTGGCTCGTTAGGAGGATCCCTAGGGACAGTGGACCGTTTACGAAAAATGTCCATCGGTACATAGGATAACTCTAATCGTTGTCCCCAAGGTGATTCTAATTTGTCATATAATTTAAGATGTAATTTTTGTAGTGACGTAATAGCTTCTTTTGAAATATCCTCTTTAATGACAATCACAACATCAAGGTCACTCCAAGCTACAGGATCGCCTGTCGCCAAGGAGCCATGTACATAGGCACCTACAAAATTATCTTTTAATTCGTCTTTAACCTCATTTTTTAAGGTCGTAAGAACTAATTTATAGTTGGGCGCTTCTATCATAATAAGTTTTGGTTTGTCATGAAGCCGTTTCCGAAAGTCCTGCTTTGAACCAACGGGATATTTGAACAGAAATTTACGGTTTGAGAAATCAATTTTCTAATACTGCTTGCCAATATTAGCACAAATTACGATCTGCGCTAATATAACGATATAAGTTTGAGAACATGAAGTGCAAGGAAGGTAGCAACGACAGAGTATGCTACTACGCATGGCGGCTTTCCCTGCAATCAAAACCTTAGATGAGTTTGATTGTAACTCCCCACGCCATCCCGAGGAGCTTGCGACGAGGGATCTCCATGCAGTGGCGCAATTTTTAAATACGTGCCGTTTGCTGGAGATCCCTCGCTTCGCTCGGGATGACGTGGGGAGTTACGTTTGATTTTAAATTTACACTTTATGTGCTAGTGATAAGATTCGACCTTATCCAAAAGCTTTCTATACACAGGAATAACCAAGCGATATTCATCTTCTATCTTTTCAAGACAGTCTTGTTCAATCAGTGTGGAGAGCGCTCTTGATATAGAGCTTGCTGTCACGTCCATTTTTTTTGCTGCTTCTGCAGAGAAAATATTTTTACCGCCGCTTGTAGCGATGTAGATCATCAATTTACGTTGATTTTCTGATAATTTTAAGAAATCTTTTAATAAATCGCTACGCTCTTCTTCTACTACACCATTCCAAGCTTTATCAACATGTATTCTCTCGGGTAGAGTTTCACATTCTGACCAAAGAACATCACATAAATAATTGACGTAATAAGGATGACGCTCACTAATACTTAAGATATGTTTAATCACTGAGTCTTGGATCGTCTCACCCCACATAGCCTTTGCTGCTTTATTTAAATGGTTCTTATAGTGTGCTTCTGTAATGCGATCTAAAACCAGCTTGCGACAAAGTTTGTATAAAGGTCTTCGCTCATCTTCAAACATATTTTTTAGCAAATGTGGGTTACTGCCAGAGAAAATAAGTGATAGATTTTGTGTTTCTTGAGCGGCATGTCGGATTGCCCCTTCCATTCCCCTGCCATCCCTAATCACACCAATTTCTTGAAATTCGTCGAATAACATAACTGCCTGTTTATGTCGTTCTTGTAACAATTTTTCAAGGATTAGTAGAGCTTCTGAAATATTTTCTGCTGGGCTATTGTCTAGTGAAATGTCTAGTTCAAGTCGAAAATTTCCCGTGCCAACTCCAAATTTAGGTCGGAGTTTCTTGGCATATTTTTTAATAATCCTCACTAATTTCTCGACAGAACCAATTGCTTTACCAATTAATTCAATTACGCCATTAATAATAATACGCTCGGCATCCCGATCTGTTACAGCCAAATGGAAATCTAATGTTGAGCATGGAATGTTTATTTGTTCAAACGCTTTCTCGCAAAGGCTTGATTTGCCATAACGGCGCGGCGCGACTAAGAAAGTATGCTTGCCATTCTCGATGTTGCCTATGAGTTTTTTTACTTCCTCCACTCTATTGCAAAACGCTTGGCCATAAGCTTTCCCTAAGGGGAAAAAGTGTCTGGGATTCATGAGGAGGCTCCTGTTTTTTCCAGCTTCTATTATAAAACGTAGTTCATAGATAATGCAATTATGCGTAATGCAAGCTTGCATTACGCATAGTTCCATGTCGGTTAATTTACTGGACTTTGGACAAACTTCGATCTGAACGGGCCCGGGCCCGTGGGCGAGCCCGAGCCCGCCCGAGCTCCGAACAGTGATAAGTTACAATCAAATCCAGATTATTAGCAATATTCCAGCATAACAACGCGCAATCTGCACTATTTATTGACTATTTTATCTTGATTATGCAATGATTTTTTCATCAAGAGCCGTGTTTTTCCACTTTTTAACGATAGGATGGCGCATGCGTTTTACCTGAATGTTCCCCGCTTGTCGTCCAAGGGATTTTTTTCGGGGTTTGGGTGGTTGAGCTGGTGTCCCAATCATTCGAATAATTCGTTCAAAATCATTTTGAACTTGTGTTGGTTGCTTTATAGTTTCATTATACATGAAGAACATTATCGCTTAGCCAGAGATTTACTTATTCGCATTGTTATGATGTTGACTAAAATGGCGCAAAAAGTAGATTAGCAGGAGCTCGCGCGGGCTCGGGCTCGCCCACGGGCCCGGGCCCGTTCAGATCGAAGTTTGTCCAAAGTCCAGTAATTTAGATCGCGTCCATATAATTTATGTCCCTGCACACTAGAGCTAGGGTCTGTTTATAATTCTCTAAAACAATCCGTTACTTTGTTGCTCTATTCCCCCCTTGATACTGAATTCACTGGATTTTCAGATACAACTCCATGCTCACTTGCCCTATTTTTATCCCCCCTCCTCCGGCAACAGATAATTTGAGGCAATTCGGATACGGCATTTTATTGCATCCCTTAATATTTCCATAATGTATAAAATGTATACTATACGTATTTTAAGTAATTCCCTACGTCATCCCGAGCGCAGCGAGGGATCTCCAGCAAACGGCACGTATTTAAAAATTGTGCTACTGCATGGAGATCCCTCGTCGCAAGCTCCTCGGGATGACGTGGGGAGTTACCATTTTAATTGAATTCCTATAGGGTAAGATGGGCAATCATGAGAGAAAAATTACTTAAAAATCTAGAAAGAATTAGATCAGCAGTTCAGGAATCTCTTCCTACATCGTTGGATGTAAAGCCTGTAGGTTCTGCTTCTGTCCTAGAGACTCAATTAAAAAATATTGATTCACTCATTGCCGAAGCAAAAAACACCGCCGATCCGAGTGGTTTAAAACACATAAAAGAACAAACGTTACTGCTTGTGCAATCAGAATTGATACTGGCACTTTTTACCTTACGGGACATTAAATCGCTCATCGATACAAATTGTTCCCTTTTGGACTATTCCAACTATCAGGCTGATTCAAGCGAGATCGCTTCTCTTATTTTAAAAATAGATCAGGCTGATCCAGAAGCATTAAAAACTACCACAGTGAATGCGGTTAAAAAATCCATCCAAATGCATTCAGTGGATGCAATGCTTGAAAATTTGCAGCCTACTATTCCCTCAGAATCAAAAGTCCCAGCACAAAATGCAAAAGAAAAACGCCTTGAGGAAATACGGAGTACTGCAGAAAAATTACAATCCAATTTCTTGGGATTAGTGAAAGGCATCGTTAAAGAAACACAAAAAATATTTGTGGAACCGCCTCCTAGTAAAGAAACCCAATTAATAAATACGCTTAAGCAGTATCAAAAAGATCTTCACGACACTCCTCAATACTTTTCCGCAGGCACCATGTCGGGGTTACTGCAAGAATACCGTCAGTTTTTACACGATAAATATGGCGATGTCCCCAATGCAGAGGTCGCTGAAAAGACAACTCAAAGCCCAAGCGCAACTGCACGGATAAAATCTTCAAAACGTAAGAAAGTCAGGAACCCTGTAATTGCTACTACCACCGTAAATGGCGTTGAACCCTCCATTTCCTTGGAACACTCACTACGAAAGTATGGAGAATTAAGAGCAGATACTACGCGCTTATTCCAAGAGATTAAGGACCAACGATCTGTTCTGCAGCAATTAATTACCCAAACGCAAGAAAAAATGCCCGAACACGATTTATTAGAAGACCCACTCATTGTACAGCAGCACGCTAAAATTGATCAGGAGGATGAAAAAATAGGTGAATTGGTAAAAGCACACAAGCAATTCAATGAAGAATTCTCCCCTCTCATCCTCTGGGTAAATGGCAAACCCTTTACTGGAGAACAATTTAATAAAGCGTACGAAAAATACGCCCCTAAAGGTGAACAATTAACAAAGAATAGGGTATACGAGATCATAAATAAAGAAGAAGAAAAATTTCTAAATAACATTACACCCTGTGCTACTGCATTGAAAAAAGCAACTGATAAAATAACTGCACGAATTCTTGAAATTCTCGAAAAAGGCGAACTTGCAGAATTAAACAGCCGTTATGCTCAACAAGAAGAAAAATACAACTCGATGGTAAAAACAATAGAAGAAACGGTTCAACCTTTTCTCCCAGTAGAGCAGTACTTATTAACAACCAACAAACGCTCTGCAGAAAAAATTACTTCCGCAGAACTCCCACAGGAAAGCATCCAATCTAAGCTGATAGGGTGGTTCGTAAGTCCAGCACTCACTCAAACAAGTATAAGTCATGCCCCTAAACCAAATCCCTCAGCTGCATCAGGGTTTGAACAAGAAATTCTATTAGGTCAAGCCAAATTACACAGCAACCCGTTAGTGAAAGAGTATGGCGATCTCGTTACCCAATTTAACCTACTTAAAAATGAGAAGGGAACCCGAATTGGTAGGTTATCAAGCAATATAGCTGTTGGTGAGTACTCTGAAAAAAATTTACTAAAGTGTAAAATTCAAGCCATGGGTCAAGTTTTAAAGAGGTTAGAAGCGATAGTTACGCCAATTGCCCACACGACTGCTAACCTTGGGAAAACAATCAAAGCAGTAGGCATGGAGAGGAAACAATTTGCGGACACCAAGGCGAAAGAAGTAAACGATAAATATGAAGAGCTACTCAACCTTTTAGAAAAGCTTAACCTAAACCCTGTGTACGCTGCCCATAATTTCGATGAAGAATGGGACAAAGAAGCACAAGCAGCAAGTAAGAAAAATATCGACCATGTAACTAGCCTATTTCCCGAGTGGACTACAGGAATAATTGAGCTAAAATCATCTTTTCAGATAAAGAAATTAGCTAAAATTGAGCAACGCTTAAAAAGCAAAATTGAAGAGGTAAACCGCATTTTTTTGCAGAACTGGAAAGAAACTGAAGAGGCGCTAGCAGAGTTAAATAACAAACAAGATAGCCTACCTACCGACCTCAGGTTAAATAATGAGAATCTTACTCTTCGTCTAGCACAGATAGTGAAACCCGACCCATCTCAGCTTAATACAGTCTATGAATTAAGTCAGTTTCAGTTAGAAGATCTAAATCAAGATATTATCAGACGTTATGAAATAACTAATGAGATAAAGCTGCGAGTGGAATCCCCCGAGGTTTCCCTCATCAATCTATTGGTACAAGAAATTCAGACACGATTTGATACACGAACAGAGGATCCAAAATACGGATTTCTCAACAAACTTAAGACAGAATTAGAGGCTAGCTTAGCATGCTATAAATCCCTACAACAAAAGCAAGAAGAGTTTATAACAAGTTGTTTAGAGACTATGTGCAGGAATCTTAGTAAAGAAAATTTACAACAATTAACGGATGCAGATAGAGATCCAGTTATCACTTGGGTCTTGCAATTAATCGACACAATACTTACTGGTCTCGCCAAGCTACTCCCTAGTAATGAGCCCAAAAAAGCCTATTACCCTCAACTTTTTGCCTCAAGTACAGAGGTACAAGTTGCTACAGCAGCACAAACGACTCATGATCAATTAGCGCAGCTTATAGAGGCTAGCTCTTTTGATAATAGGATTTGAAGGCGGGCATAGGTAACCCGAAATAACCTAAATAGATCCAAAATCAGTGATGCAACATGATCTTCAACCCACCCTGCTCAGGTGCAACTCTCGCATGGGCAAATTTAAAGTAGGTTGGGCCTTGGCCCAACATGATACAAGCGTCTACATTGTAAGACAAAATGCGTACCCGAGATAAACGACGACTATTTTGTCACAACATGCCACATTCTTGTTGGGCCAAGGCCCAACCTACGTGATTTCATTTGTCTATATAAGAGTTGCCCCCCTGCTCCTTCTAATTGATCCGAATCTATAGGTTGTGCTATTATTGCGCCAATTATTATCTAAAGAAGTAATTTATGACTAAAGAGCCTCGCCGCTAACTTAAATTGACCCACTTTTGCTAAGAAAAATTGACCCACTAAATGCGCAAAAACATAATAGCGAGAGTGCTTAGCACACGAGCTATTAGACTAAAAAAAATAAAAGATTATTGTTGGAATATAAAATAAATCCATCTATTGAAAACTTGTGATGTAAGCTGTGGGTAACCTGAAGTGCAGCTTACTGCACCAGGTTATCCATCAGTTTACTCACAAGTTTTCGATAGATTCCTTGTCATCTTCCCCTTGAGAAGATGCCTATCGGGCAGTTGGGGTGATCAAAAGAATAGACTCCTTAGGATTCATAGTATTAACTAAGCGCATTCACTCCTATTCAGGATGGTTTTCCGATGCTTAAGCGTGGTACTTACGTGGATTGTAGCGGTTTGTTTACTTCACTGGCAGCGCGAAGACTGTCCCCCAGAATTGAAATAGTCGTGCAATAATGCCTGAATCTATCCAACATAGCATCGACCAGTGGTTTGCTCTTAAAGATTTCGTGCCATTGAGTATAGTCTAGGTTAGTTGTAATGATGGTTGATTTCTTGCGATATCGCATATCAATCAGTTTAAAGAAAATATTGATTTGTTCCGGGGTTAAGGTTAAATATCCGAGCTCATCGATGATTAACAAATCGTAGGCTGCGATGCTCTTTAAGAGACTAGACGTCTTTCTATCCGCTAGTGAGGTATACAGGTCGTTTAACAACTCCTGAGCATTGTAAAAGCGCCCTCTATAGCCATTGGTAATTGCCAAGCGTAATAAACTGATAGCTATGCCTGTTTTCCCTGCACCTGGATTGCCAATGAGTGTAATATTTTCTGCGCTTTTAATGAACTCTAATTTAGCCAATGCCATGACTTGGTCACGTTTAATGGCCGGTTGTCGTTGAAATGGGAAGGTATCAATGCTCCACTCCCAGGGGATCTTAGCATTTTTTAATCGATTTTCTAAAGCGCGTATTTTTTGGTACTGCGTTTCAGCAACAAGAAGTTTATGCAGGACATCCTGTGCGCAGAGCCCCTCTTTCTGAGCCTCTAAAAGCACACTGTCTAGTAGCTCATCCATTCCCCTGAGACGCAATTGATTGAGGTATTGATGTAATTCGTCATACATAAGAAAACGCCTCACGACTAAAGGTTAAAAAAATCACTTTGGATAGAACGCAATATGATGCGTTCAAGGCGATTCATATCGTATAAACGATACTTTTGTGCACTGACGATCCCAGCGATAAATGCATCTTGAGGATAGAGCTCCTTAAAATAGAGTAAGCGCTTAAATACTGAAAACCCTCGACCTTTTACCTGTGACTTTAGGTCATTAAGGTAGAGGTCTAATAGGGGATGAAGCCCAGTAAGCTTACGCTGTGCTTCAGACAATTCGTTAAGCATCGCTTCTTTCCTCAATGTAGGATGATGGCTTTTATCACAAAGGCGCTGGTAAGGCCGTCCTGTTGCTCTTTGATGCGTAGCTACTTTTTGATGCTGGTAAAAAACATCAATGTGGTTCATGTATTGATAAACATCCACCACCTGCCCAAGCAATCGCTCTGGAACGGAGTAACGCTGGGTTTCAACACTAATGTAACCTTCAGAATTGACCATGCGTTGCAACTGATTGTAAATAGGAGGCAACACTTTCGGTAAACTCATGCAGTATGGGCGTTCTTGTTGATACAATATTGTTGGACTTTCTCCCAAATGACGTTTCACTTTTTGATTGACCGCCTCACACCAAGCACGTGCTTGGTTATTTAAATCTTGCCAATCCTTAAAAACACGTCCAGCAAGAAAATTGGTTTCAAGATAATAAAAAGGTCTTTCAATCTTACCCTTACGATCAGCGTGATTCACAGCATGTGCTATGAATTGAAAGCCAAAGACACGACTAAAGAACACCATCTCGGGTGCCACAACGGCGTAAGCGCCAGCACCACCTGCTAGAATGACACTGGTATTATCAATGATGCAGCGATTGCAGGAAGACTGCATAAAAACCAAGGCATCAGAGAGAAACGACTTCGCTTCAAAACGTGAGAATCGAGGATAATACTGAACAAAAAGCATGCGACTAAAACCAAATATAAGCGAAGCACATTGTGCTTTGACTCGTTTTCCACCGAGTTCCAGCCAATGGGGTGAGGTATCATGTTGCATTTCCTCTCCTGGCTCAAAAAGATACTCACCGACACGCTGCCTCGGGTTATCTCGAAGCGCATATTTGCGTACCCAATAAGTTAATGTGCTGTATGCGATGTTTTGTTGGTGTTCTGCAGTCAGTATTTCATGAACACGAACTAAATTCCCTTTGCACGAACCCAGTAAGGTTCGAATGAGCTCAAGAAGGTCTTGCTTTTCTATTAACTCGAGGTTAACTTCTTGGCGCAATATTGAACGAACTGTATTTCGTGAAATACCCAGGGATCTGCTAATTTCTCTAATACTCTTACCTATCTGATGAAGTTGTTTAATGGTACTTTTTATAACCGGATCATACATGGTGGTTTTCCTCAACATTTTTTTGTAGTTGATGGACTTGATTAAGCAATGCTGACAAGGGCTTCATGAGCATGCTGCGTTCGATCGATGCTTGCTTTGGATAAAACACTGCAGGGAGAATACCCTCAAGTCGCTTCAGTTTGGATAAACACAGCGCAAGGATACTTTCCCAAGCTTCTTCAGGGGCTAGTTTATCAAGTGGCACTGTGTCTGATTTCATTTGAAAAGCATGGGCTTTAAAAAAATGCTGTGGCTCATCCAGCATATTTTTACGGGTTTGACGATTACTACTTAAGTAATGCGTATAATAGGCTTGAATGTCTCTACTGGCGTGTGTTTTTGTTTCTAAGTACTTGACTAGTTTTTTTGCACCCTCACTGTTCGCGCGCGCGAACGGTAAGATAATGCGCTGGGTTGTCCAAGTTGACAATACGCCTTGACGTATTGCTTGTTCTACAAATTCAGGGAGATCTTGAAGTAACTGCAGGCGGTAGGACACCCAACTCTTGCTCTTACCTAGCTGTTGGGCTACCTCAGTCTGTGAAAGTTGATGCTCGCTGATGAGTGTTTGTGCTAATTTAGCTTCTTCATAGGCTTCCCAGACACGGGAAGTATTCTGGCGATATAGGTCAATAAGGGCGTCTTTCATAGTGTGGCTAGAAACAACTACCTCTATGCTGTCGTGTCGTAGTGCCTGGAATGCTGCGATACGTAAATAGCCATCAATGACAACCCAACGCTCGCTTGACTCAGCACTCCTCCAGGGTACAACTAAAACGGGAATCAACAACCCATGGGATTGAATCGATCGTATAAGACGATTAATGGCCGTTTGTGTATGGATACGAATGTCCGCATAGCGTACATCAAGCTGGTGCCATTCAAGGGCCCTGACTTCAGGTTGTTTCATAATAATAGTCTTCCGTTAGATTATGGTCGCATTGTAACCAACTAGGTTTTTAGTTGGCTATACGGTAGACTCTTTGCAAGCAGGCTCTCAAAGGCATTTTCTCCAGGCTCTACAAGGATTTTGACGCGTAACGCGTCACTCTTTGCAAGCGTCTCTCCTATCAGGGGGGTTAGCAAGTAGGTACCAGGGAGAACTAGGGGGTCTGATGGGAACGCGTCGCTCTTTGCAAGAAATGACGCCTTACCCCGTCTTTTGCTATCTCGTCTATGCTGTCCAGTGCGATTCTTTGCAACATAGTCAGGATGTTTTGCTCTGTACCTTTGCCAATAGCTGGCGTTTTTTGATTGCCAACGCTTATTAGCAGCTCGCTGATTTGCCTTATAATCAACGTCCTGACTCATCTTCTTCCGGCGCCATGCTCGTTTACGTGCCAATTGGCAGGCTGTTTTTGAGCAATACGATTGAGCAGGATTTTTGAGCCGTTCAAATGAAATACCACAGTGTTTGCATAATCCTCTGCGACACATGCTCAGCTCCTTTATAAATGAGCTTACTTAAACAGTAGCGCAGTCCGTGATTTGAGTTATGACAAGTTTTTTGGAATACAATGGGTGGGTCAGTTTTTTTAGCTATAGGTGGGTCAGTTTATGTTAGCGCTGAGGCTAAAGAGATTGTTCAGAGGACAGAAATTTCAGTTTTCATAGGCTTGTCTAAACAACAACAACGGGCGCTTATGGCTAAACTCAGTATTCATGACTTCAAAAATGAAGAAGATCGGCCACTCCTGAAAAAATTTATTGCAATGAAAGTATTAATGGAAGCTCGTCATGCAGCTGAAGATCAAAGCCCGTTTAATTTGACTGCTCAATTTCGTAATTTACTTGCATTTTTTGGCTTAAACGAGCTAGTTCTAGGCGCTGATAATGGTACGTCGTGGGATCGAACTCTTTATCCAGGCGAATATCAACAAGCAACAAATGGCTATCGCCTGTTCCATATCAGTGAGATGGGAATGTATGTATGGAATCGTAAATTTTTTAATCTAAGTGTCGACGCTGGTAATAACATAGTTACCGAAAGAATTAACACGCGAAAACGTAATTTTCTAGGCACTCCAGAAACTACTAATTCAGACTTGAAGACCTGGGATAATCTGATTAACGAATCCGAGTTAAGGGCCCTATTTGCTGAAATAAAGAAAGAAACTCGTTATGAAAATACTTTTGGCTATGATTTGCTCTGCGCAGCGATGTTCTGCGCTAATGGTTTACTCGATTTAAGCTGTAACTCAAACTCCCCACTCTTACTTGTACCACTTGCTCTTGCATTAAACCTTGCTATCTATGCTGTTGTTATGCCACCAGCCCTTACATTCATTGCGATGGAACATTTGATTATTAATCCAATCAAGATGGTTATCAGCAATGTTTCATCTAAAGATGAATATGCAGACTTTATTGAGGAAGTGACTAGCCCTGCCTCCTTTGCAGTATAGGCTCATTTTTTCAGCAAAGGCGTGAAGTAAAGACATTTTGCATTGGACAAAGCTAATATTTGACAATACGGCAAATTGCCGTATAATTAAAGTAATAAAATATCCTAGGTATTACTATGCCATTGCCCATAACAAAACATAAACAAGAATTTGAACGACTTGAAGCAAGGATAAGTAACGAAAAAAAATCCTTCTTAAAGCATGCCGCAGATTTACTGGGTCGTTCTTTAACTGATTTCGTTGTGAATTCAGCGTATGAAGCTGCAACACGCGTTATCAGAGAACACGAACAAATTAAGTTATCAATGAAAGATAGCGATACATTCATTAAAGCATTACAGCATGCACCAACACCTTCGAGTACGTTAGTGGCAGCAGCCAAAAAATACAAGAAGGATATTATCTCTAAATGACGAGTGCACAAGGTGCTTATGTAATAAGTAAATTAAATTCAGCACACAACAAGAAAAATTTTTCATCGGGGTCTTTGCCACTAGATAATTACCTAAAAAATCAGGCAGGACAGGATATTAAGAAAAATGTCTCCATTACTTATGCTCTGACCTCTATTAATTCAACAGATGTAATTGGTTATTATACCCTATCAAGTATCAGCATAGATGCGAGTGAATTATCAGATGAGTACATGAGGAAATTGCCTAAATATCCTATGCTTCCTGCTATTTTAATAGGTAGACTTGCAGTTGATTCACATCACAAAGGCAAAAAAATTGGAGCACACCTATTAATTGATTCGATCAAACGCAGTTTATTAATTAGTGATCAAATTGGAATGAATGCAGTTGTTGTTGATGCAAAAGATGGTAATGCCGCCAATTTTTATCACCATTTCGGCTTTATTGAGTTTCCCTCTAATAGACTAAAATTGTTTTTACCAATTAATACGATTAAAGCATTAAATTTATGATCACTTAAGAGCCTGTTGCTTTGGAGTTCCAGAGTAGTAGGCCTAGTTAAATGTCAATTGTTTGACGGTATCAACTAAGTCGTCATCTTCAAAACCTGGCTTCTCTTCTTTATGGTATTGTTTAACCCATTTATAACGATTTTCATCAACTGGCATTTTTGTCTCATCTAATTCAAGCAAGCTTAAACCGTGGTTAACAGCCTTTTTAAGATTCTCTTTGGTTAACTTGACTTTCCCTTGTGGTGATGCTGCTAGAGCTGCTGAGATGCTCGCATAACTGTTTGTATACTCTAACGTGGAAGAATTGCCATAGGCATAAATTTGATCTCTGTCTGGATTGTATGAATCAACCACTTTCTTCCTTATATTATGCCCTAAAATTCGACTATCTCTAACTGTCTTCCTCCATGTTCTAGCTGAATTATTAACATCCCAAATAAGGGCTTGGGGAGCAGCTTCCAAACTTGTAGAGTACGTTTCCATATGGCTCATCATGCTTGTAGCTTTTGGTTTTTTATGGTCGTTATAATTCACATCCCAATCAATCCAAGACACTTGTTTTGGCTTGTATTCTTTGTCCAAACAGTAAAAATATACCGACTCAGGAACTGCCGCGCCAGATACTGTGAGATTAGGGTTGTCTGGGTATTCAGCCAATTGCGCATAACTGCACCCCCCCTTTCGCTGTTCTCCAACTAACCCTTTCCTCATGTATAATCCCCAATAATCTTTTTGAACCTCAGGAATGTAATTAGCAGGATTAAAAGAGGAAATACAATCAGCTCCATATTTTTTTACAATATTTGCAGGAGGGATAATTGAATCTACGTGATCAACACAGTGCCCAGGCATATATTGGGTACCCCCAAATTGATATCCTGTGGCATTAGCTTTGATAGGAGATGGATAGTGTCGGTCCTTAGCTCTTAATCGGGTCTGCGTACTGTCACGAGTATGCGACAAAGTAAAAGAATTATTCCCATCAATTAATAAATTGTAATTAATTTGGTTCTTTTCATCCGGGCCATAGACTATTAAAACGATCTGATGCTCATCCGCATGCTTCGATTTATAGACACCATATTCTTTCCAAACTTTTTCCCAATGGTATCCCCATGGTAAGCAAGGTAAAAACTCGGGTACTGATTTGTCCAATAACTCAATTGCCTTCTCATTATAATATTTAATCTCGAACTCAATTGGGTCATGTGAGTCTATAAATAACTCTCGTTCGTCACTGCAGTCATCAGGTTTTTCTAATGGCTCACTTTTTCTAATGATAGATTTCATTGTCTTTCACCAATTATTTCAGAAAAACCCATTTTTTATAAAACACTCCATTGAATTTAACTGTTACGAATTTAGTAACTTGAAGTAATTTCGATAATATCGCAGTTAATTTTGTTGGGCGAATTAAATCTACAAACATACAATGACGAAGGTCTTCAGAGTAATTGACTGATTGATGTTGCAGGGTATCATCAAAGATAAATAAAGGGTTATCTTTCCAATGGTGTCTTTTCCCACCGACTTGAATATAAACATCGCCTTCACTTGTTGGAGATATATTATAAAGTAACCTTAATGAGATTCGTAATGGACCAAAATGCACTGATGTGGCAGTTTGTTTATTAAATGTAGATACACCAATGGTTTTTATATATTGATATTTTTTGTGAAAGCAAGGAAGATTAAATGTGGTTTTTAGATTATCTCCATACCATTTAAAAAATAACATGCCGCGATGAATTTCTGATAATCGTGCAGCCATTTCTTGTTTAATCAAATCACGATGACTATCAATATCAGATAATAATGCCGAAATCTCTTCTTGGTACGCTTTGGGTAAGTCAGTCAGTTGATAAATGCCTTTGTTTTTAAAGGAGATTAAATCGATGAATAAATTAAAAGGCGATAATAACCAGGTTAAGATTCCATTTCCAATAAAGTATCGTTTAAGTATATCCCAATTGACTGGTCTATTGCGACTAACGTCAATCATCCCAAAAATTAAGTAACAAGCGAATAATTTAGGGGAAATGAAGAGGAAAAGGCCTAATATAAAAGCAACCTTGATCGATTTTTTAATGCTTTTTTTTGTAGATTTTCGCATAGGATTTATATTCTTCACGAAAAATAGACCGAAATCAACAATGCTAGCTAGGCTAGCATGTCAAGGCCTACCTAATCAACCTGTCGTACGGGACATTAACTCATAAAAAGATGACAGAACCTGACCTGGAGTAATGGTCGCAAGGCAAGCAGGCTCATACTGGGACAGGCCCCGATAAGTGCATTTAGCTTGCGCACAAGGTGAACAGGAAGGGCCACTCGCTTTTATGTGAATCTGTTCTCTACCCATTGTTCCGCAATGATTAGGATCAGATGAACCGTATAAAGTGATATTCGGAATGTTTAACATAGCAGCCATATGGGCGAGCCCAGTGTCTACACTAATTGCGGCAATCGCCTGTGCCAAAACACTCGCCTTTTGCGTTAAAGTAAGGGTCGGTAATAAATGAATGCGCAGACTATCCTTTTTAAGCCTTAATGCTCGCTCCTTTTCCTCCGTACTCCACCAAGGGAGAACAACATCATAGCCTGAGCCTGCGATATCATGAATCACCTCTTGCCAGTATTGTTCCGGCCATAATTTATTATTACAGCTTGCAATAGGTATTACCATGACAAATTGTTCTGGTAAGGCGAAGTCCAGGCTAGGTAAGTGAGCTTTAGATACCCCATAGTCAACTTGAGTTGTCGGCTGTTCATAAGCCAAAAAAATAGCCAGCATTTGCCGCATGCGCTCGGTATGATTTTGCATACGACTAATTGCTATTTTGTTAGAGTACGCAAACTGGGCACCATATTCCCGCACTGATTTACTATCCAAACCATATTTACTTCCTCTGGCGAGCAGACTAACCAATGCACTTTTTAAATTGGATTGAGCATCGATGACCATGTCATAGTGATTACTGCGCAACTCTCGCCAAAAACGGTTTATTTCGCCGCTTTTAATTGCTTGGCTAATATTTTTCTTCCAACGGCGGTAAGGAAGAGCAATAATTTTATCAATACTCGGATGTAAACGAGGAATTTCTTGAAAAGACTCTTCTGCCAACCAATCAAATTTAATGCCGGGAATAGCATTAGCAGCATCTGTTAAAGCAGGTAACATCTGAATAAGATCCCCCATCGAGGTGATCTTAACGAGTAAAATTTTTTTCATAGCTAATCCGAACTAGGGTCAGTTGACAATTCGCTAGTTTGCGCCGAAAGCGCAGCCGTCAACTGGCCCTAACCATACGCGTCAATTTTTTTAACGTATAAGAGCGAGAATGCCTTCTCATTTCTTTAGCAACGACTTTTTGACTAGTTACATAATTTAATTGCAGAGTCCGCCGCTCTCCCACAAATGGATAATGGCCATGCCAACAATTGTCAGTTACTTTGAACACTAATAGTTTACCCGCAGTTGGAGTAACCTCGGCAAAATAATTGTCGAGGCTTGAATTATCTCTTAGTAATCGTAGATTTCCGGTTTGCTCAGACCAATCCTCATTAAGGTAAAGAAGCAATGTCATTAACTTGCTTGGGGTATCAGTATGAATATAACCATCCCTGAGATTCGTTTGGCCACGGACGGTAAGCATAGTGTGGCTGGTCGATAAATCAATGCAAAATTTCTGGGCAATTAATGTCCGCAACTCCGGGTGATATAGCTCATCAATAAGTTTCTGAAAATGCGCCCCATAGGTTAGTCGATGGGCTGGAATGCTACCTCTGATGCTAATATTGGGAAAATCATGCAAGACGTCCAAAAGTGCATCGTTGTTGATGAAACAATCTACCTGACAATAGGGAAAGAACTCCGTGTCGATCGGCGCATCGCGAAGTTTAGCTAAATCCAGTATTTGTGTCATTCTCCCTCCTTATCCGGGTATATAATTTTAATACCACGGTAAAAACTTCCTTCCGCACTTAAAACCGCAAGTAAGAAACCATTGCGCCCTTCAAGGAATCCACCTTGGATAATATAGCAGCGAAAAAACATCCACCACGCGCCCAGCACGGTCTTAATAAAGTGAGGCGAGCGTGTTTTTTTGCGCATTGTTGCACTAAATGAAGAATACGTATTCATTTTATACAGAGCATGGCTTATATCTTGGAAAGAATGATGATAAATCGCTTGTTTTAATTGACCAACGCGTGTGCTCGGAGGAACTATCACCGCTTCGTGAACAATATTCTCACTGTAACGAGCGCCTAAACGCTTAAAAAGACGGATATGGTGTTTGGGGGACCAAGAATAATAAAGTGATTTACCATAAAAATTCAACAGGATGGGGATGCGATAAGCTTCAACTTTATCCAGTTTCATCGCTAAACAAATAGCATCCTTCAGCTCTGCGCTCACTGATTCATCCGCATCAAGGTTTAAAACCCAAGTGCCTGTCGCTTTCTCTAAAGCACGCTGTTTTTGAATTCCGTACCCTTGCCAATCGGTTAGATACACCTTGGGAGTAAATTCTTTCGCCACTGCAATGCTGTTATCGGTACTGCCAGAATCGAGTACAATGATTTCATCCGCCCACTGCACAGAGGTCAAGCAACGTCTAAGATTGGCTTCTTCGTTTTTGACAATGACAATGACACTTAGCATAAAACCTTAGTAGGTAGGCTTGATGGGAGAAAGGATTTTAATGGATTCATTGGCTATAAACAAGCGCCCTACTATTCATGTACCCTACTATTCATGCTCAGGTGAAACGACAAAAATCCCAGGGGCATTTCGTAAATATTCGTTATAATCCATGCCATAGCCAAATATATAATGATCATCAACATGTAAACCGACAAAATCAGCCTTTTCTAAGCCATTAGGAACACGCTTATGATGTTTATCTACCAAGACCGCGCTATAAACTTCGGTGGCTCCTTTAGCCTTAATTTCTGCAATAATAGCAGCTAAAGTCACCCCTGCATCTAAAATATCATCAATGACTAAAACCGTTCTATTCGCTAAATTAAGACTAGGTTTGACTTTCCAACATAATTCCCCACCTTTAACCTTGCCTTGGTAACGCGTGGCATGGACGTAATCAACTTCTAAGGGAAAATCTAAGCGTGGGAGTAGGTTTCCCATAGGCACTAACCCACCGATCATTACACAGAGCAGAACAGGGTTTTTATTCTGGAGCACTTTATGAATATTGATAGCCATTCTATCTAAAGCGGCTTCGACTTCTTTAGTAGTAAATAGACAGCTCGATCGCTCGTACACTTCTCTGATTTTACTTGGAATAGACATGAGACAACCTGCCGAGTTAGTCATTACGTTTATTGGGAAGCGGGAATAGACTTACCTTGTTATCAGTTTTTACCTTATCTCGCATTTTTGCGACACCTTGTTTGCTTACCTCATCAATACGAAAAACCGCATGCATCGGAATAAAAGTACGCTTGACACTGCTAAATTCTACTTTTAAACGTTCTTCTGAAGGATCAACAACTAAAGCGCTGTTTTCACCAAAAACAAGGTCCTCAACTTCAAGAAAACCAAAAATTTCACTTTCGCAAACCTTGTGAGCATAAATTTCATATACCGTCTCTTGATTTGCAAACGTTATACGATATAGCGATTCTTTTGCCATAGCTATAACCCAAAAATAAACTGAAAAGCATTATACCCGACTTTAGGTTTCATGGGCAAAAGAATAAATGATTTAAAACATCTTCAAATCTGTTGCATTTGAGGTAATAGAACTACTGCTACTATCAACAGCTTGCTCTAAAGAGGCCTTAGCTTTAAGTGTTGCTGGATTGGGTAAGTGTTCGGTTTTGTGATGACCAACATAGCCAAAACAAACTAACCTACGAACGCGCCCTTGCTCATCGATTGCAGTATCATCAATCCAACCATACAAACGGAAATCACCATCGATAATAATTTTAAATCTATAGGGAAAATCTTCATAAACTGAAAGGTGCATCGTTAATACTTGTTTTCTAATATCTCGTATACAATCCTCTCCTATTATTCCGTTGATTAATTTTTCCTCAAATTTTGTACTGTAATGCAGATCTTGCTTCACCCAATCAGGTATATACCCAAACCACACTGTGCTAGATTTAGGTATAGCTGGGTGTGTTAACACTTTAACTATTCCTTGATTTTTTTGATCCGTTCGATAATAAAGACCTGCCTTTAGCCAATGGTATTCTTGTATTTTCACAATAGTAGGGTTTTGCGCTTGCTTTGCTTTGTATTCTGCTTCCTCTTTCTTTGCTTTCTCAAGACGCGAAAAGGCATTCTCACAAATCCCTTTCAATAGTTCAGGCGGGCACTCATTTAGATCAACAGAAATACTTCCTTGAGAAAAATTTTTTTCAATTGAAAGACCTTTAGCATAAAACGCGGGTTGAAAATAGAAAATATAATCACTTTCTTTAAGGATAAGCTGAAGCTGGCCATTACCAAAATTAGGTTGAGCTTTACTGAGTAACGCTTTCATTGAATATGAATTCCTCATTATATTTGACAATAAGGCAAGATATTTATTTTGCATCTCTTTGTCCGTTTTTTTTGAAGCAAAAAAAGCATGCGGCGAGGTATTACTTGTTGGTGAAGGGGATTGCATAGTAGGTACTTGCGCAATTGGCTCTTGCATTGCTTTGGATTGTGCTTCTTCTTTCCTTGCACTCTCAATACGCGAAAAGACATTCTCACAAATCTCTTTCAATAGTTCAGGCGGACACCCATTTAGATCAACAGAAATACTTGCTTGAGAAACATTTTTTTCAATTGAAAGACCTTTAGCATAAAACGCGGATTGAAAATAGAAAACATAATCACTTTCTTTAAAGATAAGCTTAAGCTGGCCATTACCAAAATTAGGTTGAATTTTACTGATTAAAGCTTTCAATGAAGCTGAATTCTTCATTGTATTTAACATGGAGGCAAGATATTTTTCTTGTATCTCTTTGTCCGTATTAATAAAAAATTCATAGCATTCAGTAAGATGCGCAAGCATTGGAGGTATTTCCTGGTTTCCTTTCTTGAGCTGAGTTGCATTTTTGACATGAGTTCCCAATGTTGATTTTGCAATGCGTAAAATTTTTAATGCGTTTAAGTACTCACCTCTTTCATTAAGGGTATTAATGGCTAGTTTTGAATTTTTACAAAAAAGTAAAAAGTGAACCGGATATGAATCTAGTTTCAATTGGGAAAGCACTTTTGCATTCGCTTCAATGTTCTTTTCCACAAGTTCGAGATAACCCCACTCAAGGTATATCTCTGCTAGAAACCCCTGTGTTAAACTATACTGTGCCATGAGATCTTCTCTATCAACTTTTTTACAAGTTGGCAGAAAATCTAAAAGCTTTCTGCAATATATTTCGGAATTTATCAAATCATCCAATGCATAATAACAACGATACAATCCCTCGAAACTACTTCTTATATCATCTTCAAACACTGTATTTAGTTGTTCTTTGCATCCTTTAACAATAACATGTTTTTTGCACAACTTAATCAGTGACGCATGTCTTTCTGCAAAGACGAGCAAATGTCCTTTCTTTTGAGAAATTGGATGCCCTCCAAGTGCACTCTTACCAATAATCTCAAAAATTGTATAAAATGCCTGGCGTAATTTTTTGACATCTTCTGAATTTCTTATAATTATTGATTTTTCTTTTATTGAATTTTCAACGAGTTCGTATATCTTGTTGATAGCACCTATTGTTAATAAATCAGCACCATGTTGAGTACTAATAAAAATTGATAAAAGAACAATAGGACGTAATGGATAGGTGTTTTCTATGAAAATAGGAATAAACATATTTTTTTCTTTATCAACTACACTAAGATAAGTTGGTTTGTCATTTAAAATGTCTGCAATAATACTATCATCGGGTGGAAACGAAGTGGTGCTCTCTTGGGAAACCGTTATGTTATTCGATTCCTCTACTGTAAATGTATTTATTCCCTCTGGCGCTGGTGACGCGGTTGTAGTTGGAAGAAAACTTGCCACAGAACTTGGTAACTCTGTTGTATTAACTTGATTCAATGCCGTACTGGAAGTCCCTATTACATTTTGCCCTTGAGAAACATTAGGGGTTACACTTTTATCTTGCATGTAATACTCACACTTTTAATAATTGAAGATTTGTAACTCCCCAGGTACGTCATCCCGGGTGTAACGAGGGATCTCAGAATGTTTCAAAAACGTACTAAATTCTGGAGATCCCTCACTTCGTTCGGGATGACGTGTGTACGAAGTGATTTAATAATAAATAAAAATAGGACGTACTTTGGGAGTTACGAAGATTTTAACAATGAAATATTAAGAAAATATTAAGGTCTGTTGCAATTCGCTAGTTAGCACCGATGTCCCCCGGATTAGGGCGTTCCCAAAGAACTTCCTTCATTTTCCCCCTCGCCCCGGGCACGGGGAGAGGGTGCCCGCAGGGCGTGAGAGGGGCTGGTGGTGCGGAGTTCTTTTCTGATGTTTACCCAAGGGGTTGGAAGGCTCTTAATGAACTTCCCTCATTTTCCCTTCTCCCCAGACATGGGGAGAAGGTGCCCGAAGGGCGGAAGAGGGGATGCTGGTGCGGAGTTCTTTTCTGATGTTTACCTAAGGGGTTGGAAGGCTCTTAACTAACTTCAAGCCCAGTCTGGGTTGTAGAGAATCGTATGTTCGTCATTGCGAACGCAGTGAAGCAATCCAGTGGCCTTATGAGATGCTAGGAAAGGTCGCTGGATTGCTTCGTCGCTACGCTCCTCGCAATGACGGGAGGGGGAGATGGCTCAAATTGGCACGCTGGCTGTAATTCTCTTTTACTCCATAATTTACCCTCAAGCTCAGCCAGGAGTAAGTCAGGATGGGCTTCTTGTTGTTTTTGAACCACAAGGCAATAAAAGGCAACGGGGCATGGGGAAATCATTTTGCCTAATTCATTAAGAATTTCTAGCTTATGCAACCATTTTTTAGTGGAAACTGGAGGAATATAATAAAAAGAAGATATATTACATTGACTATAACCTCGGTGTAGCATCGCCCGTTTAATCGAAAGAACAGACATTGGTTTGCCTGCCAACGATCCGAAAAGTGAAAATCGTTTTAACCGCACAAACAAGCCCCAAAGGCTCATAGGATTAATGCCAAAGAAAACAACATAGCCCATCGGCCTTAAAATTCTATCAATCTCATCAATTGGATTTTTCTGGTGGCTAAAAGCCTCCATAACCAAAGGAGCAATTATGCAATCAATACTATTTCTATCAATAGGAAGCTGATTAAAAGAAGCAACAAAAGTACTTGATGAATTTATATAGGGTGAAACACACCATTTATGATGATAACGAAGTTTTTCCAACCAGAAGTTGTTACTATAATTACCCAATTGTAATAAGGTTTCACCATAAAGAATGCTATTCAAATGGGCTAATTCTGCTACAAAAAAATCGCCTACATCAATACCCTGGGGCGAACTAAACCAGTGCTCAAGGGCACGAAATCTACTTTTTTGAGCATCAAAAGACAAAGTGCGTGCCCCCTATTTTGAATTACCTTTTTGTACCATAGAGTAAGGGTAGGCAGCAAGTCGCCATAGGGTACTCTCATATAGGCAAATAAAATCGTGTAGGTTGGGCCTTGGCCCAACACGAATGTGGCATGTTGTGACGAAATAGTCGTCGTTTGTTTTGGGAACACCTTTTTTCTTACAATGTAGACGCTTGTATCATGTTGGGCCAAGGCCCAACCTACTTTAAATTTTTCTATGCGAGAGTTGCACCCGTCGACATAATTTAACGTGCACTTTAAACATTTTTTCTCTATAGTTAGCGCAAGGAAAAAAAGCGAATTATGGATATGGCAACGAAGATAAAGGAACAACGCTTGCAAGGGATCGCTCAACTTATTGCGCACGGAAACCTCCTACACAAAAGTAAAATACTTGAATATCAGAGCATTGCTTTGGCGAATCAACAAAGCCTTCTAGACTATTTAGTCACTAACAACCTCATTGCAGCGCCAATACTTGCAAAAATTGTAGCTGAACATTTTGATTTACCTTTAATCGATTTGGATTGCATTGATTTTGATGCAATCCCAATAGAACTAATCAATGAACAATTAATACGCCTGATACGTCGTCATAATGTGTTGCCCATTTATATCCGTGCCCAACATTTATTTTTAGCAACTGATGATCCAAGTAAGCAGGCAGCATTTCAAGAAATCCAATTTCATACCGGATTACCCACTAAAGCAATTATTGCTGAAACAGACAAGCTCCATAGGTTAATTGATAGAGTGCTCGGTAAAGAAAATCAGCATCTGCTTAATTCTTTAGGTAACGCGATCGAATTAGATAACATCGATCCAATAAATGCCGATTTAACTTTGTTAATCAATGAAGAGGATACTCCCATCATTAAATTTGTTAATCAAACTCTGCTAACTGCAATTAAAAAAAGCGCATCAGATATTCACTTTGAACCCTATGAGCATGAATATCGTATTCGTTACCGCCAGGATGGTTTATTAACAGAGGTAGCTACCCCTCCACTTAATTTAGCAAATCGAATTAGTGCGCGGATTAAAATTCTCGCCAACCTTGATATTGCTGAACGCCGTCTCCCGCAAGATGGGCGTTTGCAAATGAAATTATCAGCTGACCATGTCGTCAATTTCCGCGTAAGTACCTGTCCAACTATTCATGGTGAAAAAGTAGTTATCCGTATTCTCGATACCGATTTATCCAAATTAAATATTGATTCATTGGGGTTAAATACCCTCCAGAAAAAACAATTCATTAGCGCCTTAAAAAAACCACAAGGATTAATTTTAGTAACAGGCCCAACGGGAAGCGGCAAAACCTTAACTCTTTATACCGCGCTTTCTCTCTTAAATAACAAAGAAAAAAATATATCCACGGCGGAGGATCCTGTTGAAATTAAAATAGCTGGCATCAATCAAGTGAATATTAATCCAAAATCGGGTTTAACTTTCTCTACTATTCTGCGTTCACTGCTACGCCAAGATCCAGATATTATCATGGTGGGCGAAATCCGCGATTCGAGAAACTGCAGAAATAGCAATCAAAGCCGCACAAACAGGTCATCTTGTTCTCTCAACCCTACATACAAACAGCGCAGCGGAAACACTCACTCGACTAAGCAATTTGGGCATTCCTTTATTTAATATTGCAAACTCTGCCGTCTTATTAATTGCCCAACGATTAGCAAGACGATTGTGTGATCATTGCAAAGCTGTCCGCAATGATCTATCACCACCAAACCTAATTGAGCTTGGCTTTGCTAAGAATGAAGTTCGCAGTATTCGTTTGTACAAAGCGATAGGGTGTGAGCAATGCACGAATGGTTACCAGGGACGTATAGGTTTGTTCGAGGTAATGCCTATATCAAAAACGATGAGCCAGCAAATGATGACTGGATCAAATGCCATGGGGATGCACAAGCTCGCCCCTGCCGAAGGCCTGTCAACTATTTATCAATCTGGCTTGGAAAAAATTCGGGAAGGTCTAACTACTGTAGAGGAAGTAAATCGGGTAACGATTGGCTAAGTATTATGGATAAACAGAAACACCGTTACTATTGGGAAGGCACAAATCATCTAGGCGAAAAAATGCGTGGTATAATTGACACGACAAGCATCGCTATCGTTAAAACTGAACTCCACAAACAAGGGATTAGCAGCAAACGAATAACGAGAAGAAACTTCGCCTTGTTTACTCAAAAAATAACAGTGGCAAATATAGCGCTCTTTTGTCGGCAGACCGCCACCCTGCTTAATGCAGGCATACCCTTAATGCAATCCTTCGTTATCGTTGCGCAAAGCCAGTCGAACCTATCCATGACCCACTTAATTACCAGCATTAAAAAAGATATAGAAAGCGGACTTCCCTTGTCGCTAGCGTTCGCTAAGCACCCCTCTTTTTTTAACGAGTTAACTTGCAATTTAGTTGCCATTGGCGAAAAATCAGGCAAGCTGGAAGTTATGCTTAACACGATTGCAAATTACAAAGAAAAAATAGCAGCCATTAAAAAAAAATTAACCAAAGCACTGATCTATCCTCTAATTGTTTTATTTATCGCCTGCGGAGTAACTTTTGTGTTATTAACCTTAGTTGTCCCACAATTTGCCACTTTATTTAAGAGCTTCGGGGCTGAGCTTCCGCTATTAACCCGCCTAATAATTCAATTATCAGATTTTGTTAAAACGAATTGGCTAATCCTTTTATTTCTAACTGGCAGTTTAAGTTATGCTTTTGATCGGCTCAGAAAACGCTGGTTTAGGCTTAATCAAGGTATCGATAGGTTACTATTAAAATGCCCTCTTATTGGTAGTATATTTAGCAAAGCAATCATCGCCCGATTTGCTCGTACCCTTGCTACAACTTGCGCAGCAGGACTTCCTTTAGTTGAAGGCTTAGCAGCAGCAGAGGGTATCACCGCAAGTCGCTCGTATGCTAAAGCAATCGCTAGCATCAGCGAGAATGTCTGTGCAGGTCAACAGTTATACGTGGCTATGAAAAAAACTCATTTATTTCCCAACATGGTCGAACAAATGGTAACAGTTGGCGAAGAATCAGGCACCTTGGAAATGATGTTAGTTAAGATCGCTGATTTTTATGAAGACGACGTCAACAATGCTATCGATATCTTAAGTCACTTGCTAGAACCTATTATCCTAGCAATACTAGGATTAATTGTTGGTGGTCTGGTCATTGCGATGTACCTTCCCATATTTAACCTTGGCTCAGTGGTGTAATGTGATCAGTCAATTCGAAATAATTAATCTTCCTGCAGCTTACATTCTCTTGGCAGTTTTTGCGCTTGCTATTGGCAGCTTACTTAATGTGATTATCTATCGCTTACCATTGATGCTGCAGGCTGATTGGTATAAAGAAAGCCACAACGCAATTAATCCTGCCAATGTGCCGCTTAACTTGTTTTTCCCTCGCTCATTTTGCCCCACATGCAAAGCCACTATTCCTGTTATATGGAACATTCCTATCATTAGTTATTGTCTATTGCGTGGTCGCTGTAGTGTATGTAACCAACCCATTTCATTTCGTTATCCGCTGGTTGAGTTACTCAGTTGTTTATTCGCTTTATTAGCAGCTTACTATTTTGGTTTTAACCTTACCCTGATCGTTGTTCTGTTATTTATTTGGATTTTAATTGCTCTTTTTTTTATTGACTTAGAACAGCAATTACTGCCTGATAGCCTGACCTTAGGTTTGCTATGGCTCGGTCTTATTGCTAACACACAGTCATTATTTACCCCCCTTGCGAATGCCGTACTCAGCGCAGCAGCAGGCTATCTAGTCCTCTGGTTGTTTATTAAGTTATTCTATTTACTTACTCATAAAATAGGCATGGGTAATGGTGATTTTAAATTGTTTGCAGCCTTTGGGGCCTGGTTTGGTTGGGTCCAGCTACCCCTAATTTTGCTCCTTGCCTCATTAACAGGCGCAATCATTGGCCTCATTTACCTCAAAAAACAAGGAAAAACAAAAGATACCCCGATACCTTTCGGTCCTTATCTCTGCTTTGCAGGAATCGTCTCTCTTTTCTGGGGGAAATCGATTATGAATTGGTATTTATCCACTCTTCTTTTTACGTTGCATTAATGCTGAAAAAAACTCAGGCTTGTTCAATCCTATTGCCGCAAAAATCTGTGGTACTTTATCCCAGCTGTTTTCTTGTTCGATGCTTTGCACCACTAGCTCAAACCCCCTATCCTTATCGGCATCCACTCCCCAACCATTAATGTAGCAAAGACCATGTAATCGTCTTGCTTCAACATGCCCCAACTTTTCCGCAGCCTGTAGATAAAGGAGCGCCTCTTCAAAGAGCTGCTGGGCATAGCGCTCATTACTCGAACTAGCAAAAACTCCGTCCCGCTGCACTTGATCACGAAATTTTGCTTCCTCTAATAATTTTTTACCTATTTCATATTGAGCCATAGAGTCATCTAAAGTTGCTGCTGCACGCAAACAAGCGCTCGCCATTTCAGACGCATGAGGATAGGATTTATGACCAATCAATGAATTATAAATACCTGCTAAGGCATGATACAAAGCTATTTCTTTGGCAAGATTTTCATCTCGCGGTTGATTATGAACGCGATATTGTTGCATCGCTTTTATTTTTTTGGTCAATCTTCTAATTTTAAAACGCTTAAGATACATAGAATCTCCCTCTAAATACTCGGAGGTGCAACCAACCATTCCACTAAACCAACCCCTATTAACACCAAAATCATCAATATTAAAACTTTAAAGCCAAATCCCAAAGCTCCGCTCTGTACCTCATTTTTAATTTTTGCTTCCCTAACCGGTGTTGGCTTCTTCATAGGATAAATTTTGTTACCGACAAAATGGGATAAAAGGCTTGATAAAAGGCCACAAAACAATGCTGGGACAATAAAAGTTAGGAAAACCATCCACGCAGCTCTAGAATCACTAAATTTATAGGATTCCATGTACCATTCTTGCATGTCGACTACCACAGCAGGCACCGCATAACTCCATTTCCATAAAAGATAGGGTAAAATATAAAAACTGAATGCAAATAAACTTAAACTAGCCAGGAAGCTAATCAGGTTGACAACAAAAAGAACATTTTGTTGGTGATTATATTCACGTTCCATAGTTAACGATAAAGTCCCTTAGCGACAATTTTTCTCACATCTATTGTTCACCATAGCAGAGCTATAACACTTTGCCAAGCCATCCTCTGTGTCATAGCGTTCAGGCTATGGAGGTGTATCTTAAACCGTCATTGCAAACGTTAGCTCCGTCATTGCAAGCGTTAGCTCCGTCATTGCAAGCGTTAGCTCCGTCATTGCAAGCGTTAGCTCCGTCATTGCAAGCGTTAGCTCCGTCATTGCAAGCGTTAGCTCCGTCATTGCAAGCGTTAGCTCCGTCATTGCAAGCGTTAGCTCCGTCATTGCAAGCGTTAGCTCCGTCATTGCAAGCGTTAGCTCCGTCATTGCAAGCGTTAGCTCCGTCATTGCAAGCGTTAGCTCCGTCATTGCAAGCGTTAGCTCCGTCATTGCAAGCGTTAGCTCCGTCATTGCGAGCGTTAGCGAAGCAATCCAGTGGCCTTATGAGATGCCATAAAAGGTCACTGGATTGCTTCGTCGCTACGCTCCTCGCAATGACGAGGGAGCTAGACTCCTCGCAATGATGGGGGAGCTAGACTCCTCGCAATGATGGGGGAGCTAGACTCCTCGCAATGATGGGGGAGCTAGACTCCTCGCAATGACGGGGGGAGCTACGCTCCTCGCAATGACGGCTTCACCTTCGGTTCGCAATGACGACAGTTTTGTATCTACTTTAAAAAATGGCTAAACTCGAGTTTAAGTTTTTCTTTTACAAAGAGGCCTACGAATGAAACGAAACGTTTTCATGATTTCAGATGGTACAGGTATTACCGCCGAAAATCTGGGTAATAGTCTTATTACACAGTTTGAAAGTATTCAATTTGATAAACTCACCCTACCTTATATCGACACGATCGAGAAAGCTGAAGCAGTTGTTGATCGTATTAATGCCTGCTATGAAGAAACAGGAATAAGACCCCTTATTTTCATGACCTTAATCAATCCAGATATCGCCCATACCCTTAATCGAGCTAAAGCCCATGTTTTTGACCTTTTAATGCCTTTCTTGGCCCTCTTGAAGTGGAGCTCAATGCCAAATCCTCCTATACGGTGGGGAAAACCCATGGTGTGGCCAATCAAAAAAGCTATACCCATCGTATTGAAGCAGTGGATTACGCGATGTCTCACGATGATGGGATTAAAATTCGTGACTATGAACAGGCAGATATTATCCTCATTGGTGTTTCCCGCTGTGGTAAGACGCCAAGTTGTTTATACATGGCGCTTCATTTTGGCGTACTTGCAGCCAACTACCCTTTTACCGATGACGATTTAGTTAGTCATTATCTACCAGAGATATTAAAACCTTATAAAAAGAAATTATTCGGATTGACCATCAATCCAGAGCGGTTACATCATATACGCATCAGAACGTCGACCTAATAGTACATATGCCTCCGCTGATCAATGCCGACTTGAAGTCACTGAAGCTGAGGCAATGTATAAACATGAAAAGATTCCCTATCTGAATTCAACCAGGTATTCTATTGAAGAGATTGCTACAAAAATATTGGCAATAGTTGGGATTAAAAGGAAATTTTAGGCACCATGAGCGATGGTAGAGAGCATCAACAAACGCGAAACTACTTAAAAAACTGGTATCAACAGCTTAAGGACTTAATTTTGACTGAGGATTCCAGTTTAATGCATACTTATTACTGTTATTATTCCCAGCAACCTGAATTCCTGCGCCAATTACGCAATTTTTCTCAACAAGTCGCTCATCATTTAGAACCGCTAGTCATGGAAAATAATCTTGACGCTAATCTCCCTAAAATTGATTATTACGATGCTTTAGGAGAGCGCCATGATCAGGTGATCCACCATCCTTCTTATATTGCTGCTGGAAACATCATTTATGGCTCTGATCTCATGCACTATCTACTTAAACCGGGTAGCCTGCATAAGTCACTTAGCTTATTTATTCTTTCTTCACATGCAGGTGAAGCAGGACATAACTGCCCTATTGCCTGCTCTGCTGGAGTTATTCGTGTTTTAAGAAATCACTCAACACTCGAAGAAACTCAGTTTTACCTCGATAAATTAACGCAACCCTCATTTAGCAATAATTACACAGGTGCCCAATTTTTAACTGAAATTCAAGGTGGATCTGATGTAGGTACTAACGCAACTCGTGCTTACCAAGATCATCACCAGCGATGGCGAATAAGCGGCGAAAAGTGGTTCTGCTCAAATGCGAATGCTGACTTAATCTTGGTTACAGCTCGCTATGACCCGAATAGCAGCGGAACCAAAGGATTAGGTCTTTTTTTAATTCCAAGTCACTCGCCGAAGGGTAATCCTAACCACTACAAGATACGTCGCTTAAAGCAAAAAATTGGTACCCGTTCAATGGCAACTGCAGAAATTGAATTTGAAGACGCGTTCGCTTATCCCATGGGTGCGCTGCAACAGGGGATTAATCTCATTTTAGAAGATGTTTTGCATATATCACGTATTTTTAATGCTTTTTGCGTATTAGGCATGGCTCGGCGTGCCCAACAAATCGCTTATTACTATGCACTTAATCGTCAAGCTTTCCATCATAAAATCATCGATTATCCTCTGGTCAAAGAAGCATTAGCGCATATAAAAGCAGAGAATACAGCCTTAATAGCGAGTATTTTTCATATGGCTATGTGCCAAGATGAGCTTGATTCTTGCCCCCTTAAAAAGCAATCAAAAACAAAACAATTATTAATGAGAACTTTGGTCAATTTACATAAATACTTTACTGTAAAGCGCTCAGTAGAAAACATTCATCATTGTCTCGATATTTTAGCTGGCAATGGCACTATAGAAAATTTTTCTTCTTTACCCCGCTTATTAAAAGATTGCATCGTTTGTGAAAATTGGGAAGGAACCCATTTCACGCTATGGATGCAAACATTAAGAGATATTGAGAAATATCAAGTCGACGAACTCATTCTTAATCATTTGACGCAATTACTAAACAAACTCACTGAGCATTTTCACGAGAAACCCTTAATTGCAGAGCAAATTCACCAACTAGCCATCGTCATTAAAACCGTAAAAGCAATGAGCGCTGCGGAGCAAACTCTGCACATCAGAGACATCATAGAAAAAATGGTAATACTGCATGCAATTTTAGCATTAGCCTTAGAAACTCAGCTATACAAAACACCCAAAACGAAAGAAGCGGCATTAGCTCTGTTTATTGATAAATATTTGCGTAAAAACTATCAGCATAACAATCATTATCTATCCCTGCTAAATGCTGTGTTGGGGAAATAGCAACTCAGCCTTACTCACCGAACGGCCGTATTTGGTGCATCTTGAACGAAAAGCGCGCTAAAAAATGCTCACATAGATAGGCATAACAGTCATTATCTATCCTTACTAAATGCTGTGCTGGGGAAACTATAACCGTCATTGCGAAAGCCGTCATTGCGAGGAGCGTAGCGACGAAGCAATCCAGTGACCTTTTCTAGCATCTCATAAGGCCACTGGATTGCTTCGTCGCTACGCTCCTCGCAATGACGGGTTAATGTTAGTTCGGTACGTTTTTCAGGTTTTGTATAAAAGCTCGCAATAACGGGGGGCGCCACCTCATCCCTCCCACAAATCCATGAAACTAACCACTGGCATCGCTGCCAACGAATTCGTATCATCCATTGCTGCCAAGATTGCATCGACTTGTTTTGGCTCAAAGCGTGTAGCTAAATTGTGTTTAAATTTTGTCAATAGCACGGGTATACCTTCTGCGCGACGGCGTTTGTGACCAATGGGGTATTCTACTGTGACCAAATCGGATTGACTACCATCGTTAAAAATCAATTTGATGCTATTTGCTATAGAACGCTTATCAGGATCATGATAATCCCGTGAAAATTGCACATTCTCACTAACATGCATTTTTTCACGCAGTTGATCGATACGAGGATCAGCAGCTACTACATCCTCATAATGGTCAGCGCGCAGATCACCCTGCAAAAGACCTATTGCTACCATATACTGCAGACAATGATCGCGGTCTGCAGGATTATGTAATGCACCTTGCTTACTAATGATCCGAATAGCTGATTCATGAGTGATTAATTCAATTCGCGCAATATCGTTAAAGCGCTCTTTCACTTGTGGATGAAGAGAAACTGCACATTCAACGGCTGTTTGGGCATGGAATTCAGCAGGAAAGGACAACTTAAATAGCACATTTTCCATGACATAACTTCCGTAAGACCTTTGGAATTTAAAAGGCTTACCAGCAAATAAGGCATCATAAAATCCCCATTTCGCAGCACTCAACGCGCTGGGGTATCCCATCTCCCCAGTCGATGAAATTAACGCCAAGCGGACAGCTCGAGCGGTTGCATCACCGGCAGCCCAGGATTTACGAGATCCCGCATTTGGTGCATGTCGATAGGTTCTAAGACTTTGTCCATCGACGAATACCTGGGATAGAGTACGTAAAATCATATCCCTATCCGCCCCAAATAAAGACGCCGCCACCGCGGCACTTGCAACCTTCACTAAAATAACATGATCCAAACCAACGCGATTAAAACTATTTTCTAGAGCTAAGCATCCTTGAATTTCATGGGCTTTAATCATGGCAGTTAGCACGGTATGCATAGTAATGGTGGGTTTTCCACTTGGCGCATTTTGCCGACTCACATAATCAGCAACCGCCAATATTGCTCCCAAATTATCAGAAGGATGGCCCCATTCCGCTGCCAGCCAAGTGTCATTAAAATCAAGCCATCTAATCATCGTACCTATATTAAAAGCTGCTTGCACAGGATCTAACTCATAACTAGTACCTGGTACCCGCGCTCCCCCCACTAAAAATGCGCCAGGGACTATTGGCCCCAACAGTTTAGTGCACTCAGGGAAATTTAGCGCTAGTATTCCACAACCTAAGGTATCCATTAAACAAAGTCTGGCAGTTTCGTAAGCATCAACACTGGTTATTTCTGTGTTTAAAACATAATCAGCAATCGCAGCAATCACTTCGTCATAATCAGGTTTGACATTATCTTCAACATAAGAATGCATATTAACCTCTCGACGTAATAGGGATGAATTTACGCTTGTCTGGGCCAATGTATTCTGAGCTTGGTCTAATCAACCGATTATCAGCCCGCTGTTCAAAAACATGCGCAGACCAACCGGTGATGCGTGACATAACAAATATCGGGGTAAACAAATGAGTCGGAATACCGCAATAGTGATAGGCAGAGGCACTATAAAAATCAAGGTTGGGAAATAATTTCTTTTCGCGGCGCATCACTGCTTCCACACGTTCTGAAACTTCAAACAGCAACAGATCATGCTTAGCTTGGCCAAGTTTACGCGACCACGCTTTAATAATGTCCGAACGAGGATCGCAATCTTTATACACGCGATGACCAAAACCCATAATGAGTTCTTTATTGGCCAGCATCGCCATTAACGCTTGCTCAGCCTCATCGGGGCTTTTAAAGCGCTCAAGAAATTCCATGGCTGCTTCATTTGCTCCCCCATGCAATGGGCCACGCAAAGTACCTATGGCTGTTGTAATCGCCGAATAAAAATCAGCTAAGGTTGCAGCAGTTACTCGGGCGGCAAAGGTTGATGCATTAAATTCATGTTCAGCATAAAGGATTAGTGACACATTCATCATCTGACATTCAAGCTCAGTTGTCTTTCTGTTATGCAATAAAGCCAGAAAATGACCTCCTACTGTTGGCTCCTCACTTTCGCCATCAATTTCTCTGTCTTGATAATGATGAGCATACCAATAACACATAATTCCCGGAAATAACGCGAGTAATCGATCAGCAATATCATATTGTTGGGAGAAATTGTCTTCGGGCTCTAAAGTACCAAGCATAGAGCAGGCGGTGCGCAACACATCCATTGGATGGGTGCTTTTAGGGATAAGTTGCAGCACCGTTTTTAATGTATTGGGTAAATGGCGCAGACCAACTAACTTATCGGTATACGTAGTAAGCTCTGATTGAGTCGGTAAACGACCATAATGCAATAAATAAGCAACCTCTTCAAACGTTGCATAGTCTGCTAAATCATCAATAGAATAGCCACGATAATTTAACCCTTTCCCTCCCTGGCCTACAGTAGCAATAGCTGACTGCCCAGCAATTACCCCAGCCAACCCGGCCGCTGATTTATTGACCATCCTCTCCCTCCATCAATTGATCCAGTTTCTTTTCATACGCGTTATAATCAAGTACCTCATACAATTCATCACGCGTTTGCATCGTATCAAGCATCCTTCTTTGGCTACCCTCTGCAGTGATTGCTTTATAAACTGCCAAAGCCGCGTGTGACATTGCCCGAAAAGCGCTAAGAGGATATAAAACTAGCTTTACCCCTGCTTTAGCAAGCTCATCGCGTGTAAATAAGGGTGTTTTGCCAAATTCGGTGATATTCGCCAAGATCGGGACAGCAAGATGCCTGCTAAATTCGTTGTATTCAGCCAAGGTAGTCAATGCTTCAGGGAAGACCATATCTGCCCCGAGCTCCACACACAGCTGTGCCCGCTCAATTGCAGCATGCATTCCCTCTACTGCATAAGCATCAGTACGCGCCATAATAACAAAATCACTATCTTTACGTGCATCCACAGCAATTTTTATTCTATCGCCCATTTCATGTTTCGACACGATTGCTTTATGAGGACGATGCCCGCAGCGTTTAGCAAAAATTTGATCTTCAATATGGATTGCGGCAACTCCACTGCTCTCCATTAACTGTACTGTTCTAGCAATATTAAATGCATGCCCCCATCCCGTATCCACATCGACTAACAGGGGTAGTTCGCAGGCTTGAATAATACGGCGAGCATCGTCTAAAACCTCGGCAAGACTTGTCATCCCCAAATCAGGTAAACCATAAGACGCGTTAGCAACACCTGCACCCGACAAATAGATCGCTTTGCATCCCGCAGACTTAGCAAGCATTGCCGCATAGGCATTAATCGTTCCAACAACTTGTAGAGGTGAATTATTTTTGACTAAATCCCGGAACTGCTTACCTGCAGAATATGACATTGACACTTACTCGTGGATATTGAGAAAAGCAATTTTTATCATGGTCTTAGTTCAATAGCAACTTAAAAAGAGGTTAAAGTGCTCATGGGTTTGAGTGTATGTTGGGATGAGCACGCGGCGGCCTATGCCAGCGGGCTACTTCACCGACGTGTCACCCAATCAATCAGGTTTGAGGAGCGGGCACGGGTTGTTCATCAACAACAGCCAGCGCCTCAAGTTGCGACTCAAGATTGATAAAATCATTTGTTCTTGCTTTACATAATGCCTTCATGGCATTTAAATCAGCCGCGGCCGCCACGCGGATGCGCCAGCGCGCCAGTGTAGCAGCATCAGCGGCGCCGAGCTCGCGCGGGTCCGTCAGCGACGCCTTCACTATTGCAAAATCAACACCTAATTTAGAACCAACAGCGAACCAATTTTCATTTTTGGTCGTTTCAAAATTATAAAATTGTTTTGAAAGCGGGACCGCCAGCGGTTGCGTAAAATCCGGCAGCGGATAAAACGGTCTTATAGAGCAGTATTCGTAAACGACATGCATCGGTAATAGCTTTTGGGCGCCACCGACACCCTTTTTCCATTGTTCCTCTGCTTCATCCCAATTAACGACAGGCCCATAAAAATTAACTTGGGTCTGAAGTGCCTTAATGATAGTGTTCTCAAAATCAAAATGATGCTCGGTGAATCGTTCTCCGTTGAGACGGTAGGTAACACCATTCGTTATTAGGTTTTTATATTGAGACTGTAATATTGCTATAACTTTTGACCTCTTTTCGTTTTGAGGTATACACTCAAGCATCACTGTCCACATCGGCTTATCTTTCGCCCAAAGCGTGTATTCAAAAAGACTGATTTTTTCAAATGTTCGACCAGAACAATCCGTCACGCTCCCCTGTGCATAGATGAGCTCAATAGTGTCCGTTAGCATTGTTTTGACAATGCCATAGTCACCACGTGTACCATAATGTAAAAATTTACGGCTATTGATAATCGGGGTAAATAGGGTCAAATAGCGCTTGGAGATTAACGCATAATTGAGCACATCACTTGTCGGTAAATGGTCTGCTACTGCAACTTGCTCATCGGGGCGTAATTGGAATAAAAATGATTCTACTTCGGCTTTGTTTTGTATGGGAGGTTCGAATTTACGTTTCATAATACTCCAAAAGGCCGGCAAACAAACAGGCATCTATTCTATTGATTCAAGTTGTTCACCTGTTTGTCACATAAAGCGCTCAAAAAGACATAAGACTATCGGGAGCCCTGCTGCCAATGCATCGGCATACTGTAACCTTAACATGAATGAAGTCCTGTATGAGCACAGCTTTTACTTTGAATCGCCTCATAACCCGTTCGATCTGTTTAATTTGATGGGGATCTCCATCAACCAGAATGACCCATTTTCGAGACCGCTTTGGATCCCATTGAGAAAAGCAATTTTTATCATGGTCCTAGTGCAATAGCAACTTCTTAAGCAAAATAGCATCTTCTAAACTATGACCATTATTGTAGTATCCTTTTTTAACTGAATCCTGATGAAAACCAAATTGTTCATACAAAGAAATTGCTGCAACATTAGTCGGACGAACTTCCAAAATTATCGTATTGATAGCGGCATCGCTGCTCAGCGAATCAAGCATTGTCTGCAACAGCAATTTGCCATATCCTCTACCTTGATGCGAGAGATCTACGCAGAGATTGAGGATATGACAAACATTAACGCTTTGCCGACAAATAATATAGCCAACTATTTGTTTTGTATTATCGACAGTTAATTCTAATACTCGACAATCATAACCAACGGATACACAGTCACTTAAAACTTCCCGACTCCATGGAGCACGATGCGCTAATTGTTCGATGGCATACACACTATCGATATCACTTTGGTGCATAGGACGTATTGCAGATCTCATTCCTTTTTCTTTTTGGGCATATAAAGATCCGTAATCGTGCCTTCGAAGATCTCGGCAGCTAAACCTATTGGCTCAGAAAGCGTTGGATGTGGATGAATAGTCAAAGCGATATCCTCTACATCACATTCCATTTCAATGGCCAAAGAGGCTTCAGTAATTAAATCACCAGCATTCACACCAACAATCCCTGCCCCTAGGATACGCTTGCTTTTAGGGTCAAATAATAATTTTGTCATACCTTCTTCGCGGCCCATACTTAAAGCACGTCCACTCGCTACCCATGGGAAAACAGCTTTTTCATAGTCAATTTTTTTCTCTTTGGCTTCCTTTTCGGTCAGTCCTGTCCAAGCAATTTCTGGATCAGTATATGCAACACTTGCAATGCATTTGGGTTCAAAATAATGCTTTTTACCGGCGATCACTTCCGCAGCAACCCGACCTTCGGGTATCGCTTTGTGCGCTAGCATAGGTTGCCCTATCACATCGCCGATCGCAAAGATATGAGGCACATTCGTACGTAATTGCTTATCCACTTTAATAAAGCCGCGATCATCAACTTCAATACCCGCTTTATCAGCATCAATTGTTCCACCATTTGGCTTTCTGCCAACAGCCACAAGCACCTGCTGGAAGCTTAGCGGTTTATCAGTAGCATGCTCTCCTTCCATAGACACATAGATCCCGTCTTTTTTTGCTGTCATTGCAGTCACTTTAGTCTTCAGCAGGAATTTAACGCCTTTTTTAGTCATTCGCTTTTGCAGGACATTCACCAAATCAGCATCAGCGCCTGGAATCAGTTGATCCATAAACTCAACAACAGTGACCTCAACCCCCATTGCTGCATAAACAGTGGCCATTTCTAAACCAATAATGCCACCGCCTAATACCAGCAAGCTGCCCTTGATATCCGCGAGCTCTAAGGCGCCGGTTGAGCTAAAAATTCGTGGATCGTCTGGGATAAACGGAAGAAAGATTGCTTCACTACCCGCTGCAATAATTGCACTGTCAAAATCGACCGTCATGTCCCCATTTTTTCCCTTCACAGTTACTTGATGGGTTCCAGAAAATTTGGCAACGCCGGTGAGCACGTCTACCTTACGTTGTTTAGCTAGCAGTTTTAAACCACCTGTCAACTTGCCCACTACCCCATTTTTCCAAGCAACAATTTTTTTGCTATCCAGCTTCGGTTTAGCAAAACTCACACCTTGAGCCGCCATGTCATCCGATTCGTCGACAACTTTGGCAATATGTAACAAGGCCTTTGATGGAATACAGCCCACATTTAAACAGACACCACCTAATGTGTCGAAACGCTCAATTAACACAACCTTTTTGCCCAAATCTGCAGCCCGGAAAGCCGCTGAATAACCACCAGGACCACTACCTAGTACCACAACTTCAGTTTTGATATTCTGACTCATCTTATTCCTTATCTATTCGTTTACAACAATACTCGCCGTATATCGCTAAGCGATTCACTCACCAATCGCGTAAACCGAGCAGCCTCCGCACCATCAATGACACGATGATCATAAGAAAGTGATAACGGCAACATTAAACGCGGCTTAAACTCAGTTTGCTGATAAACAGGTTTCATACTCGAGCGAGAAAGCCCCAAAATTGCCACCTCTGGGCTATTAACAATGGGGGTAAACGCTGTACCACCAACGCCACCCAAACTGGATATGGTAAAACATCCCCCATTCATATCGACCGGCATCAGGCCTTTGTCGCGTGCTTTAGCACTCAGACGACCCATCTCACGAGCTATTTCGCTAACGGATAATTGATCGACATCTCGTATAACCGGGACAACTAAACCATTTGGCGTCTCCACAGCGATACCAATATGACAATAATGCTTGTAAATTAAATTCTCACCCGTTGGATCAAGAGAAGCTTTAAATTGTGGGAAATCAGTTAAAGCCTTAGCAACAACTTTCGCCACGAAAGCAAGAATAGTTAATTTGTATCCCGCTTGGGCAGCATTATTACTTTCTGATTGTCTAAATGCCTCTAATTCAGTGATATCCGCTTCATCAAACTGGGTAACATGAGGAATAGTGACCCACGAGCGATGCACATTAAAGCCAGTTAATCGCTTGATTTTATTCAACGGTTTAATTTCAATTTCACCAAATTTACTAAAATCAATGGCAGGCGCTGTAGGCAGGAGAAAATTAGCCCCGGTTGGTTTTTCACGCAAGCGAGTTTTCACATACTGCTGCACATTTTCGATGGTTATCCTGGATTTCCGTCCTGTTCCCCTAACTTCGGCTAAATCTACTCCTAACTCACGAGCCAAACGGCGAACTGCGGGGCCAGCTGCAACAGTTGCACCACTCGTTAGCTCAGAAATTAATGTAGGAGGGAGGGGCTCTTGTGCTGCAGGTTTAGCTTGCTCGACAAGCGATACTGGCGTTGCTCCCTCTACTGCTTTTACTGGCTCCGGATGCTTTTCGGCGATACTTGACTCTTTCATGGGTTCTTTCACCGGGGCAGCTGCTACCTCATTTTGTGCCTCATTAGCAACTAAAGCCAGAATGATATCCCCTTCAGAAACCTTATCACCAACCTTTATTTTTATGCTAGTTATCTTACCCGCTTGTGGAGAAGGGATCTCCATACTTGCTTTCTCTGATTCCAGGGTAATCAATGAAGCATCTTTTTTTATTTCATCCCCAGGCTTAACCATGATTTCAATGACATCCACATCTGTGGCACCACCAATATCAGGAACCTTAATTTGAATATCAGCCATATTTATCTATCCTCAACAGTAGTAGGGTCTGTTTACAATTTGCTAGTTAACGCGACGTTTTCGGCCAAAATAGTAGAATTGTAAACAGACCCTAGTGGCTTACTGGATCTTCTTTCTCACTATCAATCTTATAACGTTTGAGTGCATCATTAAGAGTTGATTTAGGCATATCATCTTGGCGTACTAAAGCGTCTAAAGCAGCCAATGCGATAAATTTAGCATCGACTTCAAAGAAATGACGCAAGCGTTTACGCGTATCACTACGACCATAACCATCCGTACCAAGTGCTGTATAAGGTACGCTAACAAAAGGTCTAATTTGATCAGCATATAAGCGCATATAATCAGTTGCAGCAATGACAGGACCTTGGCGACCGGCGAGAAGTTCACTCACATAAGCTTGACGCGGTTTCGCTTCAGGATGCATACGATTGTAGCGCTCGACCGCTAAGCCATCGCGGCGCAATTCATTAAAGCTGGTGACACTCCATATATCCGCTGTAACACCATAATCGTCTTGCAACATAGCTGCAGCTGCAATAACCTCACGCAAAATAGTCCCGCTGCCCAGCAACTGCACATGCTTTTTAGCTCTCTTTTTACTTTCTTGCAGCAGATACATCCCTTTAATAATGCCTTCTTCGACACCTGCTGGCATATCGGGATGGGTATAATTTTCATTCATTACTGTGATGTAGTAAAACACACTCTCTTGTTTTTCATACATACGATAGAGGCCATTTTGAATAATTACGGCCAGCTCATAAGCATAGGTTGGGTCATACGCTTTGCAATTGGGAATTGTCGATGCGAGAAGAAGACTCTGACCATCCTGATGTTGTAAACCCTCACCCGCTAACGTTGTACGACCTGCAGTTCCACCTAACAAAAACCCACGTGCTTGCATATCACCAGCTGCCCAGGCCAAATCACCAACGCGCTGAAAACCAAACATTGAGTAATAGATATAAAACGGGATCATTGCCAATTTATTTGTAGTGTACGATGTAGCGGCAGCCATCCAGGAACAAAAAGCACCTGCCTCATTAATACCCTCTTCCAGCATTTGGCCATCTTTGGCTTCACGGTAATACATAACCTGCTCATGATCGACAGGGGTATAGAGCTGACCTACTGGGGAATAAATTCCAATCTGCCGAAATAACCCTTCCATACCAAAGGTACGGCACTCATCAGGGACAATTGGTACAATCCTGGGGCCTAATTTTTCATCCTTGAGTAAAATCGACAAGATTCGCACAAAAGCCATTGTGGTAGAAAATTCCCGCTCAGCTGAATTTTTAGTCAGCGCTGAGAAAGCCGACAAGTGCAGGCGCTTGCAAAGGAGGGAAATCAGTGCTTCGTGCTGGTAAGTAACCACCTAAGTCTTCCCGATGTTTTTGGATATAACGGATTTCCGGGCTATCATCCGCGGGACGATAAAAGGGAATCTCGGTAATTTCGGCATCAGTAACTGGGATGTTAAACCGATCACGAAAAGCGCGTAACTGCTCCATAGTCATTTTCTTTTGTTGATGAGTTATATTCTGCCCCTCACCTGCCGCTCCCATGCCATAGCCTTTAATTGTTTTAGCAAGAATGATTGTCGGAGTTCCTTGATGCGCAACTGCCTGCGCATAGGCTGCGTAGACTTTTTGCGGATCGTGCCCACCACGATTGAGATGCCAGATTTCCTCATCTGACATATGCTCTACCATTTTCGCCAACTCAGGGTATTGACCAAAAAAATATTTGCGTACATAGGCACCATCATTGGCCTTATAGGCCTGATAATCACCATCGACACATTCCTCCATGCGCTTTTGCATCCAGCCATCACGATCAAGGGCAAACAAGGGATCCCAGCGTCCACCCCAAACAACTTTAATCACGTTCCAACCAGCTCCGCGGAATACCCTTTCCAGTTCTTGAATAATTTTGCCATTGCCGCGTACAGGTCCATCAAGGCGTTGCAGATTGCAATTCACTACGAAAATTAAGTTGTCTAATTTTTCTCGCGCTGCAATGGATAAAGCACCGACAGATTCCGGTTCATCCATTTCCCCATCGCCAAGGAAAGTCCAAACCTTACGCCCTTCCGCTTTGATTAAACCACGATGCTCAAGGTATTTAAGAAAGCGGGCCTGGTAGATAGCTTGCAATGGGCCTAGCCCCATTGACACCGTAGGAAATTGCCAAAAATCGCCCATTAACCAAGGATGAGGATAAGACGATAAGCCATCAACCTCAACTTCTTGCCTAAATTTATCCAATTGTTGCTCAGATAACCGGCCTTCAAGAAAGGCACGCGCATAAATTCCAGGTGCTGAATGCCCCTGAATATAGAGCAAATCGCCAGCATTTTTGTCATTAGCACCTTTAAAAAAATAATTGAAACCGACTTCATACAAAGTAGACGATGACGCGTAAGTGGCAATATGTCCGCCGAGTTCCGGAGCATATTTCCCCGCCCGCAAAACCATCGCGACGGCGTTCCATCGAATAAGCGCAGCAATCCTCTTTCCCATTTCTGTATCGGCGGGCATTTGCTTTTCTTCGTATGTTTTTATGGTATTGCGATAAGGTGTATTAAATGCGATATTCAGGGGGATACCTTCGGTATTTGCCTTATTGATAAGTGCCTGCACAAGAAAGGCGGCACGCTCACTCCCATCATTAACAAAAACAGATTGCAAAGCATCAAGCCATTCACGTGTTTCAATTGGATCTATATCATTACTAATTTCATCGGTCATGAGATGTTCTCGCTTGATCTAGTGGCAGCAAGTATAGCCAGATTCTAAAAGAATGTGCAGCAATATATGCGATCTAGGGTTTGTTGACAATTCTACTATTTTGGCCGAAAGCCCCGTCATCCTGAGCGCAGCGAAGGATCTCCTGAATGAGGCATAGTGCTCAACCAGCGAATTGTCAAAAGACCCTATTCAAACCAAAGCAACCAAGGTAAAAAAGGCGAGGAAAACTAGAAAAACAATCATCGCATGTTCTACCAAATTTTCAGCATAGGGTAATTGTACAAGGCCAGTTTCACTAGCGCAGGCAGCAAGCAATCCACCTTCACTTAAAAATTGGTCATTATTCTCTGGGGAAGATACACATCGCTGCCTGAAAAATTGAAAACCTCGTTGAAAATTGCCTACTAATAGAAAAAGAAGGACGCTGATTCTGGCAGGGATCCAATCAAGCAAATTCGTCAAGCGAGTAGCTAGCTGAGCAGTTGCACTTTGCTCGCGGCATAAGGAAATCAGGCGATACGCTAAAGCTGCTGGTGCGCCAAAAAGGATATACCAAAAAGTAACAGCAAATAATTGGCCATTAACCTTTACAAAATAATTACCCACAGCAACCTTACTATCTGCTACTTCAGCATCCTCTCTAACCGGATAAAATGGGTTCTGTGGGCCTAAACAATAATAGAAAATGACTAGATTAAGTAAGAAAGCAATAAAACCAAATAATACCTGCTTAAAAATAAAAAGAATCAGGCCGCATAAAATAACCAAAGGCAAAACTGTAGCAAGCAAAATAGCGAGCTGGTTCACTAAAGGTTGTGTCAGTGCAATCCGCTGACTGAGTGCGTTAAAATAAGAGTGAAACCAATTAAAGCGACTGTGCGACACCGCATGAACTAACTGCCGTTCACTCAACAAACATAAAATAATAACGATTAATTTCATTTTCAATCCTTACGCATTTTGTCCGATAAGGCCACTGGTGTTGGGTACTTTAATACGACCAAGTACGATGAGACGATAAATGTCAAAATGGTTGTTGCTTGAATTAAATTGGATGCAACTTCAGAAATCAATTTAGCATTCAGCGCAATACTGGCTATCAACAGGGAAAATTCACTATTCTGCCCCAGGCGTAAGCCCACTTCCTTTGCCACAGGCTTCTTCTCTCCTGACCTAACCAGCAAGAACTTAAACAAGAGAGGCTTCACGAGTAACATTAATATCGACAAAATACACGCAGGTATAACAACTTGGGCAGCATAACTAAAGTTAAAGGTCGCTCCGATTGAAAAGAAAAACATGACTAAAAGAAAATCACGTAAGGGTTTTAAACTTTCAGCGATGTAAAGAGAAATAGGGCTAGCTGCAAGAGCAACTCCAGCAACAAAGGCACCAATTTCCCCAGGTAAACCAAGCTTCTCAGCTAGAAACGACATTGTTAAGCACCAGCCAATCGACAACAGAAACACATATTCTTGTGTTCTATCAAAGCGGGCTAATAATTTTACGAGCACATAGCGTTCGACTGCAAAGGCAAAAAGAGCCAGCCCAGGTAGAGTGATGCCTACTAACATTAAGTCATTCCAGAGCAATCCGTTACTCTGATGTGCGCCGTTAATTAAAATTAAAATGATAATTGCAATGACGTCTTGCATCAACAACACACTAATCATGACTTCACCTGTATGCTGGTGATGTAAAATCGTTGTAGGTAACAGTTTAAGTCCAATAATTGTACTGGAAAACATCATTGCTGCACCTAAAATCCAGGCCTCAGTTTTATCTAAACCAAACCAGCGCCCGATTAAATAGGCAAGAACGGCAAATAACAACGAACTTACCACTGCAATCCAGGTGATTTTTCTTAACATATGGATTAAATTTTGCGGTTGTAGATGCAAGCCTAATAAAAACAGGAGAAAAACAATACCCATATCGCCCACTTGCTGGACAACAGAAACATCTGAAACGAGGTGTAGTCCCCACGGACCCAAAGCGACACCTAATAAAATGTAGGCGACTAGCAAGGATTGTTTCGTGTAAAGTACCAGGGTTGAGAAAATGGCTGCGCCCGAAAAAATCACGAAAATAGTGTAAAAAACGGCACCGTCTTGCATAGATAACTATCCTACCAACATGAAATTGAATCCTAAATCGCAAAAGGCCTATATACCACAAAATAGGTTAAACTAGCTAGCACGAAAAAGATGTTGACAAATCGTAAACGCTTGCGTTTGCGTTACCGCGATTGCTTGAGTTCAGGAGGGAGTTTTTTTAGAGTACTGCCACCCAATTTTTCATGGGTACGCTAGCTTAGTTCGGTAACGCAGACGCAAACGCAAGCGTTTACGTCGTCAAAATATTTTCATGCAGGCGCGCGCATCTCTAAGCAGCGCCGCCCCGATTACTGAGGCGATGGCGTGCTACTCTCCTCTAAATCAGGTGAGAAGTATAGAAAAGACAATCGCAACTCGAGTATGGAGATCCCTCGTCGCAAGCTCCTCGGGATGACCTGGGGAGTTACGAGTCTTGTTAATTGGCTAAATTTTGTTCCTGGCTTAAATTGATGATCACTATTACCCAGTTGAAAGGGACGCATATAAGGGGTTAATCTGAAAAAGCTCACCGCCTCTAAAAAGCAAATTGCACGTGATTCATCAAGGATCGTAAGCCCTCGCTTTTTAAGTAGTTCTATTTGTTCAAGAGGACTAATTGCTGGCTTGGTGTAAACAGCCATACCTGGCCACCTAATTTTAGATATAAAAAACCCGCGCGATTTGAGCATATTGACCAAGGTCAATAGAGGCTTGGCGGGTGTGTTATGGTTATTATAGTTAATTGTAGTGTGTTGTGTAAAGCTGCTGTAATGTAACCTGCAATAATACCGCCTTGCTCATCTTTAATATGAAAATTTAGCGGGAAACACGTTGGATACTGGACTTTGGACAAACTTCGATCTGAACGGGCCCGGGCCCGTGGGCGAGCCCGAGCCTGCCCGAGCTCCGAACAGTGATAAGTTACAATCAAATCCAGATTATTAGCAATATTCCAGCATAACAACGCGCAATCTGCACTATTTATTGACTATTTTATCTTGATTATGCAATGATTTTTTCATCAAGAGCCGTGTTTTTCCACTTTTTAACGATAGGATGGCGCATGCGTTTTACCTGAATGTTCCCCGCTTGTCGTCCAAGGGATTTTTTTCGGGGTTTGGGTGGTTGAGCTGGTGTCCCAATCATTCGAATAATTCGTTCAAAATCATTTTGAACTTGTGTTGGTTGCTTTATAGTTTCATTATCCTAGAAAAAGCAGTTGAAGCCGTAGCGAGCAAGTCAAAGGTGCTGAAGATGTTCGGCTTTTTTGAATTTTTTCGCGAAAGCAGTAGTCACCACTACGGTGAGCGAAAAAATTCAAAAAAGCCGAGCAGATTCAGTGCATTTGGCTTGCGCAGTAGGCTTCAACTGCTTTTTCTAGGATTATACATGAAGAACATTATCGCTTAGCCAGAGATTTACTTATTCGCATTGTTATGATGTTGACTAAAATGGCGCAAAAAGTAGATTAGCAGGAGCTCGCGCGGGCTCGGGCTCGCCCACGGGCCCGGGCCCGTTCAGATCGAAGTTTGTCCAAACTCCAGTTGGATACATAATAGACAATTAATAGGCAAGCTGATAGTATGATAATTTTGTTTAATTCATTTAGAGTCTGTTTACAACTCCGTAATGACAATTTCGAAACAAACTAAATAGGGAGCATTGTAATCAATGAATTACAGCAGTAAGCAATCTTCGATAGAGTCGCATTCCACTATTCAATCAATTATACCCTGGGTTGTATGGGGCTTAGGCTGTCTTTTTTATTTTTACGAATACATGCTGCAGGTTTCACCCTCTGTTATGAGCACGGAACTGATGCGGGATTTCAGTGTTACTAGTCGCACATTGGGTATATTGTCAGGTATTTATTTTTATTCGTATGCCGGAATGCAATTACCTGGCGGGGTGCTCATGGACCGTTTCGGCCCGCATCGTTTACTTACCCTAGCTACAGCAATTTGTGCGATTAGTACTATTGCTTTCGGGCTTACCAATAATTTTTTTATGGCTTGTACTGCTCGTCTCATGATCGGTTTTGGTTCTGCCTTTGCTGCAGTAGGTACGATGAAACTTGCTGCGAGTTGGTTTCCTGCACAACGATTTGCCTTGCTTACAGGGATGATGATTACCATTGGAATGCTAGGTGCTATTGGCGGAGAAGGCCCGTTAGCCCTGCTAATTGATGTTTACGGTTGGCGGCATAGCATGGTTATTATGGGCATCGGAGGCCTCTTCCTTGCTCTTCTCATCTTCCTAATCGCCAAAGATTCTCCGCATAATAATTCTCATAGTAATCATCACGTTGAACAAGAATCCCTGGCAAGCAGCCTGCATACGTTAATAAAAAATAACCAGCTGTGGTTAGTTGCTACTTATGGCGGATTGATGTACATGGCAACTCCTGTTTTTTGTGGCTTATGGGGTGTTCCTTTTTTAATGTTCAAAATGAATCTCACCAAAGCAACCGCAGCGAACTACATTTCCCTAGTTTTTGTTGGTTGGGCCATTGCCAGTCCGTTGTGGGGAATCTTCTCCACCCGTATTGGTCTTAGAAAGCCTCCCATGTATATCGGCAGTGTCGGAGCTTTATTTATTAGTGTATTTTTTATTTATGCACCAATTAGATTTGGCCTTATTATGCAATTATTGCTGTTCTTTTTTGGTGTGTTTTCTGCTGCTTTTTTGCCCGCTTTTGCGGTAGCGAAGGAATTGTGTAATAAGCGTTATGTGGCTACTGGGTTAAGTTTTATGAACATGATGAATATGGTGGGTATCGCTCTCGCGCAGCCAATTATCGGTTTTATTCTAGATAGTATGTGGCAAGGTGAGATTGTGGATAAAGTGCGTGTGTACCCAATGGAAGCGTATTACATTGCCCTGGCTTTATTGCCTGTGGGTATTTTAATAGCCTTACTCATTTTACCCAGTATCAAAGAGACTTACTGTCAAAGTGTCCAGAGTAAATAAATTATGACAAAAAAACTTTTCATCAAAACAAACGGCTGCCAGATGAATGAATATGATTCGTCAAAAATGGCTGAGGTATTATTGCAATCGCATTGCTTGGAGAAAACAAACAACGTTGAGGAGGCGGATGTTATTCTGTTAAATACTTGTTCTGTTCGAGAAAAAGCCCAGGAAAAAGTGTTTTCTCAATTAGGGCAGTGGCGTGAGTTTAAAAAGAATAATCCGCAGGTGGTTATTGGTGTTGGGGGCTGTGTCGCCAGTCAAGAGGGGGCGAATATTATAAAACGCTCTCCCTTTGTTGATCTGGTTTTTGGCCCGCAAACTCTTCATCGCCTACCTGCTTTGCTCAATGAGCATTTGCGTACGAAAAAACCCGTTGTTGACATTAGTTTTCCTGAAATTGAAAAATTTGATCATCTACCTGCACCTCGTGCAGAAGGTCCTGTCGCCTTTGTATCGATTATGGAAGGATGTAGCAAATACTGTAGCTACTGTGTAGTGCCCTATACGCGCGGGGAAGAGATAAGTCGCCCCTTTGATGATGTTCTAGCTGAATGCCATCAGTTAGCTATTCAAGGTGTCCGCGAAATCAATCTTTTAGGCCAGAATGTTAACGATTATCGTGGCCCTATGCACACGGGTGATATCGCTGATTTAGCTTTGCTAATTCATTATATTGCCGCGCTCGAAAACATAGGCCGTATTCGCTTTACTACGTCTCACCCTCTTGCATTCTCAGACAATTTAATTAATGCCTACGCCGAAGTATCTAAACTTGCTAACCATCTTCATCTACCCGTTCAAAGTGGCTCAGATAAAATTCTTGCCCTGATGAAACGTGGTTACACCGCAATGGAATATAAGGCAAAAATTCGTAAATTGCGCAAAATACGCCCTGATATCCATCTTTCCACGGATATCATTGTCGGATTTCCCGGGGAAACCGAGCAAGATTTTCAAGATACAATGGATTTAGTGCATGACATAGGTTTTGATACCTCATTTAGTTTCATCTATAGCGCTCGCCCTGGTACGCCAGCTGCTAATCTTGTTGATGAAACACCACTGGACGTTAAAAAACAACGCTTACAAATCTTACAAAACAGGTTAGCTTTGCAAGTTTCACGCTACAGTCAAGCAAAGGTTGGCAGCACGCAACGAATTCTAGTTACAGGACAATCAAAAAAAGATGCACAGCAATTATCAGGCCGCACTGAATGCAACCGGGTCGTTAATTTTGACGGGCCTCATAACCTAATTGGCCAGTTTGTTAATGTGCACATTAGTGAAGCTTTGCCTAATTCGTTACGGGGTAGATTACTCGAGGGTACAGATCCTAATTGATATGACTGACGCCACTCCTAAACAACTTATCATCCCGCGCGAATACTATGGACAACGGCTTGATGTAGTGCTCGCGAAGTTGTTTCCTGCTTATTCCCGTTCGCAACTAACTACCTGGCTAAAAGACGGTGCAATTACCCTAAATCAAGCACAAGCAAAACCCAAAGACAAAGTACAGGGTGGGGAGCATGTTGAGCTAGCAGTTGATTTCACTGCACTGGCTGCACACGATAACTCCTATCTTCCAGAAGAAATACCGCTACATATCCTCTACGAGGATGAACACCTTCTGGTCATTGATAAACCTGCTGGATTAGTTGTTCATCCAGGAGCCGGCAATCCCGAACATACTTTAGTGAATGCCCTTCTTCATCACGCCCCTACCCTAGCGCCTTTACCCAGAGCAGGCATCATTCACCGATTGGATAAGGACACAACTGGGTTATTACTAGTCGCTAAGACGTTGCCGGCGCATACAATGCTTGTGCGCCAGATGCAAGCACATAGTATCCAACGCAATTACCTAACCCTGGTACAGGGCCATCTTATAAGCGGTGGTGAAATTAAAACGTTTTATGGCAGACATCCGCGCAACCGCTTAAAAATGGCTGTCTGTGCCCAAGGAAGAGAGGCGATAACTCATTATGCCATTCGCAAACAGTACCAAGATTTTACCCTGCTTGAGGTCCAGCTCATGACCGGGCGCACACACCAAATCCGCGTACACATGGCTTACATCAATCATCCAGTAGTTGGGGACCCGCTTTACGGCGGTAGAATGCGCTTTCCCAGCCATGCAACCGAGGAATTAAGAGAGTTATTTCGCCAATTTCATCGCCAAGCTTTGCATGCTTATCGATTATCATTCACTCATCCACAAAGCGAAGAAACATTGACATTTACCTCAAATTTACCGGATGATTTTCAGACACTTTTACACGCCTTGGATGAACATTTTGACTAATTTACATGCTAATTGGCCTGCACCACCGAATGTCAGTGCCTTAACTACCCTGCGTACTCCTGGATTTAGCCACGCTCCTTATGACGCGAATAACCTCGCTCTCCACGTTGGTGATAATGATACGCATGTTTATGCGAATCGCAAAAATCTTATCGCTGCATTAGGTCACAGTAGAGAGCCTGAGTGGTTAGAGCAAGTGCATTCTAATGTTTGTGTGGTCGTCGAGGAAGAAGCAAATCGGACCGCAGATGCTGCTATTACTCGCTCTCCTGCTTATACTTTGGCAATCATGACCGCCGATTGCTTACCGATTATGCTCTGTAACAAACAAGGCAGTGAAATCGCTGCCATCCATTCAGGCTGGCGGGGTCTAGCCACTGGCGTTATTGAAAATACACTGGATAAAATGCAAAGCCCTCCGCAGCAATTAATGGCATGGATTGGTCCAGCAATTTGCCAATCTTGCTACGAAGTTGGTGACGACGTATTGGCCGCCTATCAGCATCGTTATGCGTTTGCACCCAAAGCTTTTCGCCGTAAAGGGGAGAAATGGCTTGCTGATTTACCACTGTTAGCTGAATTCGTGTTATACTCTTTAGGTATTTTAGCCGTATATCAATCAAAAATTTGTACATTTGAGCAAAAAAGAGACTTTTATTCTTATCGCCGCGATGCACAAACAGGTAGAATGGCAACTCTTATTTGGCTCAACGAAATCGATCAGGATCACTACCATGGCACATACACTTAAAATTAATACTCTGATTAAAATTGCATTGCTTTCCATTCTACCCTTTGCTGCATCTGCAGTACCCATGGAAAACTCACCCCTAACACCAACCCTAGCACCTGTACTTAAAAATGCTATGCCGGCTATTGTCAATGTTGCTGTACAAGGTTTTATATCCAATACCAACGCAAACTCTGACGAGGAAGAAGCCGATTCGCAAGATCAACAACAACAGCAGCAACAACAACAACAGCAACAGCAGGCATTACCAGAAAAACCAAGAAAATTTGAAAGCATCGGCTCTGGTGTGATTGTTGACCCTCAAAACGGTGTAATTATTACGAATGATCATGTCATTCGTAACGCAAGTCTTATTACTGTCACCCTCAATGACGGTAGACGCTTAAAAGCAAAACTTATTGGCGGTGATAGTCAAACTGATATTGCGGTATTAAAAATCGACGCAAAGAATCTTAAAAGCCTCCCCATTGGCGACTCGGATAAAGCAGAAGTTGGCGATTTTGTCGTTGCTATTGGCAATCCCTTTGGTCTCAACAGCTTTGGTAATAGCCAAACAGCTACCTTCGGAATTATTAGTGCGACGAAACGCGCCGATTTAAATATAGAAGGACTAGAAAACTTTATTCAAACTGACGCAGCAATCAACCCAGGGAATTCGGGTGGTGCTTTAGTTAACACTGCTGGTGAGTTAATCGGAATCAACACCGCTATCATTTCACCTTATGGCGGTAATATCGGCATTGGCTTTGCCATTCCTATCAATATGGCTAAAGATGTTGCTCAGCAATTAATTAAATATGGGACTATCCATCGTGGGCTCATGGGCATTTATGTGCAACCGTTAACACCAGAATTAGCGCAAGCGATGGGTTATTCGGAAGACTTCCAAGGTGCTCTCGTCTCTCAAGTTAATCAAGATTCTCCTGCTGAAAAAGCAGGTTTAAAGGCAGGCGACATTATTACCCAAATTAATGACACGAAAATAACCCAAGCAACCCAAGTGAAAGCAACTGTTGGCCTTTTACGGGTTGGTAGTGAAGCTAAAATTACCCTGCAACGTGATGGCAAAGAAGTCTCTCTGAATGCCTTTGTAACCGACATTAAGAAACATGAACAAAAACTACAAGCGAGCAACCCTTTCCTTTATGGACTTGCCCTAAAAAATTTCGAGCAAGATTCCCCCATGCACGGCCATGTGTTAGGCATCCAAGTGGTTGGGGCATCAGAAAATAGCGCTGGTTGGCGAGCAGGTATACGGCCTGGTGATATTATCATCTCAGCCAACAAGCAACAAACAACGAACGTAAAAGCGCTTCAAACTATCGCAACGCAACAAAAACAGCAGCTATTAGTACAAATACTACGCGGTGCCGGCGCAATCTTTTTATTAATCGTATAAAAAACACCTAGGAGCTCATACCCTCTCCCATCAAACCATCTCCCTTCTCCCTTGGGGAGAAGTCTCGAAGGGCGGATGAGGGTCTCTACTCTGGTAATACTCGCAGGGCGGATGAGGCTCTATCAAGTTTAGAGACTCCCCCTTGACATCACTACCATTAAACGACAAAATCACGGCCTCTTGTGGCTACGTAGCTCAGCCGGTTAGAGCGCGGCACTCATAATGCTGAGGTCGGTGGTTCGAGTCCACCCGTAGCCACTAGTGATCGACATGAGCCAAATAATAGCTGGTGAAATGTGCTGATGTTTTTCAGGGACATATTGTGTTTTCATTTCTCATGCCTTGCCTGCTCGATCAGAGCAGTATGAATATAATCAGGGTGCAGATGTGTTTCATCCAAATCGTACTTGGAGTTAAATTCACCATTTTCAGTTAATAAATCGTCTTTGAAGCCTAACCATACGAGTCGCTTATTCCCTAAAGCACGGATTTTCTCCTCTAACAGCTTATTAAACTGCCTCACAATCCCTCGCGTGGCATCTAGAACTGGTGGGACTTGATGAACATACACTCGAGCCAAGTCTCTGGCTTTTATAACCTCTTGTATACGTTTAATATACAAATTGATAAGTAATTCAATAGCCTTTTCCGCAGAAGCATATTCCCCTTTTCGAAGAGCGCTAAGAATACCTTCCCGACAATCAATTTCCCCAAAGATAAAAATAGCAGCAGAACCTCGTGGAATCCTCTCAACTGCCCTGTAAAAATTGGTTTTAGCATGAAAAAATGATTTGTCGCGTAAATGCCAAATTTTGCACCCTGTTACTAACAGAGGTTTGATGTAATAGTTGCTATCAAGTTGAATAGTATCCCAAGCAGGCGATAAACAATGACTATCTCCGACTATATAGATCGGATTTGTAGCGTCTAGCTTATAGTTTTTCAAGGGGAGGAGTTTGGCTATATATTGAAAATAATTATAACTATTTTTAATTTTGCTTGTTTGCAGATCTTGGTTGGCATTAGCCATGGGCTCTAGAGTTCTGACTAGAATTTCAGTTTTAACTAATTGGCCTTCGCAATATAAAATTTTGATTAACTTGAACAGCAGAGAAAAAAGCTCAAGATCCTGGTCGCTAGCTGCTGTTTGACCTGCCACTTCCCTACTCCGATCATTTTCCCATGCATTAACGATATCTCCGCTTTTTAAACTACCTAGCGAAAGCTCAGGGTGGGCACCCAAATAATCAAGAGCAACACGCAAGGCTTTTTCACGTTCCATATTCGAGTCGAGAATATCCAGGTAGAAATTTAAGGTTTCAAGCTCCAGTACTTCGAGGGGAAAGAGTTCTTCTAAAGCAAGGATAGCTGCTTTTAGCTGCCCGAACTCCACCGCAATATTAATTAAAAAAACAACACTACTTTGGCTTACTGTTTTAATGAATTCATAGATAATGGTACGATTTTTCTTGAGTAACAAGATATTAGCAAATAATTGTCCTGCCTCTTGGTACTCCTTTGTTGAACGCTTTTCATTATCATCGAATCGAATCAGCGTCTTTAATAACAACAAAATTCCGTCGCGTTCTTGTTTTTTTTTGATTAACTTTTTTGCCAATTTAATTTCATTAGCGTACATTGTAATTTTGCTCTGTTATTATTCTATTTGATCATTTTAACTCATACCTGTTTATAAAGTAGGTTGGGCCTTGGCCCAACATGATATAAGCATCAACATTGTAAGAAAAAATGTGTACCCAAAACACATGACGACTATTTTTTACAACATGCCACATTCTTGTTGGGCCAAGGCCCAACCTACGCCATTTTATTTGCCAATATGAGAGTTGTACCCATAACGATAAGCTCTGCTTTTATTCACAACCTCTATAAGACAAACTCCTCATTATCCTGTGATTCAATATCCTCTTCATAGGATGGTAGTAATTCTTTTGTTGGCTTCAAAGCCTCCTCTAGTTTTACATGAGTCGGATCTTTAAAAAATACACAAGAATAAAATGAATTGCCATTCCACAATGTATCGTATGCCTTAACAAAGGCATATCCAATTCCAAACAAGGCAATTGCTGAAATAATCTCTTTAACAATACGCCCAAGTACTCTATCCTGCCCTATTAGTTGACTTACCTCAGGGTTTTCGATTATTTTTTTGATGTTTTCTAATCGCGCAGAAAAACTGATCTCATCTTGTTGAGCTGCTTTAATGATTTTATCCAACGCTGGCCTATCGCCTGCTGCTATAGCATCGTGATAATAGATATCAAGCTCTACTAATGCTCTATTTAATCGATCCAATGCCTTGGCTTGTTCAGAGCGTAGCTGTTCATCGTCTTGATTTTGACTACGAGCTAGAATAATAATTTCATCCATAATACTGGGATGAAATTCCCTACATACGCCGTTTTCGTCGATAATATCTCTCTCTATGACGCCTTGAAATTTGCCAAAGCGGGTTATTTCATTTTTAGCTACAAAATCACGCTCAAGATCATCACCAATTAACCAACCAAGCTCGTAATTAATTTTTTCTATAATATTTATCCCTGGTAAATTTTCATCACTAAAACAGATATTCCTTGTGTACCATTCGGTATTCAATGCGTATTGCTCATTCAATGCTTTCTTAAAATTCTCTAAACGTTTAGTAAAAGCTTCACCCTCATTAATAAAGTTATCAACTATGATCCCCAATGATGTTCCCACATTAGAAGGATTCCAGCGTGCTTGCTTCAACTTTAATGATAACTGGTATAACCAAGAAACAGCCTCCGCTTCCCTTCGCATCACTTTATCACCTTTTATTTTTAAACTATTGGTGACATTAGCAAGAAATATCACACCCACTTCTGAATTTTTGAGTCTAGTTAAATCCGAATCTAATGTTTCGGGGGGATTTAAAATATCCTTTGCGCCCTTGTCTAACCAAAACAACTTATTAGCTCTCCAGCTAAATATTCTTCCTAATCGTATCATTGATAACCTCATTATAATCGTGGTAACTCCCCAGGTACATCATTCAGGGGATCCCTCACTTTGTTCGGGATGACGTACCCGGGGAGTTACTTTATTTCTAGATTTCTTAGCAGTTAGCTAAGCCGTTAGCATAACAAAAATGGTCTTTTTATCTACCACAATATCTTTCTTCTGCTAGGCATAAACATAGCTGCATTTAATCCGTAAGTACTTTAAAAAACACGGGCATTTTACCCTATGTTAATGGATATTACAAAATGTTTGTTATTTATTCATTTTCAACCTAATCCACCGCTGTCACTAAAGAGGAAGTACTGATAACAGATGTTAATATAACGTTAATATTTAATGACTAAACTTAATGAGAGAAAGATAAAAGTCGACGGAAGTCTATGCACACGAAACACGAAATAAATATGGCCCTAGAAAATTTAACCCAATTTTATGAATTTGAGAATTTGGTTGAGTCATCTTCGGAAGAAGAGAAAAAGGTCATTTTTTCAGAGTTTATTGCTTCAGATCAAATAGTCGATAAACTAATCAAAAGTATTGTGGATTTTCAAATATTAATAGAGCTATTCCCTGAGGAGAAAGATCTCCTTTTTACTAAATTTATTGCTTCAGATCAAAAAAGCGATAAATTCACAACAGAGGCTTTAGATTTTGACGTACTCTTTGGGTTGTTCCCTGAAAAAGAAGAAACTCTTTTTAATATGCTCAAGAAAAAATTTCCAAACTCAACCATTTTGTCGCCAACACTTCGTGTACCTGAGCAATTAGAGCCTAATTGTGGGTTGAATGCACTGAGTTCGATTACAAAATTTATTTCTGAAAAAGAAAATAATCCTTCTTCCTATTTTCCAATAAAATCAGAAGATTCCAATAAGAGTTTAAAAAAATTGAGAAAACTAGTTGGAGTAGAAGGACCAGGTGCAATTTTTTCGTTTAAAAAGTATCAATCTTTAGTCAATGAAACGGGTTTGTTTCCAACAGTGCTTTATGTTGATAAAGAAGAGCAATTTTCAGATACGATTAAAAATTTAATCAACTTAAATATCCCCGTCATTATTCCTTACGATATCAGAAATGAAACTGGAACGTGGGCTCACTATGGTGTTATTACGGGATTTATTGAAAGCGGTGATCAATTAACCTTTATTGTTTCTCATAATAATAAACGTGATTTTTTTAATAAGGACGATTTATTTTTAAATACAAGTAGTCTAAAGGAATTTGCTGGCACAAAATTCGTTAAGAAAGCTAAATCAGGTTTTTATGAAGAAGTATCGTCAGAATTAGAAACAGGTTATAAAGAACATATCTATCAAAGAACAAATTTAGAAAATACACTGAGAAATCGTTTGTTAATTGTATGTTCTGAGTCGATGAAAAAAGAATTAGAGGCTTCTATTATTTATAAAGATATCGAAAAAATCATTGAAACTAATCCTCAAGTTGAAACTGAATTAGGCGAGCCAAATTGGGACATTTTATATCCGAAAGAATCATCCGTCGAAGCCGCAGAGGAGAGTTTACCTTTTAATGAAACCCCAAAAAGTGAAGAAGTTTATAAAAATGTGCAATATGGGAAATTTTTCAGTGGGTCGAAATTAGAATCTACAAAAGATAATGAAATCGAAAAATTAGTTGAGAATGAAGTTAAGAGTGAATCGAGCAGTTTCAAAAGGTAAGGAATGTGCACAGCCGTTCACCAATTAACAAAGTGGTTTATTGGCCCATGCAGAGTTTTACTTTAAGATCAATACCCGATCCTCCACGTCCCGCGACTTGTTCGCGGGATCCAGAATTAATCATCACTAAAGTTTTATTTTCAAAAAACACTTGAAAAATCATGAGAATATGATCAAATACTGGGATGAAAATATCGAACCCCACCATTGAGTCATTGCTAGAAATTATTGCTGCGCAAGCCGCGCAAATAGCGCGGTTAGAGGCACGTATAAAAGAACTGGAACAAAGACTAAATAAGAACAGCCGTAATAGCTCTAAACCACCATCAAGCGATGGTTTCAAGAAGCCGCAAACAACATCACTCCGAGAAAAGGGTCGCAATAAAAGCGGTGGTCAGCACGGGCATAAAGGAAGTACCCTCAAACAAGTTGCACACCCTCATCATGTTATCAATCATCCTCTATTGTGCTGCCCTGACTGTGGAGAGAACTTATCGTTCGTGCCAATACAAAAAATGGTGGTCAGGCAGGTCTTTGATATCCCTAAACCGCAATTAGAGGTGACAGAGCATCGTAGTGAAATCAAAGCATGCCCACATTGCAAAATGAAGGTAAGTAGCGGTTTTCCAGATGGGGTGGATGCACCAGCTCAATATGGAGTTAGGCTAAAAAGCATGGCCGTTTATTTACAGCATCAACATTTTATTCCTGAGAAGCGCGTACAACAGGTTTTTAAAGACCTATTTGATACACAACTTGCAACGGCAACGTTAACCCAAGCAAGCAATCGAGCAGCGACACAGCTCATCCATTTTGAAGGGCAAGTGTTAGCCCGGCTCAAAGAAGCAGCAGTTAAGCATCTGGACGAAACAGGCTTTCGGGTGAAAGCAAAAACCTATTGGCTTCATGTTCTAAGCTCCGCGACATTAACTTATTATCATATTGCAGGAAGACGCAAGTCATTGATTGATGGGCTGCTTGGGACAATCGTTCATGACCATTGGAAACCATACTTCACGATTCATGGAGTGAAACATGGGCTTTGTAATCAACATCACTTACGAGAGCTCAAGGGGTTGCTTGAATTTGAAGAAGAAGTTTGGGCTAAAAAAATGGACCGATTTCTGCGCTTTGCATTAAAGCGCCGTTATTTTTATCAAAACAAGCTCCCAGATAAACTACTGACATCACTCAGCGTGATGTATGAACGAATTATCGAAGAGGGGCTTACATATCATGAGGGCCTTGCCCCAGCGGATGACAGCCTAAAGAAGAAACCAGGTCGAGCTAAAAAAAGGCCTGGACATAACTTACTGATACGCTTTAGAGATTATCGTGAAAGTGTGTTGCATTTTTTGTATGACCCGCTGGTTCCCTTTACTAATAATCAAGCAGAGCAAGACTTGCGTATGATGAAGTGCAAACAGAAAATATCTGGCGGTTTTCGTTCTATTGAGGGCGCTCGAGAGTTTGCTCGAATACGTGGATTTATATCAACCATGCGTAAGCAACAACAAAACATTTTTGATGCTATTCAGGGCCTTCTTTCGGACCAGACTCCTTCTTTTGCCTAAGCACTTACCCATCCAATACCTTTAATGCCACAACATCTGGATCCCGCGAGCAAGTCGCGGGACGTCGGGGATCGGGGTACCTGGGCAGTTACAGATCAATTGTATAAAAAATAGCTTGCTAAAAACCCAAGACTCTTTTAAGATGCCTACTTTTATGACTTAAGGAGTTAACATGGCACTTAGCACAAGAACAAAGGTTATTGGGGGCCTCATTATTGCAGGAGTATTCATTTTTGGAGTAGCAGCTCTTGCTACAACCTTTCTTGTGCCACTGATCCTAGTGCTAATTGCTGCTTTCGCTATTTACATGATTATCCAGCGGTTGATTGGGAGCAATCCCCAAGGAAATCATGAAAAAAGTTCTCATTGTGAAATCTTAAATAATTTTGGTCCTAATCAATCTCCGACTAATGAACTTGATAATGGTTTATCAGAAGAGCCAGGGCAGCATCGTAACTTTCTTGCTGCAACGAAACCATCTACTGCACTGAAACCATCCCTAGTTCAAGCTCAGCAGAGCCCGATTATCGAGGAATCAATAACCAATGGGGTCAGACTCTGACCCCATTGGTTAGGCAAATCTTATAGACGTAAAGTCTTTGCTCGTAATTCTTCTAAATCAAGTTCATCTGAAATGAGATGAAAAACTTCGTTATGAATTTCACCAGATTTTCTAAGTTTTAATAAAGCTTCTCGTTCGTTAACAATAGCTACTAAGGTAAGCCTTCTAAGCGCGTTATATTCATCATTTAATGTGGAGTAAGGGAATTCATCAAGCTGAGTTTGTATTACTTTAAGTCTTCGTTGAAAATGATGACGAAATTCATTAAAGATCGTATTAGGAATTTCCTCATTTTTAGTCATTTCAGAAAGCTTTTCGATCACACCTTCAAGGGCACGTGTTCGAGCCAGTGACTCTTCTCTAGTCTTGGCAGCAGGATCTTCAATTAATTTAAGAATTTTCACAAGGAATGGTAGAGTCAGCGTTGGGAGAAGCAATGTAGCCACAATCACGCAATAGGTTATAAAAATAAATACATTTCTATGCGGAAATAATGCACCGTTTACCATATACATTGGGATAGCTAATACAGCAGCCAGTGAAATAATACCCCTCATATTTGCCCAGCTTATGACAAAAAGCAGTTGCCAAGAAGGCATCGGATCTCTACGTGCAATCGATGGGAAAAGTTTTCTCGATAAATAAGCTACCGCATAGATCCAAATTAGGCGCGTTAAAAATAAGATCAAGATTACTGCAAAACTATATAATATAAGATCAAATATTGAATAAGGTCCTAAATTATGCACAACCGAAGGAAGTTCAATACCAATCAGCGTAAAAGCAAAACAATTGATAATGAAAATTAATGTTCGCCAATTTGCCTTTGCGTTAACTCGAGTTAGGGAGCTTGTAAACTCATGAAATCGGATACCACAATAAATACCACATACAACTGTAGCGATTACGCCCGAAAAACCCAAACGTTCAGCAATCAAGTAACTACTAAACGCTGTAATAAAAGTAAGAGTTGTTTCCGCTTGAGCATCTTTTAATTTATTTAACAAATAAATCGAGACAAATCCAATGAGCAACCCCGTTAAAATTCCTCCAAGTGTAATGCTAACAAACTCACTAGCTGCATGTATAAATGAAAAAGAATTCAACATAACACTAGCGATACTAAAGCGAAACAATATCAGAGCAGTGGCATCATTGATCATGCTTTCACCTTCCAGAATTGTTATTACACGTCTTTGTACTCCTAATTTTTTTATAACTGCTACAGCAGATGTAGCATCCGTGGGCGATACGATTGCGCCTAATACAAAACCTTCTTGCCAAGTAAAACCGGGTATTAGCGCCTGAGTTATGAAAGCCACAGCGATAGCTGTAAAAATAGTCAGCCCAAAAGATAATAAACTAATAGGTCTGAAATTAAATTTAAAATCTTGCCAAGAAAAAAAATAGGCTGCAGAGAATATAATAGGAGGTAAGATGAAGTTAAAAACAATATTGGGACTGATTTGTATCTGTGGCAAACTAGGTATTAAACTGATGATTGCACTTGCTGCAACAAGGAATATTTCAAAAGGAAGATGTGAACGAGCTGCTATTGGGACTGAAATAGTCGCTAAAAAGAGTAAAAAAATAGATAGTTCAATAAAACTCATCGACGCACTGCATCGACAAATTTTGCCAAATCGTCAGCATAGGTGTCCATATCATTACCATACACTCAGCAAAAAATAGCAGATTTCTTCAATCATCTCACAGGTGATTAGTAAATTAAAGAACAGCTGCAGCTTAGGGTCTGAAAACATAGCCGTCATCCTGAGCGCAGCGAAGGATCTCCTGAATTTGGCATAGTGCTCAACCAGGGAGATCCTTCGCTACGCTCAGGATGACGTCGAATTGTAAACAGACCCTAGTCATCGTATTCAGATCTCAATTGAAAATTTATTTGCATTCCATTTTGGACGAAGCTATATTCCATTTTAGACGCATACAAAATCCATAATAGACGCAACTACAATCCATTTTGGACGAGTTTTCGATCCGCGCTAATTGGTAGACCCTCATTCGCCCTTCGGGCACCTTCTCCTCAAGGGGGAAGGGAGAAACGTATCGGATTGCAAATGAAAAACAATTCTGGATCCCTAGCTTATCCCCAATACCGCATAGACATCGATGGCTTACGTGCTGTTGCTGTTTTATCTGTGGTGGGTTTTCATGCTTTTCCTAAGTTCTTTAGGGGCGGTTTTATTGGTGTCGATGTTTTTTTTGTGATCTCTGGATTTCTTATTTCAACCATTCTTTTTGAAAACTTACGAAGAGAGACATTCCGGTTTAGCGAATTTTATGGCAAACGAATTAAGCGAATATTCCCGGCCTTGCTGATTGTCTTAATTTTTTGCCTCGCTTTTGGGTGGTGGGTATTATTTCCCGATGAATACACACAGTTAGGTAAGCATACTGCCGGCGGTGCAAGCTTTATAGCCAATTTTTTACTGTGGAATGAAACAGGGTATTTTGATAATGCCGCAGAGACGAAACCTTTGCTGCATTTGTGGAGCTTGGGTATTGAGGAACAGTTTTATATTATCTGGCCTTTGTTGCTCTGGGCTGCCTGGAAAAAACGTATCAACTTGCTCCTGATTATTATTGCTATTACTCTCTTCTCGTTTGCCCTGTGGGTTAAAAAAATAAGCTCGGACGCCACCGGCGTTTTCTATTCGCCGCAAACTCGTTTCTGGGAATTGTTATCTGGAAGTATCCTTGCCTGGTTGACGCTCTACAAACAGAATTCCTTTACAACAGCAAAGAATAAGTTCACTGCTTGGCTAAACAAAGCAATAGCCAGTAAGCCCTTTCAACTTGATGAATTCACGATAAACCATATTCTTTCCTTAGCAGGCTTTCTGTTAATCCAATATGCTGTGTACAAACTTAGTAAAGTTAATTTCTCGGGTGTATGGGCATTGTTACCGATATTAGGTGCTGTCTTGATTATCTTAGCGGGTAGGCAAGCGTGGATAAATCGGCTAGTCCTATCTAACCGCATCATGATAGGGCTTGGCTTAATTAGTTTTCCCTTGTATTTATGGCACTGGCCTTTGCTGTCGTTTGCACGAATTATTGAAAATGACGAACCGAACATAAGTATTCGCATTGCTGCCATTGTCATCGCAATCATTTTAGCATGGCTTACTTACCAGCTCATTGAAAAACCCATTCGTTTTGGTGGTGGGTCGAGCACGATTAAAACTATATTCCTCATTACCCTGATGTCTTTTGTTGGCTGTATGGGCTTATACGTTTACAACCAGCATGGATTTAAGTACAGGTTCAACAACTTAAACGAGCTAACTGCTTTAGCTAATTTAATTGATCATCCCTTCCCTGATGTTAAAAATTTTGTCTGCACAACTTTGCTACCCGAGTTGGGGAAATTTAGCTTTGATGGCGGGTGTATATTATCTAAAGAATCGGCACCCGATATTATGTTCATTGGTGATTCGCATTCAGCACATTACCATAACGCAGTCTGGAAACATTTTTCGGCAAACTCAGTGCTGATGATTACTCAAACTTCTTGCCTACCCTTCTCTGGCAATCATTTTTTACAAGGCGATTGCAAAGATAAATACAATGCAATCATTTCCTTTTTAGAATCAAATAAAACAATTAAAACAGTCTATTTGTCGGGTTATTGGGCTTATTTAATGGCCGGAGGTTTTAGTCAACAAGGGCTGCATTGGCGCAATGCTAAATCGATAGATACTGAAAGAGCTAAAAGTTTTATCGAAAATGGTCAGCATTTTATGAGGCAGGTTCTCAAAACAAATAAAGAAATTATTTTTCTCAAAGATATACCTGATTTGGATTTCAACATTAGATCATGTTTTAAGCTAAGGCCATTCTTTACTAAAGTGAAAAAAGATTGCTGGCTAGATTTTGCGAATTACCGTAACAGAGTTGCTGCTTACGATAAGGTTATCAATGAAATGCTGCGCGATTTTCCTCAAGTTAAAATTTACGATCCACGGCCGTTATTTTGTCAACAACAGCGATGTATTGCCCGCGACGACGCCTTTCCTTATTACTATAACGGCGATCATTTAAATCATTATGGAGCTGATTTTGTGATTAAAGACATGCGATTGTTCATAAAACACACCGTCACTGCGAGCCGAAGGTGAAGCCGTCATTGCGAGGAGCGTAGTCCCGTGGGACAAACATCACCAAAGAACTTTGCACCAGCATCCCCTCTCCCGCCCTGCGGGCACCCTCTCCCCGTTCCCGGGGCGAGGGGGAAAATGAAGGAAGTTCTTTGGGAGGAACGTAGCCTCCCCGTCATTGCGAGGAGCGTAGCCTCCCCGTCATTGCGAGGAGCGTAGCCTCCCCGTCATTGCGAGGAGCGTAGCGACGAAGCAATCTAGTGACCTTATGAGATGCTAGAAAAGGTCGCTGGATTGCTTCACTACGTTCGCAATGACGTGCTTCTCTAACACTCACAATGACTGAGTATCGAACAATATTATAAAAAAGGCCAAAGGCCAGTTAAACAGACCCTATTGTATTATTAGAAATTTAGTTATGATGTTGCCATGCAATTAATGGTCACAAAAAACTAAATCCTAAATGGTTGTTTAATGCGAAAAATTGCGTCTTACCTACTAGCATTATTTTTTTCAACAAATACCTTTGCTGCTGATGTAACTATTAAAACAGTTACCGTAGATGGTAACCCTGCCTATATCCTTAACGTTGGAGGTTTTCCTCATCAAAATAACGCGTTACAATTAAAATTAAAATTATCCTCATCGCTCAAACAACCTACTAGCCTTGATCACCCTGCAAACCAAGACAATTACTTTATTAACATCGGCCCGATAAACGATTATAAAACTGCGCAAGAATTGCAAGAGAAGTTAAAGAACGAAACACAATTTACAGAACTTCGCGCCAGCAACCCCTCAGCCGCCCTTCGGGCTTCTTCTGAACAACCGCCACCTACACAAGCATCACCTACAGAAGCATCTTCAGCACAAGTACCTTCTGCACAAGCATCTTCTGTACAAGCATCACCTACACAAGCATCTTCAGCACAAACAGCCGAGATCGAATGGGCAAGACCAGAGCCAGCAGCCTCTGCCAAGCAAGTGAAAGAAAAAAAATTATGGAACTTAAAAAATGCCGATATACGGGCGGTGATTGGTGAGGTCTCGCGGGTCACGGGTAAAAATTTTATCATTGATCCTCGCGTCCAAGGCAAAATTTCCATTATCTCTAGCACCCCCATGTCAGACAGAGCCCTCTACCAAGTCTTCTTATCCATGCTACAAATATCAGGCTATGCTGCTATACCGAGTGGGGATGTTATTAAGATCGTCCCTAACATCGACGCGAAAACCATATCTCCCGACCCGCTGCAGATGAGTCCACCACCCCGCGGGGACGACATGATGGTTGCCGTAGTGCCAGTTCATTATGTTCCCGCTGATCAGCTGGTTCCTGTTCTGCGCCCCTTAATGCCGCAATGGAGCAGCGTTTCATCGTATGCCCCTTCCAATATGCTGATTCTGTCGGGTCGCGCTAGTAACATTAAGCAACTCGTTAAAATTATTAAGCAGGTGGATACTTCATCGGCTAATGGAATCGATATAGTTCGCCTAAAGCATGCCTTAGCAATGGATATAGCTGCGACTTTAAAGGATCTCATGAAAGCGCAAGGTGGACCTGGCTCTAGTCGCAACCCAACGATGATTGCCGTTGATGACCGCAGTAATGCAATTATACTCAGCGGTAATCGAACCGAACGCCTTAAATTACGCCTATTAATTAATCGGCTTGATCGTGAAAACGGTAATGAAAGCAATACCCAGGTTGTTTATTTAAATTACTTACGCGCTGAGGATTTAGTTCCCATTTTAGCAGGCATTGCCCAAGCCAATTTCAGTGGTAATGTAGGTACGACTATTGGCACCATTACCCGACCTGAGATAGACAGTACTAATCCTGCTTCTAATCTCGTACCCAGCCGATCAGGTAGTAACACTTCGACGCTCTCAACTCAATCTACTACGCCTAGTTCCAACCCTGGAGCTGGAGCTGCTGCCGCTCCTAATACCACTGGAGCAGCCACGCAAAGCGAGGGCTCTACTAAACCCACAGTACAAATAATTGCTGAGCCTAATACCAACTCTATCATCATTAATGCACCAGTAAGCCTAATTCGCATATTAAAGGTAGTGATTAGACAATTAGATATCCGCCCAGCGCAATTACTCATCGAAGCCTTAGTCGCTGAAGTCAATGAGGCGGACATCAAAAGTTTAGGAATAGAATGGGGTTCAAATCAACAAACAGGCGTGCCGGGTAATTTTAGGCCAGGTTTTGCTATTATCAATAGCAAAACCTCCATTAAGGATTTTCAAACGGAAATTTTTGCCCTTGCGCAACAGCATAAAGCGAATATCTTATCCACACCTTCTGTTGTTGTACTGGATAATAGGCAAGCTAAAATTCTAGTGGGTAAACAAGTCTCTGTCGCCTCAACAACCTATCCTAATAATGCCGGAGGCACTACCACTGCAAGTCCCTATGTTACTTTTGATCGGATAAACGTCGCTTTGCATCTTTATGTTAGGCCACAAATTACCCGTGGGCGTGGCATACAACTGCAAATTGATGAAGGCAATGACACAATTGACCCAGGGTCAGTACTAAATAGCACTACCCCCACTTTCGATATTAGTAGCATTGTGACCTCGGTTCACATCGAAAGTGGCGATATCGTGGTACTCGGCGGTTTAATTCAAAACAGTTTAGGTAATGATAACAATAAAATTCCTATTATTGGTGATATACCCGGATTGGGCCGTGCTTTCCAGCATAACACGAGTAATCACGAGAAACGCGTATTAATGGTTTTTCTCCGCCCTGTCATCTTAAGGAATGAGCACGACGCTGTCGAAATAACGAATGCTAAATACGACGATATTCGCCAATATGAGTTAGAATGGTTACGTGAGCAGCCCTTTAATAGAGAAAATGAAGATATGATTTTACCGCCACTTAGTCAGGCAAAATTACCGACACCATTTAATGGGCCGCCAATACAACCCCCGAGACGACTATCCAAGACTCGCTAACCCTATGGAAAATCACGATAAATTAAAGCGCCTTCCGTATATCTTTGCTAAGAATCAAGGCATTATTGCTGTTCCTGATGCAAAAGGATTAATCGTTTATCATTTACCCAACCCTTCTTTACCCGTGTTAGCCGAGGTTAAGCGGTTATTACAAGAGAAATTAACGTTTCAAGAGGTCAATGAGTCTGAATTTCAACAGCAGCTTGCCCATCTTTATCAATCACAATCGTCAATTTTGGATGCAGCAGAAGGCATGGAAGACGATATCGATTTATCCTCACTCGCAGGGCAGCTGCCAATCAGTGAGGATTTATTAGATAACCAAGATGATGCGCCAATCATTCGCCTGCTCAATGCGCTCTTCACCCAAGCGATTAAACAAAAGGCCTCCGATATTCATATTGAAACTTACGAAAACCGCGTATTAGTGCGTAATCGTATCGACGGTGTACTCCATGAAGTCTTGGAAATCCAACGCGCTATTGCTCCATTAGTGATCTCACGTGTTAAGGTCATGGCGAAATTAGATATTGCCGAAAAAAGAATACCCCAAGATGGTCGTATCGCTTTGCGCATTGGGGGTCATAATATCGATGTACGCGTATCGACCTTGCCTTCTAATCACGGTGAACGAATTGTACTCAGAATTCTCGACAAACAAGCAGCACAGCTGGATTTGAGTCTGTTAGGAATGCCCAAATCAACTCTGCATGCCATGCGCAAAATGATTGCCCAGCCGCATGGCATTATATTGGTTACCGGCCCAACTGGCTCGGGTAAAACAACCTCATTGTATGCCATGCTCACTGAGCTTAATCAGGTGAGCCGCAATATTTTAACCATCGAGGATCCGATTGAATACGATTTACCAGGGATTGGACAAACGCAAGTGAATACGAAAGTACAAATGACCTTTGCTAAGGGCCTGCGAGCTATTTTACGGCAAGATCCCGATGTGGTTATGATTGGTGAAATACGTGATCTAGAGACAGCCGAAATTGCTGTCCAAGCGAGTCTAACTGGCCATTTAGTTCTATCGACTTTGCACACCAATAGCGCCTTAGGTGCTTTGACGCGCCTGCACGACATGGGGGTCGAATCGTTTTTATTATCCTCCAGTATCGTTGGCCTAATCGCCCAACGCTTGGTCAGAAAGCTTTGCAATTATTGTAAAACTCCGCACACACTTCGTGAAGATGAACGCGAATTAATGGGTCTAAATGCTGATACCGATACATCAAAAATACGTGAACCTAAAGGCTGCGACCAATGTAACCACCTAGGTTACCGTGGGCGAACTGGCATTTATGAATTGATTCCGATTGACGAAAATTTACGCGGCATGATTCATCGTAATGAAAGTTTACAACTTATTGATAATTACCTACGCCCCACCTACCCCACAATCCGCCAAGATGGATTTAAGCGCGTGCTAGCAGGAGATACTTCACTGGCTGAAATTCTACGGGTAACAAGTCAGCATTGAGGTCACCACGATTCATCGTCTAATCCATCATTAATTGTGGTATCCCAGTCTTTCATTTCTTCCTGTAAATTGACGTCGTTTTCAACAGTGAGTGCGCACTCAAAAAGGGCTTTCTCTCGTCGCTCCACCTCTTTTTCGATTAAACGCGCAATTACTTTGCTGCGTTGGCGCTGAGGAATAGCCGCTCGCATTCGCGACGCTATGTTATCCGGGATAGAAATCAGTACATTATTCATTTTTTTACTCCTATAACATATATAACTGGACTTTGGACAAACTTCGATCTGAACGGGCCCGGGCCCGTGGGCGAGCCCGAGCCCGCCCGAGCTCCGGCTAATCTACTTTTTGCGCCATTTTAGTCAACATCATAACAATGCGAATAAGTAAATCTCTGGCTAAGCGATAATGTTCTTCATGTATAATGAAACTATAAAGCAACCAACACAAGTGCAAAATGATTTTGAACGAATTATTCGAATGATTGGGACACCAGCTCAACCACCCAAACCCCGAAAAAAATCCCTTGGACGACAAGCGGGGAACATTCAGGTAAAACGCATGCGCCATCCTATCGTTAAAAAGTGGAAAAACGCGGCTCTTGATGAAAAAATCATTGCATAATCAAGATAAAATAGTCAATAAATAGTGCAGATTGCGCGTTGTTATGCTGGAATATTGCTAATAATCTGGATTTGATTGTAACTTATCACTGTTCGGAGCTCGGGCGGGCTCGGGCTCGCCCACGGGCCCGGGCCCGTTCAGATCGAAGTTTGTCCAAAGTCCAGTTACGTTTAAGACAACCTATACTTTGGGTGGTTATACATCAGATGGTGATGATGATATACAAAAAGAAGTCATTTTTCCTTTATTTGAAAATAAGGACGCCATTATTTATTACCAAGATGAAAACAGTAACGTCAATTTCTACTATGCCAATCGCGAAACCAAAGCGATTAAGAAACTTTCCGTTTGTGCTTACACTAAGGAAGATATCCAGGCATTTCAGGCACTTACATTGTCTTTTGCTATCATGGAAAATAACTCTAGTCGTCGCTCAAGTAATACAGAGCACCAACTGATTGAAACCATGCTGCAATGCAAACTACACCGTGATGGCATTGAGTATGAACAAAATGGCATACACTACCGCGATAGCCGTACATCGTTTCGATTGATTAATGCCTATAGAACCTGCATCAGGTTGTATGAGGAAGTGGAATATAAAAGTGATGATGAGAAAGCGAACAACTATTGGTGTAAAACTGTTGGACAAGCCCAGGGCGAAGAAATGTGGTTACTACAACGAATTTGCGAGGAAAGCCGGCCATTCTGCCCACTGCCCGCCAATTTTGACAATTTCAAACGTGGAGTGACAGCTTATGGTGATCCTGAAGCCGATATTGATGGTGAGAACTGGGACATGCTCCTGGACGGTAAATTGAATCATGAACTCGGTTGGAATTTTGCAATAGAGAAGGGGGAAAGGGACTTCGCAGTATGTATAGGGGCAGGCGACGAGGTGATGACCGTGAAGGAACTAGTTGCCCTTTGCTGGCTTGTTGAAAACGCTAAGGCGGATGTTATTGAATGTGATCAAGAACAGGATTTGCAGTCACAGAGCTCCTATAGCGCTCAGTAACTGTGTCTTGGCCGCTTAAGCTATGGAGCTAGAGAGTTAGGGGTCAAGTCTTTTGATAATAGTATTTAACTTGTCCTAAGATATTTATACCTTTATCAAAAGACTTGATAATCATATAGAAAGCTCCTTCGAATAACCGGTAAAGTTAGCTTGTAAAAAAACAAAAACCGGCTAACAAAGGAGCCTTAAATGAAACTATATGGTGGAATTGATTTGCATTCAAATAATTGTGTTGTGGTTCTGGTTGATGAAGATGGCTGCGAAGTATTGCGTAAACGAATTGATAACGATCTTTGCAAAATGATTGATTTGTTAGAGTCTTATCGGAGCAACATTATGGGACTTGTTGTTGAATCTACTTACAACTGGTACTGGTTAGTTGATGGTTTAATGGAAGCAGGGTTTAAAGTGCATCTTGCGAATACAGCTGGCATACAACAGTATTCCGGAGTGAAATATACCGATGACAACAGTGATGCACGGTGGTTAGCGGATATGTTGAGATTAAATATTCTACCGGAGGGTTATATTTATCCAAAGGATCAGCGAACCGGACGTGACTTGATGCGCAAACGGATGCAATTGGTGCAGCAGAGCACATTAAATTTGCAATCCATTCAGGGATTATATGCTCGCCATTTGAATAAAAAAATCTCGGCGACTAAGGTTAAGCAGCTTACAGTGGAGCAGGTTAAGGTTGACTTTTTAGCACCTCACGTTGCATTAGCGGCGAACACTAATTTGGCTGTTATGAACTGCCTACAGGAGCAAATTGGTATACTAGAGAAGGTGCTGAAAAAAGAACTGGGTCTGGAGCGTGCCTTCGAACAGTTAACTAGTATCGATGGAGTTGGCCTGGTTTTGGCACTAACCATCATGCTGGAAACAGGGGATATTTCGCGTTTTGGCGAGGTTGGCGATTATGCTTCGTACTGCCGATGTATCAGTGGAGCGAAATATAGTAATGGTAAGAAAAAAGGATATACCAATAGTACTGGACTTTGGACAAACTCCGATCTGAACGGGCCCGAGCCCGTGGGCGAGCCCGGGCCCGCCCGAGCTCCGAACAGTCATAAGTTACAATCAAATCCAGATTATTTTAGCAATATTCCACCATCACAACGTGCAATCTGGTCTATTTATTGACAATATTATCTTGATTATGCAATGATTTTTTCATCAAGAGCTGTGTTTTTCCACTTTTTAACGATAGGATGACGCATGCGTTTTACCTGAATGTCCCCCGATTGTCGTCCAAGGGCTTTTTTTCGTGGTTTGGGTGGTTATGAGTTACTTCGATTTTGAAAAATTGGATGTGTATCAAGCTTCTATTGAGGTCGTTGTGCTAATCGATAAAATCACTTCAGCCTTCCCTCGTGGCAGAGCTTATTTAACCGACCAGCTTCAACGAGCTGGAACCTCAATTTCATTGAATATTGCTGAAGGCTCAGGTGAGTTTTCCACCAATGAAAAAAGCAGATTTTATCGCATGGCAAAACGTTCGGCCACAGAAACTGCGGCGATCCTGGAGGTATCCAAACGTGCAAATATTATTCATGAAGAACAGTATCGCTTAGCCAGAGATTTACTTATTCGCATTGTTATGATGTTGACTAAAATGCCGCAAAAAGTAGATTAGCCGGAGCTCGGGCGGGCCCGGGCTCGCCCACGGGCTCGGGCCCGTTCAGATCGGAGTTTGTCCAAAGTCCAGTTGGTTAAGGTAATTGAGTTAAATTTGGGGTTGGTTAAAAACCAATAGATTTGATTAAACCTTTACCTTAACCACTTAGTGAGGAAAAGTAACTGAAGTTTGTTGTATACTGATATGCCCGTGCTCTGAGCCACAAAGGGTTGGCCATGCGTAAGCATAAGCCACTGATTTGTCATCGGTTCATTATTGAACCTCTCGACTTGGACTGAGCACGGCACTAAATAATTTCTGAGGCAAATTTTGCCAAGGACTGCCAATTTCCTTTCATGGCCATTGGTAAATGTCTTAATTCATATGGGTGACTGGTGCATAGTAGTGACACCTCCATGAGAAATTTTAGGCGCATGTAGTGTACGATTTATACTCTCAGTGACTGTTAAAATAATAAAAAATTGGTTAAAAAAACCAAACGGACTAGCTTTGCCTATTGACGCAGACTTTCTAATGGGTGACACCTATTCCTTTTGATAAGCCGTAGCGTTTTTTAGCTTCAACCCAAATCTTTTCTTTTTTTGAATCTGCTCAATGGTGTATCTTCTTTTGTAGGGCTCTAATTTTATTAACAGATAATTTAGTTACTTTTACAACAAAGGCTTCATCTGCACCCTCTTCCAGCATGCGCTGTGCAATTTCAAGCTGTTGCTTATGAGCACCTTCTTCTCTCAATTTTTCAGCTAACGTCACGATTTCCCCCTCCACTTCCGGCAATAATTGATCATGAACAATCGCAGTTAATTCTTTAATATCACGATGTTTATCATCAATATTTATAATATATGATAGCAATTCTAACACAAGTTGACCATCTTTTTCATGAATTAGAAAGTTGAAATTATTGGCGATTTTCTTAAGCTCATGCGTTAAATGTTGTCTAAATTGATTACGCATAATGAATTCTACGGTACCTGCCCATCGACGCGATGTTAATTTTTTTTCCGGGATTTTATTGACATCTACAAGAGAAAACATAGAGCACCATATTTTCTTCATCACTTCTGATTGTTCACCACATAGTTCCCAGATAGCACGTGATGTATTATATTCACCATCCCCGGTATAAAATACCAAAGGAAAAATGACAGGAATAGGTAAAAAGTCTTCCTTGCCAACTTCTTTATAATACGCATCCCAAATTTTGATCTGATACTTTATAAGTCGGAAAGCCATCAGTTTATCAGGCTTCATTTGATGTTCAGCTAGAATGTAAAAGAATGTTTCCTTGCCCGCAACATATGCTTTTAATAAAACATCTGATTGCAATAGTTTTAATTCATCATCAATAAAGCTGTTAGGACAAACAACCACTGTATTCCAATCAATCTTGTTTAAAATTGACGATGGCAAATGCAGCTGTAGAAATTCTTTGGCAACCTCAGGATATTGCATTGAGGCTCTGAAAAGACGATCGTGTGGATTATGTATCTTTTTTGTCATGCAGCTAGTTACTTATTGCTGTTATTCAATAATCGAGTAGCAAATTATAACATGGCTGACAACTAAAAATTAGGTCCTTTACTGATGTCAATCTTTATCTTGCTTTCATTTGGTCTCGCGTAACCACTCCAACCGTAAGCGCTCCGAGAACCATACTATTAATTTAGAGCTTAGGGTTATAATCTAAGCCGATATTCCAAGGCAGGAGTTTTTCGTAATCCTCAACACTGCTGCAAAGAGGGATGTTCTTTAACAATTTTATATACATAAAACCTGACGTAGTCCCTCATCAAGAGAGTTAGGGGTCAAGTCTTTTGATAATAGTATTTAACTTGTCCTAAGATATTTATACCTTTATCAAAAGACTTGACCCCTATTCTCCTTTAATGTATCCAGTTGAGTTGATTTGTTCAAATACAGTGCAATATTAATAATTTTTTGTTATTATACTCTTCTTATTGTAGCTCTAGGAGATTTTTTATGAAGAGAAATTATTGCCAGACCGAGAGTGGTAGCAATGGTACTAACCAAAATGCTCAAGAAAATTCAGCTATCCCCGACACCTCCAGCTCCGAAGACAAGCAAATTTCTGCTCCAAACGATCCAAGCAATGATTTTAGAGTTTTAAACAAGGATGTTGTGCGAGAAATCGCCAGTCACTCTTCCGTTAACCACATCGTAAACTTAATGTCTGTATCTAAAACGACTTATCATTTATTCAGACCCAGTCTAATTCCATTTTTGGCAATGAAGGCCCTGACTTGCGTCGTTCAAGGAAACCCGGATGGATTAGCCCATATCGCAAAACACAAACCAGAGGCCTTGTTCGAGAAGGGACGAGTTATCGATTTGCGCGGACGAATTTTTTATAGCATATCAGCGTATCAGCTCACTATTTTTCTCTGTGATGAGAACATGAAGAAAACAATCGACCCGTTCATTCCTGAGGAGTTGAGGGAAAAACGCCAAGAACAATATGCTGAGCTTGGCAGCGGAGGTGCTGATTTAATTAAGCTTGATGTTGACCCTCTGAAGGCAGCCGAGAAGGATTTCAACAGCATTCTTACGTTTAAGACAACCTATATCTTATCTGATGATGAACAACAAGAAGTCACTTTTCCTTTATTTGAAAATAAGAACGCCATTATTTATTACCAAGATAAAGAGAGTAACGTCAATTTCTACTATGCCAGTCGCGAAACCAAAGCAATTAAGAAACTTTCCGTTTGTGCTAACACGGAGGAAGACAGGGAGGCATTTGAGGCATTTAAATTGTCCTTTGCTGAGATGGAAAATAACTCTAGTCGGCGCTCAAGTAATACAGAGCACCAACTGATTGAAACCATGCTGCAATGCAAACTACACCGCGATGGTATTGAGTATGAACAAGATGGGATACGCTACCGCGATAGCCGTACATCGTTTCGATTGATTAATGCCTATAGAACTTGCATCAGGTTGTATAGTATGAAGTCATTATCTACAAGTATTGACGCGTGGAAAACTGCAGAAAACTATTGGTGCACAGTTGTTGGAAAAGCCCAGGGTGAAGAAATGTGGTTATTACAACGCATTTGTGAGGAAGGCCGCCCATTCTACCCACTGCCTGCCAGTTTTGACAATTTCAAGCGGGGAGTAAAGGTTTATAATCTTGGTACCGAAAGAAATGAGGATCTGCTCTTGGACGGTAAATTGGTTGACGGCTTCGGTTTGAAGTTTGCAATATGTAAGACGGGCGAAAAAACGGCGTTTGAGGGGTGCAATCCGTCCAGCGTTGGGGCTGGGTCCAAGGATCTGATTGCCCTTTGCTGGCTCGTTGGAAGAGCTAAGGCGAATGTTATTGAATGTGAGCAAGAACAGGATTTGCAGCCACAGAGCTCCTACAACGCTCAGTAACTGTGTCTTACCCGCTTAAGCTGTGGAGGCAATGGTAGTGAGCATTGAGGCAGCGTCTCAAGGAGTATAGGAGGTGGAATTTGGACTCGTCTCATAATCCTGGCGTGTCTTAAATTCATCGCTCTGATAGAGCTGAAGCAATTCTGATTGATCGAGAACGGCCTTGGCTTTCGGGTCTTCCAGTAATTTGTTAATCGAATACAAGGGCGGCAATTTTTTATTTAAATAATCCACCAATTTTTCGACTCGCTCAAAGGGATCGGCAAACTCCGTAAACATTGTCGCTGAATGGTGGTTAATTATTTTGGCAATTTGCTGTTTTTCTAATTTAAAACCAAGACTACTGCCCATTAATTTAACAAAAGTCTTAGGAGAATCCATTGCTAGATGGGTAAGAAAAGCCGGATTAGCGTGAAGATGCAGCTTTAACTTGACTACACATTCTTTTTCCGACTTGTTATCAATCAGGACTTGCACTTGTGTTTGGCTATCTAGACTTGTAAAGTCCTTAGCAATACGAGAGGACAACCAGGGAATAAGATCGGTTTTCGTATTCGGTTTTACTGCAGTAGGCTGAAAAAATGTGTGGCGACTAGGTTGATTCGATTTGTGCCAGCCAAACGATTTTCCATCTGTTCCTGCCAAAGCGCCTATTTTTAGTTTCACCTCATAGGAATCTGCATAGTAATTTTCGATAACTGGCATAGCATTGTTAAACGCATCAATGAGTGATTTTAATGAATTTGATGAAGAATCTTCTTTATAATGATCCAGCTCCCTGCGCAATTTTTTTACTAACGGATTGATATATCCGCCTTTATTCTCCGTCTGCAACTCAAACATATATGCCAGAGAGTCTTCCAATTCGCCTAAGGGATCGCCCATTATGACTCCTTTCTGGATCTTTTGTCTCATTATTTTAAACTTAGTTCAATTTATGAGTTTTACCAAATATAAAGATAAAAAAGAGAGAGTCGTATGTTCGTCATTGCGAACGCAGTGAAGCAATCCAGCGACCTTTCCGAGTATCTTATAAGGCCACTGGATTGCTTCGTCGCTACGCTCCTCGCAATGACGGAGAGGCCACTGGATTGCTTCGTCGCTGCGCTCCTCGCAATGACGGCCTGAAAAAGCTGCGCTCCTCGCAATGATGGCCTGAAAAAGCTGCGCTCCTCGCAATGACGGCCTGAAAAAGCTGCGCTCCTCGCAATGATGGCCTGAAAAAGCTGCGCTCCTCGCAATGATGGCCTGAAAAAGCTGCGCTCCTCGCAATGACGGCCTGAAAAAGCTGCGCTCCTCGCAATGACGGAGTATTGAGCAACCTTATAAAAATGGCTAAAGTCGAGTAAAAAACGATTTAAAATGAACATCGCACTGAACTTACAGAGGGGATTTCCTGGGTGGTAGTGCTTTTTCGAACAGTTGACCGCCAGGGATGGCGGTCACCGAGCGACAAGGATGTGACTAGCCGTCATTGCGAGGAGCGTAGCGACGAAGCAATCGAAAAAGCACTACCACCCAGTCAATCCGCTCCGGCACCCATCTTGCCCTGTTCATTTTAACCTCCTGGAATTCAGGTGGTTTTCGTACCACGCGATCTACGCCAAGTAGTCCCACTCGGGCCATCCTCTAGCTCAATACCCTGTTCAGCCAATTGGTTTCTAATTTCATCAGCTTTTGCCCAATTGCGACTTTCTCTAGCCTGGAGTCGCTGCTGAATTAATTGTTCGATCTCGGCCTTTTCATCATTCTGCAGACCCGCTTGCAGAAACGATTCGGGAGGTGACTGCAGCAGACCTAAAATTAGAGCCAAGTGTATTAAAGTAGCAGCAAGCTGCTGTGAATTTGTCTTATTAACCTCATGACTTAATTCGAACAAAACGGCTAAAGCAACCGGAGTATTAAAATCATCATTCATAGCTAGATTAAAACGATCAAGCCAATCCTGAGCATACTCCCTCCCGCTATTAGGGAAATCTTTTACCGTCTGATAAAGACGTGTGAGTGCCTTATTGGCATTTTGCAAATTCTCTAAAGAATAATTTAATGGGCTTCGATAATGGCTACTCAATAGAAAATAACGCACCACCTCCGGATGGTATTGCTTTAGAATCTCTTCAATGGTGAAAAAATTACCCACCGACTTCGCCATTTTTTCATTATTAACCTGCAACATTCCTACATGCAGCCAATAATTAGCGAAACATTTTCCCGTAGCAGCTTCACTTTGGGCAATTTCATTCTCATGGTGAGGAAATTGCAAATCCAAACCGCCACCATGAATATCAAATTGCTCACCAAGCTCATGCATCGCCATTGCAGAACATTCGATATGCCAGCCTGGCCGCCCATCCCCCCATAGAGAAGGCCAGCTTGGCTCATCCGGTTTCGCTTTTTTCCACAGCACGAAATCCAGCGGTGAGCGTTTCTCTTTGACCACCTCCACGCGAGCCCCTGCCACTAATCCTTCCAGATCCTTATGCGCTAATTTGCCATAGTCGGTAAAACGCTCAACTTGATAACACACATCACCATTATCACTCACATACGCATAGTCCTTATCAATTAACTGTTTGATTAATTGAGTAATTGACTCGATATGGTTCGTTGCGCGCGGCTCTATATCGGGGGGCAAAATATTTAGGGCGCGAGTATCATCATGCATTGCCTTGATGTATTGCGCAGTTAACTCCTCTATTGATACACCACGCTCATTGGCGCGGGCAATAATTTTGTCGTCAATATCAGTAATATTGCGCACATAGGTTACCTCAAAGCCTTGGGAACGGAGAAAACGCACGATCACATCAAAGCTAACCATTGAACGGGCATGCCCTAAATGGCAACGATCATAAACTGTTATCCCACAAACGTAGATCCCAATCTTACCTGGATTAATAGGTTTGAATTGCTCTTTTGTCCGCGTTAATGAATTATAAACATGTAACATGCCTACCTCTTACTCCAGGTATCTTTAAGCCCCACCACACGATGAAAAGCACTTACCTGCCCCTTATCAATCTGGTTAACCGCATAATAGCCCAGACGTTCAAATTGGAAAACCTCATGGAGAGGCTGGACTACCAATGAGGGTTCACAAAATCCTTGTTGAATTGCTAACGAATCAGGATTTAAAAATTGCAGAAAATCTTTCTCACGTGCCGGATGAGGATCATTGAACAAACGATCATACTGGTAAATTGTCACGGGAAAGGCATGCTGACAAGACACCCAATGAATAACTCCTTTGACTTTGCGATCAGTTGGATTCTTCCCTAAAGTATCTTGGTCATACGTACAGCGGAGCTCGGTGATTTCATCGTGATCGTTACGAATTACCTCAGTACAACGAATGATATAGCTATGCCTTAATCGCACCTCAGCACCCGGAGAGAGGCGGAAGTAATTTTTGGTCGGCTCTGCCATAAAATCACTGCGCTCAATATAAATTTCTCGACTAAAAGGAATAAAACGGCTCCCCGCATTGGCATCTTGAGGATGGAATTGAGCGCTTAAATTCTCGACTCGATCGCTAGGGTAATTTTCAATGACCACCTTTAGAGGTTCAGATACGCACATTGCCCGTTTGGCAGAATTATTTAACTCCGCCCGAACGCACTCTTCAAGTATGGACATATCAATCACTGAATCACTGCGCGAAATACCAATAATTTCACAAAATTGTCTAATTGCTGCAGACGGATAACCTCGTTTACGCATTCCTCGTAGGGTGGGTAAACGAGGATCATCCCAACCAGCAACAACATTTTGTTCAACAAGTTCCCTTAGTTTACGTTTAGAGGTTACAGTATGCGATAAATTTAAGCGCGCAAATTCAGTTTGCACTGGTTTTGCCGGAACGCTTAAATTGTCGATAAACCAATCGTACAAAGGTCGATGATCTTGAAATTCTAGCGTGCAAAGTGAATGGCTAATTTTTTCCAGAGCATCGGAGAGAGGATGAGCATAATCATACATCGGATAAATGCACCATGCATCGCCTGTGCGTTGATGCTGGGCATGTCGAATACGATATAACACGGGATCACGCATGTTCACATTACCTGACTGCATATCGATTCGCGCACGTAATACGTGAGTACCATCAGCAAATTCGCCTGCTTTCATCCGTGTAAATAAGTCAAGATTTTCGGCAATGGAGCGATTACGGTAAGGACTTTCGCGGCCAGGCTCCTGCAAAGTACCGCGATAAGCACGAATTTCTTCCATGCTTAAACTATCGACATAAGCTTTGCCCTGCTTGATTAGATCAACCGCATAATCATAGAGCTGTTGATAATAATCGGAAGAATGGGTCATAGCACACCAATTAAAACCAAGCCAACGCACATCCTCAATGATGGCATTGACATATTCTTCTTCCTCTTTGATGGGATTGGTATCATCAAAACGTAAATAACAACGCCCATGAAATTCTTCTGCTAAACCGAAATTTAAGCAAATGGATTTAGCATGGCCAATATGCAGATAACCGTTTGGTTCCGGCGGGAATCGAGTGATTACTTCCTGATGTTTGCCACTCGCTAACTCATCCACAACTAATTGACGAATAAAATGTGTTCTTTTTTCACTGACTTTCACTCATTACTTTTTCCATTATTATCCATTGCAATCCGCATTTCACGTATTAATGAAGCTCCAGCTGCAATTGCATTCTCAGCCGAAGTAAAGGCATCAAAAATTCGACTAATCAGACGCGCACCAACAATGACCCCATCCGCAAATTGAGCCACCCTGGCAGCCATTTGCGGGGTTTTAATCCCAAAACCAACCATTAAGGGTAACTTGGTTTGCGATTTTCTGTATTGATATAATTCCTTAACTTGATTTAAATTAAAATCACTGACCCTGTCACCCCTTTTAATGACACATAATACAGATAGCCACTACCCCGCTCATTAATCATAGCCATTCGGCTATCCGATGTTGTCGGTGAGCACAAATAGATACTGTGTAAATCATAGGATTGCCAAAGTGGGCCAATCGTATCACTTTCCTCTGGCGGTAAATCGACAAGTATGGTCCCATCCACACCTACCTGACTTGCTCGCTTTGCGAAAGCTTCATAGCCATACTGCTCAATAGGATTAAGGTACCCCATCAAAACAACGGGAGTAGTCTGATCCTGTTCACGAAATTTTTTGATCATGGCCAGCACATCGTCACAAGTCACATTATACGCTAATGCCCGCTCCATAGCTGCTTGGATTACTGCCCTTCGGCCATTGGATCGGAAAAAGGGATCCCTATTTCAAGAATATCAGCACCTGCAGCAACTAACTCATGCATTATCGCCACAGTCATTTCGGGGTGTGGATCACCTGCAGTGATATAGGGGCTTAACATTTTTCTACCTGCAGCCTGCAATTGGGCTAAGGTTGTATCAATTCGGTTCATAAAATTCCTTATACATAGTAGCTACAGTCTGCATATCCTTATCACCACGCCCCGATAAATTTACAATAATTTGCTGTGCTGGCTGCATGGTTTTGGCCAACTTCATCGCATAAGCCAAGGCATGACTGGATTCTAAAGCCGGAATAATTCCTTCACTTCGCGTTAGTGTGCGAAAGGCATCAAGCGCTTCTTCGTCATTGATAGGCACGTAACTCACTCTACCTGTATCTTTAAGATAGGCATGCTCAGGGCCTACTCCAGGATAATCAAGACCTGCTGAAATTGAATACGTATCTTTTATCTGCCCATATTCATCGCAAAGCAAATAAGTCCGGTTACCGTGTAAAACACCTGGTTTGCCAGCAATTAAGGATGCAGCATGCTGTCCCGTTTCAAGTCCCTTACCCGCGGCTTCAACACCATAAATAGCGACAGATTTGTCAGACAAAAAGGGATAAAACAAACCAATCGCATTCGAACCGCCACCTACGCACGCTACTAAAGCATCAGGCAGCCGCCCTGTTTTTTCTAAAATCTGCGCTCTTGCTTCTTGACCAATGATGGATTGAAAATTTCTTACCATTTCCGGATAAGGATGCGGCCCAGCAACTGTGCCAATAATGTAAAACGTATCATCAATATTGCTAACCCAATCACGCATTGCCTCATTTAAAGCATCTTTCAATGTCTTAGAGCCGGCAGTAACAGGCACAACCTCTGCTCCCAATAGCTTCATGCGATAGACATTAGCAGACTGTCGCTTCATATCCTCAGAGCCCATATAAACAACACATTCCAAACCGAATTTTGCTGCTACTGTTGCCACAGCAACACCGTGCTGCCCTGCCCCCGTTTCTGCAATGACTCTAGTTTTCTTCATCCGCCTTGCTAGTAGAGCTTGCCCTATGGCATTATTAATTTTGTGCGCACCTGTATGATTTAAATCTTCCCGCTTTAAAAAAATTTGTGCCCCACCTAGCTGCTTCGAGAGATGCTCTGCATGATAGAGAGGCGTAGCTCGACCAACGTAATCAGACAACTCAGCGCTAAATTCAGCAAGAAACTCAGGATCGCAGCGGTATCGCTGATAGGCTTTTTGCAGTTCCTCTAAAGGATGGATTAATGTATCTGCTACAAACACACCGCCATACGGTCCGAAATGGCCATGCTCATCAGGAAGTTCTTTCTCACTCATTTTTTACCCCATAATGCGTCTACAAACGCGCTCATTTTTACATGATCTTTAATACCCTGCGCCGCCTCAACACCCGTGCATACATCCACAGCATAAGGTGAGCATTGAGTTAGGGCTAAACCAACATTCTTTGCATCCAAACCACCGGCTAAAATGAAAGGCTTGGCCAGATCATCTGGGATTAAATCCCAAGCAAAGACTTTACCAGTCCCACCATGGCTTGCGGAGGGTGTTTCCAACAGGATAGCAGCAGCATCCTGATAAGCAAGAGTGCATTGATGAATCGCTGCCGTAGAATTAACTTGCACTGCCTTTATATAAGGCTTATTAAATTGCCTGCAGAACTCGGCTGCCTCTTCACCATGAAATTGCAAGCAATCGATAGGTAATTCCTGGAGGATTTCCTCGACTAGCAAGGCTGTCGGATTGACTAAAACGGCGACAACATCAACAAAGACCGGTATATCACGCAGTATTTTTTTTGCTTGAGCAATTGACACCCCACGAGGACTCTTGGGATAGACAATCAAACCAACTGCATCCACCCCTAATTGAGCTGCGTAAGCAATATCTTCCGCGCGGGTCATGCCGCACATTTTTATTCGAACTCGGCTATTAACCAATTAGCTCTCCCAAAGAAATAGCGGCCCTGGGTCTATTTCTACTACACCAAATTCCTTTGGATAGTAAACTGCAACTAAGTATAAACCATACGGGGGGGCTGTTTCAGCACCAAGCCGTCTATCTTTAGCCTGTAAAACCTCTTGCACCCATGCGACTGGCTTCTTACCGGAACCAACCGCAATGAGCACACCGGCAATATTTCTTACCATGTGATGAAGAAATGCATTAGCAGTGATATCAATCATAATCAAATCACCTGTGCGCGTTACTTGCAACTGATGTACATTACGCATTGGCGTGTCTGACTGACATTCTATCGAACGAAAAGATGTGTAATCATTCTCGCCAATTAAATACTGACTAGCCTCCTGCATTGCCCGGTGATTTAACTGCCGATACTGCCAAGTCACGCTGCTACGTAGAAGTGCGGGTCGGATTTGTGCATTGTAGATGACATACCGATAACGTCGCGACAAAGCCGAGTAGCGTGCATGAAAATGATCAGGCATTTCGCGACCCCATTTTACGCAAACATCTTTAGGCAAAAACGAATTTGCACCATGAACCCAGGAACGAATTGCTCGTTCTTTCTCATAATCAAAATGAATAATTTGGTTGGTCGCATGAACCCCGGTATCAGTTCTTCCAGCACAGACAACACTGATATCTTTATCAGCCAGTTTAGTTAAGGCATCTTCTAATATTTTCTGAACCGTACGCAAACCAGTCTGCGCTTGCCAGCCATGATACTGGCTACCATCGTATTCAACCCCTAAGGCAATACGCATTTAGCACTTCCTACTGGAAAATAGTCAATGTATAACAATAAGCTAATTTTGTCCAGATCTAGGCCATTAGTGGCAGGGGCTACGCATTAGTGGCTTGCATAACACAATCTGCTATCTCATAATTTGCTTCCACAACCTTTCTTTTATACACAATATGACAGCATCACTCTTAGACGGCAAAATAGCAGCAACTCATCTCAAAAATGAGATCAAATCAGCCGTTGCCCGAATGGCGGCGAAAGGACAGCGAGCCCCGGGTTTAGCAGTGATCTTAGTGGGGGATGATCCTGCGTCCAAAATTTATGTCGCTAATAAACGCAAGGCTTGTCATGAAGTTGGATTTAATTCCTATGCCTATGACTTACCGGGAAATACGTCTGAACAAGAATTATTTACCCTAATTGAGGAATTGAATAATGCGGCTAACATTGATGGTATTTTAGTGCAATTACCCTTACCCAAAGCCATCGATCCAAATAAAGTCATTGAGTGGATAAACCCGATGAAAGATGTTGATGGTTTCCATCCCTATAATATTGGACGACTAGCACAGCGAAATCCCCTACTTAGACCTTGCACACCGCTTGGGGTTATTAACTTGCTCACTTTCTATCAAATTCCACTGGTTGGAATTCATGCGCTTGTTATAGGGGCGTCGAATATTGTTGGTCGACCGATGGCTTTAGAATTCTTATTAGCTGCCTCTTCAGTGAGCATATGCCACCGTTTTACTGCCGATTTAGAAAAGTTTGTTCGCATTGCCGATGTGATTGTCATCGCTACAGGCGTGCAGGATGTGCTTGATATTAACTGGTTAAATGCAAAGCAAATCATTGTTGACGTAGGGATGCACCGCCTACCAGACGGAAAATTACGCGGTGACATCGATTTTAAACGGGCGAAGGACATCGTTGCCTGGATAACTCCAGTCCCTGGTGGGGTTGGACCTATGACTATCGCCACTCTGCTACAAAATACGTTAATTGCAGCAAATTATCGCTAACGATCGAGATCATCCCAGTCAAACTCGCCCTCTAGCTCATCAAATTCTTCCCTTAATTCTTCTCTTAAGCGTTTGCGTTCGAGTTTTTCTTCGATTAATTTACGTACGCGCCTTTTATTGCTCATTTCCTGCTCATTAACTTCATGTTTATCTTCATAAGAATAATCTGCAGGATGATGGTGTTCATCATGTTCTCTGCGCAAGCTCATAATTGCCTCCCTATTAGCTTAAGCTAATATTTTGCTAATCCGATACTTACTGGCCAACTTAATTATAGTTCAAATAATATAGAGTCAACCTTACCAATATTCCCTTATAACTATGATTGTACTAGAGAAAGCTTAACTGAGAATTAACACTAAAAACTGTGCGCGGGCACTGAGGTAAGGAGGTTAAAATGAACACTGCAAGATACGTGCCAGAGCAATTTGCTCTGAAAGCTCAGTGCGATGTTCATTTTAATTGGTTTTGAATTTGTTTTTTCTCTATACAGAAAAGTTGATTCTATGTACAATTGTTGCTCATTATCCGTTGATGTGAGGTGTTATCGTGTCAAAAAGTAAAACAGAGCAACCCTTAACTCCAAACGATTCTAACAATCTATTTGAGACCTTAAGCCCTGATGTTGCAGGAACAATAATCAGTCATTCATCCGTTAGCGATATTTTAAATTTAATGTCTTCGTCCATCACGACGCATAATTTATTCAAGCCCGGCTTAATTAAGCTCAAAATTATGCAGTTAGCCCAGAAGGCCCGTGATTGTGTGATTTTGGGGGATCCGGATGGATTAACTCTAATCGTAAAACGAAAAGCTGAAGCCTTATTCGAAAAAGGTCAAGCCACCGATTTACGTAGCCGGATTTATCCTGACATTTCAGCCTATCAACTGATTCTGTTTTATTGTGATAAAGACATGAAGGATAAAATAAAGCAGTTCATTCCTAGACACCTTGATGAACAACGTAAAGCGCAAGAAAAAGAAATGGGTAAGGGGGGTAATGACTTAATCAAGTTAGACCGTGACCCTTTATTGCTTGCAGAAAAAGACTTCAAAGGCATTACTGCATTTGAAACAACTTACACGCTATCTAATGGGACACAACAAGCAGTAACCTTTCCTTTAATGGAAAATGAGGATGGGATGATTTGCTACCAAGATACTAAGAACGTAATCCATTTTTATTATGCCAATCAAAAAACAAAAGAGCTTAAAGCGCTTAACGAAAGCATAACCTCAGAGGACGATAAGGCAGATTTTGATAAATTCAAAACCTCGTTCAACGACATGGAAAATAACTCCGGAAGACGCTCAAGTCATGAAGAGCACCAACTGATTGCAAAAATACTAGGATGCACACTACAACGCCAAGGGATTGAGTATGAACACCATGGGAAACGTCATCTTGATAGTGTGAGCCCATTTAATCTGATTAATGCCTATAGAACATGTATTAGGCTTTATGATGAAGCACTAAGGAATAACCTAAGGAATGATCTATGGGATAAACTCTATGCTTCTTGGTGCACCGTTGGGAAGTGCCAAGGTGAAGAGATGTGGATTTTGCAGCGCATTTGTGAGGAAAAACCATTTTATCCACTTCCCACTAATTTTAATGATTTTAAGCGGGGAGTTGCATTTTACAATTTCCTCTCCAGTAAGGATGAATTCGCGGTTGCCGATTGCGGGAAACTTGTTTCTGGGTTAGGTTTGGATTTCGGTTTATATAAAGGCGAGGCATTCCGCCCGCCCGGGAAGTGTGGCCACCGCTTCGCTTATGCCTGCGCCTCGCCCGGTGACGGCGTGTCGCTCGGTTTGGTCGCAGTGTTGAGGCTTGTTAAAGATGCGAAGGCAAATATTATTGAATTAGAGCAGGAGCAGTCGTCTGATTTAGAGGAGAGTAGCAATTGTTGGCCCCAGTAATCGGGGCGGTGGCGCTTATAGATGCGCGGTGTAGCATCGTTGCGATTTTCTTCGCCGATGCGTCCCACCACGCCTCAATAAACCAGCTAATTTAATTAAAAATTATTGAGCCCTATATCTTAATAAAAATTCTCTTGCGATAGAGGATCGTAAGAATAAGTAGCCAAAATAAGGTATAGGTAAGAGCATAGAGAAGCGAGGCATTTTGCAGCGATGCCCAGCCAAAAAGAGTGTTAGTGATAAGGGCTTTTAGATTTTCACTAGAACCATCCGCACGATGAATAACGATCATGACTTGTACTTTTAGGAAAAAAACATGGAAAACATAGACTGCCAATGCATTAGCGCCAAAGATTTCAAAAGGCTTAGACCATTTTTTCCAAGCTTGTAGTTCGATCAACCAATAGCACAAAGCCAGTACGATAAGGGCAAAACCTCCAGTCCATAACACATAGGAGCTTGTCCACAATGCTTTATTAATTGGAAACCACAAGCCCCAAAACCAGCCAAGGATTAACAGTAAAAAACCGACAAGGCTAAGACCAGCTAATTTTTGCAAAGCATTATAATGAGGCGAAAGTAACCAAACACCGGTTAAATTCCCTAATAAAGCTGTTGCAATAGCAGGTAGTGTACTTAACAACCCCTCTGGATCATAAAATTTCCCATACAAATGAGCGGGCGAAAAAAGTAAGCGATCGAGATAGGCAGAAAAATTCCCTGCCATCGTTAAATTACCTTCACCATAACCAGGAACAAAAGACAACACCAGAATTAACCAATACACAACGAGTAAGCTGATTAAGACTAATGCCTGTACCTCTATGCGAGTGAATAAAAATAAACCTGCACTCACAAAATAACAGAGGGCAATGCGCTGCAAGACGCCAAAAATCCGTAACGTGGCAAAATCAAAGTGATAAGGAAAGGCATTAAGAAACAGCCCTAACAAGAAAATAATGCTACTACGCTTTATGATCTTAATGAATAACTGCTGCTGGGATATACCGCTAAGCGCACGAGATTTCGATAAGCTAAAGACTGAAGAAACGCCAACAATAAAGATAAAAAAGGGGAAAACTACATCAGCTAAGGTACAACCATTCCAAGCAGAATGCCCAAGCCAAGGATAAACAGTTTGATTGCCAGGGCTATTAACTACAATCATCAAAGCAATGGTAAAGCCGCGAAAAACATCAAGAGATAATAGACGGGTAAATGTTTGCATAGGTATCAGCACTAGGTATCTATTCCTTCTGCTCCTTAGTGCTTTTTAAACCATGGACTGGGATATCAATATGGTAAATATAGTGTTGTATAATTTGCTTCGCTTGCTCTGGGGTCAATGGCTTAGTGAGCGCGCCTTCCATACTGTAATCATCACAATCATATTTAACAATATCTGCTTGATAACCAGTAAGGGCAATTATTGGCACATGATAGGGAGTACCTTGTTCTAATTGACGAATTCTTTTTGAAACCATGTAACCTGAAGTACCTTCTAAACCAATATCCATAAACACTAGATCATATTTACCCGGCTCAAATAGACTAGCTGCCTTATCGTCAGTCTCAGCAACATCAACATGACAATCTAACTGCATTAATAAAGCTTGGGCTGCTTTTTGCGCAGCCGAATTATCTTCTACCATTAATACTTTAGGCGGTTTTTTTGGGCTAAGATTAACAACCGGAGAGCTAGATTCAGCTGGAGTTTCTGTTTGGGCGTTATAAGACTGGAGTTGCTTTTTAATTTTGCTAAGTTGTTCGTTCATTTTCCTACTTTCAGTAACATTAGCTAAGATGCAAACCAAACCAATGACTTCTTTGTTCTGATTAAATAAAGGGATCCGTGTTGACAGATAATAGACAATATCCTCATTTTTATTAACGACTGGGGCCTCCGCGACATCATACGCTGGCTCTTCAGAAAGCAGAGCGTTTATATCATCTCGTTTAAGCATTTCTGCTCGCTCTTCTGACCAATCTGCCAGTGAAGCTAGCCCATTATAGGGTGAACTACCTAAAACCTCCTCCCTTTGGTCTAGACCGAGGAGACTACGAAAGTTTCTATTACAACCGGTAAGGGAGCAATTTCTATCGAGTACATAAACAATATTTGGCATGCAATCAATAATATCTAAATAATATTGACTCAGATCAGTACTATTTTCTTGGCTCTCAGACTCAATTGAGCGCGGCATCTTTCTCTCCTAAGAAGTAGTGGCAAGTGAAGTATAGTACATCCATGCTGCGAAAGACTCGGGACACAATTTGATATAAATATTGCATAATTTCTTATTAGTTGTCATCCCCCAAGAGCGGTTTTTAGGAGAGTTGTTATCCTGAGCACGGAACACCCGTCATCCTGGAGCACCCGTCATCCTGAGCGTAGAGCACCCGTCATCCTGAGCGTAGAGCACCCGTCATCCTGAGCGTAGAGCACCCGTCATCCTGAGCGTAGAGCACCCGTCATCCTGAGCGTAGCGAAGGATCTCCTTGGTTGAGCCCTATGCCACATTCAGGAGATCCTTCGCTGCGCTCTGGATGACAGCTCGCCTAAAAAACGCAGTTTTTTAGGCGAGCTGTCACTTGATTTGTCTACCACGTTTCGATACTATTGATATAGTTGTTTAAAAAAAGGTCATATTATACGGAAATTTATGGCGTTAGCTGGGGTTACTCAGCTTTTATAGCATAAATGGTGGTATAGTATGTCTCAAGAACGAATTTCTGAATCAACCTCAGATGAAATTCAAACCTCTACTGCAAGTTGGCGCAAACAAGACACTGTCTGGATGCTAAGCTTGTACGGTACAGCTATCGGCGCAGGCACTCTTTTCTTACCTATAAATGCTGGATTACATGGTATTTGGCCGCTGATCATTGTGGCGCTACTTGCCTTCCCAATGACCTACTTTTCCCACCAAGCCTTATGTCGTTTCGTCCTTTCAGGCTCGGCGGATAATAAGGATATCACTGAGGTCGTTGAAGAACACTTTGGAAGTATCGCCGGTAAGTTATTAACTGTCCTTTATTTTTTTGCTATTTATCCCATTTTGTTGATGTATAGTGTTGCTATAACCAATACAACTGAGAGTTTCATTGTTCATCAGGTTGGGATGAGTGCCCCACCGAGAGCTCTACTAGCCATTATTCTAGTAATGGCCCTAATGGCAATTGTTCGTTTTGGGCAAGCAATAATCGTAAAGTCAATGAGCGTCCTGGTGTACCCTTTTATTGCTATCCTTGTTAGCTTATCTATATATCTGATTCCGTACTGGAATGAAGCCATTTTTTACCAGAGCAATTTCAACTCGACTAGTGGTAATACTGGTTTTCTAATGACCTTATGGCTCATAATCCCGGTCATGGTCTTCTCATTTAATCATTCACCAATCATTTCTTCATTTGCCGTTAATCAAAAACAAAGTTACCGGGGCAAAGCGGATGAAAAAAGTTCAGAGATCCTAAAATACAGCCACATCCTGATGGTAATTACAGTCATGTTTTTTGTTTTCAGCTGCGTACTTAGCTTATCACCCCAGGATCTCGCTTTAGCTAAAAAGCAGAATATTTCAATCTTATCTTATCTCGCTAATCATTTTCATACACCTATAGTTGCTTATATAGCTCCGATTATTGCTTTTATTGCCATTGCTAAATCTTTTCTCGGCCACTACCTCGGTGCCAGTGAGGGCTTACATGGCTTAATCGCTAAATCGCTACGGGCAGGTAACAAACAGATTAGTAGCTACAAACTGTATATTATCATTGAAGCGTTTATGATCATCAGTTGCTGGACAATAGCGACTATTAACCCAAACATTTTGACTATGATTGAAACCTTAGGCGGGCCAGTTATCGCAATCATTTTGTTTTTGATGCCAATGTACGCGATTTTAAAAGTTCCAGCTATGAAGAAATACTCCCAGCCTCTAGCCAATAGCTTTACCCTTATCATTGGAGTAATCGCTATTTCAGCGATCCTTTACAGTTTGGTGGGTTAGGCCCCCAGAACCCGTGTTGGGATGCCACTATGCGAGCACCCTAGTCCCGTGGGACAAATATCAGCGAAAAATTTTGCATCAGCGAACCCTCTCCCGCCCTTCGGGCACCCTCTCCCCATTTCTGGGGAGAGGGGGGAAAATGAGGGAAGTTCTTTGAGAGGGGTTGCGTCAATGCTCCTCCACAGCATAAGCGAGCAAGACACAGTTACTGAGCGCTATAGGAGCTCTGTGCCTGCAAATCCTGTTCTTGCTCACATTCAATAACTTTCGCCTTAGCGCTTTCAACAAGCCAGCAAATAGCAATCAGATCGGCCGCAGTGAGCTCTTCGTGCCCACTCTCGCGATACATCGCGGACTCCATTACCCCCTTCTCTATTGCAAAACGCAAACCGAAATCGACAACCAATTTACCGTCCAGGAGCACATCCTCTTTACTATTGGTAATATCAGTACAAACCGTCACTCCCCGCTTGAAATTGTCAAAACTGGCAGGCAGTGGGTAGAATGGGCGGCCTTCCTCACAAATGCGTTGTAATAACCACATTTCTTCGCCCTGGGCTTTTCCAACAACTGCGCAATAATAATTGTGCGCTTTTTCCCACTGGCCATTATCTTTCGCTTCCGCATACAACCTGATACAGGTCTGGACTTTGGACAAACTTCGATCTGAACGGGCCCGGGCCCGTTCAGATCGAAGTTTGTCCAAAGTCCAGTAAACGTAAGAATGGTGTTGAAATCCTTCTCCGCTGCCTTTAGAGGGTCAAAGTCAAGCTTAATTAAATCAGCACCTCCGCTGCCAAGCTCAGCATATTGTTCTTGGCGTTTTTCCCTCAACTCCTCAGGAATGAATGGGTCGATTGTTTTCTTCATGTCCTCATCACAGAGAAAAATAGTGAGCTGATACGCCGATATGCTAGGAAAAATTCGTCCGCACAAATCGATAACTCGTCCCTTCTCGAACAAAGCCTCTGGTTTATGTTTTGCGATTAAGGCTAATCCTTCTGGGTTTCCTTGAACAACACAAGTCTGGGCCTTAGGTGCCAAAACTAAAGCTAGATTGGGTTTGAATAAATTATAAGTCGTTTTACATACAGACATTAAATTTACGATGTGATTAACGGAAGAGTGACTGGCGATTCCTCGCGCAACATCCTCGTTTAAGGTTTCAAAAACATTGGGAGTTAAGGATTCATCGACTTTACGTTTCATGTATTACTCTCGTTTTACAAATAATGATGTAAAATTATACATAGAAACACACTTTCTGGATATAAAAAAGACAAATTATCGGACCTGTTCTTTGGCAGCAATTGCCAACAGAGCCTTTTTATATGCTATATTGAAAGTTAAACTAATTGCGCAGTAGAGTGAAATAATATGAGACAAAATTATATTCTCTGCGCCTCCAAAGAGGGCTACTACCGGGTTGCCTATACTGAATGGGGTGAGACTAATTTAACAGGCTCTGCTGTTATCTGTGTACATGGATTAACACGTAATAGTCGTGATTTCGATGCGATTGCAAAATATCTAAGCTCTCATGGGCATCATGTATTTTGTCCTGATGTTGTAGGTCGTGGGGAAAGTAGCTGGCTTAAAAACTCGCACGATTACAATTTTGAGCGTTATATCATGGACATGAACATGCTTATCAGCAGGACAGGAGCTACCCAAATTGATTGGCTTGGAACTTCAATGGGTGGTTTAATTGGTATTATGATGGCAGCTTTACCTCACACACCCATCCGTCGACTTATTTTAAATGATGTTGGCCCGCAAGTGCCAATCCATGCCTTATGGCAACTGGCAAAGTATGTAGGTAAGGATCCAGAATTTACCAGCAAAGAACAAGCCAAACTCCATTACAAAACTATATATGCAGAATTTGGCAATCTCAGTGAAGAACAATGGGATACATTCACTGAACATAGTGTTACCGAACACTCTCCTGGCGTGTTTGTTAGCAAATACGATCCAGGTATTCATGACTTCAGATTAAAATGGCCATCAATAAAAGAGAATTTTTTCCATCCCCACAAAATGCTTGAAGGAGTCTTATTGGATATTGATTTATGGGACTTCTGGCAAAATATTAAATGCCCTGTTTTAGTCATTCGTGGCCGCCATTCTACTTTACTACTCCCTGAGCACATAAAAAGAATGGAACGAACCCACCCCCAAGTTGACGCTTTGGAAGTGGACGATGCAGGTCATGCTCCTGCCCTACTCGAAGAAGCAGAACATGAAAAAATCAACCGATGGCTTGGATATCTAGATGACGACATATCTCCGTAGTCTCATGTCGCGCGGCGTCATTACGAACCGAAGGTGAAGCCGTCATTGCGAGGAGCGAAGCGACGAAGCAATCCAGCGACCTTTCCTAGCATCTCACAAGGCCACTGGATTGCTTCGCTAACGCTCCCAAAGAACTTCCTTCATTTTCCCCCTCGCCCCGGGAACGGGGAGAGGGTGCCCGCAGGGCGGGAGAGGGGATGTTGGTGCAAAGTTCTTTGGTGATGTTTGTCCCACGGGACTAGGGTACTCGCAATGACGGAGCTACCGCTCGCAATGACGGTCTAGTGTTAGTTCCGGTACGTTTTTCAAGCCCTGTATAAAAGCTCTTAACACTTTAGTATACTATTATACAAAGACGTTTGATTTATAAGCCGATTTGCTTTCTTGCTAATTGTCAACAAACTCTAGGGGATGAAAGCTTGCTGAACTTGTTATTTCTTGGTGCCTCATCCGCCTTTTGTGTGGGCGAGAACACATTTCAATCCAACATGTTGATCGAAAGTGAATCAGGCTGCAAGTTGCTTATTGATTGTGGTACTGATATTAGACATTCGCTCCATGCTCAAGGGTATACTCATACCGATATCGATGCAGTTTATGTTAGTCATTTACACAGTGACCATGCTGGTGGGCTTGAATGGTTAGGCTTTTCCAAGCGATTTCACGGCGAAAAAAAAGCTACTCTTTACATGAGTTCTGATCAAATTGACCAATTATGGGAACATGTATTATCCGGAGGAATGTCTTCCTTAGAACATGAACAAGCAACCCTGTCTACTTATTTTAATGTCAAATCAATTAATGACAGCTTCAGCTGGGAGAACCACACGTTCCAATTAATAAAAACCGTACACATGATCTCAAATAGTAAAATTGTGCCGAGTTATGGCTTGTTTATTACTGGGGGTGCTCAAAAAATACTCATATCTACAGATACTCGCTTTTCTCCTGATTCTTTACAACCAATCTATGATCAAGCTGACATCATTTTCCATGATTGTGAAACTTTAGAAAAAAAGAGTGGTCAACATGCACATTACAACGATTTAAAATCACTCAATAAGGAAATTAAAAAAAAGATTTGGTTGTATGACTACAACTCTGAATTTTTACCAAATACCGCCAAGCAGGATGGCTTTCAGGGCTTTGTGATTTCCGGTCAACGTTTCATCATTTAGGGTCTGTTTACAATTCGCGCACACGGCTTCACCTTCGGTTCGCAATGACGGCACGGGAGCGACAGAAAATCCTGCGTTTTCGGCCAAAATAGTAGAATTGTAAACAGACACTAAAACTCTATATAAAACAAATAGTTAAATATTGCATGAAAAAACAAGTTGTCACCCAATTAAAAATCGTGTAAAATCTGTTCAATATGAAAATAAAATTAACTCTAATTACCCTCATCGCAGTGCTTACACTCGGCATCTTTTCCTGGTGGTATTGGCCACGACAGCCAAAAATAATCACCCTGCAGCCAAGGTCATTCGCTGAACTTCCAGGTTGGGAATACGAATACGGTGAAAAAATCGCTAGTCACCTTTCAAATCTCATGCAAAACTTTTGTAAAACAAGATCCAGAGCAATTTGTTGGCAGTGAATACATCCATTTGCGAGCAAAAGACTGGCATCCCGCTTGTCGTGCCGCATTAGCGATTCATCCCGTTTCAGAAAAAGCGGCGAGAAACTTTTTTAAACAATGGTTCACCCCAGTAGAATTCGATGATCTCAAGGATCATACGCCTGTTCGCGGTTTATTCACCGGTTACTATATGGCACTGCTGCATGGTAGCCGCACCAAAACCCCAGAATACAATGTGCCCATTTATGGTCTACCCTCTAATCTACTGACTATTAATTTAAATCAATTTGACCCTGCATTTAAAAACCGCCGTATATTTGGCCGTGTGGAAGGTACTCAAGTCGTTCCCTATCATACCCGCGAGGAAATTAATAAAGGGGCTATTGCCAAAAAAGCACCTGTGTTAGTTTGGGTTAATAGCTCCTGTCGATAGGCTTTTTCTAGAAATTCAGGGCTCAGGCACCGTTGAGCTGAATGATGGCTCACGTCATGTTTGTTGGCTATGCGGGCGAAAATGGCGCACCCTATACACCTATTGCGCGTGTGCTTATTGATCAAGGTATCATGACCAAACATAACGCCTCTATGCAACATATTAAACGCTATTTAGAAGCCAACCCTGAAAAAATGGATAAGGTATTAAATAAGAATAAATCGTTTGTTTTTTTCTCTTATCTTAACAGTGAAGAAGCATTAGGTTCACAAGGTGTTGCATTAACCCCAGGCTATTCATTAGCAATCGACCGCAAATGGATTCCCTTAGGCTCACCCCTCTGGCTAAGCACCTTAAGGCCAGCAGACAAGCCTGCGCAGGAAAAAGCATTTCATCGCTTGATGGTAGCACAAGATACGGGTGGTGCTATTAAAGGATTGGTTCGGGGTGATATTTACTGGGGTGCTGGGGAAAGAGCAACCTATATTGCAGGTCATATGAAGCATCCAGGACACTACTGGCTACTACTGCCAAACCATACCGTCGAACGCGTACAAAAGGAATTTAGCTAGCTCTCTGGATACCGCGCATAATAGCGCGGTATGTTGGCAAATGAGCGGCATTTTACTAACTTACTCCACTACCTCTTCAACCCCGACCCTGTATTTGTCCCAAAAACCACTCGTGGTTACCCTCAATTGCCCTATTCATGGTTAGCGCGGGTGAATCCGCAACCCTATCGATTATCGGGGCAGGCTGTTGTAGAGCCTCGGGTAAGCTAATGAAATGATAGCCATTCCTCTTATATAATTCGATGATATCTCGCATACAATAACTATTAAGCAAATTCAAATGGATTAGCAGAATTTGTTTTACGGGCTGATCACTGTATTGCTTAGCTCTTTTTTCAGCCTTTAAGGTTTGATTCCAAATATAAGCTAAGATAATTGTTGCTTGATCCGGTTTAAATTCTTCATTCGCAGTGGTGAGGTGCATATAAGCGAGCGTTAAAAAGATAATCCTTGCTATCTATAGTCACTGGTGCGACGACATAATTATTGGCGATAAGATAGTCTCTGAACCTCCTGTCTTTTCTCACCGCGACCCTCAGCTAAAAAAGGGTAACGGAAATATTTGGGTGAAGACATAAGTGGGGCTAAAATTTTATCGGCCTTATCAATATCGGCAATATATTGTTCCTCCTCATTGAATTTAAATTGCCATGCGATATAAGTATGATTTCCCAGAATAAAGCCTGCCTGTTGAAATTGCTCCAGTATCTCCCATTGGCCATTCTCTATATTACCTGCGATAACAAAGCCCGTTGCGGGGACATTATTATCAATTAGTGCTTGCAAGAGAGTCATAATATGCTCTTTTACCCGCTTTAATTTGCCTCGATCATTATCTGTAGTACCTACAAAGGGTAGGTCATCAATGGTAATAGCAATTTCTCGCTCAAAAGCAAACGAGTAGCTGCTCAAGATAAATCCTGTAATTAGTAAGCTAAGTATATGTTTTTTTAGCATTCCCTCTCCAGCGTCGGATTACCTGACTTTTGCAAAATTTATACCTACTATAAGGGGTACAAATAAAATCCCGTAGGTTGGGCCTTGGCCCAACAAGAATGTGACAAAATAGTCGTCGTTTGCATCATGTTGGGCCAAGGCCCAACCTACTTCAAGTTTGTCTATGCCAGAGTTGCACCCTATTACAAGATTGCCCATGAAAACTTGCTTCATTTGAGCTATCATACGCATTTTATGAATTAATGGGGTGGGCTATGAAAATGGGTCAGGACAGTCTCTCAACGGAATGCCAATTACAAATAGAGGGTAGAACCTATCATTACTACAGCCTCAAAAAAGCAGAAGAAATGCATTTTAAAGGTATCAGTCGCTTACCCTATTCTCTTAAAGTCCTTCTTGAAAATTTACTGCGCTTTGAAGACGGCAGTACAGTGACTATTGACGATATCAAAGCAATTGCCAACTGGCTAAAACACCAAAACCTCCCAACATGAAATTGCCTACCGGCCTACACGAGTATTAATGCAAGATTTTACTGGCGTACCTGCAGTAGTCGATTTAGCCGCGATGCGAGCAGCCACTTGCAAAAATAGGGGGTAATGCGGAAAAAATTTCCCCGCTTTCACCGGTCGATTTGGTCATTGACCACTCAGTCATGGTCGATAAATTCGGTAGTCAAGACTCCCTTGCTGTTAACACTGAAATTGAATTAAAACGCAATATAGAACGCTATGAATTCTTACGATGGGGGCAAAAGGCATTTGCCAATTTCCAAGTCGTGCCCCCTGGCACGGGGATTTGCCACCAAGTTAATTTGGAATATTTAGGTAAAACTGTATGGTCAAGTCAGCAAAATGGAACCTGGTATGCTTACCCTGATACCCTCGTTGGCACGGATTCACATACGACCATGATCAATGGACTAGGTATTTTAGGATGGGGCGTGGGCGGAATTGAAGCGGAAGCCGCTATGCTAGGGCAACCAGTTTCTATGTTAATTCCCGAAGTCATTGGCTTTAAGTTAACTGGCAAAATGAAAGAAGGAATTACCGCAACCGATTTAGTGTTAACTGTCACGCAAATGTTACGCAAAAAAGGAGTCGTCGGCAAATTCGTAGAATTTTATGGTCCGGGACTTAATGATCTCCCGCTCGCAGACCGCGCTACTATTTCTAATATGGCACCCGAATATGGCGCCACTTGTGGCTTTTTCCCTGTGGATAAAGAAACCTTACACTACTTGGAGTTAACAGGCCGTGATGCTCACACCATTGCCTTAGTCGAAGCGTACACCAAAGCGCAAGGCTTGTGGTATGACAACGATGCGCAAGATCCCCTTTTCACTGATAGCTTGAGCCTTGATTTATCAACTGTTGAACCTTCTCTTGCCGGTCCAAAACGTCCACAGGATAAAGTGAATTTAAAAACCCTGCCAATCGAATTTAACAATTTTATGCAAGAAACAGGTAAGGTAAATGAGATGAACAAATCCTTTCCAGTAGAAGGCGAATCTTATGCCATGCGCCACGGTAATGTGGTTATTGCGGCAATCACCAGCTGCACCAATACCTCAAACCCCAGCGTGCTAATGGCAGCAGGTCTAGTCGCTAAAAAAGCAGTGGAAAAAGGATTAACACGTAAACCCTGGGTTAAGTCATCCCTAGCCCCCGGCTCCAAAGTAGTCACTGATTACTTACATTATGCTGGTTTACAAACCTACTTAGATAAACTCGGCTTTAATCTAGTCGGTTATGGTTGCACGACTTGCATTGGTAACTCCGGTCCCCTGCCTGACCCCATTGCTCATAATATCAATGATAATGATCTTGTAGTCTGTTCCGTTCTTTCCGGCAATCGCAATTTTGAAGGCAGAGTACATCCACAAGTGCGAGCAAACTGGTTAGCATCACCGCCACTTGTAGTCGCTTTTGCTATAGCTGGGACAGTTTGTTTGGACTTAAATAAGGATCCGCTGGGTCAAGGGGCCGATGGTAATGATGTCTTCTTACAAGACATTTGGCCAAGCAACGCAGAGATCGCTAACGAGGTAGCCAAGGTAACTGGCTCCATGTTCCGTAAGGAATATGCTGAAGTCTTTCGTGGCGATAGCCACTGGCAAGAAATTAAAACAAGTAGTAGCTCAACTTATAACTGGGATAGCAGTTCAACGTATATTCGTCATCCACCCTATTTTGAAAATCTATCAGCAAAACCACAGCCCATTAAACCAGTAACTAAGGCTTATATTTTAGCACTCCTGGGGGATTCAATAACCACTGACCATATTTCACCTGCTGGATCTATCAAAGGGAATTCTCCAGCTGGTTTATACCTTAAAGCACATGGCGTTGCCGAGGCTGATTTCAATTCTTATGGCTCAAGGCGTGGCAACCATGAAGTGATGGTGCGTGGCACCTTTGCTAATATCCGTATTCGCAACGAGATGACACCTGGTATCGAAGGTGGGGTAACAAAACATATTCCCACTGATAAAGTAATGCCTATCTATGATGCTTCTATGCTCTATCAACAAGATAATCAGCAATTAGTGGTCATCGCTGGTAAAGAGTATGGTACAGGCTCTTCGCGCGACTGGGCAGCTAAAGGCACTCATCTTTTAGGTGTTAAAGCGGTTATTGCGGAGAGTTTTGAGCGTATCCATCGTTCCAATCTGATTGGGATGGGTGTTCTGCCTCTGCAGTTCCAAGTGGGAATGACGCGCAAGACTTTACAGCTTGATGGCAGTGAGCAAATAAGCATTGCCGTGGATGATTCGCTCAAACCAGCAGCAAAATTGAACCTTACTATCACCAAGAAAAATGGCAGTGAAGAAAAAATATCAGTACTTTGCCGCATTGATACTGCAGACGAATTGGAGTATTACCGCCACGGTGGGATCCTGCAGTATGTATTGCGCAATTTAACATAGCAGGGTCTGTTTACAATTCACGCACACGGCGTCATTGCGAAACACACCGTCATTGCGAACCGATGGTGAAGTCGTCATTGCGAGGAGCGTAGCGACGAAGCAATCCAGTGACCTTTTCTAGCCTCTCATAAGGCCACTGGATTGCTTCGCTACGCTCGCAATGACGGTGTGCTTGCTCGCAATGACGGTGTGTTTGCTCGCAATGACGGTGTGTTTGCTCGCAATGACGGTGTGTTTCGCAATGACGCCGTGTGCGCGAATTGTAAACAGACCCTAGGAACATTACATGCACCCTACTAAAAAAGTATTATCAGTCTTTTCGTTAGTGATGATCAATGTCATCGCGGTTGATAGTTTACGCTCTCTCCCCTTCAGTGCAAAACTAGGGGTACCGCTGCTCTTTTATTATTTAATTGCAGCCATCACCTTTTTTATCCCTATTGCTTTAGTCGCGGCGGAATTAGCAACCACCTATCCTAATACAGGCGGACTCTATGTATGGGTGCGTGAAGCATTTGGACGCCGTGCCGGTTTTATTACCATTTGGTTGCAGTGGATCTATAATGTGGTCTGGTACCCCACTATTCTCGCTTTCATTGCTGCCACACTTGCCTACCTCTTTGCCCCTCAGCTTGCCAATAATAAATTTTATGTATTAATTACGGTACTTGCCTTATTTTGGATTTTTACCTTGCTTAATTGTTTTGGCATGAGAGTATCTAGTGTGATAAGCATCGTTGGTGCAAGCTTAGGTACCATTTTACCCATGGTCGGCATCACTGTTTTAGGCGGGCTTTGGCTTTGGCAAGGGAACCCTGTTCCTGCTGATACGCCTACGCATTGGATCCCAGATTTCAGCTCCATGGGCAACCTATCATTTTTTCCAGCTATTTTATTTGGACTTCTCGGTATGGAAATGTCTGCTGTACACGCCGAGGAGGTTAGAAATCCGCAGCGAGACTATCCCCGGGCAATTTTATATTCAACTATTCTGATTTTTGCAACCCTAGTTTTAGGTTCATTGGCGATTGTTATTGTAGTGCCAAATAAGGAATTAAGTGTTGTTTCAGGTTTAATTGATGCTTATGCCATTTTTTTCAATAGCTATCAAATGCCCTGGATGACCAAAGTCATTGCTATCCTAATTATTCTTGGCGGGATAAGCGGAGTTTCAGCATGGATTATTGGTCCAACTAAAGGGTTATTGGTTTCAGCTCAAGACGGTTCACTGCCCGAATTCTTTGCCAAAATCAATTCTCATAGCGCGCCTGTTCCTATTTTAATTACTCAGGGAATAATTTTCACATTACTCAGTTCTGTTTTTATTTTGTTCGATTCAATCAATGCAGCGTATTTTCTGTTAAGTGACCTCTGTGCCCAGATGGCCCTACTCGTCTATATATTCATGTTTTCAGCCGCAATAAAATTACGCTATAGCCAACCCGATAAACCACGAAGTTACACAATCCCTGGGGGAAATTTAGTGATGTGGATAGTGGCCAGCATAGGTATCTTATGCTGCGTTTCCGCAATGCTTATCGGATTTATCCCACCAAATCAGATCCCTGTTGGTAACGTATTGATTTTTGAAACGTTCTTAGCTGGCGGTTTGGTACTCTTTGTTGTTTTGCCTTGGATCTTTGCCAAAAAACATGAGGAGATTTTTGACCGGGAGCATGGGATTGATAGCAAAGAATTTGATATTCATGGTAGCAGTTAACTAGACTTTGAACAAACTTCGATCTGAACGGGCCCGGGCCCGTGGGCGAGCCCGAGCCCGCCCGAGATCCGGCTAATCTACTTTTTGCTAATACTCCCTTAATAAATCTTGTGTAAACTTCTGCCTCAAAAGCTTACTGGGGCAAACTGATGAGAAGTAAACAGACGAGTGATAATGAAGCACTATTGAAGAGCTATGAAGAATTTTGGCAAAGTCCTTTTGAATTATCCAAACTAACCGAATTTAATCAGGCTTTAGTCTATGGGTTTGACGCAGAGGACTCTCAAACTCAAGAGGCTCAAGACACTTTCAGTAGTGAATGTGTTATCAATGTCTGTCTTCAGCAGCAAGATGTATTGACTGGGTATCTTTATGCTCAAGAGGTTGTTCTACCAAAGTTAAAAGACTTCAACCAGATAACAGAAACGGATTTATTATACTGGTTAGATCAAATTCATCTACATATGGCTAGAACTCTAGCGAATGATCTGACTGCATCTGGTGTGAAGGGTATATCTGCGGGTGAAAGTTGTAAAAGAGTTCTATTTCGTTACCATGAAGGCCATCAAGTTCAACATAACTTTGTTGATTTTATTGGTTCAAAACTATCGATTAACGAACTTATTCAAAGAAATAAAGAATTAAATATCCCTGAAGAGGTAACTATTCGTTTCAAAAAGTTACTTGAGACAGTTCGAAGTTCACAACCCTACAAACTTATTGAATCTGAAAAAAAATATATAAACCCCGGTGAGGATCCATTCATGTTGGCTTTGGCAACACGTTATTCCGATAATGAACTTTCGGCAGAAGACAAAAAACTTGTTGAAGACTTTTATAAACTTCCCCCTCTTCCCGATCAAAGACCTGCTCTTCGAGAAAAATTTGCTAAGGAATTATTAATAAAATTAAAACAGACAAATAATAATGACCTGGACCAAATTGTCGATTTAGCGTTCTGGGTTTTTTATCAAATTACAGAAGGTCACTGGTATTTTAATGGTAACGGTCGTGTAGCTACTTGCTATCTTAATCTAATCCTTAGAGCCTTTGGTCAACCGAGTATTTTATTGCGCAATCCTGGCGAGAAAAAAGATCCATCCAGTGAATACAGTCAGGCGATTAAACATATAGATAAGAATCCGCAGTTACTTAAGGCACATATTAAGACGCGTATATTAGATTGTAAGAAGAATGGTCCATACCAAGACTCAGAACAGGCTAATGCTATGATGACGCAAGTAGCTTTAGCCAAAATTAGATCGAAATTCTTACGGTATTTTCCGGATTACAATACAAGTTCTTTTAATTCAGGGCTTCAAAATAAGTATATGCCTGATATTCAGCAAATGCAGGAGCGCGGGGAGAATATTTATGTTTATTGCCTAGGAAAATACATTGATGAATTTTCTCAATTATTTAAGACATTGAAAGAAGAAAAAATAAAAATTCTCACTCCCCGGTATAAGCTTACAGAAAAATCGATGTATCCTGATTTTAATAAAGGTGTCCGATTTGCAGCTGCTTTTAATAATGTATGTGACATGAAATTTCTGCTTGAAGAATGCAATTGTGATATCAATAAGCAGGATGATAATCCAGATAATGGCAAGACACCTCTTCATCAAGCTGTAATTAGAGGCAGTACTGATGCTGTTAAATTTCTGCTAGCAGCAGGAGCAAACAGAAACATCCCTGACCTTAAATCAAATAAAACTACGATTGACTATGCACGTGAGGGTACGATTGAAAAAAATGGGGACGAAATAAAACAGTTGTTAGGCTTAGTTGTATCATTAGCTCCTGAAAAGGAAAAAGAACATGGGGAGCCTGCACTAAAGTTTTCTTAAGCTCCAAATAACGTAACTTATTGATCAAAATACAATCGTCATTGCGAACCGAAGATGAAGCCGTCATTATTGTGAACCGAAGGTGAAGCCGTCATTGCGAGGAGCGGAGCGACGAAGCAATGACGGCTTCACCTTAGCCACTATTTTAAAATCAACTTTAACATCGTCTTTTATCTGATTGGTACCTGCCCACTCACCTTGGCCTACACCAAATGCGCTTCGTTTTAGCGTGGTACTTCCCTTTACCACACCTGTATCTTTAGCTGGCTGTTCTGCCGTAAAAGTTAATGTAACCGGGACGGTTTTATCGCGGATGGTGAGATTTCCAGTAGCCTGGTAAGTATTATTCCCAGTCTTAGTAAAATCAGTTGATTTGAATTCCGCTTGGGGGAATGCTGCTACGTTAAACCAATCGGGGGTTAGTAAAGTGTTTTTTACATCAGCATAATCTACACTAATCGAATTCATATCAACCACAATATGGACCGTGCTAGCCTTATAATTGTTAGGATCAACAAAAATGTCTCCTCTAAAAGTCTTAAATTGCCCAGTAACAGGCGCGTCATTTTGGGTAGCGGTAAACGAAAGAGTACTTTGCGAAGGATCAATTTGCCATTCTGGGGGAGTCGCTTTTGCCAAGATAGATATTGCTACTAGCAGCAAGAAAATGCCCCATCTGCAGTATGCTTGCATAAGAATTACTCCTTGTATTAGGCCTTAAAAGCCTCAGCATTTATTTCAATTTTAACTGCATCACCGACATCGGGCAGTAACGTTTTCATACCGAAATCCGAGCGTTTTATTGTAGTCGTCGCAGTAAACCCGGCAGTCTGCTTATTAGTGATAGAATTTATTCCAACTTTATTAAGAGTTACATTGAGAGTGACAGGTTTACTAACACCGTGTAATGTCAGTATTCCCTCAACTTTTGCACTCGTTTTACTCAGAACGTCTATTTTATTAGAGACAAACGTGGCGGTTGGAAATTTTGCCACATCAAAAAAAAGAGGCCCTTTCAGGTGCCTATCTAGCTCAGGTATCCCAGTGATTATATTAGCAATTTTAATGGTAGCTTCCACCTTGCTCTTTTGCGGATGATCTTTATCTAAAGCGACTGTTCCGGTGACATACCACTTGCCTGCCTGCGTTGAGAATCCCAGATGCTCAATCTGCCATAAGACATAGCTATGTTGCGGATCAAGAACTAATGTTTCCGCTGCAGCATATACGGGAAGGGAAATTGGCAGAATCAATAATACTGCTGCAAAAAACCGGGTTATATTTTTAATCATGTGATAACTCCATGTATTACATAACGTTAAACCAAGCTGGATGCTAAGATTTTTTCTCCGTACCTGCAGTTAAACTACCACCCACCAATTTTTCACATAAACCACTAGGAACGAAAACAAAAGCATCAGCTTGCTTATCCTTCGTTGATGAACCAGCACAGGATGAGGTTGCTGTTGCACAATCATTCATCCCCGCCTTTACCACACCATAACATTTTTCTCTATTTTGCCCGGACTGATTTTGGTCATTATTTGTTGCTGCGATCGCAGCATGAGTAGTTGCCATTGCTAAAAAGGCAGTCATGGCAGCTCTAATCAATTTATCCCTATTGCTCATAATTATATTCCTCTGTTTAGATAATTCTCATTCTAGACAATAAATTTCAATCTCTCCAGTTATGCATCTATGTATGTAGAGTTCATAGCTGTCAAGATAAGAAGATGGGATCTTAAAGCATCATGCAAGCGCATACCGTCATTGCGAGAAGCGTAGCGACGAAGCAATCCAGAGATGCTAGGAAAGGTCGCTGGATTGCTTCGTCGCAAGCTCCTCGCAATGACGGTGTATACAGTCGCAATGACGGTGTAGCAGGGATGGATGAGGGTGTGCCCAGTTAGCACATACTAATACCCCTCTGGCAGTGACATTAGACTGGCATTGCCGCCTGCTGCAGTAGTATCAACTGTATAAGTCCGTTCATGACATAAACGCTGCAAATAGTGTGGTCCTCCTGCTTTTGGTCCGGTACCCGATAAACCTTCGCCGCCAAAAGGCTGCAAACCAACAACTGCACCGATCATATTACGATTTACATAGCAATTACCCGCATGGACATGTTGTTTAATGTATTCAACGGTATGGTTAATGCGGCTATGTATACCCAAGGTTAAACCATAGCCCGTGCTATTAATCTGCTCAATAACTTCATCAAGATTCTTACGTTTATAACGGATAACATGCAAAACAGGTCCAAATACTTCTTTTTTAAGGGCTGCCAAACTATCAATCGCAATAGCCGTTGGTGGCATAAAATAGCCTGTTTCACAATCTTGGCTAAGTTTACTTTGATAAATAATCTCATGTTTTTGCTGCATCGCAGCAACATGGGCTTTTAAACCGGCTAAAGCCTCGCTATCAATCACCGGACCTACATCAGTCGACAACCATCTCGGGTCACCAACTTGTAACTCAGCCATCGCCCCTTTTAGCAAATGAATCATGCGCGGATAGACTTCATCTTGCACAAACAAGACACGTAAAGCAGAACAGCGTTGACCTGCACTACCAAAAGCAGAGGTCACTGCATCAACAGCAACTTGCTCCAATAAGGCAGAAGAATCAACGATCATTGCATTTTGCCCGCCTGTCTCAGCAATTAAGGGAATAATTTCACCCCCGCGGTGAGCAAGCGTTTTATTGATCTGGGCGGCTGTTTGCGTTGAACCCGTAAATATCACTGCCTTTACCCGCCGATCGGCAACTAAAGCTGCACCTATCGTTTCACCACTTCCCGGCAATAGTTGCACCACATCAAGTGGAATACCTGCTTTATGCATTAATTGCACTGCGAAAGTGGCTATTAAAGGCGTTTGTTCAGCTGGCTTGGCTACCACGCAATTACCCGTTACTAAAGCTGCAACCACTTGTCCAGTAAAAATCGCTAAAGGAAAATTCCATGGGCTAATACACAGAACGACCCCTCGGCCATGTAAGCTAAGTTCATTTAATTCGCCCGTATAACCATGAAATTTTGTGGCTTTTGTCATCAATTTCTCTGCCATCATGGCGTAATAACGGCAAAAATCAACCGCTTCACGAACTTCAGCAACACCGTCACTCCACGTTTTACCTGCCTCTAAACAAGCCATAGCAAGCAATTGCGGGCATATTGTCTTCCAAAAGATTGGCAAAACGCTCGATGCAGGCCACACGCTCACTAACGGTCTGCGACTCCATTTTGGAAATGCAAGCTGTGCTTGCGCTAAAGCCCAATCAACGTCTTGCTGAGTAGAATCAGTTACTCGACCAATTGGTCGATCGGGTTTCTGTGGGCGATAGCACAGATCGCTCAACTTCACCACCCTGCACTGCCCCCAGCTAAAAGGGGTTTAGCAAACCAATGAGCTAAATCCATACCAAGATAGAGCTGTTGTAGCTTAGCAACGGCCTCTCGGTCAGTAAAATCAAAGCCACTGGAATTTTTTCGTTCTGGTAAAAAAATAGACGCTGGCAACGGAATATTTTGATTGATTTTGCCCAGTAAATGACTTGCTTTACTTACAGGATCCTCCACCAATGTGCTTATAGGCGCTTTTTCATCAGCAATACGATTTACAAAAGAAGAATTCGCACCGTTTTCTAATAAACGACGAACCAGGTAGGGCAATAAGTCTTCATGTGATCCTACTGGTGCATAAATACGACAAGGTATACCGAGGCGGTTAGGTGGAACAATTTGCTCATAAAGCTCATTCCCCATACCATGTAAACACTGAAACTCAAAATCACGATAATCACCGACCAAATTCAGAATCATCGCTACTGAATAAGCGTTATGAGTAGCGAACTGGGGATAAATAACATCAGTCATGGTGAGAAGCTTTTTAGCACAAGCCTGAAATGAGACGTCCGTAAACACTTTGCGCGTAAACACTGGATATTCAGAGAACCCTTGCATTTGCGTTTTTTTTATTTCACTATCCCAGTAAGCCCCTTTTATCAAACGGACCATCATACGACGCCGCTTAGTTCTTGCTAAAGCAGCCACCCAATCCAACAGAGAAAATGCTCGCTTTTGATAAGATTGCACCGCCATCCCAAAGCCATGCCAACCCTGTAAACTATCATCGTTAAAAACACGCTCTATCACATCCAGAGATAAATCCAGCCGTTCTGACTCTTCAGCATCAATAGTAAGAGCAATATCATAGCGTTTGGCCAATTGAGCTAATTGCAACAATTTGGGTGAAAGCTCGGCAATAACTCGTTCGCGCTGAGATTCCTGGTAACGTGGATGTAAGGCGGAAAGCTTGACTGAAATACCTGCACGTTGATAAATATTAGTGTTTTTGGTAACACTCGCGCCGATGGCCTCAATAGCCCCTTGGTAAGCCTTAAAATAGCGGTTGGCATCAATCATCGTTAGCGCTGCTTCCCCAAGCATATCGTAAGAGTAGCGGTAACCTAAAGCTTCCTTTTTCTTTGCCCGTCCTAAAGCCTCCTGAATAGTTCGTCCTGTCACAAATTGCTTACTCATAATACGCATTGCTTTATCGACTGCTTTACGTACCACAGGTTCACCACTTCGGGTAACCAATTTCAGCAGCGCTTTTGACAACAGTGAATCTGCTTTTTCTGGGGTTAGTACTTTTCCAGTCAGCATCAGAGCCCAGGTCGTCGCATTAACAAAGAATGAATCGCTTTGTCCACGATGAGATTTCCAATCTCCAGTTGTTAATTTATCCTTTATTAAACTGTCCATTGTTGCGTTATCAGGGACGCGCAGTAAGGCCTCCGCCAAACACATCAGGGCAATCCCCTCATCGCTTGATAGCGAGTATTCTATGAGAAAGGAGTCTATCCCTGTACTTTTCTTACGTCCACCACGCACTTGCTCAACTAGCCCAGTTGCTTGATTTCGTATCGCAAGTATTTGTTCATTATCTAACTGAGCATGTTGGATAAGCTCTGTCATCATTGTTAGCTCATCAATACGGTAAGCATCGTTTATCAGTGCACGGACACCCTGAGGACGTTGTGCTGAGTATCGCTCAAGCATGGTAATCTCCGCATAATTCTAGACAGTCCGCCTGGAAAGTAACTCCCCACGTCATCCCGAGGAGCTTGCGAGGAGAGATCTCCATGCAGTGGCACAATTTTTAAATACGTGCCGTTTGCTGGAGATCCCTCGCTGCACTCGGGATGACGTGGGGAGTTGCCCTGGAAATGCCTTGAAACAAATTTTGGTAACGCAATATAACACAATTTCCGGGCTGCCCCACAAGATTTCATCACTTTTTGCAAAAAAACTGTTCAAAATATAGACAAAGCTGATCTATTTATGTTACTATTGGTTTGGTTTAATACAGTTGAATCGATAAAAATTAAATAATAAAGGTAGTTTTACAAGCTTTTTGTTCAGAATTTATACTGATAAAAAGAAGTGGTTTTGAAGTAACCCCATGAAATTGAATAATATTTCAACCTAGTGGGCAATCAATCCTCTAGTCATTTTACATTTGACTCTCTTGTAAATATAATCACCATCCGTTTGCGGAATCCAATTTCAAACGATTCAACAAGAAAAAGGAGTAGTATGAATACATTATTTCACATAATTTCTGCCGTTTTTATTTCAACTGGACTAACAACAAATACACCTACTAATGTCAAATTTGACAATCAACAATTACAACATCTCAGTCAAAAAGCACCACAACTTAATAGAAAAGTCCTAAAACTTGCTTTAGCAGCCTATAAAAAAGCAGCTGCCAAAGGTGCCGTCAAAAAGCAAGTTCTTACTGTAATTGACTATTCTTTACCCTCGAACAAACAACGCATGTGGGTTTTCGATCTGAGTAAAGAACGACTTTTATATAACACGCATGTCGCACATGGAAAAAACTCAGGTGGTGAGACCCCTAATCATTTCTCCAACGCAGTTTCAAGTAAAGCAACTAGCCTGGGTACATTTGTTACTCGTGATACTTACATTGGATCTAAAGGCTATTCTTTAAATTTGCAAGGTTTAGAGCGCGGCATCAATGACAATGCCTATGATAGACGCGTAGTTATGCATGGCGCTTGGTATATGGAACCTAGTTTTATTAAAAAAGCAGGACGTGCTGGCCGTAGTTGGGGTTGCCCATCCATCGCCCACACACTGGCTAAGCCCGTAATTAATACCATCAAAGGGGGCTCAGTAATCTTTGCTTATTACCCCGATCGTTATTACCTTTCTCACTCTGGCTTTGCAACGGTGTAAGTGCTAGCTTGAGAGACCCTCATCCGCCCTTCGGGCACCTTCTCCCCACGGGGAGAAGAGTAAAATAAAAAAAGTAAAGCCAGGTATTAACCTGGCTTTCATAGTCATCCGTCGGAACATCCTGTCCCGACGTCATCCCTGACCATCACATCCCTATGATTACAAATCCCTTTGCTAGGACCTCAATTCCCTTGAAGTCGTATTAGGAATTTAGCAACTAGTTTGTTACTTTGCAATACAGTATGTCATTATCAAGACGGAATGCTTTTTTGTTATTCTTTTAATTTATTTATATAATTCAATAAGTTACTTGTTTGAAGAGAATAATATGAGCAACAAATCGACTGATTTCTTATCCTAAATTGAGAAATTTCTTGGGCTACGGTAAGCTATAACGTTGAAGTTAGAGCCCTCTTAACTAACTTCAAGCTCAGTCTGGGTTGTAGAGAGTTCGTCATTGCGAACGCAGTGAAGCACGTCATTGCGAGGAGCGTAGCGACGAAGCAATCCAGTGGCCTTATGGTATACTAGAAAAGGTCGCTGGATTGCTTCACCTTCGGTTCGCAATGACGGTCTAATGTTAGTTCGGTACGTTTTTCAGGTTCTGTATAAAAGCTCGCAATGACGGTATAGGAGCGCGGAATGTCCGCAGGAGAGTGAGTTACCTCCCTTCTCCCCAAGGGGGAGAAGGTGCCCGAAGCGCGGATGAGGGTCTCTCAAGTTGGCTACTGGAGGCCTGTATTCGAAACTACTACAAAACCATCATCATCCGGGTTAGACCCATCATTAGATGGAGCTGAGGATGACGACTGAGGACTTGTATTTGTACTCGAAATTACTGCAGAATCTTTATCATTATCCGGGTTAGTCCCATCTTCTTTTCCATTAGATGTTGCTAAAGATGACGATGATGAAGCTCCGGTGACATACTTGTAGGCTGGTTTAAGAAGAAAATCTCCAAATTGATATTTTTTCTTAGCTCCCGGTACTTCAGTAGCTGGAGTTGATGAACTCTGACTCGAAGCAGTTGATGCCTTTTGGCTCTGATCAGTTGCTGATTTCTGACTCGAACCAAACAGTCCCGGAAAATAACCACCAGAACGTTTTTCTGGTTGCGATCCTTGTACAACAGGGGTCGATAAATTCGCTTCCACAAGCTTTATTTGCACTATTTTACGAGTGGCTATGAGCTCCTCAACTTTTTCTTTTGATAATTTGCTTTCATGCCCCTCAGACAATTTTTCATTGTAGTCAATAGCTGCAGAAATGAGCATTGGATAACGAGGGCCCCGTTGAACGGGTTGAATAATATACATAGAAAAAGACAAACGTGCTGGACTCTTTTCGTCCACATAGTCTTTAATAGCTTTAAAAGACTCAGATTTGGCTTTTTCCTGTTCTAAATAGTCTGTATAAAGATTAGAACATTTCGGATACAGCTCAAAAAAGGCTTTTAATAACTGCGTTCTTTGTACTCCTAATGCATTAAGTTGCGACGGTGTCGTTTCAGGTTTAAACACGTCTTTAGCATTTGCAAGCAATTGGTCTGAAATAGCTCTTAATTGGGGGACTATCGATTTTAACTCAAGTAAAACGGGAATACCCTTGACTAGATTATCTTGTGATAGCACCTCCCCTAGAAACACTAAGGAATCATTATAGGATTGTTCAGACTTAAACATTTCCTCGATTGCTTTATGCCCAGTTAGTACTTCTTTCGAATGCATAGCTCCTCCTAAATACCAAAAAAATTGTTTGGGCATTATACTTGAGGAAGATTAAGGAAAACTTAAGAAGAAATTTACGCTGGTACAGTTTGGGATTCTATTGAGCCTAACTCATCCTTACACTCAGCAATAAAAGCATCCCCTCTGGTATAATGGTTAAAAAATAAAGGATTTTTCTTACCGCCAAGAGCCGAATAAACAACCATAGCAGCGATCGCAGGAACTATCCCTATAACGATAATGCCTAATATCGCAAAACAGGTTCTCGTATAGCGAAGCCAAGGGGCATCACGATGGATTTTTAAATCTCCCGCACTCTGCAGTGCCTCTTTAAATATTTCGGCTCGCACGCTAGGGAGAGGATAATTTTCAGTATCTTCCAATATACCTTGCAAACGTAATACTAAATTATATTTATTCGCCGCTTTATCAAAATCCACTTTCTCAGATTCATTTGCAACTAGCACAAGAGGGAGCGATCCATCATCGTTTACCGGTATATCAGGGTGAATCTTTTGAATTTCTTCCAGCAAATAAGCTAAGTATTCACTGGTTAATGGAAGTAACTTGTCTTGAAGTAATGCCGCGTTCCTTACCTCTTCTGCTGACTGCAATTTACTAATGAGCGCATCTTTGTCTGTGCTAAGCTTTTTCAAGCTTTCACATTGCTGTCTAAGTGCAGTATTTTGTTGATTTTGTGTATCCTTTTCGCGCTGTATTAGCTCAATTTCACTTTGTTTTTGTTGCGCTTGAGCTGTCAATTGATCCATTTGCCGTCGCAACTCTTGATACTCAGGTGAAGGCATACCTTGCTTGATTGCCTCTTGCTTGATTAAATTGAAAAATTCTTCGCTTATGCAATTGGGTTTCGCACCTAAAATAAACCGTTTACCTTTTAGTAAATCCCCTCCTGCCTTTATTAAAGCAAGCCTGCGGAAATGGAGTTGATCAAGATCAATTTCAATTTTCTTCGTAGACACTAGCATTTGCAATGACGGATAATCGTTAGACAAGGTGCTAGCTAACTTATATAAGCGTTCAAGATTGATCAAATAATCATCAGCTGAGGTCTGATAGGCATCAAAGAACGGTTGCAACAATTCGGCTTCTTTGCCTGCAATATAAGCTTTTATCGCCTCATGTCTTTCGCCTGCTTCTGATGAACCCAGAACAGAAGCATCTATAGCCTGCTGAATAGCCTCTATACTGCGGATAGTATTGGAATTAGTCCTTCTCAATGCAGATAGTACTTGATCAAACTCTGCAGGAGCATTAGTGTCCCCACTCAGCTTGGCAATAAAATCGGTAAACACAGCACCGAATGACTCCTCTGTGGCTAAAGAATGGCTTATTTGGACTATTACAGCATCGGTTTGTTGCACGATGGAGTTATAATGAGTTTCAGTAGCGCGTTTAAGGCCTCCTTGAATTAAATCGTCGCATTCCTTAATAACGCCTTGGTGTTTAGAATTTTCACTACTTGCTTTTACTTGTGCTTCTCGCAACATTTGAAACGGCTGTTCAATGACTTCACGGAACCGTATATCTTCGTCTTTGGTAAGATTGCCACGCAAATATTTTTGGCTAATCATATCGACTACTACAGCTAACGCGTTAAAGAAAAGTTTAGAGCCTTCTTCTGTTTTCAGAACGTTCGCCAACTCTAAAGAATTACTATTTCTTGAACTTGAAGCTGGTGTGCTATCTAAGTTAACGCTAAAAACCATTATTTTTTCTGATTGCAGCATTTCATCAATTGCATCTCTCAGCGTGACTGTAATCTCACGAATCATTACATCTACTGGAGCATCAGCAAGCTCATCAAAACGAATGTACTTATGTAGTTGGTATCGCGCGTGCTCTTGGTTGACAAAACCTTCATCAAAAGGAGGAACAACTGCGTCCATACTCTGATGCCTACGGCCGTGGTAATGCACATAGCGTTGTTTTTCTTTTGTATACTGAGTTCCTAGATAAGCGTAAGAACCGTCTGCAAACGACCGATAAGCTGAATCATTTTTCTTAACAGCAGAGTAGTGAGCTACTATTTGTTCATGGCGCGCAGACTCACTCGCGCCAAGAAAATCATTTAAAACTTTATCAAGCTCTACATGCTCAAGCTCGAGCCGTTTCCATTTCTCTTGCTTAAATCGACCCTTAGTGCAGCGGTTAAAAAAATAAAATAATTTACATAGAATTAAATCTTGTACTGTAGTCGTATTACGATTTTCAAATCTTTGTGAGACTTCAAGGTATTGTTGATTATAGCGATTACCACTTGCTGTACCATGATGTCCTGGTAATAATACAGGCTCCATTCCCATGGGTACTATAGGGGTAAAACAGCGGGTTCTTTCATCTCGACAGAGAGATAGGTGATAATCATTACAAGCAGGCTTCTCATAAAATCTTCGACTGTGCCAACGTATCGCTTTCAATCCAAATCTGCTGCCACCAGGAACAGGATCATGTAAAAAAGGATTAATCGTTAAGCGTTCCAAACTTGCTAATAACTGCTTACGCAAAGCAGGGGTTTCATTTCCGACATCCTTTTGAAACATTTTTTCCATTGCAGCCGCAAGATTAGTTGTATCCTTAAGATCCTTAGGAACTTCGCAAAGAATCTCATACAAGGATAAATTAGGTTGCTCTTTCAATGCTTTTTTAATGCGCGCCAATTCACTCATTACCACAATCGCTTCAACTGCCCCGCGACTATGTGCTGCAATTTGCAGTGTTTCTTTACCGCAAGCTACTGCTCGCAAAGCTAAAAAGACCGCTTGGGCAACGCGATCCCCGACTTCAGTTCCTAAAGTTGTGGGGCCATTTACCACATCGACAGATAAGGAGCTATAGGATAATGGCGCTCCTTCTTCACCAAATTCCACACTTCCCTGTTCGTCCAGTAGCGTAACAACGGCTTGCGCAGAGTAAGAAAGCCATTCTCCACGTTCATAGGACTTTTTCTGGACTGAGTCTTGCAAGGATATGGTAGGGCGTCGGGTGAAAACGGTATCTGTTCCCAGTAAAAAAAGGAAATGATCCTTTTCTACAGCCGCCTTATTTTGCAGCAGAGAGAAAATATCTGATAAATTAGTCGGTTTTGGCATTTACACTCCCGAGATACAACGGTAATTCACTCCCTGAAGCGTTGCTTTGTTTAAGCAGTTCTAAAAATTTTCTAAATGTTGCTGATTATATCGCATTTATCAATTAGGGATCAATAAAAAGTCGAGGCACAAATTAAGTATATTCATTGACAATATGTTATATACAACTCTATAATGCTCTTTTTTTTTACTAATAGAGTTAGAATGCACACAAAATTAGAAACCTTTCAAGATAAACTCAAGCAATTAACTGAATTTAATCAAGCTTTAGTCTATGGATTTGAGCCTGAGACATCTCGTGGAGCAATACTCGGTTCTCCGAGCTTAGAAGATACTTTGTATCCAGCCGTAAGGCAATATGGGGATATGCTAAAAGGATATTTATTTGCGCAAAAAATATTACTACCTGTCTTACTCCACGAGCATCACAAAAAGAATGTTTAGAGGACATTCGTGGGATCACCAAAGAAAAACTAGCTGTAGCGTACCTAACCAACCTACTTCCAACAGAAGAGAAGGAGTTAGTGAGTAAAATTGTAACCGTTTGTAACGATCCTGACGATATACCTAACCTTATGAATGCTTTTGCTAAGACTACTTTAGCTAGCTGGAGAAAATGCAATACAAACGATATAAAAGCGGTTTCACAGTGCCTTGCTGAAGTGTTTTTTCAATTTACCGATATCCATCCTTTTGACAATGCGAATGGCCGTACGGCAACCTGTTTGGTAAATGTCTTTTTAAAATCAATAGGATTACCTAGTATCTTAATGCGTAACCCTGGGGATAGGGATGATAGCTCATCCTCCTATACTCTGGCCATTAACGCCATTAATCAAACCAGAGAACCGTTTGCCAATCACATTTATCAACGGATTTTAGCTGCACAGAGCCAACCTTTTGCTGATGAAAAACTTGCAGAAACCATTGTGTTACGATGGGAGGTGGCACACCAATTACAATTATTGCAAAAGAAACATCCGCAGATTGATATCAATGATTCCCAGCAGGTGATAGTTAATATTTCCTATCTATCCAAAGTGCAAGCTTTGACTGATACAAACGAAAAATCAATTTTGGCCATGAACCTATTCCTGGCATATCTCGCTCAAGAGGGGGAAGATTTAGATCAATCTTTAAGCAAAGGAATGCCGAAAATAACTAGCTCTACAAGCACCACTACTTCAACCAGTACTCAGTCTGGACAGTTAACAGGGGGGGGTTTTACTTCGGTTAAGACGGAAGGTAATAAAGCACTGGACGCCGCTAAAGCAGAGAAATGTTCAGATCAATCTTCAAGCAAAGATAAGACAAAGGTCACTGGATTTATAGGTACGACTAAGTTATCCGATGAAGAAATTGATCAACTAAAACAGGATTTGTCGAGTTTAACTAACACTGGAGGTTGGAAAATCAGTTCAAAAAATCATTTAGACAGTTGGATGGAAACCTCTAATGAAACCGAAGCAGAGAGAGTTTCCAAGGTATTAAATGCAGCTGGAGTTGGTAAGGTAACTAAGAAGAAGCGCAGCGATAATAATCAGATCCATGTTGTGATATGCTCGAATATTAACTTAAGCGAATTGAAAAATAAAATTAAGGCGAACAATGCGGCAGAAGCTGTGGCCTCTAATTCAGAGGAGCCAGAAGTAAACAATGCAATTGTCCAATAATAGCTCCGATGCGGGGCAACTCTCCCAAAGAACTTCCTTCATTTTCCCCCTCGCCCCGGAAACGGGGAGAGGGTGCCCGAAGGGCGGGAGAGGGGATGCTGGTGCAAAGCTCTTCTCTGATGTTTGTCCCACAGGACTAGGGTACTCGCATAGACAAATTTGAAGTAGGTTGGGCCTTGGCCCAACAAGATACAAGTGTCTACATTGTAAGAAAAAATGTGTACCCAAAACAAGCAGCCTCCTAATGGGTGTCACAACATGCCACATTCTTGTTGGGCCAAGGCCCAACCTACGCGATTTTATTGGCCTATATGAAAGTTGCACCCCTTCTTAGATCGCGGTTGTCCAAAGTCCAGTAATTGTGGTAGCTTAGACAATATACAGTTGACCTAGAGTATAAGCATGACCCAGCACAATGAAAGCGTTAAACAAAATAAATTACAAATCATCGATTGGTTGATAGAGCACTTTCCTAGTGCATTTTTTAAAAAAGGCAGTCAAGTGAAGCCGCTCCAAATTGGTATATTTGATGCAATTATTGATTTTTATGAGCGCTTAGAGGCCCGACCATTTAGTAAAAAAGCACTGCGAGAGGCCTTAAGTTACTATAGTTCATCCCCTGCTTATTTAAATTGCCAAAAACCGAGTACAGCACGTGTTGATCTGTTCGGCAATGAGGTTGATGTGGTTACTGACGAGCAAGCAAAATATGCCTATACGCGTTATCAGCAGCGTTATGTAGAGAAGCGTTTCAAACAAGAAAATAAATAATTCACCGACACTGATTCTTGTAACCTCGCTGTACGAGTTAAAGGATTGTATCCCATACCCGAGATAGCACAGAATTCAAGCCCAGCCGCCCTTGTCATTGCTGCTAACTCACTTGGTTTAATAAATTTTGCAAAATCATGTGTTTGTCTTGGCAATAGGCCGAGCAAATACTCTGCGGCAATAATTGCTGTAGCGTAAGCCTGTAATGTTCTATTAAGGGTAGATAAAAAGAGATAACCCCCTGGTTTTAATAAACGCGCACAATGATTGATCACCAATTGTGGCTCTTTGACATGTTCTAGCATCTCCATGCACGTCACAACATCAAATACACCCTCATCATAATCCTCAACCGGGCAACAACGATAAGTTATTGCCAATTTACTACTTTTCGCATGCGTTTTCGCCACCTCGAGTGCTTCAGCCTCTACATCTAAACCAGTCACCCGTGCCTGCTTAGCCGCCATTCCTTCACACAAGATCCCACCCCCACAACCAACATCAAGAATGGTACGCTGAGCAAGATCAAAATGATTTTGCATAAATTCAAGACGAGCAGGATTAATATCATGCAATGTTTTAAACGGGCCTTCTTTATCCCACCAAGACGTTGCATGTTGAGCAAACTTGGCAATCTCTTGTGTATCAATAGTCGATTTATTAGCCATAGCGATTAAGTAAGTCTAAAGGCCTAAAGAAATCCAACACTTTAGGGTTAGTTATGAAACTCAAATTGTAAGGATGCTGAGCAATTAAGCAAGGAAAATAATGACACTCAGGAACTTGTTCCGCAATCCGACCAAATAAAATCAATTCTATCGTTGATTTTATTTCCGCCAATTGACTCAACAAATTATGCATAAATGGCTGCCAGTGGCGGGCGTGAAATCGCACCTCGTTTTCTTCATACACTAGCGATGCATTGAGAAGTAAGAACCCTTTACTAATTAAATTGCGAAATAATTGCTCTTCTGTTTGCCAATACGGTGATTTATCAAGAGCTGCGATGGCGGATTGCGAACAATCATCATGCAAATCACCACGAGCCACTAGCAACATTTTGATCCAATTACGCAATGAAGTCGCCCTATTTACTTCTTTACTAAGTCCTGTGTCACTCCACAAAGCATGAACAGCACCATCCCAAAAAGCATAACCATTGGCTGATTCGCGCCGCGGATAAGGTGACTCACCAAGCAAAATATAGTTTGTTTCGCACAGGGGCAGAGTAAACGCAGCAAACAACGCAGAAAGACCAGGCAACCAGTTTTCACTATTTTGCAACTGCAGCAAATAATGATCATCAACACATTGCAGCGCTTTTTCCAGCAAACGATGCCACTGCGGGTGAGTATTCGCAATAAGAGGGTGCACAGTCTCTCCATTGGGGTTATTGAGGAAATATTGCGAACCCCACTAATTTCCGATAATGTCATAGTTTTACCTGTGAGTAAACGAGATGAGTCAACTAGCCAAGGACGTGCTTTTCTCATTAAACGCTCGTAAACAAATCATGGTGGAACAACTACACCAGCTTTGCGCAATCAACTCAGGCACGGAAAATTTACCCGGCCTATCTCTCATGCGCCAAGCTCTCACTTCCCTTTTTACTCCTCTTGCCGATAACATCGAAACTTTCCAATTTCCGGCGATAACAAGCATGAATATGGCAGGAGAAATTGCAATGCAAGAATGCGGCGCTGCCCTTTTCATCCGTAAACGTCCAGAACTAAAGCGGCGGATTCTCCTCAGCGGTCATATGGATACCGTTTATGGGCCAAATCACCCTTTTCAAATAATGACTTATATTAATGATAATCAGCTTAATGGACCTGGGGTTACTGACATGAAGGGAGGGTTAGTGGTCATACTTCATGCGCTTACCCATTTTGAGCAAAATGACAGGGCAAACGATTTAGGCTGGGATATCTTAATCAATGCCGATGAGGAAATTGGCTCACCAGCATCTTGCACTCTGTTGGCTAAAATTGCCAAAAACTACCAAGCAGCGTTGGTCTATGAACCAAGCATGACAGCAAATGGAATACTCGCCAAAAATCGACGTGGCTGTGGCAAATTTACCTTAGTTGCTAGGGGTAAGTCTGCCCACGCTGGGCGTGTCTTTTACGAAGGTCGCAATGCAATTTGCTACCTGGCTGAAGCAATTACAGCGATTCACGCCCTAAATAAGCTAAACAATGGCATTACCATCAATGTCGGCAAAATTGCTGGTGGGGATGCACTGAATATAGTGCCAGATAGGGCTGTTACCCAATTAGATATTCGGATCAGCAAAAGCGAAGATGAGCATTGGGTTAGGCAGCAGATCAATAAGATTATTAGCAATCTGCAGCGCGAAGGGTATTCATTAACCCTACACGGTAAGTTTGGCCGACCTGTTAAGCGAGTTTGTCCTGCAACAGAACGATTATTTGCCCGCATTCGCAAAGCTGCGGGTGACCTAGGCCTAGCAATTGACTGGCAAGATAGTGGTGGCTGCTGTGATGGCAATAATCTTGCTCAGAAAGGTCTGCCTGTAATCGATACCCTGGGAGTACGCGGGGGGGAAATTCACAGTGAGAATGAATTCATTTTACTTGATAGTTTAGCTGAGCGCGCAGCACTGAGTACCCTTTTGTTACTTGATTTGGCACATGGTGGGCTTGAGTGGCTCAACCCATCGGGGTAAACGTCTGAAAAGAACTTTGCACCAGCATCCCCTCTTCCGCCCTTCGGGCACCTTCTCCCCATGTCTGGGGAGAAGGGAAAATGAGGGAAGTTCGTTATGAGGAATTAAGAAAATGATGCTCTTTCGTAGTGCAAGAAAATCAGATTTAGACCAGATTCATCAACTGGCTGAGCATTCTGGCATTGGTCTAACCACCCTACCAAAGGATAAAGAACTTTTACGCAAACGCCTTAACTGGTCATGCAGCTCTTTCCGAAAATCAGTCAACTCCCCCAAGCATGAATATTATTTATTTGTGCTAGAAGAACCTGAATCAGCACAAATTGTAGGAACATCGGCAATAGAGGCAGCGGTAGGCCATGAATTTCCCTTCTATTCCTATAAATTATCTAAACGCACGCGCATCTGCCCCTCACTCAATATTCGCAATGATTATGAGATTTTAAATCTTGTCAATGACCATCAAGGGCGTAGTGAATTATGCACCCTCTTCCTAGAGCCAACATTCCGTCACAGTCATAATGGTTTGCTCCTTTCCCGTGGCCGTTTTTTATTTATGGCTCATTACCCAGACCGCTTTGCCTCTATAGTTATTGCCGAAATGCGCGGGATCTCTGATGAATCAGGGCATTCACCGTTTTGGGATAATGTTGTCCGCCACTTTTTCCACATGCCATTTGCTGAAGCTGACCAGTTATCGCTCTCGATCAATAAACAATTCATTGCCGATCTAATGCCGAGAAATCCACTTTATGTAAAGCTACTTGCACCCGCAGCACAGGCGGTCATTGGCAAGCCACACCAATCCTCAGCACCAGCAATGAACATCTTACTCCGTGAAGGTTTTCGCAATACTCCCTATGTGGACATTTTTGACGCTGGACCAACTATTGAAGCCCCTTACGCACAGATAAAAACGATTACCGCAAGCCAGTTAATGAAAATTAACAGTATCAGTGACGAAGTCAGCTCGAGCGGATTCCTTCTTGCCAATACTAAACTTCATTTTCGTGCCACAATGAGTGAAGCACTATTTAATGAGCAACAAGGGTCTTGCACTATCAGTAAGAAAACAGCACAGATTTTGCAAGTTAAACTGGGTGATTGTCTGCGTGTGGCACCATTGCACATTGAACAACCTACTATTTTTTGATGAGTGAGTAATAGCTCATTCTCTGTAACATGCGGCGTCATTGCGAGGAGCGTAGCTCCCCGTCATTGCGAGTAGCGTAGCTCCCCGTCATTGCGAGGAGCTTGCGACGAAGCAATCCAGTGGCCTTATGAGATGCTAGTAGATGCTAGGAAAGGTCGCTGGATTGCTTCACCTTCGGTTCGCAATGACGAACATACGACTCTCTACAACCCAGGCTGAGCTTGAGGTTAGTTAAGAGCCTAAGCGAACTCAGGAGTGATAGGTAAATGCATAAAACAGCTAACCATTATATTAGTGGGCAATGGCAATCTGGCGAGGGTGAAGCGTTTACTTCCCAAAACCCAGCTGATGGCTCGACTATTTGGCAAGGAACCAAAGCAACTGCAGTCGAAGTGGCATTAGCCTGCGAGGCTGCTCATCTAGCTTTCCCCTATTGGTCTTCTCTCGATTTAACCTCGCGAGCTGGCTATCTACAAAATTTTGCGAGGGAAGTCGAAACAAAACGGCAAGAATTTGCCTACTTAATCGCCTTAGAAACAGGTAAGCCCTTGTGGGAAGCCGATAGCGAAGTATCGGCAGTCATTGGCAAAATAAATCTATCTATACAAGCCTATCAAGAACGTAATGCTGAAAAGCAAACTCAGCTAGAGGAAATCAATGCCTGTTTGCGTTACAAACCCCAGGGTGTTGCAGCCGTACTAGGTGCTTTTAATTTTCCTGCCCATCTTAGTAATGGGCATATCGTCCCTGCCTTGCTGGCTGGGAATACTGTGGTTTATAAACCCAGTGAGCTTACCCCAGCTGTTGCCCAATTTACTATGCAATGCTGGCATGAAAGCGGTTTACCGCAAGGTGTGCTTAATTGTGTGCAGGGTGATAGTTCTTGCGGCAAAACATTGCTAGCATCTAACCTGCAAGCCGTCTACTTCACTGGCAGTTATCGTACGGGTCAGCAAATAAATCAGTACCTTAGCGATAAACCTGAAGTTATCCTCGCCCTTGAAATGGGGGGCAATAACCCACTCATTATTAATGATCTGCAAAATATCAATGCAGCGGTTTACCACAGCATACTCTCAACCATGATTACTGCAGGGCAGCGATGCACCTGTGCCAGGCGGCTTTTTATCCCTGCTAATCCACTAGGTGATCGCTTCTTGGCGCAATTTATCAAGAGTTGCAAAGCCCTTCGCATTGGGAAATTTACTGATAAACCAGAGCCATTTATGGGCCCAGTAATTAGCCATGCCCACGCCAAAACCCATCTGCAAGCGCAACAGGCACTTATTAATCTAGGTGGTGAACCGCTATTACCCATGTCGTTATTGGTGGAAGATAGCGGTTTCCTCTCGCCTGGTATTATCGATATGACCAAGGCAACTGATGTGCCCGATGAAGAAATTTTTGCTCCTTTAGTACAGCTCTATCGCTATCATGATTTTGACGAAGCAATATCCTTAGCCAATCAAACACGCTTTGGTTTGGTCGCTGGATTACTCTCCGACAGTATGACTCATTACCAGCATTTCTATAAAAATATCCGGGCCGGTCTCATTAATTGGAACCGACCAACAACAGGTGCGATAGGTAGCCTGCCCTTTGGTGGTGTGGGCTACAGCGGCAATCATCGGCCAAGTGCCTATTTTGCTGCAGATTATTGTTCTTACCCAGTTGCAAGTTTGGAACAATCGCAGGTAACGGCACCGGAGCAATTATTGCCTGGCATTGATATCAATGTAACGCCATAAACTAGTTTTAATCTGGTTTAATTGGAGAGTACATATGTATACTGAAATTGGGGCGTTTGATGCCAAGGCTAACCTGTTGGAACTACTACGAGAAGTAAAGCTTGGGCAACGTTATACTATCAGCTTGCGGGGTGTTCCAGTTGCCGTTCTCATACCTAGCGAAAGTGCCATTTCTCACGATAATAAAATGGCAATCGAAACAATGCATAATATAAGAAAAGTGCGTGGCGTTTCTGATGAAATGCTACGAGAATGGATCGCTGAGGGTCGGCAATGAAATTAGTAATTGATGCATCAATGGCTCTCGCATGGAATGCACCAATTTTGATTGTTTAAGGAACCCTTAAGGTTTGGCTGTTAAACTATTTAACATTCTAAATAGAGGGTAACTCCCCACGTCATCCCGAGGAGCTTGCGACGAGGGATCTCCATGCAGTGGCTCAATTTTTAAATACGTGCCGTTTGCTGGAGATCCCTCGCTGCGCTCGGGATGACGTGGGGAGTTACAATAGAGGAGATTTGTTGTGACTAGATTCTCTAATCAAACTAATGAACAGCAGAATGTTAATAACTCAACATTGAGTCGTGGTAAAGTCGAGTCCAGGTTAGATAGTATTAAAAATAGATTTCATAGGGAAATTCTTTCAGATTTTTACGATCGAGTTGATTTATTGCTTCGCGTTAAAGAAACTTACCTGATCAGCAAACATTATTTTATGTCTAATATCAAAGGTAATTACGAAGATGTGCTAAAAAAGTGTATGGAGTGTCTTTGTCTTGACGAAGACTTTTCATCGTTATTTTTAATGCTATCAGGAAAAATGCTTGCAGATGGAAATCAAGTTTTTATGGTCGACCAGTTAATTGATAATATCATAGAGAAATTAGAATTTTTAAAAAAAATTGAGCCGATTAGAAAAATGGGATATTCAAAGGTTTTCTTTGAACACTTATCTTTAGTGATGAAAATTTTAAGCACACAAGATTTTAATTATTTTGTCAAATATCTACTTAATCAAGATCCTAATAAATCAATCGACTTTAAAAAATACCCTTCTTTACAGAATACTTCTTGTATGCGACTAGTTCAATTCGAACTAGTTTCGCCGCCGAATGAGAAATTATTTGATAAAAAAGACGAAAGTTTTAATCGCATAAGTTTCTTTGCTTCTTTGGCACGCAATAATACAGAATCGAAAAAAATTGATGATAAAAACAATGAAATTTTAAAAGTTCAAACTTTAACTTGTCGGCAAGAAGCTGAGCTGTTCGGCTTATGAGCGCCGAGTAAGCCCGAGTTCCGCGTGCTAAAATACTCTTATGAAAGTTTATGAACTCAATTTAGATGGGTTGGTGGGCCCAACTCATCATTATGCCGGCCTGGCAGCCGGTAATCTTGCTTCAGCAGCCAATGCGCTTAGTTATTCAAATCCGCAAGCGGCAGCGTTGCAAGGTATTGCTAAAATGCGTTTACTACAGCAAATGGGCATAAAACAAGCCTTATTACCTCCGCATCAGCGCCCGAATTTGCACTTACTCCATCAATTAGGTTTTACTGGCACACCAGCCCAGCAGGTTGAAAAAGCAAGCCGTGCAGCGCCTGAGCTTCTTAGTGCCTGCTATTCCGCCGCAAGCATGTGGACAGCCAATGCTGCTACGGTTTCATCTAGCCTGGATACCGCCGATAATCGCGTTCATTTCACTGCTGCCAATCTTCTTACTAATTTACACCGCCATCAAGAGGCTTGCTTTACAAAGAAATTGTTAAAAATGATATTTAACGATGGAGCATTGTTTGCTCATCATGCAATTTTACCCAAAAGCCTGATCACCAGTGATGAAGGAGCTGCAAATCATAATCGGATATGCTCTGCCCACAATAAAGCGGGAATTAATTTGTTTGTTTATGGCAAACAGGCTTTACCAGCCAAGCATAATGAGGGAAGTTATTTGGAAGGCCCGGTTAAATACCCTGCTCGCCAAACGTTAGAAGCCTCGCAAGCAATTGCGCGCCTTCATCAATTAGATCCTGACAAGGTTATTTTTGCCCGCCAAAATCCACGAGCAATTGATCAAGGGGTTTTTCATAATGATGTCATCGCCGTGGTTAATGAATCCGTTGTGTTAATTCATGAAGAAGCGTTTCTCCAGCAAGCTGATGTCTTAAAAGAATTACAAGTTAAGGCAGATTTCCCCGTACAAATTTTAACAGTGAGCAGTCAACAAATGAGTGTCGCTGATGCGGTAAGCACTTACTTCTTTAACTCGCAGTTGATAACCCTACCCAATGATGCAGGAAAAAAGTGTATGGTCTTAATTGCTCCTATTGAATGTGAGCACCATCAGGCAAACAAAGAGGTTATGGCTGAACTACTTGCCGACGATGCTAATCCGATAGCAAAGGCCTATTTTCTTGATCTCAAGCAAAGTATGCGCAATGGTGGCGGCCCGGCTTGTCTTCGCCTTAGGGTACCCTTAACTAAGACTGAGCTTAACGCTATGCATCAGGGAGTTTTGCTTACAGATAGTTTGTTTGAGCGCTTACAAGCTTGGGTACTGCGGCATTATCGTAGTCAATTACACCCCAATGATTTGGCAGATCCACAGTTAATCACTGAATGCTTAACCGCACTCGATGAATTGAGTAAACTACTTGAGCTGGGCTCAATTTATCCCTTTCAGGCTGAATGATGATGTGGAAAACCTTTGCTGGACGTTGTATTTATCACTCACCAACTGGCATTCGGGTGCTACAAAATCCATTGTTTCGCTGGTTACAATTCGAGAGTAAGGCGATACAAACCCTGCTAAATCGCTATTGCCCCCATAGACCAGGATTGAGTTATATCAAATTGTTAATTTTAGCTGCCCAACTGCAACCCACCAGCTGCTGTATGCTAGGTCTTGGAGGCGGTGGCGTTGCACACGCACTTTCAAAGGTTCTTGGTCCAGAAAAACTCACCATTGTCGAAAACAGCGCGGAGGTTATTGACGTTGCTTCGCGTTTTTTTATGATTGATCAGTTAAATAATCTTGTGGTAGTTCAGGAAGACGCCAGCTCGTTTGTGCAAAAATGGACAAAGCAATTTCACCATCTTCTAGTCGATTTATTTGACGCAACGCATTTCCCCGCACAATGCAATAATGAAGAATTTTTTGCCAATTGCAGACGCTTATTAACACCAGAAGGCATACTCGCCGTAAACCTGGCAAACAGGCATGAGCAGTGGCCAATCTTGCAATTAATCCAACAACAATTCCCCCACTCCACTATCACCCTACCCAGCTCGAACTCCCCTAACGTAATCGTCCTTGCTCAAAATAGTGATTCTATCAGCAGTTCATTGTTAAATGGCCTTAAAAAAGAAAAAATTCAGGATAGTCTGGGATAGCGAATGGGGCTATATAGCGATGTAGCTATATTTCCATCAAATCAGTCTCTTTCTCCTGCAAAGCTGCATCAACATCAGCAATAAATTTATCGGTAATTTTTTGAATAGCCTCGCTTGCACGACGTTCTTCATCCTCAGGAATTTCTTTATTTTTAACCAATTCTTTAAGATGGTTATTTGCATCGCGGCGAATATTACGAATTGCAACACGCGCTTGTTCCCCTTCACCACGCACTACCTTAATTAATTCTTTACGCCGCTCCTCGGTCAAAGGGGGCATTGGTACACGAATTGCGCTGCCCGCTGTTGCTGGATTTAAACCAAGATCAGCATTCAAAATCGCTTTCTCGATTGCAGCTACCATCGATTTTTCCCAGGGAGTCACCAACAACGTGCGCGAATCACTGCTGTTGATATTCGCTATCTGGTTTATAGGCGTTAGATTACCATAATAGTCGACTTGTACATGATCCAGTAAACCGACATTGGCCCGGCCTGTACGAACTTTAGCTAAATCATTCTGTAAACTCTCAACCGCTTTTTTCATCCGCTTTTCAGCGTCTTGCTTGATATTATTGATCATGGCTCTCCACCTGTTAGCTGTCCACTTCCGCGCTACCTACCATAGTCCCAACCCGCTCACCTAGCACAATTTTCTTTAGGGCATTTGGTAGTTCCATATCAAACACTTGCAAAGGCATACCATGGTCCCGGCATAAGCAGATAGCCGTTGCATCCATTACTTGTAAACCATCTTGTAGTACTTGCGTATACGTCAAATAATCATAGCGAATTGCTTTAGGATTTTTTTTTGGATCGTCTGAATAAATACCATCAACCTTTGTTGCTTTCAAGACTACATCCGCACCTACCTCAATTGCGCGTAGACAAGCAGCTGTATCAGTAGTAAAGAAAGGATTACCGGTACCTGCTGAAAAAATAACCACATGGCCGCTACGTAAATGGGTTATTGCCTTGCGCCGATGGTATGGGTCAACAATACCAAGAATAGGAATCGCTGACATAATTCGGGCTGGTAAATCAATACGCTCCAAAGCATCGCGTAGGGCTAGCGCATTCATTACCGTAGCCAACATGCCCATATGATCGCCAGTAACACGACCGAGTCCTGCCTCTGATAAGGCCTTGCCACGAAATAAATTCCCACCGCCGATAACCAAGCCAACTTCAACACCCATATGAATAAGTTCATCCACATTCATAGCAATGCGGTCAAGTACTGATGGGTCTATCCCAAATTGGACTTTCCCCATCAATGCCTCACCACTGCATTTTAATAAAATACGTTTATATTTTAATTTAGGGCGTTTGTCGTCCATCATTGATCGCGAACCTGTGCCATTACTTCTTCTACGAAATTATCCTCTTTCTTCTCAATCCCTTCACCCACTTCGAGGCGGATGAACGATGTTACCTCAGCATTTTTTTCTTTTAATAACTGACCAACCTTCCTATCCGGGTCTTTCACAAAAGGCTGACCCAGCAAACTAACTTCATCAATAAATTTATTAATACGACCTTCAATCATTTTATCGATAATGTCTTGCGGTTTACCACTTTCTCGCGCTTGGGCAGTAAAAATATCACGCTCATTTGCAATTGCTTCAGCAGGAACTTGATCACGGTTAATAACCATGGGACGACTCGCTGCAATATGCATGGCAATATCTTTCGCAAGGGATTCATCGCCATTTTTTAACGCAACCATGACCCCAATACGGCTACCATGTAAGTAACAACCAATGACCCCATCACAGCTTAAACGAACCATGCGCCGTAGTTTAATATTTTCACCAATTTTAGCAATTAAGTCTTGTCTTGCTTGCTCAACAGTAATATTAGTACCTACCATCGTTTCATTGGCTAGGGCATTAACATCTGCCACAGTGCCTCTGAGTGCCGTTTCGCTAGCGTTGTTAGCAAACGCAGTGAAATTCTCATCACGAGCCACAAAATCAGTCTCACTATTGATTTCAAGCATTACAGCAGAGCGACCATCAGCTGAGCGAACAATAACAATCACCCCTTCCGCAGCAATCCTATCTGCTTTTTTATCCGCCTTGGCTTGCCCTGCTTTCCGCATTTCTACAATTGCCAACTCGATATCGCCATTAGTAGCAATTAGGAATTTTTTACATTCCATCATACCAGCGCCTGTACGTTCCCGTAGTTGCATAACTAATGCAGCACTAATTGTCATGTTGAACCCTCCAAATAGTAACTTATTTATCCACTTCCCTAGCTGACTTGTCTTCTTCTTTATTCGCTTCTGCAATTTCTACAAATTCAGCATCAGCACTGACACCACCTACAGTAGTTACATTCTTGGCATCAAGAATAGCATCAGCCACACAACGAATATAAATATCTACTGCCCGCATGGAATCATCATTCCCTGGAATAATATAATCAATACCATCTGGGCTATTATTGGTATCAACAACGCCAATGACAGGAATTTTTAATCGCCGTGCTTCTTCGACAGCAATGTGCTCAAACCCAACGTCAACAACAAACAGCGCATCAGGCAAACCACCCATATCTTGAATACCACCTAACCCACGCTCTAATTTTTCAAGCTCTCGGGTAAGCATCAACGCTTCTTTTTTAATCATTGCATCGAATGCACCTTTTTCTCGCATTTCTTTTAATTCTTTTAGTCTAAAAATGGATTGGCGAACCGTTTTATAGTTAGTTAACATTCCTCCTAACCAACGGTGATCGACATAAGGCATACCGCAACGTTTAGCATGCTCACGAATACTCTCCTGAGCTGCCCTTTTTGTGCCGACAAAGAGGATTTTTGCCTTATGTGATGCCAAACGACCGACGTAATTCAGTACATCATTTAGCATAGGCATGGTTTTTTCTAAGTTGATGATATGGATTTTATTTCTTGAGCCAAAAATATATTCAGCCATTTTAGGGTTCCAGAAACGAGTTCTATGCCCAAAATGAGCACCCGCTTCAAGCAGTTCACGCATACTAATACTATTCATTGATGTTCTCCAGGGTTATGCCTCCACGCTCCCCATACAGCACCCCTTAAGGGACCCTACCGCATGTGACGAAACGTGTGTGTAGTTAAAAAAAGCGCAGTATTTATACCATAATTGGCCTTAATCAGCAATGAGATTGCTTTTTGTGTAGCGGACAATTCTATTTCTCCCAACATGAGGTTGCTTTTTGATGAGCATCACTGATATCACAGGTGATCAACCTGCTATCACTTTTTTCCTTTACTAAAGTCATCCCTACTGACGCACCGCTTCCGCGGTTTATCGACTGCCCAAGTCCGCGCCATCCAGGCGCTCTTGTTTAAAAGTTATTTAGTTTCTCGAGAGGAAAACTCTGCGATTCAAGAGTCTCATCCCCTTCATCCTCGATTAAAGGAAGATTTTGTTTCTGATGGCTTAGAAAACAAAATCGCCTTGCTAAAGAGCCTGCTGCATTACCGAGAGGAATTTGTTCAAGCTCGTACTCTAAATCCTCACTCTCGGTAATGAGCCCTTTATCGATGTAATGCACCAGGCGTGTAACCTCATCCGCATGATGACGATTCCAGTGCCCATAGACAAATCGCCAAAATGCTGAGCCACCTTTGGTGTAATCGTCAAGGATAGCGCGCACGCCTTGTACTGTATCCTGTGTCCCTTCCGTTAGCGCCAAATAGCTTTCCGGCCAATAGCGCTTCTCAATCTGCTGCGTGGGTGATAGGGGGTGTTCATGGTCTAAACCTACCCGTTGTATTGTAGGTGGGAGGGAGGGAAATAACTCAGCCAGCTTTTCAGCTGAGAGATGTTCAAAGCCGTTATCACTTAAATCAAGGCAATTGATTTTCTTAGGAATATTTCCCTATTAAACCAACAAATACTTGTCGGGTTTTATCATCGAATAAAAATCCATTACCACGTAAATTCAACGTAGTAACCTCCTTCAGAGAGGGGCTTTAAATGTGAAATAAACTTTTCCTTGGCCTGCGTTACTTTCCAAGCGGTTTAACCCACAACGGCTTAAATCAAGGCAATTATCATTAGGCATTAGCTTCTTGATTCGCTCCTCCACTGCAGCAATGCATTGCGCTTCATGTTGGACTGTTATCTTCAAAGGTGGTACTGAAGAAATAATTAATGCCTCACACACGCTTCTTATGGTCAGTAATTCAGCATCTGTTGCATGACAAAACACATAAGAAAAAATGCGCGATATCGTTTCTATCGGAAACCAACCACTCTGTATAAATTGCATCATCACCAGACGTAATTTGGCGACTTCTGGCTGATGGTGAAACCGTTTTTGCGATTTAAAAAGACCTGCTTGTGTAAGTCCAGTATAAGAGACTAAGGCACCATCATTACGAAGCCTAAATTCGTCACTACCGGTAATTAACTGTCTCAGCGTTGAAGGGATAAAACCCAGAACCTGTTGCATTTGCGTATAGGGTAACCTATCTAACCCATTAGAATTTACATCCAACTCCCAAACCCATGGAGGTAGCGCCGATAAAACAGCCTTTAACGCAGAGACCTCTAGGCAACCTAGTCCATTGTCATTGAGCTTAAGTAGGCAAATCTGAGGGGGCAAATTGGCAAGAAGGTATTTAAGGTCAGTTGTTGTTTTTTTGCCTAAATTATTGTGACTTAAATCTAGCCCTGTCACTGTTTCGGGTAAGTCAGCGAGTACCTCAACAAAATCGCTCATTGAATAGTTCAATAAGTTGCTATCACTAAAGCTCAATAGCTCAATATGCCCAGGTAAGCGATTAAATCGTTCCTTTAACTGGAGTTTGGAAATCGGATTATTTCCCTTTTCACACACTCTAAGCGAAGTCACTGTCTTGTGTAAGCCACCCAAGATTTTTGCAAAGTCATCCGTACTCAGGAGTAACAAACCATTCTCGCCAATATCAAGCCCCTTTAGAGTTGTCGGGAGCATTGATAGACTATTTTCTAATAACTCGGCATTCAACGTGGATAGCTGATTACCACAGAGTCCCAGCGTTTCAAGCGTTAAAGGGATTTTTGATAGAAAAAGACCTAAATCAGTCGAGTTCATTCCATTGAGCCCGTTATAACCAAGATGAAGTAATCTGAGAGCAGCAGGCATCGAAGCGAAAAAGCTATCAAAACTGTCCTCTTGTAATTGACCAAGCCTATTATCTGTCAAGCTTAAGTGCCTGATTTTAGAGCTAAGGGCTAAAAAAACGGATTCTTGCTGAATGTAGTGCAACCCATCAAGCCCAAGTGCCCCTATATGAAGGGTTTGAACCGTATCGGGGATCGCTTTGAAAAGTCGGTTAATGCAAACATCGAAGCTCTGTTCTCTATTTAAATCTAAATCTATATCTAAACGGTTAACTTGAGGCGGGAGCTTGCCTAAAATATCAACCAGGTCTTTAAATACAGATGAGCGATCACTATCCACTTGTTCTCTTTTAAAGCGAAAACCAACCAAATCAATCGACTTTGGTAGCGAAGCTACGTAATGTTTAAGGGCATCTCCAATTTCTTCAGTGCAACTCGTGCGCGTTGGTTCATAAGCAGAGAATTGCGAAATACTTCCCCCCCATCCTTCATCAGCCTCCTCAGGATAAGAATAGGTTACATCAAAAATTACCTTACTAATATGTTTAGGAAGGTAGGCTAAGGCTTGGGGCATTGAGGAGGGCGTGTAAGGAGGCTCAAAAAAATGCCCCTCAAAAAAAATGACATTTTCAGTTCTTGGAATAGCCGAAAAAATATCGCGTAACTCACTCAGGGTCTTGCGCCATCGCAATGCTTCTACTTTAAATCTCATATTACTTCCTTATATGTTGGACTTATGGTTTACAGCTCCGCTGATAGCTTACACGACGTTGTGCTATATTAAAAATAGATTCCCGCCCGCGGTCGTCATCCTGAGCGCAGCGAAGGATCTCCTCGGTTGAGCACGATGCCAAGTTCAGGAGATCCTTCGCTACGCTCAGGATGACGGCATAAAAATTACTATGCTACTATGTTGTTTTTTGTGGATCAAAATCATGTCCGTAACCATTAAAACCGCTGAAGAAATTGAGAAAATGCGTGTGGCTGGCAGATTAGCTGCTGAAGTGTTAGAAATGATAGGCCCCCACGTACGCGAAGGCATTACTACTGATGAATTAAATACCATCTGCCACGAGTACATCGTTAATCAGCAACATGCTATCCCTGCTCCTTTAAATTACAATGGCTTCCCTAAATCAATATGCACGTCAATTAACCATGTCGTTTGCCACGGCATTCCAGGAAAAAAAGCGCTAAAAAATGGTGATATTGTTAATATTGATATCACCGTCATTAAAGATGGTTACCATGGCGATACCAGCAAAATGTTTTTTATCGGTGAACCTTCTATTAAAGCTAAACATGTAGTCAGTGTTGCCCATGAATGCTTATTTATCGGCATTAATATGGTAAAGCCTGGGGTGCGTTTGGGCGATATAGGCCACGCAATCCAATCGCATGCAGAAAAAAATCGCTGTTCTGTAGTACGCGAATATTGTGGCCACGGTATTGGCCGCATGTTTCATGAGGAGCCACAGGTGCTTCATTATGGTACTCCTGACACTGGAGAAGTCTTACTCGCAGGGATGACATTTACTATTGAGCCAATGGTAAATGTCGGTAAACATCACACCCGCTTACTTCCTGACAACTGGACAGTGGTGACCAAGGATCATAGCCTGTCTGCGCAATGGGAACATACCCTGTTAGTCACTGACGATGGGGTTGAAATACTTACTTTGCGTAATGAAGAACGATAACTTAAGCTTAAAACTATCCATCCAGCAGTTCAAAGCTGAACTGTGTACAGAATTTCAGCAAAATCACACGATTAACACCCTTACGCGCAAGCTAGTCGTTTTCATCGATGCGATCCTTAGTGAACTCTTCCACAAAAATCGTTTACATAGTGCGAATAAATTTTGCTTACTCGCATTAGGTAGCTATGGACGACGCGAACTACAACTGCATTCTGATATTGATTTATTGTTACTGCATGAAGAAGACATTAGCAAAGCACAATTACAGCGCGCGCAAGCTTTTATCCAAGATTGCTGGGATATAGGTTTAGAAGTCAGCCATCAAATTACTACTGTCAAAGCCTGCGCCGAGCTTGCTGCTCAGGATTTAACGGTAATCTCTAGCATCCTCGATGTCCATTTAATTTCTGGCCGCGGGTCCTTGATGGAAGAATTAATTTACCAAACTCATCCACTCCATATGTGGTCAAGCCACGACTATTTTTTTGCCAAACAACAAGAACAAGCGCAACGCTACGCTAAGTACAATGAGACAGCTTATAATTTAGAACCCAATGTAAAAAAAGGTCCTGGTGGATTGCGCGATTTACAACTCGTATTGTCCGTTGGTAAACGCCATTTCGGCATCAAAAAATTAGCTGATGGAATCACTTGCGGCTTTATCAGTGATAAAGAGTATGAAGAATTAGTTGCTTGCCAACATTTCCTGTGGCGAGTGCGCTTCGCCCTACATATGCTGGCTGAGAAACAGGAAGAGCGTTTGCTTTTTGATTATCAAATTAAATTAGCCGCCCTCTTTAACTTCATAGACAATGAAAAATCACTCGCTATTGAACAATTTATGAAGACTTATTTTAAAGTGATTAAACGTAGTCGCGAGTTAAATGAAATGCTTTTACAGTGGTTTGCCGAAGCAATTATTCACCAGCAAAAACAACGCATTACCCCTCTTGATAGCCATTTTCAATTATCCAATAACTACATTGAAGTGAAAAATGCGCAAGTGTTTGCCTGTAAGCCGCAAACCTTACTGGAAATATTTCTGTGGATAGCTAGGCTCCCGAGTATAGAAGGCGTGCGAGCCAGTACTATCCGTTTGATTCGGCAACATCTGTATTTAATTGGAAGTCGCTTCAAAAAGACAAAATATGCCACTCAAACTTTCCTTGCCATATTGAACACTGACGACCCCTATGAAGCTTTGCACCACATGAATCGCTATGGGGTTTTGGGGCATTATTTAGATTCGTTTGCCGCTGTAACAGGGCAAATGCAGTATGACTTATTCCACGTGTATACTGTTGACCAACACACCTTATTTGTCATCCGTAACCTTGCCCGCTTCTTAAACGCTGAGTACGCAAAACAATTTTCTTTAGCAGTAAAACTGATGCCACAAATTAAAAAAAGGGCAATATTGTATTTAGCGGCCCTCTTTCATGACATTGCTAAAGGACGGGGAGGAGATCACTCGGAGCTAGGTGCTGAAGAGGCTAGGCAGTTTGCGCTTCGACACAATCTCAGCGCCGAAGAGACTAATTTATTAATTTGGTTGGTGCGGAATCATTTACTGATGTCGCAAACTGCCCAACGGCAAGATATCTATGATCCTAAAACCGTGCAGAACTTTTGCCGCCTCCTACCCCAACCGGATTACCTTGAGTATTTATATTTACTCACTGTGGCTGACATCTGCGCGACTAATTATGCACTGTGGAATGCCTGGAAAGATTCATTATTAAAGGAATTGTATTGGGCAGCCAAACAATTATTGCAACAAGAATTATTCGATGAGAATGCCATAATTAATTCCCGGCAACAACAAGCTGAAGCTATCCTAAATCAAGAAGGGATCCCGCTTGCCACCATCCAAAATTTATGGGCAACCTTTAAGAAAAAATATTTCCTGCATCAACCTCCAGAAGTGATTGCCAGGCATACTAAAGCCATTATCAATTGCAAACATTTCCCATTGGTGATGATCATGCCTCATCACAGCCAAGGGGGTACCGAAGTTTTCATCTATATGCCCCATCGGGATGAACGTTTCATGATCACAACCACTGTCCTTAGTAATCACTACACGACTATTCAAGAGGCAGCCATTTTAACTTGCGATAATAATTATGACCTTGATACCTATATTATTCTTGATGAACAACACCGAGCTTTTTTTGATCAATTTCGCACTGCTAAGATTCAACAGGCTCTTGAGCAACAACTAGCCGATACAAGCCAGATACCGGTGATCACTCGACGTAGAGTTTCACGCACCCAAGCGCATTTTAAATTGAAACCGCAAATTACGTTTAGTGAAGAAGAGGATGAGCAACTTAACCGCTTGTTTCTAGTCACACCGGATCGCCCAGGTTTACTAGCAAGCATCAGCCGCGTATTTTTAAACCAAAAAATCCATCTCCACAATGCGAAAATTGCCACAGCAGGTGAGCGAGCGGAAGATATGTTTTACATATCCACATTAATTGGGCAATCCTTAAGCAAACAGGAAAAAGAGGAATTGAAACAGGCTATAATTTCTGAGTTGACACGTTTGGCTTGAGTCTTCCGTAAGTAATAGCTCACTCTCCTGCGATATTCCGCTCTTATGCCGTCATTGTGGACGCTATACCGTCATTGCGAGGAGCGAAGCGACGAAGCAATCCAGCGACCTTTCCTAGCATCTCATAAAGCCACTGGATTGCTTCACTGCGTTCGCAATGACGGTATTGCGTTCGCAATGACGGTATAGCGTTCGCAATGACGTGCTTCACCTTTGCCAAACTACCGTCGCTGTCGGAAAAAATCTCTCAATAACCCCGCACAATCTTGTTCCATGATTCCTTCATCAATTTGGACTTGATGATTCAATGGATAGCCTTGCAATAAATTGTACACTGATCCCGCTGCGCCGCTGTTAAAATCGCGAGTGGCAAAAACCAAACGGGCAATGCGAGCATGCACCAAGGCGCCAGCACACATGGGGCAAGGTTCTAGGGTAACATAGAGGGTGGCACTCACCAGGCGATAATTATTGACCTGCGCTGCCGCAGCACGGATAGCGATTAATTCAGCATGCGCACAGGGATCGTTATGCTGTACGACTTGATTCCAACCTTGTCCCAATAAATGATTATCCGCGCCAACCAAAACAGCCCCGACTGGAACTTCACCCTGCTCTTTCGCTGTTAAGGCAAGCTGATAAGCTTGCGCCATCCACAAGGAATCGCTCATTCCCATTCAATCGTCGCTGGTGGTTTCCCGGAAATATCGTAGGTTACGCGTGACACTCCGGCAACTTCATTAATGATGCGATTAGAAACATGAGCGAGGAAATCCCAAGGCAAATGAGCCCAACGTGCCGTCATGAAATCGACTGTTTCCACCGCACGCAGGCAAATTACATAATCATAACGCCTACCATCGCCAATAACACCAACACTTTTTACGGGTAAAAAGACTGCGAAAGCCTGACTAACTTTTTGATATAAATCCACCCTGTGCAATTCCTCTATAAAGATAGCATCCGCTTGGCGTAAAATATCCGCATAGTCTTTTTTAATTTGCCCAAGGATGCGTACACCGAGACCAGGCCCAGGGAAAGGGTGGCGATAAACCATTGCATAGGGTAAGCCCAATTCCAAGCCAATTTTACGCACTTCGTCTTTAAATAACTCCCGAATCGGTTCTAATAATTTTAAATTCAACGTTTCCGGCAAACCAGCGACATTATGATGCGATTTAATAACCATGGCAGCGCTATTAGGCCTTGTAGCCGCCGATTCAATCACATCAGGATAAATTGTACCTTGCGCCAACCATGTTACTTTTGGCAAGTGCCGTGCTTGCTCTTCAAAAATTTCAATAAAGGTTCGGCCAATAATTTTGCGCTTTTTCTCGGGACACTCCACATTGCGCAAGGCAGTTAAAAATTTTTCTTCGGCATTAACCGCAATAATACGGATCCCCATATGCTCGCTAAACATAGCCATCACTTGTTCTACTTCGTTTAAACGCAATAACCCTGTATTAACAAACACACAGGTCAATTGATCACCAATAGCTCTATGCAATAAGGCAGCGACAACCGACGAGTCAACCCCGCCAGAGAGTCCTAAAATTACTTGCTCTTCACCGACCTGCTTGCGGATCCTATCAATCGCCTGCTCGATGATATTCTCTGGCGTCCAATTGGTTTTTGCTTGACAAATATCAACAACAAATCGTTCTAAAATGCGCAATCCTTGTAGGGTATGCGTGACTTCCGGATGAAACTGTAATCCATACCAACGACGAGCTTCATTCGCCATACCGGCAATAGGTGCATTACGCGTTTCACAGATAACTACAAAATCGGGAGGAAGCACAGTTACTTTATCCCCATGGCTCATCCATACATCTAATAAGGCTTCACCTGCTGCTGTGGTTCTATCTTCGATATTATCTAACAGCTGACTATGGCCATGTAACCGTAATTCAGCATAGCCAAATTCACGTACTTTCGAACTCTGTACTTCGCCACCTAATTGTGCCGCCATCGTCTGCATGCCATAACAAATACCAAGTAAAGGCAACCCTGACTCAAATAGCCACTGTGGAGCTCTAGGATTGATATCTTCTGTCACCGTGGCAGGACCACCCGATAAAATGATACCGCAGGGGGCAAGAGATTTTAGTGTCGTCACAGCAATATCATAAGGATGGAGTTCACAGTAGACTCCCATTTCACGGACACGTCTGGCAATCAACTGGGAATACTGAGAACCAAAATCAAGAATAATAATGGGTTGGCGAGTCATTTCTCTCATCCTAGGGTCAACAGACCCTAACTATCGACCTGATAATTCGGAGCCTGTTTAGTAATACTCACATCATGAACGTGCGATTCACGCATACCAGCATTAGTCACTTGCACAAATTTTGCTTTTTCATGCAGCTCTTCAATTGTGTTACATCCGATATAACCCATACAAGAACCCAGCCCACCGATCATCTGCTGAATAATCGTTTGCGCAGGCCCCTTATAAGGAACACGCCCTTCTATACCTTCAGGAACTAATTTTTCTATACCCTGACTAACATCCTGGAAATAGCGATCACTTGATCCCTGCATCTGCGCCATCGCACCAATAGAACCCATGCCACGATAATTTTTATAGGTACGACCTTGATAAAGCTCAATCTCACCAGGAGACTCTTCGGTACCAGCAAACATTCCACCTAACATCACACTATTCGCACCAGCAGCCAACGCTTTACAGACATCACCAGAAAAACGAATACCTCCATCGGCAATAATCGGTACCTTTCCTTTAAGAGCATGGGCAGCATTAGCAATAGCAGTGATTTGGGGAACTCCAACACCAGTAACAATACGGGTTGTACAGATGGAGCCAGGACCTATACCCACTTTCACAGCATCCGCTCCCGCTTCAACTAAATCCAGAGCAGCAGCTGCAGTAGCAATGTTACCACCAATAACTTGGACATCGGGAAAATGCTTTTTGATCCATTTCACTCGATTCAACACAGCCTGCGAATGACCATGGGCAGTATCGACCACCAAAACATCAACTCCAGCCTCAACTAAAGCAGTAACTCGCTCATCGGTTCCTTCACCTACACCAACTGCAGCGCCAACGCGTAATTGTTCAGAACTATCTTTACATGCCAGTGGGTTTTCTTTGGCCTTTTGAATATCCTTAACAGTAATCAAGCCACACAAATTAAATGCCCCGTTAACAACGAGTAGTTTTTCGATGCGATGTTTATGCAGGAGGCTTCGAACTTCTTCCCGGCTGGCCCCTTCGCGTACAGTCACCAAACGTTCTTTGGGGGTCATCACTGCGGATACTGGCAGCGACAAATTGGTTTCAAAACGGATATCGCGGCTAGTAATAATACCGACTAGGCGCTCTCCCTCAACAACGGGAACACCAGAAAAATTATGCTTAGCCATGACTGCCAACAGCTCTTGAACGCTAACATGCGGTGCAACTGAAATTGGATCTCTAACCATCCCACTTTCAAATTTCTTGACCTTCCGTACCTCATCTGCCTGCGCAGAGATGGCCATATTTTTATGGATAATACCAATCCCCCCATCTTGCGCCATGGCAATAGCCAAGCGTGCCTCAGTGACTGTATCCATCGCTGCTGATAGCAAAGGAATATTTAATGCAATTTCACGAGTAAGGTAGGTCTTTAACGAAACATCTTTAGGCAAAACAGTCGAGTGGGCAGGAATCAATAAGACATCATCAAATGTCAGCGCTTGCTGCTCAATAGAAAGCGACATATCACACCCTCCACTAATTAAGTTAACCGAATATCATATAATTATGGGAGAAAAATAACAATGGCTGCGTCCAGCCCGAACGAACGCACGTCAGCCCGAACGAACGCACGTCATCCCGAACGAACGCACGTCATCCCGAACGAACACACGTCATCCCGAACGAACGCACGTCAGCCCGAACGACGAACGCACGTCATCCCGAACGAAGTGAGGGATCTCCTGAATGACATACACGAAGAGTCACAAATATTGTTATTTCTCGCTAACAAAGCTAGACTTGCTGCGGTATATTTTAAGTCCCGGTGGCACAGCTGGATAGCGCAGCCCCCTCCTAAGGGGCAGGTCGGAGGTTCAAATCCTCTCCGGGACGCCAGTGAAATCAACAAGTTACAAATAATAATTTAAAATATTTAAAGTTTTTTTACTTTACGGTGCCTAGATAGGTGCCTAAAAAGAGTCTAGCAGATGAATACAGAAAAACTATTTTCTTATGGCACACTTCAATACGAAGCAGTACAACTTGCTAATTTTGGCCGTAAGTTAGAGGGTAACAAAGATCAATTACCTGGATTTGAACTCTCTATGTTAGAAATCACTGATCCTGATGTAATTGCTACTAGCGGTGAAGCATTCCACCCTATTATTACTTACACAGGGAATTCAACCAACTGCGTCGATGGAACGGTATTTGATATTAGCGAAGAAGAATTAAAACGCGCTGATTCTTATGAAGTCTCTGATTATAAACGAATAAAAGTTAAGCTTTCCTCTGGAGTATCTGCTTGGGTCTATGTGAATACTGTAACAGAGTGCCTTGATAAGCGCTATAACAGTCTGCATGCAAATAACCCTTAAAATCGGCGAAGAAGTTAAGCGGCACCTGATGGGCTCGTGTCGGGTGGTACTGATAGACAAACGTGCGTTTATCGGGTGGACCGCCAATAAAAAGCCACATATAGGACTTCGTGGTGGGTAACCGGTTTTTTTCTTTGAACGTGTGTAAGTAATAGTTTCTGTTTGCGCGTCATCCTCAACCGCTGTTTCATCCTCTGCAGTGATGTACAGCTCATCGAATTGCAACGCCATTTGCTCAGGCACCACACCATTTTCTGTCCTGCCGCCAAATCGCGCGTTGCGAAACAGATGCAACTGGTGGCGCAGGGTTTCAATGGTGCCCTCTTGTTGCTTTTACATTGCCAGGCTCTTGTGCAATCTGATGTTTAACTAAATGTCCCCAGTTTATCCAGGCCTCCTTTTGCTCCTCTGCATAAACTGCTCGTTGATAAGTAGCAACCAATTTATTCAAAGGTTGATGATTTAACATTCTCTCAATTATATGTGGCTCTGTTTTTAAATATTCTCCCCATGCTGTAGCTGCTGATCTACGAAGATCATGGACACTAAAAGAGGGTATGTCCGCTAAAGGAGCATCAGAAGCTAATTTCTTTTTTATACCTGTAGACTTACCACGTAACCGTGCAATTGCACCCGTTAACGTATCAGTATGGATATGGCCTCCCTCCTTATAACTTCCTGTATCAAAAACGTATAAAGAATGCCCTGAAATAGGCAATAACGATTGTAGAATTTCAACAGCTAGAGAAGAAAGATAGATTATATGTGCTTGGCGATTTTTTGTTCTCTCTGACGATAGTGCCCAAATGCCTTCGTTAAGATTTAATTCATCCCAACGCATAGCAGCAACTTCACCTCGGCGTGCACCAGTTAAAACGAGTAATTTAATAGCGCTGGTAAGTACAATAGACATAGACGAGATTTCCACATTAGACAATTGACCTGAGCTACTTGCTTGCTCTAAAGCCTGCCATAATCTACGCAACTCATGTAATGACAATACGCGATCGCGCGGTTTACTAGCTGTTGCAGCAAAATCTTTGGGTTTAAGCAATCGTGCTGGATTTTGATCAATTAAATGACGTGTAAGGCCATAATCCATCATTAAATTAAGAGAGGATAATGCTTTTCTAGTTTCTTCTTTTATCCCTTTACGAGTCATGGCATCTAGTGCCATAGATAAATGAGCACGTGTTACATCTTTTGCTAATAGGCCAGCCAATGGTTTTTGAAGATGCAATCGCCATCGATCTTCATGGCGTTTGATCCAAGTATTAGTTACTCGTTGCGTACTCTTTTCAAATTCAATCCAGCGCTCAAATAAAATCTGCATGGTGATTGCTTGCATATTTTCAGCAATAGCTGCAGCCTTTGCTGTGCGTGGATCAATACCGTTATTTACGAATGCTTGTAATTCTCTAATTTTATCACGTGCTTCTTTTAAACTAAGTTCTTTAGGAGTGCCAATGGTCATACGCACTAAACGCTTATCACCAGGTAAACTATAAGAAAAAAGCCAGCTTTTTGCGCCACTTGAACGAACTCGCAAAAAAAGACCTTCACCGTCATGTAGCTTGTATTCTTTATCACGAGGAGCTGCTTTTTCTACGGCTTTAGCAGTTAGTTTTCCCATGTATTTTCCTATAAATCAATTTGGCACACAGCGTTGCAAGATTTTGGGGACAATTAAAGCCCAATAAAACGATTACTGGACTTTGGACAAACTCCGATCTGAACGGGCCCGAGCCCGTGGGCGAGCCCGGGCCCGCCCGAGCTCCGGCTAATCTACTTTTTGCGCCATTTTAGTCAACATCATAACAATGCGAATAAGTAAATCTCTGGCTAAGCGATACTGTTCTTCATGTATAATATTTGCACGTTTGGATACCTCCAGGATCGCCGCAGTTTCTGTGGCCGAACGTTTTGCCATGTGATAAAATCTGCTTTTTTCATTGGTGGAAAACTCACCTGAGCCTTCAGCAATATTCAATGAAATTGAGGTTCCAGCTCGTTGAAGCTGGTCGGTTAAATAAGCTCTGCCACGAGGGAAGGCTGAAGTGATTTTATCGATTAGCACAACGACCTCAATAGAAGCTTGATACACATCCAATTTTTCAAAATCGAAGTAACTCATGGTTGGATTTCCTTATAAGCGGTTTTGGACTGTTTGAAATGACTTCCGTTAGTGCATAATGCACCTGTACAATTCAAAATTTTCTCGTCAGAAAAAATACCTTGAAGTATGGACGCTGCCTTATGCTGGAAGAGATTGTACCGGTTTTAAAAAGCTTTCGCGATAGAATTTATCAGTTCTTTCCCTCACGAAGAGATGCTGCTATGGAGCTTGTTGATGCATTATCGAGCAATAAAACGCCAGCCAGTATTGTTGAATTATCCTCAAGCCCCCTGCATCGGCGTAATTACTGCAGCATTACACGGGTTCTGGACGAGTATCTGTCAAAGGATCCGACGATTGCACAGCAACAAAAGCAGGAGTTAACGAATCTTCTTTCAAGTTTGTGTCCATCCATACAACAGCGCGGATTTCATTTATCCTAGAAAAAGCAGTTGAAGCCGTAGCGAGCAAGTCAAAGGTGCTGAAGATGTTCGGCTTTTTTGAATTTTTTCGCGAAAGCAGTAGTCACCACTACGGTGAGCGAAAAAATTCAAAAAAGCCGAGCAGATTCAGTGCGTTTGGCTTGCGCAGTAGGCTTCAACTGCTTTTTCTAGGTTTATTTACAGTAGACTGCACGCCACAGCCTCGTGGTTTTTCACCGACGTTAGAGGACAGGAGTTATGTTTACGCGCCCAATACCGTCTGTGGCAACAAACCGATAACGCTGGGTCACAAATACAGCATTGCGGCTTACTTGCCTGAAAAAACAGGCACAAACACGCCTTGGTTGATCCCTTTGGCATGCACGCGTGTTGATACCGCAAAGCAACCAACACAAGTTCAAAATGACTTTGAACGAATTATTCGAATGATTGGGACACCAGCTCAACCACCCAAACCACGAAAAAAAGCCCTTGAACGACAATCGGGGGACATTCAGGTAAAACGCATGCGTCATCCTATCGTTAAAAAGTGGAAAAACACTGCTCTTGATGAAAAAATCATTGCATAATCAAGATAATATTGTCAATAAATAGACCAGATTGCACGTTGTGATGGTGGAATATTGCTAAAATAATCTGGATTTGATTGTAACTTATCACTGTTCGGAGCTCGGGCGGGCCCGGGCTCGCCCACGGGCTCGGGCCCGTTCAGATCGGAGTTTGTCCAAAGTCCAGAACGATTAAAAGGCCAGCTAAAATTTTTTTCATTTTTGATCCAAATTTAATTTTTTTCATTTTCATTAAGTAAGACAGCCCTCGTTGAGGAATCTTTTTAGCTTGTTTTATCGTCCTTTTTTTCTTCCTCAATCTCTTGTGTAATTGCTTTCATCTGTTTATCAAAATCCGACTCAAAAAGACGATCTTGTACGATTCTATATTTTTCAAACTCACTCTCCGCATGATTTTTAGCAATTTGTGCACTAATCTTTCCTGCATTTCGCAAAATTTCACGCTCATCGAATTCAAGAAATTTATCTAATCGCGTAGCCCAATCCTCCATTGTCATTGGAATTTTTCGTCTGGCGCGATCTTCTGCTAATTCTAAATAGGCATTCACTATACGGCCGAGAGAATCCAATTCTTCTGCTGTCAGGTAGTTTTTTGCAATTGGTACATCCGTTTTAAGAATTTTGCCATGTGGGCTATGTTCCCAACTTGTGAGCCCCATATGAGGCTTATTATTATCTGCGCGATTGAGTATTAGTTCTGATGCGGTGTGGCCATGAATTGCATAATGCAGTTTATTTTGTACTTTAGCGAAAAAATCCCGGGTAGTAGGTGCATTTTTATTGTAATCAACACTAGTTGCATAAATATCGGTTATTTTTTGATAGAAACGACGCTCACTAAGGCGGATTTCCCTAATTTCTTCTAGCAAACGCTCAAAATAGTCCTCACCAAGAAAGCTGCCATTTTCCAGTCGTTTTTTATCGAGTACAAAGCCTTTAATTGCAAACTCTTTCAAAACTTTAGTTGCCCATTGGCGAAATTGTGTTGCACGCTTGGAATTCACCCGATACCCAACAGATATGATGACATCTAAGTTATAATGATCAACGCTGCGAGAAACCTGTCTCTCACCTTCTTTTTGAACTATTAAGAATTCTTTAATAGTTAAATTTTGTACAAGCTCTTTCTCTTCATATATATTCTTAATATGTGTGTTCACATTGGCCGTTGTCACATCAAACAATTCAGCCATCAGTCTTTGAGTTAACCAAATGGATCCCTCTTCATAACGCACCTCGATACCATTTTCACCGGCTTGCTGTGTAAATATAAGAAATTCAGCGGTACTATTACGAATAGTCAGTTTGTTTTCTGGAAGTTTGTCACTCATACTATGTCCTTTCCATGAGGTTGGAAGTAAATAACAGGTGCCTAAATGGGTACCTAAAAATGATTGGATATGAAGGCATTCTAATGGACAAGATTGGATAACGCAACAGGATAAATGCTATATTTTATAAGTAATTATGGATTTTATCGGACAACATAGAATTTAAAATTTGCCCCTCCTAAGGGGCAGGTCGGAGGTTCAAATCCTCTCCGGGACGCCAGTAAAATACTGGTCTATGGCGCATTCTAGCTCCAAATGCGACAATCATTTTATATTTTTAAAACAGCCCTTAATTTGTCAATCATTATAGCATGTTTGGTGCTATCCATTTTCTTTATATTACTGGACTTTGGACAAACTCCGATCTGAACGGGCCCGAGCCCGTGGGCGAGCCCGGGCCCGCCCGAGCTCCGAACAGTGATAAGTTACAATCAAATCCAGATTATTAGCAATATTCCAGCATAACAACGCGCAATCTGCACTATTTATTGACTATTTTATCTTGATTATGCAATGATTTTTTCATCAAGAGCCGTGTTTTTCCACTTTTTAACGATAGGATGGCGCATGCGTTTTACCTGAATGTTCCCCGCTTGTCGTCCAAGGGATTTTTTTCGGGGTTTGGGTGGTTGAGCTGGTGTCCCAATCATTCGAATAATTCGTTCAAAATCATTTTGAACTTGTGTTGGTTGCTTTATAGTTTCATTATCCTAGAAAAAGCAGTTGAAGCCGTAGCGAGCAAGTCAAAGGTGCTGAAGATGTTCGGCTTTTTTGAATTTTTTCGCGAAAGCAGTAGTCACCACTACGGTGAGCGAAAAAATTCAAAAAAGCCGAGCAGATTCAGTGCATTTGGCTTGCGCAGTAGGCTTCAACTGCTTTTTCTAGGATTATACATGAAGAACATTATCGCTTAGCTAGAGATTTACTTATTCGTTATGATGTTGACTAAAATGGCGCAAAAAGTAGATTAGCCGGAGCTCGGGCGGGCTCGGGCTCGCCCACGGGCCCGGGCCCGTTCAGATCGAAGTTTGTCCAAAGTCCAGTCCATCAACTATGACGATTTTTTGTAGTATCCTATCGCGGGTTTTGATATCCTTAATTTTATATCGGTTACTTCTTTTTAAGATCGATTGTCCAATTGCTCTTAAACCATTTTCGATCTCGTTAATAGCTTCTCTTCTTTGAGATGTTTTTAAAAATGTCAAATCAATATCCACAGAGAGTCGTGGTAAATCACAAATAAAAAAATTGATCGCTGTCCCCCCTTTTAATGCGAATATTTGTTGATCTTTTAATACGGTCAAACAATCCAACAGCAATGTAACTTGTGCAACGTACTGCTCTTTATTCATAGCTGGCTCAACTCATTATCTAATTCATTTTCAGCAGGGAGACTTAATAACCATTTTTTATGATAGTGCCCTCCCTCATCAATTACGCGTTTCCCTGATCCTATGTTTATTCGGCCTAATTCTAACTCACTAAAACAGGCTAAATTACATTTTTCTGCAAAATATAAAAATAGGCGCTTTACCTTAACTGATAAGCAAGACTCTAATAATTGCTGCATGGGATCGCTTCTTAACCGATCTAATGATTCGATTAATTCACTAGCATGCCCCAAAGTTAGTTTATTAGGGACTAATGCTAATAGCTCAAGTATTGCGCGCTCGGGTGAAGAGGTAGTTATTTGAACCCCAGCAACCTCTTTGCTTAATAAGCCTATTTCTGTAATAACTGGACTTTGGACAAACTCCGATCTGAACGGGCCCGAGCCCGTGGGCGAGCCCGGGCCCGCCCGAGCTCCGGCTAATCTACTTTTTGCGCCATTTTAGTCAACATCATAACAATGCGAATAAGTAAATCTCTGGCTAAGCGATACTGTTCTTCATGTATAATATTTGCACGTTTGGATACCTCCAGGATCGCCGCAGTTTCTGTGGCCGAACGTTTTGCCATGCGATAAAATCTGCTTTTTTCATTGGTGGAAAACTCACCTGAGCCTTCAGCAATATTCAATGAAATTGAGGTTCCAGCTCGTTGAAGCTGGTCGGTTAAATAAGCTCTGGAACGAAGTCATCATGATAGGCAAAAAGGGCAACAAACTATCTGATTATCCCTTGCGTTTGTTGCGCGATCAGGTCTATAAAGAATCCGGTGAATTGTTATTCAAGCGACCCCTTTGGTTGACGGCAGCAGGTAAAAGACGCATGGAATTATCGTTGTATGATATTTTTACCAGCTATCGCCATCGCTTTGATATTGAACATTCTCAACCACCCAAACCACGAAAAAAAGCCCTTGGACGACAATCGGGGGACATTCAGGTAAAACGCATGCGTCATCCTATCGTTAAAAAGTGGAAAAACACAGCTCTTGATGAAAAAATCATTGCATAATCAAGATAATATTGTCAATAAATAGACCAGATTGCACGTTGTGATGGTGGAATATTGCTAAAATAATCTGGATTTGATTGTAACTTATGACTGTTCGGAGCTCGGGCGGGCCCGGGCTCGCCCACGGGCTCGGGCCCGTTCAGATCGGAGTTTGTCCAAAGTCCAGTGATATTGGAAATCATACTGAATTATTGCTGAATCCAAAGCTGGGCGCATCATGGGAATCATTTGCACTTGAACAAATTATCAAGGCAAATTCTGCAGAAGCAGAAGATTGTTATTTCTGGGGATCCCATCAAGGTGCCGAGCTTGATCTTTTAATCATGAAGGGAAGCAAGCGTCTAGGATTTGAAATCAAGTTTGGCAGTTCACCTCAATTAACCAAATCCATGGAAATTGTCATGGACGATTTGTCACTGGATAAAATGTTTGTAATTTATCCTGGAAAAATTGATTATCCACTGACAAAAAAGATTTTCGTCACTGGATTTGAGAATTATTTCAGGATGTTTGAATGAAGGTCTATTCCGGAGGCATGGGAGTTTTTGGATAGATCGGTTTATTTTTATACCGACTGCTTGATCTTATTCAAGGCTAGTGCGATAATGCGCGACTTAGATTAATGGTACTGTAAACTCACCTATCCTTAGGGTTACCCTTAATCTTATTACAACCTACTAAATTTAGGAGTATGACGTTATGCCTTTTTATCTTTTTCCCGGTAAAATGTATGAAAGAGCTCAAGCTGCCAGTAAGTTTCTGAAGCGGCACCCGCCAGAAAATTTATTCGAATCTTATAAGCTGTATAAATTATGCACACACCAATATTTAGGGTTTGGTGCAATCCTGCAAATTTTTCCCGGAACACATGCGAATAAAGCACGTCAGCAATTAGCTGATGCATTAGAGCCAGCGTTGGGTCACCTGAAAGCTACACTTCACACCCAACTGATCTCAGAAGAGGGTGCGTTCAAAGACAAGAACCCACCTCAGCGTGACTTAGCCTATAAAGCCAGTAACACAGCTCATCGTTGGCGCCTTGGTTCTTACTTCAATCTTAGCATACTTCCATCCATGCTTAGTGATGTAATTAATGGATTTAACATGCATCAACCGCAGGAGGTTAAGGTTATTGCTGTTAACTTTCCTATTTTGAACAATATTCTTACGTTTAACAGTAATCTTACTGATCTAGGAGTTTCAGTTAAATTACACCCCAACGCATTGAGGAATGTTATTCACTCCATTTTGAATCCTGTACGGATTATCGATAGTGCTCTACATTTCCTACACCTGGTAGTAAATAAATTTCTGTCTTATATTCCGTTCATTGGCGGCCCTCTTAATTGGATTGTGGACAAACTTTTTGGTCTAGTGAACATCCCAGTAGCTATTGCTATGCACGTGCTGAATATACCTGCTGTCTTTATTCTAGACATTCTTGTTCATCTTGGGGGGACCTTTGTAGCAGCCATTGAGAATATAGGTAAAGAGGTTCTTGTGGCTCCTATAAGCGACATTCAGGGTGCTAAAGAATTAAGACAAGCGGCTAAAGAGAGGGACCAAAGTTATACTCGTATCTCAAAGACTATTGCACACAGTCGTGACTATATTGGTAACACTAAACAGGAAGTATACAGTGCACTAACTGATGAAAAAAGAGTAGTAGCCATTCGGGGCCCTAAGGTTCAACCTAGTGTTGAGGATATAAGCATAAGGGAAGAGGGAAATAATGCTGAGAGAGCTGAACCATCTATGAAGGAAGGGAATGTACCTCAAACAAAGAAGCTGATCACTATTTTTCACACACCTGATATTAGTCGTCATCAACAAATTGCAATGGCAAAAGAGGCTTTGGGTATCGAAAATAGAATGTAGGCCTGATCCAGCGCGTAACAGCAAAAAATCCTTTACTGCTGTTACGCGCGCTACTCTCTTCCACTTAACCGAAGCGATGAGCATGAATAAAACATCAACTGAGCTCCCAGAAAACGCGCTAGAGTTAGTTAAATCTTATCTTCTAAATCTGCAAAATAACCTTTGTGCATCGCTAGTTGCGCTTGATGGTCAGGGTTATTTCATTGAAGATGCGTGGACTAGGTTGGGTGGTGGCGGTGGTTTGACGCGAATTTTTAAGGAAGGAACGATTTTTGCCAAAGCAGGCGTTAATTTTTCCCATGTAGTTGGTGAGCAATTGCCCCCCGCCGCTACGACTCTTCGTCCTGAGTTAGCCGGCTGTCACTTCAATGCTTTAGGCGTATCTTTGGTTATCCATCCTGAAAATCCTTATGTCCCTACTGCTCATGCAAATGTGCGATTTTTTATTGCTGAGAAAGAAGCCAATCTACCAATCTGGTGGTTTGGTGGTGGTTTTGATTTAACCCCCTATTATGGTTTTCACGAGGATTGTAAACATTGGCACCAAATGGCTCTTCAAGCATGCGAGCCTTTCGGTCAAGATCTCTACCCACGCTTTAAAGCTGCAGCTGATCATTATTTCTACTTAAAACATCGCCAAGAGGCGCGCGGAGTTGGGGGTCTGTTTTTTGATGACTTCACGGAAGGCGGTTTTGCTCATAGCTTTGCTTTCATGCAAAGTGTCGGTGACCACTTTAGCAAAGCTTATCTACCAATCGTTAACAAGCGCAAAGCATTGGCTTACGGCTCGCGTGAAAAAGCCTTTCAGCTATATAGACGTGGGCGCTATGTTGAATTTAATTTAATCTACGATAGGGGAACACTCTTTGGCTTACAGTCCGGCGGACGTACTGAGTCTATTTTAATGTCTCTACCCCCTGAAGTTCACTGGCAATACAATTGGCAGCCAGAAAAAGGCAGTGCAGAAGAAAGCCTTTATCAAGAGTTCCTCCCTGCGCGGGACTGGTTGGAATAGGATATGCCGCGATTTGCTCGCGGCAATTTGCCTGACTGAGCTTACTATTCGACTACTCAGCAATTACTACTACATCCTGTGCCTTAAATCCTTTAGGACCTTTGTCAAGAACATAAGTTACCTGATCATTTTCGTGTAAGGTCTTAAAACCGACACCCTGAATATCTTTGTAATGGACAAATATATCGTCTCCCTGTTGATTGACGATAAATCCAAATCCCTTTTTCTCATTGAACCACTTTACCCGGCCCTCTATTCTTTCCGACATACATATCCCCTTACGAAAACTTCTATTTCTACCTGAGTGATAGAATAAACATTCCTAGCATCCATTCCAGACAAATACTGACAGCTAATGTAAGGAGTACCGCCACTACATCCTGATTTGCGCTACAATGGATATTCACAATGCTGGAATTAACCAAGCATTATGATAAGCATAGCAGTTTTTTGTTGATTGTTAAGGGTTTTTTTAAAATTCGGTTGGTAAAATCATTGTAATAGCTAGTAGAGGGTATTTATGGATAGCTCTAAAGAAGCATTTATTCGCTTAGCCTTAGATTGCCAGGTATTAAAGTTTGGTGAGTTCACTTTAAAATCAGGCCGCCAGAGTCCCTATTTTTTTAATGCGGGATTATTTTATCAAGGAGAAGCATTGCGCCAACTTGGTCATTTTTACGCACAAACTTTAATAAAGCATGCAATTCATTTTGAGCACCTTTTCGGTCCCGCTTATAAAGGCCTGCCATTAGCCACAGCAACAGCGATTGCCCTCGCTGAATTAGGTATCAACATCACAGTGACTTTCAATCGCAAAGAAGCAAAAGCACATGGCGAAGGGGGGATGCTCATTGGAGCACCCTTGCATGGCAATACGGTAATTATCGACGATGTCATCACCGCCGGAACCGCTTTTCGTGAGGCGCAATCTTTGATTGAACAACAGGGTGGCCACCTTAACGCTGTTGTAATCGCTCTTGATCGCTGCGAGCACGGCTTAACTAGTCAATCAACTGTTGCAGAAATTAAGGCGCAAGGAATTCAAGTACTATCTATTATCACGCTCGATGATTTAATTGCTTACTTGGAACAAGAAGGCAAAGACAAAGAAGTTGAGCGTTTGCGGGGGTATCAGCGGGAATATGGATCATAGCCGTCAAGCTAAGGAGATGTATCTTATAGCGTCATTGCGAGCGCTAGCGCTCTTAACTAACTTCAAGCCCAGTCTGGGTTGTAGAGAGTCGTATGTTCGTCATTGCGAACGCAGTGAAGCAATCCAGTGGCCTTATGGTAAGCTAGGAAAGGTCGCTGCTTCGTCGCTACGCTCCTCGCAATGACGGTCTAATGTTAGTTCGGTACGTTTTTCAGGCCCTATATAAAAGCTCGCAATGACGGTGTGTTTGCTCGCAATGACGGTATATTTCCCGGCAATTTTAAGGGATCTATTTTAATACGCAGCAATATCGATGGTTTTCATTTTATAGTTTATTTCCTTCTTATTCCTCAACACTGTAAGCGTAATCTGTTCGCCAACTTTAATATTTGTTAAAATATTATACAATACATCGTAATTTTTAACTGGTTGACTATTCAAAGCTACAATTATGTCACCCAGATGTAACCGTCCCCAACTATCACGTTCAGTTCCTTGCAAACCGGCAAATGCAGCTGGGGTACGCGGTAGTACATCTGCTACTAAAACCCCTTTCTCAATCCCTAGGCGTTGAGAAATACTCGGTCCAACCCATCTTATACCAATGCCCGCCAACACTACCCTACCCTTTTGGATAATTTGCGGGACTATACGGGCAATATCATCCGCAGGCACGGCGAAACCTACTCCTGCCGAAGTTCCTGAGTTGGAATAGATTGCTGTATTTAAGCCAATGAGATGACCTTTGCTATCTAACAAAGGTCCGCCAGAGTTACCGGGGTTAATCGAGGTATCTGTTTGAATCATGTCTCGAATAGTTACGCCACCTATACCAGGAACCTGGCGTCCTAAAGCTGAAATAACACCCACTGATAAACTGTGATCTAAGCCAAAAGGGTTACCAATTGCAATCGTCTTTTGCCCTACCAATAACTCATTGGTACGCGCCAATGCAAAAGGAACATAGAATTTTAACAATTCGAGTGCCTTGGGCGATTTTATTTTTAATACCGCAATATCTTTACGTGGCTCCGCACCAACTACTTTGGCTGGTACTGTCATTTTGCCAATACTAATTGCCAAATTATCAGCGCCATTGATCACATGAAAATTAGTCACTATGTGGCCTTGATCATCCCAAATAATTCCAGAACCCGCACCAGCAGGTACCTGCATTCGCTCATAAGAATGATTAACTACAGTTGTCAGACGATGCACATAGACCACTTTAGGGGAAAATTTCTGGAATATTTCAATAGTATTTTTTTCATTAGGTAGCAATTCATCAATCGTTGCACTGTGGGCAGAGAGGGCAACAAAACTTGCCCAACAACAAACTAACAACGACGCAAGCCATTTAAATTTCATCATAAAACTCCGTAATTTTGGCGCCATTGAGTATCGAGACTTGCTGTGGCGGCTTATTAATGTTTCGAAGGTCTGTTTATAATTCACTAGTTTGCGCCAAAAATGTCGGATTTGCGAGCGCTACTATTGTTGGGCCAAGGCCCAACCTACGTTTACGTAGGTCATGAGATTGTAGGTTGGGCCTTGGCCCAACGATTATAAACAGACCCTAGTGGCTGTGATTATATTTTACTACTGATAACACTGCAATCAACCCCCTCTCGGGGAGCAGGCCCGTCATCCTGAGCGCAGCGAAGGATCTCCTTAGTTGAGCACTATGCCACATTCTGGAGATCCTTCGCTGCGCTCAGGATGACGGCTGGGACAAATGCACTAATTGCGTGTGGGTTTCTATTGCGAAATAGCGGCTGAATGTTTGGTATGAATCCATTTCTGGCCATTCCTCTTCCCTATCACAGATACGTAGCATCTCCCTTTCAAAAATTAATCGGTAATTGTGATTAAGAAATGGCTCCATTTCTGTTGAGGTTTCGAAATTTTTCACCACAACTGTGGAATTTTCCGCCAAATGCGATAACTTGATACGTTCAACCACACTAATAAGATCATTTTGCTCATCAACAGCTGACTTTAGCCATTGGAGTAAAACCCCACGGGGTTTAATACGCAATAACTGCTTGCCTTGTGCTAACGACGGTTCCATTAACACTATTTGGGAATGTAACTCAAATTTAAAGCAAAATAAAAAATCTAGAAAACTTCCTTCAATTTCATTACGAGCGTCTTCACCTAACCAACGATGAATTTCGTGCCTGAACATTGTGGCAAAATGATTCTCAATTTCATTGAGTGTATCTTCATCATTATCATGCTTGGTAATAACATAGGCTGTGTTATCAATGTGTAACTGACGTAATCGGGGTAAATCAACATTGGGCAATTGTGACGCGAGAAAAGACAAAAAGACACGGGTTGGCTTGAGAATAATAATTTCCCATTGACTCGGTTTCATGACGCGCTCCTTGATCTTATTGACTCATCCTGAGTACAACTGTAAGTAAAATCAACGTCTTTTCCCCTTCCTTTTTTAAGGAAGGACAATCAGGTTAACTCTACTAATTTGCAATAGCAAGAGCTTTCTAATTTTTAATTTCATTGATGAAGTATCTTGTTGGGCCAAGGCCCAACCTACTTCATATTTGTCTATCCCTGCAAGCTTGCAAGCTAACAAACTTGACATAGAGCTGATTATCTACGATCCTTGCCATTTTATTCCAATGTTTTTCAAACTATCAAACTATGAAAATCTTAAAAAAACTAGTTGTAACACTCTTAATACTTTTACCCATCACAACAATTACCCTCTGGATTCTGGCAAAGACCATTAATCCTGAAATTGTTAAGAACTATGTCAGCTCACAACTTAGTCTGTTAACGCAGCAGCAAAGTAGAGTAGATGGCGACATTACATGGCAGATATTTCCGCAGCCTGGAATTAAAATTACCAAAATACAAATTGGCGACGAAAGCAACCAAACACCCTATTCAGCCCAATTAGAGAATTTGCTTTTTAATCTAAAAATTACCCCACTCTTACGCGGAAAATTGGTTTTTAACGACTTGAATGTTGATGGCTTCAAAATTTATGTACACCCTTATGCACTTTCGCAACCCGTAAAAACTATCAAGACAACCGAAACACCTCACGGAACTAAAACTAATCTTGCCGGTGAATTTGCTATTGAACGCTTTTTATTGAGTCGTGGACAAGTCGTAATCGCGCAACAGCACAGAACAATCACCCTCTCTGGCCTACAAATAGGAGTAGAGCAATTTAATCTTCATCAAGCCTCATTTCCTTTTCAACTTAAGACTAATCTAGAAGTAATAGCAGGCAAAGAAAAAATATTAAAAACGCACCTTAACTTCAAAGGCAGTACCAGCTTATCCCCTGCCCTACTGAGTAATCCATTGGCCACCTTACAAAATACTCCTTTAGATGGCCAGTTATCTATTCACAATACCCGATTAAAGCAGTTTAAAATCACCAAAATTAGCGCTTATACGAGAACAAAATCTGGCGTGCTCCATCTCAATCCTTTAACGTTTCATCTATACAATGGCGAATCAGTTGGTGCTCTTAATTATGAATTTGCCAGCAAAAAACTTATTTTAAATCAAACAGCCACCAATCTTGATAGCTCTAAACTTATCCATGATTGCTTTGATAAAACCTTATTTAAAGGAAGCCTTGATTTTTCCATTCATGCGCAAGCCAATTTACAAAACTCCAACTGGCAAGATACGTTCACGGGCAATGGCAATTTAACAATTAAAGATGGGGTTATAGAAGCAATTAATCTAGATAAAATCATCGATGTAACCAGTGAAAAAATTAATACTCTCCTCAAGGGTCAAAAAACAGAAAAAACTGGAATGGATCGTATCCTCGAGTTTGGGCAATTTGCTAATCCCGAATTTTTTAAAGGCAATACCCGTTTTAATTTATTGGGCTTCGAATATCTTTTACAAAATGGAAAATTGGAGAGTAATTCTTTAATTTTGCAGACTGATAAATTGCAATTAAAAGGTAGCGGCAGTTTAAATTTAAACGATCATGGTTTGGATAGTCATTTATTGGCAAAAGTCATATTAAAAAACCAAGAAGTTGATAAAATTCAGCAGTTACTTGGCGGCAGTTTCCCCATTCTAATTAAAGGCACTTTATCTGCACCAACCGTGCTGCCTGATCTACAAAAAATTAACCCCATCCTTAGTAAGATGTGGCTTCAAGAAGCGCTGACTAAACCGGTTGAAAAAATTGGCGAAACTATTAAAACAATTATATAATACCCAGCCACTACACTTATGAGTAATAGCTCAGATCCCCCTTGCCCACGTACCGTGACTTATCCGCGGCATTCATTGTTGGGCCAAGGCAAAACCTACGAACTCGTGCCCTACATAAATGTAGGTTGGGCCTTGGCCCAACAATGGTGGTGTTAGATCCGGCGAACAGTCCCGTGGTCAAGCGCTAGGAGTGGCAAGTAGACTAGGAGGACCTGAACTATTACATTACTACACGAGCAATTTAGCATTCCACTACTCAACTGGTTTGATTGCCATGGCCGCAAAGATTTACCCTGGCAACAGCCGCGTACTGCCTATCGGGTGTGGATCGCTGAGATTATGTTGCAACAAACCCAAGTTAAAACAGTCATTCCTTACTTTAATCGCTTTATTGCCAATTTCCCTGATATTCACCAGTTAGCTCAAGCCAGTGAAGATAGCGTGTTGGCACTTTGGTCTGGGCTGGGCTATTATAGCCGTGCCCGCAATATTCATAAAACGGCCAAAATCATCTGTGAACAACAGCAAGGAAAATTTCCAACTGAATTAGCTAATCTTGCTGACCTTACCGGGGATTGGACCCTCTACCGCCGCCGCAATTGCTGCACAGGCGTTTAATCAAGCCACTCCTATACTAGATGGCAATGTTAAACGGGTGCTTTGTCGTTATTTTTTAGTGGATGGTTGGCCTGAGCAAAGCGCAGTGAAACAACAACTATGGCGACTCACTAGGCAATGCATGCCAACAGAGCGCTGTGCCGATTACACCCAGGCTATTATGGATTTGGGAGCAATTTGTTGCACAGCTAGAAACCCAAATTGCAACTTTTGTCCTTTACAGCAGACTTGCTTAGCTAAACTCCATGATCAAGTTAGTCAATATCCGCATAAAAAGGCGAAAAAAACATTGCCAATAAGGCAGCAGCAATTTTTATTACTCCATAATACTGATCAACGAATTTACCTTGAGAAAAGACCACCAACTGGTATTTGGGGTAGCCTTTGGTGTTTACCCTCTGTTGATATTGATATTTGTCCAACAGCATACATCGACAAAACTTATGCCCTGAGGAGCTTAAAAGTACAGGAAATACTGCGCATGAGGCACAGCTTTAGTCACTTCCACCTGGACATTAAAGCATTAGCATTCCAAATTGTCAGTCATGGTAAAACCCTAGCTGAGCACCCAGGAAAATGGTTTACTGCAGCAGAAATTAACCAACTCGGTCTAGCCAAACCTGTCAGTACCATTCTTACCTCTTTTTTAGCTACCCTATCGGGCCAATGAGCTGAGGGATTGTAATAAGCTTCCTATACCATCAGTGCGAGCATTAAACCGTCAGTGCGAGCGTTAGCTCCGTCATTGCGAGTACCCTAGTCCCGTGGGACAAACATCACCAAAGAACTTTGCACCAACATCCCCTCTCCCGCCCTGCGGGCACCCTCTCCCCGTTCCCGGGGCGAGGGGGAAAATGAAGGAAGTTCTTTGGGAGCGTTAGCTCCGTCATTGCGAGCGTTAGCGAAGCAATCCAGTGGCCTTATGAGATGAGGAAAGGTCGCTGGATTGCTTCACTACGTTCGCAATGACGTGCTTCACCTTCGGTTCGCAATGACGCCTCTGGAGCGGGCGGAGACGAGTCTAGGCTGCGGCTTCGAACTCATCTGCTTTCTCCCTCATTCTACGCCGATTATTAATTGCCATTAACAGCAACAATACCCCTGCTATCAGCAACAAACAAATTTCACCTAAATATAAATGAGTCACTGGGGTATCCTTCCATTGTGCCAAAATATAATAAAACAAAATGATAACTGCCCCTGACATTGAATTGAACAATGATTGCACTCTACCTTGATAATCAAGATCGGTCATTTCCTGGGCTAGGGTAGTCAGTAAAGCCCAGGATGAAAATGAAAAACCAATGAAGAAGTGAAAGAAAATTGCCCATAGCACGCTCTGGGTGTGGCTAAACAGATAAAAGGCAATTATCCCTATTATCACTTGCGCAAAAATCACTCTTAGAAGAGAAAATCGACTTGCTAGCCAGGGGCTTAAAAAACCACCTAGCACCATCCCTGCCGATAACGTAGCCTCCAGCCAACCAAACTGCCCTACTGAGCTGTGCAATACTGATTTTGCAAAAGGGGCAAGTAGTACAGGTGCTGTCATATAGCAAATAAAGAATATCCCTTGAATTAAATAAATAAGCAACACAGGGACACGTGCCAAGATATAACGTCCACCTTGCAGAAATTGCTGAAAAAATGGCTCAGGAGTTTGCTCCTGTTGTTTAGTTGCTTGATATGAGATACGCCAAATAAAGACTGTCGCCAACAAATAGCATAGACCATTAATTACAAAGCAAGTAGCAAACGAAGTGCCGGCAAGAATTAAACCTGCTCCTCCCATTCCTAGTACAGCCCCTATTTCGTAGGCCGTATCAACCATCGCGTTGGCATAAAGCAAATCCTTTTCCGTCTCCACAATTTCGCGCACGAAACTGATAGCAACAGGGATATACGCAGCTAATAAAGTCCCAAGTAATGTCGCCAACAAATATATGGCCAATGGACTAATTTGGTTGTGGTAAGCAATCAACGCAAAAGCAAATAAACAGCCTGCCCGCAATCCATTGGTAAAAAGCAACAAAAATTTGCGGTTGCAGCGATCCGCCACTACCCCTAAGAGCGGACCTAATATAACATTAGGCAGCCAAAAACAAGCCATCAGTATGGCAGTAGAAACTACTGATGGATCAAAACGCATCAGTGCCCAAATCATGATTATATAGGTAAGACCATTACCGAACATGGCCAACGCACAACTAATGGTAAAGCGCCTAAATGCGGCATTAGAAAAAAGATAATACTGTTTGCTAAACATAATAAACCAACTTACCGAATGGCAGCTGGATCAGGTTGATCCAACAACCATTTTGGGTCGATGACACGGGTTGGGGCCAAGCTATATTGTTGGGCCAAGGCCCAACCTACTTGAGATCCAACAGTTTTGAGTATGAATGAAAATAATTAGCTTAATGACATTAAACTGACACTCATCGTTTAGATACTTTAAATACAAGTTACTAAGGATAACATGAAAAAGACAAATTATAAATATTTTATACATATTCAACAGCAAATACATTAAAGCAGTTACAATCTGAACGGGATAACCAAAGTCACGATCCTACTTCCCTATTGTGTAAAAAACCAAATACAGTATTATCCTACTGCTACCAATTATTGAGATATGGCATTATGGTTATAGTTATTTTAGTATTAAGTCTTATTGCCTTATTATGGTCAGCTAACCACTTAGTTTCTGGTGCTTCTGGTGTTGGTCTACACTACAATCTTCCGCCCCTATTAACTGGTTTAACTTTAGTAGCCCTTGGTACTTCAGCACCTGAAATTATGGTAGCCATTAGCGCTTCACTAGAAGGCTTAAATGATATTGCCATTGGTAATGCAATAGGGACAAATATTGCCAATATCGGTCTAGTTCTCGGTTTAACAGCACTATTAAAACCACTCAAAATTCAATCCACCCTTTTTCATCGTGAATTTCCCCTACTTTTTATAGTTATGCTTTTTACTTATTCGATAATGCTTAATGGCTATCTCAATATTTTGGATGGCTGCTTGTTTTTATTAGCTTGCGTTGCTTTAATTCTTTATTTTATTTTTATAACCCGGCAGCATCGTCCACAAAAACAATTCGCTTTAGCATTTCACCAAGCTAACCTGCGCAAACGCTCCTTCAAGCTTCATCTTGCTAGTCTTATTGTAGGAATTATCGTTTTGCCAATTAGTTCTAGGTATTTGGTTAACAGTTGCGTTACCTTAGGTCATTGGCTCGGAGTAAGCGATTTGTTTATGGGTTTAACAATTATCGCTATTGGCACTAGCTTACCCGAACTTGTCACCTCGATTGTTGCAGCAGCGAAAGGAGCTGATGATATTGCCGTTGGTAATATACTTGGATCCAACATGTTTAATTTGCTGGCGGTCATGATCTTTCCAAGTTTGATTCACCCCGCTCCAATTAGTCATGCTGTGCTATGGCGTGATATACCCGCGATGTTTATTACTACTATAGTGTCTGTTATGGATTAACTATTACAACAAGAAAAAAATCTCCCGCTGGCACGGCGGAATTTTAGTTTTTGTCTATTTCTGCTATATGTTATCGCTCATTATTAGTGCGTCAAGCTAATGAATAGTTTACCCTCTGCGATGCTCTGCTCCCATGGCGTCATTGCGAGCGTATTGCGAGCGCAGCGAAGCAAAACCCAGGAGTGCTGAGCACAGATTTTATATACTTGGTAGCTTCTAGCTTCGTATCCCTGGGTTGCTTCGCTAACGCTCGCAATGACGCCGAGTGAGTGGGACGTCGAAAGAAGAATGAGATACTAAGGCTCTGGCTGGTAGATTAAGGGATCTAAAGGATCCCTATTCCCCACTCTTGGCTCCCGCTTTAAAATTTTAATCGCTGCAATTGCATCCGGTTGGCCAGCCTTTGCGGCGAGACAAATCCAGATCCATGCCTGTTTTCTATTTTCAGTAACTCCTTGCCCATAATAATACATATAGCCGACTGCATATTGGGCATCAGGCTGCCCTCGATCAGCCTCTGGTTTTAAATGAATAAAAGCATCGCGATAGTTCTGCATCCGAAAACAAGCTATGCCATCGCTTAAATTAGTATTAGCAACTACACAGGCAACCTGAAGCAATGGTAAAAGAAGCAGCAAAGCCAATCGAAACACAAAACACATAAATTTCATTCCTCAATTAACGGCTTCGCCGGTACATCGAAGGTTAATTCATTTTTAGACAAACTTAAACTCTCAAGCGAACCATTGTGCAAAACCACCACCCCGCGTTCAGATATTCGCTTGATTACAGCTCCCCCTGGTAAGCTATCACCAATCAGGTAATATTTTTCTTCGCCATGACCCGTTCGAAGTATCACTTGAGAATCGTTTTCTTTACCAGAGAATAGAATGCCGACAACTTGCACATCAAGCATGGATTGTTTGATCTCTGCATCCGATAAATTAACCGGGACATAGTGGCCAAATAAGGCTGTTTTGAAAAGAGGTGAATCAGCACGGAGTCTTTCCAACACACTAGTAACCTTTGTTGGCCGATTAACAATTGTTATTTGTTCATTAGCGCGAAAAGCAGAAATTATTTCCCAGCAAAATGCCAAAAATGCTAAGCCCAAAATAATAGTTGCAACTAATTTTTTAGGTTCTTTAACATCGAATAGGGGAAACTTACTCTGTTTTATCATGATAAAAACTTCAAATCCAAAGTTCCAGCCGTCATCCAGAGCACAGCACCCCGTCATCCTGAGCACAGCACCCCGTCATCCTGAGCACAGCACCCCGTCATCCTGAGCACAAGCACCCCGTCATCCTGAGCACAAGCACCCCGTCATCCTGAGCACAAGCACCCCGTCATCCTGAGCACAAGCACCCCGTCATCCTGAGCACAAGCACCCCGTCATCCTGAGCACAAGCACCCCGTCATCCTGAGCACAGCACCCGTCATCCTGAGCACAAGCACCCCGTCATCCTGAGCACAAGCACCCCGTCATCCTGAGCACAAGCACCCCGTCATCCTGAGCACAAGCACCCCGTCATCCTGAGCACAAGCACCCCGTCATCCTGAGCACAAGCACCCCGTCATCCTGAGCACAAGCACCCCGTCATCCTGAGCACAAGCACCCCGTCATCCTGAGCACAGCGAAGGATCTCCTGAATGTCACATAGTGCTCAACCTAGGATTATTGTTGGGCCAAGGCCCAACCTACCTGCGAAAACGTAGGTTGGGCCTTGGCCCAACAATCACTGCGTTCCTGTGTTTTCCGGTCAAAACTAGTAGAATTCTAAACGAACCCTATTATACACTGTCCTTTTATTTTTACCCGGCAAATTTTTTCATATAAGGAACAGATAATGGACAAAACTCATTTCGACACGCGAGCGATTCATGCAGGACAGCAGCCTGATCAAAGTACTGGTGCTGTGATGACTCCTATTTACGCCACCTCCACCTATCGCCAATCCGCTCCTGGGGTACATCAAGGCTATGAGTATTCCCGTACTCAGAATCCTACGCGTGCTGCTTATGAAGGCTGTATAGCTAGCCTTGAATCGGGAGAGCGTGGCTTTGCCTTTGCTTCTGGGATGGCAGCAATCAACACCGTTATCGATCTACTTAACGCAGGCGACCATGTGATCGCTATGCATGATTTGTACGGCGGAAGTTTTAGGCTATTTGATAAGGTTAAAACCCGGACTGCCAATCTATCTTTTTCATTTGTGGATATGACTGATACTGCAAACATTGCAGCAGCAATAACTAGCAAAACTCGCATGATCTGGGTGGAAACACCGTCAAATCCTATGTTAAAACTAGCTAATTTTCGCGAAATTGCCAGCTTAGCAAAACGGCATAAATTGATCAGTGTCGCCGATAATACCTTTGCTACCCCATGGATTCAACGTCCTCTCGAGCTAGGTTTTGATATTGTTTTACATTCAGCAACAAAATATTTAAACGGGCATTCCGATGTAATTAGTGGCGTGGTAGTCGTTGGGGATCAACCAGAATTAGCAGACAAATTGGCTTTTCTGCAAAATTCCTGTGGCGGGGTACCAGGTCCGTTTGATAGCTTTCTGGTGTTGCGCAGTCTAAAGACTTTATCGCTGCGCATGCAGCGTCATTGTGAAAATGCAAGAAATTTAGCACAGTGGCTAGAGAAACATCCGCAAGTAGAAAAAGTCATCTACCCTGGCCTTGCTAGTCATGCTCAACATCAGTTAGCCAAAGAGCAAATGCATGATTTTGGGGGCATGATTTCCATGGTTCTTAAAGGAGATTTTGCCGATACGATGCGTTTTTTGTCTCGCTGCGAATTATTTACTCTAGCTGAAAGTTTAGGTGGGGTAGAAAGTCTAATCGAGCATCCCGCAATAATGACCCACGCTTCCATACCAGCAAAAACGCGAGAAGAATTAGGGATAGAGGATGGTTTCATCAGGTTGTCGGTTGGTATTGAGTATATCGATGATCTCATTGCAGACTTAAATCATGCTTTTGGATGAGATGGAATAACCGGCTTAGCAAAATGCCGTAAACAAGCCAAAGGGGTCCTAGCACTCATGAGGTATTCTGTCATCCCCAGGAAGGCAGGGATCCATCTACCGAGCCGCGACCGTTAGGGAGCGGACAAATCGTTTCCGCTTACTTACGTGCGCGGCTCGGTAGATAGGATCCCCGCGCCTTCGCGGGGATGACACAAGTACGTTATAACTGAGCTTATATCGTGTCAAACTCCATATCCGAATCCTGCTCCTCAATTTCCTCAGGATCAGGAGACACAGTACCCCCAAAAGCTTGGATAAGCGTTGTAAGATTGGTAATTGTCCCTGGACTCCTTCCAAGCTCAGCTGCCAATGCATCGCCATGTTTTTCAATATAGGATCGGAGATTAGTACCAAGAGTACCTTGCTCCAGCGCTCCTAAATCTCTTTCGTACAACACAGCACCTGGCAGATTGTTCAATACACCCCCCAAATTCGTTACAGCTTCTACTTTGCTTTTTTTATCATACTTAAACCAGGTGAAAAAACCATAGTAATCTGGTCCTTGCCTACGTTGTGTAGCATAATCGGTAAGTATCCGCTTAAACGTATTAACTGGATCACGTGCATTAAGAAAATCGACAAGTCCTTCCACCGTAGTAAAGTCACTCGTAGCTCCTAATGCCTGCCGCAATGTAGCGCCATTGACTCGGACGAATGGATCAAGATACTCCTCAAAAAGTCGGCCATCTAGAAGTGCTCCAAGATCCTTGACAGAGACGTAGCCATTCGTTGTCTGCAACGCATCGTTAAAATGGGCAACAGCATCTGTTTTATCCTTCATGGAGTATTGAATATAAGGAATTGTAATTTCTCCATCACCCGTCCGTAGGTTTTGATATTCCGTTGTTCGGACAGTCAGCGATCCAATTATAACAGGCTGCCGTTGTTGTTGTTGCGGCTGACCTTGGGGCCGTGGCTGACCTTGGGGCTGCTGCTGACCTTGCGGCTGCTGTTGTTGCTGCTGCTGCGGTTGTTGTCGCTGCGGCTGTTGCTGTGGCTGCTGCTGTTGCGGCAGCTGCTGCGGCTGCTGTTGCTGCGGCTGCGGCTGCTGTTGCTGCGGCTGCTGCGGTTGTTGTTGCTGCGGCTGTTGCTGCTGTTGCTGTTGCTGCTGTTGTTGCTGTTGCTGTTGCTGTTGCTGCTGTTGTTGCTGTGGCTGTTGTTGCTGCGGCTGTTGTTGCTGCTGTTGCTGTGTGCTGTTGTTGCGGCTGTTGCTGCGGCTGTGCTGCGTGCTGTTGCTGCTGTTGCTGTGGCTGCGCTGCTGTTGTTGTTGCTGCTGTGGCTGCTGCTGTTGCTGCTGCTGTGGCTGTTGCTGCTGTTGCGGCTGTTGCTGTTGCTGCTGGCTGTTGCTGCTGTTGTTGCTGTTGCTGTTGGCTGCTGTTGCTGTTGCTGTTGCTGCGGCTGCTGTGGCTGCTGCTGTTGCTGCGGCTGTGGCTGTGGCTGCTGTTGCTGCGGCTGTTGTTGCTGTTGCTGTGGCTGCGGCTGTTGCTGCGGCTGTGGCTGTGGCTGCTGCAGTTGTTGCGGCTGTGGCTGCTGTTGCTGCGGCTGCTGTTGTTGTTGCTGCTGTGGCTGCGGCTGTTGTTGCTGCTGTGTGCTGCGGCTGCTGTTGCGGCTGTTGTTGTTGCTGCGGCTGTTGCTGCGGCTGTTGCTGCGGCTGCTGTTGCGGCTGTTGCTGCTGTTGCTGCGGCGCTGCGGCTGTTGTTGCTGCTGTGGCTGCGGCTGTTGTTGCTGCTGTTGCTGCGGCTGCTGTTGCGGCTGTTGTTGTTGCTGCGGCTGTGGCTGCTGCTGTTGCTGCTGTTGCTGCGGCTGCTGTTGCTGTTGCTGTTGCTGCGGCTGTGGCTGCGGCTGCTGTGGCTGCTGCTGTTGCTGCGGCTGTGGCTGCTGTTGCTGCGGCTGTTGTTGCTGTTGCTGTGGCTGCGGCTGTTGCTGCGGCTGTGGCTGTGGCTGTTGCAGTTGTTGCGGCTGTGGCTGCTGTTGCTGCGGCTGCTGTTGTTGTTGCTGCTGTGGCTGCGGTGTTGTTGCTGCTGTGGCTGCGGCTGTTGTTGCTGCTGTGGCTGCGGCTGCTGTTGCGGCTGTTGTTGTTGCTGCGGCTGTTGCTGCGGCTGTTGCTGCTGTTGCTGTGGCTGCTGCTGTTGCGGCTGCTGCTGCGGCTGCTGTTGCTGCGGCTGCGGTTGTTGTCGCTGCGGCTGTTGCGGCTGCGGCTGTTGTTGCTGTTGTTGTTGCTGCTGCGGCTGTGGCTGCTGCAGTTGTTGCTGCTGCTGTGGCGGCTGTTGCTGTTGCTGGTTAATTTGACCTGCTGGCGCGGATGGCGACGATGACGACGACGACGTAGTCTGAACTACTGTTCCACACCCTCTGATTGCAATCTCTTGGTTCTCCTCTTCTGCCAGATCCTCATTCTCATCATCGTCCTCATCGGCTAATACGCCGGCATTAATCTGATTAGCTGGAGTTGCTAATGATGCTGCCTGCGTTTGCTGCTGCTGGTTAGTTTGTCTTACTGGCGACGTAGCCTCCTCTTGCGGCTGTTCTTAAGCTTAGCTTTAAATTCAGCGATTCTACGCTTTCTTTTTGCGTCAGCCCCATCGTGGGCTGTTCCGTCGACATCAGTCTGATTAGTTTGACCTACTGGCGATGTAGCCTGAACTACTGACTGCTGCTGTGGCTGCTGGCCAGTTTGACCTACTGACGGTGGAGTCATAGCCTCTGGTTGCTTTCTTTGTGGCCTGCCCGGACTAAATAACTCAGTAAGAACCTTGACGCCCCCTGTGGCAAGATTTCCTTCTACCCCTTTTTTCGTTTTTGGCCTTAGCCATGTTCAATCCCCCTCATACGTTAAAATGCGTGTATTCTAACTGCGAAAGGACAGTTTGTGCAAATTATTATTCAAATTTCTTGCTTATCTTGAGAAGAAGTTTTTATTAAGACATAATTAACTATTTGAAAATATTTAATTTTCTTAAAAAATAATCGTTTCGGAAGGGAATTATTTATCTTGGTATCGGCAATCTATTTTTGGATAGTAAATGCTCAGATCTTTAACATTTTTAATTTCTACACCCCTCCAAATGAAGTTCGTTATATTGAGCTTTGCGAGACATCTCCCAAGATTAGGGAGGTCCCTCACTTCGTTCGGGATGACGTACTTTTCGTTCGGGATGACGTACCTTTCGTTCGGGATGACGTACTTTTCGTTCGGGATGACGTACTTTTCGTTCGGGATGACGTACTTTTCGTTCGGGATGACGTACTTTTCATTCGGGATGACGTACTTTTCATTCGGGATGACGTAACTGGGGAGTTACGAATAAAAACTGAGGTACCATTTAACGAATTGGGCAATACCTTCTTGTATACCGATTTTGGGTACATAGCCTAAGTCTTCGTGCAACCGCTGGGTAGCGGCGTGGGTTGATAGTACATCGCCTGCTTGAATCGGCAAAAATTCTTTAATTGCTTTTTTACCTAATGCGTCCTCAATTGCTTGTATATAATCGAGCAAATTGACTGGGTTACCGTAACCTATATTATAAATGCAATAAGGCGCATAACTCGTGGCAGGATCAGGATCAGCAGCTGACCAGTCAGGATTGGCACTTGCTGGTTTATCTATCGCCAACGACACACCGCTGACAATATCATCGACATAAGTAAAATCTCGCTGCATTTGCCCATGGTTATACACTTTTATTGGCTTGCCAGCCAAGATATCTCGAGTAAATGAGAAAAAGGCCATATCAGGTCTTCCCCAGGGACCATAGACGGTGAAAAAGCGCAAACCGGTAGTAGGTAACTGGTACAAATGTGAATATGAGTGAGCAATCAGTTCGTTCGCTTTTTTAGTTGCAGCATAGATTGCTAAGGGATGATTCACCCCATCACTTTCATTATAGGGTTGAGCACTATTGGCGCCGTAAACTGCACTTGATGAAGCATAGACTAAATGCTCAACCTGATGCTGACGGCATAAGTCAATGATATTGGTGAAGCCAACGACATTGGCTTGCACATACAGATGCGGATGCAGGAGAGAGTAGCGAACACCGGCTTGAGCAGCAAGATTAACGACACGTTGGGGTAAATGCTTGTGCGAAAATCTCCTGTATTTTTGCCAAGTCGGTGATATCTGCTTGATGAAACTCAAAATTAGGATAGGCTTGTAATTGCTCAAGGCGGGCTAGCTTTAAACGTACATCATAATAATCATTCAGATTATCAATACCAATTACTTCGTCACCGCGCTCTAATCGCACTTTTGTCAGGTGAAAGCCAATAAAACCCGCTGCCCCAGTAATTAATAAACGCATTACCATATCCGCCATTATCCCTGGACTTTGGGCAAAAGTAAGATCTTTACGGGCCCGAGCCCGCCCGTTGTCCGATAAGTAAATGGAATAGTGCGTCAATTGTTCGAAGCTTCAAGAGAAATCCAGGAAGTCTCGAGAACCTCGATTAATTGTTATACCTAGACCTTTTTAAATCGGACACGTGTCGGGCTCGGGCTCGCTCACGGGCACGGGCCCGTTTAGATCGGTGTTTGTCCAAAGTCCAATTACCCGATAGCCAAAAGTATACTCGCTATCTTATTTCCTGCAAGTATCGGGTACAACTCTCGCATAGACAAATATGAAGTAGGTTGGGCCTTGGCCCAACAAGATACAAGCGTCAACATTGTAAGAAAAAGTGTGTACCCAAAACAAACGACGACTATTTTGTCCCAGCACTTCTACATCCTTGTTGGCCAAGACCCAACCTACGCGATTTTATTCGACTATATGAGAGTTGCACCCGCAAGCATCACGTAAGTAAGTACCAGTAGAGCCAATCCATGTTAATAAGTATACTAAATGAAACCTAACTTACTTGGCAAAAAATCCATGAATTCCTTGCAAACAATTATTGAAAACGGCTTTGAGCAACGTCAGCATTTATCTCCTGAGACTGCTCCTAAAGAACTTGTTACTGCTGTCGATGAAGTTCTTTCCGGCCTTGATCAGGGCACATACCGAGTTGCTGAAAAAATCGATGGTGACTGGGTTGTGCATCAGTGGCTTAAGAAAGCTGTTTTGCTCTCCTTTAGGCTTTATCCCAATCAGATTATTGACGCTAATTTTTGTCAATTTTATGACAAAGTGCCGCTTAAATTTTCGGGCTATAGCGATCCGATTTTAGCAAAACAGGGGTACGCGTGGTTCCGCATGCAATGGTTCGTCGTGGCGCCTTTATTGCTAAAAATACAGTACTTATGCCTTCGTATATTAATATTGGTGCCTATATTGATGAAGGTGTACTGGTTGATACCTGGGCAACTGTTGGTTCTTGTGCACAGATTGGTAAAAATGTACACCTGTCAGGTGGCGCTGGCATAGGAGGGGTGCTTGAGCCTTTACAGGCCAATCCAACCATTATAGAAGATAACTGTTTCATTGGTGCTCGCTCGGAGGTGGTCGAGGGTGTTATCGTCGAGCATGGCTCTGTTTTATCGATGGGTGTTTATCTAGGCCAGAGTACCAAAATTTACAACCGCTTAACGGGTGAAGTTAGTTATGGTCGTATTCCAGCAGGTTCAGTGGTTGTTGCTGGGAGCATGCCTAGCAAAGACAATAGTCACAGTTTATATTGCGCTGTTATTGTGAAGCAAGTGGATGAGCAAACTCGTGCGAAGGTTAGTATTAATGAGTTATTACGAGCACCTTAGTCCCGTGGGACAAACATTAGTGAAGAGCTTTGCACCAACATCCCCTCTTCCGCCCTTCGGGCACCTTCTCCCCATGCCTGGGGAGAAGGGAAAATGAGGAGAGTTCTTTGGGAGGTGTAAAATAATGCAAGATATCAAATCGTTACTTGCCAAACTCATTAGCTTTACTTCGATTACGCCGCATGATGCAGGTTGCCAAGAATTTATGATCGATTTTTTACAGCGCTATGGCTTTCTCTGCCAACGTTTCGATAACCCCCCTGTTGCTAATTTTTTTGCCCGTTTCGGTGAGAAACCCCCACTGCTTATGTTTGCTGGCCATACCGATGTTGTACCCGTTGGTGATGAAAGCCAATGGCTAACACCCCCGTTTTGCTTACAAGAGAACGACGGGGTGCTCTACGGTCGCGGCAGCGCTGATATGAAAGGCAGTCTCGCAGCAATGCTAGCGATGGCGGTAGAGTTTACAGAACAATACCCCCACTTTTCGGGTAGCCTTGGCTTTCTCATCACTAGCGGTGAAGAAGGTGATGATTTCGACTTGGGTACTCCGTATGTGATGGCCGAGCTGCATAAACAAGGGATCCGTCCTGATTTTTGCATCGTTGGCGAACCTTCGAGCACTAAACGAGTCGGTGATGTCATAAAAATTGGTCGGCGTGGCTCTTTAACGGGTAAGTTAACTTTGCAGGGTAAACAAGGTCATGTTGCCTACCCGCATTTAGCTGAAAACCCTATCCATAAGATAAGCCCTGCTTTGGCAGAATTAGCGACCCTGCATTGGGATCATGGCAATGATCATTTCCCACCCACCTCTTTACAAATTACTCATATCTATGCTGGTGGGCATGCGACTAACATTATTCCAGGCACATTGGTCATGGATTTTAATTTTCGTTTCTCAACCGAGCAAACTGCCGCTGGCTTGAAAGCAGCAGTAACCAATTGTTTTAAACGACATGGTTTGTCCCCCACAATTGTATGGCGGCTTAACGGTGAACCTTTTTTAACAGCGAAAGGGCAATTATTAGCTAGTTGTATTAAAGCGGTTCAACAATTGACTGAGCAAGCACCGGAATTATCGACAAGTGGCGGCACTTCCGATGGCCGTTTTATTGCCCCTTACGGGGTGGAAGTCGTTGAATTAGGCCCAGTGAATGCGACTATTCACCAAGTCAATGAATGCGTTTCATTGCGAGATTTGGAGACGCTTAAGCAGATTTATTGTGCAATTTGTGTGGAGTTGTTGTGTAATTGATTATTTTTGTTGGGCCAAGGCCCAACCTACGATCTCGCGAACCGCACGGGTGTCGCATCATGAATTAAACGTAGGTTGGGCCTTGGCCCAACATTATGCAATGTGGAATCCGGCAAATTCGGACTACGTCTGAGGCTGGGTTTGATTTTTTAATTGGTCACGCGGACCTAATTCAATTTGACCTTCATATACTTTTTGATCAACGACTTTGGCTACGCAGGAATCAGACCAAACATTTAAGGCGGTCTCAAGCATATCAATTAAACTATAGAAAGGTAGAATAATTCCCATTAAAGTAATTGGAACATTCATACTCGCTAGTAAACTTGCACTCAGGAAGAAGCACCCCATTGGCACGCCTGCGTTACCAATAGCAGCAGCGGTAGCAACGAAAACCCACAATCCCATCATGGCTAAAGAAACCTCTATGCCTGAATTTTGCATGAGATAAATGACAGTAGCAAAGATAAAAGCAGCACAACCATTCATGTTTAAACTTGTGCATAATGGCAACACAAACCGACTTATTTCAGGTTTTACCTGCAGATTTTTCTCGGCGGCTTTCATCGTTACTGGTAAAGTGCCAACGGAAGATTTGGAAAAGAATGCTACAGACAAGGCAGGAAGCATTGCTTTAAACGCGGCAATGGGTTTGATGCCTTGCCACTTCAGCCACAATGGGAGAATAATTAAACCCTGAATGAGATTAGCAAGAACGATTATCAACAGATATTCGCCAATCCCCTTAATTGCCATACCCTCACGCAATTGCACCACTGTAGCGGTGATAAAACCATAAAGACCAATTGGAATGATAGTAATAACCCAATTGGTTATCACCATAAACAAACTATGAGCACCGCGGAAAAATTGCTTAATGGTTTGTCTTGCATCGTCTTGGGGAATAAAAGGAATAGCAATGCCAATCACAATGCTAATCAGCAAAACCCCCATCACTTCATGCTCCATAAAAGGGGTAAAAATTGTAGAGGGAATAAGGTGAGCAATATGTTGCAAATAACCGAGTTGATTGCTTTGAGGCTCAACAGCACTTTGTTTAACCACTCCAACCATTCCTGGATGAATTAAAATGTAGAGCAAACAGCTAACTGCCGCGGCAACTAAAGTTGTTCCTAATGTGTAGCACATCGCACGCCGCCATACGCTACGCATCACTCCGTCAGTACGATAATTTGCTAAAGTGACAATAACTGATAAAGCGATTATAGGTAGACTGATGCATTTAAAAATTTTGATAAATACATCAGCAATAAATAACCCTAACGTTTTTAACAATGGGAGGTCAAAATAGCCACTTATCACGCCAAGAAGAATCATTGCAGTGTATATAAATGGGGTATTAACCCAGTTTTTTTTCCGGTGAGCGGGTTTATCGCACATAAAAATCACTTTTGGAATAATTTTTAAACATCAAGTGCCATTTTAACACATAAATAAGCTGCGTCAAGCTATGCCAGAGCTAAATGTGTTTCTTTTAACCGTAAAATACGTTGATAAGCCTGTTCAATACGACTGCGCTCAATAGCTTGTACATGAACCAAACTTTCAATTTTATCAATTAACTCCGCAGCGGTGATTTGACCCAATTGATTCGCAAAAATAAGCATATCAGCACCGGCATTGATTGTTAAACGTAGGGAATCATCGAGTGCATAATGATCAGCAATTGCTTGCATCTGTAAGTCATCGCTGATGATAACCCCTGAAAACCCTAATTTTTCACGTAATATTCCAGTAAGAATAGGATAAGATAATGTGGCCGGTATGCCACTTGCATCTAACTGGCGATTAATCACATGCGCTGTCATCACCATTATGGGTAGCTCATTTTCTCTGAGCAGTAAGGAATAAGGCTCTAACTCGGCAGCTTGAAACGTTTCTGTCACATCAACGAAGCCATGATGTGTATCCCCATTCGCACTACCATGACCAGGAAAATGCTTATAGCAGCAGGTCAAGCCATGTTCAGTAAAAATTTCAACAAATTTTTTAGCGACACGAGCAACTTCATCGGGTTGAGTAGAAAAACTACGCCCACGATTACCAATAATCCCCTGCTCAGCGATTAAATTTAGATCAACCACTGGGGCAAAGTTGAGATTAAAACCGAGTGATTTCAGTGTATTAGCCATTTTTTCGACTTCAACTTGCAAAGCAGCAGGAGAAAGCTTAGCTAATTCTTGAGGTTTCTTGGTAGTCATGCACTCGTTAATATGGCGCAGCCTATCAACGGCACCACCTTCATAATCGATAGCAATAAAGGGGGTTATTTGGTTAGGGGATGCCTTCGCATAATGGTTAATTTGTGCAATTAATTGTTTTATTTGCGCTTGATCAACTAAATTTTTACCTTGCTGATTATTGATCAAATCATAATCAAACAACAACACCCCACCCAGACCATCACCACTCAACCAATCTGCAATAGCGCTACACTCATCAATTGTAGTCCCAGCAAAACCCATGATAAGCATTTGCCCAATCTGCTGTCTTAAGCTTGTCAAATTTGGCCCCTTATTATTTTTCCGTGCATCATACACAGTATATTGGTTGGGTACCATACTCCTTTAGATAGCATACTCCCTACCGGGGTTTAATTGCTGGAATGCTGGTGAAATCGCATTTACAATTGCCATTTGCGTCAGGGGGGAAAGGGACTGCAGAGAAATCAGCTGGGAAGCATACAGGGATATTCCAAGCACTTTGATCTTTACTTATAGAGCTCGGCAATGACCAATAGCGCAGCGCCATATAAGTTTTACCTACTTCAGAGTGCCAAAAAATGGGCTTGAAGGTCGCGCTATATATAAATTTTTGCGCAGGTTGGCAAGAAAACGCCTGTCTGGCCCATAACTGCCCTTTTGGCACGTCAACAGTGATGATCGTCTTATTGGTTTGCGCGTCCGTAACGACTACTTGAACATCATAATTCTTCCAGCAGCTGTCTTTAGCTAGGGTAAAATAACAAGGGAAAGCAAATAGTTGGCTAGCTACAAACATCAGAGCAAGTGCAGCTAATTGTTTGCTAACCACGAATTTGCCCTAGCAATTTTTCTGAGACCACACTGCCACTTAATATGAAGTCTGCCCCTAGAACAAGCAATGCGACTAAATTTAAAGTCATTGGAGCAAAACCTAATAAACTAAAAATACCTAAAATAATAGCAGCAAAACCGGCCAAAATTTGTGTTCCAACAGCTATAGAAACAAGATCATGTATAATTCTTGATTGAATCTGACCAGAAGAGGAGTCTAAAACCTCCAGTTTTAGAGCATTTAACCGGGAGAGCACACCACTGCCCATGATAACTCCCACACCAAAAATAATTAGTGCAATAGCGACTAAATCCACGGAAGCCAGATGCACTACCGCAAGAATACCCAGAACAATTCCAGCTAATCCAGTTATTATCTCAAGCGACATCCCGCCGCCTAACTCAAACTTGTCAAGTTTTGAGCCTGATAAATAGGATAAAATCTTTGAGTACTCAGTGGATATCAGAACCCCTTTAACTAGCAATGCCGCACCAAAAATAATTGTTGCTAAGGCAGCTAATGGTACAGGAAATACATGGACCAAGCCTAAAATTGCAAGAACAATAACCGCTACACCGCACATAGCCCCTGCCATTGGCTGGTTGAGGGTGTATTGAATCACCGAACGATCTCTTTCTTCAGCCATTTTATGTCCCTCCTATGCAAGTTTTTTCCGTTGTTGTTCTTATGTAACTCCCCACGTCAGCCCGAGCGTAGCGAGGGATCTCCAGCAAACGGTACATATTTAAAAATTTTGCCACTATAGGGAGATCCCTCGTCGCAAGCTCCTCGGGATGACGTACCCGGGGAGTTACGTCAATATTTAAGTGGGATATTTTTAATCATAGTATTGATTAGGTAGGACTGCAAAGTAATTGCATGGGTTTTACCCAGCTGGACTTTGGACAAACTTCGATCTGAACGGGCCCGGGCCCGTGGGCGAGCCCGAGCCCGCCCGAGCTCCGAACAGTGATAAGTTACAATCAAATCCAGATTATTAGCAATATTCCAGCATAACAACGCGCAATCTGCACTATTTATTGACTATTTTATCTTGATTATGCAATGATTTTTTCATCAAGAGCCGTGTTTTTCCACTTTTTAACGATAGGATGGCGCATGCGTTTTACCTGAATGTTCCCCGCTTGTCGTCCAAGGGATTTTTTTCGGGGTTTGGGTGGTTGAGCTGGTGTCCCAATCATTCGAATAATTCGTTCAAAATCATTTTGAACTTGTGTTGGTTGCTTTATAGTTTCATTATACTTGAAGAACATTATCGCTTAGCCAGAGATTTACTTATTCGCATTGTTATGATGTTGACTAAAATGGCGCAAAAAGTAGATTAGCCGGAGCTCGGGCGGGCTCGGGCTCGCCCACGGGCCCGGGCCCGTTCAGATCGAAGTTTGTCCAAAGTCCAGTACCCAGGAATAATTATTATTTTAATAGGATTATGTTATACTTGTATAACGATAATAGTATTTAAGGTAAATTATGATTGCTGTGAGATTACCAAAAGAATTAGAAGCCCAGCTGGAAAAAGTTGCTCAAGATACTCACCGTTCTAAGAGTTACTATATTAGAGCTGCTTTAGAGCAATATTTTGAAGACCGTGAAGACTATCTTTTGGCCATGGCCAGGTTAGAAGAAAATAACCCTCGCATATCTTATGAGTTAATAAGGAAGGAATTTGATTTAGAAGATGACTTGGAAGATTGAATTCGATAAAAAAGCAAAAAAAGAATTCGCAACTTTGAGTAATTCAGCTCAAAAGCAAATTGATAAATTTCTTTTAAAATTAATAAAAAGTCCGAATCCAAGAAAGTATGGAGAGGCCTTAAAAGGAAATCTACCGACTTTTTGGCGTTATCGTGTAGGTGACTATCGCCTTATTTGTAATATTGAAGATAAAATCCTTACAATCCTTGTATTGAAAATAAATCACCGAAAAGAAGTTTATAAAAGATAACCCATCTGGCGCGTGTTAATTCCTAGATTGCTTTCCTTACTACATAAGTATATTCTTTCGCGTTTGCAGGAGAGATGGCCGAGCGGTCGAAGGCGCACGCCTGGAAAGTGTGTATACGGAAACGTATCGAGGGTTCGAATCCCTCTCTCTCCGCCAGATTTTGACGGTGTTTTATGAACAAATTATGCAATTTTAGATGATTTCTTTCTTAGCTTGGCGGCTAGGACCAGCACGGGCACATAGAGTTCGGATGTTTTCATCCCATCGACAAAAAATAAATCTTGCCTTATCGGTCTTTTTCTTATAAAAATTCCTTTTTTTTTTGCTGCCCTGCGTTATAAAAAAATTATGGACAACATACAAAATTATTGTACAATTTTGCAGGCCAGTTCATCTAGGGTCTGTTGAAATTCGTTAGTTTGCGCCGAAAACGCAGGATGACGGGGCGTTTTGAGCCAGGATAGTAGATATTGTCAACAGAACTTATTTTTAGGGGATTAAACAGTTAGTGATTAATCATGCAAACAACAGCAATACGCCTATTAATGATGGTGGTTTTAGACGTGGTTTAAAAGATCGCCATGTACAATTGATTGCCTTGGGCGGGATTATTGGCTCAGGCTATTTCTTAGGAACTGGCGCAGTCGTTAACGATGTCGGCCCGTCTGTGTTTATTGCCTATATATTAGGTGGAATAATCATTTACTTGACTATGTTATGCATGGGGGAATTAGCTGTCGCAATCCCTATTTCTGGTTCGTTTATCACGTATACTGCCGATTTTATTTCTCCTGTTGTAGCGTGTGGGGTGGGCTGGTCTTATTGGATAAGTTGGGTCGCTTACATTCCCGCCGAGTGTATTGCCGGTGGCATCATTATGCAGCACTTTACTGGCATTAACGGCTATATTTGGGCCGTGTGTTTTGGTTTATTAATTACTTACATTAATATTGCTAAAGTAGGCACCTTTGGCGAGATTGAATTTTGGTTAGCAATCATAAAAATAGTCGCGCTAATTGGATTTGTTGCACTTTCCATACTCATATTCTTTGGCTTAATTCATGGCCCTCAACCCGGTGGTGTCATTGGTGACCGCTTTATTTTTGGCCAAGGTGGATTATTCCCAAACGGTTACATGGCCTTATTGACAGCCATGGTACTACTACTTGTCAATTACCAAGGTTCAGAAATTATTGGTCTAGCCGCAGGAGAATCAATTAATCCTGCACGCATGATCCCACGCGCGATTCGCACTGTAACGTTTAGGATTTTGTTCATCTATATCATCCCAGTGTTTTGCCTGGTATTAATTTTTCCCTGGCAAAAAGCGGGACTTAGTAACTCTGTATTCGCTGACGCCCTTAATTTTTACGGTTTACACTGGGCAGGTGCTGCAACTAGTTTTGTAACTCTCACCGCTACTTTATCCTGTTCAAACTCAGGTGTGTATGGGATTGTCCGCTCCCTGAGTGCCTTAGCTCGTAATGGCATGGCACCGCATAAATTAAGCAAACTAAACCGTAACGCAGTGCCCCAGAATGCCGGAATTGTCACCCTTATTTCCATTTGGGTACTACTTGCTGCTGGCTATTTTTTTGGGCAATCCATGTTGTATATTGCCTTGCTCCTTGTTTCTGGCTTTACCGGAGCAACCGCTTGGATCTCACTGTGCTGGGCGCAAATTAACTTTCGTAAGCGCTTATATCAAGCAGGCTATACCACCGATGATCTGAGCTATAAAACCCCAGGCTCACCTTACACTGGCATTGCAGCAATTGTTTTGATGTCCATCTGTTTAATATTTCTATTACTCAACAAAGATCCCACTTATAAAATCGCTTTCGTTATGGGGTTTATTAGCTTTACTGTACCTATTTTGATCTATAAATTAGGTGGTTTCTCCAAACGCAGAGAGGCTACGACAGAGGTTAATAAGCAGCTGCGGTTTAGGGACATATTCCCGGATCGAGCATCGCCCTAGCCCACACGATATATCTTCCCTGTTTGCAATCCCTCAACACTTTTACTGTACGCTAAGGCTACTTGTGCTGCTTCAACTGGCAGAAACCCTCTAAAGTAATCACCGTAACTATCCATGGCCTCGGCCACTACTGTGGGGCTAACACAATTGATACGCTGCTTGCTTGGCATCTCTATAGCAGCGCCAATGACGAAGGAATTCAGAGCACCATTCACCATAGAGGCAGAGCTAGCATAGCGAACTGGGTCCTCACTTAAGATCCCGCTGGTTAAAGTGAACGAACCACCCTCATTGAGGTAATTTCTTCCGATTAAAACCGTATTGATTTGCCCCATGAGCTTATCATAGATACCGACCATAAATTCTTGCTCATGCATCTGCATGAAATCAGCAAAATGGACTTTGCCGGTTGCAAGCACTACTGCATCAACGCGGTCAATTTTTTTAAACATGGCCTCAATCGAGTTTCTATCAGTGATGTTAACTCTCACATCGCCAGAGCTAAAACCTGCTTTAATAATTTCATGGCGAGATTGTAATTCGTTTACCACTGCTCTCCCTATTGTTCCAGAAGCACCTATCACAATGATTCTCATTATTGCTCCCTATGAATAGTTACGCACCTCAATGCAATTTCTGACCATTAGGTACCTTAAATTCTGTAGTAATTAAGCAAATTGCCCCTGTTTCATCAGAAAAACCGACGAGTAGAAATTGCGATTTAAATCCAGCAATAATTTTTTCGCCTAAGTTCACACAACCCACTACCGTTTGGCCCATTAACGATTCAGGCGTATAACGAGCTGTCACTTGTGCAGAGGTCTGTAAAATCCCGATTTCTGCCCCGAAATCAACCCAAATTTTATACGCAGGTTTTTTCGCCCTAGGGAACGGCTCGATTTTAACCACTGTCCCAGAACGTAAATCAACCCGGGCAAAATCATCGTAACTAATGGTCATACCTCTTCCTTAACTATTACATCACTTCTTCCGGTTGCGCATTGAACTCCGGCACTAAATTTTTTAATAATGTATAAAGCTCTTTATTATTGTGTAAAGTACAGGCAATGTTTAATAAGCGCATGCCTTGCATTAATTCATCCCACTCTAGCTGGCGAAACTTCGCTTTAAATAATTTTGCATGCTCGGTTGGTGCTAATTCTTCAGAGACATGGAAAAGTTCCTCGAACAATTTCTCACCTGGCCTTAATCCTATGTATTCTATTGCAATATCTTTGCCAGGCTCTTTGCCAGCTAACCTTATCATTTGCTCAGCAAGATAGCTGATTTTAATCGGCTCCCCCATATCCAATACAAAAATTTCTCCACCCTGCCCATTGACCATTGCCTGTAAAATTAACTGCGAAGCCTCCGCTATAGTCATAAAATAGCGCTGGATATCTGGATGGGTCACAGTAAGAGGCCCTCCGGTTTGCAATTGTTTTTGGAATAATGGTACGACAGACCCGGCGGAGCCAAGGACATTACCAAACCGCACAGTAATAAATTGCGTATCCGTCAGACCATTTAAATTCTGACAATAAATTTCCGCGACACGTTTCGTAGTCCCCATTACATTTGTCGGGTTAACTGCCTTATCTGAAGAAATTAGGATAAATTTTTCTGCCCCTGCCTCAACACTTGCCTCGGCGACAATTTGTGTACCTAACACATTATTTTGCACAGCTACACGAATCTGATCCTCGAGCATGGGTACATGCTTATAAGCTGCCGCATGGAATAGTATTTGCGGCTTAAATTCGTGAAAAAGAAAATCAATAGCTACTTTATCTGTCACTGAAACTAATGCCAATTCCAGGGCTATATGGGGAAATTTGCTGCGTAACTCCAATTCTATTTTGTATAAATTAAACTCCGAATTTTCAATAATTAATACTTTATTTGGCCACAGTGCCATGATTTGGCGACAAAGCTCGGCACCTATAGATCCCCCACCCCCTGTGACTACTATGCGTTTGTCTTTAATGCTTGCAGCAATCTTTTCCCATTCCAGCTGCACTTGATCACGCCCCAGCAAATCCTCAATATTGACATCTCGCAGTGCATTGACCACTCGTCCTGTCGCCAACGCGGTAATACTTGGTAACGTGCGAAAAGGGACATTACAGGCTTCGCAATGCTCGACAATGCGCCGCATAAGTGCTGAACGGGCAGAAGGAATTGCAATGAAGATCAAATCGATCCTGTATTTGATAACAAGCTCCGATAAGTGTCTTATTTGGCCCAAAACCCTAACTCCATGCACCTCGAGGCCTCTTTTATCGAGGTTATCATCAACCAATCCCACGGGTAGATAAGTTTGGGTCCGCTTCAGATCACGCACAAGGCTCTCACCTGCTCGTCCTGCGCCGATAATCATCACTCTTTTAATGATATTTTCCCCTCCCTTTTTGCCACGGTACTCCAAAAGAGAGCGTCGCATTAAGCGGCCACTGCAAAGCAACACGATCAAAATCAGCGCATATAAAGGAGGAACTGAGCGAGGTATATGATGTAGCAACGTAGTTAAATGAAGGATTGGGATTATAAGTACTGTTGCACAAAGGGTCGCTTTGATTATCCGAGCGACATCATTTAAGGATGAAAAACGCCAAAGCCCACGATGCACTTTGAAATAGTAATAACAAGCGATTTGCAATAGCGCTAAAATTCCTAATGCTAATAAAGAATAGGTCGTTGTGAGTGCAGTGGGGAAAGGCCGCATGTTATAACGCAACCAGTAGGCACAATACCACGCGGTCGGAATTGCTGCTATGTCAAACGCGATAACCGCTATTTTTTTTGCAAATTTGACAAAAAAATAACTAATATTCCACATATTATAATTGAATCCTTGTAATCAGCTCTATGTTCATCGACGCATCATATACTACTACAGCTTTACTATGACGTCAGCTCCCTACCTATGTATCCCTACCTATGTATCAATATTATTATCCGAGCCGTGACCGTTAGGGAGCGGGTAAATTGTCTCCGCTTACTTACGTGCGCGGCTCGGATAATAAAGTGCGCGGCTCGGATAATAAAGTGCGCGGCTCGGATAATAAAGTGCGCGGCTCGGATAATAAAGTGCGCGGCTCGGATAATAAAGTGCGCGGCTCGGATAATAAAGTGCGCGGCTCGGATAATAAAGTGCGCGGCTCGGATAATAAAGTGCGCGGCTCGGATAATAAAGTGCGCGGCTCGGATAATAAAGCAAAGTGCGCGGCTCGGATAATAAAGCGCGGCTCGGATAATAAAGTATATATTTCATATCGATAAAAATAAGGTTGCGAACTTGTTTTAAAACTGGTGCGAAATTGATAAATCGTGTTGTGTTTTAATCTCTTGTGTAAGCAAAGATCAGTGGGAGTGTAAGTCGTTTCCTCTTTTCCTACCAGTGAAGTCAAAATAAGTACATCGGGTTTGCTGGTAAAAATTTCTTCACATAATCGCTGATACATGGCTGTCTTGGGTGGGGCGGTCATTGCTTTATTGTTCAAGCAATAGGAGTCAATGTAGCGCAAAGAACTCAAATAAGGAATTTGACCGCTATCTGCCAAAACAACTTGGCTATTCGGGGAAACGTTGTGCTTTAACCAATTAAGTACTTGATTACGCAGTTTAATCCCATTTTGGGGGGCAATGCTAAAGAAACGGTAGTTAGCCAAAGTTAACGGATGAAGAAAGAAAAAAGCGACCCAAAACGAACTGATCAACAGGGTGAATTGGAAAACTTCATCTTTTCGCGGAAAAACATAAGCACATAGATGACTTAACCCCAAAAATGCCAGCGGTAAAAGTAGGGCAAAAGCAGGGAGAAATAAGCGATTTTCAAAAGCAGAAACTGGATAAGCTTCACACAACAATCCTAGATAAAGCAGACTTGGCAACCAGAAGAAATAATGCCGTCTATCTTTACCCTGCCAAAAAATTCCCTCATGTCCCCTGCTCCCAAGTTGGCCTATAGCTAGCAATCCCAAGATTAAAAAGGGTAGCGCTAACAACAAATATTGTTTATCCATAAGCCCAAAAAAATTAATAATGGTTTTGCAATAAACAGGATTAGGGAATAACCGCCCGTAATAAGCCCAGCGCCAGAGAAAATAAGGTATGAAAATTGATAGACACAGCAAGCTGCCGAGTAATAACCCTTGATAATACTTTTTTAACTCAGACTGGGGTTTATCAAAAAGGGCCAAAATAAAAAAAAGCAGCATCAAGGCAGGCGCTTCAGGTCTAGTTAATCCGGCGAAAACAAGTGAGAGTCCTGCAAGCGCAAAAAAAATCCAGCTCGAACAACCTCTTTGCTGCGGATAAAAACGATACCCCATGCCTCTTAATAAAAACAATAGCGAAAAACAGACTAAAGCTTGATAAACGGCCGTCTCTAGTCCACTAACTGACCACAGTATTTCTCCCCTGTAGACAAGCAACCACATACAAGGAATAAAGGCAAACCAGCGAGAAAACCAGAATCGGGTAAGATAGTAGATAGCAACTGTACTCAGCAAAAGTCCAAAAATCCCTGACATCTTCAGGATCATAACTGGATCAAGACCCAAATGAATTGCGAGGACTGCTAAAACTACAAAACTAAAATTGGAGTAGCCTTCTACTGGTTCTTCACCAATATTCCAGACTAATCCATAGCCCTCAGCCCAGTTTTTGGCATAACGCAGACTGATATACATATCATCAATGGTAAAAGGCCATATTGCGATAAGCTGCAAAACCAGCAAATAGGTAAAAATTAACAACAATGACCCGATTATCAACCATGTCTTACTAGTCATTTAAATAAGGCAACGAAAGTCAGAACTAAGAAACATAATAGATTAAAACGAGACAAATTATCAGTTACAAAGAGTGAAATTGGATCATCATTATCACTGCTACGTGTTGCTAACCAAGCAAAACGCCATAAACCAATCGCCACAAAAGGTAGGGTTAGTACAAAATAAAATGATCCATCGTGCGACATAAATGGTATATAAGAGATAAGCAATAAAGCAACTCACTGCAGTAGCAAGTATCATTGTATCGAGTAGGTGAAACGAATATCGCTTAAGCACAGCTCTTGTGGCAAATTTTAAGCCTAGTTGTTTTTCTAAGCGGCGTTTACACAAGGCGATAAATAGACTGACTAAGGTCGCGGTGATCGTCAACCACCAAGAAATTGGTAACCCTATACCGATAGTACCAGCCAAAACACGCAGCATAAAACCACTGGCAATACAAAGTACATCCACTACGGGTAAATTTTTTAACACATGGTTGTAAGCCAGATTAATGAATAAATAAAGCCCCAAAAGGGCTGCAAGATTCACTGAAATTGACCAAGCTAATACCATTCCTCCCAACAGCAATACAACCAACAGACTAAAAGCAAAAGCAGCAGAAATCTCACCAGCGGCAAGAGGTCTATGGCGTTTAAACGGATGCAACCTATCCTCTTCGCGATCCTGCAAATCATTGTAGATATAAACAGCACTGGCAATTAAACAAAAGGAAAAAGCTGCTAAGAGGGCATTTGGTAAGTAAGCAAGTGAGCCTGAGTAAAAAACGCCGAGTAAGACAAAAGCTGCCTTTGACCAATGCGATAATCGAAGCAATAAAAAAATTTGTTTTATCGTGGTCAAACTGGATTCTCGCAATCAATAAAATAATGATCCAATCCATATTTAGCAGCTAAATGATTACCCAAAGCTTGGATCCCATAACGCTCAGTTGCATGATGACCACAAGCAAAATAATGAACACCTAATTCTTTTGCTTGATAATAAGTACGTTCAGAAATTTCACCACTCAAATACGCATCAATGCCAAGCGCATAGGCTTGCTCAATATAATCCTGGGCTGCACCAGTACACCAAGCAATGTGCAGTATTGGTTTTTCACTACCGGCAATATGCAGTGGTTTTCTAGCTAGCTTTTTTTCTATCTGCTTTGCGAATGCCTCTGCAGTTAGGCTTTTTGCCAACGTCCCAGACCACAATAAATTTGCTGTTCTACCCACTTGGTGTTGCTTAATCGCGGTCAAATTAAATAGTTGAGCTAGACAAGCGTTATTACCCAATTCAGCATGGCAATCAAGGGGAAGATGGTAGGCAAACAAAGTCAAATTATGATTAATTAATCGAGCAAAACGCTCACGTTTCACACCCCTTATAACCGGCACCTCTCCCCGCCAAAAATAGCCATGATGCACAAGCAACGCGTCTGCACGTAAACGAATAGCATGGTCAATTGCTTCTAGAGAAGCTGTCACCGCTGTGCAAATCCGCGTGATTTTATCGGTACCTTCAATTTGCACACCATTGGGAGCATAATCATCGATATTAGCGCAAGCTAACAACTCATGTAGATATGAAGCTAATTCATCACGTAATATGGCAATGACTTTATCCTCACCTAGAGACCCGTTTAATATCAGCTCCCAACATAGAGAGCTTTTCTTCGATACGCTCATACCCCCTATCCACATGGTATACACGCTCAACCACAGTCTCCCCTTCCGCAGCAAGGCCTGCCAAAATAAGGCTTGCTGAGGCGCGTAAATCAGTCGCCATAACAGGAGCCCCTGTTAATCTTTCTACCCCGGTTACCATAGCAGTATTACCATTCAAACGAATTTGAGCTCCCATGCGCTGCAATTCTTGTACGTGCATAAAACGATTTTCAAAGATATTCTCAATCACTGATGAAGAACCCTCAGCAATCGTATCTAAAGCCATAAATTGGGCTTGCATATCTGTAGGAAACGCAGGATAGGGTGCAGTTGATATATTGACTGCTTGCGGGCGCATCCCATGCATGTTGATTGTAACCCAGTCTTCGCCGAGAGCTAACTCTGCACCAGCTTCTTCAAATTTACACAGCATAGATAATAAGTTATCAGGCTTTACCCGCCGCACAGTTATTTTACCGCGAGTTAGAGCACCTGCAGCAAGGTAAGTTCCGGCTTCAATCCTATCAGGCATAACGGCGTAACTTCCACCAGAGAGGGATTCCACGCCAATTACCTCAATTGTATGGCTACCTGCACCATGAATTTCCGCCCCCATTTGGATGAGGAAATTTGCTAAATCAACAACTTCAGGCTCTCGTGCCGCATTTTTGATGATTGTTTTTCCTTCTGCGAGCGCGGCAGCCATCAATATATTTTCCGTTCCTGTTACTGTTACTGTATCAAAAACCAAGGGCTTACCCTGCAAACGCCTCTTTTTGCAGCGCGCTTTTATAAAACCATTTTTTACGGTGATCTCAGCACCCATGCTTTTAAGCGCTTTAAGATGCAAATCAACGGGGCGCGTGCCTATTGCGCACCCACCAGGTAGAGAAACATCCGCTTGACCAAAGCGGGCAAGCAAAGGACCTAGCACTAAAATAGAAGCGCGCATCGTTTTTACCAGTTCGTAGGGAGCGACATACTCATTGATATGCGATGCATCGACTTGGACATTCATTTTTTCATCGAGGGTTAATTGTGCACCCAATTGCCCTAGAAGTTCCATCATCGTTGTCACATCTCTAAGATGAGGAACATTTGCAATGGTCACGTTATCGGTAGCAAGAATTGATGCCGCTATAATTGGCAATGCTGAGTTTTTAGCACCTGAAATGGTCACTTCTCCCTGCAATGGGTTACCACCATTGATAATCAGCTTATCCATTGTTCTTCTCCCATTCTTCCTTGGTCAAAGTCTTCATACTCAGCGCATGAAGGCTGCCACTAGTAATATAATCTTTTAATTTTGCATAAACCCACTGCTGTCTTGCGACTTTTGATTTGCCCTGGAACGCATCGGATACGATAGTTAGGTGATAATGATAACCATCGCCAGTCACGTCAACGAAATCAACTTCTCCAGTTGTAGTAAGACGCTGTTTTAATTCTTCATGATTGATCATCGTGATTGCTCTCACCCTAGGATTTGGGCTACGCCACAAAATTCTGCTAGAGATTGAATGGTGTTGGGTAGACCCTCGATTTTACAAATTTTATTGTGCTTACTACAGAGCCGCTTAGCTTCAATCAATAACGCAAGGCCCGCGCTATCACAATGACGTACCTCACTTAAATCAAAACGCCAAACTGGCTCCTTATTGTCATGGCAAAATTTATACAGACGCTGACAGTCTGACTGAACTGTTGCGAAAGTCATTTCAAGCGATGGTTTAAAGTGTTGTGCTTGCACCTTAGGCTGCCTTTTTATTATGTTGTTGCAGTTGTTTAATCAAATCTTGCATGCTTGAGTTTTGCAAAGCCTCAGAAAATTGGGAACGGAAACTCTGTAATAAGCTGACACCTTCAACACTTAAGTCATAGATTTTCCATTTTCCATTTTTAGAAACGAGGCTATAACTTAAGGGAATATTCTTGCCATGCGAGCGCACAATCACGCTATTTACTCGGATAAATCGGCTTTCTAAAGAGCCTCTTATTGGCATGAATTTAATTGTTTCATCAGTATACTCAGCTAAAGGACCGGCGTAAGTGCGAATCACTAACTGTGTAAAGGCTTTGGAAAATTGCTGTCTATCACTTGCAGAAGCTGCCCCCCAAGCTTTACCACCCAGTACTGAGCGTGACATACCACTTACATCCACGTTAGGCAAAAAATGCCGCTCGACAGCTTGATAAATGACTTGTGGGTTGTTTTTTAAACTTGCTCTATTTTGCTTTAGCGTTGCTAATATTTGATTCGCTGTACCTTCAAGCATTAGCATAGGAGATGACGCTGCCCATAGCACTTGAGTTAATGATAATGTAGCTAGCAACACCATTATTTTTAGTCCCTTCATAATTCACCTATTTTTTAATATTAAACAAAAGCTGGCCAATCAAATTCTCAAGAATAATTGCTTCTTGAGTTTTGGGGATTACATCCCCTTCACGCAAATAAGCATGATCTTTGTTGCCTTCCTCATCTTCAAACCCTGGTACAATACTAATATAATTAGACCCAATCAAACCCTCAGTTAAAATGCGCGCGGACGTGTCCTCGTAAGGGATTGGTTTATCATTACGTAGGAGCATTGTCACCTTTGCATTCAGCTCACCAGGCTGTAATTCAATACGGGTAACCTCGCCTATTCTTACTCCGGCAACGGTTACTGGAGCGCGTACTCTAAGGCCACCAATATCCGCAAAATCAGCACTGACATGGTAACCCTTATGTGACACGAAATTGCCAACACCACTCACTTTTATTGCCATAACAAGTAAGGCAATTAAGCCTAGCAGCATGAATAGTCCAACGCTTATATCGATACTTCGTTGCCTATGATTCATTTACCAACCTCCAATCATGACTGCTGTCAAAAGAAAATCCAGCCCGAGTACTGCTAGGGATGAATAAACCACTGTCCTTGTGGTTGCTTGACTGATACCTTCCGCAGTAGCAATACAATTAAAACCTTGAAACACGGCTATCCACACCACGACAAAAGCAAAGACAATACTTTTAATGACTCCACTTAAGACATCAACACGGAAATTCACTGCAGCCTGCATGTTTGACCAAAAACTGCCGGAATCAATACCCAACCATTGCACTCCGACAATGTAACCTCCATAGACAGCAACAGCAGAAAATATGAGTGCTAATATAGGTAACGAGATAATGCCGGCAAGAAAGCGTGGATAGACTATTCGTCCTAAGGGATCAACGCCCATCATATCCATACTCGCCAACTGCTCTGTAGCCTTCATTAACCCTAGCTCAGCCGTTAAAGCAGAGCCAGCACGTCCCGCAAAAAGCAAAGCGCTAATCACAGGACCTAATTCCCTGGCAATACTTAACGCTAACAGTTGACCAAGCTGACTACTCGCACCAAATTTTTGTAAGGTATTGTAACCTTGTAATCCAATAACCATGCCAATAAACATGGCCGAAACCACAATGATTAAACAAGACAAAACACCGACACAATACAGCTGGGTACGTAATGCGGGCCAAAGACGGGGTAAATCAGGATTTCTACCAACAATAGACAGCAAAAAAACACCGGAATTCCCCATCGATAGCAAGGCATTCACTCCACGCTGCCCAAGGCGTGCAAGCCTATTAATCATTTAGCAACTCCTCTGCGTAAGGGCGTGCAGGATAATGGAAAGGCACTGCACCATCCGCTTCACCATGCATAAATTGTTTTACCTGCGGATGAGGAGAATCTTTTAGTTCTGCAGGCGTTCCTTGTCCAATCAAATGGCCATTGGCGATCAAGTAAATATAATCAGCAATAGAACAGGTTTCTGCAACATCGTGGGAAACAATGATTGTGGTTGTGTGTAATAACTGGTTTAGCCGCTTAATTAAGCGCACAAGGACGCCCATCGAGATAGGATCTTGGCCAGTAAAAGGCTCATCATACATCATTAACTCAGGATCGAGGGCTAGAGCTCTTGCTAACGCAACCCGCCTTGCCATACCACCAGAAAGCTCATCAGGCATTAAATGGGCAGCCCCTCTCAAGCCAACCGCTTCTAATTTCATTAAAACGATATCACGCAACATGGCTTCGCTTAGGCGAGTATGTTCACGCAGAGGGAAAGCGACATTTTCAAAAACAGATAAATGGGTAAATAACGCTGAGCTTTGGAACAGCAGACCAATTTTACGTCGAGCTAAATATAAATCTTTGTGAGATAGGCGGTGGATATTGGCACCATTAACTAGAATTTTACCTTCATGAGGTTCTAATTGAGCACCAATTAAACGCAAGAGGGTTGTTTTACCACTACCACTCGGCCCCATAATTGCGGTAATCTGTCCACGCTTAACCACCATGCTGACACGATTAAAAATATGACGCCCGTTTCGTGCAAAAGTAAGATTGGTGATTTGCACCAAGTTTGCCTGCATTCTATTCATTCCGGATCTTCTATTATTAAGCTGATTATACCTGAATATAAGCTTTCGCCTACAAAAAAATGAGTCGTTCATTTATAGATGATTTCAAATTACTTTATTAGGCAACTGGACTTTGGACAAACTTCGATCTGAACGGGCCCGGGCCCGTGGGCGAGCCCGAGCCCGCCCGAGCTCCGAACAGTGATAAGTTACAATCAAATCCAGATTATTAGCAATATTCCAGCATCACAACGCGCAATCTGCACTATTTATTGACTATTTTATCTTGATTATGCAATGATTTTTTCATCAAGAGCCGTGTTTTTCCACTTTTTAACGATAGGATGGCGCATGCGTTTTACCTGAATGTTCCCCGCTTGTCGTCCAAGGGATTTTTTTCGGGGTTTGGGTGGTTGAGCTGGTGTCCCAATCATTCGAATAATTCGTTCAAAATCATTTTGAACTTGTGTTGGTTGCTTTATAGTTTCATTATCCTAGAAAAAGCAGTTGAAGCCGTAGCGAGCAAGTCAAAGGTGCTGAAGATGTTCGGCTTTTTTGAATTTTTTCGTGAAAGCAGTAGTCACCACTACGGTGAGCGAAAAAATTCAAAAAAGCCGAGCAGATTCAGTGCATTTGGCTTGCGCAGTAGGCTTCAACTGCTTTTTCTAGGATTATACATGAAGAACATTATCGCTTAGCTAGAGATTTACTTATTCGTTATGATGTTGACTAAAATGGCGCAAAAAGTAGATTAGCCGGAGCTCGGGCGGGCTCGGGCTCGCCCACGGGCCCGGGCCCGTTCAGATCGAAGTTTGTCCAAAGTCCAGTTCTTAGTATCTTGGTAGCAAATCAAGGCATCTTCATTTTCCATTAAAGGAAAGGTTACTGTATGTTGTCTCCTATCAACTAGCGTGTAAGTTGTTTCAAATTCAGTAATGCCCTTGAAGTCTTTTTCTGCAATTGTTAAAGGGTCACGGTCTAACTTGATTAAGTCATTACCCCCCTTACCCATTTCTTTTGCTTGCGCTTTACGTCGTTCATCAAGATGTTTAGGAATGAACAGCTGCTCTATTTTATTCTTCATGTCTTTATCACAGTAAAATAGAATCAGTTGATAGGCCAAAATCTCAGGATAAATCCGGCTACGTAAATCGGTGACTTGACCTTTTTCGAATAAGGCTTCAGGTTTTTGTTTTGCGATTCGAGTTAATCCCTCCAGATCCCCCAAAATCACACAATCACGGGCCTTCCGGGCTAGCTGCGTAATTTTGAACTTAATTAAGCTGGGCTTGAATAAGTTATACGTCGTGATGGAAGAACACATTAAATTTAAAATATCGCTAACGGATAAATGACTGACTATTGCTCCTGCAACATCAGAGCTTAAGGTCCCAAATATATTGTCATTTGGAGTTAAGGCTTGCCCTTCTAATTTACGCTTCATGAATGCTCCAGAGGTTGTCGCATAATGAGCATAAAATATACAGACTCATAACCGAACTGTCAATGTTATATACAACAAATACCTATTGCTTTGAAAAGGAGGTTAAAATGAACACGGCAAGCTAGGTGCCAAGCAATTCGCTCTGCAAGTACAGTATGGTGCTCATTTGAAATTGTTTTAATTTGTCTTTTATATATACAATAAGATTGATTTCACGTACAATCTTTGCTCATTATTTATAAAATTAGAGTAAAAGATGAAACGTAAATATGATCAATCCTTAACTCCAGAGGATTTAACCAATATTTTTAGACCATTACCTGATGAAATTGCGGGAGTAATCGCCCGTCACTCCTCCGCTAAAGACATTTTAAACTTAATGTCTACATCCATAACAACACATAATTTATTCAAACCCAATTTGCCCCCATTGTTTGCAATGAGGGCCCAGACTTGTGTCGTTCAAGGGGATCCAGATGGATTAGCCTTGATAGCAAAGCATAACCCAGACGCCTTATTCGAGAAGTGTCGAGTCATTGACCTGAATGGATGTATTTTTTATAGCATCTCGGCGTATCAGCTCTATACGTTTCTTTGTGATGAGGATATGCATAAAAAAATCAAGCCGTTAATCCCTGAACGGTTAAACGAAAACCGTCAAAACCAATATGCTGAGCTTGGAGTTGGAGGCGCTGACCTCATTAAGCTTTCCTTTGACCCGCTAAAGGCTGCAAAGAAGAATTTCAAGACCATTACTGAATTTAAGCCAAGATATATATTTCATGATGGGACACGAAAGGACATTAAGTTTCTCTTATTTGAAAATAAAGACGCGATTATTTATTACCAAGATGCAAAGGGAGAAGTCAATTTCTACTATGCAAATCGCGAAACAAAAGAGATTAGTCAGCTTAGCGAATGGGCTTATGCAGAAGAAGACCAGCAAAAACTCAAGCAATTTAAAGCGTCGTTTGTCGACATGGAGGATAATTCCAGTCGACGCTCAAGTGATGCGGAGCATCTATTGATTGAAACAATCCTAAAATGCAAACTCCATCGAGACGGCATCCAGTATGAACAAAATGGGATAAGTTACCGTGATAGTCATACTTCATTTCCAGTGATTAATGCGTATAGAAAATGCATTAGGCTCTATCTTGAAGCTGAAGGTAATGGCCAGTCGGAAATAGCACATCAATATTGGCGCAAAGGTGTTGGGCATGCCCAGCGCGCAGTGATGTGGGTACTACAACGCCTTTGTGAAGAAAGCCCGCCCTTCCATCCATTGCCCGACAATTTTGATAACTTCAAAAGGGGCGTTACTATTCATAATTGGGTTTTAGGGAAAGAGGAGAACTTGCTCATAGCTGGTAAATTGGTTGACTCTCTTGGGACGGCTTATGCAATATATAAGGCCGGAGCCTGCCCTCCCCTCCATGTGCACATGCGCGCAGTAGGTAGCTGCCCCTCCACCGGCTTTATCTTTGATTTGATTGCCATTTGCTGTCTTGTTGAAAGCGCTAAAGCGAAAGTTATTGAACTACAAGAAGAAGATTTGCCGACTCAAGTCGCATCCCCCGGGCAATAACGTGGTCCTTAAATAAATGAGGCGTGGGCAAAGCGGTGGGGATTTGTTAGTTTTGGTATTATTGATACGCTTACTTATCCTAAAGTCTTAACGCTTCGGAGGCTTCAGATATAGCCTTTCAAATATACTAGCAAACCATTGACGCACTGGTGTAGCGAGACGTTCCTCATGTACCGCATCTACATTAAAAGGGACAGTATTGACTTCGATGCTGTGGTGTGAAAGTTGCTCCATTCTGTCTGCAAAATCCTGACTTACGACTTCAATGCTGTACTCGTCTGTGGTTAGCGAACTGGCTTTGGTAAAATTATGCGATCCAAAGAACACATGATCGTCCAAAATAAGGAGTTTTCGGTGTAGGTAAACGCAAGTTTCAGCTCCCATTTGTTTCACCTCGTGACCTATTACACCGGCTTGTAATAGATCATCCAGAGTGTGAATTCCCGCGAACCAGCCTAGAGCTGTTGGAAAAACAGAGTGGGCTTTTTGTCCGTTAGTAATAAGTTCCATTTCCATACCTCGTTGCCTCTCTCTAACAATCGCCTCGACTACTCGATCTTCTAAAATTGTAGCAAGAATGCTCATTTGAAAACGCTTTGTTTGAGGAAGAAGTAGAAGGACTGTATTGATAAAAGGATCTTGAAGAAAATTGGCTCTCTCGCCGTAGCTGAAGCTCCCCGGAGTTCGTTCCTGGAGATCAGCCTCTTTTCTCATTTGCTCAAGGAAGTTGTAATAAATGGATCGTGCGTGATAATCATGATCGTTAGAAGGTGGAGCATCAGCCCATGTCTTTAGCACATCTAATTCTTTCTGTTCCTCGGGGGTTAGCTGGAGAGAAGAACTATCTGATAAAAGGCGCTGTTCGGATGACTCCGCTGGTATTACAGAATTAGCCAATCCTAAGAGTTCACTTTTGTCTATAAATTCAGTTTCTCTAGCGATGGTCTGCCACATTTGATCGAAGGCATCCTGGTTTTGATCAACAATGGCCCCTTTATAAAAGAAAGCAGTATCAAGCCAGTTTAAATATTCTACCGCGTGTCCGCGGCCTGTCATTACAGATATCTTATTGTCGACTAAAAACATTTTCTGATGAATCCCGTCTGTAATTCCCCAGCCTTGCCTCCACATCGATGGACCGCCTACTGAAATAAATTTAAAATTCGGATAACGCGACGCAATCCCCCTCAAGTATCGCTCCGTCTTCCTGCCTGGGTCATTTAACAGCGCGGAAAGCCATGCAGCCGCAAAACGGATTTGAACTCCTTTTTGGGCTGCGTTTTCTAAAGCTTGAAGCAGAGGTAATCCTATAGGCTGGTCTATTCGTTGATCAAAGGTCGCAATATCAATCGATTCTTTAGCGTTTGCGATGAGATGAAGTCGAAATTCAGTCTCAACCCCTGCATGATCAGTAACCTGGATGTCGTTTTTGCCTAGCCAAACCCAGGGGTAAACTTCTGCATTGGCTCCTGTGGAAGAGATCAACAAAAAAACTGTTAGAAAAGAAACTAGAACGCTCCTCTTTCCTTGACTTCGACGATTATTTATTGTGGCTGATTGATTCCTCATTTTGGTCCTTAATTTACTCGGAACTATACCCTAAAACTCATTCGTAATGGGTATATCTGTCAACATTATACTTGCTTGGGTACAGAGTGAGCTGATTCTAATCATGTTGCCTTTAAAAAGCAATGGCTTGGCTGGGTTTACAATTAAACAAAATGAAAATGATCTTTCTTGGTACACGCAACCCCTATTCTCAACCACTTCCAAATTGGCTTAATGACTGGACTTTGGACAAACTTCGATCTGAACGGGCCCGGGCCCGTGGGCGAGCCCGAGCCCGCCCGAGCTCCGGCTAATCTACTTTTTGCGCCATTTTAGTCAACATCATAACAATGCGAATAAGTAAATCTCTGGCTAAGCGATAATGTTCTTCATGTATAATCCTAGAAAAAGCAGTTGAAGCCTACTGCGCAAGCCAAATGCACTGAATCTGCTCGGCTTTTTTGAATTTTTTCGCTCACCGTAGTGGTGACTACTGCTTTCACGAAAAAATTCAAAAAAGCCGAACATCTTCAGCACCTTTGACTTGCTCGCTACGGCTTCAACTGCTTTTTCTAGGATAATGAAACTATAAAGCAACCAACACAAGTGCAAAATGATTTTGAACGAATTATTCGAATGATTGGGACACCTGCTCAACCACCCAAACCCCGAAAAAAATCCCTTGGACGACAAGCGGGGAACATTCAGGTAAAACGCATGCGCCATCCTATCGTTAAAAAGTGGAAAAACACGGCTCTTGATGAAAAAATCATTGCATAATCAAGATAAAATAGTCAATAAATAGTGCAGATTGCGCGTTGTGATGCTGGAATATTGCTAATAATCTGGATTTGATTGTAACTTATCACTGTTTGGAGCTCGGGCGGGCTCGGGCTCGCCCACGGGCCCGGGCCCGTTCAGATCGAAGTTTGTCCAAAGTCCAGTAATGACAATATGATATTTTTTGCCATTCCTCTCCACAGTATTTTCGCCCTCATCATTCTCAGTAATAATCAATCCATTCGATAAAGAAAATTTAGTCATTGCCTCTATCAAGCCTGACACTTCTCTTTATACATCTTTGGCCAACGTAAATCTTCACGTTGATCCAAAATTATACGCTTGAGTAAATCTGCGGATATTGTCATAAAATCCCTCCATTCATAATGGAAGGATATATAAAAAATCTATCATTGAAAATGGACGATAGCTGAATTTTGCCGCTATTTTTTTGCAAAAGCCACATTGGTGCTAAAAGATTAAAACCCATTATTAATGTTTATTTTAAGAACAACTGTGTAAAAAATGGCTTGCTAAAAACCCGAAACCCACTTAAAATGCCTGTTTTTATCACTTGAGGAGTTGACATGGCAAACAGGCAGGTAATATTTGGCTCCGTCTTTTTTGGCATAAGTACAACAATTATTGGTTTGCTACTTTATTCTGGTATAGTTACTGGTGCAATTACAGCTTCCTTCGCAGCAGCTTTCGCAGCAACTTTCATTTTATCTTTCCTTATTACCATGCTAGGGTTTATGGCCTTTATTTTCTTGTTTACGCAGCGCAGCGGCGCTAGTGATTCTGCACATATAGATAAGAGTTCTCATCGTGAATTCCTAAATAATCTTGGGCCAACTCAATCTCCGACTAATGAGCCTCATAATGGTTTATCAGACGATCCAAGACAGTATCCTAGCCCTATTGCTACACCAAAACCCCAAGTTCGGCAAGAGCAGAGGGTAGAGCAAAAACTTTTTCAACAATCTTACCCGATGTGAACTACTTGCTCACAGCACGTGGAGTTTCACCTCATGCGAAGTTTTAAAGCGATGCTTATGAGGCCACCTGATGCGGATCAAACGCGTCGCGCACGGCATCGGCAAAAAGATTAGCCGCGAGCACTAAAATAAACATCAAGGTGAAAGCGGAAAGCATTGGCCACCAAATTATTGGGTCTCTTGCCAGCTCCAGGCGAGCACTATTTATCATATTCCCCCAGCTAATCGTCGATGGCGAAACTCCTACACCAACATACGATAAAACGGCTTCGGCAAGCACTAAGAAACTGAAATCCAAAACGAGGGTAATTAAGACAATATGCATCACATTCGGTAATAAATGCTTGCGCAAAATGGTCAACGAACTACTGCCTAATGCTCGCGCTGCTAACACATAATCGATTTCTCTTAACTTTAAAGCCTCCGCTCTCAATAAACGGCATAAACTCGTCCAGCTGGTTACACCAAGAATTAAACACAACGCCAACAAACGTGCATCCGCACTTTTACTTAGTGATGCGAATTGTTGAGGATGATTGGCAATATAAGTCTGCATCGATAAAACTGACGCAGTAATTAACAAAACACCGGGAATTGAGCTTAACGTAATGTAGATATATTGGATAATGTCATCAATCCAGCCCCCAAAATAGCCTGCTGCTATGCCCAGTAATAATGCTAAGGGGAGCATGAATAGAGTCGTAAGAATGCCAATGATAAGACCCGTGCGAATACTTTTAACGGTGTAATAAAAAATATCTTGCCCTATCTTTCCTGTGCCTAAAAGGTGCAAATCTCTCGATATCCAATAGCTTGCAAAAACAATAAATAAACAGATCAATAACGTAATCAGGGCAGTTAAGCCACTTTTTTGCGGAACAAATGTTAATTTTTTATTTATAAAAAAGCGCACACCGACTATTGCAAACCATAACATAGCCACGATAAAAACACTTAGAAAAAGTGCCTGATAAACTGCTTGTCGAATTACCCTGAATTTCAGCAAATTATTTTTTATCGTTGCAGGAGGATACCTTAAGTGGGGGTAAATTTGCTCCGCCTTCCCATTAATAAAAACGGTTTCCATGCTGGATAAATTTAAAGCAAGAGGAGCAGAATAAGTTCTCTCATACGTATTGCCTAAGGGAGCCAACAATCGATCCAACAGGGAATTATTTTGCGCTGCAGTAATCCCCGCATCCTCTCCAACGGCAATTGAGCTTAAATGAACCGAATCCAGCACACCAATAGCCAGAAAAAATAGCAAGACAACGCCAGCACTAACCGCTAAAGGACGATGACCAATTCGCAGAAAGGCACGCCTTACATGCCTTTTGCGTAAACTAACTAAAGTAATCACTAAACTGATCAGTAATAAACCAAGCAAACAGACATCAGTCCATAACAATTCCATTGCTAATTAAACCTCACTCTTGGATCAACGAAAGTATATGAAATATCAGTTAAAATTAAACCAAGAATATAAAGAACCGATCCTAAAAATACCATTGACCGAACTATGGCAAAATCCTGCTGTCCAATTGCATCAATGATATAACTGCCAAGTCCAGGAACCCCAAAAAATGATTCCAGCACTAAACTCCCCATAAACAAAGAAGGGATGAGCACAACCACACCGGTGAGAATAGGCAACATAGCATTCTTCAAGACATGATGGAATAAAATGATTACCTCTGACAGTCCCTTAGCGCGTGCGGTTTTGACATAGTCTTTATGCAGCTCTTCCAAAAATAAAGTACGATACCAACGTGAGCCTGAGCCCAATCCAGCTAAAATGGCTACGATAACCGGTAATACCACAAATTTAATACTTTCTAAGCCACTATCGTAGCCAGAAATAGGCACTAACCGTAATAACTTACCAAACACATATTGCCCACCAACGATATAAAAAAGAGTAGAAATCGACATGAGGACAATACAAAATATAACACCTGTTAGATCAAGGTAAGACGTACGGAAAAAAGCGAGTAGCATGGCAAAAATAATATTGGCAAGCATCCCAAAAATAAGAATAGGAATTGTGATGGCAAGACTTGGCCACATGCGATGTGAAATGTCGTAACCAATATTTCTACCCCCATCAGAAATGCCAAAATTAAACGTAAATAATCGCAAGGATTTTTGAAAAAAAAGGGTCTTTGAAAACTGCTGCAGGCCGGATTGTGCCTGATTATAAAAAAGCGGCAAATCATAGCCCCGCTGCGCCTTCCATTGCTTAATCGCTGCAGGCTTTACATATTTTTGCCCCAATTGCATACGCGCCATGTCATCGGGCGAATTGATCATAAAAAACAAGGCAAACGTGATTAAATTAATCGCGAATAAAATAGGGATGGCGTATACAATTCGGCGCAATAGGTAGACAATCATAATTTCACCCTCAGTGCAGACAGCGTTTCTTTGCGGCGATAAGCGATATATAAAGGCAACCAGGAAAGCAGGAGAAATAAAAGCAATACCCCAATTGGCCACAACACAGGTTGATTCCACAAACGCCGTAATTCGTTGCGCTTAGCCACATCAATAGCAATGTATTTCAATGTAGATAAGTTAATCGTATTTGGTTTGTTAGCAGAAACCCATTGCTGGTCCAAAATTAACGTTTGCGAATTAATTCCCCACGCCCATGGTGCGTCATGACGAAGGATCTCCACCATTTGCCCGATAAGTTGCTGGCGTAACGCATCATTGCTGCGGTTTTTCATTAAATCAAATAAGCGATCATATCCCGGGTTATTGTAGTTGGATGTATTTTCTCCACCGCGTTTTGCTTTGCTGTTTGGCCCGTAAAATAGGAATAAAAAATTCTCGGGATCAGGATAATCTGCACTCCAGCCCCAGCTAAAAATTTGGGCGTTGCCACTGCGCATTTTATCTTGAAAACGATTATATTGAGCAGCGCGCAGATTTAAGTCGATACCAATCCGGGCAAATTGCTTGCGCATCCAATCCAGCTGCGCCTTATCATCGGGGCCTCCAGTAATGGGTACATCGTAATTTAAGACAAGTGCTTTACCTGTCTTAGGGTCACGCCCGCCGGGATATCCGGCTGCTTGTAGTAAAGCTCTCGCTTCTTTGATTGATCGCCTCGTTGCCTTACTCCCATCCCAGTTATACACATAGGGATTAATTCCCGCTACTCCTTCCTGATAGCCAAAAATACCGGGTGGAATCGGACCCTGGGCAGCTTTTCCCCGCCCATTTAAAAAAATGGCAATATGTTCATCAAAGTTGACCGCAATGGAAATCGCAAGGCGTAATTTTCTTGCTCGCTCACTCTTACCGCCAACCACTGGATCGAGCATATTAAAACCCAAGTAATAAAGACTCGCATCGATTGTCTCACTAAGACGTAATTTTTTTGCATGCATGTCTTGGCTTAGTTGAGGTGCACCAGTTAGGCCTATCCGAATTGCCTGATCAAAACTATCGGCACTAACACCTGAGGCATCATAATAGCCTTGCACAAATTTATTCCAGCGTGGAATAGCCTCTTTTTCGAGGGTATAAATGGCTTTATCAATTAGAGGCAGTCGCTCCCCAGCATGCAGTAAATACCCGTTGCTCTTGTCATCCAAAGAACCCTGGCTTGGAAAATAGTCGTGCCGAAAATTAGGATTTTTAGTTAACACCATGCGTCGATTGGGATTATTCTCACTTAGCATGAATGGCCCTGTCCCAATGGGATACCATGCAAACGTTAAATTTCTACCACGCATCCCTGCTTGCCCATAAAAACGATCCGCTTCCCAGGGGACAGGCGCAAAAAATGGCATTGCCAGCCAAAAAATGAATTGAGGGTATTGGCCTTTAATTGTAATGGCAAACGTGTACTCATTTATTTTTTTTAGACCAGGCATAGGGTAGTTGCGCAAATCAATATATTCACTCGCTTTAGTTGGCAAAACCCTGGCATATTCGCGGAAACCCAGGATGTGATCACTCATCACGGCATAAATGGATGAATTAACCACAGGATTGGCTAGCCGCTTAATTTCATAAATATAATCATCAGCAGTTAATTCGCGTGTTCCCGTATACTTAAAATCGGATAATTTATGAATACCCTGTTGATGCAAATAATCTTTAGGTAATTGTAAGTAGCGATAATGACCCTGTCGATCTTTAGCGAAGGCTGGGTGGGGCTGGAAGAAGATGCCCGGTTTAATAGCAATAGTATAGACCGTATAAGCAACCTCCCCATTTTCAGCATTAGGTAAAGGATGGTTTAACTTATCAAAGTAACTGACCGTTGGCATCGCGGCCGCAATTAACGGAACGAGTTGGTAAGGTCGTGCGAGATAATCATAATATAAAGTGGGTTCATAAATTTGCATGATGAACTGGTATTCATTACCCGAATAAGAACGAGCAGGATCCAAGGTTTTAGGTTGTTCGGTAAAGGAAGAATAAAAAATTTTCTGCTCTGCTTCACTTTTTGGATAGGGATTATTAAAAATTAAATTACTGGCATAACCTGGCAATAAGGTACCCAGCAATAAATTAAATACAATCCATTGTCTACACAATGCCCAGAGTTGTCCCATTAAAACCCCGATTAAGCCCCACTGCCCATTACATTGGGGTCTGTTGACAGACCCTAAGGAATTCATCTTCACTCAAAATCTGTACCCCTAACGCCTCAGCCTTATCCAATTTAGAACCAGCCTCACTTCCCGCCACAACATAATCCGTCTTCGCGGAAACGCTGCCTGACACTTTTGCACCAACAGCGAGTAGGCGTGCTTTCGCTTCTTCTCGCCCCATACTTGCCAGAGTACCGGTAAGTACTATCACCTTACCATAAAAAGGATGCTGCTCATTAAGCTGTGCGCGTTGCTGTTGGGGCCAATGCACCCCATAAGCTAGGAGTTTATCGATGACCTGAATATTGTGATCTTGCGCAAAAAAATGAACAATGTGATTCGCGACCACAGGGCCAATGTCGCGAAGAGCCATCAATTGCTCAACCGTGGCTATTTTCAATGCAGCAATAGCAACAAACTCCGTAGCTAACGCTCTAGCACTGACTTCACCAACTTCGCGTATTCCCAATGCATAAAGAAAACGAGCAAAGGTGGTTTGCTTGGATTGTTCAATGGCCTTGAGTAGATTTTCCGCTGACTTTTTTCCCATGCGTGGTAAATCCGCTAAAGTGACTAAATCTAGCCTGTAAAGATCAGATACATCATGGATAATATCGTTCTCAACTAGCTGCTCAATAAGGATTTCCCCTAAACCATCGATAGCCATTGCACGACGCGAAGCATAATGCCACAACATACGTTTAAGTTGTGCACTGCAAAAAAGCCCCCCCATACAGCGAGCAATTGCCTCACCCTCTTCTCGTATGACTTGAGCCCCACATACCGGGCAATGAATTGGAAGATGAATAATTTGGGTTTCCAGAGGACGTTTCTCCATAACAACCGAGACAACCTCAGGGATAACATCACCAGCACGCCGCACGACAACAGTATCTCCAATACGAATGTCCTTGCGGATTATTTCATCCATATTGTGGAGGGTAGCATTGCTCACTGTTACGCCAGCTACGCTCACCGGACGTAGGCGTGCAACAGGCGTTAATGCCCCTGTGCGACCTACCTGAAAATCAACGGCATGGATCTCTGTCATTTCTTCACTGGCGGGGAACTTATGGGCGCAAGCGAATCTTGGTGCCCTTGCAACATAGCCTAAGCGCTGTTGCAAGGGAATACTATTGAGTTTATAAACAACGCCATCGATTTCATAAGGGAGTAACGGCCGGCGCTTTAACATCTCCTCATAGTAGGAAAGGCAACCTGCAAAGCCAAGGACACTTTTCGCTTCAGCAGAGACGCGAAAACCAAACTGACGTAATAGTTCCAGTTGTGCCATTTGGCTATCAGGTAACTTAAAATTGTCACAAGCACCAATGCCATAACAATAGATAGCCAAGGGCCTCGCAGCAGTAATAGCAGGATTTAACTGGCGTAGGCTACCTGCTGCAGCATTACGCGGATTAGCAAAAGTCTTTTCACCTTTGGCACGTGCTTGCTCATTATAGGCAGCAAAACCGGCTATAGGCATATAGACTTCGCCGCGTATTTCAATAAAGGTTGGAGGCGGATCAACGAATAGCCTCAAGGGTACTGCAGAGATGGTCTTGATGTTATTGGTAATATTTTCACCAACTGCCCCATCACCACGAGTCGACGCATAGAGTAAGTGACCATGCTCATAAGTTAAACTCACTGCAAGCCCATCAAGCTTCGGTTCACAGGTAAATTGCAATGATTCTTCTGCCATAGCCAATTTATCAGCAACCCGCTTGATAAAAGCATGCAATTCTTGTTGCGAAAACACATTACCTAGCGATAGCATGGGCTGCTTATGTTCAACGGGGGCGAAGGCCGCCGCTGGACTTCCCCCTATTCGCTGAGTTGGTGAGTCACTTGTGATGTACTGCGGATAATCCGCTTCAAGAGTTTGTAACGCTTTGAAACAGCGATCATACTCAGCATCAGGGACTAATGGTTCATCAAGAACGTAATAATGATAGTCATACAATCGTATCTTCTCGCGTAACTTGTTGATTTGTTTGCTAATTTCATTTGCATGCATTTGTTTCTTCAACTATTAAAAAACGGTCACTGCCATTGTTGGGCCAAGGCCCAACCTACGATTTTGTGACCTACATAAATGTAGGTTGGGCCTTGGCCCAACAGTGCCGATATCCGCTTTATCCATAACTCGCCTTCAGTTATGATACGCCAATGCCCCCCCTAAATTAAGCCAATAATGCTCTATCTACCTACTATTTCTTTCCCTGAGGCCATTGCCTTAACTACCACCTTGCAAATTCTTCTTATTTTTTGGGTTATTCGCCGTCAGCATCGCCTTCAAACGCTGGTCGACTCTCAATTTGAAAAAATCCAGCAATTATTCACAACCCAACTTCATCAATTACATCTTGAATTACAACAGAGTTATCAATCAAGCCAGCAACATGTGCAAGAAAAAATTAGCCAAGGTCAACTCGCAAGTCAGCGTTTAATTAGTGAAATTATTCAAGGACAGATGGCTGATGTACGTGAGCAAATGAACCATAGTTTTAAGCAACATGCCAGTTCTCTGACTGCGCATTTACAGTCTTTGACGACAGAAATACGCAATCATTTGCATAACCTTACTCAACAAGTCAATCATCAATTAACAGAAGGCTTTGAAAAAACTTCGTCAACGTTTACCGATGTGGTAAGGCGCCTAACCATTATCGATGAAGCACAGAAAAAAATTACTGAATTATCAACACATGTAGTCAGCTTACAAGACATTCTCGTCGATAAAAAGGCCCGTGGCGCTTTCGGGGAGGTGCAATTAGCAACCTTAATTGCCAACATGATTCCTAGTTCTCATTACCGTATGCAATATACCCTTAGTAATCAAAAAAGAGCAGATTGCATTCTTTTTTTACCAGAGCCCACTGGGCATGTGGTTATTGATGCAAAATTTCCCTTGGAAACTTATCAAAAATTAGTGAATATTGACCCTGCCTCAGCAGAGCGAAAAATGCTCCAGCAACAATTTCGCCAAGATTTACAAAAGCACATTAAAGATATCGCTGAAAAATACATCATCCCTAATGAAACTACTGATGGGGCCGTGATGTTTATTCCTGCTGAAGCCATTTTTGCTGAAATACACGCCAACTACCCGGATATAATCGCCCTTTCGCAACGACTCAAAGTCTGGCTCGTTTCACCGAGTACGCTAATGGCTGTTTTAACTACAGCAAGAGCGGTACTCAAAGATGATGCAACACGCAAGCAAGTCCACATTATTCAACAACATTTGCAGGCTTTAGCCGACGATTTCCAGCGTTTTGAGAAACGAATGGACAAGTTATCAAAGCATATCGATTTGGCCCATCAAGATGTCACCGAGGTAAGCACTTCAGCCAAAAAAATAACCCAACGTTTTCAAAAAATAGAATCTGTGGAATTGGAAAAAGCGGAATTGGAGTGAGGTGACTCTCTATGCGAGAGTTGCACCCCGGATCCAGCGATTCTGGGTAAATAGATAAGGCCAATCCTTTAGCGTGTTTCAGCCTCTTTATAAAACATTCTTTCGCACAATTTTACTATTCTTAAAGTCAGATTAACGATAATATCGCTCGTGTGAGCATGCATTCTGCGTTGATACCACCCGCCTGTCGTAGGCTGGGTAAAGGAGCGCTAGCGACGTGCCCGCCACACTCCAACCAACCATGGACGAATTTTAAATCATGGATGAAGATGATTTACATCGATGCCTCGACTACATTCATTACAGTACGTGGTGGGTGAGAACATCAGAAAGCTGGTTATACCAAGATTTGCTTTTATGGTTTTTGAGTGTATGTTGGGATGAGCACGCGGCAGCCTATGCCACCGGGCTACTTCACAGGCATGTCACCCAATCAATCAGGTTTGAGGAGCGGGCTTGGGTTGTTCATCAACAACAGCCAACGCCTCAAGCAGCGACTCAAGATTGATAAAATCATTTGTTCTTGCTTCACATAACGCCTTCATGGCATCTAAATCGGCCCCCGCACCCACGCCCCCGCACCATCCCCGCAACGCCACGCCACCCGCCCAACCTGTCCCGCCCTCGCGAGGGCCTTTTAATATCGCAAAATTAACACCTAATTTAGAATCAACAGCGACCCAATTTTCATTTTTTTTCGTTTCAAAATTATAAAATTGTTTTGAGGCAAGTAACGCCAGCGGTTGCGTAAAATCCGGCAGCGGATAAAACGGCCTATTAGAGCAGTATTCGTGAACGACATGCATCGGTAATAGGTTTTGTGCGCCACCTACACCCTTTCTCCATTGTTCATCTGCTTCATCCCAATTAACGTCAGGTCCACCGAAATTAACTTGGGTCTGAAGTTCCTTAATGATAGTGTTCTCAAAATCAAAATGATGCTCGGTGAATCGTTCTCCGTTGAGACGGTAGGTAACACCATTCGTTATTAGGTTTTTATATTGAGACTGTAATCTTGCTATAACCTTTGACCTCTTTTCGTTTTGAGGTATACACTCAAACATCACTGTCCACATCGGCTTATCTTTCGCCCAAAGCGTGTATTCAAAAAGACTGATTTTTTCAAATGTTCGACCAGAACAATCCGTCACGCTCCCCTGCTCATAGATGAACTCAATAGTGTCCGTTAGCATTGCTTTGACAATGCCATACTCACCACGTGTACCATAATGTAAAAATTTACGGGTATTGAGAATCGGGGTAAATAGAGTCCAATACTGCTTGGAGATTAACGCATAATTGAGCACATCACTTGTCGGTAAATGGTCCGCTACTGCAACTTGCTCATCAGGGCGTAATTGTAAAAATTTTTCTATTACAGATTTATCTTGCATTGTTGTTGTTCCACTTGAAAATTAAAAAAACAGACTATAATCGATTTTATTGTATTTGTAAATATCAAGTAGAAATTATTTCGCGCAATACGAATCAGATAAAGGCCGGCAAACAAACAGGCATCTATTCTATTGATTAGCTGGTAGAGTCGACTACGAAGCGTAGACAGCAAGTCCGAAAGCCATGCTATTGAACTTCGAAATTCCAATTGAAGGCGTCTTCATGATGGTGCAAGTGGGGACCGAGCTCCTGAATGCGCAATGGCGAGCAGAAGGAGGCCGACCGGAGTCGATGGGACATGTGCAAACGGATATAAAAGGGATACACAGGAACTTGGGAGAACCTGCTTTTTCTAGGTTAAAGGATTAATTTAGATGCGGTTGCCCTGCCGGATCCAACAAACTGTTGGAGATTTATATAACTATGGTATGCTAAGAAATAGTCACTTATGGATGGAGTAAACTATGCGATATCTGCGTTATTCACTGATTGTAGCAGTTTCTCTATTAGTTTCCTCAATAAGCCATGCCGCTAGACTCTGCGACGAGACTAATTCCATTTTTATACCCTATTGCGATAAACAATTATGTTGTGGTTCGATGGGAGGTATTAGCTATTGTGATTCATCTGCTGGCCGCTATGTTTGTAACAATGGCTATTACTCCACGTGTTATTGCACTAGACATGCGGTAATGAACTTACAAAAACTGGCAGGCTGTTGCCTGTGGCAAGGAGGTGTTTTTGCAGTTACGCAGTTGGGTTATGTGATGTGCAATAACGGCGGTATCTCTGAGGTATGTAGTATACAAAATCCAACACAAGAAGTTTCAACTTGGTAGTTTTTAAGGGTGAAAATAACACACCACTGCGTCATTGCGAGCCGTCATTGCGAGGAGCGAAGCGACGAAGCAATCCAGCGACCTTATGAGATGCCAAGAAAGGCCACTGGGTTGCTTCGCTAACGCTCGCAATGACGAGTATACGACTCGCAATGACGGATATACGTCTCTCTACAACCCAGACTAGGATTGAAGTTAGTTAAGCGCTCTGTTGTTTTTCATCACGTACCTCTCCCAAACACAACGACATAAATAATATAAAGAAATAACCAGAACCCGAGTAAAGTAATAAGGAATCGGTTAAATTGCCCAAAAGGAAACAGACTAGCATTGCAAACGCAATAGGACGCATACTACCTAACTGCCAACTTGCTTTAAGCAAAGTAAAAAAGAACAACAGCAAAGCAACAACCCCCACTATTCCGAACTCAGTTGCCACGAATAAATATTGATTATGTGGCTCTAATAAAGTATGCAGCCATGAGGATACAGGCTTTTCAGTTCTAAAAGAATACGTGAAACCCGCAGTACCATTGCCCAAGAGTGGGTGCCTATTAAAAAGCTGATAGGCAAACTTATAAAACTGCAAACGATAACCGACTGGTGTATCTCTATCGTTTTGTTGATAACTCTTCACCTCAGTAACAGCCAAGCTGAGGCGATTTTTCATGTAGCTACTTTGGTTATAAACGAGGAAAAAAGTTGCACAAATGATTAGGCAGCCGGCAATTGCTAGCCGCCAAGAGCAGATTTGTAAAACTAAAACGGCCATGAGCAAGAAGTAAGCAATATACCCCATTCGTCCTTCATTGATAAACAGGACGTGGTAACTGAATAAGACAAATAGCAAAATATAAGCAAGGCGCTTACTGCCTTGTTGGCGATAAACGAGTAACGCCGATAAATAAGCAGCAAAATCCAACATATAACCAGCAATAATATGATTGCGAAAGATATAGTCTGGATTAATATTATAAGAGGGTAGAAAGCCCCTAAATTTAAGCACAGCTAGACTAGACGTCAGCAACATTGCTAATAAAAAAGCATGTATACCCATGTTCCTCGTTTTGGGATCACAAAACCCCACCGCCAAAATGGGTAAATAAAGGAACTTACTGTATTTCTCGAGGATAAGCATCTTTTCTGGAAAGCTAGCCGGACTCCATAGGCAAGCAACTAGAGCGAGACAAAATAGAAAAATGGCCGCTTTGCACCAATCCTTGCGCAAAAATTTTGCTAATTCATCGCGATAGGAAGGGGCCAATAAAATTGCTACTACCGCTAAACTTAGGCAAATACTTTTGGCCGTGGAACTGATTGGCAATGCAAAAAGCGTAATGGCCAAAAGTATGGGAATGCACTTTTGGGCGTGGAATTTAGTTAATGAATCAACAAGTGCTTCCATTTTATTTGGTTATCCTTTCTGTATTACTGGCTAAATAGGCATTCTAACCAGATAAGCGCAGAAAGAAAACCGGGGCTGTTAGAAAACACCCTCTCGATGATCATGGCTATCAAAATGCAGCTTACCATCTTTTACTTTTAGGTTGACATGCCCGCCATTGGATAATTTGCCAAAGAGCAACTCATCGGCCAATGGCTTCTTCACATTTTCTTGGATTAACCTTGCCATGGGTCGTGCTCCCATCGCTTTGTCATAACCATGTTCAATTAACCAATCACGAGCTGCTTGATCAACTTTAAACGTTACTCCCTTATTACTCAGCTGCTCATCAAGCTCCATGATAAATTTATCGACGACCAAACCAATCGTCAGGCTATCGAGTGGAGCAAAGTTAATGATGCCATCCAAGCGATTCCTAAATTCCGGGCTAAATTGACGCTTAATAGCTTCTAAATTGTCATTACTGTTATCCTGTAAAGCAAACCCTATAGAATTACGGGAAATTTCAGTCGCACCGGCATTACTAGTCATCACCACAATCACATGACGAAAATCTGCTCGCCGTCCATTCGTATCGGTTAAAATACCATGGTCCATAATCTGCAATAACAAGTTAAAGACGTCTGGATGGGCTTTTTCGATTTCATCAAGGAGTAATACTGCATGCGGATTCTTAGTTACTGCCTCAGTAAGTAACCCCCCTTGGTCATAACCCACATAGCCTGGAGGTGCGCCAATAAGGCGAGAAACCGTGTGTTTTTCCATGTATTCAGACATATCAAAGCGCAATAGCTCAATGCCCAATACATTGGCTAACTGGCGTGTGACCTCTGTTTTACCAACACCTGTCGGCCCAGCAAACAAAAAGCATCCAACTGGTTTTTGTGGTTCACGCAACCCAGAGCGTGCAAGTTTAATCGCTGAAGCAAGTGCAGTTATCGCAGCATCTTGCCCATAAACGAGCAATTTGAGATCCCTTTCAAGATTACGCAAGGTATCTTTATCACGTGCTGATACTTTTTTCACCGGGATCCGCGCAATCTTAGCAACCACACTTTCAATCTCGGTAACGCTGATTATTTTTTTACGCTTAGTTGCGGTGAGCAAATTTTGGTAAGCTCCGGCTTCATCCACAACATCAATGGCTTTATCGGGTAAAAAGCGATCATTGATGTATTTGGCAGATAGTTCTGCTGCTGCTCTTAATGCGGGAATAGAGAATTTAACGCTGTGATGCTCCTCAAGCCGCCCTTTTAATCCTTTGAGAATTTCAAACGTCTCATCAATTGATGGTTCTTTGATATCAATCTTTTGGAAACGCCGAGCGAGTGCTCTGTCTTTTTCAAAAATACCACGGTACTCTTGATAAGTTGTTGAACCAATGCACTTCAACTCCCCATTAGCAAGCAAAGGTTTGATCAGGTTAGACGCATCCATCACCCCACCAGAAGCGGCTCCTGCTCCGATAATAGTATGTATTTCATCAATAAATAATACCGCTCCATCTTGTTGGCTTAGTTGCCTTAATACCGCCTTGAGTCGTTTTTCAAAATCACCACGATATTTTGTCCCAGCCAACAAAGCACCAAGATCAAGTGAATAGACAACACAATTATTAATTGCTTCAGGTACTTCACCATCTACGATGCGCCTTGCTAACCCTTCGGCAATTGCCGTCTTACCAACACCTGCTTCGCCAACGAGTAATGGGTTATTTTTACGGCGACGGCAGAGAACCTGAATAGTTCGTTGAATTTCTTCGTGCCGACCAATAAGTGGATCAATCTTGCCGAGTTTGGCGCGCTTATTAAGATTCATGCAATAGCTTTCAAGGGGTGATTCACTACCCTCACTGCCTACAGCATCCTCATCCATGGATGGATTCATGCTTTCGCTCATGTCGTTGCTATGGTATTTAGAAACCCCATGAGAGATGTAATTAATCACATCCAAGCGAGTAATGTTTTCACGGCGCAGAAAATAAACAGCTTGGCTTTCCTGTTCACTAAAAATCGCAGCCAAGACATTAGCCCCGGTCACTTCCGTCTTCCCTGCTGATTGAACATGAAAAACAGCGCGTTGTAACACACGCTGAAAACCGAGCGTCGGCTGAGTTTCTCGATCGATCTCTTCTTCTGGAATTCTCGGGGTTGTTTCATCAATAAATTCGATTAAATCGCGGCGTAATGAATCAATATTAGCATCACAGGCCTGAAGCACATTGCCAGCCGCTGGGTTATCTAGCAAAGATAATAACAAATGTTCAACAGTCATGAATTCATGACGTTTCTCTTTCGCTTCTTTAAAGGCTAGATTTAAGGTGAATTCAAGTTCTTTGTTTAACATTTTGTCGCTCCTCTCTCCAGCCACGCTACTATTCGGGTTCCATAGTACATAGCAGTGGGTGCTCATTACTTCTTGCATGATCATTAACTAAGGCTACCTTTGTTTCTGCAATGTCCCTAGTAAACACTCCACAAATGCCTTTTCCCAAAATATGAACCTGTAACATCACCTGCGTTGCTAATTCTTCATTTAAATGAAAGAATTGCTTCAGTACATCCACTACAAACTCCATAGGCGTGTAATCATCATTGAGCAAGATAACCTTATATTTTTTAGGCTGCTTGAGCGCCGGCAGAGCTTCCGCCTCTATCGTCTTGCGCTCAATCACTTCCTCTAAGGACCACCGACTCATAACATACACCCTTTATTAATTTTATAGACTTACAACGCGTATTTGGCCAGTAAAAACATCATTTAATTAGCGAAAAAATTAAATCCTGCGATAATCAACAGCATCCTGATCACAGCAAATACAAAACGTTCTTTCGTTACATATGCCCAATTATCTCCCTACCAAATTCCAAAGAACCTAAACAAGTCGCTCCTGTCATTAATCGCTCAAAATCATAAGTCACAGTCTTTGCTTTAATTGCAGCCTCCATCCCTTTAATAATATAGTCCGCAGCTTCTGGCCATCCTAAATAGCGAAGCATCATTTCAGCAGATAAAATGATCGATCCAGGATTTACTTTATTAAGACCGGCATATTTGGGAGCTGTCCCATGGGTCGCTTCAAAAACGGCTACTTTATCACCAATATTGGCACCCGGAGCAATACCTATGCCACCAACCTGTGCAGCCAGAGCATCAGAAATATAATCGCCATTCAAATTAAGCGTCGCAATAACATCATAATCTTCTGGCCTTAACAAAATCTGCTGCAAAAAGGCATCTGCAATCATGTCGTTAATCATGATAGGCTTGCCGGTATTTGGGTTTGTTACCTGCATCCAAGGGCCACCCTCATAATCCTTAGCACCAAAAACATCACGAGCAACCTGGTATCCCCAATCCTTAAACGCACCCTCAGTAAATTTCATAATGTTACCTTTATGCACTAAAGTGACTGAGTCACGCTCGTTATCGATAGCGTATTGGATAGCTGCCTTAACTAGACGCGCTGTGCCTTGTTGTGAAACCGGTTTAATCCCTACACCACAATGCTCAGGAAAGCGTATTTTCTTTACGCCCATCTCTTTCTGCAAAAAATGAATGACTTTTTTCGCTTCTGCTGAATCAGCTTGCCATTCAATACCTGCATAAATATCTTCTGAATTTTCCCGGAAAATAACCATATCTGTTTTCCAGGGTTCCTTAAGAGGGCTCGGAGTCCCTTCAAAATAGCGGATAGGACGCACACAAATGTAAAGATCTAACTGTTGACGTATAGCCACATTAAGCGAACGAATACCCCCCCCAACTGGAGTAGTCAAAGGCCCTTTAATCGCAACAATGTATTTCTTTAGGGCATCGAGGGTTTCATTAGGCAACCATTGATCAGCACCATAAACCTTCGTTGCTTTTTCTCCAGCATAAATTTCCATCCAAGCGATTTTCTTCGCCTCGCCATAGGCTTTTTTAACCGCCGCATCAACAACCTCTCGCATCGGAGGGGTAACATCCACTCCAATACCATCACCTTCAATAAAAGGAATAATCGGGAAATTGGGTACCTTTAAGGTTTGGGCAGCAGTAACGGTTATGGCCTCACCCTGAGTAGGTACTTGAATTTTTTCGAATATCATCGACAACTCCATCTAATTAAAGACCGATATTATAGCATGACAAAGGCTTTGACGGTACCTGAGGGTTGTTTTGCATCAGCTAATTTAAGAGCTAACTTGTGCAAGCACACCTGCCAGCCCTAAGGCCAGCGGAGGCGGTGGGAGGAGCGGTCAAAATCAGGGGGGGGTAACGGGTGGCCTGGCCGAGTCTTCTTCGCAAGTACCTTGAAAAACCCCCATCCCCATTAGGGGCGGGGCTTCTGAAATGCGAGACCTCACTTTAAACAAATTAAGCTGAAGCTTTGCTACTATGCTGTTTACTGCTCGTCTACTGTCGACGGCAGGTGCACAACCATCATGGTAGCGTATGCCACGTAATTCATATTGTATGCCATCACGGTGTAGTTCGCGATTAAGGACTTTTTTAATCAATTCGTGCTCTGCATCACTTGAGCGTCGACTGGAATTATCCTCCATGCCTAAGAAGGATTCTATAAACTTCCCAAATGTTTCCTGCTCTTCCTCAGGATAAGAGGGATAAGCCCATTTAAGCTTACTAATCTCTTTTGTTTCGCGATTTGCATAGTAGAAATTTACTTTATTTTTCTTTTCATCTAGGTAAAAAATAATTCCGTCTTTATTTTCTAATAGGGATTTTTCTATTTGGGGAAAATAAGGACTGCCTTCTCCGCCAATAAATATGGACTTCGCAGCCTCTTCCGCAGCCTCAATTGGGTCAAAGGAAATCATGACGAGATCGGGACCTCCGACCCCAAGCTCGGCATGTTGAGCTTTGAGTTTCTCTTTCAACCTCTCAGGAATTAACAATTCGATTTCTTCCTTATTCCCCTTACAAAAAATATAGAGCTGATACGGTGATAGGTTATAAGCAATACAACTAAACCCGAGCCCGGCAACTGGCAACTTCTCGAATAAGGCGTCTGATTTATGTCCTGCGATCTTGGCTAATCCATCCCAATCGCCCTTAATGACACAAGCCTGAGCCTTCATTGCCAAAACCAAGGTTAGACTGGGTTTGAATAAATGATAAGTCGTTTTAGATACATACATTAAATTTAAAACGGTATTAACGGAGGAGTGGCTTGCGATTACTCCCGCAACATCCTCGTTTAAGGCTCCGAAAACGTTTGGAGTTAAGGATTGATCGTCTTTTTCATGTGACACATTTTACTCCTGCTTTACAGATATGAGCAATAATTATACATAAAAATACTCTTTTTGTACACTCGACTTTAGCCATTTTTATAATATTGCTCAATACTCCGTCATTGCGAACGCAGTGAAGCAATCCAGTGGCCTTATGGTATCCTAGGAAAGGTCGCTGGATTGCTTCGTCGCTACGCTCCTCGCAATGACGGAACTACTACGCTCCTCGCAATGACGGAACTACTACGCTCCTCGCAATGACGGAGCTACTACGCTCCTCGCAATGACGGTGTGTTTAAAGCATCATCCGCTATCAATCTTACCCATGGCCACAGCAAGACACTTATAACTGAGCTGCTCAAAGACATCACGAACCCGGAATAATACCCCAGAGAAGCATCGATGATTAAAATGACCATTTGATAAAGTAGAGAGAAAAATCCTATCAATGCCATTTGTTGACCAATGGTGAATAACCGAAATCGCCTGGCTTTACTGCTTGCTAACCAAGCAACTAGCGAAAGCGCAAACGCATGCTCACCAAGAACTGTTGAAAGTAAAACATCCAAGACTAAACCAATAATGAGCAAACTAATAATATTGAAATAATTGGGTAAAAAAAACTGCAAATACAAGACAAATAGTAAGACCCATGCGGGCCTGAGTCCTAAAAGAAGCTCCGGCAAAGGTAAAATGGTTAAAGCCAATGCCAATAGAGCTGCAATAAACAAACGCAGTGGTAAAAAATTCATGCATTTGCTCCTATGGCATTCATCCGCTCGTTAACTTGGGCTGTTAACTCCTCTTGCTCTTTGCCAGGCCAGATAAGCAGAACTAAGCGATTCCGATTAAGCAAGGCAATGGGATTGACATCTACCTTGATAAACGCTTCTCCCGGGATATTTTTAACCTCATCAACTTGCCCTACTGGATAACCTTCTGGATAAAGACGCCCAAGGCCAGAGGTAACCAGTAAATCCCCTTTATTAATTGACGAAGTACTTGGTAAATTCACCAAGGATAACCGACTGATAGTATTGGTTCCGACCAAAATCGCCTGCTCACCAGTACGATTATTTCTTACCGGGACAGCACTTTTTGCATCGGATATCAATAAAACAGTGCTTGTCATGTAGCCGACATCGATAATTTGCCCCATTACCCCTTTAGCATCAAGCACTGGCTGGCCTATGTATACGCCATCACGCTTTCCTTTATTTAAGACAACGAGCTGACGTGAGATACTGGTATCAACTGCGAGGATTTGTGCTGCCATCGCACGCATATTTGCCTTCGATGAGGAGGTGAGAAGGAGTTCCCTAAGCTGTGAATTTTCTTCTTTAATGACCAAAAATTTTTGTAATTCTGTCTCGAGCAGAGTCTGCCGATAACGCAACTGCATATTTTCATCAATCAATGCTTTTTTGGCACTCACTAACGATTGGATCCAACCAATAATACGCACAGGGTAATCAACAGCATATTGCAAAGGTGAAACAAGCAAAGCAAAGCCGCTACGAACACTACCAAGATATTGATAGTGATAGTCTGAGAACATAAATGACGCAGATAACATGAGGGCAAAGGCGAAACCAAACGATCGCTGTTTACCCTTAGCAAAAAGTCTATTTTTAGGATTATTCTGTTGAGAGGAAATCACCGCCGCGTAGATCCATCGTTTCCAGGGCCTTACCACCACCACGCGCAACGCAGGTTAAAGGATCCTCTGCAACTAGCACGGGTAGACCTGTTTCTTCCATCAATAAAGTGTCCATATTTTTCAACAAAGCACCACCGCCAGTTAACACCATACCTCGTTCAGCGATATCTGCTGCTAACTCTGGTGGTGCTAACTCTAGAGCCGCTCTTACCGCACCTACAATCCCTGATAAAGGTTCTTGCAGGGCTTCTAGAATTTCTGCGCTTGTCAAGGTAAAGCTACGTGGTACACCCTCAGCTAGATTTCTACCTCTTACTTCGATTTCGAATAGGTCTCTGCTTGGAAAAGCGGAGCCAATCTCATGCTTAATGCGCTCAGCGGTGGTTTCCCCAATTAAAGTACCGTAATTACGGCGCACATAAGAAACAATCGCATCATCGAATTTATCGCCCCCAATACGTACCGATTGATGATAAACGATACCACTCAGGGAGATAATAGCAACCTCGGTGGTACCCCCCCCAATATCGACAACCATTGATCCACTTGCTTCCTCAACTGGCATACCAGAACCTAATGCCGCAGCCATCGGCTCTTCGATGAGAAATACCTCGCGCGCGCCAGCACCCATTGCCGATTCGCGAATCGCTCGCCTTTCGACTTGCGTCGATCCACATGGGACGCAAACTAGCACACGTGGGCTTGGGCGTAGAAAACGATTTTCATGAACTTTATGAATGAAATGTTGTAACATTTTTTCGGTAACGAAGAAATCGGCAATGACGCCATCCTTCATGGGGCGAATAGCATTGATATTACCTGGTGTTCTACCGAGCATGCGCTTGGCTTCCAGCCCAACCGCAGCCAGTCGTTTCTGACCCGATTCGTTGCGCAGAGCAACTACTGAAGGTTCATTTAAAACGATTCCTTTATCCCTAACATAAATCAACGTATTAGCCGTTCCCAAATCGATCGATAAATCATTGGAAAAAATACCTCGCAATTTCCTTAACATGAGCTACATCACCTCGCTGTTTTTTGACTCACTTTAACTTATTTTGAGATAAAAATCGACTCGTGCACCTGAATAAATCGTGCCCTTGAGCACCATAACCATCAAGCTAAGAAAGAAATAATCTAGAATTGCATAATTTGTTCATAAAACGCACCGTCATTGCGAGCTTTTATCCAAGGCTTGAAAAATGTACCGAAACTAACACTAGACCGTCATTGCGAGCGTAGCTCCGTCATTGCGAACGCAGTGAAGCAATCCAGTGGCCTTATGGTATCCTAAGGAAAGGTCGCTGGATTGCTTCGTCGCTACGCTCCTCGCAATGACGGAGCTACGCTCGCAATGACGGTATGCTACGTGTACCCGCAGCCTCCTCAAGGGCATCCGTTACCTCGTCAACTCTAATGCCATCGATACGAACTTTTGTGAGGTCAGTTAAGGATTCAGAAATGCGAGGGTCAGAAAGGCGAGAAACCGTTTTAAACATATTAAGAGATAGTAATGCTTTTATGCTTGCTGCTTGTCCGTTGTCGATGGCAGGTCTAGGTTGCTGTTGTTGCTGATATTCTGCATATTGCGCTTGGGTTTGGAATTTTGGAGGCGCAGGTATTTCGAAATCAAATGAGGGAATGTCTGTCCTATACCTCCTTCGCGGTCCTTCTGGTTCTTTTGCTGAGAAACTGAATGCAAATCTCCTAGTATCGGTTTGATTGCCTCTTTCGGACACTTTTGTTAGACGTAGTTCATCTTCACTAATATTATATTGAGTAAGGTAATCACCAAGACTAATTTCACGCCTAATATCTTGTCTATTACGACCAACAACATTAGTTTGAATGTAGGCACCTTTGAGCTTAAGCGCTTTATCATTGTTTTCGGATCCAACGAGCCTTGAAATGAGGTGAGTAATCAAGACTACTGGAGAAAATAAAACCGTAGCTACTGCGGCTGTAAGATACCGCACTGCCAAGGAAACAAGACCAACTATGTGTGCTAAACCATATGGAACATAGCTTACGATCTCGAGAGCTGGGTTGTTAAAGCTGAGTAGGAATTTGACAGCTCCTTTTAATATATTCATTAACAACCTAGGAATACCTAGGGTTAGATAATCAAATATTCCCCAGCGAGTAGGTGTGTAGGCACTCCCCTCTTTCACTTTTCCCCAAAATACAGAAAAAGTATCTTGGAACTTTTTTAGCAAAGATGTACGTTGGGTTCTAGCAGCAGGATGTTCTCGTAGTTCTCTAGGGAGAGGTATATAAACATCTAAATCAGCCACAATATTTACCCTCTTTGTTAAAGAGCGCCAAATATACCAGCTATGCAAATACTAGTCAAATATAGGTAAAAGGAGGCAGGGCCTCTCTAGCCTACGTGCCGCTCCTACGGCTTGTCCGCGAGATTGCTCGCGGCATCCAGGGGTCTATTTAGATCTCTTGGATCCCACGGGATAAACCCTGGGAGCGGGGCGTCGGAGGAGGAGACGAATTAGTTAACCGTAAAAACCTCTTGCAATTGCTTTAAATGATTTTTTACAAATCGATGACCAAATCCTGGCACTTTAGCTAGCTCGTCTAGCGAATTAAAGTTACCATGCAAGACACGATATTTGACAATCGCTTGTGCTCGCTTTTTTCCTATGCCTTTGATTGAGCGATATAAAGTATTCGCATCTGCTTTATTCAAGTTTATCTTTGCACTCGACTTTTGCGCCAGCTTTACAGGGGGCTCGCTAAGTTGATTACTTGCAGAATGGGTGGGAAGACAGACAATAAAAAACAACAACACAACAGCAAATAGATTTGCTTTCATTTAGATCTCCTTATTGATTGGACTAATGTGAAAACCACATTTGTTCGCTCTTCTTACTGAAGAGGCGATAGAGTATTGCAGTATTTTTTCTTTCTGTCGAGTAGGGTCTGTTTACAATAGCCGTCATCCTGAGCACAGCGAAGGATCTCCTCGGGTTGAGCACAATGCCACATTCAGGAGATCCTTCGCTGTGCTCAGGATGACGGGCTCCGCTTACTTACGTGCGCGGCTCGGATATGATAGCAATATTGATTCTTTTATATACATTTAGATTATTTTTATATATAATTAATGTTTATGTAACTCCCCACGTCATCCCGAGGAGCTTGCGACGAGGGATCTCCATGCAGTGGCGCAATTTTTAAATACGTACCGTTTGCTGGAGATCCCTCGCTTCGCTCGGGATGACGTGGGGAGATACATGTTTATTTACCGTTGATGTGAGGTGTTATCGTGTCAAAAAGCAAAAAAGAGCTACCCTTAGTCCCAAGAGACTCAGACAATAATTTTAGAATGTTAAACAATGATGTTGCGGGATTCATGGCAAATCAATTATCCCTTAAAGACCTTTTGAGCCTCATATCTAGTTCCATAACAACCTACAACTTATTCAAGCCCAATTTAATTAGGGTATTGGGAATAAAGGCAAAAGATTGTGTAATTTTAGGCGATGTCGATGGATTAATGGCCATCGTAAAGAATAAACCCGATGCATTATTCGATATATCTCCGATCACCGACCTTCGAGAACGGATTTTTTATGCAAGCTTTCAGCCTATCAACTCATTCTATTTTACTGTGATAAAGACATGAAGGACCAAATTGTGCCGTTCATTCCCGAAGGCTTCAACGAAATACGTCAAACCCAAGAGAAGGAAATGGGTGTAGGGGGTAATGATTTCATCAAGTTAGACCGTGCCCCCCTAGAGGTTGCTGGAGAGGATTTCAAAGGGATTAGCGAATTTAAAACCACTTACACCCTACTTCTTAACACACAACAGACAGTGACTTTCCCTTTAATGGAAAATCCGGACGGCATTGTTTGCCACCAAGATGCGAAGAAAGCACTGCATTTCTACTATGCCAATCGCGAAACTAAAGACACTTAGGAAAATTGAACCCAGCGTTCTTTCAGACGACGAAAAAGCATGGGATGCGTTCGAAACCACTTTTGATTCCATGGAGACGAATTCTGGACGCCGTTTGAGTGATACAGAACATCAACTGATTGCCAAAGTATTGCAATGCCAGCTACAACGCAAAGGCATTCAGTATCAACACAATGAGATAACTTATCGTGATAGTCGCAGTCCATTTAATCTGATTACTACCCTTAGAACTTGCATTAGGCTCTATGAGAGCAGAAGAATGGTCAATGGATACAGCCGATTACTATTGGCGCACAGTCGTTGGAAAAGCACAAGGTGAAGAGATGTGGCTTTTGCAACGCATTTGTGAGAAAGACCGACAGTTCTACCCACTTCCCGGCAATTTTAAAGGGTTCAAACGGGGAGTAATGTTTTACGAGTCTACTTTAGACAAAGAAGTCTCCGCTGTATCGGAGAGTAAACAACTTATCACTGGCTTGGGCTCAAATTTCGCTTTATATAAGGGCACTACTTCACGCGAGAGGCATGCTTGCGCGGGGTCGGTACGGCAGTGGGGTGGTCGAAGTGCGCTCCTCACTAGCATGGATTTGATTGCGATTTCCCGGCTTGTAGAGGATGCGAAAGCCAATATTGTTGAATTTAGGCAAGAGCAGGAGCTATCCTCCACTTACGCGAAGGCACTATGCTGATAAAGCACATAAGCTACACAGCAGGTTAATTTTTCCACCATGTCGAGATGTAAAAACTCATTGGGGCCGTGGGCATTGGAATGAGGGCCCAAGACACCGGTTATCATGAACTGAGCTTGAGGGAAGCGTTCACCTAACATGGCCATAAAAGGAATGGTTCCACCCTCCCCCATATAGACAGCGCCCTTTTGATAAAAGGCCATGGACGCATCGTCTGCTGCTTTTCCCAACCAGCTGGCCAAGGGTGGAGCATTCCATCCTCCAGCTTCACTATCGACATGAAAAGAAACTTTTGCCTGATAGGGTGGATTTTCAGTTAAGGCCTTTTGCATTAACGCAGCAACACTGCGAGGAGAAACTAAAGGTGGCAAGCGCATTGACAATTTCAATGTCGTTTTTGGTCGCAATACGTTTCCCGCATCAGCAATCGCTGGAAATCCTGCTGCGCCGGTAACCGATAAAGCGGGTCGCCAAGTGCGATTCAAAATTAACTGCTTTTTGTCTGCAGAAATCGGCTTAACCCCAGGATGGAAAGGAAATCCTGAGTATACTTCCTCCCCCAAAATTTTTGCACATGCTTCGGCCTGAGCTACCCGTTCCTCTGGGATATCACAATAAAATTCTGCTCGTTTAATTTCACCGCTTATTTCATCCTCAATCCGACTTATTATTTGCCTCGCCACTCGAAAACTATCAGCCACAATACCACTTGCATTTCCAGAATGAACACCTTCGCTAATCAATTCAACCGCTAATTCACCCACTACATTGCCACGCAGTGAAGTGGTCATCCATAGCTGATCATAATTCCCAGCCCCTGAGTCTAAACAAATGACTAGCGATGGCTCGCCAATCCTCTTTTTTAGCGCATCGATATAATACGGTAAATCATAACTACCACTTTCCTCACAAGCCTCAATAATGATCACACAGCGAGCAGGCATTAAATGTTGTGCATGCAAAGCGCGTATTGCCGTAAGTGAGGCGTATGCAGCATAGCCATCATCTGCCGCACCACGACCATAAAGGCGCCCCTCTTTAATGACTGGTGTCCAAGGACCCAAATCTGCATGCCATCCTGACATTTCTGGCTGCTTATCAAGATGACCATAAAGCAATACTGTCTGCTCCCCAAGAATTTCCTTCATTTCCCCCCTCGCCCCGGAAACGGGGAGAGGGTGCCCGCAGGGCGGGAGAGGGGTTGTTACTGCGGAGTTCTTTGCTGATGTTTGCCCTATAGGGCTGCGCGGCTCTGATTGACCAGGTATTTCAATAAATAACAAAGGCGTACGACCCGGTAAACGTATGATCTCTAATTGCATAGTGTCTGGACCATGACGTTTGCACCAATCCGCGACATGGGTAACAGCGTCCTCCATATAACCGTGGGCTTGCCAATCTTGATCAAACAGCGGCGATTTATTCGGAATTTTAATATAGTCACACAAACTGGGGAGAATCGTTTGCTGCCATTCTTGCTTTACATAATCATACAGCTTTTGCGGATCCAACATGCACCTGCTCCTTGATAAGTTCTATAATTTTCGGGGTTGCAGACTCAATATTTAACCCTTTGATTTTACTTATAATGATTTCTTTTTGTTGACTCACTGAATCGATTGCCTGCAAAAAATTCTCCACGGTTAATGATTCATCCGCCACAACATGGCTAACCCCTTGTTGCTTAAAATAGCCTGCATTTTGGATTTGGTCACCCCGACTAGAGCGCAGGGGCAACGGGATAAACACATGGGGTTTTTGTAATGCTAGGATTTCATAGACAGCGTTCGCACCCGCACGTGAAACAACAATATCGCTCGCAGCAAACAAATCAGCTAGCTCCCTATTGGCATATTCAAATTGACAGTAACCTGCCTGGTTGTGCAAAGCATTATCCAGCTTATCTTTGCCACAGAGGTGAATAATCTGATAATGGGCAGTCAATGAAGGCAAGGCTTGCCTAACAATAGTATTCAATTTCACTGAACCTAGGCTCCCCCCCATAACCAACAAGCAGGGTTTATCCTTGCTAAAACCACATAAATCTAAGCCAGCTGCTTTAGAACCACTGTATAACTCTTGGCGAATTGGTGTTCCTGTGACGACTACTTTTTCTGTTTTTTTGAAATGGTGTTTCGCCGCGTCAAAAGTTACACAAATTTTATCCACAAAGGGGAAGCTTAACCGATTAGCAAGCCCTGGGCTGATATCCGATTCATGGGCAATAATTGGAATGCGATGCAGCCAAGCTGCAATGACTATCGGAAAGGCAACAAACCCTCCTTTTGAAAAAACCACATCTGCCTTGAGCTTGTGCAAGATACGATAGGCCTGGGTGATACCTAGAAAAATTTTGAACGGATCTAAAAAATTTTGCCAACTGAAATAGCGCCGCAATTTCCCGCAGCTCACTCCATAGTAAGAAATAGTCAATGGCGTAATAATTTCTTTCTCCACACCATCGTCTGAACCTATATAGTCAACATGCCAACCCTCTCGCAGTAATTCCTCGATTAGCGGTAAATTCGGAGTGACATGGCCTGCCGTGCCACCGCCAGTAAAAACAATTCTTGCGCTCATTGCACCCCCTTAATGTAATCATTCACCCCGAACCTTGGGGAAAAGTTACTCGTAACTCCCCAAGTACATCAATTCAGGAGATCCCTCACTTCGTTCGGGATGACGAGCCTTGGGAGTTACCCCTTAATCAATAAACTTAAATCGATCGCCTGAATCGACTTAGTAATCGCCCCTACTGAAATATAATCCACTCCAGTTTGCGCAATGACTTTCGCCGTTGCAATATCAATACCGCCTGAAACCTCCAATTCACAACGATAAGGCTGCTTTATTTTCACTGCTTGCTCAAGCATCTCTGCTGAAAAATTATCAAGCAAAATGCGATCTGCTTTCGCTGCTAACGCTTCACGCAATTCAGTAAGCGTCTCGACCTCGACCTCAACCAGTAAATTCGTGTTGCGTAATCTTGCTTGCTCTATTGCATGAGTGATTGAGCCACAGGCTTTGATGTGATTTTCCTTAATAAGAAACGCATCATACAATCCCATGCGATGGTTAACCCCACCAGCACATGCTACTGCATATTTTTGAGCAAGTCGTAAACCGGGGAGGGTTTTGCGCGTATCAAGCAACCGAGTAGAGGAACCTTTAAGCGCCTCAAGATACCGATGGGTTTGAGTTGCGGTAGCCGACAAAGTTTGCAAAAAATTTAAGGCGCTGCGTTCAGCGGTTAAAATAGCAGCCGCTGGACCTTTAATACGACATAAGGTTGTTGGTCTTACTAACCACTCTCCTTCTTTAACCAACCAATCTAAGCGAATAGTTGCATTGACTTCGGCAAAAACAGCCTCAACCCATGGGCGGCCGCAAACTAACATAGGTTCACGTGACAGTATTTCTGCTTCAGCCACTTGATTGGTAGGGATAAGTGCTGCAGTGACATCGCCAGTGCCGATATCTTCAGCCAACGCCCGTCTAACATCAGCTAGCACATCGGCTTGCTGTAATTGGAGGGCTACATTACTTTGCATAACGAGCCTTTAGCAGGGGTGGCGCTATGAGCGTTGTTACGATAACCATGAGAACAATCGAGGAGAAAAGCTGATCGGACATAACGTCTAGGGTTCTACCAATTGAGGCGAACACCAGCCCCACTTCGCCACGTGGCAACATGCCAATCCCTATCAGCCAACGATCATCCTTACTCCCCCCCCCTAAGCCACTAATCAGCTTACCAATAATCGCTGCAACGATTAATCCACTTGCCATCAACAGTACCTGCCAATCAAAAAAAGACTCAAGTTTTACTTGGATACCAATGAGCATAAAAAATAAAGGGGCTAAAATGGACTCTAAAGGCGAGATAAGATGTTTAATGCTTTGGTGATTCGCTTTTGCCCATTCTGGGGATTCAAAAAATCCATCATGTAAAATCAGCCCTGCAGCAAAAGCACCGATAATCGTAGCCAAATGGACAAGGGTTGCTAACCAAGCCAGAGCCATCACAAAAATAAACGCTGTAAATAATTTTAATTCCCAGAGCGATAAAAATTGAAAAAACTGCACCGCTTTGCGCACAACCCAGGGCCCAATCAATAAAGCACCGGCGAAAAACACTATAGCTGAAACAATAATCTTGCTGACTACCATAAAATCAACCACACCACTGATCACGATTGAGCTCACTATTGCGAGGATGATTAAGCCTAAAATATCATCAAGCATCGCTGCGCCAAGAATCGTTTTCGCTTCACGGGTGCGTAATTTTTTCAGCTCAGAAAGAACACGCGCCGTGATACCAATGCTTGTCGCAGATAACGTTGCTGCTGCAAAAAGATGCGATTTGTAATTGGCGTTTGGCAATAACAAGTAGGCAACCAATAAACCTAAAATAATTGGCGCGATAACCCCAATAACCGCCACTTGAATCGCTTCTCGACCAGTATGCTTCAATTCTCCGATTGAAGTTTCAAGCCCAACTTTAAATAACAGGAAAATAACGCCATAGCGAGAGAAAATATCGAGAACATAGGCAACCTTAATTAGGTCAATACCATCATTTTGACTTAAAGCAGTCGTGACCTGGTTGGCGTAATAAATAGTATGAACACTTGCACTAACAGCTCGTGGCAGTGGGATCCCGGCTAGCATATCACGCATAATGTTAAAAACTGCTGACCCTTCCCGTAAAATGACAAAAAGCTGCGAGCCAAATAAATAAAAGAGATTGCCTATCAATACACCCATTAGCAATTCGCCAAGCACCACAGGTTGCTTGCAGCGCTCGGCAACGTAGCGGCCAATAATCGCAAAAAAAAAGATCAGAGTAACCCACAAAATTACAGGCGCAATGGGATCATGATGTTGGAACGAATTATTTTGCGCAAAAACTGCAGTAGGGAAGCAAGACCCTACTATAATCCAACTTCTTGCGGCCAATAACCTAAACATTAAACCTCTCTCCTAAGTATCACAGCCGTCATTGCGAGTACCCTAGTCCCGTGGGACAAACATCACCAAAGAACTTTGCACCAACATCCCCTCTCCCGCCCTGCGGGCACCCTCTCCCCGTTCCCGGGGCGAGGGGGAAAATGAAGGAAGTTCTTTGGGAGCGTATACCCCGTCATTGCGAGCGTAGCGAAGCAATCCAGTGGCCTTATAAGATGCTAGGGAAGGTCGCTGGATTGCTTCGTCGCTACGCTCCTCGCAATGACGGATAGAGACCCTACTTGCCTGCAAGAAACAGACAGGTATCGAGCACCGAATCAGGGTTTAATGACACACTGTCGATTCCTTCTTCCATTAACCAATACGCAAAATCTTGGTGATCGGAAGGGCCTTGTCCACAAATACCAACGTATTTCCCTGCTTTTTTACAAGTGGATATCGCCATATGCAACAACGCTTTAACGGCTTCATTACGCTCATCAAACTGAGAAGCAACTAAACCTGAATCTCTGTCTAAACCAAGAGTAAGCTGCGTTAAATCATTAGAGCCGATGGAAAAACCATCAAAATATTCTAAAAATTCATTGGCAAGCAGGGCATTCGATGGCAGCTCACACATCATAATAATACGTAAATCCTCTTTACCACGCTCAAGACCCTGCTTTTTGAGAACATGAATGACCTCTTTTGCCTCAGCAACAGTGCGCACAAAGGGGATCATCACTTCGACATTTTTAAGCCCCATATCTTCGCGCACACGACGAACTGCCTGACATTCTAAGGCAAAACAATCAGCGAAATTTTTGGAAATATAGCGCGAGGCTCCGCGGAATCCAAGCATAGGGTTTTCTTCATGAGGTTCATAAAGTTTACCCCCTACGAGGTTTGCATATTCGTTCGATTTAAAATCAGAAAGCCTGACAATGACTGGTTTTGGATAAAATGCCGCCGCAATGGTGGCGATCCCTTCTTTTAAGCGTTCAATATAGTATTCAACTGGGGACTCATACGCAGCAGTTTTGTCGGCGATGAATTGCTTTAATTCTTTATCCTGCAAATTATCATAGTCCAGCAATGCCTTGGGATGAATGCCTATAGTATTTGAAATCAAAAACTCAAGACGAGCTAAACCAACACCGGCGTTAGGCACTGATTGAAACGTGAATGCGCGCTCAGGATTGCCGACATTGAGCATTATTTTCAGCGGTAACTCCGGCATAGCATTGACATCAAGAGTTACACGCTCAAAAGGCAACAGACCTTGATAAATGTAACCAATATCACCTTCTGCACAACTTACCGTAATTTCTTCGCCATCCCTAATAACATGAGTTGCATCACCACAACCAACAACGGCAGGAATACCTAATTCCCGCGCAATAATCGCTGCATGGCAGGTTCTACCCCCACGATTAGTAACAATAGCCGCTGCGCGCTTCATGACCGGCTCCCAATCAGGATCCGTCATGTCCGATATGAGTACATCACCCGGTTCGACATGCTGCATTTCACTAATGTCTTTAACAATTCTGGCCCGCCCCTGCCCAATCCGTTGACCAATACTGCGCCCCTCACTTAAAACCTTACCTTGTGCTTTTAACGTATAACGCTCTAAGACTTGCTTATTAGCACGACTTTTTACTGTCTCAGGGCGCGCTTGAAGGATATATAATTTGCCATCTTTGCCATCTTTGGCCCATTCAATATCCATCGGCTGACCATAATGCTCCTCAATAATCAGTGCCAGCCTCGCTAATTGCTCAGCTTCTGCATTGGTTAATGAAAATAACAAGCGATCTGCTGGAGCGACCTCCTCTGTTTTAACCCTACGATTTTGAGTTTGATCATCACAGTAAACCATTTTTAGCGCTTTTGAACCTAAATTGCGCCGGATAACCGCAGGTTTACCAGCCCTTAGGCCTGGTTTATGGACATAAAATTCATCCGGATTTACCGCACCTTGTACCACCATTTCGCCTAAACCATAGGACGAAGTGATGAAAACAATTTGATCAAAACCCGATTCCGTATCCATAGTGAACATGACTCCACTCTCAGCGATGTCACTGCGAATCATTTGCTGTACACCGGCTGATAGAGCTACGTTATTATGTGCAAAGCCATGATGGGCACGATAAGTAATTGCTCGATCATTGAATAAGGAAGCAAAAACCTGTTTGATTGCAACTAAAACATTGTCAATGCCACGTACATTTAAATACGTTTCTTGTTGACCCGCAAAGGATGCCTCTGGCAAATCTTCGGCTGTTGCAGAAGAGCGAACTGCCACACTAAAGCCATTATGGCCAATCGTTTCACTAAGTTCCAGGTAAGATTTACGCACCGCCTCTTCAAACTCCGTAGAGAATGGCGCTTTGTTAACCAGGTCACGAATTGTTTTACCCACTGTAGTCAGTGCGGAAAGGTTATCTGGATCTAATTCATCGAGTAAACTATAAATTTTTTTATCCAATCCCTCGTACGCTAAGAACTCACGAAAAGAATCTGCAGTCGTCGCAAACCCCATTGGCACAAGTACATCTGCAGATGACAAGTGGCTAATCATCTCACCCAAGGAGGCATTTTTGCCACCAACTTGTTCAAGATCCTTCATACCAACATGCAGCAAATTAATCGTATGCATTCTGACCGCCATAAAATAACCTCTTATCCTTAAAGAATGAGGTTTATTCTACTGAAATTAGCAACAGTTTCAAATCATTCCCCTCTCCCTGCATAATTTACTTGCAATAAACACCGACTGCCGTTAGATTGGTGATACTTTTTTACATTACAACCACTGTGGTATGTTGCAAGACAGCAAAATCTCAATCATCGCGCCAATGTTTAATGAAGAAGCAATTATTGAAGCTTATCTTCAAGAAACAATAAACGTGTTGGTGAACCATTACCAGGATTATGAACTAATTCTTATCGATGACGGCTCAACTGATCACACTTTGACTCGCTGTACTCCTTATATCAAAGCAAATAAAAATATTCGCTTAATTTCTTTTTCACGCAATTACGGCCATGAAATAGCATCCACAGCCGGATTTGATCATGCCACAGGGGATTATGTCATTTTAATGGATACTGATCTGCAGCACCCTCCGGAACTCATTCCACTCATGGTAAAAAAAGCACGCGAAGGCTACGATGTGGTCTGTGCCTCTCGTACTGGCCGTGAACATGAGACTCGCTTCAAGCAAATTACTGCCAAATTATTCTATCGCTTTACAAGGAAAATGACGGGTTTTGATATGCAAGGCGACACAGGGAATTTTCGCCTGCTAAGCCGTAAAGTTGTTGAGTCACTAAAAAAAATGAAAGAAAGTAATCGTCATCTTGTAATGATGTTTGCTTACGTTGGGTTCAAAACAGTGAGTATTCCCTACCACTGTCCGCCTAGAACCGCTGGACGATCCAAATACAATTTAGCGAAGCTAATTAATTTATCGTTGGATTCAGTTATTTCTTTTTCGGCACGCCCACTGCGGGCAATGTCCTTTTTATCGATTTTCATCAGCGCGATTATGATGCTATACGCTGGATTTATCCTCGTGCAAAAATTATTTACTCATCAGCAGTTAGCCGATGGGATTGCATCAATTATTTTTTTAACTTCAGGATTATTCTCGGTTTTGTTTTTATTTCTAGCGATTATTTCTGAGTACATTAGCCGTATTCTTGTTGAAACGAAAAACCGTCCGCTTTATTACATCAAACAAGATATCACGCATGAAAACCTGGACAATATTCATTAGGTGAAGTATGAAGGATATCCTAATTTGCGGCGATGATTATGCCCAAAATGAAGCTATCAGTGCCGGAATACTACTACTCGCTAAAACTAAGCGAATAAATGCCATTAGTTGCCTAGTCAATTCACCCAATTGGGCTGAAACCTATAGTGAATTAAAACAAATCAAAAATGGTACCTACATTGGCCTTCATTTAAATCTTACGTTTGGCCGAGCCCTGAGTGCAATATGGCAAACGAATTATGGGATTAATTTCACTAACCTCTCTGCACTGATTAAACAAAGTTACCTGGGTCGCTTAAATATCGAGTGTGTTGCTGCTGAAATTTACGCTCAGCTTGACGCGTTTACTGCATTTACAGGCATGAATCCAGATTTCATTGATGGCCACGAACACATCCATCAATTACCGACTATTAGAGAAGCGCTAATCGCGATCTACAAGCAAAAAAAATTGACTGGATTTTGTCGCAGTACGAGTAACGGCTGGCGTGATTTTTTCTGCTATGCCAATTTTCCTAAACGTCAGGCAATTTCTTTATGCGGCGGTCTGGTTTTTAACCGATTACTAAAAAAGCAATCCATCTTAGCCAATTCGAGCTTTGCCGGCATTTACAATTTTGCCAAAGCAAGAAATTATCGCTATTACTTTCAAAAATTTTTACAGCAGAGTACTACAGGTGGACTCATCATGTGCCATCCAGGGCAGCAGTCAAACGATTACCACGATCCGCTACACCGCTACCGCCATCATGAGTTGAATTATTTGCTGAGTAATGGTTTTTTAACTGATTTAACTGATGCGCAATGCCGGTTATTACCTCTATCAAGGATTAGCCCGTTATGAATTTCTCTCCCGATCCCAATAATAAGAACCTACCAGACATAACTCCCCAGATACGTCAAATTCAGGAGATCCCTCACTCCGTTCGGGATGACGTACCTTTCGTTCGGGATGACGTACCTTTCGTTCGGGATGACGTACCTTTCGTTCGGGATGACGTACCTTTCGTTCGGGATGACGTACCTTTCGTTCGGGATGACGTACCTTTCGTTCGGGATGACGTACCTGGGGAGTTACTACCAGACCAAAATTACACACCCAACTTTAGCAAAAAATTCTTCTATTATACCGTATTGGTTTTATTAGTTATTCTACTAAGTCGTTTAATTGCAATGCATTTCGTACCTCTTATCGATACCACTGAGGCGCGATACAGTGAAATAGCTCGCGAGATGCTACGTACACACAATTGGATAACCCTTTTTCATAACAATGGTATTCCATTTCTGGCAAAACCCCCACTCTCCACTTGGTTATCAGCCTTTTCGATGCATTTGTTTGGTGTTAATGAATTAGCAGCGCGACTTCCTAGCCTACTATTATCCATTGCTATTCTTTGGCTGGTTTGGGCCTTAGCGAAAAAACGCAATGGATCGGCACTAGCTACTCTCGCAGTCTTGTTTCTTGCTGGAAGCTTCTATTTCTATTTGAATGCCGGCGCTATAATGACTGATGCATCACTCCTATTCTGCACCACACTTGCTATGGTTGCCTTCTGGTATGGCGTGGTTGATCGAGCAAAAATTTGGGCTTATGTCTTTTTTATCGCTTTGGGGTTAGGTTTATTAGCCAAAGGCCCTGTCGCAACCGCGCTCACTGCAATGCCCATCCTTATCTGGGTAGTATTGCGTAGTCAATGGCAACCATTATGGCAAAATTTGCCTTGGGTAAAAGGCAGCTTGCTTACCTTAGCAATTGCCTTACCCTGGTATGTCTTAGCAGAAATCAACACACCTGGTTTTCTGAACTATTTCATTATCGGAGAACATTTTCATCGCTTTTTTATACCCTCATGGAAAGGCAATCTGTATGGTTATTCCCATGCTAAACCTTATGGAATAATTTGGGGTTATATTCTGATTGGGTTTTTTCCCTGGACCCTTGTTGCTGGGTATTGGTTGCTTTATCATGGCAAGAAATTAATCTCTTTCTTCCGCCAAGACGATCAAGGCTGGTTATTATATCTACTTCTTTGGGCCTGTGTGCCCCTGCTTTTTTTTACCTTTTCCAGCAATATTATCTACACCTATGCATTTCCCAGCTTGCCGGCTTTTGCCTTATTATTCGCAGAATTAGGCAAGCGTTCGGGTATCACCGAGCGGGCAGCAACCAAAATAATTTACTTAACAGTCATTGTTAGTATCGTTTTTCTCGGTGCAACAACCCTCTTGTTGTTAAAACCAGGCAAGTTTGCTAAATCGCAAAAACCGGTAGTTTCGGTATGGAAAACCCAACACCGTTTACCCAGTTCTAAATTAATTTACTGGGCGACCCGTCTTGAGTATTCAGCGGAATTTTATGCCGATGGTAGCGCTATAGCGACTCGAGATATCAACTATTTGCGTTTTTTATTAGCAAACAATGCGAATAGCTATTTAGTCATTAGCCAGGCAGAATTATGGGAAATTCCGGCAGATTTGCTCGCTCAATTTTCCATAATTAAACGAGTCCGAATAACAAAGGATAAGTTACTTGTGCTGCGCCACTTACTGGCGGTATAGCCGTGAATTTACCGGTGGATCGAAAGGTTTTGTTGACCGAATCGGATTAATATCTAAGCCGCCACGACGTGTGTAGCGCGCATAGACAGTCAGCTCCTCAGGTCGGCAGCGAGTCATAATGTCCATAAATATGCGCTCTACACATTGCTCATGAAATTCGTTGTGATTACGGAAAGAAACTAAATAGTGCAGTAAGGATTCATGCTCAATACGCGCACCAGAGTAATTAATCGCAATAGAACCCCAATCAGGCTGGCCGGTCACTGGGCAATTGGATTTAAGCAGATGGCTGTAAACTGAATAATTACTCACCAATTCCCCACTGACCTTCAGCAAATTAGCGTTAACCTTATACTCAGAGCAATGAATATCTAATTCATCCAAATAAATTCCCTCAAACTGGCCAATCGATACACTAGCACACTCTTTAGGGGAGTACATGACAACATCAACCGCCACCCCTGAGACCTTAGAAAGATCCCGCTGGATAATCTCGCCAACTAATTTTGCAGAAGAAAAACAAGTGTTGTTAAACGAGTTTAAATAGAGCTTAAATGATTTAGATTCAATTATATTTGGCGAATCACAGGGGATGATAATATCGGCAACAGCAACGATTGGTTTGCATTTTTCATTCAGCCAAGATAACTCAAAAGCAGTCCATATATCGTAACCTTTAAAAGGCAGGGACTGACCAACACCAATCATATTACGTTTGGGTTGCCTGGAAATTGGAAAAAGAAGGGTATCATCATAGTTATCGATATACACACTACGTTGACCCAGTGGGGAACTCGTTAAATCTTCTGCTGCCATATTGTTCTCAAGCTAGATTAAAGGTAACTCCCCACGTCATCCCGAGGAGCTTGCGACGAGGGATCTCCATGCAGTAGCACAATTTTTAAATACGTGCCGTTTGCTGGAGATCCCTCGCTGCGCTCGGGATGACGTGCGAAAGAAATAAGATGATAACAAAATCAAGTTAAGTGATCTAGGCGCTAAAAATCATCTTGTAGCGGACAAATAAATTGTCCGGGTCTGTAGCAAATGAATTGTCCGGTTTTATGATACCTCTTGGTAGAGACCAAGGAGATAGTCGTGAAACGGACAAAATTGCTACAGGAGCTACTGATGTTACGTTTTGAAGAAGCCTACCAAGGCTGGCAAGAGAAGAGGTTAACTCAAGAAGATGCAGCGCGCTTACTAGGGGTATCGGATAGAACCTTTCGACGTTACCTAGTAGATTATAAAGAGCATGGTCATGAGGGATTAGTTGATGCACGGTGGAGTCAAATCTCCCATCGTAAAGCCCCAGTGAATGAGGTGATGGAGATAACAGAGCTTTATAGTAAAAAATATTTTGGATGGAACGTTAAGCATTTTGCCAGTTTTTATTGGCGGATCCATAAGGGGACTAGAAGTTACACATGGATTAAAACGACGTTGCAAGATGCGGGTTTAGTTGAGAAAACATCAAAGAAAGGCCCTCACCGAAAACGCCGTGAAAGGGTTCCTGCAAAAGGAATGATGATCCACCAAGATGGTAGTACGCATCAATGGGTCGAAGGAGAAGCATGGGATCTGATTATTACATTTGATGACGCAGATACCGAACACTACTCTATGTTTTTTGTTAAGGAAGAAGGTACCGGTAGTAGTTTTCGTGGAATCAAAGAAACCATAGAAAAACAAGGTGTATTTTGCTCGTTCTATACTGACCGAGGGAGTCATTACTGGTATACCCCCGAAGCAGATGGACCTGTTGATAAAACTCAATTTACCCAGGTCAGACGAGGGCTACATCAGTTAGGTATCAGCATGATCCCAGCCTACTCGCCTGAGGCAAGAGGGCGTTGTGAGCGTCAATTTCGCACCCATCAAGGACGTCTTCCCAATGAGCTTGCAGCGATGGGAATTAAGACTATGGACGAAGCCAACCGATATCTTCGGGATATTTATATGCCTGCATTTAACGCTGAATTTATGGTGACTCCCTACTCCGATAAATCAGCCTTCGTGCCATGGAATACTATCATGTCACTGGACGATGTCCTTTGTGAGCATTTTGAAAGGACCGTTGGAAAAGATAATTGTGTTTCTTTTAAGAATCTAAAATTACAGATCCCTAAGGATGATCACCGATGTCATTACATGAGAGCGAAGGTTCGTGTACATCGTTACCCCAGCGACGAACTGGCAATTTTCCACGGCCCTCGCAAACTCGCAGACTATGATAGCAAAGGAAAAATAAAATTGCTTGCAGAGGAGAAAGAGATACCTATCGCAGCATAAACCGTCTGTGGACTATGTGGATAGTATGGATAACGAAAAAACCGTTACCCACACTACCCACATGGGTCCACCAGACTCAATAACAAGAATTAATTTTTAAAAACATAAAAAAACAAAAAGCGTAAATCCGCTTCGCTTTTTGTCAGATTGGTTGATTACTGTATGGCTAATCTGTTATAAGAAAGCGGACAGTTCATGTGCTACAGATCCGGACAATTCTATTTGTCCGCAACAGGCGCTAAAAATCATCTATTCCTAGAGCATTTGCCAACAGACCCTCTAATTGTGTATAATATTCAAGTTTTTTATTAAACTATTTCCATATGAGGTTCCCCATGAAGAGACGTCACGAGATTCAGCCTGATAACAATGGTGCTAACCAAAATAATTCAGGTACACCTGATGCTTTCAAACAAGACCTACACAGGGTACTCGATCGCCTCCCTAAGACGGAAAAGATTGAATCAAGTAAAGGTATAATTCATAACCTAATACATATCATCGAACAGAGACCTCATGATGTGGCTTACAAATATCAGCTTGGGTTTGAGCTTTATCAGGTTGCTAGCAGCGAGGATCTTCCCAAAGAAGAATATGCGGATGAATTAAGTGAGTTGGGCGGAATCGCCTGCAAATATTTGAGACAAGCTATCGCACTTGAGCCAAATTATATTGACGCCTATAGAGTACTTAATTTACTCATCGACCTCGATGATGAGGAACTTGAATTTTTTATAAAACTCCTCCTAGCTGAGGCCTCTTCTACGACCGACGACCAAAAGAGTATCAAAACCTATCTAGAAATTGCAAAAATGTGTTTGTGTTTATTTCCTTCCCGTGGGCATAAGACAGATACGGCTATAACATGCCTCCAAGAAGTAGTCAAAAAAGATCCTACCAATCCCCAAGCCAACATTTTACTTGGAAAACAATTTCGAAATCCTGATCTAGCTATCAGTTACTTCACTAGAGCCTTAGAAGGAGATAAAAATAATGCAGAAGCCTATTATCAGCTTGGAGAAGCCCATTTTCGAGTAGAAAAAGCATCCTATCGAAGGCTGGCGCTTGATGAAAAAAAAGAACTCGACCCCAAACAAATTCGTGCTTATTTTAAACGCAGCTTAAATGCTCTTGATAGAGCCATTGAGCTAAAATTAACTTTCTCTAAAGCGTATTCCCTTCGAGCTAGAATCTACATGGAATTCGTCGGCTATATTGAAGAAGGTATTTGGAATGGTTTTCAAAAAATAAGATTCCAGGATTCTCCTGATAATTATGACTATTTTCCTGCTGTTGATGATTTTCGTAACTTTTTTGAGAAAATCGATGAGGCAATGTTAGAAAAAATTAAATGTCATCCTAAAGAACAAATTCGCTGGCTAGGCTTGGCCTTAGGCATGCAAAGCCAAAAAAGCCAAAAAACAATAAAGGATCTCCTTAGTGTTAGGGAGTATGGTCTTTATGGTCTGGGAGGAAAGGAGTGTAATTTGAATTTTGATGCTTTTTTCCAAGATTATTCTCAATTGGAAAAAGAGCATCAAGAAAAGATAAAACCTGTGGGAGTAGGGCCCATTGACTGTAGCTCTAGCTTCTTTAGTACGCCAATCGGGGAAGGGTCCCAGCTGGCTTCTCAACCTATAACCCCGAATTTATAAATTTAAAGTGGGAACACAAATTTAAAGATCATAAAGCGCGTGCGGCAATCGCCGCACGACTTCTACAAAGAAGCTATCGTTAGAAGCGATAACAGCACAGTCATATGCATCCGCCATCTGTGCAGAAGGTAACTCCCCACGTCATCCCGAGCGTAGCGAGGGATCTCCAGCAAACGGCACATAGTTAAAAATTGTGCCACTGCATGGAGATCCCTCGTCGCAAGCTCCTCGGGATGACGTACCTGGGGAGTTACTGCAGAAGTTAAATGCTTGAATTATATACTTCATGACCTTTTTAAATAGCCCTTGCGAATAAGTTGTTGTTCGTTATAATACCGACCTCAGAATGCACTTTATCCCTTTTCAAGATAATGAGGAGAAATACTAAATGCGAATAAGAGATGTGTTGGAATTCGCCCTTAACCAATTGAATGGATATGATACCCATGTCCCAAGCCCTGGTCGTTTTTATGACATGGACAATACTGCAGTGCAAAAACTTAAAGCAATTAATCAGAAAATACGTTTAACGCTTCAACAAGAGGATAATGATCCCGAGAAAGATGCCAACCAGTCTCGTCATGCACAAAGACATGGTACTTCGTATCACAACATGATAGGAGAGCTAGAGACGATCATTAAAGGTTTAACTAGGCATTTACGAATCCAACAAAAAGGAGGGGACCTTAATGTCAAAGAAGAGTCACCTTTGGCAGAGAAGATTAGAACAATTACTACACTAATCAACGACAAATATAAAGTCGTGGAAACAATGCAATATAGACAAGCAGTGGAGAAGATACATCTAAAAATGCAGCAAGACGAAGAAGAACTTAAAACTAGAGAAAAAGCCCTTCAAGAGAAAGAAAAGGAGTGCCAACTTGCCCTAAGCAGCTTCCAAGAGAAAGAAAAGAGCTATCAACTAACCCTGAACGAGACTTCTGCAAAAGTAGATAAGAGCCTTTCCGTGCTCGCAAAAATTTTCAGCGCTATGCCTCCTGAGATGCAAAAGAAATTTCAAGAGGATGTAAGGGAGCTTAATGTTTCAGCTTCAGCTGATGGCGCAGTGAGCATTGCAGTGACATTTGAAGAACCGCATGTCGTCGTCCGCTACTACACCTGTGCCTTCATCATCGCTACTTCCGTCAACGATGCCCTCATCGTCTCAACTTTTGGATACGATTAAACCAAAATATTTACCTAATAAACAATTAGTGTTAGATGCAAAATTGCTGCGCTCGAATCCTTATGAAGGTGCAAAATTGGCTTTTTCTTTTGCGATGTCACCGCTTCATGCCCTAGCAGCTACGCGTTTATATCGATACCTCTTAAGATTAAACGACTCGTTAACTAGTGAGAAAAGCAGCACCCACCAAGCTGACTATAAGCAAGAAAATCAGCATAACCTGGAGCAAAATTTAAATCTGATTAAGCATATTTATGCGTGTATATTTTACCTTTTCATCGAAGTAGACAAAAATTGGCAAGAAGTGAACCAAGATCCAATAATCCTATACAGCATTTGGCTGAGCTAGCGGAAAGAATAATCTCAACCGATTAAAGAGTCGATTAACAAAGGCTACTCAACCTTCTGTGCAACTCTCTGATAAGCTGCCTCAACTTGAAGCAAGTAAAACGAAACTAGAACATATTGGTAAGTATGCGACACTGTTTTTTCAAAACGTAAGTAACGTAAGTCACGAGCATGTAAATTATTCCAATAAATTGTATAGAAAACTGTAACTTCTCACGATACGGAAGAGTTGCGTACGTTATATGTGATCAAAAATTAACTCAGTAGGTTGGGCCTTGGCCCAACAAGGTTAGGGCTCGAAGTTTTGTAGGAGTAATGGTCCTCAATGGTCAAATGATTGAAACATTGTTACCGGAATATCTACGGATGTCGGGCCAAGGCCCAACCTACATTTGAGCTGTTACGTAACGAATAATAAGAAGTAATAAGGCTTATATGACTCAGTTTTTAGCAAAGCAAGCTGAAATTTTGCTTGAAGAAACAGATAAAGATGATAATAAACGTCGTACTATCCTACAATTGCTGCAAGAAAAAAACCCGCAATCCACAATTGAGGCTATTACTGATTTTAAATTTGCTCCTGTTTTACTTTCGCTTATTTTCTATTTTCCCCTGAAGCAGGAAAGTGAGGATGATGATTATGTTGATTTCCTAGCAGAGCACTTTCCTGCCATTTTATTTAGTAGTATGTTTAAATTTTCTAATGAATCTATTGAATTATCACCTAAAAATACTTTAACAAAAATACAAGGCCGGTATGCATCACTCTTGTCTGATGAGGGTTTTGCTAATCGTTTTTTAGATTATTATACACAGCGGTTGATAAAAAAGAGTACTGAGGAGTGTCAACTTTTCATTGAGCTTTGTTGGCTTCCACCGGCGGTGATAACTCGATATTGCAAGCAAAATGAAGAGGATAAGAATAAATTTTTTAATAAATTTTTAGGTGGTTTCGGAAGTAGCTTTGTTTTTTTTGTTTTTGGTTATGGATTTTTATATGGCTTGCTTTACGGGACAACGAATGATCAAATAATTGAGGATTTGCAGTCTGCTTTAAAGAAAATTTGCCCTAAAAGGTGGAAAATAATTCATCGGCATCAATACTCTCATCATTATCTCCCGTTTTAGACGATAGAAAGACGAATTCGGATACGCACACCAACATCACAGATTCCTTGCAAAAAGCCGGTACTTCCACAGAACTTCCCTCATTTCCCCCTTCACCACAGAAACAAGAAGGGGATTCTGTTGGTATGCAACAGCCATTTTATGCCTCATCTCCCCCGCAAGCATTCGCCACTACCACTGAACTTCCCTTATTTTCCCCTTCGCCCCAGAAACAGAAAGAGGATTCTGTTGGTATGCAACAGCCTCCCGTCTCACCTGCTCAACAGTCATTTTCCGGCTCGCCTGTACAGCAGCAACTTCCCGTGTCACCGGTACAACAGCAACTTCCCGTGTCACCTGCTCAACGGCCATTTTCCAACTCGCCTGTACAGCAGCAACTTCCCGTGTCACCGGTACAACAGCAACTTCCCGTGTCACCTGCTCAACGGCCATTTTCCAACTCGCCTGTACAGCAGCAACTTCCCGTGTCACCGGTACAACAGCAACTTCTCGTGTCACCTGCCCAACAGCCACTCCTCAACTCACCTGTACAGCAGCAATTTCCCGTGTCACCTACTCAACAGCAACACCCTGTCTCGCCTGTACAGCAGCAAACTCCTAAAGTGCGTAAGACGGTTGTTTTAGAAATTTCACCTGTTTCATCGACGGCTGTAGGTAAGCTGACAGGTTCGTTTAGGACTTTTTATCCGACCAAGCCTCCTAGCCCCTTACAGACAATTTCTAATGTAGATCCTCTATCCTTGTAGACTTTGTTAAACACTTAAAGCTGCTTAATTCTCTAGAAATTCATCTGATCCAATCAAGATAATTACCCGATGAAACAGTAAGCTCATCTCAGTAAATACATCATCCATGTTCTTCGCTATCAAAAATCGAATTGAATTTGTGCCTGTCAAGGATATAAAGAAAATGCGTGGGTTTCTAAAGGGCATTGAGACGGGTGTCGAACGTGACGAAGACAGGCTATGAAAAAAAAATAACGTAAAATTTATCAATAAAAATAAATAATCCTAGAAAAAGCAGTTGAAGCCGTAGCGAGCAAGTCAAAGGTGCTGAAGATGTTCGGCTTTTTTGAATTTTTTCGCGAAAGCAGTAGTCACCACTACGGTGAGCGAAAAAATTCAAAAAAGCCGAGCAGATTCAGTGCGTTTGGCTTGCGCAGTAGGCTTCAACTGCTTTTTCTAGGATAATTATTTTAGGGTCTGTTTACCTCGACTTTAGCCATTTTTTAAAGCAGATACAAAACTGTCGTCATTGCGAGCCACCCAGCCCTATGGGGCAAACATCAGCAAAGCACTCCGTAGTAACAACCCCTCTCCCGCCCTACGGGCACCCTCTCCCCGTTTCCGGGGCGAGGGGGGAAATGAAGGAAGTTCTTTGGGAGGAGCATGGCTCCCCGTCATTGCGAGGAGCGTAGCGACGAAGCAATTGTAAGTTTAAAAAGTGATAGGATAAGCCTCAAGAGAGTAGCCCCTCACGGAAGTGAAGGGCGCGGGCGTGAGCGACCGTGAAGCAATCGATTTTACCAATCGTCTGGATCTGGGTACTCTAGCCCTGCTCTCGAAACGTTTGAATAGTTGAATGAGCTGCATTAGCACGCTCGCTTACAATCGTAAACATTAATTTCGAGGCTGAAATGGAAGTGTATAATAATTTTGTAGGAATTGACATTGGTAAATTAACCTTTGTAGTAGGAGTACATGGTCAAAAATCAATTAGGGAGTATGAAAATAACGTTGAAGGAATTGAACATTTTCTAAAGGATTACCGCTCAATGCTACCTAAGAGTTTTATTGTATTAGAGACCACTGGCGGTTATGAAATGAGATTATTGTTAACGCTGTGTGAGGAAGGTTTTGCGGTACATAGAGCCAACACACGCAAGGTAAAGAATTTCATTCGGTCATTAGGTAATGGAGCAAAAACAGACGCATTAGACGGTAAATCTCTAGCATTATATGGCTATGAAAGGCATGAGCGATTGGAGTGTTTTAAGCCACAATCGCAGCAATCACTCGAGTTATATGAATTAGTACAGCGCTGTAGCGATTTAAAACAGATGCTTGCTGCGGAAAAGAATAGGCTGAAGGCTCCGCGCGCCGATCACATCAAAGAAAGCTGTGAATTAATGATAGATTCGCTGACAAAGCAAATTGATACACTTACGGCACGAGTTAATCATATTATTGAGAATGATACTCTATTAAGCAAGAAGAAAGCCGTATTAAAAACAATTCCAGGTATTGGCGAAGTGACAGCGAACTATTTACTGGTATTAGTGCCCGAATTAGGTACACTGAATCGTAAACAAATAGCATCCTTAACTGGCTTGGCACCCATAGCAAATGATAGCGGGTTATATAAAGGCTATAGGGCAACAGGGCATGGGCGAAAAGGTGTGAAACCTATTTTGTTTATGGCTGCAATGGCTGCGCGAAATTCAAACTCGTGGTTAAAAAGTTTTTACAATCGATTAGTTGAAGCGGGCAAAAAGAAAATCGTGGCGTTAACCGCATTGATGCGTAAAATTATTGTTATAGCTAATGCTAGAGTTAGAGACTTTAATTTGTCTTGTTCTTAAGCAATTAGACTATTAAAAATAATTTAAAAAAATCGCTGAGACATAGTTGATCCAGTGGCCTTTTCTAGCATCTCATAAGGACACTGGATTGCTTCGCTAATGCTCGCAATGACGGGGTATTGATGCAGATTTTGAAGGACTGCCAAACGTGAAATATATCGATAAAAATAAAGGGTAAATAATTTTTTCATTTATTGGCAAAATCATTTGAAGCTATTTGTGCTTTGTAGCCTTACTTTATTGAAAAGGTACTTCGTAAGCTTCTCTGTCATCTTCAATAACGTCTGGGTTATTTTCCATTGATGGGGCGATTGTAGCAAGTTGTTCAGTTGGTGATGTTGAAAACAGTCTATTCCTATTTCCCTGTGAATTCTTTTTTGTATCATCTATATGATTCAGTTTATTTTTTACAATATTTATAATAGATTCATTCCTTGATCGTTTGGCAAGATCAAGATGCTCTGCATTCACTGGAGCGTCTGCTTTGATAACAGCATTCACAATGCGGTCATTCTTTGTATATATAGCCCTATCTGTAGCATCAGGAAGCATAGGAACGCCTGCACGTAAAAGGGCACTCACGATAGCGTCTTTACCTGAAGAGATGGCAAGATCAAGATCAAGCATAGTCATCGGGGCCTTAGCAGCGATAACGGCGTTTACAATGTCGATATTTCCAGACTCTATAGCACGCGAAGTGGTTGAGTTTGTCATTAGAACACCTGCCTTAATAGCCTCCTTTACTTTATCGATAAGGTTCTGAGCGATTGCAAAATTTAAGTCTGACACGTCTAGCGCTTTTTGACTGTGTTTTATATTTTCAGATTTTCCTCGCATAACGATCTCCAAATTTTAATGCTGAAAAATACATAATAACACTTGTTGATTAAGGAAATATTAATCCAACTTTAAAAACAACGTTGGCGGTCATGAAAGCGTTGGGGCTGATCTTACGGCTAAAGCTCATTTTGCGCATTAGCAAGAGCCATTTGAATGTGTGAGGAAGGGGTCAAGTCTTTTGATAAAGGGGTTAATTTTTCAAAAGACTTGACCCAACTCCTTTGTTCCTCTCAGGTCGCCACACATAAGCTGTGAGTAGTGCTTAAAGTGTAGGAGAAGAAACCCTTAAATCCTCAGTAACTTCTTGCAGAATATCAAAACCGGCTTGATTAACTTTCTCTGACATACATTGTCCAGCACCCATAAGATAAAAGCTAAGTCTGGGTGCAGCAGACGTTGCGAAACTTTCATCAGAAAAAAGCTTAGTACGTCCTTTAGACTGATTGGACATTACCTCGAAAAACTTAGCCCACATTTCATACGTTTGCATGGGATGTCTGAACACACTCCAATCAGCATCTGCAGGAGCCTGTCCAAGCAACATAAACGTTGAAAAATCACTTAGACCTAGATCTTTTAAGAAACCGTATGATGGATGATTGTTAACTAATTGTAAAAATAAAGATCGTGGGGTTAAAGTGGGTTTATCTTTTTGCAGCTCAGCGGCAAATAAGGTTCTAATTAATTGAACTCGATCTATCTGAGCACCTACTGCTGCTGGAGAAAAAAGTTTTTTCTGCCGATGGTAAGCAAGCAATCGCTCTGGGTCTAAAGAACAACACATTTTCTCTATTCTTGCACGTGAGAAAGGAATTTCTGCCTGCGGCAAACCTGCTAGCCATAAACGGATAGGAAATACATCCTTGAGCTCTCTTTCATCCCACGCCCCCTCCGGTCCATTTATCACTGGAGTACGCTTAGTCATATTATAATTGTCTTCCGGCATTATCCGTTCATGATCAACACTGTATAGTTGCTGGCGTGTACCCTCTGCATCTGTCACTTCCTTAAATAGGGTATTCCCTGGATTACAATCTTGGGAACCTAATACAATTTGTAATAAAAAATTTTCTTGGAAAGAATCCAAATCAATTTCCTGTAATAATTTTCTAGCCCCCTCTCTTGCAGCACCCCTTTGCCTAAGAGGGATCCTTGCAGACACCCCTGCAATTGGCTCGCAAAGTAGATCCATCATCATTTGTAGGCCATCTTTCGCATTGGGTACAGCTTTCTGGACATAAACTAATTTTGCGCTAGGATTTTCCTCAGCCTGCTTCCTATGAGCTGCTGCCTTTAAATTAGTAACAAACTTCTCAACCGCAATTCGTACACCTGGAGTATTAGGTATTGGATGCTCATTTTCGGCAGTTTCGGCTGCTCTCTTCGCTACAACCCTTTCTACCGCTTCTCTCGAGGTAAAGAGATTTGTGCTAGGCAATCGCTGACCCAACTCTTGATCTCTCGCAATAGTATTGGAAGGAATTAGGCCTTCAAAACCCATAAGCTCAGCCATTTCCCGTGCAGCAAGCTCAGACAGCCCATCTAGTGCAGCCGTTTTTTTAATAAATAGTTGTTCTCCATCATCAGCAATCGTCGCAATGGAAATTGGATTACGATTAGGAACAGGGAGACTACTTACCCTTGGAGCTATAACTAGATTTGTATCTTTGTCCAGGGCAAAGGCTCTTTTTATTTTATCATGTGACTCATGTACACTACGTTCAACCTTAAGAAAACTTAATAATTTCCCTTCTAACAATTCAGGTGGGCAGATCACACGCCTGTTTAAATAGAGATCTATCTGCTCGTTGTAGGCTTTTTGCTCCCGAGTTAATGTTAATCCCTCTTGTTCAACATGTTTTAACTCTTCTAATTGTTTGTTTTGCCTATTATAGAAAAAATCCGACAACTTAGTGAAAACAAGAGTAACAAATGCAATTGTCACGATAGGTATTGAAACAATAGTCGCCACTAGTACAATTGGTAGGATCACTCCTAAAAAGGCAAGTAAAGCCCCCCCTCCAAGCCCAGTAAACAGCCCGGCTAGAAATAGGCGAAAATAGTGACGATTATCTAATGTATACCAAAAATGCCAAAATCGATTATATGAGAACATAGGCTCATCCTAGTTTGATTACAACACTGCAATAAGCTGAACATTCAGCCTATTAGGATTAAAACATCGCGTTTATATCATAAAAAAGGCTAAAAATCCACCAACCCACAAACGCTGAATAGTTACACATTCACATCTTCCGCTGCATCGAATATTATATCTACTTTCCAATTGCGGCAGTTTACTTATGACTTTGACTTCTTTGAATGCTATCTCCCCTATTGATGGGCGCTATCTTAAAAAAACAAGTGCGTTGAGCCCTTATTTTAGTGAATTTGCCCTCATTTATTACCGCCTGTTGGTAGAAATTCGCTGGTTGGAATCGCTTGGAGCGAATAAAAATATCCCCGAAGTGGCTAAATTCGATAATGATGCTAAAGCTTATCTGGCTGAGCTATTAGTTAATTTTGACGAAACAGAGGCGGAGAAAGTTAAAAACTACGAGCGAAAAATTAATCATGATGTTAAGGCTGTTGAGTATTACCTAAGAGAGAAATTGGCAGAACATGCAAGCTTAAGCCAATATACTGGCTTCATCCATTTTGCCTGCACCTCAGAAGACATTAATAATGTTGCTTATGCCTTAATGGTGAAAGAAGCGATCGCCCAAATTATCCAACCAACCCTAGCAGAAACTATCGGCAGCATAACCATGCTGGGTAAACAACATGCCGATGTGCCGATGCTGGCAAGAACGCATGGACAGCCAGCCACCCCTACTACCATTGGCAAAGAATTGGTGAATTTTGTCGCTCGGCTAAAACGCCCACAACAACAATTAGCTGAAGTGTTAATCCCAGCCAAATTTAATGGTGCAGTTGGTAACTACAATGCGCATGTCATCGCTTATCCTCAGGTTGATTGGCGAAAACATTGTGCAAATTTTGTCAATTCTCTTGGTTTATCGTTTAGTGCTTACACCACGCAAATTGAACCGCATGACGGGATAGCAGAAGTGTCACATATCATGATTCGCACGAATAATATCTTACTTGATTACACGCGTGATATTTGGGCTTATATCTCACTCAATTATTTTAAGCAAAAAGCGATTGCTGACGAGATAGGTTCATCCACCATGCCTCATAAGATAAATCCTATCGATTTTGAAAACGCTGAAGGTAATCTAGGTATGGCAAATGCCCTCTTTGAACATTTTGCCCATAAACTAACGCAATCACGTTTACAACGCGACCTTTCCGATTCAACTGTGTTACGCAATATCGGTGTCGCCTTTGCCTACACACTGATTGCCTATCAAGCCATTGCTAAAGGCAACGAAAAACTGCAAATTAACGAGCACAGCTTAAAACAGGATCTCAATACAAATTGGGAGGTGCTAGCAGAAGCCATTCAAACAGTCATGCGCCGCTACAAATTACCTAATGCTTATGAGCAGTTAAAAACACTTAACGCGTGGCCAGGGTATTGATGAGGATAGTTTAAAGAAATTCATCAAGTCACTTGATTTGCCCGAACAAGTAAAAACACAGCTAATCGATTTAACCCCGGAAAAATATACTGGACTCGCCACCCAATTAGTGAAAGCGTTTTCATGAGCACTAACTTATCACAACAAGGCAGAGCCCTAGAGTTTGATGTGTTGGTTTTAGGTACTGGTCTAGCAGGATTAAATTACTGCTTACAATTGCTGAAACTACAGCCAAAGGTAAAAATTGCATTAATTAGCAAAGCTGAAGTAAATGAATGCAACAGTCGCTATGCGCAAGGGGGTATTGCTGCAGCCGTGTTGCCGGAAGATTCGCTTGAATCTCATATTGCCGATACTCTCCAGGCTGGAGATGGATTATGCTATCAACCTGCTGTTGAATTCATTATTCGCCAAGGACCACAAACTATAGCTGACTTACTCACTTATCCCATTCCTTTTACCCAATTGCCAGATGGTGAATATGCATTGGCACAGGAAGGGGGCCACTCTCATCGCCGCATTTTTAATAGTGGTGATCATACTGGCTTAACTATAACCGAAACACTCTGCAAAGCAGTCAAACAGCAACCACAGATTCAACTTTTTGAGCATCATATTGCCGTTAATCTAATCACCCATTACCACCCTCATCGTACTGATAATCAGGGTGAGGTAATGGGTGCTTACATCTTGGATTGCAACGCCAATCGCATTGATACTTTCATCGCGCGTTGCGTAATTCTTGCTACTGGCGGAGCAGGTAAAACCTATCGTTATACCACCAATCCAATGATTGCCACCGGTGATGGGGTCGCTATGGCCTACCGAGCCGGTGCTCGGATAGGGAACATGGAATTCTACCAATTCCACCCAACTCTATTACACCACCCTTCGTTAAATAATTTTTTAATCTCAGAAGCAGTACGGGGTGAAGGTGCTCTGCTGAAAAATGCCGAAACAGGTGAGCGTTTTATGCGCCGTTATGCGCCGGATCAATTAGAATTAGCCACTCGTGATATCGTAGCACGCTCTATTTTTAATGAGATCGAGCAAAGTCAAACGGGGTTTGTCTACTTAGATATTACCCATCAATCAAAATCTTTTTTAAAAAAACACTTTCCCCAAATCTACATGACTCTACTCTCAGTTGGCATAGACATGAGTCAAGATATGATTCCGGTTGTACCTGCAGCCCATTATCAATGTGGCGGTGTGTTAACGGATATTGATGGCCGTACTGATTTGAAACGACTGTATGCTATCGGTGAAGTCGCCTTTACTGGTCTTCATGGAGCAAACCGTCTAGCAAGTAACTCACTCCTTGAAGCGTTGGTGATGGCAAGAAATGCAGCCTGCTGCAGCCTGAACGAGATTGCAACTCCCTGCAAAATGCAGCGAAATTATTCCTAATTGGAGCTCACCAGGTGAGGTCAATACCCGACGTGCCAGCCAGATTAATGCCCATTGGCGAGGATTGCGCGGGGAGATGACTTCGTATGCAGGTATAGTACGAACTGAAGCGGGATTGCAAGATCTACTACAATTAATTATGAAGCGTAAGAAAATCATCGAAGAATACTACTGGAAACACAGTATCACTCGCGACTTTATTGAATTGCGTAATATTGTATTAAATGCTGAACTCATTGTCAGGGCGGCCTTATCGAGACGAGAGTCTCGGGGTGGGCATTATCGTGAGGATTTTCCTTTTAAAAATCCGCGAGCGCAAGAAAGCATTGCTTCGCCACGTCATACTTCGCCACAGAACCCATTTATATAGTTGAGGTTACCACCGATGTTTAATAATCAGACAACCTATCAACCCGAAAAAACGCTTATGCGCATTCGCAATGACATGAGTATTTGCCAAGCTGATTATCCGCTGGATTGGTATCAGAAAGACTTTATCCCTTATGCAGAAGAATACCAAGCCCTGCCCGATCGCAAATTGACCACTGTGCTTGCTTGGATGACACCTTATATGCAAAAAGCGCAAGCCCATTTTGGTGAGCAATTGCTCTTACTTGCGCATTACTACATGGGCGGTGATATAGTGAGACTGGTCGAGCAATTCGGTGGACGGGTTGGTGATTCTTATCAATTGGCACTCATGGCTGCCAATCATCCTGAAAAATCGTGATTATTGAGTCAGCCGTTCATTTTATGGCTGAATCGATTAGTATTTTAGCGAATAAAAATCAGCAAGTTTACATCACCAATCCTAAATCAGGCTGCACCATGGAAATGCTCGCTAAAGATTTTATGGTAGAGCCTGCCTTCTATCGATCTCAATGAGCGCTATGGTGCTGAGAATATACTTACCAGTTTGCTACATGAACACTTCCGGCCGAGTTAAAGCCATGACAGGAGCGCAAGGAGGTGCGGTGTGCACTAGCTCAAACGTCAAAAAAATCGTTGCCTGGGCTCGAGCAGCAAAATAAAAAAATCCTATTCATTCCTGATCAACACATGGGAGAAAACATTGCTTATTGGCTAGGTATTAAAAATCTTGCTTATTGGCCAGGCGGCACGGCTGGTGCGCAATATTCATTAGCGGCACAGTCAGCAGCAACATTAGCCCAATTTGACCAGGCTGAATTAATTTTATTCGCTAGCGAATGTGCCGTGCACACCTATTATCAAGCTGAAATGTGTGAATATTGGCATACACAGGGTTATGCCACTGTTGTCCATCCTGAGTGTCGCAATGCGGTTATCCGTGTTGCTCAACATGCAGGCTCTACTGCTTTTATTTGGGATTTTGTTGTCAATGATAGAGCAAACACTAAACGTTACGCCATTGGCACTGAGAATCACATGGTCGAAAATGTTAGACAGTATTGCAAAAGTTTAGGCATTGAAGTAGTTAACCTCGCCGAAGCACCGACAAAGGACAATGAAAAAGGTATAGGCTGCGGCTGCGCCACCATGTCACGTAATGATCCACCCCACTTAGTTGCTTTAGTTGATTTACTAAGGCAAGGAAAATCGATGGAGTACAACGAAGTTAAAGCAGGCGACCTTGTCAATGAGTTCACCGGAACCCGGCAACGCTTACAGGAAAAAGAACAACAATGGGTCATCGATAATGCTAAAAAAGCCTTAGAGATGATGATTAATATTACGGAAGATCGATGTTAGGGTCTGTTTACAAATCCGAAACGTCACGAAGTTGTTGCAGGTTACGCTTTCTCAAGGCACGAAAACGACGGGATGCGCGTTCGCGATGAATCAGATACAGGTTACGCCCATAAATAAATACGCCAGTAGTTTGGCCCATAATAAATACAGGATCCTGTTTATATATTGAATAAACCAACAACGTGATCCCACCCAACAAACTTAAATACCAAAAAGCAACAGGGATGATGCTTTTCTTCTCCCTTTCACTAACCAACCACTGCACAATGAAGCGTGCTGAGAATATTCCCTGGCCAAGAAAACCAATAGCCAGCCAAAAATAACTATGGCTCATGTGTAGTCACCTCCGGTGTGCATGGACGCTTTAGCAACCAGTGGACACCCATTAAATCATGTATACCAACAAACAACCGGTTCATTACGCCATATTTAGACACCCCATGCCATCGCGGGCGATGATTCACTGGTGTGTTGACCAATTTAAAACCTGCCCGCTTAAATAAAGCGGGTAAAAAACGATGCAGGTGATTAAAATGAGGTAAGGCTAAAAAAGCATCACGGGGAAATAATTTTAAACTACAACCCGTATCAGGGCATTCATCTTGGAGTAACCGGCGACGGATTCCATTGCCGATGCAAGACGAGATTTTGCGCAAAACGTTATCATTTCGCTTCTTACGATTCCCTAAAACCACGGTTTGAGAGTCATGTAAGAGATCAAACATACGCGGGATATCAGCTGGATCATTTTGGCCATCACCATCCAAAGTGACTAACATGGAATAGCGGGCAGCCTTAGCTCCACTGAGTAAAGCAGCACTTTGACCAAAATTACGTTTGTGATAAACAACCCGCAAATTACCATGCACCTGGGACAAAGTCTTTAAGCGTTCGAGGGTACCATCGTTACTGCCATCGTCAACAAAAATAACTTCATAAATAAAACGCTCAGTAGGAAGCGCTGCGACAATTTCGCGATAGAGCTGTTCAACATTATCAACTTCATTGTAAACAGGAATAATCACTGACACATCTATCTGATGAGTTGAGGGCATTTTAGTTACCTTAAGCAGTTTAATTAATCATTATATAGGGGCCCTAGTATGCTGCCAAGCTGGGGCTAGCCACAATTTTCGTCGTAAAACACACAGCAGCAGACCCACTTCCAATAAAGCAAGATAAGCGGCAAATAATATATCACTAAGGTAGTGGTGGCCAAGAAAGACCCGCGATAAAGCGACCATGATCCCCACGCATAGAAAAGCATAGAAATAACGAGGAAATACAACACATAACCCCAGTATAACCCCCATTATTGCTGTAGTATGGCCTGAGGGGAATGACCAATAATAGGCATTCCATTTTATTCCATAAAAGCCATAGTGATGGTATAAAAGCGCTATAGGGCGCGCACGACCGAAGATCACTTTGAGAATAAAACAGATAATCCCCGGTATAACCACACACAGGAATAAAAACCAAGCACGTGCCTCCCACTCTCGCTTGACTAAAATGTAGCGGAAAAATAAAGCCAAACCTAAAAAAGTTGGAATATAAAGAATGCCTAAGCCTAAGCGCGTGATAAAATCTAAAATAGGTAAGTGGATTCTTAAATTTAGCACATAAAAATAAAGGGCTATAGGCTTATCAAAATCAAGCACGAGCAAAGCGATTACGCTTAGATAAAGCACAATAGCTAAGGGTTTCGTCATTACGGTAAATAACCGATCAAAAGGTGACATGTTTCTTCGTTCCAATTTCATACCATACTCTTATAGGCAAATAAAATCGCGTAGGTTGGGCCTTGGCCCAACAAGAATGTGTCATGTTGTGACCTCGTTTGTTTTTGGGTGCACATTTTTTCTTACAATGTAGGCACTTGTATCATGTTGGGCCAAGGCCCAACCTACTTTAAATTTGTCTATGACATTTCACTAAAAAGAGCTCCACCCAACGACCTTTACTATAGTTATAACCTTTAACTTGTCCCAGAATGACTAGATTCATATGGGCACTAAGCCAATCATCTAAAATGCTACGCTCCACTAATGCAAAACGCGCAGGGTCAGATTGTAAAATACTTGCCGCGATTATACCATGCACAAACTGCACTAAATGGGTATTTAAATTAAACACTAGACTTGGCTCTGAAAAACCAGCAACAAGCAAGGGTTTATTACTAGAAATTGCAGTTTTATCAATATGATTATCCATAAGTTGGGTAATATGAGTTGTCAGCCACACTGGTTTCAGTCCTGGGAGAAAGCTGGTAAAAAGGAGCGAATAGCTTAGAAGCGCCATTAATAAAATTGCGCCATAGGCACGTTGATGAATTCCGTTCCAGGTATAATAGAGAGTAACCATCGTTATTAAACTAATGACTAGAAAGAGGCTAAAACCACTAAGAGTATATTGATGCATGACTAAGTAGGGTAAGATAGCCAAACCAATTGCTAAACCCAATGATAGAAACCCCCAGAGTACCTGTAACCAATATGACCATTTTCCTGGTCGCTCGGCATGAGCCATTTCTCGAATAGCCAGCGCACAACACAGCGCAATTGCCGGAAATGTGGGTAACACGTATTGGGGTAGTTTGGTGGGCATAAGCTCAAAAAAAACCCAGGTGGGGACAAGCCATGCCAATAAAAATTTCACCACCCTTTCATGACGATGACGAATTGCATAAACCCCAGCTGGCCATAAAAATAGAGAGGCAGGCCAAAAGGTGAGAGGAAGACTGATAAGATGAAACAGAGGTGGTTTACCATGCGATTCGTGTCCACCTTTTAGTTTGGGTAATAAATCTTTATCAATCATCTGCAGGAGATAATTCGAATGCTCAGCAGCATTAACCAAAATAATCCACACCAGACTAAGACTGATAAACAACGTTAATCCACTAAAAATACGTAGACCACGTAGCCAGTCCACACGGCGCTCGCTCACACATAAAGCAATGATTGATAAAATCCCAACTAATGGGGTCACTCCTTTTAGCACCAGCCCATAAGTCATCGCCAGCCAAAAACACAATGCCCAACCCCAATGCACCTGCTTATTCTCAATTCCTCCTTGATAGATTACCCACAGAGCACCTTGCATGAGTACCACTGCAGATAGCAGTGAGGTATCAGTTACCGCCATATGGCTTTCGACAACTAGCAATAACGAGGAAGCCAGTAATGCTGCCGCAAGTTTCGCAGCCGATGCACCAACAAATCGACGGGCAAAAAAGTAAGTCAGTAGTACAGAGAGCAAAGCACCGAATACAGAGATAAGACGGTACGGCCAGATTATATTGGCATCAGCATGACTAAATAGCTTCACCGAGGCTGCTTGCAGCCAATTAATACCAGGTGGTTTCTGAAAACGGGTAATATCTTGGAAACGAATTTGGAAATAATTACCTGTTTGCAACATTTGCTTACTTGCCTGCGCAAAATGGGCCTCATCTCTATCGATAACAGGCATTTTGGCAATCCCTGGCATAAAAATTAATAAAGAGAATAGCCCTAACAGCAAGTAATTATTTAATTTATACATATCGGCGCATAAGTAGGAGGCTTAATGTATGCGAGTATATAAAACCTGATGGCTAAATTCTACCAAAAAACTGAAGGGCGCGGGCATACAGAACATCAGAACGTCAGACTTTGCTCCTCAACCGGGTTTTCCGTTTCTAACGCAACAGGATTTTCCTTTGCTAACAGGCTACTCACTCTGTCACATGGAACTTCGAGTTTTAACGTAAATTTTGATGGGTTTGTAATATTGTCCGGTATCACATGTATTCTCACAACATCATACTGACCAAAAATGCGGGTACTAATCTTATCTTTTAACCAACTTAAGTAATTAAAGCATTCTTTTCGGTTCTCCGGTACGACTTCTATGGAATAAAATTCATAACACTCTCTCATCATATTGTTTACAAAATCTTGAATGTTTGGCTTAGTGATAAAATCTAATTCGTTATGCGAGAAGTTTAGATTCTTGAAGAATAAATTTATTATGCGATCTTCAAATTGTTGTTTTTGCCATTCTTGTTGTATTCTCCGCTCGATAGCTTTTTGAGAAAAATAAATTTCGCGATTTTTAAACGTACTGTTGTTCGAGTGATAATTTAGCGTACCACCAACATATCCCTTATCATCGCCACCAGTATTACAAGGCTGATATTTTTGTTTAATTTCTTGATAAGCTGTTTCTGTTACTTTTATAAGAGCATCGATGAATTCTTGAGAATTAGGCTGCCATGTATTTTTGTGTGCACGATGGTATTGAAATGCAAGATGGTAAATACCACCTGAATGAATGGTTATCAAAAGCTTATAATTATCAGCTGAGTTAGTATTAGCAGGATTTGTTTTAACCATGTAACCATTTTTAGGTATTCCAAAATTAATCAAAATTACCTGACAGTCGTCAATCGCCCACTTTATTTTTTCTTCCATATTTGAAGATAAAGCCAGTTCTTTAGTCACTGGTGGAGTTGGTACAGGTAATGGTAAGTTGTTTCTTTTTATAGGACAGGTAGGGTAAACAGGTTTTTTTGTGATATCAATTTGAACACTTGTTTGTGGTGAAGATTTTTGTTGTGCGGAGCTAAAGAAAGATGATTTCGGAGTATTATTTACTGTGGACTTCGCTTTCGCCATAAGGGTTACCTCATTTTTAATAGCTTTTGATTTCAAAGCACAATGATATCATAATGAGGTTAAAATGAACATTGTACTGGGCTTTCAGAGGGGATCTCCTTGAGCAAAAGCACGGCGATCCGTTAGAATGATTGTTTTCTTAATTACATAAGCCTTCCCATGCTTGAATTATCAACGGTGCAACGAATAGCAATCTGGATACTACCAGTGCTTTTCGCCATTACGCTTCATGAAGCAGCTCATGCCTGGGTCGCTTCGCGTTTAGGTGACACAACAGCGAAAATGCAAGGTAGGCTCAGCTTTAATCCCTTAAAGCACATTGACCCTATAGGCACAGTAGTTGTACCCATCCTTGTTCTCATCTTAAGTCAATTTAATTTTGTATTTGGCTGGGCGAAACCTGTGCCCATTAATAGTTTATTATTCCAAAACCCACGTCGAGATTTGGCACTTGCCACCGCAGCTGGGCCAGTCTCCAATTTCATAATGGCATTTCTATGGGCGATATGTCTTAAATTAGGGATGACTCTCAATCCAACTACTTCGCATACCGCTTTGTTTATGGTTCTGACAGGCCAAGCAGGAATTATAATTAACCTCTTATTAGCCTACCTTAATCTAATCCCCATTCCACCTTTAGACGGAAGCCGCATTGTTGCGAGTCTTTTACCGGTTAGACAAGCCATGCAATATCAGAAAATTGAACCCTATGGCTTTTTCATTTTGCTAGCTCTTATTTTTAGCGGCGCCTTAGGCTGGTTGATTCGCCCTCCGTTAAGATGGTCTCTAACAGGGCTCTACGCGATATTCGGCATATGAGACTCTTGGCTGATGCCTCACTCCCTGGGTTACCACAGGCTTTTCCTGAGCCCTTTGAGATTAGCGTATACCATCATGCCGATGAGATCCCAAGTCTGCTTAACGATCAACAGATTTTGCTTTGCCGATCCACAGTGCAAGTGAATGCAAGTTTGTTGCAGGGCCATTCTTTACGCTACGTTG